>NZ_SOMN01000004.1 GCF_004564235.1 Cohnella luojiensis
TTGTTTGCTGTACGCTTATTCCTTGCTTGGACCAAAAAAACAAACGACACAGGGCTTTTCCCCATGCCGTTTCGGATTTCATTTTAATTCCAGGTCTTGTCTTTGAGCTTAACTTAATGACATTGCCGTCTCGGGAGCCCTTTTTGCATTGACTTAATCTTTAATATCGAGGTTGCCGCCAAGATGAGGCTGAACGCTTTGTTCCATCATTTGCACGATTTCCCCCTCTTACTTCACCGAAACGCGAATCGTAACGGATTTACCTCCGAACGTGCCTTTGATGGATGCGCTGCCTTTGCCGATGACCTTGATGCTGCCGTCGGTTACGGTAGCAACCGTTGCCTTGGAGGTTGTCCATACCGCTAAAGCCGTGACGTTAGCCGTCTTGCCGTTCTCGTAAAGCGCGGTAAGCACGATGCTTGCTTGATCGCCGATTGCTGGCTTAATCGAGGTTGCGGAAGCCGTAAGCTTGGACAGCTTGGCTGTAACTACGTAAGGAATCTCGAGGTTTTTGCCTTGAACGGTTGCAGTAAGCTTGCCGCTGCCCTCTGCTAACCCCTTAACCGAAGCTCCTTTAATCGTCAGGTGTTCATCGCTCGACGCACTCCAATCGATGCGAGAGCCGAGTGTTACTTTTTTGCCACTCTTCGTAATCCCGGTTACTTTGATCGTTTGCGACTTTTTCAAGGTTACGCTCACTTTGGTCGGAGCGATGATGAAGGATGCGAACTCCTCTTCCACCGTCACTTTGATTTTCACCGTTTTGTTCAAGTACGTTCCGGTTAATGTCGCGGTTGCCGGGAGCAAGCCTTTCATTGTCGTTGCCTTGACAAGCAAGTTCGGCGTGGAGGATTTCCAGGTTATTTTATCGGAGATCGTTTCTTCTTCCCCGTCTTCATAAATAAGCTGTATCTTAGGCAAATCGACTTCCTTGCCGATGACGACGCTGATCGTATCCGCGGAAGGGACCAAAGTCAGGATTTTTTTATGAACGTTAATCGTTAATGTATCTTTGATGATCGTTTCGTCCGACGCTTTAATCTGCGCGGTTAGAGTAACGGTTCCGCTCGCGAGAGCTTTCCATTTGCCGTCTTCGATCGCGACGACATCGTCTTCGCTTGAAGACCATTCCACTAATTTGCCGATATCTTTTGAATCGCCTGTTACTGTCTTGCCTGAAACAGCCGGAAGAGTGGCTGTATCTTCTAAGAAAACATCAAGCGAATCCTTGGAGATTTCGACCGTAGTAATCGTCGGAAATACCGTAACGGAAATATCCTTGGATAAGCCTTTATGAGAGACATTGATTTTGGCCGTTCCGACGCCTTTAGGATTTATCCAGACCGTTCCGTCGATTTTCGTTGAAATGGCGGCAACCGCTTGGTCCGCATCGGAAATTTTCCACACGGCTTCGTCGGTAACGAGATCAGGCTCGTCGACCCCTTTTAAAGCCTCCGCCTTCAGCTCAACTCCGGTTCCGTAAAGGGTTAAATAAATCGGCTTATCCGGAGTGACTCTCAGCGCCTCGTATTCCGTCCTCACGATGACGGTTACGGAATCGGTTACGCCATAACGCTTAGCGGAGACGATAGCCGTACCCGCTCCGACAGCCGTCAGCTTGTTCCCCTCCACTTTAACGATCGCTGCATTACTGGTCGACCAAATGTCCGTCTCGTCTAGCGGAACAGTTCCTCCGACTTTCTGAGTCGCTTGGGCCTTGAGGGTTTTATCAGCACCCACGTTCATATCGATCGGACCTTCGATAATCTTACTATCGCTATCTAAAATATCGATCGAGGAGTACGGCGACTCTACGGTTAAAGCGATAGAATCCGATTTCCCTTTGGACTTGACTGTAATCGTAACCGTACCCGCAGTCAGCAACGTAACCGTGCCGCTGCTCACCGTTGCGACAGCCGAGTTCGAGGTCGTCCATTGCGCCGCAGCCGTGATGTCGTCATTCACGGAAGATCCCTTGGTTCCCCATGCCGTCAGCTTAAGCTCAGAACCTAGATTGATATCTTGCTTGTCCGGCGCATCGCCCGTTGCCGTCTTTAATTTCACATCTTCGTAGTAGTACTCGGAAACGACGAGGAAGGTATCCGACTTGTCCTTGTATTTCGCCGTGATCGTAGCCGAAGATACGGCCCCGGTGGCGGTGACGACGCCTTTGACGACCTTAACCGAGGTCGAAGTCGAGGACCAAGTCGCGTCCTCCGTGACGTTTCTGGCAGCAGATACGCCGGAAATATTGGCATAAGCCGTTAAGATGATGGAATTATCTTCTACGTATAATTTCCCGCTCTGGGTATCGGGCGTGAGGTAAACATCGTTCACGGTTTCCTCCGCCGCTGAAGCTGCTCCGGCGAACGAACTGCCCACAATGGCAAACACAAGGAACATCGAGAGAATTCGATTATAAAAGTTGCTGGGACGGGACGACGCGGTCTGGTTTTTCTCTGTTTTGTTCCACATTCTCATTTGTAAGGCGATCCTCCATAGCTGCTTTTTCTATTTAACGCTCTACCTATATAACGGTTTCAACCGGAGAATGTTGAAGATAATTTTGGAAATTCTCATGATTCTCACGCAAAATAAGCACCCCTTAGTTCCGCAAGACTAAGGGGTGCGATCGCAATGTTGAATTTTGTCCGAAAACCGTGACTTAAGTTCTACCCTCACATGCCATAGTCCTTGCGCAGACTTTCCAAGTTCTCCAAGCTGCGCTCCGACCAACGCTTCAAGCGGTCGATACGCTCCATCTCGATGCCAAGCGCGGTCTGCAACGACTCCCGATAGTCGGGAATCGCGCCCGTGTAAGGCTGCACTGTTTGAATCGGCACCCATACCTTCTCGGTATAGGAGAGCGCACGGCGTTCATGAAACATGGCTGCATCCGGGTCATAGGAGCTATGCAGGTCTCCCTGGGTTGGATGCTGAAGCACCGCCAGCACCTTCACCAGCACCCGCCGATCGTCCCGTTCGAACGCTTCGCCGACATAATCCCCTGTTTTATAAGATATTTTCACAATTTCCGGGATTCCGCTTGTTTCATTCATTGTAATCAATTCCTCCTTTGGCTAGTTTCTTCTTATTGTACCACTTGTTCCGCGCCCCTCTTCAGCGTAATATGGTAATAGGTAAAGTGGAGGATTATTTCTATGCGTAAAAAACGAGTTCTGCTGCTTTCCGAAGGTTTCGGTACCGGACATACGCAAGCCGCTTATGCGCTCTCGGTTGGATTGCGCCAGCTATCGCCGCGTATCCAGACGCGCGTCATTGAGTTGGGCACCTTTCTGAATCCCATCATAGGCCCTTTGATACTGTCCGCCTATCGCAAGACCGTGAGCAAACAGCCCAAGCTGGTCGGGAGAATGTACCGAAGCGGCTATCATAAATCATTAAACCGAATGACGCAATTCGCCTTGCACCGGTTATTTTACAATCAAGTCGCGGACGTCGTCCGTCAATTGAAGCCGGATTCCATCGTCTGCACCCACCCTGTACCCAATGCCGTCGTAAGTCGGTTGAAAAGGCTTGGGTTGGATGTTCCTTTGTATACGCTAATAACGGACTACGATGCCCACGCGTCTTGGACCAATCCGGAGGTTAACACCTACCTGGTAAGCACCCCTGCCGTTCGGAATAAACTAATCGCACGCGGCGTTCCACCTACGTCGATCGAAGTAACCGGCATTCCCGTTCATCCGAACTTCTGGCACCCTCATGACAGGGCCGAAATCCTATCGCAATTCAAGCTGAAGGACATGCCTACTGTCCTCATTATGGGCGGAGGCTGGGGATTGCTATACGGAGAAGAGCTCGTGGAGTATATGGCCGCCTATACGGATCGCGTTCAGCTTATCTTGTGCATGGGCAACAACGAGAAAGCCAAGGAGAAGCTGCTCTCCGATTCGCGATTCCAGCATAAGAACGTACATGTGCTTGGATTTACGAAGGAAATCAGCAAGCTGATGGACGTCTCGGATTTGCTCGTCACCAAACCGGGCGGAATGACCTGCACGGAAGGCATGTCCAAAGGAATTCCGATGCTCTTCTACGAGCCCATCCCGGGTCAAGAGGAAGAGAATGCCGAATATTTCGTCACCCATGGCTTTGGGGAATTGATGAAGAACAGCGAAACGATAGACCGGTGGTTCCGTTTGATCCAAGAGCCGTACGCGGCCTATCAGCACCGGGATAGTCTTCTCGCTCTACGCAATGCGGAATATCACCCGGCCAAGTGCTCCGAGGCTGTACTGGCATTGATGGAATAGTTTAATTTATGAAAAAAGAGTTCGAGCGCCGCGACATGCGGTACCCGAACTCTTTTTTAGTTATGGAATTTACAACGCGCTGCCGCCAAACAAGAACCGGTGCTCCCAATGCTTGCCGACAATACTGTCGGTCCGAACTCCGCCGGATGCAACGGAATAAGTTTGCAGCACCTTACCGTCGCCCAAATAGATGGCCACATGCGAGATTCTCTCTTCGAAAGGACGTTTGCCCGCATAGCTGGATGCTTTCGTGCCTTTATAATCCATGAAGAACATCAAATCTCCACGCTTTAGCGAATGCCAGTCCGTAGTAACCGGGCTCTTGTCTCGTACATAGGCGCCTTGCGTGCGCGAGCTCGCGGGAAGAGTGACGTTCAATGCATCCTTGAAAGCCTGGCGCACGAAATCCGAGCAATCGAATGTCGTCGTCGTGTTGCGGTTTGAACCAAATTCATAGGGAGTGCCCAGATATTTAAGCCCTGCCGCTATCACTTTCTCGACCTGCTGGCTCGGCGTCGGCGTTGGTGCCGGAGTTGGAGCCGGCTTCTGCGGAAGAGATGCTGTCAGCTTAACGTATTGCGTAGAACTGCTCACGTATCCGGTAGCTCCCGAAGCATCCTTAACCGCATACCAATAGGAGTTTACAACGCTCGTTATCGTGATCCGCTCGTCCCTTTGGAGATAACGGATGAGCGCTCCGTTCGTAGAAGGCGCGTTGCGGAAGGATACCGACGATACGACGATCGCGTTTGTACCCGCCTGGCCCTGTTCGGGCTCTTTATAACTGATATATTTAGAATTAGAGGAAACGTAGCCGACGATGCCTTTGCCGTCCTGTACTTTAAGCCAATAGGAATTGGTCTTTTCCAGCACGGAAACCGTTTCTCCCGCTTTCAAATACTTCATGACGTTCGACGACGTGCTAGGACCGCTTCTAAAGCTAACCGATGATACGACTACCGCAGTTGTTCCTTGCTGCGCTGCCGCAAAGGCAGGAATGGATACGAACAACAATACCGACGCGATGAATAGGATGATGCCTTTTTTCAACCGTTTCGTCCTCCTATGGAATCCATTTTAGGTAGCAAAAAGCGCTCCTACTTGTCCATTATAGGGGGACTTGGGGATCCTTCCATGAGTCGTCATTCTCAGACCGAATATCCTTCATGGGAAAAGAGTTCCATATTCGTCTAGGTACGGAGAACGGGAAGCCCCGCAGGTCAAGGGGAAACAAGAGGGGAAATGGGCAGGGGCAGGGAGTAATTACCACGCAGGTATTGCTGATTTAGCAGATATTCCGCCTATTCCGCCTATTGCGCCGTAGAATCATCAGGCTCTACATGAACATGCACAGTCTCGATGTCATGCTTCCGCTTCATTCTTCGCTCTATGGTGTCGCATATTTCATGGCTTTCCACCAAGGAGATGGACGGATTCACTACGATGACGACATCCACTAGCACGGTGCTCCCGTGAATCCTTGCCCGAATGTCTTTAATAGCTTTAACGCCTTTCGTCTTTTCGACCGTAGTCCGCAGGCTCATGAGCTGCTGTACGTCAAACCCGTCAGTTAGCGTATGGGTCGCCGATATGAAAATATCCCAAGCGGTCTTCAGGATGATACAGCCGACGGCAATCGCAGCGACTCCATCTAACCAGGGGAGACCTAGACGCGTGCCGAAAATACCGATCGCCGCGCCGATGCTTACAAGGGCATCCGATCGATTATCTTGGGCGGCAGCCAGCAGGGCTTGATTGTGGATCCGCCTGGCTAGTCTGATATTGTATAGGTAGATTCCATACATTAAACCCGCTGCGACCAGCGCTACCCATCCCGCATTGAGATCGGGTGTCGTGAACTCCCCTTTCCATAGATTGCGCACTGCGGCTATAAGAACCTGAAGGCCTACTGTCCCCATGATAAAGGAAGCCAACAGAGCAGCGATCGTCTCCGCCCGCAGATGGCCATAAGGATGATCTTGGTCCGGCGGCTTGCGTGAGATTCGAAGCCCGATGAGCACGGCAGCCGACGCCACGATATCGGTCACATTGTTTAAGCCGTCTGCCGTTAACGCCTCGGATGCGAAAAGCCAACCCGCGGCCAGCTTCAAGGAGGAGAGCACGAGGTAGGCCCCGATGCTGATCCAGGCGCCCTTCTCTCCTTTTTTGATATCGCCGTAGATATCCATTCCGCGTCCCCCATTTTCTAACCTTTTTGCACAACGACCATCGCAATAGTTTAACCTTAGATCCCAATCCCAAAACATGCCAGCAAGCATAAACGTCTGTCGCCGTCCTTAGGGATGGCGACAATACGTTTATGTCGGAGGTTATACAAAAAACGCTCGCCGGATTTCCCGGCAAGCGTCGCATTCTTATTTTCTCATATCCTCCGGAATCAATTGTGCCCGAAGCGCCTGAACTTCCGGGTGCTCCAAGTATTCGTCGAAGGTCATCATCCGGTCGATGACGCCGTTCGGCGTAATCTCGATGATCCGGTTGGCGATCGTCTGCATGAACTGATGGTCATGGGACGTGAAGATAATCGGACCGTCGAAGTCGATCAACCCGTTATTGAGCGCCGTAATGGACTCCAAGTCCAAATGGTTCGTCGGCTCGTCAAGCAACAGCACGTTCCCGTTCGTAAGCATCATGCGGGAAAGCATGCAGCGTACTTTTTCTCCCCCCGACAAGACGGAGCCCTTCTTCAGAGCCTCGTCGCCCGAGAACAACATCCGGCCAAGGAATCCGCGGATGAACGATTCGTCCGGATCCTTGGTGTATTGGCGCAGCCATTCGACCAAGTTCAGGTCCACGCCGTCGAAGTAAGCGGAGTTTTCCTTAGGAAAATAAGCCTTAACCGCGGTTACTCCCCAAGTTACGGAACCTTCGTCAGGCTCCTTTTCTCCTACGAGAATTTGGAACAGAAGCGTCTTGGCATGGCCGTAAGGACCTACCAAAGCGATCTTGTCGCCTTTGTTAACGACGAAGTTGACGCCGTTAAGAATCTTCTCCCCTTCCAAGGCAGCGGTCAGATTCTCTACCGTTACTACTTGCTTGCCTACTTCGCGCTCAGGCTTGAAATTAATGAATGGATATTTGCGGTTGGAAGGACGGATATCGTCCAAAGAAATCTTGTCGAGCAACTTCTTACGGCTGGTCGCTTGCTTCGCTTTGGATTTATTGGCGGAGAACCGCTGAACGAACTCTTGCAGCTCTTTAATCTTATCTTCCTTTTTCTTGTTCTGATCGCGCATGAGCCTCATGGCCAATTGGCTGGACTCGTACCAGAAGTCGTAGTTGCCGACGTACATTTGGATTTTACCGTAATCGATATCCGCGATATGCGTACAAACTTGGTTCAAGAAGTGCCTGTCATGGGATACGACGATAACGGTACCTTCATAGCGGGAAAGGAAATCTTCCAACCAATTGATGGACTCGAGGTCCAAGTGGTTGGTAGGCTCATCGAGAAGCAAGATATTAGGGCTTCCGAACAAAGCTTGCGCGAGCAATACGCGAACCTTCTCGTTACCGCTGAGCTCCGACATTTTCTTGTCGTGAAGCTCGGTCGTGATTCCGAGACCGTTCAGCATGCCGGCAGCTTCGCTCTCGGCTTCCCAGCCGTTCATTTCCGCGAATTCCGCTTCAAGCTCGCCCGCGCGCATGCCGTCTTCGTCGGAGAAATCTTCTTTAAGATAAATAGCGTCCTTCTCTTTCATAACCTTATAGAGCTTCTCATGGCCCATGATGACCGTCTCTAGCACGTTGAATTCATCATACTCGTAGTGGTTTTGTTTCAGAACGGCCAAACGCTCGCCCGGGGTAATATGAACTTCGCCCGAGCTGGATTCCACTTCTCCGGACAGAATCTTAAGGAACGTGGATTTACCCGCTCCGTTAGCTCCGATCAAACCATAGCAGTTGCCGGGGGTGAATTTGATATTTACATCTTCGAACAGGGGGCGCTTGCCGAAACGCAGGCTTACGCCGGATACGGTAATCATGAGTCTAATCCATCCTTTGCTTTAAGGGTTTCTGTATGACTGTTTTCGAAGCGCATCGTCTCGCCGTGCTGGAGCAGCAATAGCTTCTCTTGCGGGATGCCGAGCTTTACTCTGGCCGTCTCCAATCGCTGCAAGGCTTCCGCGGGAGTATCGTCGGACAGCTTAAACGCGCCGTAATGCATGGGTACGAAATATTTCGCTCTCACGTCCAGGAATGCCTGCAAGGCCTCTTCCGGACTGACATGCTGCGATGCCATGAACCATTCGGGATCGTACGCTCCTATGGGAAGCAAGGCCACGTCGATATCGAACTTCCGTCCGATCTCGTTAAACCCGCGGAAGTAGCCGCTATCCCCGGCAAAATAAATCGTCGGTCCGTGATCGATCTGCAGCACCCAGCCGCCCCAGTGGGAAGTATTCATATCCCAAGGATTGCGGCGGGTCCAGTGCTGTGCGGGAACGAAAGTAAACTTTACCCCATGGAAAGAAATATCCTCCCACCAGTGAAGCTCCTTCGATTGAAGAAAACCCCTTACCATGAGCTTCTTCCTCAGACCCGCGGGCACGATCATTTTCTTGGGGCCTCTAAGCCGGCGAAGAGATCCTACGTGCAAATGGTCATAGTGGGCATGGGAGATAAGCACGACGTCTACGGACGGCATGTCCGATAGTTCGATACCGGGGGGTGCCAGCCTCTTTTGAAATGCCATTCTCCGCGCCCATACGGGATCCGTGACGATGTTCAAGCCCGCCATTTGTATGAGAAAAGTAGAGTGCCCAATCCATGTTATGGACGGCTCGCTGCGGTTATGCTGTAGGAACCTTAGGTCTGGCGCCACGCTGGGAACGCACTCTCCGTATCCCTTGTTGCGCAGCTTGCGGAACCGATCCTCACGCCAACGGTCGAATTGATCCTTGGATGCTTTGCCAGCACCTACGGAATCCAAGTTGCCGAAGCGTCTTCTAAGCATGAAATCCCTCCGATGATGTGTTCATGTATACTATATCAGGAAACGCCGAATTGTACCAAGTAGGCGAAGAAAAAAAGGGGTATCCCTCTTTCTTAACCTATTTATGCAGCGATAAACCCATGAAAAAACCAGCTTCGCCGCCCTTTAGACGATTGTATCGCATGCGCATGGATGAGTTGGTAGGATTTCGGTTACTACTTAGGTCTCCTTTTTTTAGGGAGCGATACAAGGCACTTTTTTGGCCTTCAGCTCGATTCGACTGCTGCGGGCAGAGCTAACTCCATTTCGTGACTCCTCTGGGATCTGTCAAAAATGAAAACCCTTCAAACCCGAAACGGATCTGAAGGGCTTCATTCTGCTTATCTCGATAACGGTCGGTCAAGCTCGCCTTGGATTCGGGCCAATCGGTACAAAATCGTTGCAGCGTCCGCGACCGTTACATTACCTTGAGGGCGGAAGCTGCCTTCCTTCGCGTTCATTAACCCTAACCTTAGCGCCAATTCGACCGCTCCCGGATTAACGATGGCCTTCGAATCCTTCAGTCCGCTTACTGAAGCGGCCGTACCCAGGCGCACCGAAAGCTTTTCGTATCCCGTTATCTTCGCTAAATACCCCGCTAACAGATCGCGCGTTATTTCTGCTTCGGGATGAAGCTTCTCGTTGCCATCGGCCTTTAGCCAGCCTGTTCCTATCCAATAATTGACCGAGCGATAATATGGCGATTTCTCATCGACATCGGCGTAGAGCTTCTCTGCCGCTGCGCCGTAATAATTGTAATTCGGATTTTCGACATACGGGCTTGAAGCCAACGCAACCATCCGTATGAGATCTCCCGTCGTGATCTTTTTGTTCGGATGAACCTTGCCTTCTGCATCCGGCACCAGTACTCCATGCTCGATTGCAGTCTGAAGCGCCGTTCGGGCCCAATGGGACTGGATATCCGTCGGTTCGGCGGATGTCCCTGCTCCTTGGAGATTTCCGTATAGAGAAACCATCTTGCCGCTGATTGCGTCCACCATCCGATAGAACGGTTCTCCGTATTCCCGATCGATAGGAACGTACGCTAGCGTCATCGTTACGGGAATAGGTTTGCCCGAAGGTGAAAGCGAATAGCCCCCGGATCTGACATAAACTAAATCCATCTGCGTGGACGATAGCATCTTGCTCTTCGCTTCCTCCGGCTTCAGCGTCGCTTTTAACAGGTCAAGCTGCTCTGTCGATCCCATTCCGAGCGATGAGTTCATCCCCACCAAGCGTCCCTCATGGTTTAACGTCAACGATATGTTGCGGGTCTGTACCATTAAATCGCGATAAAACAATTGATAGGTAAGCGTCACGTCGCTCGAATCCTGGATAGCCGCATCTGCGGACGTGTCCAGCCGCCTGTAGCTGGCTCCATCCGGAACGTGGCCGAGGATCCATGCATCGGCGATCTGAACCGCTTTTTCTTTCGGAAGTGCCGGTTTTTCCGCCGCTTCTTCGTTCGCGCCGGGACCCCAACGATCTACGTAGAAAGATAACAGTACACCCGTTTCCGCATCCACCTGCGCGCTGCGTCCATCATAGAAGCTATTGTTATCTTTGCCCCATCGCAAATGCCAGGTGTCATGCTCTCCATTGCGTCCTTTGTTTAATTGCTTGCTTTGAACCTTATACGTTTCCGGAATATCGGCGATCGTCGAAATCGATTTAATCGCCTCCTCTGCCGTGACTGGGTGCGATTTGTAAGGCTCGCCAGTTGCCGCAAGAGCGACATACGTATAAGGCTTGCTTATATCCAACTTTTGATTCAATCCATCCGTCCACTGTCCGGTTTGGGCATCAAGCACATTCAACGGGATTTCCGGAACGTAAGCCAGACTCCATTTCTCCGGGACGCGATTCCATTGGTAATCCGCCGGAACGTAAGCAAGCGTTAGCTTCAGATCTTGCTCCCACTGTTTTGCCGCTTCCGTAAGGGTCAGCTTGGGTTTGGACGGAGGAAAGGAAAGACCTGAACCTGCATAATAAAAATTCGTGACGGTTCCGTTCCCGCTTATGTTGACTTGAATGGATTGCCCTTGAATCTTCACCCCGTCATGCGAAGCCTGGAAGGAAAGCGAATATACGATCGGACCGAATAAAGGTGTGACCGTCAGCCCATATTTAAACTTGGTTTCCTGCAGCGTCTGCGACTGAAGGGACGGCACGGCTTTCCCGATAAACTTGCGAGCGAGCTCCAGCGCCTGCTGCTTGCTCACCTTCGGCGGGTAGAAGGAAGGCTCGGAAAATATGTCGCTCGGTATACCCATTTGGAGCAAGTCACCTGTTACCGCGCTTACATCGCTGGAAAATCCGCTTGAGTGGTTCCCTCTTTGAACCGTCCACGAGATTTGCCATACCGGGTCGTTATTACCCATTTGACCCGACTCATTGCCTTCGATCAGCCGCGTATCGCTCATTTGCGCATCCTTTAATACCGGGAATAACTCCCTGACTTTCGCGGCCGCTTGCTCTTCGGTAATTTTCACTCGGGAAGGATCGATGATACCGGACGAGGAGTTCTGCATCGGCTCCGCGGCGCTTGTTGCGCTGGATGACATGCCAGCGCTTTCCGCCCCCGCAATCGGAACGGTTAAAAATACGAATAATACTGCAGCAGCCAGCGTTCCAACGGCATTCGCGCGATAGTTACGGACAGATCGGCGCCGTTGTGGAGAAATAGACATCTCATTCATCCTCTCATAGGGCTAACATTCATCCATGGTATGCCTGTAATAGGCACAATCGATGATAATGATATAACGCCGCAAAAAGGTAATGGTTTCCTTTTTCTGCTGGAATTTAGGTAATTTTAAAGTGAGGGCGAAGCTCGTTTTTGGCAAATCGGCGCCAGTTGCGGTATTGTGGAGTTAAACGAAGGAAAGCGAGGGGTATTCCATGAAGCTATTGTCCATTGAACCGACCCCAAGTCCAAATACGATGAAGCTGAACGTGGACGTCAAGCTAGAGGCGGGCGTTCAGCTTAATTACGGCGGCAAAGACGGTTTAACCGCAGCTCCTCCGCTCATTGCGAAGCTGTTGGAAGTTCCGGGAGTTAAGTCGATCTTTCATACGTCCGATTTCCTCGCGCTCGACCGCAGAGGTAACTCGGACTGGGCTACCATACTGGACGGAGTAAGGGAAGCCTTTGGCATCGCGGGAAGCGGTTCGCTTACCGCTGGCGCCGAGGAAGCCGCAGGTTTCGGAGAAGCGGGCGTCCGCGTGCAAATGTTCCGCGGCATCCCGATGCAGATCCGCGTACGGAGCGGCGGACAAGAGTTTCGCGCGGCCATGCCGGCGCGGTTTAACCAGGCCGTGTCGGAGGCCGCGGGATCTACGATGATCCGCGAGCGCATGCTCGAGGATCTGGGGGTGCGATACGGCGAACCGAAGGACATTCTGGACGAGGTGCAGCGGGAATTAGAAGCCGCGTATTCAGAGGCGCGGCTTAAGGATTTGGTTGAGCATGCCAAAGCAGCCGGGCCCGAGGGCGCGCTGCCTGCTCCTCCCGCTCCATTAACGGGAGATGAGGTGCTGCGGGCGCTGGATTCCCAGGATTGGCGAGAAAGGTATGCGGCTCTGGAGCGGTTAAAGCCCATTGCCGATGATTTGCCGGTGTTGGATAAGGCGTTAAAGGATAGCCAGATGTCCGTAAGGCGACTTGCCGTCGTCTATCTAGGCGATTTGCGCACTCCGGAAGCGATGCCGCATTTGTTTACAGCGCTTAAAGACACCTCGGGATCCGTCCGCCGGACTGCCGGTGATACGTTATCCGATATCGGCGACCCTGCCGCGATCCAGCCGATGGTTGAAGCGCTTGAAGACTCCAACAAGCTCGTCCGTTGGCGGGCAGCGCGGTTTCTCTATGAGGCGGGAGACGATTCGGCTTTGGAAGCCCTAAGGAAGTCAGCGGCCAGCGAAGCCGAATTCGAGGTCAAGCTCCAGGCCGAGATGGCGGTTGCCAGAATCGAGCGCGGCGAAGAAGCCGCCGGTTCCGTCTGGCAGCAAATGACCCGAATGAGAGAGAAACAACAGGAAGATGTTTAAAAACTTGTAATGAGATCGTAATATCTCTTTCATCTTCTCTTCATGTTCAAAGGTTAAGATACATACATGACCCCCCTTTGAAATATAAACCTTGAGGCTTGCGGCCCGATGCCGCAAGCCTCCTTTTTTTTATCTCAAGATCTTCCTAACCTATTGGATCCGAATGACTCTATCGGCTTATGACAACGCTTTCTCGATTGTAACGGAACCGTAATATCCCCTTCATCTTCTCTTCATATAGGGGGGTTACAATACATACATGACCCCCCTTTTCAATAATATATCTTGAGGCTTGCGGCTCGGTTGCCGCAAGCCTACTTTTTTGTTGCCGCGATAACTTCAAGAGGCTTCGCATTGCCATAGAAAGGATTTGCTCCCCGTTCGCTGCCTGCCCACTTCACCGCGTTCGCAATGATTCGAAGGATGGGTTCCCGGTAATAAGTCGGGTACGTTTCGTGCCCCGGCCGGAAGTAGAAGATTTTTCCCTGGCCCCTGCTGAAGGTAACCCCGCTGCGGAAGACCTCTCCGCCTTCGAACCAACTGACTAACACAAGCTCGTCCGGATCGGGAATGTCGAAGAATTCACCGTACATTTCTTCCTTTTCCAGCTCGATATATTCCGGTATTCCAGCCACGATCGGGTGAGCCGGCTTCACGACCCATAGTCTTTCTTTCTCGTCCGCTTCCCGCCATTTCAGCGCGCAAGACGTACCTAAGAGCTTTTTGAATATTTTAGAATAGTGCCCCGAATGCAGAACGATCAATCCCATCCCCTGCAGCACGCGCTCCTGTACCCGCTGTACGATTCCATCGTCGACCTCGTCGTGGGCTTGATGCCCCCACCAGACGAGAACGTCGGTTTCGTTCAGAACAGCCTCGGTCAAACCATGCTGCGGCTCATCCAATGTTGCCGTGCCGATATCGAAACCAAACGGCATAAGTCCGTTTTTCAAAGCTGCGTGTATCCCATCCGGGTATACCTTGGTCACTTCCGGGTTATTGCGTTCATGGCGGAACTCGTTCCATATCGTCACTCTTAGGTTTGTTGTCCCGCTCATTTGTTCACCTCTTGCGTTTCCAGCAGTTTCTTGCCGATCTCGGCAACTGCAACGGTTCTTTTCTCCATATCGGCTTGCGCCACGGCTTCCAACGCGCGTTGGTTCAAGTAGCCGTCGCGCAGCGTCGCCGTTTCTTCTCGCACGGTACCCCTGACTAAATCGACGAAATCCTGCATTTGCTTGAGATGGTATTGCTCGGGTACCGAAAGTTCCTCATGAACCGGATTGCCCTCTGCGTTCTGGTGAACATAGTGCAACGTATTTCCGTATTCCCATCCCATACGCAGAGAGCCTGTATCTCCGTAAACGGAAATCTCGAATTGATTCTGACTGCCGAACGCGTTGCGGGAAGTTTGGAAGACAGCCGGAATTCCTTGATCCAATACCGCAACGAAAGCCGCAAAATCGTCAATATCCACGACTACCGGGTTTCCCGTAACGGGGTCTGCCCGTTGCGTAATTAACGAGCTCATCATCGAGGATATTTCCACCGGTTCCCCGATCAAGAAACGAGCGGCGTCCAACATATGCGAGCCCAGATCTCCCAGAGTTCCCGTGCCGGTCACCGACTTATCCATGCGCCAATTCATGGGGGTTTTGAACAAAGGCCCGCCCCACTGTTGCAAGTATTGGAAGAAAACATGGCATACGGTTCCGATTCGACCGTCTTTGATCATTTCCCTGGCCATACGGAAGGACGGAGTGTACCGGTAGGAGAATCCGACCATGCAGGTAGACGGATGCTTCGAGGAAAGCTCAAGCAGCGCTTCCGCCTCTTCGAAGGTCCGGGTAAATGGTTTCTCCGTCATGATCGGCTTACCGTGGAGCAGGCATAAGCGAATGATTTCATAATGGACGTTATTCGGAGTAATGGAGAGAACCGCGTCGACATTAGGATCTTTGATCAAATTCTCGGGTTCCGCATAACGCGAGCTCTCGTCGATTCCCAGCTTGCCAGCCCATTCCGATACTTTAACGCTATCGCGATCGCAGACGGCCGTAATAGCCGCTCCCGTAATTTGCTCGATTTGCTCCGCATGAACCGCAGCCATGCCGCCTAGACCTATTAATCCTAACCGTATTTCTTTCATATCCATTCCTCCGTTTTACTTGATTCCTGTCATGGTCATTCCTTTGATGAAGTAGCGCTGGGCGAAAAGGTATACTCCGAATATCGGCAAGAAGCTGATGACGTTGCCTGCCATCAGAAGGTTCCACTCCGTCGACCACTTCCCTTGAAGCTTGCTAAGACCTAGCGGTAAAGTCATGAGCTCCTTACTGTTGGTCACGATGAGCGGCCATAGAAAACTGTTCCAAGAGCTCATAAATGCGAATATAGTCAAAGCGGCAAGCGTCGGTTTAATAAGAGGCAGAATGACGCTGCCAAATACCCGGTAATAGGAAGCTCCGTCCATAAACGCGGCCTCGAGAAGCTCGTTCGGAATCGTCATGATGTTCTGACGCAGCAGGAATATTCCGTATGCGCTGAAAATCCCAGGTAAAATAAGGCCCGCGTAGGTGTCGATCAAGTTCGTTTGCGCAAATAAGATAAAGAGCGGCACCATCGTCACTTGAGCCGGAATCATCATCGTTGTCAGGAATAACATAAATACGGCTTGATTGCCTTTGAACGCGATTTTTGCGAAGACATACGCCGCCATTGCGCAGACGAGCAGTTGAAGAACCGTAGTCGCGACTGCGACGCCGACGCTGTTCAGCAGAAACCGGTATAAAGGGAAGAATTGCTCGATCTGCCTAAAGTTATCGAAATTCCAATGGGACGGCAAAAGCTGCGGAGGCATCTTAACCACTTCCAAGCTATCCTTGAACCCGCCGGACACCATCCATACGAATGGAAAAAGGAGTGTAACCGAGGCTGCAAGCAGGAACAAATGAATCATGCCGTTCTTAATCATCCATGCTCTACCTCTCATAGACAACCCACCTCCGTTGAAGCCACTGCATAACCATCGTCACGGAGAAAATGATCACGAAGAGCACCCAGGACTGAGCAGCGGCAAAACCCATCTTGTTGAATTGAAAAGCGTTGCGATACACTTGCTCGACGATCGTGCTGGTTGCTCCGGCCGGACCGCCATTCGTCATGATCAGTACCTGGTCAAACAGTTGGAAGGAATTGATTAGAGATATCGTAACGACAAAAAACAACGTCGGCGAAAGCAAAGGAATCGTAATTTGCCATAATTTGCGCCAGGCTGACGCTCCATCCAGATCCGCTGCCTCGTAATAATCATCCGAAATATCTTGCAAGCCTGCGAGCAGGATAATGGAGACGAACCCTATGTCTTTCCAGACCGTTACGGCAATAATGGCCACCATAGCCCAGAAGTCATCCTGTAACCAGATCGGACCTTGTATTCCGACCAACGACAATAAATAATTAACTAGCCCGCTTTGCCCATTCAGCAGCCACCGCCAAACGATCGAGACGGCAACCCATGACGTAATCACCGGCACGAATACGGCCGCGCGATAAAACTTGATGCCGCGAATATTCCGGTTCAGCAGAACGGCGAAGAAAGTACCTAGCACCGTAATGAAAGGCATGTAACCAATCAGGAATATAAATATGTTCTTAATAGAAGTGTAGGACTTGTCATCCTTGAAAACATCCGCGTAGTTATCCCAGCCGATGAAATGAATCTGCGTCCATTTGCTTAGTAAATCCCAATCGGAGAAGCTGATGATTACGGATGACGCCATCGGCAAAAGCTGGAACGCCGCTAAGCCGATCAGCGCCGGAAGCAAGAATACGAATGCGGCAATCCGACGGTTCCATTTACGCTGTCCAACCATCCTCACGTTCCTCTCTCTTAGAAGTGACCGTATACGAAATATTGACTCCGCTATACAATAAGAAGGACCGCTGTGCCGGACCGGCTCGCCTCTCCAAGCTTCCGGTCCGGAACAACACGGTTGATTTTCAAATGAGGTAAAGCGAAGTCAGGTTGCCTTACTTGCTAAGCAGTTCTTCGACTTTCTTCTGTGCGGCGTCAAGAGCTTCTTGGGCGGTTGATTTCCCGAACTTCGCTTTATCTAGTTCTTCTCCAACGGCCCCCGTGAATTCTCCCCACATCTCCGGTTTCGGACCAACTGGCGGCAGCACAAGAGAATCAAGTGCTTCCGTGACGATTTTCTTCGATTCCGGAGGCGTTTGTTTGTAATAGGCTTCCATAACCGCGTCGTCGGCGACGGCCGGCACGCTCCAGCCCGCTTCGATCCGTTTGCTGACAGCGGCAGGATCGCTCGTGTAGAATTTCAGGAATCTCCATACCGCATCGGCGTGTTTCGTTGTTTTGGAAGCGGTGAGACCGTCCGCGAAGAAATGATGGGCTTTCTGCGTATTGCCCGGCTCGAGCGCGATATCCCATTTGAACGGCGCGTCTTTGAATCTCCCGAAGTTCCAGATCCCAAAGCGAACCATTGCTATTTTACCTGCGACGAACGCATTCAAGTCCGCATCAGGCTGGTTAAACGTATCGTCGTTCAGCGCAGGGGATACTTTGTATTTGCTTGCCTTGTCGATCATCCATTGAAGCGCTTCCACGTTGGCCGGACTGTTGATCGTCGGCTTGCCGCCCGCATCCCACACGCCGCCGCCGTTTTGCCCGATCGTTTTGTAAAATTCATAGAACTGTATCGGAGCGTAAGTGCCCCATACGCCAGCCTTGGCATCGGTAAGTTTCTGCGCGGCTTCCAGTTCTTCCTTCCAGGTCCAGGAAGCATCCGGGTAAGCCAAACCTTTAGCGTCGAACAAATCTTTGTTGTAATAGAGAACGACGTCCGAGAAGCTCTCCGTCACGCCCATTTGCTTGCCATTGTAATTAAACGCATCGTAAGCGAGTTTTTTGTAAATGCCCGGGTCGAACGACGCATCCGCTTCGATCGATGGGTTCAAATCGAGCAATAGATCTTTCTCCGCGTATTTCCTGAAGTTCTCGTATCCCACTTCGAAAATGTCCGGAGCGCTGCCGCTGGCGAGCAATGTATTAAGCTTCGTCTCGTAATCGGCATAAGGAACGACCTCGACATCTACGGTGACGTCGGTGTTGGCAGCCTGGAACGCATCGACCATCGCCTTCATGGTTTCTTCCTGTCCGCCGTTTGGAGTATACATCAGCGCCTTAATCGTAACCGGTTCTTTAGAAGCCGATGGAGACTCCGACGGGGATGCCGATGCCGATTCCGACGGCGAGGAAGATGATGCGGGAGCGGAGCTTTCGGCATTATTTCCATTGTTCGAGCCGCATGCGCTCAAGAAGACCATGATTATAAGTAACATTGTAATTCCGCTTTTTTTCAACATTCTTAACCCTCTCCTTTTGAATGTTCGTGTTATGCAATTCCTATAAGGCCGTATGTCAAATCGCCATAGCTTCTTTGACCCGACCACCTCCCTTGCAGAAGCTTGGATTTAAAGGATAGGATCGCTATTCATCGATAAATTTCGAACCGATTCCCGTTCGATGAGCTTCAGCGGCATGATTGCAGGCTCCGCAGGATGATCGCTGCTTCCATTCTCGATCGCCAATAATAATCGTTCCGCTGCCGCTATGCCTCTCGACACGGTGTCTTGCATAATCGTAGTAAGGGGCGGCGTACACATTCGCGCGATGGAAATATCATCGAACCCGATAACCGACACATGCTCGGGCACTTCCTTGCCCTCATCCCTTAATCCTTGCAACACCCCCATTGCCATCAAGTCGCTCGTGGCGAAAACGGCCGTAATTTCCGGATACTTCGTTACGATCAATCGCGCGGCTTCTTGCCCGTATTCGTAAGTGACCGAGTGCTCGAAAACATGGTCAGGGTGATAAAACAGCCCCGCTTCTTTCAATGCGCGTTTGTACCCGAGAAACCTTTTTTCCACGACCCCGTCTTTCCGAATCATACCCGTTACCAAAGCGATGTTCGTATGCCCGTTATCGATAAAGTGCTTTGTAGCCAAATACCCGCCGAGCTCGTCGTCAATCCCGACCACATGGAAGTGACTGTCGTAAACGTAGCTGTCGATCAGGACGATCGGCATCTTAGCCTTCTTTAAGTCCTCGTAAAAGCTTTCTTGATAAATTCCCATGATAATGGCGCCGTCGAGGTTCCTCTGCATAGAAGTATCGATGTAGCCTTCCCCTTTATCGACCCCCGAGAGAATCATATGATATCCAGACTGCCGAAGCCTCGCTTCGATTCCGCAGATCAACTCCGAGTAAAAAGGGTTTTGCAGCAATAGCTGTTTTCGTTCTTCCGTCTGAGGAATAACGACCCCAATCAACTTCGATTTGTTGTTGGCAAGGCTTCGAGCGGAAAAATCGGGAATATAATTAAGCTCTTCCGCGGCGCGCCTCACCTTCAAGATCGTATCCGGCGAAACTTTACCCTCGCGTCCATTAAGCACGTAGGAAACCGCTGCGGTAGATACACCCGCTCTTTCCGACACGTCCCGAATCGTAATGCGTTTCATCATCGTCACCTGCTTCGAGTAGTTGTCGCTCACTTAATTAAGCGTTTAACCTTATGAGGTGATTATAAGACGGAAATAAAGCGATTACAAGAACATTATTTTAGTTTATTTAACATTTTTCTATTAATGTCCATTTAACCGGTTAACTATATGATTTGAATTTAAACCTAGTAAAATACCTCCCATCAACCGATAGAGGCTTCTTTCCCATCCTTATTGCACGCGAAACCGGGTGGGCGCATATCCTGCATTAATCGTCAAATGCCCATGGGCAGAGGAGGAACGAAGATGCCGAAATTACGATCGACGGATGCGAAGCCGCTCTTGCGCAAAGCAACCGCTGATCCGAAAGCTAAGCTTTCATCACGCCAACCCGCACAAACTCAACCTAAAGCCGCATCAGGAAAAAATAAAAAAGAATCGGTTAAAGGGGAAGTCGTGCATTTACACCAGAGCGAGGAACAACCTTCTTACGCGACCCGACCGATCCCTTGGTGGGTTTTTCCGCAAGAACGCGAAGGAGGTCCGGGCGAACCGGGCGAACCGGGCGAGCCGGGCGAACCAGGCGAACCTGACGACCCTGGTGGTTCCAGAGGCCTCTTCCCACCCGGACCTGGACCAGGACCATTCCCGCCACCGCCATTCCCCGGACCTGGACCCGGACCTGGACCCGGACCTGGACCTGGACCCGGACCTGGACCCGGACCTGGACCTGGACCTGGACCCGGACCTGGACCCGGACCTGGACCCGGACCCGGACCCGGACCGTTCCCGCCGCCATACCCAGGGCCTGGACCGTTCCCGCCGCCATACCCAGGACCTGGACCGTTCCCGCCGCCATACCCGGGACCTGGACCGTTCCCGCCGCCATACCCGGGACCTGGACCGTTCCCGCCGCCATACCCGGGACCTGGACCGTTCCCGCCGCCATACCCAGGGCCCGGACCGTTCCCGCCGCCATACCCAGGGCCCGGACCGTTCCCGCCGCCTTACCCTGGACCGTTCCCGCCTGCGTATATTACCGTACGGATCACCGGCGGTTTTGCTTTCCCTAGGGTCAACTATACGAATTATATTCCGTTCTATCCGGGAATCACGATTGCCCAAGCGTTGGCCTCTACCGGGTTAGTCGGCTTCGGACCGCGCGGCTTCATCCGCAACGTGGCCGGAATCCCGATCTTCGGAGCAACAGAGGTTCGCTTGCGGTATAACGGTCGCGTCATACCGCAGAGGCTGCTCTACGCTCCCGCACAACCTAGAAGTTTTATCAGCCTTGAGCTCTATTATTCCTTTACGGGGGGAGCCGTCCCCGTTCCTTTGTAAACCGTTCAATTTTCATCCACTTCCCGTGCCACTTTGCGGCGGAATAGGAAAGGGATGGCCAAAGCAACCGCAAATACGCAGCCTGCGATCGCAATTTCCTTCCAGCTTCCCTTGGTAAGGCTTGCGCCTAGGAAGTTGTAAGCGAAAGTTCCCGGCAGCGTACCGATGATCGTTGCGGGCAGGAATGCCCGCAACGGTACACGCGCTACGCCTGCAGCATAGCTGACCAGATCGAACGGCACGAAAGGCGCGATGCGCAGCAGGAGAACCATCATGAATCCCCGTCTCTCCATCGCCCGCTCTATTTTCTCCAGTCTTGGATCACCTTTGCCGCGAAAGAATCCCCCGCCTATTTTCCTTGCGACGAGAAAGGATAACACCGCCCCCGTAACCGCGCCGATCAACGTATACAGCATTCCGAACCACGTGCCGAATGCAAGCCCGCCTGCCATGGACAATACGGACGCCGGGAATAATATAAACGGTCGCGCGATATACATTGCGATATAAAGAACAGGCGCAATCCATCCGAACGAGAGCACCCAGTTACGGATCGATTCCGGATTTACCTTCAAATACTTATAGTCGATCCACAGCAATATCGCTACGATAGCTGCTGCGGCCGCAATTTTCCAGACCGTTGAACGACGCAAGCAGACAAGCCCCTTCCTTTGTTTTCCACACCTCGCCTAAGTATCATACAAGAACTTCGAAAGCATGACAAAAATACGAAGCTGCCCCCCCGTGAGACCACCTGTAAGGATTTACATATCTTCCAAGCGGGTTGTAAAATATTTGCTTCTCTCAACCCCGCATTTAGACTACACTGAAAGAAAGTCTTCAGGCTCGTCATGTAGAATAATGTCGTCGGAATAGGGTGAATCTTCATGCCATCGAATTTGCTCCTGCTAATCGGTACGAGCTTCCATACTCTTAATCAATCGCTGCAGGAAGATATATATAAGGAGTTTTACCAATTCCTCTATAAACCTATCCTCTATATGATCCATGACCATTCCGCAACGGAAGACATTATTCAGGAAACGTTCTTGACCGCGCTAAGCAAAAGTCCGCCAGTCGAGAACGAGGAGCACATGAAAGCCTGGATCAAGGTAGTCGCCAGAAACTACACGATCAACCATCTCCGCAAAATTAAAAAATTCCGCAAAGACATAAGCTTGGATCTCGCATGGGACAACGGCCATTTAGGGGGCGCAACGGCTGCGGTATCCGTCGAACATGAGGTCGAAGTCAGGTCCATGGAAGAGCAAATATCCCGCCATCTCTTGGAGATGAAGCCGGAGCAGCGCAATATCATCGAGCTCAAGTGGAAAAAAGGGCTTACTTACAAAGAAATCGCCCATGAGATTCAAGATACGGAAGTCGCAGTTAAGCATAAGCTCCACAGAGCCCGAAGCTTTCTGAAAAGAAAACTATTCAAGGAGTGGGGGAGCCGGGATGAATAATGCGCAATTCGACCAGCTGTTCGATGCCGCTTTTGAAGCCTCCTCCGAACAGCTCCAAACGCAATCTACCGTCGATCATAGAGCTTCGTGGCAACGGGTACAACAGAAGCTTCTCACGCTGCGCAGAAGAAAGAGCATGCGTTCGAAGCTAACGAAGCTAACCGCTATAGCGGCTTCGCTTCTTCTCGGTGCCGCTATCTTCGGCAATAATCCGGCAGCCCGGGCAATCGACCCTATATATGCTACTCTGAAGGAGTATCCTTCAGGCGTTTTGGGCTTCTTCTTCGGGAGGAATGAAGATAAAGATGCCTCCGGAGCAAAGACCGCCCCTCCGCCCGCATTCGGCGAAGGTCTTGACATCGAGAAGATGAACGAATCGACCTATGTAGCTCATGTAAATGAAGCTCAAGCAAGCAATCTCCTGTCTTTCCCTGCGCCGGTATTTCGTTACATACCGACTCACTACACCTTTTACGAGGCGCAAATTTACTTTCAATACACCCAAGAGCAGAAAGCGGACGATGTCGCCTATCTTTTCGTAAACGAAAACGAGAAGTACATGCACGTGTCCCTGAAAAAGCTGGCATCCAATACGGGTATCGGAACCAGCAAGGTATCGGAAGGCGTCACCGTGAAGAAGATACAATTAAGCGACGTGACCGCCATCCTTACGACCGCGACGAACGGCAGCAATTCCCTAGAGACGATAAGAGGCGATATACACATCAACATGAGCGGTATCGTTCCTAGCGACGAACTGATTCGCATGTATGAGGAAATGTACGAATAACGAGATAAAGGTTGGCCGGATTATTCCTGCCAACCTTTATTATTATCTGGTAGTAAATATCAGATGAAACGGAATTCCCATCTTAACGTTTTTATAATTCGAAATTCTTCCGGTCACGATAATCTCGATCTTGTTGTTCGGTTTGAATCTATCCGCATCGTCTTTCAAATAGATAAACAGCGTCTTTAGATCCGAATCGTACCGATACAGAAACCGATTAGAGATTAATGTACCTCCATGGCTTCCGTCCAAAATCAAGATGTTTCTCGTGTTTAGCGTGTGCCTGTTAATATCTTGGTGAAAAATAATAGAAACGAGCGTATCTACGGGCACATCGGTCGCATCTGGCTGGGGATTGGTTTCCTTGATCCACTCGTCCCAATTCGCAACCATTATTGCCCCAATACCGCGTTGCTAAGTCGCTCGCCTTCCTCGTATGTCCCATTTTCGATGACCCAATGAATGGTTCGCGCCCGATAATAATACCCGGCCGTCACGGATTTGTTTACCGAATTGTTATAGCGGATTAACTGATTACCGCCTGTCGTCGACCCTGAACCAATCGTCTCCCAAGCGGAGCCGTTCCATTTCTGCACGTAAAACGTAATTCCGATCGAATCGACTACCTGAACTGCCGAAGTTTCGGCTGTAATCGTGATGGAACCAGAGGTTGCGACAACCGAGTTCGTTCCGTTATCTAAATACAAGTGGCTTGGATTAAACGAGCTTTGCGTTTTCTCTTCGGGAGGAGGTGAAGTAAGCGCCAACGAATACGATTCCGCGGCGTTCGCCTTCCCTTCCGCATAGCCGAATGCCGCACCGACAACAAAGAGTAACGCCAACAATCCCAATGCCGCTTTTCCCGCAATACAATTCACCATAAATATCCACCTTCCTATTCTCATAGTTGTACAACCTATACACACCCGGGAATACAAAAAGTTGCTGCAAATTTCGACAATTTTCATATTTTTTTTCGTAATGCGACATAAGAAGGCTGCCCCATAGCTTTTCGACTTAGGGGCAGCCTTTGCGTGTAATCATTTCTCAATGCGAAGCTTCGTCTTTCAACGCTTTTAATCGCTTCATGACATCGTTGGCGCCGCGCCCGAAGTAATCGTGCAGCGTGCTATATTCCCGATAAAGCTTTTCGTAGATCGCCACGTTCTCCGGAATCGGCTTAAACGTCTCTTCGCGAACGCGCGCCATCGCTTTAGCCGCATCCACGACGTTGTCGTAACCGCCTTTGGCGCTTCCCGCCGCTACCGCTCCGAACATGGCTGCGCCGATGGCCGGCGTTTGCTTGGAATCCGCTATCTTGATCTCGCGGTTCGTTACGTCAGCGTAAATCTGCATGAGCAGGCGGTTGCGCTGAGGCAAGCCTCCGCATGCATACACTTCATCAACCGGCACTCCATTGTCGTGGAAGGCGTCGATGATCTTGCGCGTTCCGAACGCCGTTGATTCCAGAAGCGTACGGTACACTTCCTCCGGCTTAGTCAACAGGCTGTAGCCAACGATAACGCCCGTCAGGTTCGTATCCACGAGCACGGAGCGATTGCCGTTCCACCAGTCGAGAGCGAGCAAGCCGGTTTCTCCGGGCTTGTAGGCCTCGGCGCGTTCGGTCAACCATTGATGGACGCCCAAGCCCTCCTTCTCGGCGGCTTCCTTCACGTACGCAGGAACCGCTTCCTCCACGAACCATTCGAAGATATCCCCTACGGCGGACTGACCGGCTTCATATCCCAGATATCCAGGAATGATCCCATCCTCCACGACTCCGCACATGCCTTCGACCTCTACTTCCTCCGTCCCAAGAAGCATATGGCAGATAGAAGTGCCCATGGCCATGACGAGTTTGCCCGGCGTAACGACTCCAACTGCGGGAACTGCCGCATGAGCGTCGACATTACCGACCGCGATAGCCGTCCCCGCGTTCAGACCGGTAAGCTCGGCCATTGCCGGAGTCAACTCGCCCGCCTTCGTTCCCAGCGCGACGATATCCCCTCGAAGCTTCGTCTCCGTCAGGTTTTCCAACCGAGGGTCCAACGCCTTGAAGAATTCCTTGCTTGGATAGCCGTCTTTCTTGTGCCATATCGACTTATACCCCGCCGTGCAGCTATTGCGCACGAAATTGCCGGTCAGCTGCGAGATGACCCAATCCGTCGCTTCCGTAAACAGATCCGTCGCCTCGTAGACATCCGGCGCCTCGTTCACGATTTGCCATACCTTCGCGATCATCCACTCCGAAGAGATTTTACCGCCATAACGCGGCAGGAACTTCTCGCCGCGCTCGGCGGCAATCGCGTTTAAGCGGTCCGCTTCGTCTTGGGCCGCATGATGCTTCCATAGCTTGACCCAGCCATGGGGATTATTCTTCCATTCCGGCTTGATGCACAGGGGAACGCCTTGCTCATCGATGGGCAACATCGTGCATGCGGTAAAGTCTATTCCTAATCCGATGACGTCGGAGGGACGGATGCCGGATTCTTTAAGAACTGCTGGAACGGAACGACGAAGCACTTCCAGGTAATCGTCCGGATGCTGTAAAGCCCAGTCATGCTCCAGTGCTTGACCCGAAGTCGGTAATGTTTCATCGATAACGCCGTGCGGGTAGGGCGTAACGTGGTCCGCGATCTCGTACCCGTTGGAAAGGTCAACAAGCACCGCTCGGCCGGATTGCGTGCCGTAATCGACGCCTATGGCATATTTCTTACTCATGGTAAGCCTCCTAAAAGATGATGGGATGAATGCTAATGCATCGGATCGCCCGGCTGCCCGTAATAAGCATTCGCGCCATGCTTGCGTAAATAATGTTTATCAAGGAGCGTTTGGTTCATCGAAGGAACACCCGCGTTTAATTGCCTGGTATGATAGGCCATCTTAGCGACTTCCTCCAACACGACGGCGTTATGCAGCGCATCCATCGCATCCTTGCCCCAAGCAAAAGGCGCATGGCTGTTGACGAGTACGCCCGGAACTCGGTTAGGGTCGACTCCGCGGAACGTCTCCACGATCACGTTCCCGGTTTCCGCTTCATATGCGCCTTGTATTTCCTCATTCGTCATAGCCCTCGTGCAAGGAATCGTTCCATAGAAATAATCGGCCTGCGTTGTACCTAAGGCCGGTATCCCTTGACCTGCTTGCGACCATATCGTCGCCCAAGGAGAATGGGTGTGAACGATTCCTCCTATGCCGGGAAACGCTCGATAGAGCACCAGATGGGTCGGCGTATCCGAAGAGGGCCGCATGGTACCCTCCACCACGTTGCCGTCCAAGTCAACGACAACCATCTGCTCGGGCTTCAATTCCTCATAAGGCACTCCGCTCGGCTTAATGACCATCAGACCGGATTTCCGGTCGAATCCGCTCACATTCCCCCAAGTAAACGTCACTAACCCATATTTAGGCAGCTCCGCATTAGCCCGGCATACGATTTCCTTAAGTTGTTCCAACAAGTGAAAACACTCCTTTCGCCTGCATACGGTTGACGCTATTACAGTGCTCGATACGCTTTCTACAGCCTCCATTATATACTTGTACGTACAGGTGTGTCGATAGTTTCCGTTAATGCCTTTCCATCGTGGATTGGCGAACGATCAGCTTCGGAGGATACAGCATCTCTTTGTTTGGCGGTACGTTCCCTTTCTCTAGCTGCGCGATCAAGAGGTTCGCCGCTTGCTCTCCAAGTCCGGACTTCGGATGCTCGATCGTCGTCAGCTTAATCTCCGTAGCCGTCGCCAAGAAAGAATCGTCGTAACCGATGATCGACAAATCCTCCGGAATCCGCAAACCCAACTCCCTGATTGTATCTAACAAAGAGACTGCCAATTGATCGTTATAGCATACGATCGCCGTAGGGGGATGCTCGGACAGAAGAAGCTCCCTGAGCATGCGTTGCGGGAGTTCTTCCTTTTCTTCCGTCGAATATCGAACGATTGTGCTGCCCTCCGGCGGCAGCTGGTATTCCCGGCAAGCGCGGATGAATCCCTTCATTCTTCTGACGCCTTGAAGGTCGTCTGTTTTGAAGAAACCCGCAATTCTCCGGTGCCCGAGCTCCAGAATGTATTTCGCGGACATCAAGCCCCCGGCATCGTCATCTACTCTGACGCTTGGGCATTGCAAGTCCGGATAAGATTCGTTGATCATCAGCATCGGAATGCCATGATCTTCTATCGCCAAATAGTTATCGAAATTGGGATTGCCTTCCGCGCTCTTGGTCGGTTCCACGATCAGTGCGCATACGGAATGGCTCAGCATCATCTCCAAGCACTCCCGCTCCCTGTCCTTGCGATGATCCGTACTTGACAATAGCAGGCGATACCCCTTATCCTTCAAAGCCGACTCGACTCCCCGAACGATAGACGGAAAAATATAATCCGAGATCGATGTCGTGATGATTCCCACGGTGCGGTTACCCGAGGAGCTTCTGCGATCCGCGGACTGCCTGCTCACGAACGTTCCTTTTCCCTGCTCGCGAGAAAGCCAGCCTTCCTGCACGAGCTCTCCGATCGATTGGCGCACGGTTTGGCGACTTAGCGAGAACTGCTCGGCCAGCTCGTTCTCTGACGGCAGCTTGTCTCCGGGACGATAACGTCCGCCGGCAATCCAAGATAGGATCTCTTCCTTCAGCTGCAAATATTTCGGTGATTGAGAGTTCATTACAGGCACCTCCGAATGACACGGCCACAAGTAAACTTTACCGTCATTATAACATAGGAAACAACTTGTACGTACCTTTTCGACTTGCCTATTTTCGGTTGTACGGCGCCTTATAACAAATAATGCAGCGGACTCAGGATTGGCGAAATAAACGTTCCTGGCGCGGGTATTTGGTTGGGGGCGGTTGTTTCGGCGGAATAGCGGAACCTCGTTCCGTTATTGCGGCCAATGGCGGTTGTTTCGGAGGAATAGCGGAACCTCGTTCCGTTATTGCGGCCTGCGGTGGTTGTTTCGGTGGAATAGCGGAACCTCGTTCCGTTATTGCGGCCGGCGGCGGTTGTTTCGGCGGAATAGCGGAACCTCGTTCCGTTATTGCTGCCCAGAGGAGGTCATTTCGGCGGAATAGCCGTTCTTGGCGCGGGTATTTGGTTGAAAGGCATAGCAACGTAAAACAGGGAGTTTCCCCCCAGATTCCGAATAGGAATAGCGGAGATACTCCCTGTTTTCTACAAAGCCGACCTTTTCCGGACGGTTTCCGGCATGGCGAGTTGCCAGTTACCTCCTCTAGCCATTCCGACGCCTTGATCTAAAGTATATACCGTTACGCCGCGATTCATGGTCAGCATGACCCTGCAGTTGAACTTCCTGCCCGCATATACGCTCTGCCGGTGCCGATACAGCAAATGTTCCGGCTTAAGCACGTAAGGAGCGTCCGGGTGAACGAGCACGATATCCGCGTCGGCGCCCACCGCCAGCCTTCCCTTGCGGGGAAATAGGCCAAACCGCTTGGCCGGCGCTTCCGATAACAGGCGTGACAATAACTGAAGAGGCAGCCCTCTTTTCAGAAACCCCTCATCGAACATGAGCTCAAGCATGCTTTGCGCGCCCGAGATCCCGCCCCATATTGCAAAGTAATCATCTTCGGAGCCTTGTTTCATAGAAGGAGGGCAGGGGGAGTGATCGGAAGCTATGAAGTCGATTTTCCCTTCCGCTATTCTAGCCCAGAGGCCCTCGCGTTCTCTAGAGCTTCGAATCGGCGGAGCGCATTTAGCCAACGGCCCGATCCTCTCAACGTCCTCATCGGTAAACATAAGGTAGTGAGGGCAAGTCTCGACCGTCACGTCTACGCCGTTTTGCTTCGCTTCCCATATTATATCGACGGCCTGGGGGCTGCTGATATGGACCAGATGCAACGGGCACTCCGTTCGTTCCGCGAACAGCAGAACCCGGCGAACCGCATCCAATTCCGCGGCAAGAGGCCTGGAATCCAAGAAATCCCGCGCGGTTCTTACCTTGCGGCCCTCGTACTTCTCGGACAGAGCAACAATGATTTCTTCGCTTTCCGCGTGTACCGCCAGCACTTTATTTTTACGCGCGATAATTTTCATCCCCTCGTACAGGGCGATATCATCCACTTCCTTAAAACAGCCTTCCCCGGTGTCGCCCGGCGAGGACATAAAGGCCTTGAAGCCGATGACTCCCGCATTTGCCAAGTCTTCCAGGTCGTCTAGGTTGCTAGGGACTAGCCCTCCCCATAACGCATAGTCGACGTGGCTGCCCACAACCTTGACCGTGTCCAATTTTTGGCGCACGGCGTCCACCGTTACCGTCGGAGGAAGCCCGTTCAGCGGCATATCTATATAGGTCGTGCAGCCCCCTGCGGCAAGAGAAGCGGATCCGGTTGCAAACCCTTCCCATTCGCCTAACCCCGGTTCATTAAAGTGAACATGCGCGTCAACGACTCCCGCCATTACGAACAGTCCCTGCGCATCTATGGTCCGTTTAGAAGATATTTGAATCTCGGGGGAAATTTCCACGATAACTCCGTCCCGTATGCCGATATCCATAACATGGACGCCATCCGGCAGGACGACGCTTCCACCTTTGATTAAACAATCCAACTTATTTTCATCCCGCATCTTATTCCCTCCCTGATCCAAAAAATCGATAGCACGTTTATGTTATATAATATAACACATACCTCGCTATCGATTCCAAGAAGAAGCTTATTTGTTAGTAATATGTAATATTACTTAACGCAATCCTTTAATCAAACCATCCCTTACGCTTAAACCACTTATACATCCCCACGCCTATAGTAAGCATCACGCCAAGAATAACGAAATAACCGGGACTCCATTCAAGCTCGGGCATATTCACGAAATTCATCCCGTATACCCCGGCAATGAAGGTCAGCGGCATAAAGATCGTCGTGATAACCGTTAATGTCTTCATGATGGCGTTCATCCGGTTGGAGCGCAAGGAATCATAGCTATCCCTCAGATCGGCGGTCATCTCGCGGTTCGACTCTACCATCTCCGTAAGCTTGAGAAGATGGTCGTAAATATCCGTGAAGTACGCTTGTTGATCCTTCATTGCAGCCATTTTCTCCGAATTAATGATCCGGTACAGCAAGTCTCTCATCGGAAATACGGTTCGACGAATACGGAGCAAGTCCGCCCGGATGTCGTAGACTTGTTCCGTAATGGCTTGGATATTGGATTTATTCTCTCCTTGCCCCTCAAGCTCGTTGAGTTGATCCTCGATCGCATAGACGGTCGGAAAATAATTATCGACCAGCTTATCCATGATTAAATAAGCCACATAGCCATGATCCTTCCCTTTGTGAATGCCAGGATCAAGAATCCTTTTCCATGCCTCTTCAATCTCCTGCGAAGGAACGAGATGGAACGTAACGATTCCCCTTGGACCAAGGAAGAAGTCGATCTCTTCCGCTTTAAGCGTCACGGGATGCAGGGAATGCAACACGAAAAATTGCGTATCCTCGTAGTGATCCACTTTGGGCCTCTGAAGAAAATGCATGCAGTCCTCTATTGCCAGCGGATGAAAATGAAAGAAGCTTTCGAGCATGTGGATTTCCTCATCCGTCGGACAATCGAAGTCGACCCAGAACCATTTGATCTCATTGCCCGTCAGGTTGTGCAGCGGAATATCAACTACCAATTCCTGATCGTTAGTCATCGCTATTATCCGAAGCAAATTCCGTCACCTCTTCCCTACATTATGCTCCGAAAGGCGAGGGGTTGGCAACCGGCTGCAATAGGCTCTTCAGCATCATTGACATCGTCTCATTATTTGATTAAACTTAAACTAATTCTAAATTAAAGGGTTGATATCCATGAGAAAATCCGGAGCGATGACCGTACAGCGAAGAACGATTTATGACCTTCTTACGGCCACCCAAGATCACCCGACCGCATCCGATATTATCGAGAGACTGAAAGCCGAAGGGCACCATTTCGCTTATGCGACGGTATATAATACACTTAAATTTCTAACGGATGAAGGCCTGATCCACGAGCTTAAGCTAGAAGGCGACGTGAGCAGGTACGATGCCCGCACCGAAGAGCACCAGCATATCGTGTGCACTTCATGCGGCAAAGTCGATGAGGTATTCACCGAAACGCCTTCGGAATGGATTCTTTCCATTTCCAAGCAGACCGGTTACGAAATCACGAATGAGCAGATTTTGTTCAAAGGAGTGTGCGAAGAATGCAAGAACGCGAAGAAATCGGCTCATTAAACAACACCGCAGTCATTCCCGATAACTTATCTTCTCAGCTTACGGCGGACGACCAAGGCTTCTGCGAGATCACGAACCGGATTCTAATTATCAGCCCGCGCCCGGCGTCTCTTCGCGCTTTGGTAGCCGATTTAGCGGAGAAGTGCTACGACGTTCTTCTGCTGCATCATGCCGACGATCCGTTGCTCAGCATGGTTCAAGGCACCATCATCGTGATGGATCGTACATTGGAGCTTCCTTCGGCAGCTCCGACCCCTTGGCCTAGCAACGGGACATCGCCGGTTCTCGCCCTGGTGACTAGCGCGGATTCCGCAGCACCGGGAGAGGAATGGGTACAATGGCCGGGACCGATCGAAGAAGTCATCAGGAAAATCCAAGAGCTGTCCTCGAAGCATCCGGCACTCACCGATGAAACACTCAACTTCGTTTTTAAGGAAATCATTCTTGATCCCTCTCGCATGACCGTTACGAGAAGCGGGTCCAAAGTGGACTTAACGAAGACCGAATATGATCTTCTTAAAGCGATCATCGCAGCCGACGGTAAGGTTATGACGCGCCAGGAGCTTATGAACGGAATATGGGGGGAGCAGTACTTCGGAGGCAGCAACGCAGTCGACGTACACATCCGCAGCCTGCGCAGCAAACTGCACGACGACCCGAAAGAACCTCGCTATATCGCTACCGTGAGAGGCGCCGGCTATCGGCTCGCAGATCAATAAATTCCCGTTCATCAGATCTTCATGAAACCTTAATCATACCTTCATGCAACGAAAGTCGTGCTGGGGTATGATTTTTTCATGGCCGTTAGTTAGATTTAGTTTAATTGTAAAATAAAAAGGAGTGTTTCATTCATGACAGGGACTATCGCGAAAATCGCGAAAATCGGCGAACTCGCCCCATCTTTTAACCTTCCTTCCACCAAAAATTTGGACACGCTGTCCGAAAATATTAACTTGGAAGATTACCGGGGACGTTGGGTCATGTTCTTCTTCTGGCCTCACGATTTCACGACCGTATGCCCGACGGAGATCATTGCTTTCAACGAGTCGGCCGGCACGTTCCGGGATTTGAATTGCGATATCATTGGAGCATCCGTAGACAGCGTTTATTCCCATAGAGCCTGGATGAATACCCCTCGCGAGCAAGGCGGAATCGGACTTATCCGTTATCCGATGGTTTCCGACTTCACCAAAGAGACCGCACGCGCGTACGGCGTTCTTGACGAAAAGACGGGCGCGGCGCACCGCGGTTTGTTTATCATCGATCCGGAAGGCATCATTCGCTATCAAGTCGTCACCGACATGAACGTCGGCCGCAGCGTAGAAGAAACCGTCCGCATCCTGGAAGCTCTGCAATCCGGCGGTCTATGCCCGATCGGCTGGAGAAAAGGCGAGAAAACGCTTGGCTAATGCAATCCCAAGACGGCAAGAGGTTGTCTCTCATTATGGGACAGCCTCTTGTTGTGCAAAGAGCTGTTTCTTACGTAGTCTTCGAAAAATGGAAAGATTATGCACGGTCAAGCCGTTTATGAATCCAATAATCGGTCTGGATATGCTGGTTTTAGCGTAATTGCATCTCCTTGTGTACAATAAGGTTATGCAAGCTTCAAATTCCGTAGCAATTCGTTGCCATGATAGGAGTAATCTAAGATGTACCCAACGATGGAAGCATGTGTAAACGACCTTGAACGGCATGGCCATCTCGTCCGGATCCGGGAAGAAGTGGACCCCGATTTGGAAATCGCCGCAATTCACCTACGAGTGTTCAATGCCGGAGGTCCGGCCCTCTTGTTCGAGAATCTGAAAGGAACTCGATATAGGGCGGTTTCAAACCTGTTCGGCTCACTGGAGCGAAGTAAGTTTATTTTTAGACAGACCTGGGAATCGACGCAGAGCGTCATCGCTATGCGCAACGATCCGATGAGGGCGTTGAGGCAGCCAATCCGGCATGTTAGCGCGGCGATAGCTGCGACAAAGGCGCTGCCGCTACGGCATGGGGGCGGTGCTTCCAGCTTTCAGGAAATCGCGGTAACCGATCTTCCTTTGATTAAGCACTGGCCAATGGACGGAGGGGCTTTCGTCACGCTGCCGCAAGTTTATACGGAAGACCCGGATAAACCGGGGATTATGAACTCGAACTTGGGGATGTACCGGGTACAACTGACGGGTAATGAATATGCGACGAATAAGGAAATCGGCCTGCATTACCAAATTCACCGCGGCATCGGCGTTCACCAGTATAAAGCGAACCGTAACGGAGAACCGCTTAAAGTGAGCATCTTTATCGGCGGACCACCAGCCCATTCTCTATCGGCCGTTATGCCGCTGCCGGAAGGTATGAGCGAGTTAACATTCGCAGGCCTGCTCGCGGGCCGCCGCTTCCGATACGGTTATTCGGACGGATTTTGCATCAGCCGCGACGCCGACTTCGTCATTACGGGCGAGATTCATCCCGGCGAGACGAAACCGGAAGGACCCTTCGGTGACCATCTCGGCTACTATAGCTTGGTCCATCCGTTTCCATTGATGCGCGTCAGAAAGGTGTACGCGAAGCGCAACGCGATCTGGCCGTTTACCGTCGTCGGCAGGCCACCGCAGGAGGACACGGCGTTTGGGGCGCTCATTCACGAATTAACCGGCGATGCCGTAAGACAGGAGGTGCCGGGCGTGAAGGAGGTTCACGCCGTCGATGCCGCGGGCGTTCACCCGCTGCTGTTCGCGATCGGCACAGAACGCTACACCCCTTACACCAAGGTGCAGCAGCCGTCCGAGCTGCTTACGATCGCGAACCGGATTCTCGGGACGGGACAGCTCAGTCTTGCTAAATATTTGTTTATCGCCGCTGAAGAAAGACAGCCGCTCAGCACATATCGGGAAGCGGAGTTTCTAGCCTACGTACTAGAGCGAATCGACCTCAGGCGCGATCTTCATTTCCAGACAAACACTACAATCGATACGCTGGACTATTCCGGAACTGATCTAAACCGAGGAAGCAAAGTCGTATTCGCTGCCTGCGGAGACAAGAAGCGCGAGCTATGTCACGACTTGCCAGAGCAGCTTAAGGGACTACGGGATTACGGCAACCCGCTGCTCGCCCTGCCGGGCGTCGTCGCACTGGAGGGACCGTCGTTCAGTAATTTCGCGGATGCCAACCGGCAACTTCGCGAACTGGCGGATGCGATCGGCGCGCGCGGGGCGATACCGGAATGCCCGCTGATCGTTCTTTGCGACGACAGTTCCTTTGTCGGCGAGTCGCTCGCCAACTTCCTGTGGACTACCTTTACCCGGAGCAATCCGTCCCATGATATTTATGGGGTGAATGAAGGGTTCGTGTTCAAGCATTGGGGCTGCGACAACGTCATTATCGACGCTCGGACGAAACCGCATCACGCCCCGCCGCTTGTCCCCGATCCGGCTATTGAAAAGCGGATCAACCGGCTGTTTGCAGCCGGCGGCAGCTTGAATGGGTTACTGTAACGAAGCAGATTGCGAAGATTTCACGAACTTCAGCAGAATTGAACAAGGAGCAGTTGCTATAGGCAACTGCTCCTTGTTTCGTTTCAGGATCCGGTCGGGTAGGGTTTTTCTTAAATGTCCACTAAATGGGACTTGACCAGGGGGACCCTAACGTTTTTCCGTGAAACAGCTATTTACCACTCCGCAACACTGCCATCTTGATGCCGCCAGAGGGGGTTTTTCCAATCGTGACCGATCTCCGCCATTTTGCGGACATGCTCCTCGTTGATCTCGATGCCAAGCCCGGGACCTCCGGGAATCGCTACAAATCCGTCCGTATAAGCGAACACCGAGCTATCCGTTACGTAGTCCAATAGATCGTTTCCTTGATTATAATGAATGCCCAAGCTTTGTTCCTGGATAAAAGCATTATGGCAAGTCGCGTCCACCTGCAAGCAAGCGGCAAGAGCGATCGGCCCGAGCGGACAGTGCGGAGCCAATGCCACGTCGTAAGCTTCCGCCATGGAGGCGATTTTCTTGCACTCCGTGATTCCGCCGGCATGGGACACGTCCGGCTGGATAATATCCGCGTATCCGTCGGTCAGCAGCTTCTTGAAGTCCCACCTCGAGAACATTCTCTCCCCGGTCGCGATCGGGATATGAGTCGCGTTGGCGATTTCCCGAAGCGCTTCGTTATTCTCGGGCAATACCGGCTCCTCGATGAACATCGGGCGGAAGGGCTCGAGCTCTTTGGCTAATATTTTCGCCATTGGCTTGTGCACTCTGCCATGAAAGTCGATTCCGATGCCGATATGAGGGCCTGCCGCCCCTCTAACCGCCGCTACCCGCTCCAGCACTTGATCGATTTTGGCATAGGAATCGACGTATTGAAGCTCTTCGGTCCCATTCATCTTAATGGCGGTGAAACCTTCCGCTTGCGCGCGCAACGCGGCTTCCCCCACGTCGGCTGGACGATCTCCGCCGATCCAGGAGTATACCTTCATTTTCTGACGGCACGCCCCTCCCATAAGCTGATAGATCGGGGCATTATGGTACTTCCCCTTAATGTCCCAGAGCGCCTGGTCAATCCCGGCGATCGCGCTCATCAGAATCGCGCCGCCCCGGTAGAAACCGCCTCTATACATGACTTGCCAATGGTCTTCGATGTTAAGCGGGTCTTTCCCGATCAGGTAGCCGCTAAGCTCCTCGACGGCTGCTTGAACCGTGCGAGCCTTGCCTTCTATGATCGGCTCTCCCCATCCGACGATTCCCGCGTCCGTCTCCATTCTGAGAAACAACCAGCGCGGCGGAACGATAAAGGTTTCCATTTTCGTGATTTTCATTGTTAGCGAACACTCCCTTTGACAGCGTTGATCATATCTTGGATATGGGCTTTCATTAGCGAGCGGGCTTGATCCGCTTGCCGCTCTTCAATAGCTATCGCAATCAGCCGATGATAGCCGACCGCCTTCTCCGGCATATTAGGCAGCTTGTCGGTATCCCGCCTTCCTTGCGCGGACAAATCCGCAATGACCGATAGCATTTGGGCTAGAAGCGGATTGTTAGCCCCATCCGCGATGGTCTGATGAAACAAGACATCCGTGGCAAAGTGGTTTCCTCCGACGCTCATTTCCTGCTCCATTCGATCCGCCAGTCCAAGAAGCCGTTTAGCCTGACTTGAGGGCGCTCTCGCCGCGCAATAAGCAGCCAACTCCGGCTCGACGACCAACCTTGCTTCCAGCAGTTGAAGCAGGGAGCCCTCCTCCATTCCTTTAAGCCCGACCATAGGATTGTCGAGAATCTCCGGATCGTTGCTCACGAACACCCCGCGTCCATGTTCGATGCTCACGATACGCTGGGTTTCCAATACGCGGAGCGCTTCCCGAACGGCCGTTATGCTGAGCTTATAGTGCTCCGCCAATTGCCGCATCGTCGGCAAGCGTACCCCCGGTTTCCAATCGCCGGAAGCGATCCTCAACTTCATCTTCTCGATGATCTCCTCGTGAGCTAGCTTTTTCATGGAATCAGGAACCTCGATTCTAATGTCTTCGATTATAGATATGATCTATTATTGTTAATGATAATATCTATTTAATGCCGCGTCAATTCCCATTTTCGCCGGAAATGCATGGAGATCTTTCTTTGGGTCATGCTATTCCATGGAGGTGATTCCATTGACGGGACGAAACAACAAACCTGATAATGATGGACCTGCCAGCAGCCCGAGCCAGCTTGATCAATTCGGAAGCAGGCTGGCATCGGACAACGATGAGGAGTTCAAGGCTGCGGCAGAACAAGCATGCGAAATCGCGCCGGAGCCTGATCACTGATAAGAAAAAGCCGTCAGGGAACAATTCCCCTGACGGCTTTGCGTGCGACTCATCATTTTACATAACCGAAACGGTCATTTTAACCGCCTCACGCGTTCACTGAGCAAACTTTGCATTTTGAGACGGTCACTTTGACCGTCTTGACACCTAAAATAGGCATCGATGTTTCGATCTGCACGTTGAAACGGTCATTTTGACCGCCTCACGCGTTCACTCAGCCAATATCGCATTTTAAACAGTCATTTTGACCGTCTGAATTGTCTGCGTTTCCGGCAAACCTTCCAGGAATCTCTCGCAATCGAGCGCGGCCATGCAGCCCGTTCCCGCGGCGCTGATCGCTTGGCGGTACTTATGGTCCTGCACGTCCCCGCAGGCAAATACGCCGGGGATGTTCGTCTCTGTCGTGCCAGGCTTAACGAGCAGATAACCCGTTTCGTCCGTGTCCAGCTGTCCATCCAAGAACCGCGTGTTCGGCGTATGGCCGATCGCGACGAAGATGCCGTCCGTTGCAATCGTCTCTTCGAGACCCGTCTCGTTGTTGGTCACCTTCAGCCCTGTTAAGCCAAGCGGTCCGCTCACGACTTCCAGCGGCGTGCGGTTCAGGTTCCAGCTGATTTTCGGATTGTTGCGCGCGCGGTCCTGCATGATCTTCGAAGCGCGAAGCTCGTTGCGGCGGTTCACCAACACGACCTCGGATGCGAACTTCGTAAGGAAATGGGCTTCTTCCATCGCCGAATCCCCGCCGCCAATGACGATAATCTTCTTGTTGCGGAAGAAAAATCCGTCGCAAGTCGCGCACGTGCTTACTCCGCGGCCGACGTTGTCTTTTTCCCCGGGGATACCGAGATATTTAGCCGATGCTCCGGTAGAGATGATGAGCGTCTCGGCCGTCAACTCTCCCATTCCTTCGACCGTTAAAGTGAACGGTCGCTTAGACATGTCAACTTTATTGACCCAACCGGAACGGAATTCCGCTCCGAATCGCTCCGCTTGTTTACGCATATTGGCCATGAGCTCAGGGCCCATGATGCCGTCCGGGAAACCCGGGAAATTTTCGACTTCGGTGGTAGTCGTCAATTGTCCGCCCGGCTCCGGCCCTTCGATGACGAGAGGGTTCAAGTTCGCGCGAGCCAAGTAGATGGCAGCCGTTAATCCAGCGGGACCCGTTCCGATAATGATCGATTTGTACATATTCATCCACTTCCTTATGTCTTCTAATATAAAAAAATCATACCATCGACGCAGAAATCCTGCATGAAGGTATGATGAAAGTTAGATGAAGGTTTGATGAAGACGGCGCGTCCGCTAAGGACGGACAAGCGTCCCGTCCGCCTTGCGGTCCAAGGAATACGGTCTGTGGTAGGAAGCACGATTCCAGCCGTCATCCAGCAATTGCGCGGCTTTTAATTCGTCCAGATCGATGCCGAGTCCGGGCTTGTCGTTCGTATAGAGGTAGCCTCCCCTGCGTTCGATGATGCCCGGGAAAATATCCCTTTCTTCCGGACGGAAGTGGTTGATTTCCTGAATGCCGAAGTTCCAGACGGCCATATCCAGATGAACGGCCGCGGCTTGGTTGACGGGGTCGTTCTCGCCGCCTTCCTGCCACGCCGTTCGGACTCCGAAAGCTTCGGCCAACGCGGCGATCTTGCGACAGGCGCTGATGCCTCCCGCTTTCGATACGCGTACGCGGATAAAGTCGATCAGCCGCTCCTTGATGAGCCCGATCCATTCCTGCGGGTTAACGAACAGCTCTCCGACCGCTTGCGGCGTGGCGCTTTGCTGCCTTAACTGCCGATACCAACCGATCTGCTCCGGCGGAAGAACATCCTCCAGATAGAATAGGCCGTAAGGCTCCAGTCTCTTGGCAAGCTGGATCGCGAGGATCGGCGATAGGTGCTCGTGCACGTCGTGGGTGAACTGGACTTCGGGACCGAAGGATAGACGCAGCTGCTCGAACATCTTGGGAATGGCGTTCAGATAAACATGCTCGTCGAACACCGCGTCCGTTTTCCATGCGTTATCCGGGAGCTTCGCTTCGTTCGCCGATAGAAATCCGCCGCCGCCGTATCCTCCGATCTGGCATCGGACGACCGTGTATCCTTCTTCGACGAAACGGTGGACGTCTTCCTTCAGCTCTTCGACATCCCGGCCTCCGGCATGGCCATAGCAGGCAACCGCCGTGCGGCTTGCGCCCCCGAGCAATTGGTAGACGGGCAACCCCGCTTCTTTGCCTTTAATGTCCCATAAAGCCATATCGATTCCGCCGATCGCCGTCTGAAGGATCGCCCCGTTCCTCCAATATCCAATTAAGCTCATCGTATTCCACAGATCCTCGATGTTCGCCGGATCCCGGCCGATGATGACGGGCGCCAGCAACTGCTCGATGACATGAACGACCGCTTCCGGATTGTACATGTCCGATGCCGAACCCACTCCGTACAATCCGTCTTGATCCGTCGTCACTTTTACGATCGTCCAGCTTCCGTCGCGCCTCGTGCGAATGCATTTTACTCCGGTTATTTTCGCCATAGGTCCGTGCTCCTTTGAATAAACCAGGACAACGCCTCGGAAGGCGTTGCCCGGATTCGAGTACCTTTATTTTTTCGGGAAAATCGCTTTGAGTTTGGCATCCAAAAGGTTCTTAGTGACGTTGTCCAGCAGAAGATTCAGGAAATTCCTCGCCGTATCGATAGCCGTTACAGTTCTTTGCTGCGCGGCCATTAACACCGCTTTGACCGCCGACTTGGATTGGATCTTAGAGAATTCGCCGGCGAGCAGATGCAGATCGCCGAAAGTCGTCGCGTCTTTGGAACTGCCGATCCCTTTGTTGTATTCCAGGAACCCGGATCTTCCGGCTCCGTCGTTCTCGTTCACCAATAGCGTGAATCCGATCGGATCGTTAGGCGAGAAGACGAATCCCGGCCCGTGAAGCTCGGCAATCGGTATCGCGATCGTATAGATTGTAGTGGCTGTATTCTCGTCGCGTACGATATTAGCCTGAGCGTTACTCAACGCGCCTGCAGTCACTCCTGTAGGTGCCCTCCATCTCCAAGCGGATGTGGTGCCGTCGTTCGAGAGAGCGAATCCCATCTCGCTAACGTTCTGGCTGGATGAGCCGTCCTTTCTCGACGGATCGATCCCGATCTGGATGCTGTCACCCTGCCAGATATCGCCGTTCTGCCAGCTCTGGAAGTGAGTATCGTCTTTCACGGAGACCGTAAAATAGAGGTTCCGGTTATCCCACTTCACGTTTGCCTGCGCGCTCAAGTCGTTCACGCCTCCCCACTGGCCTCCCACGCTGGCATATTGATCGATCGAATTCAGCAGAACGGGCGGCGCATCGGGCTTCTTGAGCTGCTCTTGGACAGCGAAGGTCTGGCCTAACCGGACGGAAGTCGTATAGGCGTAGCCGTCTTCTAACGTGACCTTGAATTTGGCGATATCGCTCCCGATATAGGGCAATGGAATCGTTAACGTACTGCCGATGCCCAAATCTTGAAACCGGACGGGAATCATCTTGCTCTTGTATTCGACCGGATGAATCAGCTCGATCATCCCTTTGACAGGCTGAGCGATCGAGAGATTCCGCAGCTCTAGCGCTGCGTTCGTATTCTCGGGATGTTCGGCATCGAACGGGGTAACGGTCAAATCCAGCGAGATCGGGACGACGTTCGTGCCCGTCACCTTCGCAGGAGCTTGATTATCCAGTTTTATGCCTCCGTTGAACAGGTTATTCGTGACTCTAAGGCGCTCGATATCCGGTCCCGCATACACATGCGTCGTCCCCGCTTGCTGGAAATACGAGTCGTAGAGGGTGATGTCCCCTCCGATCGCGTTGACGCCGATCTGCCCGACGACGGTTAGATTGCTTTGTTGAATGCGAACCTTTCCGGCGAAAATATCGAAGGATCTCGTTGTATCCCCCCACATTGAGGTATTGTGGAACGTGACCTCCGAATCGAACTGGTCTCCTACGGTAACGTACACTTTGTCGGACGTACTCATGGATACGAGCTCGGTGTTGACGAAGCTTAACCCTCCCGCCCCCGCGCCTTCGACGTAAACGCCCTTCTTGCTTCCGTCCGTTCCATGTCCGATCACGACCGCTTCCGGCCCTTGGCCGTTTTCGGCAACGAAATGGATTCCGTACAGAGAACCGTATACGAATGTGTTAAAGATCGTTTCTCCGGTCGCGTTGCCGATACGAAATGCATCCAGATTCTCCTTCTGGTAATTCCATATTTTGTCGGAGTCGGTATTCATCGGCCGGTTCGGGTATGTGCTTCTTCCCGCGTAGTGAGGATTGAATTGGACGTTCCTTACGATACCTCCGCTGGAGCCGCCTCCGATGTAGATGCCTTCTTTAAGCGGAGAGCCCGCAACGTAATCGATATAGTGTCCGCTCGTATCATAGGTTCCGAAATCGATGCCCAGATAGGAATCGACTAGCGTCGTATCGATCGCGTATACGCCGTGGCCCTTGCCTTGGATCGTCCACCCGTAAGCCTTGATCGCGTTCCAATTCTGCTGATCGTAATAGACGTTCAGTCCGCGGATTCCCGAATCGGCTTCGAGCGAAATAAGCGGAATCGCTCCGGTATCGCCTTCGCCATGGTTCGTGAAGATGACGCTTCCTCCGCCGATCGTGTGATGCGGAACGTCCCAAGAGCCTCTTAGCTCCACTCCGGTCGGCACCGTAATCGGCTGTTCGATTCGATAGATACCCGCGGGCAAATATACGGTTCCTCCGCCGGACGTCCCCGCATCGGACAACGCTTGCTGCACGATCGCGGATACGTCCGCCGCTCCGGTATCGTCCGCGTTATACGGCGCGGCGGTAACGTCGAACAGCTGATTTCCGTTCGGCTTCGGCTGAACCGCGATATCCAGTTGCGCGACCGCGGGAAGCGGCTCGAGAGAGTAATCGCTATCCCGGTCGATTTTAACCTCCGCTGCAAGGCTGTTATTCAACAGATCCAAGGTTCCTTCGTTCCCCGAATTCACGGAGGTGATGATTTTCGCATCGCTTCCCAAGCTCACATGATGGCCGGCTTTGGCGAACTCCGTTTGGCCGAGGATGAGAGATCCCGATTCGGCCACGATCGCATAACCTCCCGCTAGGTCGTTCCAAGCGTCGATTGAGCTGTTTTCGAAGGAAAGGACGCCATCCCCTTCGTTAACGACCGCGTTAAGCGGACTTCCGCCAATCGTGACGTTGTTGAATTGGACGATCGTTTGAAAGCCCTCCGTGGCATGTATCGCGATCGGCGAAGTACCGACGTTGGCTTCAAAGCTGCTGTCCGTGATCAGGAGTCCGTAACCGTTCACTCCTTCGATCTTAAGCGCTACGTTGCAATCTTCGATGCGGAGCCGGTAGAACTGGGCGTTCGCCGTCTCCGTGGATCCCGTTCTCGTCGTTACCCTCATCCCGGTTTTGAAGCCGGAGATCCGGACGTCCGACATATATTCCCAATCCGATCGGCCCATGACGATGCCTTCCGCATGGGTTGTCATATAGTCGAATAGCTGCTGTCTCGAAGGAGCGCCGGGCAATCCCGAATTCGCCCAGTAGTCCGGCGATAGACGAATGCCCTCCAGCCTTCCGATATCCGTCGTGTAGTCCAGGAAAATCCCCGTGTTAAGCGCCGTCCCGTATACGTTCTTAAGGTAATGCAGCTCATTCCATGCCGGGCCTATTTTGACTCCGTTATAGGAGTTAACCAACGTGACGTTCTCGACGGTAGCGCTATCCCCTGATAGCTGTTCGATCGTCCATGGATATGCGTTCGGCGCGCCGAGCTGTTGCTCGGGATACCATACGGACAGGTTAGTCACCCCGCTAGCCTGCTGCAATTGGATGAAGCTCGTATCGTCCGCGTTCCCGCGCCCGGCGTAAGCTTGCAGCACGGTGCCTTCCACCGCCCCGCCCGTTTCCGGACCGTTCCAATCGCCCCGAAGCGTCACTCCCGTAGGAACGAAAAGCGTACCCGCGATCCTATAACGTCCGGACGGTACGAACACGACTCCGCCCCCATTGTTCCCCGCGGCGTCAAGCACGTCTTGTATGGCCCGCGTATCGTCCGTTACTCCGTCTCCCGCCGCGCCGAATTCCGCGACGTTATAATCCGCGAGCACGATATCGTCTGTCGCATAATCCGTCGTTATAATCTGCGTATTCTTCTCGATAATCACCTTCGTCACCTTCTTCACCGTCACCGAAGCGACTCTCAGATCGGGATTATTGGCCGGCGAACCCGCACCGTCCACCGCGAGCCTGAAATCCCCGCCGTTCGTCCGGTTGGCGAACTTCGCATCGGATAGCTTGAACGTATGCGTCTTCCACAAGCCCGTATTCTTATAAGTAAATAGAGGAGAGTCCTTGAACGAAGCGGATACCGCATCGTATTGAAGCGCGAAACTTCCGCTGCCTTGATCGTAATACTCGACGGTCACGAGAACGTCTTTGTCCGTGTTGTCGTAAAGATAACCGTCATCGACATTCATGTATAAGTACGAGATACCCGAGGCGCGATTCGTCTGCCAATAGGTTTTGCCGTTATCCGTCCCGGTTTGCAATCCCGCTCCCGCATCTCCCGCTCTTGGCGAAATGCCTTGCTCGATCGGCACTTCCCCAAGCGTGACGCTCACTTGCTCGGGAGGAGCCGGTTTCGGCATCTTCGTGACGGTGACGGAAGCGACCTTCAAGTCTTCGTTCGTCGAAGCGCTGGCCCCTCCGCCCTCGATTCCTAACCGGAAATCGGAGCCGCCCGTACGGTTGGCGAACTTGGCATCGCTCAACTGGAACGTATACGTTTTCCACGCGTTGCTGTCTCCGTATTGGAACAGCGGAGCATCCTTGAATTCCGCCGACTCGGAGTCGTATTGCAGGACCATTTTACCGTTGCCCGCATCGTAGTAATCCACGGCCACCTGCACGTTATAGTCGGCGTTATCGAACAGGAAGTTATCGTCCACGTTCATGTAGAAGTACACCGTACCGGTTAGCTTATCCGTCTGCCAGTACGTCTTTCCGTCGACCGTTCCGGTCTGCAGCCCATCCGGGTTATCCCCCGCTCTTGCCTGAATGCCGTTTTCCGATGGCGTCTCCCCCAACGTGATGCTAACGGCGTCTTCGCTGGCTTGGGCTTGGGAGGGATGCAGATTTAAACTCGAGGTCACCAGTAAAATAACGAGCAAATAGACGAGAGCGGCCCGAAAGGGATGTTGATAAGGTTTCATATTCACGATTTCCTCCTTATTTTCCGTGGGGTTAGGTTTGGCGGGCAAGAAAAGCCGGCCTCTGGCGGAAGGTCGGCTTTTCTTGGTGTGTTATTTCTTTGCGGCTAAGTAAGCATCGATTTGTTTCTGGGCTTCGGCGATGATCTTGTCGAGTCCGTTGTTCTTCTGTTTCTCTATATAGTCGGCCACGGAACCATCGACGTCTTTGACGACGCCGAACTCTATCGGCTTGCCGAACTCCTCGTAGGTTTGGTCGCGCTTGGCAACCTCGTTCTTAATGTTGTCTTCGGCGATGAACAAACCGTCTACCGGCGAATTCACGTTAACCGGCAAGCTGGCGAATTCGGCTTCCTTCAGCCAGAAATCCTTCGGATACGTCTGGTTCGGACGCATGTATTGCGGCTTCCAGAACGCCCATTGACCTCCCCACTCCATGTAATTGCTCGTCGTGAACTGCATGCCTTCCGGATATTCCGCCACGTCTCCGTTAAGCACGTAAGTTTTTCCTTCGATACCGTACTGCACGAGGTCGTACAGCACCTGATCCGTCTCCATCATGTCCAGGAAGCGAAGAACGCGGTCGGGGTGCTCGGAATTGCGATTGATGGCGAGCACGTTCGCAAGCGCCGTCCTGTTGACGTATCTTTTATCCGGGTAGAGCAACGACATCTGGTGTTTATAGGAAGGATCCGCAAAACCGGGATCGGCGTAAGCCCATTCGTGCGAAGTCATCGTAAACAACGTTTTGCCGTTTCTCCATTGATCCGCTCCGTTTTCCTTATCGATCATCGCGTCGCGGTTGAGAATTCTATCGTCGTACCACTTCTTCGTCATCTTCGATGCTTCCAGGTAGAACGGCTGCTGCTCGATCGGTTGTATTTTGATTTCCGGGTCGTTCAAATAAAAGCCCATTTGATGAAATCCAAGATCGACCCATTCGTCGCGGGTTTGATAGATCGCTAGGGACGTCGTACGGGACAGCTTCTCGTTCGGATACGCGGCCTTCAGCTCATGGAGCAGGGCATCGACGTCCTCGATCGTTCGGACCGAATCCGGCGATCGCGTTATGCCGGCCTTCTCGGCCAAATCGACGCGCCAACCCGCGTAATTCCGCTGGTTCATCTTCATCGTCCACGGAAGTCCGACGATTTGTCCATTGATCGTTGCCGCCTCTAGCGTTCCTTGCTCCTGGTACTTCTTGTTAAGATTAGGCGCGTACTTGGGCAACAGATCGTTCAGGGCCATATAAGAGCCTTTTGCTGCCATTTGCTTGTAGCTCAACCAATCGCCGTCGAAATTGAGATCCCATTTGTCTCCCGACGCGGCCATAACCAGCATCTTATCCTTGAAATCTCCGAAAGGGATAAAGTTGATGTTGAATTTGACGTTCAACCCTTTTCCCTTGACGTATTCACTGACTTTCTCCCATACCTCGTCGGTCGCAGCTTTCTTATCGCCGCCGAAGTAGAACTTGAGAGTAACCTCTTCCTCATCTTTCGGAGGCTCTTCCGATCCGGAGGCCGACGGAGAAGCCCCGCTGGCACTAACGCTGTCGCTTGCGGATTCCTTGCTCGAATCGGCATTATTATTGCCGCCGCTGCATGCCGCCAGGGCTAGCATGAGAACTAATATGGCTATTGCGATGACAGGCAGCTTTGCATGTCTTCTTGACATTAAAACCTCTCCCCTTCGTTTTGTTGTATACAATACAGCCGAAGCTGGCATTGTCATCCTTTGACCGCCCCTACCATCAAGCCTTTAACGAAATACCGTTGTAGGAAGGGGTATAGGAAAATGATCGGGCCGATCGTAACGACGGTAAGCGCCATCTTGATCGATTCCGAAGGCAGTTGAGATGCGATCCGCTGAATGTCCATTGCGTTGCTGGAGCTCCTAAGAAACTCGACGTTGGATATCAGCGTGCGAAGCAATAGCTGCAAGGGCTGAAGCTCTTGCTTATCCACGAACATCAATCCCAAGAACCAATCGTTCCAGTAGTTCAGGGAAATGAACAGGCCAATCGTCGCGAGTACCGGCTTGGCGAGAGGGACGATAAGCTGCGCGTAGATCCTGAACTCGCCGGCGCCGTCCATTTTCGCCGATTCGTGCAAGTCTTCCGGCATGGACATCATGAAGTTGCGGATCAGGAACATGTTGAATGCATTGGCGAGCGGAGGCAGGATCATCGCCCATATCGTATCCTTCAGTTCAAGGTACCTGACGCAGATGATGTACCAGGGTACCAAGCCCCCATTGAAAAGAATCGTAACGATCGCATAGATGGATAGTGCGTTACGGTATCTGAACGAACGCCTGGCCATCGCGTAAGCGGCCATGCTCGTGACCAGCAAGGAAAGGACCGTTCCGACGACCGTTACGATGACGCTGATCGCATAGGCATCGACGATTCGATGTGAGCCTAGGATAAGGATGCGATAGGAATCGAAGGATACCTGTCTGGGAAAGAGCGAATAACCGTAGTCCATAATGTCCTTTTCCGTGCTCAGGGAGCCGGATACGACCATGATGAAGGGCAGAAGACAAGACAAGCTGAACAAAGAGATGATTGCGATGATGCCGATCCGGCCTATTGAATATCTCTTGGAGTACATGGTTCCTTACCTCCGTTTTCGAATTGGAACAGGCAGCGTCGGGAGCTTCGAATTCCATTAGAAAATCGCGGAATCTTTGTCCGCCCGGCGCGCGACGTAGTTGCTTGCAAGAACGAGAACGAACGCGACGATCGATTGAACGAACCCGGCGGCCGAGGCCATGCCGATATCCCCGGATTTGCGAAGGCTGCGGTATACGAATGTATCGATAACGTCGGTCGTCGGAAACAGCAGCGCCGCATCCCCGACCATCGCGTAGAACATCCCGAAATCCGCGTTCATGATTCGTCCGACCGCAAGCAGCGTCAAGATCATAATCGTCGGCTTTAGCATCGGCAGGCTTATATACCATGTTTGCTGCCATCTGGAAGCCCCGTCTATGGAAGCCGCCTCGTAATAGGAATTGTCTATGCTCGTGAGCGCCGCCAAGTAAATGATCGTTCCGTAGCCGGTTACTTTCCACCGGACGGCGAGAGTCAGAATGGCCGGCCACAATCCCGCTTCGCTGTAGAAATCGATAGGCGCAAACCCAAGGGACTGTATGATCCGGTTAATCGCTCCGCTTTCGAAATTCATCAGATTATAAGCAAATACGCCTACGACGATCCATGAGATGAAGAATGGAAGAAAAGTCAGAGATTGCGTGATTCTCTTAAAATACTTGTTCCTGATTTCGTTAAGCAGCAGCGCCAGCCCGACCTCGAAAACCAATCCTACCGCAATAAACAAAGCATTAAGCAAGATTGTGTTCCGTACCGCCCGGTAAGCCGAGTCCGAGGTAAGCAAATAATCGAAATTGTTCATTATGGGCTGAGCCCAGTCGCTCCCGAAGATTCCTTTGCTGAAATCGAAATTCTTGAACGCGATGACCAGACCGGCGAGCGGTAAATAGTTAAAAAGAAACAGGAGCGCGGCGGCGGGTAGAAACATCAGCAGAATCGTTCGATTACGTACAAGCTCGCGAATGACTCCGTTGCTCTTTAGGCGAGTTCGCGTCGAAACGCTTCCGGCTCCCGTCACGATCTTCATGGCCATCTGCCTTTCTCTCGTGGGATGCTTTAATCATAAATCCGCGTCCCGGCGCTTTCTATGAGTCAAAATTAAACTTTGCTGGCTAGAATTGTCCCTCTTCCGACATTCGTGCCTCTCGCCGCGACAGAAAAAGCCGTCCCGGCGCGGGGCGGCTCTTGATCTCTCATTTTTCGATTCCCAAAACCCTAATCTTTATTCGCCATATACTCGTCGACTTGCCTTTGGACCTCGGCGATGATTTTGTCCAATCCGCTTTCCCTCTGCATTCGGGCGTAATTCGCGACCTCGTGCTCGACGTTATCGGTTTTGCCGAATTCGATCGGTTTTCCGACCTCGTTCGCCAAGCGATCCCTTCTCGCAACCTCGTCCTTGATACGATCGTCCGAGATTAGAAGCCCGTCTACGGGGGAATTAATATTCATCGGCATGCCAGCGAACTCCGCTTCTTTTACCCAGAAATCTCCGGGGTACGTAGGCGTCGGGCGCATGAATCGCGGTTTCCAGAACGCCCAGCGGCTATCCCACTCCATGTAGTTGCTTGTTATGTATTGCATTCCCTGGGGATACTCCGCGGCTTCCCCGGAAAGAACGTACGTCTTTCCCTCGATCCCGTATTGCACGAGATCGTACAGCACCTGATCCGTCTCGATCAAGTCCAAGAACCTGAGAACGAGATCCGGATGCTCGGAATTCCGGTTAATGGCTAGCACGTTGGCAAGCGCGGTTCGGTTTACGTGCCTCTTCTCCGGATAAATGAGGGACATTTGCTGGCGGAACGACGGATCCACGAAACCGGGATCGGCGGTTGCCCACTCGTGGGACGTGATCGTGAACAGCAGCTTCCCGTTCCTCCACTGGTCGGCGCCGTTCTCGTTGTCGATGGTCGCATCCCGGTTCAGGATTTTATAATCGTTCCATCTTTTGCTCATGAACGCGGACTCCAAGTAGAAAGGCTGCTGCTCGATCGCTTGAACGGTCATCTTGGGATCGTTCAGATAGAAGCCTAGACCGTGAAAAGCAAGATCGACCCATTCGTCCCGGGTCAAATACAGCGAGAGCGGAGGAGTTCGGGACAGCTTCACGTTGGGAAAAGCATCCTTAAGCTCATGCAAGAGAACATCAAGATCCTCGATCGTTCGGATCGAATTCGGCGGTCGTACGATTCCGGCTTTCTCCGCAAGATCGACTCTCCAACCCACGAAAGGCCGTTCGTTCATTTTCAACGTCCACGGTAGTCCCACGATTTCCCCGTTCAAGGTCGCCGCCTCCAACGTTCCTAATTCCTCGTACTTGCGGAATAGGTTCGGGGCATATCGGGGAAGGAGATCGTTTAGCGGCAAATAGGACCCCCGTGCGACCATTTGCTTGTAAGACTGCCAATCCGCGTCGAAGTTCATGTCCCACTTGTCCCCGGCCGCGGCCTTGATCAACATTTTCTCCTTGAAATCGGTAAACGGGATAAAATGAACATCGAACTTCACGTCAAGCCCCTTGGATTGAACGTATTCGCCCACCTTGTTCCACACTTCGTCCGTCGCCGCTTTTTTCTCCCCGCCGAAATAGAACTTTAGCGTGACCTCCGTTCGCGGCGTCAGGGTAGGAGATTGATCCCCCTGCTTGCTGCACGAGGCCAGAATCATTTCGATCAGCATTAGAGCAGCCATTACGATGATGACGCGGATACGGATCTGTATAGTTGGCATGCACGCTTCTCCCTTTATTAAAACGTATACGTAGGAAATTCAATGCGGGAATCGAATTTTCCTCCTATTCCGGGAACCGCAAAAAGAGCGGAATCTATCTTCCGCTCCCTAAGATACTGCTAACGCCTTACTTCAAGGTTGCCCTCAGCTCCATCGTCTTTTTGTTCCAGGCTTCGGTCTGCGGAATAATCTCGTTGATGTCGCCTTCGCCGAAAATAATATCGTTCATGATGTTGTTCCAGTTGTATTCGCCCCATCCCGGAATCGTCAGTCCCGGCTGGATTTTGGCGTTTTCCCGCGCGAGCTGAACGGCCGCGGTATTCTTCCCTTGCCACATCGGCGTTTGTTCATAATAAGCCGTCAATTCGGAATCGACGACCGATGCGTTCGCGCCTTGGTCGATCTTCCACTTCTGGGCTTCTTTCGTGAACTGGAAGCTGAGCCACAGGAATGCTTCTTCCTTATGCTTGGATCCGGCGAGAAGAGCGAGCGGACCGTAGATCGTATATCCCGGCTGGCTCACTTTGCCCCTTGGGAAAGGCAATACGTCCCACTCGAAATTGGCGTTTTTCTTCAAATTCGGCAGCACCCAGTCTCCGCCGATCGCGAAGCCGGTTTTACCGTTAATGAAATCGCGAGTGACGTCGCCCTGTTGTGTTGCGGCGGCATTGCTTAATAAAGAACCGTCCTTCGTCACGAACTCCTTCAGCCATTTCACGTCATTGATGACATCCGGCGTATTCATCATGCTTTGCGTCAAATCCTCGTTCATGTATTGAAGGTTTGCCGCATGACCGTCGGCGATCGCTTTCGTGCTGAGCAAGCGCATTTGGAACTCGGGTTGCGTCGTCAAGCCGTATTCGCCTGCATCCGGGTTCGTCAGCTTCTTGGCGATATCGCGGAAATCGTCGTACGTCCAATCGTTAGGCGGCATTTCCAAGCCGTTCTTGGCCAGAAGATCCTTGTTCACCAGAATCCACATCGGAACGTCCACCATCGGAACGGCTAGCTTCTTGTTGTTGTACGTCATCGTATCGAAGAATCCGTTCGGGAACGTCACGTCTTGGAAAATGAGATCTTTCTCGATATACGGGGTCAGATCCTCTATTAAGCCGTTCTGGTCGAACGAGATCAGATCCTGGTCGATCTCCGTCACGTCGGCCGGCGTTCCCGCCGCTTCCAGCGTAGCGATGATTTCCATGATCGGTTGGCTGTTGACCGGGATTTGCTCGATCGTGATCCATGGGTATTTCTTGTGGAATAACTCGTAAAGCTCATTATAAGAATCCTTCCAAGAAATAAATTTCAAGGTCACGGGCTCATGATTCTCCTCGGAAGCCGGTTGGCTGGCCGATTCCGATGCGGGCGCGCTGGCGCTTGGGCTTGGGCTGGACTCCCCTCCGGTTTCCTTGCCGTTGCCCGCTTCGTTATTGCCCGAGCAAGCGGATAAAATAACGCTAAACACCAATACGATACTTAACAACCATGCCGTCGAACGTTTGTTTTTCAATGGTATTTCCTCCCCTGGAATAGTGTTTCATCCTGAATCCGCGATTCTGAATCAATGATTGCCTTGCGCGTAAGTTAAGCCGTTTGCCGCACTTTCTTCCCCGCGGCACCACCTCCCTTAATGGGTTTGCTTATCCGTCGAACGATTTATTCCACGATCCCCGTTCTTTCGATCCCGGTCACGAACCAACGTTGCAGGAACATGAACACGATGATCGGCGGGAAAATGATCAAGAAAGCGGCGGCCATCTTGGCGCCTTCCGTAACCGGATTTTCGATCGTGTTCCTTTGCCCAAGCAAAGAAGGATTGAGCACGTCTTCCAGCCGGTCAAGGCGAATGGATAGCGGCGTGAAATCGTTCGCCAGGAACCACGAAGGCTCGTAATACATGTTCCAATACCAGATGAAGGAGAAAAGGAACACGACAAGACAAGCCGAGCGGGCGAGAGGAAACATGATGCCGAAGAACAGCCTTAGCGTCGACGCGCCGTCCAGCTTGGCCGCTTCCTCCAGGCTTAACGGCTGCGACTTGAAAAACTGCCTGAAGATCAGAATGAACAGCGCGCTCTTGAGTCCTTGCCCGAAAAACGCGGGGATAAGGAACACGAACGGAGTATTCAGCAGCCCCAGCTTACTGTAAATGACGTATAGCGGAATGATGATGATTTGAGGCGGAATCAGGAAGGTCAGAATGACGAGCGCCGTGAACAAGCCTTTGAAAGGAATCGAAAGCTTGGCGAGCGCATAACCCGTCATGGCGCAGACGAGTACCTGCACGAGTGAGCAGGAAATGGCGATCAGCGCCGTATTCTTGAGCGCGTCCGGATATTGCAGTCCTCTGAACGCATCGGACACGTTCTGCCAAGTGACCACCCGCGGAATCCAAGTGACCGTCGGATCGAGAAGATCGTTTAAATTTTTGAGCGAAGTGCTGATCATGTAGAAGATCGGCTGCAAGTACAGATAAGCGACTATCGTAAGAAGTCCGTACAGAATGAGGTTGGCAAGCAAGCCGTCCGAGATATTTCGTCCCAGCACCACGACCTTGATTCTCTGGGCCGTACGGCTCCAGAAAATCCCCTTCACCTGCCTGCTTACCTTTTCGATCCATAATTCCCCGTTCATCGACGGTCCCTCCTTGTCTTCACGCTCCTGCCGAACAACAGCAGCACGATGGCGATCAGAACGAAAATAAACCCGAAGTATATCCAAGCAAGCGCGCTGGCGTAGCCATATCCGGTATCCATCTTGAACATGTTATCCCTTATGTGCGCCAAGACCGGGTTGAGAGGAAACGTGAACAAATCGATAATCGTGTACAGCACGTTCAGGCTTATGAAAGGAACGCTTGCCGGCAGCGTAATTTTCCAGAAGCTGTCCCAAGGAGAAGCCCCATCGATGCGGACCGCCTCGTAGATCGTGGGAGAAATCGTCTGGTACCCCGCGATGAAGATCAGAATTTGCACGCCCGAGTACCAAAGAATCAGGATGGCCCTGCTTAAGACGCTCATGATCGTTTCGGCGAATTGCTTGCCGATGTATTGCTCGATAAGAGGCTCCAGATTGTATTGCTCGATAAAGGGTATCTCTCCGGCTCCTTGCGTGAATAACTCCGACAGCACCTGTCCGGTCGCGAAAATAACGGGGAGGAAGAAGATCGCGCGATAGAGAAATCTCCCCGGAAAACGTTGGTTGAGCATTAGCGAGATCAGCAAAGCGAAAATGACGATCATCGGAACCATCAAGAGCATTTGTTGGAAGTAAGTGATCAGTTCGATCGGAAATACGTTATCCGTGACGAACGCGTCCTTGAAATTTTTCATCCCGATCCAATCGTATTTGAACCCTCCCGGGACGACCGCCACCTTGTGAAGGGACATGAACAACGACCAGCCAATCGGAATAGCTACGAAGATGCAGAAACCGATCAGCCACGGAAGCAGGAAGAGCAGCCCGATGCCGTATCGTTTCATGAAGTAAAGGCGCTTCTGCCAGGCGATTGCTTTCGTCTGATTCATGCGCCTCCGCCTCCTTCCACTTCGAACGTTCCCCGATCGTAATCTACGATGACCCGGGTGCCGTCCTCGTAGGTGGTCGCGAACCGCTTGCCGGCAAGCTTCTCATGGTCGACGATCTTCTGCGCGTACAGCTTGGCAAGGGAATCGAATTGGCCGTATTCTTGTCCGATGCGGTCCGCCCACTTTTCGTATTGGCTGCTGAAGAGGAAGAACCAAATGTGGAGATCCATCATTTTGCGGGATTCCTCGTAGGTTAGGAAGAACGTCGGCATCGCTCCGTATTCGATCGATTTGAGGAACTCGGTTTGCACGTCGTTGCGTAGATTCCCGCCGTCTCCGAAGCTATAGGGGACATACCCGTGAAGCACGATCGGATAAAACGGCACGGTCTCGTCGATCATGAAGTCGTAGCTGGAATCGTTAGGCAGGTCGTCGATGTAATCGATCTCGCCCAAAGAGTAATCGTTGCCCCTGTATACCCCGGCTGAACCTAGCTCCTTCCTCGTGTAATCCAGGAGGCCTTCATAGATATTGATCGCGTCCTCGCGGGTCATGAGCCCCGTCGGATCGTAATCGTTGAACACCATCGATCCGAGCCCGTCATAGAACAATCCGGATACGCCGATCTCCTTCAGCTCTTGAATCGAATCGTACGCCAGGTCTACCGTTCGCGCGGGCTTGCTTAGGAACCAGCTTTCGTCCTTGAATACGGTTCCGTCCATTTTCCTTACTCCGCTGTTCTTAGGCGACAATGAAGTGCTCGTATCGTCCAACCAAATCAGTTGGTCGTAAAATTGAACGTCGATATCGTCCTTGCGCATTTCCGACACGAATTCTTTGGCGGCGGATTTGCCGCCGAGCTTTTTCTCGATTGGGAAGCGGTTATCCAGCCTGTGGCCGCCCATGTTCTGCCAGCCGTAATAGACGACCTCCATATTGGCGACTCCCTTCTCTTGAAGGCCTTTCACGATTTCCGCAGCTTGGGAGAAGGTCGTCGTAGGGACATATTCGATTTGGTTATAGGCTTCGCGGAAGCCGCCCCCCATGATTTTCAAATAAAGCGGAACATGCTCTACAGGTTGCAAGGGACTTCCCAGCCCTCCGGTTTCGGCAAGATAATCCCGGTAAGCGTTGGCCATCCCGACGTAGCCGGAATCATCGCCTTCCAAGAACCGGTATTCGATCTCCCGGTCCGTCTTCAGCCGCTCCTTCTGAACCGCTTTGACCGGAGCGGAAACCCGGCTCCTCTGATACAGGTAGTTCTCCCGGTAAATCTGGCTCGTATAGACGTTGTAGAACGACGATTTTAAACCGGGCGGCATAGCCGCGATGTTCGACGAATCGCCTCCCCGGCTAATGACGGCCAAGAATGCGTTCGTTCCCCTCTTCATTCCGAAAACGGGGTACGCGATATCTTCCCGCCTTTCCCCCGAACGGGACCAGTTGAGCATGTTGGTCACGTCGAGCCCATACACCTGGTGAATGTACCCCTTGGATATATCAGCGCGATTACTGGTGAATTTAATCAATCCGCCGGGTCCGTCGGGAACGAAGATATAGCCTTCTTCACCTGCCGCAGCCGCTCCGAAGTAGGGCAGCAAGTCGAGGGAAAAGACGACGAAATCCCCTTCTTCCTTTATTCCTTCCGTCGGCACGCGCACCTTAAGCCCGTTCGCGGTCAGCTCGTATTGAATGGCTAGACCGAGCTTCTTCTCCGTAAAGCGGTAAGAAATCTGGAGACCGGCGTCGTTCTTGACCATTGCGATCTCTAGCTTAGGGTCGAGCGCGTTCACGACCTTCTCGATCGTCTGGTCCTTCCCCGAGGTCGTGACGTAAGTCAGGGCGAAAGGTGATTGGAGGTTGGCTAACAGCAAGCCTTTGACCGTTTCATTGGCTATTTGCTCTTTCGTCGGATTGCTCGACCACCGGTAGCCCGACCGTTTGTCGAGGAGAGCGATCTGCGTGTTATCCGGGCGCACGTAGAGGGCATATTTCTCGTTCTCCAGCGCCAGGGCAAATCCGTCTGCCCCCGACTTGGGATTCCATGGCTCTCCCTCGAAGAGAGGAGCGCGGACGGAGAACGGCGCGGGGATTCCCGCAGCTTCAAGCGCTTCCCCCAACGGCGTCTCTCCTTCCCGAAGAAAGAAATACAGCAAGAGTAGTACGATTACGCAAACGGCCGAGGCGATAAGCTTTACGCGAAGCGATAGGCGCTTGATGAAATTAACGATAGAAATTCACCTCTTTGTAAAGCTGGTAGACGAAGTCGTACAGGTTGTATGACAATCCGAAAACGATGAAACCGAACAGCCAAATCGTGGCGATCGCGAAGACGGTGATCGCGATATTCTTGAGCGATTCCACGAAATCGAAATTATGGATGACCTGCGTCATGACGATAAACATAGCTGCCATCCAAAGATACATGACCGAGGTTAACGATCGGATCAGTACCGCCTCGTCAAGCGTTAGAACATTGGACAGGATGACGATCGGAACGGAAAAAAACAAGTAAGGCGCCAATGCGTAAGTACTGCCTTGGATGACTTCCCTGAATTTGCCTTCGCCATCCTTGATGCTGCATACGAGATAGTTGGCGATGATCCACGTCACCCATGGCAGAACGAACAAACCCATAATGTTAGGCAGGTTGATCTGAGAGCGTTGCACGGGATAGAACAAGAACCCGGTCCCGTATAGCGTGACGATCTTCATGACCAGAACGCCGACCAGCAGAATCACGATGACCCATGGGGACACCCGCGCCTCCTTCAATTTGTAGAAGCCTTGATACGGATGGAGCATCACGTAGCCGAAGTTGCGCAATTCGGCTAAAGGACGGTCCAGCGCCGAAGGCAACGGCTTGCGGGTGAGTAGTCTCTTGATAGCCCTTGGCGTGAATTTCAACAAAAGCCCTATGGCAACGAGGGTTAGAACGAGGCCGATGAAATGGTTCTGCAGCCATTCCAGCCGGATTTCCCAGTAAGCCTTCGAATAACCTTTCGTATCGTAAGCTTCCTTCATGAAGGAAAGCGCCAGTTCGTTATTCTTCTCTTCCAAGTACACCTTGCCAAGCCCCAGATAAGTTCCGGTAAACATCTCGTTACGGGCGTATACCCTTTCCCAGTAAGGCTTGCTTTCCGCGTATTTGCCGTCATCGTAGAGAAGAATGGCGTTCATGACGTCGTTGCCGAATTCGCTTCTCGTGAATTTGTGGACCGTTTTCGTGCGGCTGTCCGTCACCCAAACGTTGCTCTTCGAATCGATTCCGATGCTCGTCGGAAATCCCATGACCCCGTATTGCTGCGTATTGTTGTCCGTGAACCCGAAGGCGAACAACGCATTCCCGTTGCGGTCGAAAATATTGATCCGGCCAAAGTCCAGATCCACGTTGTACAGAAATCCGTGCGAATCTATGGCGACGTCCACGATACCGTGGCTATGCTGGAACGTCTTGCTCTTGAAGGCGTCCACGCCTCCCGCGTTAAGCTTGCGAATCGCCGCCGCGCCGAAGTCGCCCGCCGTCGACGTATAGATGAAGCCTTCGTCGTCCAGTGAAATATTCACGATCGGCTTAGGCAGGCTGGCCGTTTCCTTCGCTAACTGCTCCTTGTTGAGAATGAGCTTCTTCAGCCAATTCAGCAGCGTTTGCTGCGCCTTATTGGCTCCGAAGAAGCCCATGAATTCCCCTTCCTTGTTCATGCGAAGCAGCCCCTGATAGGAGGAATTCATCGCGACGTACATGACGCCTCGCCGGTCTACTACGAGCTTAATCGGAACGAAGTGCTCGGACTGCAGAAGGGGCGACGTCGGCTTCTTGTATTCCCGGACAAAGCTGCCGCCGGCGTCGAACACGGCGATGCGCTGATTGCCCGAATCCGCCACATATACCTCTCCTTCCGGCGTAACGAACACGCCCTCCGGAGAATTGAGCTGGCCTTCGCCTTCGTCTTGACCGATCGTGCGGATGACCGTTCCGCCGTTGCCCAGCACGAAAATACGGTTATTCCCTTTGTCCGCCACATACACCGTATCGTCCGCGCCGATATGGAGATCGACGGGCTCTTCGAAGCCGTCCCCATAGGCCCCCATTGGCTTGTAAATCGCCTGAATGCCATCCCAATAGGAACGATTGCTGTCAAAATACGTGGTCTGGTACGGAATTCGCGCATGCATCGTTTCCGGAGCGGCCAGCAAAGCCGTCGCTGCCAGAAGCAGAAAAGCAAGCAATCTCTTCATTTCCCGACTTCCTTTGCTGGTGGAATTACTTGAATGACTTTGCATTACTTGATTCCGGAATGGATCATCGTCTCGAGCACCTTCCTCTGGAAGAGGAGGAAGATAATCAGATTCGGGATGAACATCAGCAAGCCCGCGGCGGCGGCCACGTTCTGCCCCGCAACGCTGTTCTGCAAACCGCTGAGCAAGCTATTTACATAGAAGGCAAGCGTTCTCATCGTCTCGTCCTGCATGAACAAGGTCGATGTCTCCACGTCCCCCCACACGCCCTGGAACGTGAAGATTGAGATCGTCGCGATCGCAGGCACGGCTAGCGGCAGCACGATCTTGGTGAAAATGCCGATGTGGCTTGCCCCGTCGATCCTCGCTGCCTCCATCAGCTCCCCGGGAATTTGGGAGATAAAACCGACGAGCATGAACACCGCGATCGGCGAGGCCAATGAAGGCAAGATGTGCCCGAGGTAAGTATTGTGCAAATGAATGCCGCTAATGATCAGGTATCTTGGAATGCCTACCGTCTCCGGAGCGAACATCAAGGATAACGTTATTAGGGACAGAATCAACTGCTTAAAATGAAATTGATATTTCGCGAGCACGTATGCGGCCATCGTGCTTACGACGATGACGCTGATTAACGTGAGCGCCACGACGAACACGCTGTTGAACACGTAACGGCTGAAAGGAACGGTTGCGTTCGTGGCGTGGAGGAATAACTGCTCGAAATTGCTTCCCGTCGGATTCTGCACGAAAAATCTCGGCGGAAACAGGAACAGCTCATTCGTCGGCTTGAAGGCGTGATTCAGAATAAAAACGATCGGCAGCGACATGAACGCGGCAAGAGCGGTAAAGACGGTAACCAGGATGACCTGGAACGGCGTTATTCTTCGAAGACGTCGAATCATCGTTCTACAGCTCCTCCTTCGACCCGAACAGCCGGTAAGCGAATCTCATGGCGAAATAGCTGACGAGCAGTAAAATGACTGAGATTGCGGATGCGTACCCGAGCTCGAAGCGGATAAAAGCGTAATCGTCGATATGGTTGATCACGAGATGTCCGGCATATTGCGGCGTGATCGGCAATCCCGTTAGTTGGGTCGAGATGCTCCCCGCCTTTAACGTCGTGACGATCGTCATGACGGCGCTGAACAGCATCTGCGGTTTCATCGACGGAATCGTGATAAAAAACACTTCTTGCAGCCGGTTGGAGATTCCGTCGATGCGCCCGGCTTCGTACAATTCCCGGTTTACCGTCTGGAGCCCGGCCAGCATCGCGAGGAAGCCGACGCTAAAGCTGATCCAAAGCGAGACGATGATCATGACCTTGAGCAAATATTCGGGCTTCTGCAGCCAGACGATCGGATTGTCGATCCAGCCCATCTGCAGCAGAAAGTTGTTAAGATACCCGACCCTGTCCCCGCTGAAAGCGGCGATCCATACGACGGATAGCGCCACGGCCCCCGCCATCGAAGGGGCGTAGAACGCTAGCGTGTAATAATCGCGGATTTTGATCGGAAGCTGGTGAATCAGCCAAGCAAACAGAAACGCTAGCAGGTAGCCGCCGGGTCCGACGATCAGCGCGAACAGAAAGGTGTTCGGAAGCGCCTTGGTTAGGAAAATAATATCTTGCGTGAACAAGGCGATATAGTTATCGAATCCGATGAATCTTAGAGATCCGAAGCCGTCGTAAGACGTAAACCCGAGCGTCGCGGCCATGACGACCGGAATCACGATGAACACCGCGAAGCAGATCAGGAACGGCGCGAGGAACAGGTAGCAGAAGCTATCGCGGCGAATTTCCGCCCAGAACCTGTTCCATCTTAAGCGAATGGAAGAAGGCGTCCCCGCTCGGGTCAAACCGGGAGTAAGCTCGGTATTCATCGCTCGGTTTCCTCCCATTCGTAGGGCTCTTGAATTTGCGGAATTCGCAGATCTTCATTGCCGGAGATGCCGAAATCCTTCTGTCTCCGGTTCATTTCCCTCTGAAGGGACAGCTGCGCTTTCTCAAGCGATTCCTGTGCGGGCATTCCGTCGAAAACGGTTCGATTCCACGCGAATTCCATCTCGCGGTTCAGGAAGTAATATCCCGGAACGTAGGGCATGTTCTTCGCCCATCTTGCTTGCTCCCTGAGCCCGAGCAGATCGTCGTTCGGCCAGGATAAGGTCTTCATGGCCTCGACGTTAGCCGTATTCCATCGGAACTCGATGCCGTAGAACGATTCGATATCCTTCGCGTACCGGGCTTGAACGTCTTCGGAGGTCCACCACTTCAGGAATTCCCAAGCGTCGTCCTGCCGCTCGCTTTTCTTCATGATCATAGCCGCCGATAAGCCTTGCGGCGACCATCTAGCCACTTCTCCATCGGTTTGCTCGATGCCCGGAAGCGGAGCGATCATCCAATGCCCGGTAATCTCCGGCGCAGCGACGAGCAGCTGCACGTACGTATTGAAATCGGCGACCCCGATAGGCAAATCCCCGTCGCGGAAATGCTGGAAGAAGGCGGGGATATCGATCGGCAGGTTGTATTTACGGAACATTTCGGTCCATTGCTTGAATGCTTTTTGTCCGTTATCGCTCGTCAGATTCGCTTTTAAGCCGCCCGGAGAATAGACTTCGGCTTCATTCTGGAAGAACATCGTCGCGAAATCGGCCTTCGGGAAATTCATCGTCATGCCGTTTTCTTGCAGCGTCGGCAGAATATCGAAGACGTCCTCCCAAGTGTCGGGTACTTTAAGGTTCAAGTTTTCGAAAATATCCGTCCTGTAGAAGAGCATCTGAAAGTTCTGCACCTCGGGAAGGCCATAGGTTCCTCCGTAGTAGGCCAATGCCCGCCCGACGCCGGGTATGAACCGTTCCCATACTTCCCGGAAGCCGGGAAAGGAAGACAGATCCTGCGCGGCGTCCCGCATCGCGAAATCCGCGGGTGTCGCTTCCCCGATGCCGAGCGCAACGTCCGGCACGTCTCCCGCCGCGTTGCCTAGCACGAGAACATTCGGATTGGGCATCAGGTTGATATTCACTTCGATTCCCGTCCTGGGCGTGAAATCCTGATCCACCATCTCTCGCAGCAGATCGACGTAATCGCGTCCCCTCTGCACCCATATCGTCAGCGCTTCTTCCTTGTTGTGCTTGCGGGTATCGTAATCCATGTAGAACGAGCGCCCGAAGTCTACGATCGAATAAGGCACCCGCGATAGAACCGTCGGCTCCTTCAGTCCCGTAACGGTATCCGGAGTACGAACGACGATGTAATCGAACAGGAGCGGTTGTTGCGTAAGGGTTGCCATCCATGTTCCGATATTGTTCTGGATCGTCGCGAAGTCGTTGATCTTGTTCGGAATGTCGTTCACGTCCTCCAGCAGATCCTCGAGAATCGTAACGGACACCCTGATCGCTTCCGACAGATCTGAATTCTTCCGGTTTAATCCGTTGATATAATCGCGTATCGCCGACAATCGCTCTATGAAGCCTTTCATTTTCTCTTCGATATCCGGATCGAATTTGACCATGTCCCACGTTCTCGTGGAATCCATGTTCGCGTCGAAGGCGTTTTTGCTGTAATTGCCCGTAATCAGCCTCACGTGCCTGTCGAAGTCCGCCAATTGGTCCAACGTATCCTTCAAGGCCAACGTCACCGGTTGGAGCTCCGAGGAGTCGGCCGTCATTCGAAGCGCGTGGTCGCCTTTTGTTAAATAGAACTTATACGGCTTTCCTTGAGAATCGGCAATCGTCGTAATGAGGAACTCTTTGTGGTAATCCAATCCGAAATGGTACATCTCCGAGAACGGCGTCTCGCCGTCGATTTCCAAGGTACGGTACGCCCGGAAGCCGTTGCGGTAATTCTGGAAATTCTTCAAGTCGATCTCGTACCACCCGTTCTTCGGAACCGAGAATTGCCATTCCACCCACTCGCCCGGCAATCGCCACCTCTGACCTCCGAGTACGTTATAGGTGATGCGTCCCTTTGGATCGGGAGAGATATACGGCTCCGACCAATGTTCCGTTTGGATGGCCAAGCTGGACTTGCGCTTGAAATTCTCCGCCTCGATGACGGTATACCATTCCGGTTGCGCAGCGAAGACCGGATGCGCCGCTTCGTAGTCCGCATAGGAAGCGGCGGGCTCCGTCTTTGGCCGGAATGACAGGTTACGCAAGGCAACCGGCTCTCTCTCTCCGATCAGGCGCAACGTATGCTCGCCTTGCTCCAACCGGTATAGAAGAGGCTCCGATGATACCGAAAAATCGGATAACGCTTTCGTCGACCAGCCGACGAGCTCCGTCTGCTGAGGACGGATCTGCATGCCGATCTCGTTGCGGTCATACGGGTACTTCGCATCTTTCCATAGCCGTTCGAGCTCGAGATTTTCCGATTCCTGGAAAGGATAGCGACCGTCGATCTGCACTCCCCGAACGACGGAGGCGTTTCCTCCCTCTAGCGGCTTGTAATCCACTTGCAGCTCATACCATCCGGCGGCTGCAGCGTTAAATGTCCACTCCACCCACCCCTGGGAGTTGCTCCAATGCAGCGATGGTCCTTCCGTGTCCCCTTGAATGGATAACTCAGCCTCTTTGGCGGCATTGGAGTAGTCGGCCACCGCAATATCGATCGGCTGACCGGTATCCCGCTGCCCTGCATCAGGGGATTCACCCATCAGCTTCGCGTAAGGCTGCGTTTCCTTGTCATCCTCATAAGAAAGCAATTCCGATGCGCTTACGTTCGATGCGTAGATCGCGGGCTCCGAACCGGAAATCCAGCGAATAGTGCCGAATAGGATAACGGCGGCCAATAAGAGTCGTAGGACGAGGCGAGGATAGTTAATCTTCCTCATTCCTCATCTCCTCCATCCGCCAATGAAATCCCCGTGTTTTCGTCGAAGAAATGCAGCTTGCTCATATTGAAACCGATTGCAGGTTTATCTTCGTTGCGGTAAGCCGTTCCCGGATCGGTTCTCGCGATGATCTTCGACTCGCCGACGGTCACGTAAACGTAGGAATCGGCTCCGGTAACCTCGGTCATCTGCACGGCCGAGGTGACGAATCCCTTCTCGTCATCGTCGGGTTCCGGCGTCTTCAGCAAGACGTGCTCCGGACGAACGCCCAGAACGACGTTTCGGACCGCCCGGTTCATCCGGTCGAATAGGCCATCGTAAGCACTCGGCAGCAAAAGCTTCATCCGCTTGTTGTTGAAGTAATAACGGCCTTCCTCGCGGGTGACGCTGCCTTCGACGAAGTTCATTTGCGGCGAGCCGATGAAACCGGCGACGAACAGGTTGGCCGGTTCGTCGTAGAGCCGCTTCGGAGGAGCGACCTGTTGGATCACTCCATCCTTCATGACCACGATTCTCGTACCCATCGTCATCGCTTCCACCTGGTCATGGGTGACGTACACCGTCGTGCGCTTCAAGTCGCTTTGCAATTTAATGATTTCCGCGCGGGTCTGGGCTCTCAGCTTGGCATCCAGATTCGAAAGCGGCTCGTCCATGAGGAACACTTGCGGTTCCCGGGCGATAGCCCTTCCTAACGCGACGCGCTGCTTCTGTCCTCCGGACAGCTGGCTCGGCTTGCGATCCAGCAAATGCGAGATCTCCAAGATCTTGGCTACCCGGTTTACCCTCAATTCGATTTCGTATTTCGGCGTCTTGCGCAGCTTCAGGCCAAGCGCGATATTCTCATACACCGACAGGTTCGGATATAACGCGTAATTCTGGAATACCATCGCGATATCGCGGTCCTTAGGCGAGACGTAATTCACGAATTTATCGTCAATATACAATTCCCCGCCGCTGATCTCCTCGAGACCCGCGAGCATGCGCAGCGTTGTCGATTTTCCGCATCCGGAAGGACCGACCAGCACCAGGAATTCTCCTTCTTCAATGGAAAGGTGGAAGTCGTTAACGGCTGGGCGCGACTCCCCTTTGTATTGTTTGAACACATGGTTGAACGTGATGCTTCCCACCTATTCTCACCTCTCGCTTTTTCTTTCCATACCTTGCCTTCATTCATGTTACCGCACTCCCAAGCGGGCAAAACAGGAGTGAAACTTGGCTTTTGCAGTCAAATATTAGCCTCTCGGACGCAAACGGCCTTGGTAGATTCGAAGAGTTCGGAACAAAGCTTTTTCAGCACTCCCGAAGCTGCTTTTTCACGGTCGAACATTGGTTAGGAGCTCACGCTAAAAAGCCGCCCTGTGCTGGACGGCTTGATCTAAATAAGCGTTTCTGGTGCGGATATTTGTTTAGTCGGAGGCACTTTTGGCGAAATAAGCGTTCCTGGCGCGGGTATTTGGTTAGTCAGTGGCACTTTTGGCGAAATAAACGTTCCTGGCACGGGTATTTGGCTAGTCAGAGTCACTTTTGGCGAAATAAACGTTCCGGGCGCGGGTATTTGGATTCCCAGGCGCTTTTGCTAACCCGGGAGCCTCTAAACAAAGTTACTGATGACTTGTCGGATGATTTACCGTTATCGGAATCTGCCCTTTGAACAGCCTGTTAATGTCCCCAGCCAGCCGGAGGTAGAAATCCGACGAGACGGCCACGCCGTCCGCGTCCAAGGTTAAGAAATATTGATCGGTCGGAATCATCGAGCTATTCTCCGCAGCCTTGGCGATGGCAGTACCTTCGTCATACTCGTCGAACATCGCGATATATCCGGTATTAATGCCTAGATTCTTCATGTTGTAAGCTTGCCTCCACATGAAATCGCCGTGCAACCGCGGGATCTCGTTCCTCTTTTGCCCCTTCATGTTGGACCATGCGAAACCCGGCCAGATAACCGGCTGATAGACGATATTACGTTGCTGCGTATAAGCAAAATCAGGCCCGTATTGATTCATTGAGTAATTGTCCACGTCGCTGATTCCACCAAGCCCGAAGCGTCCTACGAACCAGGGTGATAGCATGTCTAAGGATTCATATATGCTCATGAAGCCTGGCTTGGAATCGTTAATCCCCGTCCTCCAGTACGTCGGTACTCCACCGATGACGTATAGCCCTTGGTTCTTGAACCAACTGATAAGATCCGCATGCTCCGCCGCCGTACCGATGCGGTCATTAAAGCCTATGCCCCAGATGCAGACGACGGTTTTCCCGTTCTGCTTGGCATACGCGGCAGACCCCGTCAAGTTCATATTGTTAACGATATTCGTCGTCCAATCGTGCTTTATTGCGTTCACCCAATTGCCGGCGTTCATTCCCGTAATGTCGTACATCACGTAAAATTTGCGGTTGTAGATCTCCGCCGCGTTCTTGACTTTGATAGCTACGCTGTCCCGGTTCGTCTTCCAATTGTTCGGCGTATCGCTTTCGTCCGCTCCGAAACGCTGCAAGGCGGCCCCGTCGATGTTATACGTCTGCATCCATTCGAAATGCTTGTTGACCGTTTCCTGGTCGTAGGAGGAGAATAGTTTCGACTGTGTCCCGTTTCCGAAGTTCGCGAGATTCGTCTGATAGAGCTTTGAATACTCCCTGAGATCAGGATAGAGCTCGAAATTCACGTTTGAGTTCGCGGTCGGAATGTTGTTGTCCTTAGACCAATGAACCCAACCGTTATTCGGGGACCCGTCGCCGACCGCGTTAAACCAGCCTTGGTACCCCGCGAAGATTTTGCCGACCACGTCTCCTCCGGTAACCGGAGGGGTAGTGCCGAACTTAAACCAATTCACGTTGAACAAGTTGCCTGCCCCTCCCGTGAACTTAAAGTAAACGTTGTGGATACCCGTCGCGTTGGCTACGGCGCAGGTTACGGTGACCCAGTTTTGCCAGCCGCCCGTTCCCGGCACGGGGCAAGTTCCCGCCAAGGTACCGCCTAAGCTGTCCAGCCTGACCTCGATATTCCCCCCGCTAGCGTTACTGGCGACGCGAGCTTGCAACGAAGTAGCTCCGGCGCCGAAATCGATGCCGTTAAAAAGGACGTAGTCGCCGTTATCGATCCATCCTATATTCTGACCTCCCTCGCTGGAGGCTTCTGTTTGGATGCCGGATTGACTGTTATAGGCCTCCGCTTCGATCTGGCTGAAGGCTGACAGACCGCTGGCGAATTTGAACCATAGGATGTTAAAGAGGTTGCCGCTACCTCCCGTGAATTTCAGATACAGAGTATGAACTCCAGTTGCGTTGCCGCTTAAGGTGCAGGTTTGGGTCGTCCAATTCTGCCAGCCTCCGGTTCCGGGCACGGCGCAAATGCCTATGACCGTTCCGGTTAAGCTATCTAGCCTGATCTCGATATTCCCCCCGCTTGCATTGCTTGCGACGCGCGCCTGGAAGGATGTCGCCCCGCTTCCGAAATCGACGTTGGTAAACGCGATATAATCGCCGTTATCGATGAACGCGACGTTCTGTCCTCCTTCGCTGGAAGACTCGAGCTGGATTCCGGACTGGGAGCTAAACTCCGATGCGGCGGTCTGGTTAAACGCCGAAGCGGCGGAGGCGACGGACGGCGAGAACGTAAACTGGGTAAGAAGAAGAACTGCCATTAACAGCCAAACGACGATAACGTTTCTTTTGGATCTAGGGTTAAAGGTTTGCATAAATGAATACCCTCCTCGGTTTGATAATTCTTGCATTTCGGGAAAACGTATTCCGAAACGAACGAATGACGACGCTCCTCCTCTCCCTCCCTAATGATTGCTTAAACCGGTTGCAGCACTATTTTCCTCTCACCTCCCTTCCTGTTCCCTGATTTCATGAAAGGGCTTTCATAAATCTACTCACCATTTGGAACAATCTTATAATTACTCTCCCCCAGTGCGATATGAGACGATCTTATAATTTACCATGGAATTCCTATCCATTTTCCCGAAATTCTCCGCTCGCCAAGATCGCACCATAAAGTTTGCTATTCTCTCATTGTCCCGAACATGGCCGCTCCCTTACACTTACCGCGTATATCCTATTTCACCCAAAGAAAAGAGGCACCCCCATGAACACGCCGAAACGGGTTATCCACGTCATCTCCCATACCCACTGGGACCGGGAGTGGTATATGCCTTACGAAGCCCACCACGTTAAGCTCATCCAGACGATGGACGCGTTGCTCGAAACTTTCGAATCGGATCCGGAATTTCGCAGCTTCTATCTGGACGGCCAAACCATCGTTCTGGAAGATTACTTGCAAGTGTATCCGGAAAAAAGAGAGCTGCTGCAACGATTATGTAAAGAAGAGAAAATTTCGGCGGGTCCTTGGTACGTACTTCAGGACGAATTTCTGACGAGCAGCGAAGCCAACGTCCGAAATCTTCAGATCGGCCATCGCGACGCCTCGGGCTTCGGTCCGGTTTCCAAGTTGGGTTATTTCCCCGATTCCTTCGGAAACATGGGGCAGGCTCCCCAGCTTCTTAAGCAGGCCGGCATTAACAACGCCGTATTCGGCCGCGGAGTCAAAGCAACGGGCTTCAACAACCAAGTCGGCGAGGATTCCAATCTGGAATCCCCATTCTCCGAGTTGATCTGGGAATCGCCCGACGGCTCGCAGGTGCTCGGCATATTGTTCGCCAACTGGTACAACAACGGCATGGAAATTCCCGTTGATCCCGCGGAAGCCGAATCTTATTGGGAGCATCGGATCGAGAGCGCTTCCCGGTACGCTTCCACGCCGCACCTGCTGCTCATGAACGGATGCGATCATCAGCCCGTTCAGACCGATCTCTCGGAAGCACTTCGGGTCGCCCGCGAATTGTATCCGGAGCATGAATTCATTCATTCCAACTTCGACGATTACATTAATGATGTTCTTTCTTCCCTTCCGCCTAAGCTGAGCGTGACGCGCGGAGAACTCCTGGGGCAGAAGACCGACGGTTGGTTCAGCCTGGTCAACACGGCATCCGTTCGGGTCCCGATCAAGCAATTGAACCAACAAAATCAGACCCTCTTGGAGAAAGTCGCGGAACCTTTGGCTTCCCTTGCTTTCGGAGAAGGCAAATCTTATCCGCACGCTCTGCTACATTATTCATGGAAAACGCTCATGCAGAACCATCCTCATGACAGCATCTGCGGCTGCAGCGTCGACGAGGTATACCGCGAGATGGAGATCCGGTTCGCCAAGAGCATGGAGGTGGCCAAGGCTATCGTTCAAGAAAGCGCAAGGCACCTTAGCGAAAAGGTCGATACAACCGCCTTCGAGTCGTTCGGGTGCGATGCTTCGCCTTTCATCGTCTTTAATACGAGCAGTTACGAGGGATCTTCCGTCGTGACGTTGGAAATCGAGTGGTCCAGGCGATATTTCAAGCAAAGCGAGAATCCGGTTCAAGTAGCGGAGGAAGTTCGGCTTAGAACGCATGCGGACGGTTTCCTCATCAACCATCTGGGTGACAGGGTCGACTTCGAGGTCGAGGACTTGGGGGTGAGATTCGGTTATGACTTGCCGGACGATAAATTCAGGCAGCCATATATGGCCAGAGCGTTGAAAATTACCTTCGAGACGGGACTTCTACCCGCGATGGGTTATGCGACTTTCGCCTGGATTCCCGATTCCGATCATGGACGGATAGATAACGGAGGTTCGCTGGTTACGGGGCCCGCGACGATCGAAAACGACAGCCTTCGGGTTACGGTGGAAGCCGATGGCGGAATTACTTTGCTCGATAAGGTTAGCGGCCAACTCTTCGAGGGATTGGGGCATTACGAAGATGTCGGGGACGTCGGCAACGAATATATTTTTAGGCAGCCGGACGACGACATCCCCTTAACGACGAAGGGAAAACCCGCTCAGGTTCGGATCGTCGAGAACGCTCCGTACCGCGCAACTCTGGAAATCGCGCAAACGATGGAAATCCCGGAATCCGCGGACGAATTACTTGAGCAAGAGGTCCGAACGATGGTATCCATCCTCGACCGAAATTCCGGGCGTTCTAAGAAACTCGTCACTCTGAACATCGTTACTAGGGTTAGTTTAGAGCGATTAGGCAAAGGCGTCCGCGTAAGCGTCTCGTTCGATAACCCGGCCAAGGACCATCGGATTCGCGCTTTGTATCCGACGGACGTTCGGGCTTCGACACATTTCGCGGATTCGATCTTCGAGGTCGCCGAACGAGAGACCACACCTACCAAGGAATGGAAGAACCCGAGCTACTGCCAACACATGCAAGCTTTCGTAGACGTTCATGGGGATAACCGAGGACTGACGATAGCAGGAAAAGGCTTAAACGAATACGAAACGTTGCTTGACGGACGGAACACGATTGCCGTTACGCTTCTTCGGGCGGTCGGCGAGCTAGGTGATTGGGGCGTCTTCCCGACTCCGGAAGCGCAATGCCTTGGCGCGTATTCCGCGGAATGGACGATCCTTCCGCACCGTGGACACGACCGCATAGACGCATACCGGGAAGCTCACCGTTTCGCCGTCCCCTTGACTCCTTGCCAAACCGGCGTTCACTCAGGGATCCTTCCTTTTCGTTACGAGTTCCTGCAATGGGATGGGGAAGGCGTTCTGTTTTCCAACCTGAAGACGAACGAGGAGCGGGGAGATTGGATGGCGAGATGGTATAACGTTACCGGAGCGACTAGCGAAATACGAATTTCGGCGTCTAAGGACGGAAAGACATACCTTAGCAACATATTGGAAGACGAAATGGATGGAGAATTGAACGGGGCTGTCACCGTAACTCCCTATCAAATCGTGACCGTCAGGTTTCGGATTTAAGAGGCGAGGGCAGTTTATTAGCCTTGGCGAGAGTTAGCGTGGATGTTCGGGTGCGGCGAGGGCAGTTTATTAGCCTTGGCGAGGGTTCGGGTGAATGTTCGGTTTCGGCGAGGGCAGTTTATCAGCCTTGGCTAGAGTTCGAGTGGTTGTCGGGTGCGGCGAGGCCTTGGCGAGGGTTAGCGTGAATGTTCGGTGAGGCGAGGGCAGTTTTTTGCCTTGGCGAGGGTTCGGGCGGATGTTCGGGTGCGGTGAGGGCAGTTTTTTTGCCTTGGCGAGGGTTCGGGCGGATATTCGGGTGCGGTGAGGGTAGTTATTTAGCCTTGGCGAGGGTTCGGGTGGTGTTGGAGTACAGTGAAGGCAGTTTATTAGCCTTGGCGATAGTTGGGGTGGATGTTTAGGTGCGGCGAGGGCAGTTTATTAGCCTTGGCGAGGGTTGGGGCGGATGTTCGGGTGCGGTGAGGGCAGTTTTTTTGCCTTGGCGAGGGTTCGGGCGGATATTCGGGTGCGGTGAGGGTAGTTATTTAGCCTTGGCGAGGGACTGCCCTCCTCGGTCCCTAAAGACCGAAAGAAACAGCCCCTTTCCATAAACATAACTCTTGGTTAAGCCCCCTCTTTCCCCCTCGCCTCTTCTTCCCCGGCGGAATCCAAGACCGGATGCCGGATCGTGATTTTCGTCCCTAAACCTTCTCCGGTTTCGATGAGCAGCTTGTAATGGTTTCCGAAATAGAGCTTAAGCCGATCGTTTACGTTTCGAAGACCGACTCCTTGCCGCCTGGTTCCTCCTCTGCTTGCATTCTCGGAGTCGAGCTGCGTCAGAACCGTCTGGGGAATGCCTTTGCCGTTATCCGTAATATCGATGACGATATCCCCGTCTTCCACGTACCCGGATAAGATGACTTTTCCCTTCTCGAAATTATCCCTAATGCTATGTTGGATCGCATTTTCCACCAAAGGCTGCAGCAACAGCCTCATGAAAGGAAGAGCCAGCACCTCGTCGTCGAAAAAGTAAAGAACCCTGAGCGGCATCCCCATGCGCGCCTGTTCGATTTGCACATAAGCCTTCACCTGTTCGACCTCCCGGCCGACCGTCGTAATGTCCTTGCCTTGGTTCAAGCTTAACCGAAGAAGGTTGCCCAACGCGGACACCATTTCCCCGATGTCCGTGCGCCCATGGTTTTCGGCTTTCCACCGAATCGATTCCAGCGTATTGTACAGGAAATGCGGATTAATCTGGTGGCTCAAGACTTGGAACTCCAGCTCCTTCTTGTTTCTCTCGGACCTCGACTTTTGCTCGATCAACCCTTCTATTTTCTTCGTCATGCTACCGAACCCGCGGTAAAGCCACCCAATCTCGTCTTTACGCCCGGATAGGGGCACCTGATATTCGAAATCTCCCTCCTCGAGCTTCCTCATTAGGCGGACAAGCCGAACGACAGGGTGGGTGAAATTAAGCGTGATGTAGATGACAACCAATACGGAGCAGACAAGATACACGGCAAGGAAAAGAATCAGCAGCCGGTTCATCGCCTTCATGGGATGCGTCAACGTATGCAGCGGAGTCAGGCTGACGATGGTCCAGGGCTCGCTGTCCATTTTCACGTAAGTGATCAGCATGTTGTCGCCGTCCATCTCGAGCGTCTCCGCGCCTTGGGGGGAATTCTCGCGTATTTGCAGATATTTCTTAGACGGGATGATCGCGCCGGTCCATTCGTTATCGAACGAATCGAACAATACGTTCCCGTCCTGCCCTACGACGAGGAATTTCTGTCCGACCATGCTCTCCGAAGGGGAGAAAAATCGCTTAAGATGGTCCTCCGCCAAATCCGTTACGACCAACCCCCGAGGCTCCCGGTCATAAAGCCCCGTGAACCTCTTGACATAAGAAAGCAAAGGTCTCCCGTAGAGACCTTTTTTCGGCATCGATAAATGCCAAGTAGGAACGACGCTTGCCTTCGCAGTCCGGAACCATTCCTCTTCGCCGATTTGCGACGGCAGTCCCATCGTATTCATGTAAGTCGGATAGAGGGAAGGATCGAGCGGATAAACGCGTACCCTCAACGCGTCGATTTGCGGCATCTTCGCGTATACCAATCCCAGCATGTTCACCGCAAAGATCTCTTCCTCGTCGCCGTTGCTTGGCTCATGCTCCAACCAATCCTGCACAGACTTGTTTCCGATCACGTTGTTGATTTGATCGTTAAGCTGTCCGAGATACGTCTCGAAGTTCATCTTGGCTTGCTGCAAATAACTCATCGAGAACGTCGCGTTCGCGTTCTTGATCCCTTCGATCGATTTCATGTACGAGTAATAAGCGAAAATAATGAACGGAACGATCGTAATGGCAAAGAAAATCAAAATCATCTTGTTGCGGAACGAGGACGCCAGCCCCAAGGAAATCTTAATCATCAACGATTCCCCTTTGCTTCCTGAACTCTTTGGGCGTTAGTCCGGACTGCTTCTTAAAGAGCTTCGTGAAATGGACGGGATCCTTGTATCCCACTTGATATGAGATCTGGTAAATTTTGTGCCGCACGTCTCCTAGCATTTCCTTTGCCTTCGTGATTCGCACGTCCGTTAAATATTCGAGAAAGGTCATCCTTTTTTCCTTCTTGAAGAGCTTGCTTAACCAAACCGGCGTTACGTGAACTTCGTCTGCCACGGCTTGAAGGGAAAGGTTATCCGAGTACCTCTTGCGAATCATTTTCTCCGCTTCCAGCACGATCTGACCCGGAGACGCCGCAAGCTTGCGGAAATCCGATGCCATGTCCAGCAAGTACAGCTCAACCTTCGCCCTTAGCGACTGCAAATTATCGAACTGCTCCAATTGCTCCCAGATGGAGATCGGATTCCGTTCCCAGCTTCTGTTCGGCCATCCCGCCGCGGAAGCGCCCCGGAAAATTCCCATCAACCATTTGAAACTTTGCTGATGGATGTCCTTGAGGCTGCACAGCCCCCAAGCCTGAACCATCTCTACGAATTTATCCATGGAAGACCTTATATCTTCGTCCGAACCGTACCTCACGAGATCGAGAACCTCATTTGGCTCCATCAGCGATAGCTCCGTCCGCTCGCCGTCGAACTCGAAACCATGCTCCGTAAATATTCGATTTCCTCCGTACACGACCTTTTGGTCCAGCAGCTCTCCCGTATCCAGGAACATCTCGTGTACGCGCTGCAACTCACGCTGTTCCGTGCAAATTCCAATGCTTGCCTTCACCTTCACGAATTCATTGATTCTCCGGAGGCTGATCTGGGCTAACGACTTGCTTAAGGCGAGCTGATCTTGCTGCCTGCAGCTAAGGACGGCTACCCAGCGGGAATGGGAATCGTTAAATAGCGCAAACGGAAAAGGAAACTCTTCGGTAAGCGTTTGGTTAACAACATTCCCGATTCCGAACAGGACAAGCTCCTTCTCGTTCAAGTAACCTCTCTGATTCGTGATCGCCTTGAGGTCGTCAACCTCGACGATCATGAGCAGGATCGGCTGCTGCGTCATCCAATCGAGCTTCAACGCCTGCAACCGATGCGCGATCCGCGTCTCGCGATAAGGATCGTACTCGTGCTCTATGATCTCGCGAAGCAATTCTTCGCGTAATTTCGGGACCGCTAGCTGGTTTTGGTTTTTGAGCTGTACTTGATTGAGTTTATCCATTCTATCGCGAAGGATTTGGTCGGTCGCTTTGCATATGATGCGCCCAAGCTCTTCCGTATTGATCGGCTTAAGGATATAATCCATCGCCCCGAGCTGCATGGCCTGCTTGACCAACTCGAAATCATCGTATCCGCTAATAACGACGGCTTTCCAAGGATAATCGTCCACGCGGCACAACGCACCGAGAAATTCCAGCCCGGACATTCTGCTCATTTTAATGTCGGTTACGATTAGATCCGGCTTCTTCTCGAGAGCGATCGCAATCGCGGTGTCCCCGTCACCCGCGGCGAATACTTCGTCGATCCCGTACTCGCCCCAAGGAATTCGTTTACGCAAGCCTTCCCGAATCTCGAACTCGTCGTCAACGATAAGCGCGCGCAACATACCATCATTCCTCCTGCCGTCTTGGAAAGAAATCGCTTACAAGAATAATCATAACCGAATCCGGTTTAAGATTGTACGGGGGCAATCTTAAACTTTTTGGTTATTCTTTAATCTGCTCCCATGAGAACTCCGGCTTCCATTCCAGAATATTTTTGGCGAGCTCGTTGCTTACGAGCGCTTCCCTTCCGGAAAACGTCCGGCGTTGATCCGTGATTTCGGGGTAGAACTCGGCCAATAATCGTTCGGTAGGCCGATCGCTAAGCGTATCGTCGCTCGTTATATTCAATGTACGGTGGCCGCCAGCTTCGCTGCGAAGCGAAGCTATACAAGCCTGGACGGCGTCCCTGATGTCGATATAGCTCCATAGAATGCGCTTGTAGTTCTCTGGTTTGCTTATGGAGGAAAGCGAATACTCCTTCGGCGTCAAGATCAAGGAGAATCTCAAAGAGAAAATTTGCATACCCGTACGGCGATGGAACATTTCTCCCGTTTGCTCTCCAACGATCTTGGACAAACCGTAGCACTCCTGCGGCAATGCCGGATGCTTCTCGTTCACGGGCACGTAGTTCGGCGAGAAAGGCTTGGGCGCCCAACAGAAGCCGTACGCGGATTCGCTGGATCCGGTCACGACTTTCTTAATGCCGAGAATGGATGCCGCTTCCAGTACATGAAAGGTTGAACTGACGTTGTTCGCGAATATGTAATCGTTCGTATATCCTAGCGGAGCCGGAATCGCGGCCAAGTGTATGACGGCATCCGCTCCGTTGATCGCTCCGACGACTTGCCCGAAATCGGATAAATTAACTTTGATCTGCTTGCATTTTAGTTTGTCCGACGTCTTCTCGTCCAAAGATACGACTCGAAAGCCTTGACGAACAAGCTCCTCGACGACCCACACTCCCAATTTCCCGCTGCCGCCCGTGACCGCGATCGTTTGCATGACGCAATCCCCTCTCTTGCCGAATCTCATTGCGCTTTTATCATAATTCCGGAAGTCATCATGAACAAGGGGACGATATTAAATAAACAAGTCGGATATTAGCCATTATTTAAAAAAGAGCCCGAAGGCTCTCCTCAGTTAGGTTAGATTAGGTTTGATGGACGAAAGTCAGCTTAAGACCCTGCGGATAATCTCCGAAATGCTCCCCGAACAAGTTGAGCCCCCTAACGTTGGCCGCATCCTCCCGAACGCCGATGCGGACGACGACCGGCCGGCTAAAATGCAGGTCCAACTCCTTCAATGACACGGCAGAAGACGCTTGATCGTTAACGCTGCTTCCCTCGGGGCCGACCTTCCATTCCGTTATTTTCCCGTATTGCGTCATTCCGAGCCATCGGCTTGGCGTGAGCACACCTTTGCGGTCTCCGAAGTCGCTTGGACTCGTCCACTCTCCGACAAGGCTCCTGTTAATCCATACAGCAATGTCCGAAGGCCATTCCATGTGAAATCCAGGCGCCTCCGAGCAAAGCTCCGCGCTGAAGCGCAATTCCTTAAGCTCGACCCCGGGCGGAACCGGGTTGGGAAAATAATACTCCACGTAACCCGAACCTCCGAACCAAAGCAGCTCCGCGCTCCCTCTCTGGGGATCATAGAATACCCTAGGATCGTCCGGGCAGCCGATCATGTCATCCGGACCTAGCAAACCGCATGGAGAATCTACCTTGCAAGACGTATACATCCCGATCGCCATATGAATTTCTTCTGCGCCGTGAAGGCCTTCTCCCGGCTTCATCGGAAGGTCGAACACGATCGTGTCATAGGTTCGATAACAGATCTTCTCCCGGTTAACGCCCTGCTTCGATTCGACCAAGCCGGCGGACTCGAGCACCTGCACGTTAATGGTGACGGTCGGCTGTGCCACGCCCAATTCTTCTGCCAGCTGGGAGATGCTCATCTCCCGATCGCCGAGCGCTTCTATGATTCTGAGCCGCAAATCTCCCGCCAACGCCTTGGCGGTCTCCTGCACATTCATCTTCGCTATTCTTTTGATATTTTCCGGTACTCCGTTCATCCATTGCCCTCTCCATTCGCTAACCCAATTATTCTATTATATCAGGTATATGAAATTCATAAACAATATTGCGTTAATCATATACATATTATATTATAACTATAATAATCATTATGATTACACTATATACGAAGGATGTGTCGAGATGGCTCTTACAGGCAGCGCTTCACCAACGGTTACGATCCCAAGGCCGGAACACCCCCGACCGGATTGGCAACGCTCCAGATGGATGAACCTGAACGGAGAATGGGACTTCAGGTTCGATTTCGACGACGAAGGTCAATCGGAACGGTGGCAGAACGGAGAATCATCCATAGCCGGCGCGAAGATCAACGTTCCCTTCTCTTGGGTAAGCCCGCTATCGGGAATCGGCGAGAACCGGAAGGGCATCGCTTGGTATAGCCGTAACGTGAAATACAATGAAATCGTTTCCGGAGAAAAGCTGTTCCTGCATTTCGGGGCGGTAGATTACAGCACGATCGTTTGGGTGAATGGCCAGCAGGTCGGTACCCATACCGGAGGCTACGGCGCATTCTCCTTCGACGTCACGAATGTATGGAAAGCCGATGCCGACAATCGGATCGTCGTTCGCGCGGAGGATCAGGATCATGCCTATCAAACGCGCGGCAAGCAGGGTTACGGCGAAACCCGCGGCATCTGGCAGACGGTTTGGTTGGAAACTAGGTCGCCAAACTATATCGAAGCTGCGCGTTTCATCACGAAACTGGACGGCACGATCGAGATTACGGGCACTGTTCAAGCAAGCGGAGCAGCGGATGCGACGTTAAGCTTCGAGTTTGACGGAGGACGCGTACGGCATGCAGCCGCGCTTCGGCTGACAGCAGGCGGCAACTCGTTTAGCGTTACTTTCCAAGTCGAGGGGCCTCGTCATTGGAGTCCCGAAGATCCGTTCCTGTATGAAGGAACGATCACTCTGAAGGCGAACGGCTCATCGGATTCGATCGCAACTTATTTCGGAATTCGCGAGATCGGCTCCGGCCGGTTCGATGGCAAAAGCTATCGCTGGATTACGCTGAACGGTAAGCCGGTTTACTTAAGCGGAACGCTGGATCAAGCCTTCTATCCGGTCGGGCATTTTACCGCGCCTTCCGACGAAGAGCTTCAGGATGAAATCTGGCGACTCAAGAGATTGAACCTCAATTTCGTTCGCATCCATATTAAACCCGAAGAACCCAGAAAGCTGTATTGGGCCGACAAGCTTGGCATCTTGGTCATGGAAGACATGCCTTGCTTCTGGGGCGAGCCGGATGAAACCGCGCGCACTGCGTATGAAGCGGAAGCCCGGGAAATCCTTAATCGCGATTACAATCATCCGTCCATTATCTCTTGGGTCGTTTTTAACGAAACATGGGGATTATTCACCACCCGCGACGAAGTAAGGAGTTTCCTCCCCGAAACGCAGGAATGGGTCCGACAGACTTATCGTTGGGCCAAGTCGGAAGATCCGACGCGTTTGGTCGAGGATAACTCCCCATGTAACTGGGATCACGTGGAATCTGATTTGAATACCTGGCATTTCTATAAAAACGGCTACAAGATTCTGCGCGAGCATGTTCAAGAGGTGGTGGATAAAACGTTCCCGGGCTCCGATTTCAACTACATCGGAGGCAATGTGCAATCCGACGCCCCGCTTATGAACAGCGAATGCGGCGCGGTGTGGGGAATCGAAGGCAGCGCTGGGGACAGCGACCTCGCTTGGCAATACCGCTACATGATTAACGAATTGCGTCGCCATGACAAAATGTGCGGATTCATCTTTACGGAATTCCACGATGTCGTCAACGAATACAATGGGTACTACCGTATCGACGGTTCGGATAAGGACTTCGGCTATGATGCATTCGTTCCGGGCATGTCGGTCGCGGACCTACACTCTCCCGATTTCATCGTCATCGACGCGCCCCCTTGCGAAACGGTAAAAGTCGGACAGCAAGTCGAGATCGCCTTGCTGCGTTCCAGCTATTCCGATCGCTATCACGGGCAGTCCTTGCAATTGGAATGGGAGCTATGGCACGATCAATTCGGCAGCAAAGTCGTGACCGCGCAAGGGTCGCAATCTATCGTTTGGGGTGGATATGGCGTCGTTGCATTGGATGCCGTAAAAGTAAACATGCCGGCACTCGACTCGGTAGCCGTGTTCGCGGTCGCTTTACGGGACGGACAAGGAAAAGCGATTACCCGCAATTTTATTACTTTCGACGTTCGCAGCGGGGATTCCAACGGCTCTTACGATCTTGAAGGCCAATGGTTATCGGTGCCTGTCCATCAATATTCGCGCCAAGAATGGTCGTACGCATGGCATGCGCTGAACGATAACAAGATTAACGGCGGCTCGGAAGGTTTCGTGGAATACGAAATCAAGCTGCCCGCCGAGGCTGTCTCTAACCCACTAAGCAACCTTGAGATCGTCTTCGAAGCAGGCGCTAAAGTCATTCTGGTTAAAGATAGGGAAAAATCGGTCGAGAAAGCGATCGATCTGGATTTCATGAGCGGCTACACGCCCGATCCGGAGTTAAACCCGAGCACCTACTATATGACGGACGACAACAAGAAGCCGTCCCGAGCCACAGTATCGATCAACGGCGAGTTGGTTGACACTCTTAATCTGCTAGACGATCCGGCGGATAGCCGCGGCGTGCTGTCCTGGCATTATCAACAGAGGGATACCAAACTCGAGGAAGCCGGATCTTACGGTTATTTGTATAAGGTTTCGGTACCTAGCCGACTGATACCGTCCATTACCCGCGCGGGCGGATTCAACCTGCGGCTTGAAGTGGGCGATGAAATCCCGGCGCTAACGGGCGGACTTGCGCTATATGGTCGCAATGCGGGCCGTTATCCGATCGACCTACTCGTTCGATACTGGTAAGCTGTAATAAAGGGGACCGTTGGAAATTGACGGTCCTCTTTTTTGCACGTCCTCCCACGCTATCCACTCCAACCGGCACTTTTGGCGAAATAAGCGTTTCTGGCGCGGGTATTTGGTTGGCGGGAGGTACTTTTGGCGAAATAAGCGTTCCTGGCGCGGGTATTTAGTTGGTAGGAGGTACTTCCGGCGAAATAAGCGTTCCTGGCGCGGGTATTTAGTTGGTCGGAGACACCATCCTTCGATTTTAAACGGCATAGCCGCTCTATTTCCCCTCAAAGTACCTCGTACGTCGATTTAAAGCGGCGCAGCCGCTCTATTTCCGCCCAAAGTACCTCATCCGTCGATTTAAAGCGGCGCAGCCGCTCTATTTCCGCCCAAAGTACCTCATCCGTCGATTTAAAGCGGCGCAGCCGCTCTATTTCCGCCCAAAGTACCTCATCCATCGATTTAAAGCGGCGCAGCCGCTCTATTTCCGCCCAAAGTACCTCATCCGTCGATTTAAAGCGGCGCAGCCGCTCTATTTCCACCTAAAGTACCTCATCCGTCGATTCATAGGATTCGGACTCATATTGGTCTTCTTTTATCTCGTATTCTTTATCTGCTTGCTCCGCCGCCTCCGGAAGAACCGCCGCCGCCTCTGCCGCCGCCGCGGAAACCTCCTCCTCCCGAGCCGCCCCTTCTTCCAAGCAAATTGATTATGGAGAAGGTAATCATGCCGCCCGTAAACTTGAAATCAAGGAAGATAAGAAAAGCGACGCCCAGCCCCAGCAGCACCTTTATATAGCCTGGCATGCCGGCGAAAAAACCGCCGCCGCTATTCCCGTCAAGAGGAGGCATGCCTTCCTCCGCGATTCCCGACGCATCCAAGCCGTATTCCGCTGCGACCTCGTTCACGATCGCGCTTTGTGTTTGGGAAAACGCGAGATCAAGCTGGCCTGCGTCCCTGTTCGGGACGAAATATTGATCCAAGATGGCCCCGGCTTTACCGTCCGTTATGCGCCCCTCGAGCCCATAACCAACCTCGATTCGCACATGCCGGTCGGATGCAGAGTATAGCAACAGTACGCCATCGTTCCGTTCCTTGTCGCCGAGCCCCAGCTCCCGGAATTTCGAAACGGCGAAATCCTCGAGAGTTCGATCGTTCAACGAACTTACCGTGACTACGCCAACCTGTGCCGTTCCGGTTTTGTCATGAAGCCATAGGGCACGGCCGTAAAGCGCCGCTTTCGTCTGCGCGGAGATGACGTTGGCTTCATCCTGAACGTAAACGCCGTAGCGGGTATCTCCCTGTGCCAATGCGTTTCCTGCAGTTATAGGCAGGATCATGAGAAACAGGGCCGCGAGCAGGACCATCCATCTAGCGTTCAACCTTAGCCTTGCCATGATCAGAACTGTACGTCAGGCACGGTTTCCGCGCCCGGTGCCGCTTTGAAGAGGTCCTTCTTCTCGAAACCGAACATGGACGCGTAGATCGCGGCCGGAAACTTTTTGATTCTTGTATTATAGTTCGTTACGGAGTTGTTGTAGTCTTGGCGCGCGACCGCGATTCGGTTCTCCGTTCCGGAAAGCTCATCCATTAGCCGAGTAAATTGCGCGTCCGCCTTAAGATTCGGATAATTCTCGACGATAACCAGCAATCTGTTAAGCGCACCCTCCAGTTCGGCGTTCGCGTCCGCTTTTTCCGCAGTCGTACCCGCGCCGGCCAACTTGCTTCGTGCGTCCGCGATCGATTGGAATACCTCTTTCTCGTGAGCCGCGTATCCCTTGACCGTTTTGACCAGATTGGGGATCACGTCCTCGCGTCGCTGAAGCTGCGTGTCGATCTGCGCCGCCTTATTGTCCACTGCCGTTTCCGACGACACTAAAGCGTTATAGGATCCTACGGCCGAGAAAATCACGATCAATACGATCGCGCCGACCACTAGCCATGTAATCATTGAACGTTTCATACTCTTTCCTCCATCATTGCTTCGGCTTCATAATCTACTGAGTTCATTATCCTATTATGCCCAATTGAATCAGGTTGCGGTGCCGTAACCATCGCATATCAACTCAAGTCTTCCCGTTTCGGGATGCATGATGAAGCCATGTACGGGAATGAAGGACGGAACAAGCGGATGTTTGCGGATCATCTCGATGCTATGCCGAACGCCGTCTTCCGGACAATCGAAGCCCTTCAAGAAACGATCCATGCGGATGCCCGAGTTCTCCAGGGTGGAGATCACCTCGTCCGATATCCCGTTTTTCTTGAACTTTTCCACCAACGACGCCGAATCGAGCTGAGTCATTCCGCAGCCGTGATGCCCGATAACGAGCACCTCCTGCACGCCCATCTCGTGTATGCTGATCAGAATGCTCCGCATGGCGCTGCCGAACGGCTGAGTCAAGATCGCGCCTGCGTTTTTGATGATTTTGGCATCCCCGTTTCGCAAGTTTAGCGCTTTGGGCAGAAGCTCTACCAGACGTGTATCCATGCAAGTTAAGATGGCGACCTTCTTCTCCGGAAACCTGTCCGTTAAATATTTCTCGTATTTTCTCTGCTCTACGAATTGTTGATTATACTCCAGAATGTCGCTAACGATAGACAATATCCATTCCCACCTTCCATTTTTCCAATACTGCAACGCAATCAAAAGAGACCGCGTGTTGTCTCCTCAAGTGTAAATCATTTAATTGGATTTTCAAAATAACATGGCATACGCACACGTCAATATCGTACCGCCGGTTCAAGTAACGCAATCGTTCCGTTAGCGGCGTTCAAATTCGCGAGAGCGCCGATAGGTATGGCCGCTTTGTACAAACCGTGTCCCGAGGCAAGATTGGTGATCAACGGTTTACCCAGCGGCACGATGAAGTCGTCGATGAGATCGTCGTAAGTTTGACCGTAAGCTTCCGTGCATCCGGTGCATTCGCCCATGATGATTCCTCGGCAATCCCTGAATTTACCCGCGAGCTTCAGTTGCTCCACGTATCGATACACGGTATTCACCGGCTCATGGACTTCCTCGAGAAATAGGACTTTCCCTCTCGTATCGATTTCGAACGGCGTTCCTAGCGAACCTACTAACGAAGTCAGGTTTCCGCCGACGATCGGTCCGCTTACGATGCCCGGTACTCGGCCTATAAGCGGTTTTCCAGGCGGATTGTTGATGCTTCGAGGAACGATAATGGAAGAAGTCGCGTTAAAAAACCGTTCGAAGTTATAGGGAGGCGTCTCCGGTTTGAAATCAATAAGCAAGAGGCTGTGAAGGGTGACGATGTCCGAGAATTGCGCGAGAACGTTCAACAACACGGTGATATCGCTGTACCCGCTTATAATCTTGGGGTTCCGGCGAATATAATCGTAATCCAAATAAGGCAATATCCCTGCAACGCCTACTCCTCCGCGCGAAGGCAAGATCAGCCTTACGTTCGGATTCGCGAACATGGCCATTAAATCCTTCGCCCGCTCTTGATCGGTTCCGGCAAGATATCCGTTCTCCGCATACACGTAACGTCCCAATATCACGTTAAGCCCCATCGATCTTAAATACGCAACCCGCGCATTGATCGTTTCGGCCGCAAGAGGGCTGCCTAGCGTTACGATTCCGACCGTGTCGCCTTGCTGCAGTGCCAACGGTTTACTGGCCATCCGAATGCCTCCCCCCGAAAATGCTCGTTATTGTAATGGTATGAGCACGGAAGAGTGGATAGGCTAACAATATTATAATTTACTTTCTATAGTAAAATTTGTATAGTTACTTATACCAAGTAAGTAGAAATTCATTAAGGAGGAATTTAAAATGTCCCAATCTATACATGCGGATACCGTCCTAGGTCTGCTTAAACTTAAGGTGAGCGATCTGGAACGTTCGGTTAAATTCTACAGGGAAGTAGTCGGTTTTCAAGTGCTGAGCCAGGAGGGGCAAATCGCCAGATTAACCGTTGACGGGAAAAACACCTTCCTCATACTCGAGGAGATCCCGAATGCCGCCGCCGCACCTAGAAGATCAGTTGCAGGATTGTACCACTTCGCCATTCTCGTACCTACCCGAGAACAGCTCGGGCTATCTTTGCGTAAGCTAATCGAGTCGGGCATCCCTGTCGGACAGGGCGATCATTTGGTAAGCGAGGCTCTTTATATTGCGGATCCGGACCATAACGGTATCGAGATCTATCGCGATCGCCCTCGATCGGAGTGGAGGAAGGACGTGAAAGGAAATTACGTCATGGCCTCCGACCCCGTCGATATCGAAGGACTCCTGCAGCTTGCGGGAGATAAACCTTGGACGGGATTATCCGCGGGAACCATTCTCGGGCATATCCATCTGCACGTAAGCGAGCTGCCTAAGTCTAGGGCGTTCTATTGCGATATTCTCGGATTCGACATGGCAGCGGACGCCTCCGAAATGATGGGCGCTTATTTCATCTCCGCCGGCGGCTACCACCACCATATCGGGATGAATATCTGGGCGGGCATCGGAGCGCCCCTACCTCCGGCGAACAGTACTGGACTTGATTTCTACACGATCGTACTGCCTACCGTCGCCGAATTGGAGCTTACGCTAGGCAGAATCAAGGATGCCGGAATTTCCTTGATCGAGCAGGAAGGAATCTGGCTCGTGAAAGATCCCTCGGGCATTGAGATCAGACTGACTTCGGCAGCTTGAATCTATGTCTTAATCTAAAAAGACTTGCAGAAACTTCTCTCAACAGTAATGAGAAGTTCAGCAAGTCTTTTTTATAGTTATTCTAACTTATGAAGCAGCGGAAGGTTCCGCCGTTTCCGTTTCGGTTTCCGTAGTCGGTTTCTCGCCGCCGAAGCCCCGATCCTTACCTCCGCCATGATGACGGAATTCGCCGAAACCATTGCCATTGACGATTTTCTCGGCCATAACGGCAACCCTCCGCCAGATGCTTGTCCGCTTGCTCTTGAGTCAGCTTGCCGTCTTTCACGGCTTGGTCGATGCTGCTCTCTGAACGTTTGCTGAATGTTATTCCCGAACCCTGGAAAATCTATAAAGCGTCCATTTCTTCAAGGTGGTGAGTTAGATGGCAGTAACATTCCCAGAAATAAAACCAGCAAGACAGCCGCAACGATGCGTAGATTGTTACTGGGGAAGTTGGAACGGAAACCGACAGTTTTGTTCAAAACCTAAGTGCATTAAAAGATGATCAATACATATCAAATTGGAACATCGAATAGGCAGCACGTTGGCGGGCACAATACAGTCGATTCAACTATAAAGGAGGAATTTTTTTTCGTGGGAATTCTGAGCGGTAATCCGAAAGACGAACCTTTGCACTATGGCGAGATTTTTAATGTATGGAACTTTTCTCTGGCATCCAAAGGCGCTGTCTCCTGTTATCAGTCCTACCTTAACCATGCCGGCGACAAAGATTTAAAGCAGCTAATTAAAGACTTGATCGATGAGGCGAAGCATGAGGAAAAAGAATGCGATAAGCTGCTTAACGATAATGGTATTATTCCGGCACCGGCATTACCCGATAAACCGAAAGCAAATTTAGAGGATATCCCCGTTGGAGCAAGATTTAGCGATCCGGAAATCGCGGCGGCGATATCCATGGATAATTCGATCGGACTTGTTACCTGCAGCCAAGTGATGAGCTCTTCTATACGTGAAGATGTCGCAGCCCTTTTTGCCAAATACCATATCGCAAAGACAGCATTGGGCGTCCGGTTACTGGAAATGAATAAGGGCAAGGGATGGCTGATCCCACCGCCGTTGCAGATTAAAACACCCGAGCTGGTAAATGCTTAAGTAATAAAAGGAGACCTACCATTGACCGATAACATTCCAAATGACGAGAACCAGACTTATGATGCACAAGTAGCCGATTTTGCCGCCGACATGTCCGATGACGATGAAATGCCCGATATTCTTCAAGAGATCGAACAGAACGAAGGGTATCAATCGATTTGCCGAGAATAACCACCAGAAATAGGAGGATATTCGCATGGTCCAAGAGAAAGCTCAGGAGCCCACGATCGCTCCGGGCATGGATACCCATAACGCCCTTGAAGCAGAAGCAACCGAAATAGAGAAGGAAAGCGGCGATACTACCGAAGTCACGCATCTCTATCTTGATCGAACACCAGAGGATTAGTCCTCTGGTGTTTTTTAGTTTAAATCTTAAGAAATTCTTCAGAAGTTATTTCCAAATAATTAATGAATGAGCCATTATAATGATGGTTAGAAGAACGGAGGAGTACCCATGATCGAAATGATTCAAGTGAACCATCAATTCGCCATCGGCAAAAAAGGCAAGGAAAGAGTCGTCCCCGTGCTCCACGACATCGATCTGCATGTAAAACAAGGCGAGATCGTCGCCATCGTAGGACGGAGCGGCTCAGGCAAATCCACACTGCTTAACCTCATGTCCGGATATATCAGGCCTACTTCCGGGACTATCCGCGTAGCAGATCAAGAAGTAACCTCCTTGAGCGAAGGGGAGTGGGCGAATTTCCGCTTGGCCCATCTAGGCTTCATGTTCCAGAGCTTCCAGCTCATCCCGAGCATGACCGCCTTCGAGAACGCGGAGCTGCCTCTCGTTCTTAAAGGAATCGGGGTCACCCAGCGCAAGAAACGCGTCATGGAACTCTTGGAGCAGGTCGGCGTGGCCGAATATGCCGGCCATTACCCGGGCGAATTGTCCGGCGGACAGCAGCAGCGGGTATCCGTAGCAAGATCGTTGATATTGAATCCGCCCATCGTGCTTGCGGACGAGCCTACCGGAAGCTTGGACAGCGACAACGAACGCCAATTGCTTTCCCTTATCCAGCATCTGAACCAGGATCGCGGGACGACGTTCGTCCTCATTACGCACGACGAGCAAGTGGCTTCCATCGCGCATAGAACGGTCTCGCTTAAAGACGGGTACCTATTGAACGCCGATAAGAAAGAAGGAATATTCGCGCATGAAATTCACTGACCAATTCCGATTCGTCCGGCAGAACATGAAGAAGAATAAAACCCGGCTTTTCATGACGGTATTAGCAACGGCAATGGGATGTACGTTCCTTATCGTCCTGGCTTCCGTCGGATTCGGATTGCAGAAGAGTATCGTGGACCAAATGGTGGTAGACCGAATGGTTACGGCTATCGATATATACGGCATAGAATCGGAGAACGAGGTTGATCGGGTCATCGGCGCGAAGAACATCGAGTACCTGCGCTCTGTCGACCATGTCAAAGCGGTCACTTACCGCAACTACGTACAGCAGCCGCTAAATCCTACAGTTGATGGAGCAGCGGCTAGTAGTAACGGAACCGTTAATGTCGATTTCGATGCCGAAACCAAAGCCGGATTCGGGTTAAGCTCGGGACGTCTTCCGCAGAAGCCGGATGAGGTAGTCATCGGTTTCAACATTCGCGAGACGCGCGAAGGCGCGAGCGAAGGAGAAGGAAACAAACCGAAGGCCGATACACCTCCAGCGAAAGAGTGGCTGGGCAAAGTCATGAGCCTGCAGGTTCGTCAGCTTGCGGAAGACGGCACCGAACAGACTGCGACGATACCGGTTACGATTGTCGGAATTAGCGAAAAGCCGAGCCGAGAATGGGAAACGGATACCTTTGTCTATATCGGCAACGAAATCTTGACCCGGATAGAGAGCTTCACCCAAACTCAGTGGGGAGCCATGCTCCTACCCGCGGACAAAGACAATCCCGATTCCGCAAATGGCAATCAACCTCTTGGACTCCAGGACCCGCGCCAATACAATTCCGTTCAAGCCATTGCCGACGGCGCCAACCACGTGAAGGGCATTGCCGAGGAAATACGCGAGAAAGGCTACTACAGCCACTCCATCGCGAACGAGCTGAAGCAGGTTAACCTGGTCTTCCTTATTATGAAAATCGGGCTAGGATTCGTCGGTACCATTGCGGTACTAATCGCTTCCATCGGCATTTTCAACACGATGACGATGGCCGTTACGGAACGCGCCCAGGATATCGGCATCATGAAGGCTATCGGAGCCCACCCTTCCACGATTCGGCGCATTTTCCTGCTGGAAAGCAGCATGATCGGATTGCTCGGCGCAATCATCGGTACCGCCGTCGCATACGTCATCTCTATTGCCGTCAATATCGGGCTTCCGCTAGTCATCGAAGGTTTCATGGAAGAGAGGGTTCCCGAAGATTTCATTTTCTCCTTGATCCCGCCTTACTTGGCCGCAATCGCATTCCTGATCTCCCTTGGCGTTGCTTTGCTGTCCGGATCACGCCCGGCTAAACGGGCTACGCGCATCGATGTCCTTCGCGCGCTGAGAAGGGACATTTAAACGGTCATGAGAATCTCTCGTAGATATTGGCTATCCGTCGCTTTATTGATCGTGCTGCTTATTTTTTTCTACCAATGGGTGAAGAACTTAACGGAAATTTATCCTGCAGGGCGGTTCTCCGTCACGATAAGCAACAAGTCGGACTATGATCTCGTGAGCGTGGAAACAGGGATCGTATCGGGAGCTTCCAAAGATCTATACGATAAGAAGATCAACGCCGGCGCGAAAGCGAAAATCAAACCCGAGCTGCGGTTAACCGGAGAAGGCGCCATCTACCTCAAATATACCGATTCCAGAGGGGATACTAAGGAAGCCGTCGTTTGCGGATATACGGAATCGCTATCCGGACGTTCGATGGTAACCGTCTACAATGATCGGGTAGACGTTGAGCAAAATTGCATGTGACCGGAACGAAAAACCCTGCAGACTGCCATTTGGCAACCTACAGGGTTTTTCGAATTATTACTTAGCCCTGTCGGATGGAAGCATGAGAGCGAAGAGTCCGACTAGCGGCAAGAAGCTGCAGAATAGCATGACGTCCGGCAAACCAAATACGTCTGCGGCTTTACCCAACGCAACCCCGCCGATGGCTCCCATTCCGAAAGCCAACCCCGTCGTTAAACCCGAGGCCATCCCAACGTTGGCGGGCATGAGGAACTGCGCATACACGACGCTCACCGAGAAGCCCGACAAGACGACGAAGCCGAGCACCGTTATAACCGGATATACCCAGAACAAAGGGAGGTGCGGGAGAATGAGCGCGATCGGGGCAGCGCCCCCTATGGAAAAGACGATCATGTTTTTAAGCCCGAACCGATCTGCCAGCACCCCGCCGAAATACGTTCCGAGCACGCCCGCCGCGAGAAACAGAAATACCGGAATCTGCGCTTGCTGGGTTGTCAAGCCGTAGTGCTCCTTCAGGAAAAATTGATAGAAGCTGCTGATCCCCGCATGGTACCAAGAACGGGCGAATACGAGGAACACGAGCATTCCCATCGCGAATTTCACGCGAGGATGACTCATTTTTTCGATCAACGTCGAGCCGGCCTTGCCTGCAGCCGACACCTTGCGCGTCTCTTCCCACTCCGCGAGCTTGCGTTTGTACCATGGCAGCAGCCCTAGCAGGACGGCAATTGCGAATCCCGCGAACAACGTCCCCCAGATGGCGCCGAATTGACCGAGGGGTACGAAGATGAACACCGTCATGAGCGGGGCTAGCGAGCTTCCCGCATTCCCGCCGACCTGGTAGACCGATTGGGCGAAGCCGCGCTTGCCCCCGGCCGCGAAATACACCACCCTTGAGCCCTCGGGGTGGAAGATCGCCGAACCCAGCCCGATGAACACGACTGCGATCAACAGATACCAGAATTGCGGTGCGAAGGCTATGCCCACCATTCCGATGAGGCTTAACCCCATCCCGATCGGCAGCATACTCGGCCTCGACCGTCGGTCCGAATACGCGCCGACAACGGGCTGCATCACCGATGATGTCATGTTAAGCATGAAGCCGATCCACCCGACTTGTACCAACGATAAATTCAGCGATTCTTCCAGAATCGTATACAGCGCCGGCACGACAGCCTGCATGGAATCATTCAGCATATGTACCAGGCTTATGGTAAAAAGAACGGGCAATACGGCTTTGGTTCCCGGATCCGAAGCCGCTGATTTCGATCCTGCAAATGATGCCAAGACGGTCCCTCCGATGCGATAACACTTATGAACTCCAAGTTTAGAAGGGGAACGCTATGAAGTCAAGGCAACTTTGCAGAACCGATATATAATTCTTTCATAACGACTTCTATAGGCAACGGTTCAATAGACATATCGCGAATGCCGTAGGTTTCGTTGAAATAACGGATAAAGCCTTTAAGCGGCGTAATCTCCAGATCGATCTCGAGCTCCGCTTCCGATTCGTGAATTCTCTTTATCATTGCAACGCCAGGCATAGGCATATCGGGAAGCGGAATATCGGTCGTCACGCGGACCGCCTTTTTCTCCCCTAGCCTGCCCCTTAATACATTCAGTCCGTCATCGAATACGATCTCTCCCTGGTTAATGACGATAACCCTTTCCGCAAGCATCTCCACATCGTCCAAATCATGAGTCGTCAGAATGAAGGTTACTCCTTGGCGGTTCATATCCCGAATGAAGTCCCGAACATTTTCCTTGGCGATAACATCAAGTCCAATCGTTGGTTCATCCAGAAATACAAGCTCCGGACCGTGCAGCATCGCCATGATGAATTCGCACTTCATCCGTTCGCCCAGCGAAAGCTGGCGGGTCGGCTTTCGCATGACGTCGCCGACTTCCAGCAGCGTCGTTAAGCGGTCAAGCGTTCGAATATAGTCCCGATCCGGGACTCCGTAAATCGCTTTATTCATATAGAAGGCATCGACGGGAGGAATGTCCCAGAGCAATTGGGATTTCTGCCCGAACACCGCCCCGATGCGCTTGACATACTCGCTGCGCTGTTTCCAGGGAGTCAGCCCCAAAGCTTTGACTTCCCCGGATGTGGGATGCAATACGCCGGTTAGCATTTTAAGAGTCGTCGACTTTCCCGCGCCATTCGGCCCAAGGAAAGCAACCATCTCCCCCTGCCCTACGGAGAAGGAAATCTCTTTGACTGCTTGAACCTCTTTCATCGGCCTGCGGATTAAGTTAGCCGTTATTTCCCGCAAGCTGTGTCCCCGTTCATGGGTCATGTAGGTTTTCGAAAGATTACTGACTTCGATCATAGGCGACCTCTCTCACTCCTCATCCGCCAGCGCTCGTATAGCCTCGCAACATCCGATGCCAATAGGCGATACCTGCGGCTATAAACAGCGCAGCTGCAGCTGCCGCGCCTAACGTTCCCCACCCAGTGCGGCCTAGCAGTGCCGAAGCCGGTACGAAAGCAATGATGCCTACCGGTATGACATAGGTCAACAGCTGTTGGAAGGATTTCGCGTAAATCGTGCCCGGGTACATTCCGAAGCTCGTAATAGAATCAAATATGTCATACACCCGGCTGCTCCCTACCCAACGAAACAGTAGGCCGGACAAAAAAAGCGAAAATGCACACAATACGGCCAATGAAGCTGCGAATAGAGCTGCAAAATGGATCCATCCGTTAAACGTCGGCGTGGGCAATCCCGATAGCGCATAACCGAAAAGCACTCCTCCGCTAAGCAGCCTGCCGAAATCCTCTGGATCCAGACCGTTTAGCATGGTCATGAATAAAGCGGGACGAGGTTTAAGCAGCAGTAGATCGAATGTGCCCTCCCGAACTAAGGACAACGTGCTGCTGACCATTCCGAAGAATAGAGGGAATGCGATTCCTTTGGCAAGCCCGAATACTCCTTGAATAAGAAGGGCCTCGTGCATGGACCAGCCTGGAAAGGAAGCACCCGAGCGATAGACAAGAAGCGTAATCATCGGAACGAGCAAATCACCCGCGATCAACAGGATTACGCTCAGGAAGAAATGGCTTCGGTATGCCATCTGTTCGGCAACTTTCGTTCGGAGCACGGAAGCTATGCAAGCCCATACCCCCTTCATACTCCCACCCCCGTGAAGCGCCTCATCGCGGAACGATAAAGCGCCAGCATCAGGAACGCCATAATCGCCGTAGCGCCTGCTTGCAGCGCAACTAAAGCCGGGATTCCGATAGAATAACCGGCTAATTCATAATGACCAATGAAAACCCTGGTAGGCACGTAGGTAATAAATTGAAAGGGAAGGAAAAATAACGCTTTCTGCGTCCATTCCGGAAAAAAGGTCAGGGGTACGAACAGTCCGGCGCTAATGTCCTTGAGCAGCAAAAACACCCTTCGCACGCCCTCCGCGCGAACAAGCCAGAAGGCGGTTAATCCGACGCAATAATTAACCATGAAATTCATTAAAAAGCTGAGCGATACGGAAAGCAAGGCCCACCACGGCAGCGTAGGCCAAAGTTTGATCCCGAAGATAAACAGAAAAATCAGCGAGACGGGAACAAACTCGATAAGAAAGCCCAGGGACCGATGACCGAGCTTTTGCGCCAAAGCGAATAGCCAATGCGGTATGGGCCGCAGCGCGAAAGTAACGAACTTCCCCGAACGCACGAGCATTTGCAAATTCCAATCCGCAAAATCGAACGTTAGGTAATTGATGACCGCCGCGATGCCGAAGTAAGAAAGCATTTGCTCCAGCGTAAAGCCGTTTAAGGAAGTCGTTCCTTGAAAAACAGCGCTCCATATGAAAAATTGCACCAAAAAATAAACGGGTCCGACAAGGAGCGATACCGCCATATGCGAGCGGTAGGCTGCCCACTCCTTGTAGGTAGCAAAGCCGATCGCTCTCATGGAAACAAGTATTCCGTTCACTGCCAACCGGACCAAATCAGCTGTTGAGGATGGATGATCGATTCCGGCACCCAATCCAAATTAGTAGGTACGAAATAGACGATGACGGCGTTAAGCTTTGGATCGATCATGAGTTTACAACGACCTGCCCCCTCGTGGCCGTAAGAACCCTCGGACATCCATTCATTCTCCGCCACCACTCCCGGACCCATGCCATAGGACAGGGCAGAAATTTTGGAACCCCAATGATAAGCGAACAATTGCCGTCCTTCGAAATGGTTCCGGGTCATCCGTTCTATCGATTTACGAGAAAGCACGCGTCGGCCGTTATAGCTCCCGTCGTTCAACAGCATTTGACCGAACCTGAACAAATCCCCTAGCGTAGAGTACAGCCCTCCGCCCGTTCTTGGCGGCTCATATGTTCTATCCCGTTTGACCATCCGGGATTCATCCCAATCGTTGGTTACGCATACTTCTCCTTGGAGCTCTTCCGGAACGTCAAAGAATGTACGGGTCATCCCGAGCGGCTCCGCAATGCGCTCTATTACGTATTGCTCGAAGTGAAGGCCGCTCGCTCGCGTTACGATTTCGCCTACTAAAGCATACCCGGCAGAGCAATAGTTCCAACTCTCCCCAGGCTTGCACACCGGCTTCATGGATAAAATAGCGCGAATCCATGCCGATTTGCGAAGCTTTAGCAGTTCTTCCTCATCCTTTACGGCATGAGGTCCCTCCGTCTCCGGATCAAAGGCGAATCTAACGTCCCAATGGCCGAAAGGGTTAGGTTCGGTATAATAGCCGGGGTCCGGCCACAGCCCGGAAGTATGCGTAAGCAAGTGCCAGATTTGGATTTTCTCGAACATCGGGTGTTTGAATTCTTCGATCCATTCGGCCACCGGCTGCCGCAAGTACAGTTTTCCTTGCTCGACCAGTTGAAATATAGCCGTTGCCCCGAACAGCTTCGAAATGGAGGCGATTCTGCGAATGGTATCCGTAAGCATGGGAGATTCATTGTTCTCCCTATATGATCGGCTTCCGAAAGCGTTGCTTGCGAAAATCCGACCGTCTTTAGCCAGCAAATAGGATGCGGCCTGCACTTTATTATCTTGAACTAACTTCCTGAAATGGTCTTCCAGACTAGCAAGTGCCTCGGGACGATAAGAGGCCTCCTGCAGCGTCGAGGTTTGTATTGTCTCGGTTACAGTCATTCTTAGTCTCCTCCTCTTATAATCCCGACCACACGATCGCTTTGGGAACCTGTACGGACTCTGCGGTATAACCCCGCTTGCTTGGCACGAAGAACGCGAAGACTAGCTGCTCCGCCGGATCGACATAAAGACCGCTGTGACCGAATCCTTCATGGCTGAAGGTGCCCGGCGAGCATAGGTCGAAGTCATCGATCGATAGGCCTAGCCCGAACCGGAAATCAGGTTCGTCGCTTCCCCAGCCCTGCATTCGAACGCCGGTCAGATGATTTCTCGTCATCATTTCCACCGCGCGTGCAGAGATAATGTGTACGCCGTCCAACGTTCCTCCTTGAAGCATCATTTGGCCCAAGCGCAACAAATCCGCCAGCGTGGAATATAAGCCGTTTCCGGCTTTGGGAGGCTCGTCGGAATCAAACTCTGCAGCCGATAATCTTTTCTCTTCCCAGGGGCCGGTAACGCAAGTCTCATCTCTCCATTCCGGAGGAACATGGAAGAAGGAATGTTCCATCCCCAGCGGAGACAAGATTTCTTTCTCAATATATTGATGATAGGCTGTGCCTGAAACGCGAGCGATGATTTCTCCAAGAATGGCATAACCAGCCGTCGAATAATGCCACTCCTTGCCGGGCTCAGCCATGACGGGGCCTGTTAATAAGAGCTGAATCCAATCGCTCGCGGGATCGATTTTCTTCCTCTCCCGGTAAGCCCATTCGAACCAAGGCAATTGATGCGGCTCGAAATAATATCCTGGATCCGCTCGTAACCCCGATGTATGGGTTAATAAGTGAAAAATAGTAATATTGCGATGCATGGGAGTATCGAACTGCTTCAATAAACTGCTAATGGGCTGATGAAGATAAATCGCCCCACGCTCGCATAGCTGCATGATGGCTACCGCAGTAACCATTTTGGTAATGGAATACGTCTTGCGGATCGAACCCGGCAGCAAATCCGGGCTATTCTCATTGTGCGTGAGTTTACCCATCGCCGTATGAGCGAACACTTTGCCGTAACGCGATAGTGCATAAGAAGCTCCCTGAATCGTCTCTTTACCGATTAACGATTCATAGTGGCCGTTTAATCGCCGCAAGACGTCCGAGTCGAATCCCACTTCATCCGGATTAGCTTGCGTTCTCCCTTGATGTAACGCGATCGTCTCCATCATGACACTCCATAACCTCCTCGAATACATTGGTTAAATGTGGAAGAAATTTAAGAATGTCACTATTGTAAGCGATCACAAGTTCGAATGTCTATCTAAATTAATGCGTTTTCACGGAGTCATCGATATGGGGAAGGTAGCGTAATCAAAGCATGAGCTAAGATTAGACCTTTGTAATTTTCATTAGCGATAATTATCATCTTACTTTGAACGTCAACGAGGTTGAGAAGGGTGAATAACATTGATTTTCATCGCTTTTGGTGCAACTTTTCCCAGAACGGTCAATAACGCCACTCAACAGAGATGTTTTTCATCGTTTTTTGAACCCCAACGGGGTTGTGCTGAGTGAATAATAATGTTTTTCATCGCTTTTCTAATATTCTAGCGAGGAGCAGTCATTCCCATGGCGAGCATGAATCCCGTTAAAGTCCATTGCACCGAACTCAATGTCGTGTCAAAATGATCCGTAAGGATCTCAAGCGCAAGATTAATCGTGGCGGAAGCCTATATCTTGCTTAACAAAGCCTTGCTGACTTGCCGGACCAACATCGAATGGTGCAAATGGGTGCTCTCCATCATTCCGGCAGAGAACATTAGAATGGATGAACCCTCCTATGGAACAAATAAAACCTAACGTTGAGCGAGCCATCATCATAGGAGCCGGCCCTTGCGGCTTGTCCGCGGCGCTAGAGCTGCAAGCCATCGGGATCGAGCCGCTCCTCATCGAGAAAAATGCCGTCGTGCATTCTATCTACCAATACCCGACTTATATGCAGTTTTTCAGCACGTCCGAATTGCTGGAGATCGGCGGTATCCCTTTCACCACTCCGAACGACAAACCGACCCGTCGCGAAGCTTTGCAGTATTACCGCGATGTCGCGCTGCGTCGCAAACTCCGCATCCATGCTTACGAGAGCGCTGCTTCTATTTCCCGGCTGGAGAACGGCTCCTTTCGGGTTGAGACGGTCGATCGGTTTGGCTCTGCGGCAGCTTACGAAGCCCGCTTCGTTGTCGTTGCAACCGGCTACTTCGACCATCCTAATCTTCTTGGCATACCGGGAGAAGAGCTTTCAAAAGTAACCCACTTCTTCCAAGAGGCCCATCCGTATACGGGTATGAAAGTCGCGATTATCGGCGGCAACAATTCCGCGGTGGATGCGGCGATGGAGCTGCTTCGCGTAGGCGCGGACATCACCGTCGTCTATCGCGGAGACGATTATTCGCCAAGCATTAAACCCTGGGTGAAACCTTTATTCGCAAGCATGGTAGCCAAGGGCAAAATACGCATGCTTTTCTCTTCGCGAGTCATTCGGATCGATGAAAGCACCGTCACCGTTCAACCCTCCGATCCAACCCGTCCGTCTTACCGGCTGGACAATGATTTCGTGCTGGCTTTGACAGGCTTTCAGCCCGAGCGCACGTTGCTTACGGATGCCGGGGCGCATGTCGATGCCGAATCGACGATCCCGGAATTTAATCCGGAGACAATGGAGACGAACATTCCGGGACTCTTCATCGCGGGAGTCATCGCCGCCGGCCGTGAAGCGAACGAAATCTTCATCGAAAGCGGCCGCCATCATGGAACGTTGATCGCTCGGCGAATTCAGCAAATCGTCTGAAACAAAGCTAATCTCCTGATCGCCGCGCTGATTCTATTCGCTATCCTGCTCGTCGGTTGCTCGCAAGAAAACGGAAATGAGGCTAACCCGCCAATGGGTTCGGTTGCCGTGCCATCGGATATGCCCGCCACATCCTCAGCGGAGCCTTCTTCGGGTGCTTCGAATTCTCCGAATTCGCCAAGCGCCGAAGGCTCCGGGAACGCGGAAGAGGAACCGACCGCTACTCCTCCATCCCCATCGGATAGCATGGCTCCCCAAGGAAAGGTGACCGCCTTGCGGTTGGCGGATTTCAAGACCAGATGGGCCGGGGGCGAGGGTTGGATCGCCAGAACGGACGATAGCGGCAAGAGCTGGAAGTCTCAGCTAGAACATAAGCATATCGTTAATCAATTATTTGCACTGAACAACCTCGAAGTATGGGCGACGCTCGATATCGGCGACTCCAAACAACTTAAACTCCTCCACTCCGTTGACGGAGGTGCGAAATGGGCGGAAATCGGTTATGTCCCGAACTATAGCTTCCTTCATTTCGTTTCCTCCGAAGAGGGCTTCAGCGGAAACGCTCATACGAAGGACGGCGGGAAAACATGGTCCAAGCTCCCGCAGCCTGCAGTCATCGCCGGAGACGCATATTTTCATGACCGCAACAACGGCTGGGCAGTCACGCAAAACAAAGATAAGAACACTCTAGATATCGTACGTACGACTGACGGCGGAAAAACCTGGACAACGGTGCTGAAGCGGACAACGGCTGCTTCGGTGACCGGAACCGTCATTCGTTCCGCAGGCAAGAAGGATGCTTGGGTAGAGCTCATTGGCGACTCCGGCATGTCCCAAACTTCCTACTCCCTGTTCCACACCATGGACGGGGGGAAATCGTGGATACCCGTCTTGGCCAATAACCAAGCCGGATCGGGTCCCGCTCCGGGATACAAGACCGGTCAAGAATCCAAAGTTCCGAGCAATACCGGCTCCAGCCCCGGCGCTCTCTACGTCGTGAATCCCAAAGTCGCGTTCATGGGTGGACAATGCATGGCCTGTGATCTCCCCAACACGATGGGCAAGACGACGGACGGGGGCAAAACTTGGATCAACCTCTCCTCCAAGTTTCCGGGTTACGGAACTCAACTCATCGCGGCGGCGGATGCGGAGCATCTGTGGTGGATCAACACCGATAACGCGGAGCCATCCATCATATATACGTCGACGGATGGCGGGGAGCATTGGAAAGTCACGCATACCTTCGATAAGCCGCAGCCAACAACCGAGTAGCAGGCTTCATGAAAACAGGCACCGTTCCTCTATTGGGAACGGTGCCTGTTTATTTACTTGCGGCTACCTTATCGGTTATCGATTTTCTCCGGATAGAGATCATGATTCATCAGTCGATGCTCCGCCATTTTCTCATACTTGGTTCCCGGTTGTCCCCAATTGCAGTAGGGATCGATGGATATGCCGCCGCGAGGGGTAAATTTTCCCCACACCTCGATATAACGAGGATTCATCAAGGCAATGAGATCGTTCATGATGATGTTCATGCAATCCTCGTGAAAGTCGCCGTGATTGCGGAAGCTGAATAGATACAGCTTGAGGGACTTGCTCTCTACCATTCGCGCGTCCGGTATATAGGAGATGTACAAGGTGGCGAAATCCGGTTGACCCGTCATCGGGCATAGGCTGGTGAACTCCGGGCAGTTAAACTTCACGAAGTAATCGCGACCCGGATGTTTGTTGTCGAACGCCTCCAACACACCCGGATCATACTCGAACACATACCGGGTACCTTGATTGCCAAGTAGCGTAATATCCTGCATTTCTTCTTTGCTGCGCATTAGAAATCCCCCTTCTGGATGAGAAGAAAGAGATTGGCGTAAATAAGCCGAGGGAGTTCGCGAACCTCTCCTGGCCGCCGATCAGGTGATCGCGCGTCCCAGATTTTCTTCTTTAGTTATACATCCGTACTATACCACAGAGAACTTCGGCAGCCAATCCCCGTGCGCTTCGATAAGATCGTCGCACATGGCGATAATGTCGTCCATCGATAGCTCCGCCGCCGTATGCGGATCGAGCATCGCCGCATGGTAGATGTGCTCTCTCTTGCCTGTAATGGCAGCTTCGATCGTGAGCAGCTGCGTATTGATATTGGTTCGATTAAGAGCAGCCAGTTGCGGAGGAAGGTTGCCGATATAAGTCGGGTTGACGCCGGAGCGGTCGACCAGACACGGAACCTCTACGCAAGCTTCGCGAGGCAGGTTGGAGATAAGCCCGCCCGTGTTCATGACGTTGCCTCCTATTTTGAAAGGCACGTCCGTTTCCATCGCTTCGAAGATGTACGAAGCGTATTCATGGGAGCGATTATGCTCCAAGTTCGCATCGTTAACGAGCTCGTCGCGCATTTTTTTCCAATTGCCGATCTGCTCGATGCAACGGCGCGGATATTCGTCGAGCGGAATGTTGAACCGTTCGATAAGCTCCGGATAATTGCGCTTGATGAAGTAAGGATGGTACTCGGCGTTATGCTCGGAAGATTCCGTGATGTAATAGCCGAATTTCAGCATCATCTCGAAGCGTACCATATCGCCGTGCTTCTCGTTCTGTTTCGCGGCCGCGCGCTTCTTGATTTCCGGATACAGGTCGACTCCGTCCTTCCTTACCTCGAGCAGCCAAGCCATGTGGTTGATGCCCGCGATCTTCGCTTGAACGCCTTCCGTTTCCAAGCCCAGATGCCGAAACATATCAGGGACGCACGCTTGAACGCTATGGCACAAACCAACCGTTTTCACGCCGCCGTAAGTATTCATAACGTTCGTTAGAACAGCCATTGGGTTCGTATAGTTAAGGAACCAGGCATCCGGGCAAACCTCGCGAATGTCCGCTGCGAAGTCGAGCATAACGGGGATCGTACGCAAGTTGCGGAAAATGCCTCCGATTCCCACGGTATCGGCGATCGTCTGACGCAAGCCGTATTTCTTGGGAACCTCGAAATCGGTAATCGTGCAAGGATCATAACCGCCGACTTGGATCGCGTTGACCACGTATTTCGATTCGCGAAGCGCCTCCTTGCGATCGGTGAAGGCCTTGATCACGCAGGTGCTTCCGGATGTCTTTTTGATGTTATTCAGCATGTTCTCGGAATCTTTCAATCGTACGGGATCGATGTCGAACAGCGCAATTTCAAAGCCTTGCAATGCTGGCGTAAGCATAACGTCGCCAAGTACGTTTTTGGCGAATACCGTGCTTCCCGCCCCTAGAAAAGTGATTTTGGACACGATGATTACCTCCGAAGATTAGAGTCGACTCCTATCCTCAATGTAATGCAAGCGCACTCAAAAAAGTATGGAAGGTTCGCGCAACAATATGGACATTTGTCGTTTATTTGTTAAAGTAATAGGTAAGATCGATAGGTAGGTGACAGACGATATGGATCCGGAACATCGTTATCTCTCCGTGGGCATGAACCCCTCTCCCTCCGACGGGGAGCTCTCCGTTCTGTTCAGCGGCGAAGGCCAACCGCAGCCGTTGCACCAAATGGGTCCTGCCATTCATGATTACTACCTCATTCACACCGTACTTTCGGGATACGGGCAGTTCGTTATTCGCGATAAAAAATACAATTGCGTGAAAGGCGATACGTTCGTGATTTTCCCTGGCGAGCTGTTCTTTTATCAAGCCGACGAATGGCAGCCTTGGCATTATATTTGGGTTGCTTTCGTCGGTCATGGAGCTAAGGGCTTGCTAACTTCGTTAGGCGTCACTCCCGAGCAACCCTTCATATCGGGCTGCTTACATCCGAAAATCCCGGAAATTTACCGCCAGCTTCATGACTGCTTCCATAGCGACTACGTGCCTGATCTCTCCAATCTGGAGGCCGGCGGATGGGTTCGTTTGCTGTTACGGCAGCTCGGGGCGGCGAAGCGCCAGCTTGAAGTCGTCGATCCCGTTCGGGATAACGCAACGGAACATATTATCAAGCAGGCCATTCAATTCCTTTCGCTTCAATACACCCAGTCGATCTCCATAGAGCATATGTCGAATATGTTGGGCTACCATCGTACCCATCTATGCAAGCTATTCAAGCAATCAACCGGCGTATCGCCGATGCAATATTTGCTGAAAATCCGCATGCAGCGGGCAGAGGCTCTACTTGCTACCTCTATGACGGTCGATCAGGTTGCCTCTTCCGTGGGTTATGGCGATGCGCTTTATTTCTCGAGAAAATTCCGGAAATGGAGCGGGCAATCCCCTTCAGAATACAGGCAAACGCTCCGGACTAGTCCGAAGCGTTAGTTTACTTTCTCGCTATCCCTTTCGTTCAGTAGGCCTTCTCCAACGATGGAGGTGAGCTGTAGTTGGGTTTGGTCGAACTACGGATTCTCCTGATCGAAAGGGATAGCGGCAAAAGGGAACAACAGAGAGAAGTCGAAAAAGGGGTGCCGAAAAACTCTCGGTACGCCCTTCGCCCTCCAACACCAAACTCCTATTGCACAACCGCGATCGGAACAGGCTCAGGCTCCTTTTTCTCCGTGCTGATCCAGACTAAGCCCGCCCCCATGCAAACGGCTCCTACCATCTGCCATAACGTGATGCCTTCATCGAAGAAGACGAGCCCCGCGATGACGGCTGCCCCAGGCACTACGTAACGAAAGAAATTGGCTCTTGCCGCACCGATCTTGAACATGCTCGCATTCCAGACTACGAAAGCAAACACCGTACAAATAAGAACGTTATAGACGATTGCGGTGTAATGACCTGCCTCAAGCCCGCTCCAGTCCACTTTGCTCCAGCTCCCCATCGTCAGTGGCAGCATGAATAGCGCACCAAAGAAAATAAACCAAGTGCTGACGCGAAGGGAAGAATATTTTTTCATCAACGGCATGCAAGAGAGATTAAATAAAGCGCCTATTATGCTTACTCCGAATGCCAACAGATTGCCGATCATATGGTCGGACGAGAGATTAAAGCCCTCTTCCCCGCCCAAAATTATGAACGTAACGCCTATGATCGCCCCTGCCCCGCCAACGGCTAGACGTCTAGTAAACTTCTCCTTAACGAATAAAGGAGCGAACAAGGCTGCAAATATCGGCCACGGAGCTACGTTGAGCAACGAAGCATTGGCCAGCGTCGTGTATTTGATCGAGTACATCACAGCGATTTCCAATCCCGTTACTCCGATAAGGCCGATGAAAGCGAGTTGAAGCATTACTTTCCATGGAAGCCCTATGCTGCCCTCTTTTATTTTCAAAATGAGAAAAAAGAACGGTACCGCGAGACCGAACCTAAGAAAAGAGAACAGAATCGGGTCAAACGTCTCCATGGCGGAACGCGATACTCCAAAATTCGCGCCCCATATCGCGGCAACTAATGTAAGGCCTAAATAATAGATCCATTTCTTGTTCATAATGCGCTGATTCTACCCCATTCCTATCCGTATAACTCCAGAACAGTGTGAATGATATTCCGAAGTTAATCAACTACAAATTAAATAACCCCTCCGCGCGGGAGGGGCAGAAAGCGATGAGACTATCTATCCAATCCGAAGTCCGCCAAGCCAAGCGGCAACGGAGCCGGACGCTCGCAAGTGCTCTTCATGACGTAATGAGCCCCTTGCTCGGAGGCGTCGTGGAAGCCATGCATCGCTTCCAGCACGTGATAAGCCATCTCTCCGTTGGCACGGTGCTTGCGCCCCGTTTGAATGGCCCGTGCCATGTCGGCGGCTCCAACTCCGCGAGCGTTCGCAGCCTTCCCGTGCGTAAGAGGGATTTCAGACCATTCCTTGGAACCCGCGCGCCAGATGCTGATCGGTCCTCCGAAGCCGTTCGGATCCGGAACGATAAGCGTTCCTTCGCTGCCATACAATTCGATGCGCGGGAGAAGGGAGTTGCCTTTCACGTCAAAGCTCGTCAGGATCGTAGCAATCGGACCTGAAACGAAGTCCATGATTCCGGCTACATGGGTAGGAACCTCCACCTTCACCTTCTCGCCGAATTTCGGCTGGCTCGTGATCGTCCGTTCAGGAAAAGACATTCGGGCGGAACCGGTAACTCTGGAAATCGGCCCCAACAAAGCGATCAAAGCCGTCAAATAATAAGGTCCCATATCGAACATCGGACCGCCGCCCTTGTGATAGTAGAACTCTGGAGCCGGATGCCATGACTCGTGTCCGCCGCATACCATAAACGCGGTCGCTCCGATCGGAGTCCCGATCCATCCGTCCTCCACGAGCTTGACGCAGGTTTGAATTCCTCCTCCGAGGAACGTGTCCGGCGCGCTGCCGACGAGCAGACCTTTGCGCTTCGCCAACTCTAACACTTGCAAACCTTCCTCGCGAGTAACCGTGAAAGGCTTCTCCACGAAAACGTGCTTACCCGCTTCAAGAGCTTGCAGCATAACCGAAGCATGGGCTTGAGGGATCGTCAGGTTAATGATCATTTGAATTTCAGGATCGGCTAGAAGCTCCTCGACCGAGCAGCCGCGAAGTCCATGCTCCTCTGCCTTTGCTTTCGCGCGTTCAACGTCGAGATCCGCGCAAGCGACGACTTCCATGGATTCGAACCTTTTTCCATTCTGAAAATAAATGCCGCTAATGTTACCCGTACCGATAATGCCGACTTTGATTTTCTCCATGAATGATCCTCTTCTCGGGATTAAAGTTGGTTATCCGCCATGCCTGTATAGGCGCCCGCGTTTAAATCGGAAGGAGCAAGCGCCTTTCCTTCCGCACACCAGTTGAAGCCTCTGCGCATCAGTTCCTTCACGACGGGAATTTCCATGATGTTGGCCTGATGTCCGAGCGAATTGTAATATACGCGACCGTGTCCCCATCGTTTCGTCCAAACGACGGGCATATCCACCGTCTTGTTAGGGGAATGAGGTCCCGGGGCCACCGGGAAGCGGGTCGTCGCCAGCACTTCGTTAGCCGGATCGACATGCAGGTAATACTGCTCCGTCGAAACGGTAAAATCTTCGATTCCCTCTACCAGAGGACTGGAATTGTACTTGATATTGACTGTATATTCCGTACCGTCGTTGCCCGGATGCGCGATCCATTGCCCGCCGGTCATGAACTGCCAATCCGTGTTCTCGCGGAACGCGTCGCACATGCCGCCGTGGCAGCCCGCCAATCCGACTCCGCTCTGCACCGCCGCGGAGACGTTGTTCACCCATTCCTGCGAGATGCGATCCATGGTCCATACGGGAATGATTAGATCGAGCCCCTTCAGTTTTTCTCCGTCGGCGAATGATTCAAGCGTATTGGACACTTCGACTTCGAAGCCTTCCTCCACGAGCTGTCCACGGAAAATCTCCGCAACCTCCTTCGGCTGATGGCCATCCCATCCGCCCCATACGATTAGCGCTTTTTTCATCGTTGCATTCCCCATTCGGCTTAGCTTCCGCTAGATTTTCTTACTTTGAGCTCGGTTTGCAATTTCTCGGAGATAATAGGCTCGGAGTTTTCCTTGTCCGCCAATAGGGCCAGCAATCGTTCCGCGGCCAATCGTCCCATTTCAAAGAATGGCACTTTGACCGTCGTTAACGGAGGCTCCGTGAGACTTGCCGCATCGGAATCATCGTAAGACACGATCTTGAGATCCTCCGGCAATCGGCAGCCTTTTTCCCTTAGTCCTTGCATGAGCCCAATAGCCATTCGGTCGTTGCCTACGAAGATAGCATCCAGTTCATTCAGATCGCGATAGACGTCTTCCGCAGCATTTTTACCGCTGGTTCTACTGTAATTTCCTTGATAAACAATAGATTCGTCAAACTTTATTTCCGCTTCCTCCAGTGCCCGGAGATAACCGGACATCCGATCCCAGCTGTTGGAGTATTGCATAGAGCCGTTAAGAAACCCGATTCTCTGGCAGCCCTTGCTAATCAAATGCTTTACCGCGTCGTAGCTGCCCTGTTCATGATCCGCCGCGACTATGCTAACAAGCGGATTATCGAATTTCTGGTCCATGACGCAGAATGGCAATCGTTCCTCGGCCAGCCGGTTAATTCCTTCCAATTCCGTTTCTGCGGTATTCGTCCCAAGCACGATACAGGCATCGACCCGTTGCGTGCGATATAAGGACGCATAATCATAGACAGCGGACGGGTCGCGAAACAATAGAAGCAAGCCGTAACCCTTCGAGCGGACGGCTTCTCCGATCCCGCTTAGCAATTCGGAGAAATAATACGTGGAAAATAGATGGACCTTCGGCACGTACGGCAATACGACGCCTAAGTTCCCGCTTTTACCCCGGGCGAAGCTCGACGCGACGGCATTCAGCTCGTAATTTAACCGCTTCGCCGCATCCAATACCCGCTCGCGCGTTGATTCCTTCATCGGTCCAACGCCGTTGAGCACCCTCGACACGGTCGCTTCCGATACGCCGGCAAGCTTAGCTACTTCCTTGCGATTCGTCAAAGGCTTAGACATCCTGTCTGTTCCATAATAATGTACGCGTGTACATTATGGCACGGGGATTAGGCGGAGTCAAGCCAAAATCATACGATGAAATCTTAAAAAAATACCCGCTCCTCGTCCCGTTTAAGGGAGAGAATCGGGCTCGCATGCAATGAACGGTTTTTAAGGGGAGGATATTACGAATTCAAGGCTTGATCCGGAGAAGTGATGACCTGATCAATGATCCCGTATTCGAGCGACTCTTGGGCGGACATGAAATAATCGCGGTCCATGTCTTTCTCTACCTTCTCCAACGGTTGTCCGGTACGTTCCGCCGTTAGTCGGTTCAACCTCTCCCGGGTTTCCAATATTCGCTTGGCGCTTATCGCGATGTCGCTGGCTTGCCCCTGCGCCCCGCCGTGGGGCTGGTGAATCATGATTTCGCTATTCGGCAGCGCGAAGCGCTTGCCTTTAGCCCCCGCTAGCAGTAAGATTGCAGCAAACGAAGCCGCCATTCCCATGCATATCGTGTGTACCTGAGGTTTAATGAACTGCATCGTGTCGTAAATAGCGAATCCAGACGTTGTGACGCCTCCGGGAGAGTTAATGTATAGGCTGATTTCCTTCTCCGGATCCTCTGCCGCAAGGAACAGCAGCTGAGCGATGATGCTGTTCGCGACCTGATCGTCGATCGCGCTTCCCAAGAACACGATTCTGTCCTTCAATAACCGGGAATAAATATCGTAGGACCTTTCGCCGCGGTTCGTTTGCTCGACGACATACGGAACGTAATTGCTCATGGGTATTTCCTCCGCTTCCTGAGTTGTTGTTCACTTTCCCCTTGTAAACGAACAAAAGACGCTCGGGGATACGGATTAAATTTTTGTTGAAATCCCATGAATTGCGTATCTTCTGATCAGCTTTGTTCGTTTACAATAGAAGGATAAGACTCGGTAAGGGAGGATTCTCTATGCCTTTCGTTGATGACAAAGTTAATATCGCGCTCGCCGAAGACAGCCGCAAAGTGGAGCGGTTGCAACACACGCTAAAGCGTTATTGCCTGTCCCTCACGGAATCCCCATGGGATGCGGAGGACTTGGCTCAGGATGCCTGGCTCAAAGCCATAAACGCAATATCAAGCTTCGATCACCGCAACCTCGAGGCCTATTTGCTGCGAATCGCCAAAAATACCTGGATAGACCATACGAGGAGAAAAACGACTCTTACCCGCATCCTAAAGGCGGAACGACCGATAACGCTGCTGCCTGACAACGGAATCGTCGAAATAGAGCTGGCTTTCCAAGCTTTGATCAAACATCTGTCTCCCCACCAACTTGCCGTTTTCCTGCTTCGGGACGTTTTCGAGTATTCTATCGCCGAAACGGCCGGCATGCTGGAGACGACGGATGGTGCGATTAAGGCTGCACTTCATCGTGCGCGTCTGATGCTGCCGACGGTCATGAACGAAATAGAAAAGGGATTACTTCCCTTGCCTGAGGACGAAAATTTAAAGACGTTCTTAAGAATTCTTGCCACTGCCTACCATGCTGGGGATATGAATACGATGATCGAGTTGATTCAGAGGACAGAAATGGAACCTTCCATGGCGATCGGATTGTTCCAGAGTAGGAGAATTCGGACCGCTACGATGGCGCGTCGCTCGGAAGACAAAGCGATTGTACCTCGGATGTCGATGGCTGCTTAACGTAAAGTCCATAGATAGAACTATCTCCTTCCGTCTTATACAGCTCTTATAATGGTTATCATCTTTGGAAAAGGGGACTCCTATGTCATTCCGCACGTTGGACGATTTGTTGCCGACAGTGAACTTCGCAAGCCGAGCCACTGCTATGCCGGGGGCGGATTGGGGAGTACGTCTTATTCCGGACTGCCAGCTTGTCTATGTTGTCTCCGGGCAAGCGGAACTAACCGTTGGACGGCACACTTACGACATTCGCGCCGGGGAGTGCGTCTACTATGACTCGGAAATTCCCCATCGGCTGCTCTCCGTCGGCACGACGGATTATTATAGCGTTCACTTCGTCTGGCGGCAGACTTCTTCCCTGCCTGTCCATCCCGGCCATAGCATTCAATATTTAGATCGGCAATTTTTAGACGGCGAGCCCAGATACCCCGAGATTGAGATTCCTCCTTATGGGGAAGTTACGTTTCCTACCAAATTAACCATATCCGGGCTAGAACCGATTCTTACGAAGTTAGTAAAAGAATATGAGCTTGAGCAACCCGGCTACACGGGTATTCTTCGCGCATTGATGCTGCAGGCCCTATCGATTATATTCAGGCAATTGCTAGATAAAGACTCGACGCATAAATCCTATGGACGAATCGATCCCGCCATTCAAGCCATGCAAGAGCAGCCGGGCAAGAACTGGGCAGTATCGGAGCTAGCCGCCATGTGCGGGTATCATCCGATTCATTTTGCGAAGCTGTTCAAAGAAGAGATCGGTTTGCTGCCCAAACACTACATCATCGGGGAAAGAATCAAACGGGCGAAGCGCGCGCTATTGCAGGGGGAGAAGGTCGAGGCTATATCGGAGCGGCTCGGATTCACGAGCATTCATTACTTTAGTCATCAATTCAAGAAGCTAACCGGATTGACGCCCACCGAATTCAGGATGCATGGGCGCCCTCCTAATTGACTAGTCTTATTGCTCCTTCTTCTGAACGACCGGCATCATCATGCCGTCTTCCATCCCCATCATCCGGACGCTGTCCGACTCGTCGTCCGCCTCGGATAAATAAACCTCCGTGCCGAAAGCAGGCGCTGCATAGGGAAGGTGGGTTCGACCGCGGGCTAGGATCTGCCGGTAATTGCCCGTCTCTCCTTCATAGCCGTCATGATCCCAAGGAATCCATGAGCGAGCGTTGCAGTAGTGGCATACGTAGGAGCGGCGATAACGGTCTGCCGTCCGATTCGGGAAAGAACGATGGAACAGGTGGGAGTGAAAAAACAGCACGTCTCCCGGCTTCATCGGTACGGGAATCGGAGGCGGATAGTTCGCGACCACCTTGGACAGCGTATTGACCTCGTCGTCGAGATGGCTAACGTTCGCAACCGCTTTTAGATCCTTGAAGGCGTCAAGAGCGTGAACATTGCCTCCGCCATAACCTTCCGGAGGATAGATCGGCTCATGATTGGAACCCGGAACGACCCACAGGCAGCCATTATCTTCGTCCACTTCTTCAAGCGCAATCCAAGCGCCGATCATCGTATCGGGATGCGTCTTAATATAGTAAGAGTCCTGATGCCAGCCTTGACCCCCGCGGCCGGGAGGATTGAGAAACATCATAGACTGCAGGGCATATACGTCGGGTCCGATGATGGCCTCCGTCACATCGAGTATGCGGGGATGAAGCATGCCCCATTCCGCCGTTGCATCCAGCCTGGATACCATGTGAACCCGCGTTTGTTGCACGAACTCCGCCTTTAAGGGGTCTTTGTTTTCCTCGTCTTCTGGTTGATACGACGATGTCGTCTCTTTGGGCTTAATGCTGCCAGCCCTCGTTCTCTCCGCAAGATCATATAGGCGGTCGATGTCTTCTTTTGATAACAACCCTCTTACGATCAAGTAGCCGTCCCGGTGGTACTGCGTATATTCCTTCACGCTAACCAAGTAGCGGCCGTCCCGATTTCGCGACTTCGGCGTATAGGTAATCCCCATGCTGCGAGCCCCTCTCTATGATTGGTTTTACACTCATTTTGCGTGAAACGTCGGGGTTGCTCAATGGATGAAACCCGGAAAACGATATGTTTATTTGATATACTCATTCACTAGAATGTGACGGTTAACGGGATAAGGCGTCTCCGGGTCCGGAATCGCGGTCGCATGCCGGAACAAGGAGCTATCGCATCTTTCTATATAAGTCGTGGCCGTGAATCCGCGGATGCGTTTGTACATTTTGGAAAAATGGTGCTCGTCCCCGAAGCCCACCCGATACGCGATTTGTTTGACGGTCCATTGACCGCTCATCATCAGCTGCTCCGCGAGCAGCAGTCTGCGTTCAAGGAGCGCGCGCTTGGGCGACATGCCTACCGTAGCGACGAACATTCGGGTAAAATGCTCATGCGACCACCCCGATTGCTGCGCGATCAACTCGATGGTGATAGGCTTCTCGAGATGCTCCTCCATATAAGCGATCGCCCGGGCAATCGGAATCGGCAGCGGATGCGCGAGTTCTTCGATCGCATTGTCCGCAGAAGCGCAAAGTTCTTCCAAAGCGGCGGCCATTAGAACGGATACCCGTCTCTTCCAATATGGGGATTGAAAATGCGCTATCCGCAGAATCTGTTTCATGAGCGCCGGCAGTAGACTATTGCTGCTGACGGGAAGCATATTGCCTGTTTGAAGCAAGGTACTGAACCGATGATCGGATCGACGAAGGCAATCGTAATCGAAATGGATGAAGAGGTGACGAACTTTCCGCGCCGGATCGAACAGATATCGATGTTCCTCATTCGGCCGGGTGAAAACAAAGCATGGTTTGTCCAACTCAATGGGCACGCCTTGGAGCTCGTAAACGGTTTCCGTTCTTTCGGGAAAGTACACCAACTCGTAATCCTTAATACTCCTCGTCCCGAGTATAGTCCCCGCTTGAGCCCAAACGTCCCCCATGCTATGAACGAACGGCCAACACACTTGCTCCATCTCCGCCATTTTCTCCCCACCGCCTCGTCTATCGTCTAATGATTTGTATTGTAAGGCTGCTCTCTCCTCGGCGCAATGGCAGATAGGATTACCTACGTGGTCGAGTAGGCGAGGCCTCTCCTTCGTGGATTGTGCCCCATACCCCTCACAGATCCGTACGTGCGGAATTCCCGCATACGGCTCCTCACATCATCATTCGCAGATTGGTTATTCGTAGATATTGACGTAGATACGCGGCTTGGGTAACTTGAAGTCATTTAGGACTTCGCAGAATCTCTCCCGTGTAAAGCTATTGCGCTGACCTCTTCGATTTCGCCACTTAAACATGAGGTTAATCGTTTGGATGTAGAAGGACTTCATCTTGTCAAAGTTGTCAGTAACTCCGTAGTATCGGTAGTGTCCTGACAATTTAGAGCGGATAGTCTTCAGAAACTCCTGCTGTTCCATGTGTCGATTGAACCGAATCCAGGACTTCATCGCTTTGACTTTCTGCCTGAATTTCTTTCCGCTTGTCTTCCGTTTCACTCGGAAAGCGCCTTTTTGGCTCTTAGAGCAGTAGTGGGTAAAGCCTAGAAAGTCGAATGTCTTCGGCTTACCTCCACCCTCTTTCTTGCTCTGTTCCTCCGCAAAACGTCCAAACGCGATGATTTTCGTTTTCTCTTCCGCTATGTTCAGCTTGAATTTCTCCAACCTGAGCAAGAGTGCGGCATAGAATCGCTCCGCATCTTCTTTGTATTGGAAGCAGCATACGAAATCATCGGCGAAGCGTACGATTTCGGCTTGCCCTTTGCATTGTTTCTTCACCGTGACCGTGAACCAGGTATCCAATACGTAATGCAAATAGACATTCGCAAGTATCGGCGATGCAACGGAACCTTGAGGAGTCCCCTCCTCAGTCGGTTCAAATTCGCCATCCTCTTGTATGCCCGCTTTCAGCATTCGTCTAACGAGGCGATGGATGTTCGGGTCTGCAATCCGTAGTTCGAGAAATTTCATTAGCCATTCGTGGTCGACATGATTAAAGAACCCTTTAATGTCCGCATCCACTACATAACTAATCTTCCCGTACTGAATAATCTCGGTTAGTTTCTTCAACGCATCGTGCATGCTTCTTTTCGGGCGGAATCCATAGGAGAAATCCATGAAATCTTGCTCGTAGATGGCGTTTAACACGCGCTTTAGCGCGTGTTGCACCAGCTTATCCTCGTAAGCAGGTATGCCGAGCGGGCGCATGCTTTTCTCGTCCTTGGGGATGTAGGTTCTTCTAGCCGGTTGCGGTCTGTAGCTTTTCTGTTTTAGTCGTTCCACTAGATTCGCTACATTTGCCTCCAAGTTCAACGCGTAGCTCTCTTTCGTAACCCCGTCAACTCCCGTTGCCTTTCCCGGCTCCATCTCTTCGTGGCTCTCCATCAACGCTTGCGCATCAATGAAGTGTCCGATGGACGTGAATCTTACTTTCGGGTCGGCTTTGGCCATTTCTGCTATTCTTGCTAATTTCGTTTCCATTTCTTCTCCACCTCGGCGTGCGGTAAATGTGTCCTTACCAAGATTGATGCTGTGTCGTCTGCCTTCCCTCCACCAACATTACATCGGCTTCATCGGTACTATGCGACGATCCGACTCCCTGACTACTGTTTTTGCCATCCTTGCGTTTTACGGCTTGTCTGACATACTCCTGCAGTGGTTCCTAAAGAGTACTTGACTCGCAGAAGAAGCGTCAGGGCCTCCCGAGTTGCTGAGTAACCATGGGTATACATGCCTGGCTCTTCGACCCCGGGGAAGCTTCTCCATCCTTGCCCTTGTCGTCTGGAGTCGTGTTGTCTTCCGGGATTCTGAACCCGTCGACCTTCCCAATTTGTGCATTTCGAGGCTCAATCACATTTCAGGCCTGCATCCTAACTGTCTACGCTTAAACGTTAATGTTGCCATTCCCGTTCCAAGACTCGCTATTGGTGATGTGGCTAGCATCTTTCCAAGCAGGGTTTACACCTGCTAAGTTACTCAACCTAGGCTCGGTCGCTTCCAGAATATACACTTAGAAACTCAGAAACTCTTCATTTGTTGTAACTCCTTGCACAATGTACATTTAGTTACAGGCCAAACCGTACTACTATTGAGCCGATTCTTTTTAACTAATTGCATGTTTTGCAACTAGACTTATATAAGTCGACTTTTTCAGGAATCTAATTGACTATTTTACACTTAGAATTTCCGAAAGTGGTGGTTGGGAGCAAGTTGAGTGTACTGGGCCGGTTCGCGTCAACAACCGGGGCTCGTTATGACCGCCTAAAAAGAAAAAAGTCCCATTCTGGGACTTTTTGCCGCTATCATCGAACGTCCGCAGGCGCATATACGACGGGGAAATGCTGGCCTTGCATGATATCGCCTTTATTAACCGTTACATAGGAAAGCATGACATGGTCGCTCGTTGGTTCGTAACGGGTGTGGCCCGGCATGTAATGTACGGCAATGGCCCGGCGCTTCAACTCGGAGCGATTGTTCGGACTGCCGTGCCACGTCAGGCTGTGGTGATAACCCACTTGACCCTTCTTGATCTCGAACGGAACGGCTTTCACGTCGGCGCCTTCCGGAAGCAGCTCCGGATGACGGTGGCAAGGCATGAAATCCTTGTCGCTGGCCAGGTGCTTCTGATGATTGCCCCACTTATGGCTGCCCGGGACCATCCACATGCAGCCGTTCTCGATGACCGCGTCGTCAAGCGCGACCCAAGCGCTTACAAGGTCTGCCGGCTGAACGATCGGCCAGAGCGGATGATCCTGATGCCATGCCGTAGGTCCGCCCGTAACCGGGGGTTTGTACTGGATTTGATCGTGCCAGATTCTCAGCGTATCGGTATGACAAAGCTGTGCAACCTCTTCGCAGATCGTCTTGTTCGCGGCATGCTGGAAGTACGCGTCGCTGGCCATCCAGATGTTGACGATCTGGACGACCTTCTCGTTCGATGTCATCTTCATGCCTTCGTACAGGGAGCCGCTTTCTTTGTTATCTTCGTCACCAAGCAGATTGCGGTTAAGAACCGGCTTTTTTACCGACTTGCCCCGCATCACGTTGTCCAGTTCTTCCCGCAGCGCCTCCACTTCCTCATCGCTCAACACGACGCTGCCCTTCAAAAATCCGTTTTTCTCGAATTCGGCTAATTGATTTTCGTTCAACATCCGGCAACACTCTCCTATAAACTGTTTATGATTAGGGGTTGATGGCTCAATCATAAGCGTTCGGAATGCCGATGTATTTCCGATAAACCAACAATCGTTTGCGTTTTTCTTTGATTCTAAGAATTATCCGTTTACGATATGAAAACGAGGCTTCACTTTGTCGAAGTTGGGATTTTCACCGCTCACCATGAGTCCCATTCCCCAATCGATATGCACATTTTCCGTAGGGAAGTCTTCCGGATCCTTGTATTGGAATAAGACATTCCTTCTTGTCCGTTCGCTGCAGTTAGACGAAGATCCGTGAATCGTCAAATAGTTGAAAAACAACACGTCTCCGGCCTCCGCTTCGCAAATCGTGCCATCGGAAATCGGGTACTCCTTGTGATTCAAATAATGCGACCCCACATGCGGCAGCGAACCCTGAGCATGCGATCCCGGAATAACCCGCAAGCATCCGTTCTCCTCATCGGCGCGGTCCAGATGAACGCTGGCTGCCAGCATCGTGTGCTTCTCGTGCGGGAAATAAGGATAGTCTTGGTGCATCGGGAATGCGGCGCCGTTCTCAGGGGGCTTAACGAGCATTTTGGAATGGTGGAGCTGTACGTTAGGTCCGATCAAACGAGAGAGGACCGATGCCATGTTCGGATGAATCGCCGCCCGCATGAAGGAAGCATCGTGATAATGGACATCGTGAAACCCTTTAAGCACGAGCTTCTTCAACTGTTCTGCCGGAAGGAAGTCTCCTTGCCAAGCCGCGTTGCTGTCCTGCTTCGCTATGGCTGCCCGGCGAATGATCGCTTCTACCGCCTCTCTCATACGTTCTACCTCGTCCTGATTAAACACCTCTTTGACCAACAAATACCCCTTATCTTTATAAAATTGCACATCCTCTTCGCGAATCATCTTTGTGCCTCCCATGTAATTAAAGTTTGAAAACCTTACTTATATCCACTATTGTAGAGCTATACCGCCTCCATCGTCTTTGTTAACAGCAGACACGTTTTTGCACTTTCACGACATGATTACGCTAGTGAAAGGAAGGTGCTAGCCAAATGTATCTTTGCAAAGAAACGCAATCGATGCTGAATGATCAGGCGCTTCTGCTCTCCGGAGCCGGCGCTGCTTTTAAAGTTCACTACTGGGGCATCGTTCCCCGTCTGTACGACAATCCGGTGCATAGACATTCCTTCTTCGAGATCTGTTTCGTTATGGACGGCGAGGGGGAGTATACCGATCATGGAATCGATTATCCGTTGCGCAAAGGGACGCATTTCTGCTCCAAGCCCGGGGTGACGCATCAGATCCGCTCCCGAAATGGCCTTTTCCTGCTCTATGTAGCATTTGATATTGATGAAAGCTTGTCTCAGGAATCCATCGTGGAAGCCTTTCACGCTCTCGCCGAACATGGAGAGGTCTGCGTAACCGGCGAAGACGATTGCCCTTCCGAGCTGTTATGGAAGACATTGCTTCTGCATGAAAATAGAACCGGAAACTTGCCTACGCCGGCCGTTCTGTCCGTCGCCCATGCGCTCTTGCTCTCCTTCCTGAATCTGTTCGGAAACCATGAGCCCTCGGCTGCGGCCAGACAAGATTCTACGTTCCTACTGCGGCAAGCCAAGCTATATATCCGGGATAATTTGTCCGAACCTTTGACATTGCGAGACATCGCCGGATATTTGAACGTATCCGAGAGGCATCTTTCCCGACTATTCTCGACGGGCATTCACGAGAATTTCACGAATTTCGTTCGCGATGAACGAATACGCAAAGCTGCAGGCTTGCTCGCTTCAAGCGATCTCTCGATAAAAGAAATCTCCGAAGCCACGGGATTCTCTTCCGTTCACTACTTTACTCGGGTATTCACGCAGCAAAAGGAGCTTCCGCCCGGGCATTTCCGCAGGAAGTTTAACGATTCTCCTCGGGTATAGGAAAATAGGCCCGCACCGAAATCGGTGCGGGCCTGACTGCTTACTTATATCCGATACTATCATTACTCGGAAATCGGCTTACCCCGCGTTAGACAAATCTTCCGAATCATCCACTTCTACTTCCACTGCTTCCACAATTTCCACGCCGTCCACGCTGGTCGTTTGGTATACGATAATCCGCCGGGCCAGCTCCACTTCTCCGTTCTGTGCGGCGCCTTCCGATATAGTCGCTTTGTCCCCGTCTTCGGATAGTGCCGGAGATGGCGCGATGTCCGCTCTCCATGCTACGAATAACGACCAAATCCCGATCAAGACTACTATAACCGCGCCTACGATGAAGGTTTTTAAACCGCTACCCTGTTGTTGTTCCCGCTCATTCATTCCAATCTCTCCTATTCGTTTCCATTCGGATAGTTACATTCAAAGTGTAAACGAAGGAAGAATATCGCGTTAGTGACCGCGGGCATGCGTTTTTGTCATTTTGGTCATGATTAGATCATTTTCGCCGCCCACAAACCCGCATTAAGAATGAGCTTCCGGTACGCCTCTACCTTAAACGACGATAATTGATGTCCGGGCATTAAGTATACGATCCGCCCCAAGCCGAATTCATGCGTCCAAGCCGCGGGCCACTTCTCCCCTTCGTGCTCGTACTCGGCAAGAACGGTCGTACGAATAAACGGATCGAATTCGAACCTGTAAGGTTCGTCGTCCACGGTGAAAGACTCGACGCGATCCATGATCCGATGGTTCGGCTGGCGAATGCTAACCGGCAACGACGTGAAATCCGGATGGCCCGTAAACTTGCCGCCGATCATGACCGCCAGCTCCTGATTCCTCTGCAAGGAGATGCCGTTGTGGATGGCCAGGAACCCGCCGCCCCTCGCTACGAACGAGAGCAATGCGGCCGTGCGCGCCGGAGAAAGCTTCTCCTCCACAAACTCCGTATACGAAATGAACAATCTGTAAGGCTCCAAATACTCCTCTTTCAACATTCCGTAGTCGCCCGTGCTCCGAACGTCTATTTTCTCCCGAAAGATTTGTTCGATCTCCTTATCGACTCCCTCGAAAGGATGATAAATCGCATCCGAGTAGTTCCCTAATGCCAATGCTCGAATAATGGCCATTGAATCACTTCTCCCTTCTCACCTATAAGAGTACCATTCTGGTTGATCATCCGGTAATATCGATTGTTCCGCCCAAGTTTCCGTCCGGACCGCCACCGCTTCTTCTTCCTGGCAGCTCACGCCCGGCGCGACGAACGAGAAAGATGACCCACAGATTCGCGATGAAAAAAACAGCGGTTAAAATGAAAGCGACGCCTATCCCTTCACTCGTCGTGCGGTTAAGCTGAAACGGCAATAGTAACGAGATCACCGTACCTAATACGAAAATAATGTACCACCCGTCTCTAGCGGATTTTGCGAGCGCCCACTTTCCTTTACCCAGCGCACTCGCCCGGATACCTCCGCAGATCCCGAATACCATGACAAGTTCGGCTGCTATTATGATTCCGGTTAACGCCAAAACGTCAATGTTCGGAGTTTCATTGCTCGTCAGCGAGAATCCTGCCTGTATGCCTAGCAATTGCAATACTGAACCGACTAGCAGAACACCGGCTGCTCCCCGAGCCAATTGGAAGCAACGATGACCTGGGGTCATTCGGGAAAGGCCTAGCATGATTAGAAAATAACCAAGAACATCCGGTAAAAGATCAAATCCCCCGATGCGAAAATCGATTAATTCAAGCCCTAGTCCCCAAGCGATTCGTGAATAGTTCATTCTCATTTTGCCTGCCTCCTCTTCTCCCGTACATACGCTCTCATCTGGGATTCGGTCGGATAAGGCAAGTAATGCGCGAAAACCGTGTAGGAAACGTCTTGCCCGTCCGGTTCCTTAAAGTTCTCGCGAAGCAGCAGGTTATAGACTTCCATCGCTTGTTTACTCTCTCTCGGGATTCGGAATTGGTAGTTTAATGTCAGGGATTGGCCGCGTTTAACTGTCACCGGAGGTGCCTCGGTTCCCTCCGAGGGCAACCCTCTATTGGATTTCGGTACCGTCTCGTAATGAAAAGAGTCACCCAGCTTTTCCAACCATCGGGACGAAACGCCTGTCAGCGTCAAAGGCCTCGTTATGCGAACCGTAACCGAGCCTTTGTGATCCGAGCTTCCGCTCGTCGAACTCATCTGGATCGGAGATTTTTCAGCGTGAATTGGCCAAGCGTCGTCACGATACACGATAATTTCGCCGATGTCTTCCTCACTCTCGGTGCCATCGCTGAATTGGGCCATTATCTTATGAATCGTGATAGGAGCCAATGCCTCTCTAGACTCGATCAGGCTTTCTTCGTAATGACCTCTCAACAAGTAAAGGGTTTGATGCCGCATTTCCTGATGAGTTTGAATCAGAAAAAATCGGAGCGCCGGCAGTTCGTCCACTCGTGCGCTTACGAGCTTCCGCTTGTCGTTTTTATTAGCAATGTACAATAGATCGAAAGCTACGCTAGGGATGTAGCTGGTTTCAATGTTGTGTCGCAGGAAGCCCGCCTCCGGCAACTGGGAAGCTCTGTGATACGCATAATTCCCCGCCCAACTAACCAATACGAGCGCGAACACGACCAAATAGACGACTTTCGCTTTCATCTTCCATCTCCTTCTCAGCAAAGCCAATCGTGTCGTTCCTTCTTAAGCATATAGGATTAAACGCTTCTTGAGGGCACTTAGTTCCTAAGAAAAGGAAAAAAACAGGATGGTGGGGGTTAGGGAGAGAGCCGCTTGCGGTGGGGGTAGTTTTTTAGCCTTGATGGGAGTTAGGGGAGAGAGCTTCGTGGGGTGAAGGCAGTTTATTAGCCTTGGTGAATGTGTTGGATGAGGCGCGGGGTCAACGAAAGCACTTTTTGTGCCGTGACGAGTGTGTTGGGTGAGGCGCGGGGTCAGCGAAGGCACTTTTTGTGCCTTGGTGAGTGTGTTGGATGAGGCGCGGTCAGCAAAGGCCTCCCGCTCCCTCCCTACTCCCCATACTGCAGCCGGAACTGAACCGGCGTCATGCCCGCCAGCTTGCGGAACGTATGCACGAAGTGACTATCGTCCTGGAAGCCCACCGCCGTCGCGATTTCCTTGACCGTTCGGCCGCGGTTCGCCAACAATAACTCCTTCGACTTCTGAATCCGAAATTGCACCAAATATTGATAGGGGCTGATGCCCCAGCTTTTGCGAAAGAGCGTGTTGAGGTACTGGGAGCTGACTTGAAGCCTGTCCGCCAATTGGCCGAGTCCCAGATTCGGGTCGCCGAATTCCTCCTCGATGAGCAAGTAAATCGGGGTAAGCCTCTCATGCCCCTTGGACAAGGAAGTCTGCCCGCTGGATCGGCCGTATTGCTTGATCTGGGACAAAAAAGCATACACCTCGAGAGATCCGTTTATACCTGCAAAATCAAAACTATACCCGCACTTCTCGCTATATTGCTCATGAATGTTCGCTAGAGGACAATCGGTGTCCCATCCGAGCGGAGTCATCTGGGGAATGTCGAGGGATGCGGTGATCGGATTCGCCAAGGCACCGTCGAAAGTCATATACCAGGTGGACCAAATCGCCGTTTCCGGAAAATAGCTGTGAGGAACGTTCGGCTTCAGAAGGATGCCCTGGTTAGGATTCAGCTTCATCGCAGCGCCGTTCACCGTAAACTCGCCGCAGCCCTCGACCGTGTGCAGCCAATGAAAACTATGAAAGCCGTTTTCTCTGTTGATCGCCGCTTGATGCTCGGAGTAGCCGACGCTAGTGAGATGCAGAGGCAATCCTCGATCCCATTCGGTTGTTACGAAGTGCCTGCTATAGGACGTATTCACGATATCCCTCCAGTTTCATTTTCCTATACCGAATGCGAATTATATTATATTTCATTCCCCAATCTATTGATCTAAAATAGGGTCGAAGTTGAATTATATTATACTCTAACGATCGGGAGTGGAAAAGGCTATGACGATTAAGCTTGGTTTTATCGGATCCGGAGGAATCGCCAATCATCATCTGAAGAACTTGGTGCAAATGAAAGACGTCGCGTTATCGGCGTTTTATGACGTAAACATGGAACGCGCGCGGAAAACCGCATCCGAACACGATGGAGCGAAAGCGTTCTCTAACCTGGACGAAATGCTTGACGGCACGAAGCTGGATGGCGTATATATTTGCGTTCCTCCTATGGCTCACGGAAACGCGGAAGCTAAGCTCGTCGAACGAGGAATTCCATTCTTGGTCGAGAAGCCGCTAGGAATAGACCTGGAAATCCCTCGGAAGATCGGCGAATCGGTTAAAGCGAAAAAACTGATCACTTCCGTCGGCTATCATTGGAGGTATAATGAATCTGCGGGCTTGGCCAAGCAGCTTCTGGAAAATAGCAAGGCGGGTATGGCGCTAGGTTACTGGATGGGCGGCATGCCGATGGTTCCATGGTGGAGAGTGCAATCCGGCTCCGGCGGCCAGTTCGTCGAGCAGACGACGCATATCGTCGATTTGCTTCGTTATCTGTGCGGAGAAGTACGCGAGGTGTATGCCGCTTATGCCCTTCAGGTTATGGGCCAGCAAGTGGAAGGCACCGACGTGCCGGATGTCGGCTCGGTTACGATGAAACTGGCGAACGGAATGGTTGCCACCATCTCCAACACCTGCCTTTTGCCCGTCGGACACCATGTGGGGCTTGATATTTATACGAACAAAGGGGTACTCGAGCTTAGGGGCGATTCGCTTAACGAAATCACTACGGATGGCGCTCGCAAGCATCCGAATGTCGCCAATCCCTATTTCGTGGAGGACGAAGCATTCATTCACGCCTTACGCACGGGAGACACGTCCCGCATTCTGTCCGATTACGAAGATTCTCTTCGCACGCACGATATCACCATCGCCGCCAACGAATCCGCCGTATCGGGCAAACCTATCATTTTATCCAATTAACAGAAGGAGGTTCTTGCGATTATGAACTATTCTTTATGTATCGGAGCCTATCAGGGCAAAGATGAAATCTATCACCTGGAGAAAATCAAAGAGCACGGCTTTCACGGGTTGGAATACTACGCTTGGTGGGATTTGAACGATCTGAACAGGGTAGCTAAGGAACAAGAACGCATCGGCGTCGGCATCAGCGCGACTTGTACCAAATTCATCAGCTTGGTCGACGAGTCCTATCGAGAAGCTTACCTGGAGGGCATTCGCCAAACGATCGAAGCGTGTAAAATTCTGAACGTCCGCTCCGTCATCTCGCAGACTGGCAACGTCATGGATGGAGTGCCTCGCGATACGCAAAGACAGACGATGGTAGAGACGCTTAAGCGCTGCGCTCCTCTATTCGAGGAAGCTGGCATCGTGCTTGAAGTCGAGCCGCTGAACGGACTCGTCGACCACAAGGGGCATTTCCTTCAGCGTTCGGATGAATCTGTGGACGTCATCGACCAGGTCGGAAGCCCGAACGTCAAACTTGTCTTCGACGTCTACCATCAGCAAATCACGGAAGGCAACGTCATCCGCAACGCGACCGGTTACATAGACCGGATCAACCATTATCATATCGCGGACAACCCAGGCCGCAAGCAACCGGGAACGGGCGAATTAAATTACGTCAACATTTTACGCGCGATTAAGGGGACTGGCTTTGACGGATTTATCGGTCTGGAATGCGGCTATACGATCGATACAGATATGGCCATTCGACAATTTAAGGACGAAATATTATCGCTGGTATAATGAAAAAAAACCATAAGTTGACGATTCTCGTCGCCTTATGGTTTTTTTGATTCATTAACTTAGAAAAATTTAACGCGGGTTTCAAGCGGGCTGAATTCTTTTTCTCCCGGTTGGAACGTCGGTTTGCCGAATGGCATTTGCGCGATCATTTTCCATTCTTTCGGAAGATTCCAAGTTGTTGCGACTTCTTCGTCGATCAATGGGTTATAATGCTGCAACGATGCACCCAAACCTTCAAGCTCTAATGCAGTCCATACGACGAATTGCAACATGCCTGAAGAATGGCCGGACCAAAGCGGGAAATTGTCGGCATACGCAGAATATTGTTCTTGAAGGCTTTTTACAACCGTTTGGTCTTCGAAGAACAGTACTGTACCCGAACCGCTGCCGAAACTATTGATTCTTTCTTCCGTTGAGGCAAAGCTATCTGCAGGAACGATCTTTCTCAATGTTTCTTTCGTGATATTCCACAATTTGTCGGATTGGTCTCCGAACAATACAACGACTCGTGCGCTTTGCGAATTAAAAGCAGACGGAGTATATTTAACTGCTTCGTTTACGATCTCTTGAATCCGATCTTTCGAAATAACGGTTTCCTTGCTCAAACCGTAATAAGTACGTCTTTTTTTCACTGCATTCAAAAATTCTTTGCTCAAGTTATTCCCTCCGGTTGTTGAAATTTCCAATGTTACTCACAATTAGTTAGTAACTTTAATAGTATGCAATAATCGGCTTTTTTTGTCAAATCGTTCTTCGTGTTCCTATACGCTAAAAATAGAATCCCCTACTCCCCCTGGGAGATATACTTCTTATCTTTAAGAAACAGGCGCCAAGAGATAGAAGCCGGGGGCTAGGACGGCGATCCCAATCGAATACGACACGAGCAGCGATCGGAAAACAGCGTCGTTGGTGACCGCCTGCCCGATAGTCAGATGAGGAAACAGGATATAGGGCAAATGCGCCATCCCGTAACCGATGCTCCCCAGGAAATATTGTCCGATGACGAACGTGACCGCCAATCGCGGTATTCCCGGTGCGTCCTGTTTGCGCTTGATCCATAGCGATCCATAGCCGATGGCGAACGAAACGATCGAAGCCAGGAACCATGGCAGCTGGTCGCCGATGCGAACCACGATCCATTTGGCTTCAGGCGCCAAGGGCAGCGTGCAATGAAGGCACTTTTTTGGCCTTGGTTGAGGGTGGGCTACATAGCAGCGTGCAATGAAGGCACTTTATTGTCCTTGGTTGAGGGTGAACTGAGGAGCAACGTGCGATGAAGGCACTTTTTTGGCCTTGATGCGGAAAGAGTCAAACAGGTAACGTGCGAGGAAGAGGAAGAAGATTCCATGACCATTGCGGTGGTACAGGATGTCCCTGTACCACCGCTACCTACACCATTAAACTAAACCCGCTCCAGCTTCGTTTCCTTAATATACCCTGAATAACCTTCCGGAAGCTTAATGCTCACCGCCACGTCCGATGGATACGACACGCTGATGGTCATCGTCCGGCGGCTCTCATCCGCCGTCCAGGACACGTCGATCCGCCCGCCGGACGGATGCGGCACGCTTCCGCGCGCCCACTCGAGTCCGCACGGAACAGGCGCGATCTCAATATGGCTCCAGCCCGGCACAAGGCTGCGCACGCCGAGCGCTTCCCGTCCGAGGAAATAAGCGGGAGCGGACGACCAGGCATGGCAATGGCTGCGCGTAAGCATATCCGGATTGGCGCGATTTTCGCGGAAATTCGGGTACTGCTCCCAGCAAGTCGTGGCCCCGTGGACGATCATGTTGCCGTAGTTCTTTCGTATATCGTCCAGGATCAATCCTACGCCGCCGACTTTCGCCAACGCCTCGTAATAGAAGAACGACATAAACGGACTGCCGATCTGGACGAAATGCTCCGGCGGATTAAACAGGTACCCGTCGATCACCGTTTTCCGATCTCCTTGCGCCACCCCTGTTAGAGAGGCTACGACCTGAGTCTGCATGCTGATCACCGTTGAACGGCGGCCATCCGCATGAATGCAATCGATGTACACCTGCTTCTCTTCGTCCCAAAGGTGCTCGTTAATCGCGGAGGTTAGCCGACTCGATGCCGCATCGAATTTTGCAGCGCCTTCCGCATCTCCTGCAAGCTCGCCCATCCGCGCCGCGACGCGAAGCGTTTGCGCGAGAAAGACGTTCTGATGCGTTACGATTCCTTCATTCGGCTGATCGATCGGCGACCAATCGAGCAGGTTCCAACCTTTTACGTTAAACAGACCGCTGTCGTCGATTTTCAGCAAATAGTGGTCCATGGTGAACCGGATGTGTTCGTACATCTCCGTCGCGAATGCCTCATCCGCCGTTTGCTCGTAATATTCGGAGCAGGCGATTGCCCAGAAGAAGGTCCAATTGGGAATGACGCTGCTCCAACCGCTCGGCACTTGGTCCGCATACAGCGGCGTTTGATGCTTAGATCCCGGAACCAGCCTTAGGCAACGTTTCAGAATGTCCTGAACGCCGTACAAGTAGTTGCTCACCAACGCTTCGTTGCGGCTATCTCCTACCCAGAACGTCTGCTCGTAAGCAGGACAATCGACGAAAGTGTCCTCCATGCAGAGCTTCGTCGTATGCTTGCTGATTTCCCATATATCGTTAAGCAGAGGGTCCGAGCATTCGAATCTCCCGACTTCGGCAACCGGGTAGTTGCTCTGGGAGAAGGACACGCCGTATATTCGCAAGGGAGCCGAAGCGTTACGTACCGTTAACGCCAGATATCGGAATCCCCGGCGGATCGGGGTCACATAGGATTGTCGGCCGGAACGACTTACATACCTGAGCGTATGGTCGAGGCCGAACGTATCCTGACGGTACCGGCCCGACATATACTCGAATCCGTACCAGTCGAGGATGGTTCCTTCGGCCGCTTCAATCTCGAACGTCAAATATCCCGAATACTCTTTGCCGAAATCAAGCAAAACCTCCGAATCGAATCCTTCGTACACGGGAACGACTCCAGCTTCTGCATTCGGAATGACCGCATTCTGAAGCTGCGCGGGAACCGCGAGATTAACGCTGTCTTTCTTCCAAACGCTTAGACTGAAGACATCCGCTTCCGACACGTATTTGAGCGCTATCGGGCGCAGCCACTCCCCGTAAGTCTCCAAGTCCCCGGCTTGTTTGACCGATCCAAGCAATTCCGTATAAAACTCGTGATTCCAATCCAACTTCCGATTCGCTTGATGATCCAGATGGACGACGGCATCGAATGGTCCTACCGAACAGAACGCGGACTGTTCCCCGAACCGAGGCAGCGGAGAGACGAACGCGAGCTCTGTCGGGCTTTCCGCGTATACGCCGATTTGCAGCTTGCCCGTATGCATACCGCCGGATGCGTCGATAAGCAGTAAATTGTCTCCCGCCTTAAGCTCGACGTCTAGGTACCGCTCCGGCAGGCTTCCGTAAAGACGATCCATCTCGATGATTTCCCCGTTCACCGAGAATGCCTTCAAGCATTCCCCGCTGGCCAGAAAGCCTAGCGTAGCCTGAGCGGACCGACTCGCTCTTATCGTCGTCGCAATAAATCCGTTGAACTCGACCACGTTAGAATGATCCTCGCTCCCTTCCACCATTACGGACCGAACGTCGATGGCGGTAGATAGCCGGAACGACTTGAATTTCGTTAAAGATTCCACGCGAACAGGGTAGACGGTTTCTTCCGTCAGCATCGGAATATCGCGAGGCTTCAATGTTGTCCACGGCTCCATGCCTGCCGGGCCAAGCACGACGGCATTCGTCCATTCCGAGTCATCGTACTCCGAATCGATCCATGCGGAGTCCCATGCCGAAGCATCCACATACTCCGCAAAAGCGTGCTGGCAGGACATGCGAGGCGATCTCGGGTGCTGTCCCAAGTGCTTGGATGTGATCCAAGCAGAGTCCGTCTTCACGGCAACGGTACCCTCGCCGTATTCCAGTTGGGCCAACAAGCCGCCGCGTCCCCGGATATAGTAGAAGGTCGAAACGCCGAAATGCATAACCAGCGCCGCTATCGTGTTTTTCTCGCCGGCCTTGAGCAAATGTCCGACCTCGTAAGTATCGTAGGATTGCTCGAACGGCCACGAACGTACGGGTCCCCGGCCTAACTGAGTACCGTTTACGTATAACACGTACCGCGAGTCGGCCGTTATTTTCAAAGATGCCGATTCCGCTCCAGTCAGCGGAACGTCGAAGGTTCTGCGGAAACATCTCCATTCATTGCGCGGACTCGCTTCTCCGTCTCCCCATATCCATGCAGCCTTCCAATCCATAATCAACACATCCTCGGTTTTAATGTCGTTTCCCTAATTGTAAAAAAATAAAGCGATTTCGTTATGGGTTTATTGCGACATTTTATAGGTATATAATGACCATAGACGTGCAACGGGAAAGGGGCGGCAAGAGATCATGCGCAAACAAAATCTATGGATCGAAAAGGGAGAGCAATTTTTCGCGAACGGGCTTTCCTTATACGTCAATCGCGTCAGCGAGCGTTTCGAATTGCCTGAGCACGCGCATGACTTCATCGAGATCTGCTACGTATGGGCAGGCAGCGGATTTCATTACATCGAAGACCAAACGATTCGCGTCACGCAGGGAGATTTGTTTTTCCTCCCCGTCGGCGTCTCGCATATTTTCCGTCCGTCTTCCCCTAACCCCAAAGAACCGCTTATCATCGGAAATTGTATTTTCGACGAAACGATTTTTCGATTCCTAACCTTGATCCTTCCCCTCGAATACGGCCTATATCGCTTCCGCGAAATTAGCTCCGAGTCGGATCGTTGGCTGCAAATGCGCGAGAGATCGGGTGAATTCGGGCATTTGTTCGAGTCTTTGCTTAAGGAATTCGAGAGCAAGCGGACGGGTTACGAGACGATGATGTGCGGTCTTCTCCTGCAATTGCTTATCGGGATGGAACGAGCTATGAACCCGGAAATAGAAACGCAAGGAGATCCCGCGGCAAGACGTATGGACCGAATTTATCCTTACGTAAGGGAGCATCTGCATGAGAAGCTATCGTTAACCGACGTTGCACAGCATGTCGGCGTCGGGGAGAGGCAGCTTCAACGCATTCTAGCGGAACACGCCGGACTCTCATTCACCGCCCTCTTGAACAAGGAAAGGATCGACCGCAGCTGCCAACTGCTGGCCGATCCTTCGTCAAGCTTCTTTACTATCGCGGACATTGCCGCGAAGGTCGGAATTTACGATCTCAAAAGGTTTTACAAACAGTTCAAGCTGGCTACCGGCCAAACTCCCGCCCGTTACCGCCAAGAACATGAGGTCACCAACGACTTCCGCCGGGAGATGGGCAATTCGCCTTCTCCAGCTTCGCTTTGATGTCCATGAGGCATCCGCACCAACGGCAGGTCGTTCCGAATTGAAAAGCATCGCACTTCCGGCATTCGGACATCCTGCGCTCGTATTCCGCCTCGGTTGCCAGCTTAACGTTCTTCACCCGAATGGTCTCGCCGAATACTTTCGCGATTTCCTCGGGCGTCATATGCACGCTCTCTGTGCACCCTTTGCATTCGGCCATTTTCGACTCCTCCGCCAACGATGCCATCCTTAGCGTACCGCAAGCACGACGACGGATTTTGCCGGCAGCTTAACGATCAACTCGTTCCTTTCCAGACGGAAATCGGTGAATGCGCTTGGAGCTACGGCGTCAGGCTCATCGAACGTATTGTGGGCGTTCATTTCTTCCGAAGTTAGCGCGGTTGCTTGAACGCTCTCTGCTTGGCGTCCGCGGATATCGATGCGAACTTCCGCGCCGTCGGCGTGATGCAGGTTGCAAAGCGAGATGTGCATCACGTTATTCTCGTTGACGGAAACCGATGCACTAATCTGGTCCAGCTTATCCCCTTCCGATTCGTATGCGGGCGAGATCAATGTGCTATCCACAAGCAATGCGTCTTGATGAACGTTATACATCTCCATGACATGATAAGTAGGCGTCAGCAACATACGTCCGCCTTCCGTTAGAATGACCGACTGCAGCACGTTGACGATTTGCGCGATATTCGCCATTTTAACCCGATCGTTATGCTTGTGGAAAATGTTCAGGTTGATCCCCGCGACAAGCGCGTCCCGCAGCGTATTTTGCTGATAAAGGAACCCCGGATTGGTGCCCGGTTCAACGTTGTACCATGTGCCCCACTCATCGACGATAAGAGCCACGCGTTTCTCGGGATCGTACTTGGACATGATGGTCGAATGCTTCTCGATAATCGTGTCCATTTCAATCGTTTGCTGAAGCGTCTTGAACCATAATCTCTCATCGAATTCCGTTGAAGAGCCTTTATCCGCCCATACGGAAGTCGGAAGCGTATAGTGATGCAAGCTTAAGCCATCCATATACTTGCCAGCCATGCTCATAACCGTATCCGTCCAGCCGTATTCATAGGAGCCAGCTCCGCAAGCGATCTTGAAAATCTTGCTCCCGCCGAAATTGCGCACGTATGCGGCATAATGACGATACAAGTCCGAGTAATATTCCGGACGCATGTCGCCGCCGCAGCCCCAGCTTTCGTTGCCGACGCCGAAATATTTGAGTTTCCACGGCTCGTCCCTGCCATTCTCCCTGCGCCAATTCGCCATCGGCGATTCCCCGTCGAACGTCATATACTCGACCCACTCCGCCATCTCCCGAACCGTACCGCTACCCACATTCCCCGATATATAAGGCTCGGCGCCGATTAATTCGCAGAATCGCAAAAACTCGTGCGTGCCGAAATGATTGTTCTCAACCAAACCGCCCCAGTGGATGTTCACCATTCTCTTGCGGCTTTCCTTCGGACCGATTCCATCCTTCCACAGATAAGCATCGGCGAAACAGCCGCCCGGCCAGCGCAATACCGGAACTTTCAGCTTGCGAAGGGCTTCGATGACGTCCGTTCGCATGCCTTCGATATTCGGAATCGGCGAGTCTTCGCCCACCCAGATTCCCTCGTAGACGCATCGCCCAAGGTGCTCGGCGAAATGCCCGTAAATATTGCGATCGATTTTGCCTTTCGTTACATCCGCGTTAATGATCAACTGTGCCATTTTTAAAACTCCTTTACATATGAATTAATAAAAATATTAATCAATTAACTAAAACACAACATACAAAACAGAATATATCATTTTTAACGCGAAAAAAATAGGGTTTTCTCTCAATTCGTCGTAATGACATTGAGAGAAAACCCTTTTGAACTAAATCTATTTTCCTTAACGGCATCAGTCTCCTTATACTCTGAATAATCCGTAACCGTTTAGCGGAACGACGGGATTCCGGTCGACGGAAAGTCCCTCGGATCGACCGCGGAGGGCGACGTCGACGAGCCACCGGGTAAATGCCGCGACATTCATCGTTTCCATCTCTTGCAAGCTGTAAAATCCGGCAGCGTCTACTTCCATGCCGTCAGGCGTAGGTTCTCCGCTCACATATTCCATGGAAAACGCGACGTATAGGTTATGTATGCTTCTCGGTTGATCCCGCAAAGCTACGATGCCCCGGACCGCAGCCTCGATCCCGCTTTCCTCCAAAACCTCTCTTCTTACGGTTTCTTCGATCGGCTCCAGTTGTTCGATATACCCGCCCGGATTCGTCCAGAACCCTTTGCCGGGTTCCTGCGCCCTTCGAACGAGCAATACTTTGTCTTCCTTCAATACTAGCGCGCCGACGCCGATGCTATAATTGCCCCAATGAACGAATGAGCATTTCGTACAAGCCCTTCTTAACGTGCCATCCACGTCCCTGGTTTCCATCTCTTGGCCGCACGACGAACAAAACATGACTTCCAACACGGTCACCTGCTCTATGATGTTTTCTTTATTTATACTGCTGGCCGAGCATTCTAGCAATAGGGAAGTCAGAAGAACCATCTTAGGCGCTATACCCAAAGATGGTCCCATTTTGAAAAGATAAACCGGTATCCCCATCCGTCAGTGATAAAATGGCGTGCCAGAAAATTCTATTCCGCATGGACCGCCGTTGGGGTTAGCTTCCAAGTCTACCGACGTTCCGTCCTCCCGATACAAAGGACGATATCCGCCGTTGATTTGGGTAGCCGAGGCATTCGCGTAATGGCAGATGAAAGCGCGGCGGAATCGATCCTTCGTCTTGTTCCTGTAAGAGCCGTGGATAAGGTTGCCGTTGAAGAAGAGCACGTCGCCTTTGTCCATGATGACGGGAATCGCTTTCTCATCCTTCGGCGGCTTCACGTAATGGTTCGTGAACGATTCGTTGGAGTCGGCCAAATCGGGACACGCGAGCGCGTAATCCCCCGTCCTCGGAACGACGAGCAAGCCTCCGTTCTCTTCGTTGGCGGCATCGACCGCAGTCCAAGCGGCAATGCAGTTGCCCGGCTCCACCTGCAAGTAAAAGTTGTCTTGATGAAGCGCTTGGCCGCGAGAGCCCGGTGGTTTGTAATAGAACATGCTCTGGGCGGCCAATGCTTCTTCGCCGTACAAATCCGCAAGAACCTCCATCACCGGCTTATGGAGCATGTATTTCATTGCCGTTTCGTTGAAGCGGTGCGGATGCATCACGCGCGGATATCGCTTCAAGGGATCATCCGTTTCTCCGTTCAGGTCAGGCTCGAAGAAGCCGGGTACCCTTGTATGACTTATTTTTTCAAACGTATTTTCGATAGCCCGAAGATCTTCCTCCGAGAACAATCCTTTGACGTGTAAATAACCATCCGTCTTAAAGCTTTCGAGCTGCTCCTCCGTCAATGTCCTTAGTCGAATACTCATCCTAATTCCCCCATGCCTCGTATTCTGCTTCTTGACATCAGAATAACCCTTTCCGTATGTTAGATGAAGTAAGATTGCTGCTATAAAGTGGTGGGATTCTGCTATTCGAATATGGAACGGAGGTTATTTATTCTATGTCCAGCTATTCGAGGGATGATCTCGATATACCAAAAGCCACAATATTCGGAGGACACTACGACGAAGATGAAAGCTACTCGATACCTCGGCCCAAAGGGATGAAGGACTGGCTCATCTTCTATACGTTAAGCGGGGAAGGGTTCATCCGTACGCCCTCCGGAGAGAAGCGTTGCGGTACGGGACAGATCGGGCTGCTGAAATCGGGAGTGCCGCACGAATACGGAACGGTGGCGGGACAACGTTGGAATTTCGTCTGGGCGCATTTCCAGAAACTATCGGAAACCGACTATTTACCCGACGAAGAAGCGCTGATTCACGCCCTGCCCGAAGGACACATGCGTGAGCGTGTCTACCGGGACTTTCAGAACTTGCTCCATGATTCCCGAGACAGATCCGCTTTCTGGCATACATTGTGCGAGAACTCTCTTCGCGACATCATTCTGCTGATCGCGCAACGGTTGGAGAAGAAAATCGACTCGAGAATCGAGCATGCCCTTCAGTTCCTGACCCGGTCGATGAAGAATGAAATCCGCATCGATGACCTAGCTAGATACGCGGGACTGTCCGCTTCGAGATTCTCCCATCTATTCAAACAAGAGATAGGGGAATCGGTAGTCGAGCATCTTAACCGAATGAGGCTCCGGCAAGCAGCCTTGCTCATGGAACACATGGGCAGGACGGCCACCGAAGCCTCGCTCGATGTCGGGTTCAATAACTATAATCATTTCGCCACCCTGTTTCGTAAAACATACGGATTGAGTCCTAGAGGTTTCGTTAAGCACGCCAAGGAATAACGGCTCTAAGCCTCGACCGCTTCCTGCTCTCCATCTCTACGAACCATAAGCCGCATCCAGTTCGATAATGTTCCCGTCCGGATCCTGAATGTAAATCTGCGAGAAGCCCGCGATGCTATCCGGACTTGCTTTATGGGCGATACCCGCTTGCTCCAGAAAGTCGATCGCTTCCCGGTAGCTCTTCACCCACACCGCGAAATGGCCGTCCGAAGTGTCGATCCCGCCCTCACGAAGCGCTTGGCCGCCCGGATGCTCGATCAAGTGAAGCTGCTGTCCGCCTGCTTGAAACCATATTCCGCGGGAGCCAAACGGCGGCCTCTGGATTTCGGTTAACCGCAGCACTCCGCTATAAAATTCCCTGGCCCGCTCCAAATCCCTGACCGCCAGACTGACGTGGTGCACTCTTTCCCATTCCATTCCGTTCATCATCTCCATTCCCCTTCCCGATCGGCTTATGTTACCTATAATAAACGATATTTACAGGTCGAATGAATCGAAAGAATCGTAAAATGAGAAAAAACGGAGTCAACCTGTTCTCTAAGCCGCTGTCAGCGGTCTAAATGAAAGAAATCGGAGTCAATCTATGCTCTAAGCCGCTGTCAGCGGTCTAAATGAGAAAAAACGGAGTCAATCCGTGCTCTAAGCCGCTGTCAGCGGTCTAAATGAGAAAAAACGGAGTCAATCTGTGCTCTAAGCCGCTGTCAGCGGTCTAAATGAGAAAAAACGGAGTCAATCTGTGCTCTAAGCCGCTGTCAGCGGTCTAAATCGCATTACCAGACTCCATTTAGGAGAAATAACGGAACTAAGGTCCGTGGCGCTCTATTTCCTCCCAGGGTGCCTCTTTCGTCGGTTTAAAGCGGATGAGCCGCTCTATTTCCTCCCAGGGTGCCTCTTTCGTCGATTTAAAGCGGCTGAGCCGCTCTATTTCCTCCCAAGGTGCCACTTCCGTCGATTTAAAGCGGCTGAGCCGCTCTATTTCCTCCCAGGGTGCCTCTTCTATCGATTTAAAGAGGCCCCGTCGGGATGAGTTTTCAACCTCCCGATCTTTCCAAAAAACCCGCCGAGGATGTTCTCCGGCGGGCTTTGTATCACGACAACCGGATTTCCCGGCCAAGCTCCGCGGACTCGTAGATCGCGGACAAAATCTTGATCATATCAACGCCATGGTCAGGAGTGATCGTCGGCGTCTCGCGTCCAAGCACGCACTCGATGAAGTGTTGAATGTTCGCCGTGTGCTGCGGGATGGCGGCTGCCGGGAATTGAGGCTGCTGATCGATCAGCACGCCTTCGTTCTCCGTGAAGATCCGCAGCTTATCGTTGACGAGACTGAACCCGCCCTCGGTGCCCCTCCACTCCAGGAACTTCTTCTCTTCTTCGATGTTGGACGCCCAGCTGAATTCAATCTGCAACGAAGCGCCGTTATCGAAGCGGATAAAGCCCGCCGCCAAGTCTTCGACGTCGAACGTCCCGGCGGGAATCTGCCCCGAAACGTCCGGACGATCCGCGAACTTACGGTAAGTCGAACCGGACACCGTGACCGGCTTCGGATTGCCGCTCAACCACATCGCCATGTCGATCATGTGCACGCCAAGGTCGATCAGCGGTCCGCCTCCCGAAAGCTCCTTCGTCGTAAACCAACCGCCGCGTCCCGGAATGCCCCGGCGGCGTATCCATCCGCAGCGTCCCATGTACAGGTCGCCCAGCTGACCTTGCCCGATAATGCGTTTCGCGAACTTCGCTTCTTCGCTGAAGCGGTTGTTGCGCATCGTCATGAGCAGCTTGCCCGAATCGCGCGCGACGTCCGCCATCTTCTGCGCTTCGGCGGGATTGACCGCGTCCGGCTTCTCGCAGAACACGTGCTTCCCTTGCCGCAGCGCCGCGATGGCAATCTCTGAATGATAGAGATTGGGCGTACTGATGCCGACGATATCGATCGAAGGATCGGCGATCAGCTCGCGGTAATCGTCGTATACCTTCGCATCGGGGAAATCCTTCGCCGCCGCTTCCGCGGAAGCGCGGAAAGCGTCGCAGAATGCGACGACTTCCACTTCCTTATGCGATAGCCATCCAGGCAAATGGGCGAATTTGAAAATACCGCCCGTTCCGATAACTCCGACTTTAAGCGTCATTAATTTTTCTCCTTAATCGTCTCTAGAGGTTTCGCGTTTCCGTAGCGCGGGTACTCGCGGTTCACCGGAGCTGCCCACTTCACCGCGTTGGAGATCACTTTCCGTACTTGCGGGTTATAGTAAGTCGGATAAGTCTCGTGACCCGGACGGAAGTAGAAGATCTTGCCCGCGCCGCGAGTATAGCAACAGCCGCTGCGGAAAACTTCGCCGCCCTCGAACCAGCTCACCATGACCAGCTCGTCCGGTTCCGGGATATCGAAGTGCTCGCCGTACATTTCTTCCTGCGGGAGCTCGATGTATTCTCCAATGCCATCGACGATCGGATGACCCGGATTCACGACCCAGATGCGTTCCTTCTCGTCCGCTTCGCGCCACTTCAGATCGCACGAGGTTCCCATAAGCTTCTTGAATATTTTCGAGAAGTGACCGGAGTGAAGCACGATCAGCCCCATGCCTTTCAGTACGCGCTGGTGTACCCGCTCCACGATGTCGTCCCGTACTTCGCCGTGCGCCATATGTCCCCACCAGATGAGAACGTCGGTACCGTCGAGAACCGCTTCGGACAAGCCATGCTCCGGATCATCCAATGTTGCTATTTGAACTTTTCCCGTAATTTCCAGCCCCTCCGCGATTGCCGTATGCATACCTTTCGGATAGACGGAAGCTACCTTCTCGTTCGTTTTCTCATGACGAAATTCGTTCCAAACCGTTACATTGATTGATTGGCTCATGGGTGGACTCTCCTTAAGGTTGATTTCTAACTTCATTCTATTCGATGAATGCGCTTTAATCGATTGCCTATTCTATTCAATTCTTATGGTATTCTGTCATCGACTATATCATACAAAGCGACTATGTTAAAATATCGTTACGCGATCCTGTCGCAGCCACTGATCCTCAAGGAGCATGTCCATGTACCCCGAGATGCGCTACGAGCAAGTCGTCTACCAGAATCCTTTTCTCGCGATGCGGATTTGGCAAATCGATTCCGAAAATCTTGTACCGGAGGACATTCGCCGAAGATTGGAACAGGATTGGAGACAGAAAAAGTATTCCGACTGGCATTACCATGAAGAAGTGGAGTTCCTGCTCATTCTTAAGGGAGAGCTTACGGCTTTCTACCGAGAGGAGCAGCTTGTGCTGCGTAAAGGAGATATCGCGCTATTCGGCTCGTCAGAGCCGCATTTGACGATGCAGACGAAGGATGGCGGCCTCAGCTACATCGTGTTCCAGATCGACTTGCGCAAGTATTGGGATCCGAGCACGCTCAATAACATGCAGCATTTCTCCGAAGTTATCCGTCCGCTTAGCTCGCTTAATTATATTTACAGGGACAACAGGGACGCCCGGGCGCAAACAGCGACCCTCATTCGCGATATTTACCGGGAGATGAACGACGCCCAGATCGGGTACGAGCTCGCCGTCTCTTCCAAGATCAAGAACATTCTGCTGCTTCTGCTGAGGCATGACGAGTTAGCGCAACTCAATTATAACGATAATCGACTGATTGGCAGACTGCAGCCCGCGGTCGATTACGTGGAAAATAACTTGAGCGATAAGCTGTCCGTCTCGGACATTTGCGGGATAGTCAACATGAGCTATACGCACTTCATCAAGACGTTCAAGAAAGCGGTCGGCATGTCCTTTACCGATTTCGTCGTCTACAAACGGATCAAGAAGGCCGAGCAACAGCTGCTTACGAACGATGTGAGCATAGCGGAAGTGGCCGAGTCGGTGGGCATCTCCAACCTCGGCCACTTCTATGACATGTTCCGCCGATACAACGGCTGCTCGCCCAAGCAGTTCAGGGACAAGTTAAGAGAGCCTGTCGGAAAATCATAGATTTGTTAATGATCATTCTTCTGATATTCTGTAAGCAAGACTACTAGTTTAATGAAGAAAAGAGGCAGACTATGTCAGACCGCAATGACCTGGAAGAACGCCGACGCGGCAAGCTGAAGGTTATCCACTTCGACAAGAACGACAAAACGCTCGTGGAATCGGAAAAACCGAAGGAAACATTCGCGGACGTCGGCGGCTTGGAGGAAGTTAAGAAGAAGATTCGCCTGAACTTCATCCTGCCGCTTCAGCAACCGGAAATATTCAAAGCCTATGGCAAAGAAGCCGGTGGCAGCCTACTCCTATATGGCCCGCCGGGGTGCGGGAAGACCTTTCTGGCGCGGGCGGTCGCGGGCGAAATCGATGCCCATTTTCTTCATATCGAACTTCAGGCCATACTATCCATGTACGTCGGGGAGAGCGAGCATAATTTGCACGATTTGTTCGAGAAGGCGAGGGAGAACAAGCCCTGCATCATCTTTATCGACGAGCTGGACGCGCTAGGGGGAAGCCGGCACCAAATGCGGCAACACCACGACCGAATGTTAGTCAACCAACTGCTGCTAGAGCTCGACGGACTGCAAACGTTCAATGATCAGGTATTTATTATAGGCGCCACGAACACGCCGTGGTATTTAGACTCCGCCCTGCGCCGGCCCGGTCGTTTCGACCATCTCCTCTTCGTCCCGCCTCCGGAAGAACCGGAACGGTCAACGATTCTGAACCTGAAGCTGGCCGGCAAGCCGCTCGACAAATTGGATACGGCGAAGCTGGCGAAGGATTCCAAGCATTTCTCGGGTGCCGATCTGGAGCAAGTGGTGAAGGATGCCGTCGAGTTGGCCTTGGAGAGAACGATGGAGGTCGGAAGCATCCAACCCATTCGGCAAGACGACCTGAAGGAAGCCCTGAAACGCCGGAAACCTACGACCTTGGAGTGGTTCGCGACAGCGAAGAACTACGCCACCTTCAGCGATATGAACCAGGATTACCAGCATGTCCTTGATTATATTAAAGCTCACGGATTGAAATCATGACCGTACCATTCGATATCGGTTCGGCTTATCGGAAGGTTTACCAGCTCATGGAGTGGAGCCGATACCGGGAGGCTCTCGAGGAAGCGCAGTCGTTGATCGCGGAAACGCCCGAAGACGCAGATGCATATGCGTTGCTTGGGCAGGTTTACCTCCGAATGGAGAAATATGAAGAAGCGCTGAAGTGGAGCCAAGAAGCTCTAAAGGTTGATCCGGAAAACAAGCTTGGCTGGTTCGTCCGGGTGTTCGCTTACCATGACAACGGGAACCGAAAAGACTTGCCTGGAGCGATCGAGGAAGCGCTGCGCGTCGATCCTTACGAGGCTCAGTACTTCTATTTGAAAGCCAACCTCAGCAGCGAAAAGGGAAAGTTTGAGGAAGCTAGGGAGCATCTGGAGCAGGGACTCGCTTTGCTCCCGGAGAATCCGGTATTCCTTGCATTCGCCGCATACCTTGAAGCTTTATTAAAGAACGACGAAGGCTCTCGTTCGCTGGAGCGGCAAGCACTCCGGCTAAGCGACGAGTCGTCCCGCGTATTTCTTTACTTAGGCTGGGCGGCGGGACAACGCTCCGACTACGAAAGAGAAACGGAGTTTCTCAAGAACGCCATCCGTCTTGATCCGGATAACGAGCAAATTCGCAAGGAGTACTTGGAGAGCCTGCAGAAGAGCTACGCCTTTTATCGTTTTTTCCTGTACCCCATCAAGCTGATTCGCAAGTTAAAACCGTGGCAGCTCTTCCTTTCCTGGTTCGTGCTCTTCCTGCTGTTCCGTCCTATCATTGTGCTGCTGATCATTCTGTACATCGCATCGCACTGGGGAACGAAACTGCTCGTTCACGTCAAAGTGTTCGGGTGGAGGTCTCGGCGAAAATAGCAATAACAATCCCCGGACAATAGCGTCCGGGGATTAATATCGTAACCTGTTTCATCTGCATGAGCTCTTCGACTTTGGCGAACCGAAGTGGATCACGCCATCCACGACGAAATAAGCACTTGCGGCGCGCTTATTTATCCTTTTCCCCGTTCGCCGAGTAGCAAAAGTCCAAATTGGACGGCTGACACTTTATATTCCTTGACAGGAATATTCAAAATGAATTATATTCAGGTCATGAACACTATGACTTTAAGCGCTCTAGCCGAGCCAAATCGCTTACACATTGTCGAACTATTGCGTGACGGTCCCCGCCCAGTAGGAGAGATCGCCGATCGGCTTCGGCTTCATCAGCCGCAAGTGTCCAAACATCTCCGCGTGCTCAGCGATTCCGGGCTCGTCGAGGTGCATCCGATCGCTAACCGGCGGATCTACATGCTACGGCCCCAGCCGCTCCAAGAGCTGGATACCTGGCTGGAGTCCTTTCGCCGGATCTGGGAACAAAGATTCGATCAGCTGGACGATTATCTGCAAGAGCTTCAAGCGAAGGAGGGCCGTTCCGACACGATTGAATAAATGGACACAAAAGACACTAACCTAAAGCGGTTAGTGTCTTTTTTCGACTTATGGTGACTGCGAGGTTCCTTCCCTCCTCATCCCACAAACCGTTGCGGCTTCTTCGCGAAGTCCTACGAAGGCAAGGGAAGGTTGGCGTCGATCATGAACGGCGGCTGATATAGGGCCAACATCTTGATCCCGAGACCGCGGGCCCATTACCCAGCTCGTCATAGGCGATCTTCGTGCCGTCTTTGGAGATGACTTTTTTATTGGAGCTCCTTTAAGTAGCCGGCCAGATTGTTGAGCGCTTCCGCGTAGCCTTCTCTCATGCCCATATCCAAAGTCAGCTTGAGCGCCTCGGGGGATTCGTATTTAATCTGGCTAACTAACCGAGTCTTCCCATCAACATCGAAAATCTTCACCGTCCAGAATTGCTCGGGGATCATATCGTTCGGAACCGCATTCTCGTCCGAGAAGAGGCTCGAATAGGAAACCCGCTCCGGGCGCACGATCTCGCTATACACGCTTCTCACCCATTGTACTTCGCCTTCTAGCGATCGCATGCAATAATGCCAGATTCCGCCCGGCCTAAGATCGATCTTGCACACCGGAATCGTGTAAGGCAACGGCGCCCACCAGCGCGCTACGTGCTCGGCCTCCGTGAACACTTTGAAAACGAGCTCTTGCGGCGCATCGAAGGTTCTTTCCATGACGAGATCCAGTTCCCCTACCGTCGTTACCATTTCGTTGCTTGCTTGATTTGCCATTTCTGATTCCTCCATTTTCGAATCGGGATTTTGTCGTTGCGAAAGGACCGTGCTCTCCTTTTTTTGAAGTTCTTGTAAATAGTAGTCTAAACCGTCGAATCTCTCGGTCGTGACGCCGTTGAAGGACTTTAACCAAACGTCCATCTCTTGGAACGGCTCGGGCCGCAGCGAGTAGATCCTCCGATTCGCGATCGGATGCGCCTCGACGAGTCCCGCGTCCGTGAGAACGCGGAGATGTTTGGAAACTTGCGGCTGCCCAAGCCCCAGTCGATCGGCGATTTCTCCCACCGTAAGGGGGCTATCTCGCAAGAGCTCGACGATGCGAAACCGGTTCGGCTCGGCAAGAGCGCTCCATGTCGAATTCATATCCTGAATATACGCCAATGGGAATATTCTTGTCAAGGAATATTTTAAATTGTTTAATTTCCGGCTAAACTCCGATATTTGGCTAATTGTTTTCAACTACGTGCATGTTTTACAACTAGATTTGAAAATGATCCTGTTCGCTGAGATTAACTGACTATTATACACTTAGATTCGTAAAAGAGGCGAAGTGGCGGGTTAAGTAAGGAAGGCGGGATATCCCCTTTATATTAGTAAACGTCAAACAGCCCCCACCTTGTTACCAAGATGAGGGCTGTTTGACGTTTACGTGAATTGCCTTACCGGTACCCGCTATGGAAACGCGGGACACCCAGATAAAGAAATGTTACTTGTTATAGGTAATCTCGAGAATCGCTCTGTCCACTCTTATCTTCTTGTTACTGTCGTTATTGTACACCAAGAGTTCGGCGCCTCCATTGGCTATACTGTTCGTGATGAAGGAGGTCACATTCCACTGATATTCGCCTTTGGAAGTCAGAATCGGTACAGTGCTGTCGGTTGCATAAGTCACCCCTGAGGCGCCCCGGCTCGCGGTAAAGTTGGAACCGAGCTTGATCGTAATTTTGCCGTTTCCAAAACCGCTCTCTTCGGAATGGTGAAGCTTCCACACCGCATTCGTGATGGTAGCTCCGGGAGGAATGTTGGCAGCAGCCGCCTTTAAGGCCACATAGTATCCTCCCTTTTCCACCTCGAAATAAGTGTCGTCAATCGAAATTACGGTGTACACTTTTGAGTCTTCAACCAATGTCTTACCGTTCTTTTGATCCCAACCATCCGTAATGGCATAATTAACGTTTGCAGGTACAGCGATTTTAAAGCTATCGACCAACATATAAGTTCCGGATTTCTTCACTCCCTTGATTTTATGTGTACCATTGGAGAGCCCTGTAATGCTATATACGGTTTGTTGGGTTAGTCTACTGGCGTTATACGTACTTACCGTTTGTTTAAACACGTCGTCTACGTAAATATCCACATCACCCTGCAAGGGACCCTTGGCCGTAACGAAATCAATTCCGTATCCTGTAAACGTGTACTCAAAGGAATCGCCGTTCGTGCTTGTATAGTGTACGTCATTCTGATAATCCCCGCGGATGGAGAAGGTCAGATTGGCGGCTCCCATCGGTTGTGTTGCAAGAAACCCCTTCTTGATGGTGACCTGGTTGCCTGAGACCGTGTAATCGGTGCCCTGGACCAGCGCAGTTCCGCCATTGGTTATGCCGATTAAGTTGCTTGGGTCGGTTGTCAACGTTGCCGTTATATCGACCTGATTCGTCTTTTCAAAGCTCGCAGTATCCGGGCTGATTACATCCGGCAATACAACTTTCAATCGATCCAACACCATAAATGATCCCGATTTCTTCACAGCCTTGACTTTATGAGTATCATCGGACAATCCGTTTAAGCTGTACACAACTATTTGAGGTTGGTTACTGACTTTGCTAGAGGTGCTGATGGTTTGTTTGAACTGATCGTCCACGTAGATATCCATATCCCCCGTTGCCGGATCCGTTTCCGAGATCAGTTCAATACCGGTTCCCTTAAACGTAAATTCAAAGGAATCGCCGTTCTTCTCGGTCCAATGCACATCATCCGCGTAATCCCCAAATCCTCTGTTTTTACTTGAATACCAAGTACCCTTGTATGAAATCCGGCTATTATCGTCATTGAAGGACTCATAGCGTCCTCTGGATGTGTCGCTTATGACGAGGGCAAGATTCTGCGCCTTTCCCGCGCTGAAAATGAAAGTGAGATTGGTTGTTCCCTTCGGCAGGGCTGCAAGGTATGCCTTCTTGATGATGACATGATTCTCCCATAACGTGTAGTCGGTGCCTTCGACCAATGTGGTTCCACCGTTTTTGATGCTGCTTAAAGTATTTCCGTTAAGCGTCATCATGGTTGAGGCATCAACCAGTACCGTTGCCATTTGATCGACTCTTACCGTAGTCGGGCTGAGAGCGCTGCTCGGCGGCGATGTATCGCTTATTGTGATCATTAACGTCTGCGGATCTCCCGCACTGAAGTTAAAAGTCAGTTTCGTTGTTCCCTTCGGTTGGGCTGCAAGGTATCCCTTCTTGATGGTGACATTGTTGCCTGACACCGTGTAATCGGTACCTGAGACCAAAACGGTTCCACGGTTCGCTATACTGCTTAAGGTATTCCCATTAAGCGTTATCGTGGTTGAGACATCTGCCTGTGCCGTTTCTTTCTTATCAAAGCTGCTTGCAGCGGGGCTGATGGTGCTGTTCGATGCCGCTGAATCTTTTACCGTCATGACGAGATTCTGTGTCTCTCCGCCGGTGAAGTTAAAGGTCAGGTAGATTTTACCATTCGGCTGGGCTGCAAGGTATCCCTTCTTGATGGTGACCGTGTTGCCTGACACCGTGTAATCGGTGCCTACCCCCAACGCTGCCGCACCGTTTGTAATGCTGCTTACTCCGGTAATGGTCGTTGTGAATGCGACATCTGTCTGAAGCGCCTTATCAAAAATGGCCGTTATGGGGCTAATCAAATCGGGCAGACTCACCCTAACTTTATCCAATAACATGAACACTCCCGATGTTTTTACGCCCTTAATGGTATGAGACCCGTTTGCCAGTCCCGTAATGTTGTACACGATTTTTTGGGTGCTTCTGTCGAGGTCCAATGTGCCAACGGTTTTTTTGAGCAGACCGTCCACATAGAAATCGATATTGCCCTGGGCGGTATCCAATTCCGTAACGACTTCGACTCCCGTTCCATTAAACGTATGTTCAAAGGAATTGCCGTTTGCCTCGGTGAAATGCACGTCATCCATGAAATCCCCGAATCCCCTGTTAAAGCTGTGGGGCCAAGTGCCCGTATACGTAATCGACGAATGCGTATCGTTTAGAGATTTAGAACCTCCCATGGACGAGTCCCTTACGATTAGGGCAATGGTTCGTGCAGTGCCCGCGCTAAAGGTGAACGTTAAATCTGATGTCCCCAGCGGCTTGGTTACAAGGTATTCCTTCTTGATCGTAACCTCGTTGTCCCACACCGTATAATGGGTACCTTGCACCAATGCGGTTCCATCGTGTGCTATGCTGCTCAACTGATTTCCGTTAAGTGCGATCGTCAGCCTTACATCATCCTGTTCCGTTTCGTTCTTATCGAAGCTTGCCGCAACCGGGGTGACGGTACTGTTATTTATCGTCACCGTCGTGTCCTTTACCAGGATCGAATAGTACTGCGGTTTCCCCGAACTGAAGTTAAAAATCAGTTGGGTTATACCATTTGGTCGGGTACTTAGGTATTCCTTTTTGAAGGTGACAAGGTTGCCTGACACCGTGTAATTAATACCAGACACCAATGTTGTTGCTCCATTTTTAATGTTGACCAGAGAATTTCCATTTAGTGTCATCGTAGTGTTGAGATCAAGCTGGCTAGCCTTATTAAAGCTTCCCGTCGTCGGGCTAATCGTACTGTTCGGTTTGCTTGCATCGTTTATTTGAACGACAAGATTCTGCGGTTCTCCCCTGAATTCCTTGCCTCCGTTTCGCACCCAAGCGCCCGTGTATTTCGTCCCGGGTTCGTCGTCATTGGCGGTAACGGGTCCGCCTTGGGCCACAACTTTGAACAATCGCGAAGCGTGCGAAGGCAGATTTACCGAGCTGTATCCGGTGGCGAAAGTTCCAAGATCCGTATGACTCCAAAGATCCCGGACGGTAGCGGAGCCGTTTAAGCCGATATCGTTCCAATTGACGTTAACCGTTGCAGATGAACTTCCGAGGTTAAACAACGCGACGGTGTAACTCCCATCGCCGTTATTCACATACCAAGCCTGCTGATCGGACTCCGTGGACACAGGATGCGCAGGGCGGCCAGCCTGATGGACAGCGATCACTTCATCGTTGGTCAACAAACCGATACCAAAGCTGTCCAGGTTGGTCATGTCGTTGCCAATATACAAGGGGGCCGACGACATCGCCCATAACGTCATCGCTGTACGACGTTCGTCCTGCGTGATGCCGTCCATTGCGCCATTGCCTACATTCAGGGAATCGAAATCGTTCCATCCTCCAGGGCCCGCATGCCGCCACCATTGCGCGGCTCTCGGGAAAAGCCGTGCAATGTTGTTCCATGTGGTTAAAGCACCCGTACAATAACATTCGACATCCCAATCCACACGCCAGCCGTTCGCGTATTGTTTCCAGTAGTCGATATAGTTAATATCCAATGCCCATGATAATTCAAGCCAGATGTTGTGCGGAGCCAGCGCCTGAGACCAGGCCTTGACGTCATCCCGAGCATCAAGAGATAGGTCGCTTATGCCGGAGCCGGGCGTTACGCTGTCGAATTTCAGAAAATCGACGCCCCATTGTCCAAGCAGGTCTGCAATAGAATTGATATAACTCTGAGCGCAAGGGTTTGAGAAATCAATTCTATAAGTAAAATCCCAATAATCCCCTTTCGTTAACGGCTGGTAAGCAATGTCCCGCGCCGTACATGTGGTACCGTATATCGGTAAATCGGCATCGTAAATGTTTTTTCCCAAACCCGGGATCATATAGAGACCAAATTTTTGTCCGTTATTGTGTACATGATCTATGACAGCCTGAAGTCCGTTAGGATATAAGGTAGTGCTCGGAATAGGTCTACCATATCCGTCCGTGCCGCCGTTCCAACCTGCATCTACATTGATATATTTATATCCATAGGGTTGAAGGGTCGTCTTCATTGCGTTGGATTGTGCGATAAGATTGGCTGCGTTTATAATCTGGCTGTTGCCGGTAAAAACTTGCATACTAAAACTACTCCACCCCATATACGGTTTTGCGCCCAGTCCGTTATCGGCTGCTTTCACGACATTCGTTTCATTCAGAATCGGAATTACGTGTCCAAACTGTGCGGTAAAGAAAATAAAAACCAAGAGCAATAACCGAGTTTTTTTCAACAATACATTCACATTAATTCATCTCCTTTATTATTTTAATGAAAGCGCTTACATAAAAATTGTAGCAGTTTTTTTATTTACATGGTAGGTACAATTAAGTTCTACTTGGTACAATTTTCCTCATTTTCAGGCAGTCAATTCTCTGCAATGCGGAGATTTCTTCATCTGAAGGTCGCATATAAGAAAACATGTAAAAAGAGACCATTTTTATGGTCTCTTTTTACATGTTCTTTTCAGTAAGTGCGCCAAAATAAGTTTACATCTTCACGGACTGTATGGTTCTCCGATGATTAAAGAACCCCATAATTCAGTTCAATTTCTAGCTTTGTTCCGAACGGGCGATGCATTTGGCGTTTCCGCCTTAACAGCCACGGTCACGCCCAACATCGGATATGGATGGTCCTCCACGACGGGAATCTTCTTCTTGATCACTTTCTCGATATCCTTAAGATATGGCAGTTCCTCCGTCTCGCAGAAAGAGATCGCGGTCCCGCTGAGTCCCGCCCTTCCTGTTCGTCCGATCCGGTGAACGTAGGTTTCCGAAATATTGGGGAGATTGAAGTTGATCACGTGGGACAGCTCGTCGATATCGATTCCCCGAGCGGCGATATCGGTAGCCACCATGACGCGAGTCGCTCCGCTCTTGAAATTGTTCAACGCGGCCTGCCGGGCATTCTGCGATTTGTTCCCATGGATGGCCTGAGCGGATATATTCGCCTTGGTTAGTCCGCGCACGACCCGATCCGCGCCGTGCTTGGTCCGGGTAAACACCAAAGCGGAAACGATGGATTTGTCCTGCAGCAGGTGAACCAGCAGGTTCATCTTGTTTTCCTTGTCCACCTTATAAACCGATTGCTCTATCCTATCCACCGTAGAAGACACGGGCGTGATTTCCACTTTTACCGGATTAACCAGCAAAGTTTTAACCAGATTGGCGATTTCCGCAGGCATGGTAGCCGAGAAAAATAGGGTTTGTCTCTGGGCAGGCATCTTCGAGATGATTTTCTTCACGTCGTTGATAAAGCCCATGTCCAGCATTCTATCGGCCTCGTCAAGCACCAACACCTGAACGTGCCGAAGCTGGATCAGGTTCTGATTCAACAAATCCATGAGTCTGCCGGGAGTGGCGATCACGATATCCGCGCCGCGATTAAGCGCCCGCTCTTGATCCTTCTGCGAAACGCCGCCAACGATGACCGCGCAGCGCAAGTCGGTGAAACGGCTATATGCCTTAACGTTATCGTCGATCTGAATAGCGAGTTCCCTGGTCGGCGTTAAAATCAATGAACGAATAGGGCGATGCGAACTCGGTTTGCTCGGCTTCTCGCTCAAAAGTTGGATAATAGGCAACGCGAACGCGGCCGTCTTGCCCGTTCCGGTTTGGGCGCAGCCCAATAAGTCCCTGCCTGCCAACACGGCCGGAATCGACTGTTCTTGTATCGGCGTCGGGGCCGTATAGTTCTCCATGCTCAGAGCTTTAAGAATGGAAGGGACGATTTGCAAGTCGTGAAATGTCATTGTTTCTCCTGTCTTATTACGCATATTTACCTGTACAAAACCTTGTCCACGTTGTATTTGGCCTTGAATTCGTTAATGATGTACGTTTCGTAAATCTCTCTATGAACGGGATCCTCGACGATGCAAACTTCGATTTTAGCCACTTCGTCCCTATGGTTTTTAATATCGGAGACGGTATCCTCGAAATGCTTCTTTATTCTTGGTCTCAGCTTCCTTGCCTTGCCTACGTATAATAAATCTCCCTTATCGTCGTAAAACATAAAAATTCCGCCCACTTCCCTGGAGATCAGGTGGAATTCGGTAAAGCCGTATATGTTGCTTTCTTTGGGATCCGCCTGTTTGTAAATGGTCACGTCGGGCGTTGGAACGGTTATATCGATCATATTTACTCACTTCCTTTTCGTTTCCGTACTTGAAAAGTATACCCCACGTTCCTGCCTTCGTATAGCAACTACGCAAAAGAGCCGATCCACAAGTTACTAGTGGATCAGCCTCTTTTTACTTAAATAGCCCCGAGATTACTTGAAGGCTGTCAGCCAGCTCGCGTTTACTTCGAACATCTCGTCGACGAGCGCTTTGATTTTATCGATCGGCAGCTCCGCGGACGTATGCGGATCGAGCAGCGCGGCGTAATAGACCGGTTCACGCTTGCCGGTCAAAGCCGCTTCCACCGCGAGCAGCTGCATATTGATATTCGTCCGGTTGAGCGCGGCAAGCTGCTGGGGGAGCGCGCCGTAACGGGTCGGAGTGATGCCGTCCGCGTCGACGAGGCAGGATACCTCGACGCAAGCCTCCTCCGGCAAGTTCGAGATCAATCCGCCCGTGTTCAGCACGTTGCCGGCGATCTTATACGGTACGTTCGTTTCCATCGCCTCCATAATATACGAAGCGTATTCGTGGGTCCGCGTATGGGTCAGATTGGAATCGTTGACCAAACCATCCATGACCTTATCCCAATAGTCCTTATTGCTGGTTCCCCATCCTTTGTAATTCTCGGTAGGAATATTGTACTTCTCCAGCAGCTCGGGATACGCGTTCTTGATGAAGTACGGCACGTACTCGGCTCCGTGCATGCTCGACTCGGTCACGTAGTACCCGAACGTATTCATGATTTCGTAGCGGACCATGTCGTCGTGCGGGCCTGGGCGAGCGGCCGCGCGGCGCTTGATTTCCGGGTAGAGGTCGACTCCGTCTCGGTTAATATCCAGCAGCCAAGCTTGGTGGTTGATGCCGGCTATTTTCCAACGAACGTCCTCCGCGTTCATACCGAGTCCTTCGAGCAGCTCCTTCGCGCACACCTGAACGCTATGGCAGAGACCGACGGTTTTGACGCCGGTGCCTCTCAGCATCGCGCCCGTCAGTATCGCCATCGGATTCGTGTAGTTCAAGAACCAGGCATCCGGGCACAACTCTTCGATATCTTTAGCGAAGTCGAACATCGCCCCGACCGTTCTCAGTCCACGGAACAATCCGCCCACTCCGAGAGTATCGGCATACGTTTGCTTCAAGCCGTATTTTCGCGGATTTTCGTGATCGCCGCGAATCCAAGGCTCATACGCTCCGGCGGTAATCGCGTTGACGACGTAGGTCGCTCCCTTGAGCGCTTCCCTCCGGTCGGCGTAAGACGTGACGGTCGCTTTACCGCCGTTATTGCGATTGAGGGTTTGCAGCATTTTTTCCGATTCCTTCAGCCTCGCCAGATCGATGTCGTGAAGGGCGATATGAGCCTCGGCAAGCGCGGGCGTCATCATGCAGTCTCCGAGCACGTTTTTGGCGAAAATCGTGCTTCCCGCTCCGATGAATGCGATTTTTAGCATCGTTTCTCTCTACTCCTTTATAGTCCGTATGAATAATGGCTCTAGCTTGACGGCCTAGCCTTTAGCCTTTGACGCTTCCCATAACGATACCCTCGGCAAAATACTTCTGAAGGAACGGGTACACGAGCAGCACGGGAACCATAGCCACGAATACTTGCGCCGCCTTCGAGGTGCGATCGGATATTTCCGACCACCTGGCCAATTCGGCCGCGGATATAAGCGACATATCTCGGTTGACGATTACGGTCTGCAGATAGCTTTGCAACGGATAATTATCCGGGCTGTTCATTAGAATAAGCCCCTCGAACCACGAATTCCAATGGGTTACGATGCAGAATAAAGTCAACGTCGCGATGGCCGGTGCGGAAAGAGGCACGGCGATTTTCCAGAGCGCTTGCCAGCGGCCGGCACCGTCCATTAGCGCCGCTTCCTCAATTTCTTCCGGTATCGTTTTGAAAAAGTTCAATAGCAGGATGACGTTGAATACGGGCACGGCTCCCGGAAGGATCAACGCCCAGAACGAGTCGATGATTCCCGTAGATTTAATGGTCATATACCAAGGAATAAGTCCGCCGCTAAATAAAATCGTGACGACGAAATACCATGCGTAAGCGTTGCGAAAGCGAAAATCCTTCCGTTCCCGCGACAGCGGGTAAGCAACGAGAATGGTAAGAAGCATATTGACAGGCACGCCGACTGCGACCCTCTCCAAGGAGATGAGGAACGCATTGGCGAACTCCGGCTTGCCGAGCACGAATTCGTACGATTTCAGGTTAAAGCCGATCGGCCACAGCTTGACCTCTCCCGCGCCGACGGCCGAGCTCGCGCTGAAGGAGATCGCGAGAACGTTGACGAGCGGAAACAAACAAGCTGCGGCAATGGCCGCCAAAAACAAATAATTCATCACGACGAACGCGCGTCTGCCCATGGAAGCTCGTTTAATCATTGTCATCCCACATTTCGTTAGAAAATCCGGTAGTTCGTCAGCCTGTAAGCCAGCAGATAAGAAGTACCGACCATGACGAAGGAAACGACCGATTTGAACAATCCGACCGCCGTAGCGACGCCGTAATTGGCATTCTCCACCCCGATCCGATAGACGAGCGTATCGATGATGTCTCCCGTCCGATAGACTTGGGCGCTATAAAGGTTGAATACCTGCTCGAATCCCGCATTCAGCACGTTGCCGAGGCTTAAGATCGACATAAGCATGATCATAGGCAGCAGGCTCGGCAGCGTGACGTTCCATGTTTGCCGGATTCTGCCCGCCCCGTCGATCGCCGCGGCCTCGTACAATGCCGGATTGATTCCGGCCAGCGCGGCAAGGTAAACGATCGTGCCGTATCCGAACTCCTTCCAAACGTCGGAGATGACGAGCGTGAAAGGGAACCAATCCGGATCTCCCAGAAAATAGACCGAAGGGATGCCCAAAGAGCCGAGCGCCGCATTGACGATACCCGTCGAAGGCGACAAAATATCGATCAGAATTCCGCTGAGTATAACCCAGGACAAAAAGTGCGGAAAATAAATAATCGTCTGCACGCTACGCTTGAACAACCGGTTGCGGGCTTCGTTCAGCATAAGCGCGAAGGTAACCGGCACGACGATGCCCATGGCCATCTTCATCCCCGCGATAAAGACGGTGTTCCATAGGACGCCGGCAATGCCGGGCAGATGGAGCATGTACTCGAAGTTCTTCCAACTGACCCAAGGGGACAGGAACATCCCCTTGGTCGGCGAAAGCTTCTCGAAAGCCATCATGATGCCCGCCATCGGAAAGTAGCTATAGACGAGCACCAGCAGAAAGCCCGGTAAAATCATCAAGTGGAAAGGCAGCTCCCGGATTGTCCTGCGCCTCATGTCAACACCGCCTTTTCCTTGCCGGCAAGAGGATATCCCTTATTGGGTCGCCTGCCATTCATTCACTTCGTCGGTAATCGTTTGGCCGCCCAAATCGCTCCACTGCGTAACGAACTTATCGAATTCGTCGATGGAGCCGTTCATGATGATGCGAGTGAACGTTTCGAGCTGCAGCTTCTGCAACGTCGCTTTGTTGTCCGTCATTCCTTGCGTCGGAGCTCCGAAGTAAGCGTCGTCGACGAGATTGCCATTAGAGGAATACCCTTGGAGAACCGATAGCGAGCCTTCGGGTCCGTACATTCTTTCGTTGCCCCACATTTTGACGTCTCCGCCGCGATAGGCAACGATGTTATCGTAGTACAGCTTCTCTTCCGCGTTCAGCGGAGACGGATCGTTCGACTCAAGCGCTTTGACGACGTTCAGATGGGCATCGAGATTTTTGCGCGGCGCTTCCCCGTAGAGAAGGGCGAAACTGAACGTCGCGACTCCGTTCTTATCGACGTTGTAGACGTCCGGTTGAGCCGTTGCGCCCCAAAGCTTCTCCAAGTCGAAGTTAAGCAGCTTGATCGCGGCTTCCGGATTCTCCGCCCCTTTCTTGACGACGTAATAAGTGCTGATGGCGAACGGAACTTGCGCTTTGGCAGGCTCCGCGTCGGCCGTAGGCAACGGAAGAGGTTTCCACTCCATTTTCGGATCGGCGTTCTTGCCGTCCTGCTGCCAGCCAACGTTCCAGAAGTAACCGTAATACATGCCTAACTTGCCGGCGTTCGCGGATTCGCTAACCTTGGAGGCGTCTTTCGTGCCGAATTCCTTGTCCAGCAATCCGTCTTTGTACATCTCCTGCAGCTTCTGCAGCGCCGTCTTCGTTTCCGGCAGGACGCTTCCGTTTACGAGCTTGCCCGATGCGTCCTTCACCCATGTGTTTGGATAAGCGTGATATCCGTTAAAGAAACCGTCCATGGCGGCATAGAAGCCGAAAATATCTTTGTTGATGCCCAGGCCGTAAGTGTCCGGTTTGCCGTTTCCGTCAGGATCTCCGGTAACGAACGACTTCGCCGTGTTCACGACGTCGTCCATCGTCTTCGGCTCGGGCAAACCCAGCTTCTCGAGCCAATCCGTCCGCACCCACAGCACGTGAGTCTGCCCGATTCCGGAGCTCATGTTCGGCAGGGCGTAAAGCTTACCGTCGAACGTGGCCGACTTGATCGCGTTGCCCCCGTCCTCGCCCATGATTTTCTTGGTGAGTTCCGAGCCGTATTGCTCGTACAGCGAAGTCAAATCTTCCAATTGGTCGTCTTCGACCAACCTCTTCAGCTGCGCGGCGTTAACCGGCGTTATATCCGGCAAGTCGTTCGAGGCAATAGAGATGTTCAGCTTCTGGTCGTATTGCGCGGCGGGAGTCGTCCAATCGTATTTTACCTTGATGCCGAGCTCGCTCTCATAAGCGCGGGACCAGACGTTATTGTCGATCGCTTCTCCCTCGTTGAATTTCATTCCTTCCGTGATCGAGCGGACAGCCGTGACTTCGATCGGAGGCGAATAGGCGCCAAGCGGATCCGCGGGTGCGGAAGCCGATGCGCTGGGACTGCCGCTAGCCGGAGCGGATCCGGACGCGGTGCTCGAGGCGTTGTTCTCTTCGTTTCCGCCGGAGCAAGCCGCAAGCGTCATAACAAGAACGGATGACAGCAGCAAAGCGATTCCTTTTTGGGCTTTCATATTGTCGGACATCCCCTTATCCTAAGTGTCACTTCACTTGCAAGTTCAGTATAGCAAGCGATTGCACGACTCCGTGAGCGGTTGGTTTCCCGGATTGCTGCCGCTATTATTCGAGGAAAACCACTCGTTCGCAATCATCGTCCCCCCGATTGAAGAAAATAACCCCACCTGTTCGCCTCCGACCAACCAAATACCCGCGCCAGAAACGGCTATTTCGCAGAAAGTGCCTCCGACCAACCAAATACCCGTGCCAGAAACGGCTATTTCGCAGAATGTGCCTCCGACCAACCAAATACCCGCGCCAGAAACGGCTATTTCGCAGAAAGTGCCTCCGACCAACCAAATACCCGCGCCAGAAACGGCTATTTCGCAGAAAGCGTCACCTGCAAGCAGGATAAACTTCTTACGGGCTATAATAGCGGAACCACGTTCCGCTGATATAGCCGTCGCTTTTACCGCCCCTTCTCCGCCTGCCGAACAACCAAAAAAGGAAGCGGAGCGGCAAATGCCGCCATTCGCTTCCGGTTATGAGGAGCCTTCAGTTCCGTTCCATATGCCGCTGCCTGTATTCGCTTGGCAGAAAGCCCGTTTGCTCCTTGAATAGCTTGCTGAAATGGCGCTGGTCAGAGAACCCGCACCTTTCGGCGATCCAATAGACGGGGTGGTTCGTCGATTCCAGCAGATCGCGCGCCGCGTATACGCTGGTTGCCTGCAGGAAATGACTGAACGTCATTCGGGTGATGTCGCGGAAGCTCGTGCTGAAGTAGCTTTTGCTTAAATTCACCGATCGGCTTATTTCCTCTTGCTTAACTTGCGTCCCCGGTTGCTCCGCAATCCTGTCGACCGCCTTGAGGATCGAACGGATAACGTCCTCTGAATAAGCCGATTTCCGCAACCAAGCTCCCACTTCCGAACGGATCTCGTTCAACCATCGTTCCGATGCTCCCGCGGATGCCGGGGACGAGGCGATCGCCTCCCAGTCGAATGCCGGGAAGCTCCGCCGCCATCGCTCCATCGCCTCATTCATCACGGCAACGATATCGTTTGCGGCTCCTCCCGCGGAAAGCGCACCGACTAACGCATCGAACATCTCGTCGTCCACGATCCATTGCACGCCTGCCGTCGCATCGGCGAGCCGGTGCAGATCGGGCGCTCCCGCAACGGAGACAGCCTTTGCGTCCTTCTTCCGGTTAACCGCCTTCACGATTCGTTCCAGCGTCTTGTCGAGATCGAGCTCCTCCAGCTGCGTCTTGACGATATAATCTATCGCTCCGAGCCGCAGTGCTTCTTGGATGAACTCGAAATCCTGATGGCAGGTCAGTATGACGACGTTAAGCGACGGATCGAGCTCTTGGGCTTGCTTGGTCAGCTCGATACCGGACATGCCCGGCATCGTGATATCGGTCATCAGAAGCTGGACGGGTTGACGGCGAAGGAATTCCATCGCTTTCTCTCCGGTTGCCGTCTCCCCGGCGATCTCTATCCCGTATTTCTCCCAAGGGAACAAGAGCCTTAGCCCTTTGCGCACCAAGCTTTCATCATCCACGATCAGAGCCTGTATCAAGCGCCTCCGCTCCTTCCAAAGTATCGGGAAGCTTAATCGATATCGTCGTTCCTAGTCCGATGCCGCTCTCGACTTTTAACTCCGACTTTGAACCGTAATAAACAGTCAGCATCTTTTTCACGTAACGAAGTCCGATTCCAAGTCCCGATTTCCGCAGTTGCTCGTCTTCATCCTCGAACAACTCTTTCTGCTTGTCCTCCGGCATTCCCCTGCCGTTATCCCGGACGCGCAGCAGGATGAAGTTCTTTTCCTTCGTGATGCTCACCTCGATCGCACCACCTTCGTCCTCTTCGAACCCGTGGTATAACGCATTTTCCACTAAAGGCTGCAGAATGAAACGAGGAATAAGGACGTCTAACGACTCCGTTTCCACGTCCAGGACAACGTTAAACGAATGGTCGTAGCGAATGTTCTGGAGATCGATATAGTCACGAACCGCATCGACTTCCTCGCGAACGGTAACGATAATATTCTTCTTGCCGAGATTATAATGCAGAACACGGGTAAAAATCGACACCAGCTTCGCGATGTTCTCCTGTCCCTGAATGCGCGCCAGCCATTGGATCGTGTTCAGAGTGTTGTGAAGAAAATGCGGATTGATCTGCACCAGCAGTTTTTCCACTTCCAATTCCCCTCTGCGTTTCTCCTTGTCTTCCACGTCCGTGATCAACTCGGAGATGCGGTGGCTCATTTGGCCGAAGTTGTCCAATATCCTGTCGAACTCCGTAAGTCCGGTAGCCGGGACGCCCGATGACGGCTGCTGGTTGCTGAATCTCCTGATTTCCCGGTTGATGATCCGTATCGGACGGTAAACCATCCGCCATATGAGCCAAGCAAAGCCTATTCCGAGCGCCAACGATAAAGAAGCGAGAAGCATAAACTGCGCAAACCATTTGTTCATTTCTCGATCATAATCGGCGGTCGGGATCAATTGGTACAGCGTCCAGCCATGAGCGCCTTCCGCTCGGAACGTCTGGTAACTCCCCTTCGGCACGGTGAAACGTTCTCCGGTCCGAGCTTCATTTTCGAGATTGCTGTAAGCCACTTGTCCGTCCGGGCCCGTCAGTACGTGATAGACGGAATGACCCGCGCCCAAACGCGATTTCCCCCCGGGCGCGAACATGGTTTCCAGGCCGACGGCCTTCGTCTCGATGTAAGCGTATAGAGGCGTTCCTTTTCCGTACTCCAGCTTGCGAAGAAGCGCGAACACGGGCTCGTTTTTGTTCCCGTTCAGCGAAGAATAGGGACCGTAATATACGAAAGCCTTTTGCTTGTAAAAAATATCCAAAGAATCGGGCTTGAATTCGAGCTTAGCGTCGGTATTCGGGAATAGCAACGACTCCTCGCGCCCAAGCGCATAGTAGAGCATAACCCCGAGATTCGGATTCGAGAAATTGACGTTCGCCATCGATTGGGAAATGTTCCGATACAGTATCGAACGCTCGTAAGGAGTACCGCTCGTAATGAATTGGACGACGTCGCGACCGATGCCCCCTTCGACGTCCAGAAGCTGCGATACTCTGGCCAGCTCGTCCAGCTTGCGATCCAACTCGTCTCTTTCCAGAAGCGTCCTGTCCATCCAATCTTTCTGTATTTTCTCGGTTTGCACGATGTATATCCAGCGGTAGGAAATGTACCCGGTCAGAAGGAGAGGAATCACGGTGGCGACGGTTAAGATTAACGCAAGCCTGCTTTTCAGCGATTGCGGGGAAAACAAACGATAAAGCGTTCTCATGATGCCGATGCCTCCTGCGAACGGAATGACGGTCAGGACGTTCTCCCTATTAGCCTAGGGATTAATCCGGCAAAAGGCAATCGGAATTTCTCTTGTCCTCCGTCTTAAACGGCTTCCTGGTAGGATATGAGCCAGTGCGGCTCAAGTTTAGCGCTTCCGTGAGTAGCAGCAAAGTCAATCCTTGTCCGTACAGGGTCGGAAAGATCGGAACGTAATTGTCGCCGCGACACTCGATCATCTTCTTGAAAAAATAATGCTTCCAGATGAAAGGTATTAATAGAAAAATCAAATTAATCCGCTCACAGCGGCTTAGAGTGACAGATTTCCGCTAATTCGATCATTTAGTCCGCTCACAGCGGCTTAGAGTGACTCATTTTCGCGATTCCGGCCATTTTGTCCGCTCGCAGCGGCTTAGAGTGCCTCATTTTCGCGATTCCGACCATTTAGTCCGCTCGCAGCGGCTTAGAGTGACTCATTTTCGCGATTCCGGTCATTTAGTCTGCTCGCAGCGGTTTAGAGTGATTGAGTTTCGAGATTCCGGCCATTTAGTCCGCTGATAGCGGCTTAGGAAACCAGTTATTTCATTCGCATGTTTAAGCGGACGTACGGTTCAACGCCCAAGCAATATCTGAAGAAATAGCGAAGGAGCCGGCTGCAGTCCGACACTGTCGCCGGCTCCTTTGCCCTATATGACCTCATGCTCAGGCCGTTCCGCCAACCAATCTTCCAACGCAGCGACGCGCTCGGGATGCTTGCGGCTTCTTGCCAGGAATCCCACGCCGTGCGCCGTCATCGGATCCTGATCCGTAGGCTGATATCTGAGATCTACGCTCCAACGAACCTCGTCGGACAAATTGGGCGTGGACATATGGAGGCATCTATCGTTGAACAGAATGGCGCTGCCCGCGGAAACGGGAAGGACGACCGTTTCCGTCTTGCCCAGCTGACTTTCCTTCAATGCCGTATAACCCGTTCCCGTTACGGACTCTTGATGCCATTTCAGCAGCCGTTTCTTGTGAGTCCTCGGTTTAATGTGCAGACAACCGTTCAGCTTGTTGACATCGACTAACGGGATCCAGACCGTTATGACGGGATTCGAATTCGCGTCCGGCCAGTAGGATTTATCCTGGTGCCAAGGGACGGCGCCGGCTGCGACTTTCGGGATTTTGGGTCGTACGTTGTAGACGGGATTAGAGAACAATTCTCCCCCGATCAGTGACTCGACGGCATCGAGAATCTTAGAGTTGCTCATCAGATGAAAATAACCGGGTATGCGGTCCCGCCAGCTTCTGCCGTACTTTAGGAAATCCTCCGCGCTCAAATCCCGGAACAACTCGGCCAGCCTGTAACGAAACGGCCGATGCTCCAATTTATCTTGGATAAGACCGCTGCGCATCAACTCCTCGGCAATCATGGATACCTTCTGATTCATGGCTTCTTGCGCGGAAATCAAATCTTCCTCCGTTAGCAGATTCGGCAATACCACATAACCTTCGTCGTTGTAAAAGTCGATTTGTTCTTTAGTCAAACTTCCACCAATCATTTGTTTATTCATGCCTCTCACCTTCCCTATTCGATTATTATATGAGAAAATAATAGCATGAACTGGAAACTCTGTATTTGCATATCCGTTCAGTTGTTTATCAATTGTTCCGGTATTTTCGTGAAACGAGGCTGCTGTCTATGGTTGTATTTTCATCGATCAACCCTTTTGTCCGGGTCGCGCATCATTATTCGTTTCCAGAGGAAAGAAACCCGAGCGAAGCTACCCGGATTGGTTACTGCTATGCCTTTCACCTCGTTGACGGCGGCAAAGGAACGGTAAGGTGCGCGGGTCAGGCCTACCCTGTCAAGAAGGGCGACCTGGTCTATTTTAAACCCGGAGTTCCCCACTCCTTTTTTTCTAAGCCGGATGATCCCCTCTCCACTTATAATTTGTACTGCGAGCTATGGAATGACCTTCCGTTCAACACGAGTCACCATCTTGTGTGGCACGAATCCGATTTTAACCGGGAATTGTTGACGCCCGTCATTCCCTGTCCCGAACTGGACGAACTACCCGTTTTACACTCGTTGCAGCATCAAGAAGCGATGCTGGTCTTGTTCGCTCATGCCGTAACCCATGGTCAGAAACAGGATTCGCACAATCAACTGATCGCAAGCAACCTTGTTAAAGCGTTTCTGCTGGAGCTCGCGCAAGTCGCCAGGACCGACCGTCCGATCGATTACCGGATTCTGCCTATCATCGACCGGATTGATAGAGAAGCCGCGCAAGATCATACTTATCAAGACTGGCTTGCGGAATGCGGCTTGGGAAAGACGCAATTCCACGAGCTATTCAAGCAAGCGACAGGCTTATCGCCCAAGGCTTATTGGACACAGTCTATTATGAAGCAGGCGAAAGCCGCCCTATGGGAGAGCAATCGTTCCGTTACCGATATCGCCTTGGATTTGGGATATTCGTCTATTCATCACTTCACGAAACAATTCACTCTCTATTATGGAGTATCCCCGACCGAATTCCGAAGAAGGAAGGATTGAGCTGCGTCATGGAACGAAGCGACTGGTCAGGCATGCAACCCGCGGAGACGATCGGGAAACTGCCGGATTTTCATTTTCCGCCTTATATTACGCTAGCGCATATGTTCAACGCCCCCAAGGGATGGAAGATCCGCGACCGCGAGATGACTCAGTTCGTCCTTCAATACGTCGTCGACGGATACTGTCGATACCCGGTAGGCGATGTCCCGTACGAGACGCGCAAAGGAGACCTGTTGTTCCATCCTCCGCACGAGCGCCATTCCATTCTTCCGGCCGATGATCAGCCTTATATCTGCATCTCCATCGTCTTTCATTTCGGAGCCTCCGCTTTCCCTTACGACGACTTGTTCCAGAACCGTCATCTTCTTGGAAATTTCGCGGGGCATCCGGTGGAATCCCTGCTCTCTCAACTGGTAACCCACTACCGCCAGCCCGGGCTCTTTCACCAAATTCAGTGCCAAAGTCTACTCATGCGAATCCTTGCGGAAACAGCCCAATGGGGCAGCGCCCATAACGAACATACGAATACCGAGTCGCAAAATATGCCCAAGCTGGTGTTGATCAAAAACCATCTCAGCGAGCATTACGACCGGGAAATTCGAATAGAAGATCTCGAGAACGTGTCGGGCCTTACCAAAAACTACATTCTTGCGCTGTTCCGCAAACACGTCGGCATGTCCCCTATGCAGTACCTTACACGGATTCGGATCGGCAAAGCCAAAGAGCTCGCCATCCAATCGAACCTATCCATCGGAGAAATCGCGCTTAAGGTCGGCTATTCGGACGTACACACTTTCGGGCGGATGTACAAGAAAAAAACCGGGCAAAGTTTAACCCAGTTTTGTTCGAATTTGATTTATTCTTGAAGCCTAAACTCTCCAGTATTTATCATGCGGAATGCGATATCCCGTCTGCGATGGGACCGTGTCCGCAGCTAACGCCAACGCGCCGGAAGGGCGGTAATCGAACGGTTTCTCCGACGCCCCGTAAGCGGTTTGTTTGCGTCTGTCGATGCAGTCGTTCAGCAAGCGTTGTTTAATCGTTAAATACTCCAGCGTATGCGGTCCGAATTCGACTTCTATTTCTCCAGGGCGGAATTCGTAGTAAATCGTGCGCCGCAGGGCATTGCCTTCTCCTTCGGGAGACCCGTGCAACAATTGGATGTCGTGGAAAATGACGTCGCCGGCTCGAAGCGGTACCGGAATCGCGCCCTCGAAGTCGAAACCCGGCCGCGTGCAACGTTCGCGGGACATCTGCGCATCCCATCGGTTGCTGCCCGGAATAACCCACAGGCAGGATTTCTCGTCCGCATCGTCCAAATAGAAAGCCACGTTAAAGATCGGCCGGGGATCCACGCAGCCCGTCGGAACTTCGGCATCCCGATGCCAAGGCACGCTAGCCGCTTGGCTCGGAATCTTGACGACGAGGGAATCCCACGTCGGGATTAAATTGCGTCCTTGAAGCTTCTCCACGGACCGCAGAATGAACGGATGACCCAGTAACGCTTTCGTCGCGTCCAGTTTGTCGACGACGTATTCCGTCCGCCAATAAACGCGTTCGCCGCCGCTGCGCACGCGGTATAGATAGTCCTCGTTCACGCATTCGCCGGCGATCCCTTTATCGACGACTCCTAGCGTTTGTTCCCTCAAGAGCCGTAATTCTTCCTCGGACAGAACGTTGCGGATGACCAAAAAACCGTTGTCCAAGAAAAACCTCGCTTGCACGTCCGTAATAATTTCCTGCGCAGCCGCGTTCGCTTCCTCTTCAGGTAGCGATTTATTCGTGGCTTCCATTTTATCCAACCTCCCCCAAGAGTCGATTACAACCCTAGATTACCGGATGGGTAGGGAAAAATCTTTAGCTAAAATAGCCATTCTGGTTGCCAAAAGCACTCTGAGCGGAATTAGGCTTGCGGTTAACTGCAACCGTCCGAACGCAACGAAAAAACCTTTGTTTATCCTTGCTTATTCTTTGAGATTTCTAGCATATTCTTTGATATTCACGCCGTGCGCATAATCCGAAGTGGTCACCTCCACGCCTATCGGTGTAGGATAGACAGAAGGAGATGATCTTCATGGCGTTCCTGCGCAATCCATTCCGAACGCTCCGCGGGAAAATACTGATCTCGCTGTTCGTTCTCATCATTATTCCGGTGGTCGTCATCCTCTATCGATTCTACGATTCTTCCGAGAAAATCGTCCAGATGCAGCTGTATCAATCCAACCAAGCCGCAGTCGCGCAGAAGGCACAGACGATGAACGACCTAACGGTTCGAATAATAACGGCGTCCAGCCTTATCATCAACGACCCGGAGACGGAGAAGTTCCTAAGATCGCCTTCCGACTGGTCCGATCAGTACGATACATTCATTAAACTCAAAAGCTTGCAAACCAAAATGTCCAACGTCAAGGATCTATTGCTCGACAGCGATGCACAGTTGGGCTTGTACGACAACCGCGGTTATACGCATACGACCTGGTCGGCCGTAATGAAGGCGGAAGTAAGCTCATTCCAAGATGAAGCTTGGTACAAACCGACAATTCAGCAAGGAAGCGGCTCCCCTTACTGGTCGGTTCCTTATACGCTTAGCGCAGGCGGCAACAGTCAACCGTACGTCGTGATGACCAGGCAAGTGAACGGAGAGTATAGAAGAAATTACGGAACCTTCCTCATCGGAGTACCGGTATCCGACTTCTTCTATAGCGACTCCGAGCTGCGCGCGCAACGAGAGTCCGGCACGATAAGTTTACTGCTGGATACGACGAATGAACTGCTTCTTGGAGATGTTGCTCCTAGCACCGCTATCTCTGGCTTTACTCTTCAAACGCTTCAACAGATCCGAATCGAAACGAACGGCATCCGGACCATATCCCTAGACGGTCAAGATTATCTAGTAAACGATGCTAATATCCCTCAGCTAGGATGGCGGCTCGTGCAGCTCATCAATCAGAAGAGCTTCGCCGATCAGCTGAGCCACGAGAAAGACAAATCAATCGGTTGGGTCGTCGCTTGGTTTTTTCTATTCGCAATCGCTTTCATTATCTTGATGCTTCGGGTAACGAGCCCCTTCAAGCAGCTTGCCAAGTCGATGAACAAGGTCGGCAAGGGAGAATTCAACACGCTGGTCAAGGTCAAAGGCGCTGATGAAATCGCCGTGCTTGGCAGCAACTTCAACAAGATGGTCGGTCACCTGCAAGATCTGATCGCGAACCTGTACGATGAGCAGCAACGGAAGCAGAAAGCGCAATTCCAGGCGCTGCAAGCGCAGATCAACCCGCATTTCCTTCTGAATACGCTCAATTCGATCAAATGGATGGCCATTCTATCGAACGCGGAGCATGTCAGCGAGATGATCGCGAAGCTCGGCAAGCTGCTGAATTTCACGATGCGCAATGAAGAAGAGTACGTGACGCTGCGCGAAGAGCTGGAATATCTGCAGGTATACATGTCCCTGCAAAAGATCCGTTACCATGATCAAATTACGATTACGATAGAAGTGCCCGAGTCCCTGATGGATTGCGAGGTTCTGAAGTTTACGCTGCAGCCGGCCGTCGAGAACAGCATTATACACGGCAACCGCTTTCCGCTTCATATCGACATTCGCGCCATGGAACGGGACGGCTATCTAATGTTAACGTTGCAAGATAATGGCGTCGGCATGAGCATGGAGAAGATTCAGCTCGTCGAGACGCAATTAAACCAGCCGCACGCCAAATTCAGCGGCATCGGCATTCGGAACGTAAACGAGAGAATCAAGCTGCACTTCGGCCCTCAATACGGCATTCGGATTCATAGTCAACAGAACGAGGGGGTTCGAATGAGCCTGCAGCTGCCTTTAAGAAGGAGGGAACCGCACGATGATCCGAATCTTAATCGTGGATGACGAAATTCTGGTCCGCATCGGCTTGAAGACCATTATTCCTATAGATAACGACGAATTTCAGGTAATCGGCGAAGCCTCCAACGGTCTCGAGGCGCTGGCGATATTGGAATCCAATCCCTGCGAGATCGTCCTACTGGATATTCGCATGCCGGAGATGGATGGCCTAGATCTGATGAAACGCATTCGCGAGCGTTGGCCTTCCATTAAATGTCTCGTCCTATCGAACCACAACGACTTCGCCTTCGTTCAACAAGCGCTGCGGCTAGGCGCGATCGAATATATTACGAAGCTGGAGATCAACCCATCCGAACTGATGCAGAAGCTAAGGGCCATTAAGGAGCAACTGTTGCTCGAAAAGCAGGGCCAAAGCGCCTATACCGAATTGGAGCATAAGGTCAACCAATACAGCGCCGAGGTCAAGGAGAAGCGTCTTCGCGAGCTCGTTCTCGGTCACTGTTCCAGAATGGAGATCAAGCAGGTATTCAACGAATTCCGAATAGAACCCTTTCCATCGCCGTTAACCGTCATTGCCATCCAGATCGAGTCTTACGAGGAGTTAATGATCCATAATCGGTTCCAGAGCGAACGGCTGCTTAATTATACGGTCAGGAACGTGCTGGGCGAAGTGTTGAAAAAGTACGGCAACGGCGAGCTCATCGAGATTGGCAGCGGCAAATTCGTCGTACTAACCGGCGGCGAAATGAATGCGGACATGCTAGTCGAGATGCATCAAGCCATAGCTTCCTTCCTGAAAATATCCATTGCCTGCGGGGTCTCTCCTGCCTATTCGGACGTATTCGCGCTGAATGCCGCTTACGAGAAGGCGGACAATGTCTTAAGTTACCGGTTCTATCATGAGAGCGGGTGCACCCTCTTTTCCGAGCAGGTTGGAACTCCATCCCCTTTCCCCCATGAATCCTGGGATGAGGAAGAGTGGAAGAAGCGACTCGAAGAGCAGGATGAGTCCGGTCTCCGGCAATGCGTACAAGCGATGGCTCAGAGCGCAATAGCCGCCAAGAACATTCCTCCCGCCGTCGTAAGAGAACAATGGGTTCAGCTGTTGAACCTTTTCTCCCGCAGCTTGAAGGCCGAGGGACTCGACATCTATTCGGTCAAGTTGCACGAGGACAAATATCCCTACCATGTCATCCGAAGCTCCGAGAAGCTGCAGGAATTAGCCGACTGGTTCGCGGGGTGGATTCCCGTCTATTTCCGATATAAGCGGCAGCATGGCCAAGAGAGGTTCCGTCCGGAAATCCAGAACGTCATTCGGCTCATCATGGAGCAATACAATATGCCGATCAAGGTATCCGACTTGGCCGGAAAAGTCGGCTATTCGGAAAATTATCTCAGCATTCTATTCAAGAAGGAAACCGGTAAAACCATTACGGATTACATCACGAATATACGCATGAAAACAGCCAGGGAGCTATTGAAAAATCCGGCCTATAAAATATTCGAAATTTCCGAGCAGATCGGTTATGCGGATCCGAATCACTTCAGCAGAAGCTTCAAGCAGATCGAAGGCATGTACCCCACCGAATTCCGTAAGCTGTACATGGGGCGGGCTTAACCTCTGTATAAACGTGAAAGAATTGTGCTTATTTTATCAAGATTAATCCGTGTCTTTCCTCCGATAATCCCGCTACGATTGAGTCAGTTCGACCGACAAACCAAGAAGGGGATGGGAAAATTGAAGAAAGCGTTTAGTGCAAGCGCATCGTTCGTGCTCGCTATAAGCTTATTGTTAAGCGGGTGCGGCAAAGGCGGCAACAACGAGGAATCGCCAGCTGCATCAGCCTCAGCGTCACCTTCCGAATCTGCTTCGGAAGCATCTGCGCTACCTGCGGATGGGAAAGCGATTACGCTTAAATTCTGGGGAGGAGTACCGCCGGAGAGCGGACCGCAGAACGTAGTCGATACCTGGAACAAGGCGAATCCGGACATTCAAGTGGAGTATACGCGGTATGTCAACGACGATCCCGGCAACCTCAAGCTGGAAACCGCGTTGTTGTCGAATACGGACGCGCCTGACCTCTTCATGACTTATGGCGACGACAGAATGACGAAGCGCCAGGAAGCCGGCATGACCGAACCGTTGGATGATCTGATCGCCCAAGCGGGCTTCGACGTAGACGGCATCATCGGGTCCGAGAACATCAAGAAATTCCCGGACGGCAAGTACTACTACTTGCCCGCCAACAAGAATATCGGAGCCGTTCTGATCAATATGACGGCGCTGGAAGCGGCCGGCGAGAAGATCCCCGCATCCTGGTCTTGGGATGAGTTCGCGGCGCTAGCGACCAAGCTTAACAAAGGCGAAATGAAAGGCACGACGCTGGACCCGGCGCTATCCACCTTCGGCGACCTCGTGCTTCAGACGGCCAAAGCCAAAGATTCGTATATCGCCGAAGACGGTAAGTCCAACTTTAATAGCCCTGCTCTCAAGAAGGGGATGGAACTTCAAAAAAGCCTTGAAGACCAAGGAATCATGATGAAGTACTCCGAAGCCGTAGCCGGCAAAATCACGGTGCAGAATGAGCTTCTGACAGGTAAAGCCGCCATGTCGGCATCCCAAATCTACATTATCCGTTATATCAAAGACGTCCAGAACTTCCCGCATGACTTCAAAATCGGATTCGCGCCTTATCCGCAATTCACGGCGGGCGGCAACGTCAACCCCGGCGGCGGCATGGGCGACTACATGTCCATCAACAAGAACAGCAAAAACAAAGAAGCCGTCATGAAATTCATGAGCTGGTATTTGCAAGAGGGCAATATGGGGATGACTCCGGGCGGACGGATCCCTTCCAGCAAGAAAGCCGACGCCGCGCAAATCGCCTCTATCTTGATCGGCGAAGACAAGAATCTGATCGACGAAGAGTCGTTAAAGGCGATGCTGGCCGGCAGCTACACTTTCCCAACCTCGTACGACGTTCCGGTTCCTACCGAGCTTAAAGCAGTATACAGGGAAGAGCTGGAGAAGTACTTGCTAGGAGCCCAGCCGATCGACAAAGCCGTCGAAACGATGAAATCACGCGGCGATTCGACCATTCAAGGCGCCAAAAAATAACCATGCGATGGAAACCCTCCGGCAGCAATCGGGTGCCGGAGGGTTTTTAGAAAAAGGGCATGGAAAGAAAGGAAGTCGCTCCTGATGAGACAGCTATGGCGTCGCGCGAGTTTCAGGGAAAACCTCGCAGGCTATTTGTTCATCCTGCCGAACCTGTCGGGATATTTCCTATTCGTATTGCTTCCGATCTTGTTCAGCTTGTATCTCGTGTTTAACGATTGGGAGTATCTGAAGGGCTTCTCCGGGATTAGCTGGGTCGGCTTGGATAACTTCAAGGCGCTCGGCAGCGATCCGAAATTCCTCAAGGCACTCCAAAACAACACGATATTCACCGTTGTCAGCGTACCCGCTTCGATCATATTGGGACTCGTGCTCGCCGTTATTCTGAACAAACACGTGTATTTCAAGAATACGCTTCGTACTTTGATCTTCCTGCCCTATGTCAGCAGCCTTGTCGCCGTATCGGTCATATGGAGCATCATGTATCGGGCATCCGACGGTCCCATCAACCAAGTGCTGAGAAACTTCGGAATCTCCCATCCGCCAGGCTGGCTCTCCAGCCCGGACTCCGCGCTATTCGCGATTATCATCATGTCCGTGTGGGTGACGATCGGTTATGCCATGGTCATCTATCTAGCCGGACTGCAAGGAATATCCAAGGATTTGTACGAAGCTTCCGAGATCGACGGCGCCTCGAAACTGCGTCAGTTTTTCCGAATTACGGTCCCGATGCTGACGCCGACGACGTTCCTTATTGCCATTACGCTGATCATTTGGTCGTTCCAGGTGTTCGGTCCTGTAGCGGTCATGACGCAGGGAGGCCCGATCGATTCGACGATGGTACTGTCCTATCATATCTATTTGCTCGCGTTTCGTTACTACAAGATGGGCTACGCAGCCGCCGTCTCTTGGGTGCTGTTCGCCATCATTTTCGTCGTTACCCTTATCCAGTGGCAAAGCCAGAAAAGATGGCAGCAGCACTTCTAAGAGAAAGGAGAGATCCTTCCCGTGGCCGAGAGAAAAAAACGCAATTCCGCTTTATTGAAAACGATAATCACGATCGTGATGGCCGTCTTTGCCGTTATCATGGTCATTCCTTTCATTTGGATGATATCAACGTCGTTCAAAGTAAACGGCGATGTCTTCAAATATCCGATCGACTGGATTCCGAAGAAGTGGCATTTCGAGAACTATAGGGAAGTGTGGACGGGGTCGAATCCTTTCTATATTTTCTACATTAACTCTATCAAGATTACCGGCATTACGGTTGCGGGCAATATCTTAACAAGCGCAATGGCCGGATACGCGTTCGCGAAAATAAAGTTCAAAGGGCGGAACGTCCTTTTCTTGATGTATTTGTCGACGATGATGATTCCCGGTCAGGTGTTGCTCGTTCCCCGGTTCATTCTGTTCGACTGGATGAAACTGATCAACACCCATTATTCGCTTATCTTGCCGGGATTGTTCACCGTGTTCGGCACCTTCCTGATGCGGCAATTTTTCAGCACGTTGCCAAATGAGCTAATGGAGGCCGGTCGCGTGGACGGAGCCGGATACTGGCGCACCTTCTGGCAAATCTGCCTGCCGCTCACCAAGCCGGCGCTGGTGACTTTGTTCATCCTCACCTTTACCTGGCACTGGAACGAATACGAGAATCCGCTCATTTTCCTCCGGGATAGGGATTTGTACACGCTGCCTCTCGGATTAACCAGCTACGTAGAGGAGTTCGGGACGAACTACGTCCTCACGATGGCCGCATCCGTCTCCGCGCTCTTGCCTCTTTTGGTCTTGGTCGTGGTTTGTCAGAAGTGGTTCGTTGAAGGGATCGCAAGCTCGGGGTTGAAAGGTTAGCAGACCGGCTGGAGCCTAATGTTCAATGTTGAAATTTCTATATTTGTTTCGGTAATCGTTCGGGGAGAGCCCTGTTTTCTTCCGAAACAGGCGGCTGAAATAGTTCGCGTCTTGGAACCCAAGCGAATAAGCGATCTCCGAAACCTTCTCCATGCTTGTAGTGAGCCGCTTCTGTGCCGACTCGACTTTGAACTGATGAATGTAAGCTAACGGCGGCATGCCCAGATCATCCATGAACAGCTTGCGCAGATAGGATTCGCTCACTTGGAATAGCTCGCTTAATGCTGCCACCTCTCCTGAATAATCCGGATGTATGGATAAGTAAGCCATGACCGCCTGCACTCTTGGATCTAAGCCTGGCAGCTGGTCTACGCGTTCGGCACCGTAATATTTATTGAGCATAAGCGCGAATAAACGTTCCAATCCGGATTGAAGCAGGATGGCTTGAGCGAAGGAATCTTCGGTAGAGTCTGCAAGCAGAGTATCTATAACCGGCTTAATGATCGCCATATTATAGCCGGAGTAGAGTATGGGGAGCTTCAGTACATCCGACCATTTCCTATTGTTAGATAGGCTAAGCTCTGCTATGAAGTTAATGCTGGTAAGGCGGACTCTCGAAGACACCGCATAACTCGTGATGTCCGATTGAGGGGGAAGCAGAATCAACTGGCCTGCAAGGGCGCCGTAGGAGATTCCGTTCACCGTGAAGCGGATTTCGCCTTCCTCCAGGCACCACAACACGTCGTGAGGAATACGGCGGGCATCGCGGATCCGCCAAGTATAGTCCAATTCGTAGGGAGTAATGTGCAAGAACGTAAGCTTAAGCGAGTTGAGGAAAAACCGGCCGTTCGTCTGACTGATCACTTGAATACCCCCGTTAGGAACAATACTCCGACCTACACTCCTTCCACAAAGCCGCCGCGATATCCTTCAGGACGAGAGCTTGCCGCGATCGGTCGGACAGCTCCGTTTCCCGTTGCAGCCGCTTATCGTACCTCGAGATCGCATAGCCGATAGGCCCAAGCTCGCATACGAACGGCAGTCTGTCGCCAGGCATCGCGTCCTGAAGCCAATATTTCATTCCTTTCCCCCACCACCTGCGAAAATGCTCCGTCATCGCTTGGCCCGCGGCCGATTCCATATCGATCTGAACTTGGTTGGCGCCTGAGATCCGTGCATGTAACGTGCCCGTTCGCTGGAGCAGCTCCTCGAAATAAGCTTCGGTCTTCTCGTCATATTCATCCATCGTGCCTGCTACCACGTAGTGTGACAAGTCGATGCTAAGCCTCATGCCAGGTATCGCCTTCACATAGTCGCATGTGCGGATGACGTCTTGCGTAATGCGCCCGCGATGCGTCTCGATATACAACGGAATCCCTTCCTTGGCGCCCGCATCGGTCAATCCATCGAGCAGACGGATCGCTTCGTCGCCGATGACGTATTGGTCCATCACTTGGCCGTTCACGTACTGCGCGCCGAATTCGGCAGCACGCTTCAGGAAAGGAACAGCTTCTTCCCAAGTCCGAGGAAACGGAATAAGGTGCACGCCGAAGCTGAACCCGTACCGGTTCAATAGCTGCCTCCACCTCCGTTGTTCCGCGGGCTCCGAAGGAAGACGTCCCAGTATCCCGTTGAATCCGGCTTCGGCCAACCGCTCAAACTTCTCCTCGTCCGACCATTCCCTGTCTTGGCGTCCGCCATGGATTCCGCTCATCGCCCACCAGGATTGCTGAAGCTCCAGTCCCGGAGGGCTGGAGCTTCCGTCGTTGATGCGATACCGATGTTGAAGCATCCGATCTCTAGTCACAGCGTTGGAACCGTACCTCTAATGTCGTCGTTCAGATGTAGGCGGTCCTCCCCCGAGACGAGGAACGTCTTGATCCTCGACGTATCGCCGCCCCATTCCACCATCTTGAATTTCACTTCCGGCGTCGTGTAACGGACCGAGAAGGCGACTCGCGGGATGTTACTGTTGTTCGCTTCCGAACCGTGGAAAGTCGCTTCATTGAAAAAGGCGATTTGTCCGGGCGACATCTCCAAATCAACCGCTTTGGACTCATCGACCGTTTCGGCCGCTAGACCTTGCTCGAATACGCTATTGTCATCACCTAGGGCTACATGAGCAATGTGCTGCTTGTGCGTGCCCGGGATTACGCGCAAGCAGCCGTTTTCCTTGATCGAGAAGCCAAGGCTCATCCACGCGGTAGCGTTGATCGCAGGCTCCATCGGCCAATAGTTAATGTCTTGGTGCCACGGAATGAACTTGCCGTTGCCAGGCTCCTTGTACCAGAAGTGCATTGCCCAGAGCACGAGATCCGGCCCTAATATTTGTTGAATGGCGTTCACGATACTCGGATGCGTGGCTAGCTCATAAGCCCATCGGTGATGGTGATGCCACGCCGATAGATTGGTTTTCGTCGGTCCCGGCTCGTACTTGGACTGACCGAGCACCTTGAAGAACTCATTGTAAAACCTGTCCGACTCCTCCAAGCTCAAGCCTTGAGTCGGTCCGCTATACCCTTCTTCAACGTACTGCCGCTTGGAGAAATCCTGGCCTTTGGTAATCATGTTCTCCGCCTCCCGAGTTGGAAATGCTGATCATGCCTTCATTATAGTGAAGGGCAATTCCGAGAACGAGGCGGTGAAACGGCTATTCCTAGCACAAAACGCTTTTTATTAATATGGCTCTTAAGTTAGATGAAGCAGCCGATTGAAACCTTCGCCTGTGAATTTTCTACGATTGAATCGATAACAAAATTCGTCCAAATAGCCACTTAGCTCAGGAAGCGGTACTCATAACATGAAGAGGATATCCCATGCTGCTACTTAAACCGCCACCCCGCCTCCGTTTACAAATCTAAGTGTAAAATAGTCAGTTAGTCTCAAGGAACAGGTATCATTTTCAAATCTAATTGCAAAACATGCAATTAGTTGAAGTCAATTAGCCCAATATCGGAGTTTAGCCGGAAACTAAGTGTATATTCTGCACGTAGTTGATCCAACTGGAGGGAATCTGAGTTTCTTAATGTATATTTTGCAACTAACCTCTTCTGCGCAACTGGTCACGGTACTCTTTAATAGACCCGAATCTCCGTAACCTCCGCATAGGCCGACCCGTTCGTCTGCTCTACGACTAGGCGCAAGCGCTCCGTCACGGCCGGCTTGGCAAGCGTATGCCTTCTCGTCCGTCTCCAGTTATCCGTTATGCGTTCAAGCAACGTCCACTTGCCATCCTGCCAGGCCTCAAGCCTATAAGTATGGACCAGCTCCGGGAACACTTCGAACGGGGTCCGATGATGGTGTAGATTGATCAGATCCTCATTGACGTCATCGTTGAACGTAAGCTGAACTTCGCCAATCGTCTGAACGGAAGGCCAGGACAACTCCAGCCATTGCTCATGATTGTCCCCCGAGTCCATTCTTTCCGAGATCCAGAGGTTTGGACCTCCATAAGGCCGCAAATATCCGTTAATCGCTTTGGTTGCCTTGTAGGCTCGCGTGTCCGAGAGCAGTCTAAAGCAGAATGGCGTACGCACCAGCTTCTTCGAGCTCCACTGGATGACCGGCTGATCCGGTTGGTGATCCTCCAGAGAAGAGGATACGAGCGGTTTCTCCCCCTTGGCGAAGGATAGAATTCCCGTCATCGGAGTTTCGGATAGATAGAGCCGGATCCGCTCGTTCTTCTTGACAACGAGGAATCCGTTCCGTGCCGTATCGGGACGCCAAGGGAGCTCCGCTCTCACCCATTGCTTCTCTCCTGCCGTTACGGCGATTGAAGTGCTGATTTGCAGTTCGGAAGGAACATAATTCTCCTCCCGTCCCGTATCCCAGAGCTCTAACTCCAGAGTCGTTTCCTCTTCCGCGTCCAGCAGCAGCTCGATCGTGCCGATCTCCCCGTCCACGGGAATAAGCTGGCCCGCATCGTTAGCCAGCTCGTAGGTACTTGCGCCGCTGGTTATTTCGAGCCGGCGAAGCTCGCTAGAAGCCTTGATGGTCGCATGCCGCGCCAGGTCCGCGGAATCCTCGTTACGAACGCCTAACAGAGACGCGTCTGCGCGCAGCATAACTTGCTGCAACTCCTTCATCCTCGTACGATGAAGCTCTCTCGGCGAGATCCCGTACCGAACGCTCAGCGCAGTACCGGCTCCCGCCGCTTCGCCAATGACGGCGCAAGTCGCCATGACACGAGTCGTTCCGAACGCGACATGGGTTGCGCTTACGTTCCGTCCGGCGAACATCATGTTCCTAACGTTATTCGAGTAGAGCGAACGGAACGGAATATGGTAGTTGCCGTCGGAATACAAATGCTTGGAGCCGCTCTCTGTCGAATACATGCCTTGCGGCGGATGAAGATCAATGGACCAGCCTCCGAAGGCGATTCGGTCCTCGAAACGGGTCTGCGCCAGGATATCGTTCTGGTTCAGTACGTAATCCCCGATGAACCGGCGATATTCCCGCTTGCCGGGCAATGCCCCCACCCATTCCAACGTCAGGTTGGCCGAATCGAACTTGCCGGAATTCTTGATATAGTCCCAGATTCCGTAGATGACCGACCAGAGCTCGTCGCGGATCCGTTCGTTCTCATGGACGGTATCATGCTCTCCGCCCCACTCTATCCACCAATAGTGACAGCCGGAGTCCCCGCTTCGTATAACTCTTTTGATCGGAATCGTCGTTTGCGCGATGTCCTTAGCGAACTTAGGAGCTAAGTAGCGGACCGGTTCGCCGACATCCTTCGTATAGAACAAAATCGTGCTTCCAAGCGTGATATCGTCCGCCTTTTCCGGAGCCCAATCTTCACCGTATTCGTGCTGCGCCTCACGTCCAATCCGGAATGCCGCTCCTGCCAGGAAGCCGATCAGTCCGTCTCCCGTGCAATCGATGTACATGCTGCTCTCGAACTTGATCCTACGCTCCGATCCCATCATCCAACCGGTAACGCTGATGATGCGCCGATCGTTCTCTTCGCCGTCGGCATCCACCTCGTGCACGTCCGTATTCAGGAACAACTGGATATTCGCTTCCGCCCGCACCGTCTCCAACACGACCAGATCCCAAATATACGGATTCCCTTCGGGATTACGGAACTGATTCTCGACGAACATCTCGCCCATAATTCCGGTTTCCCTCGCATACCGCTGCACGCCGTGACCCGTTGCTCCGCATACCCACACCCGCACCTCGCTGCTCGAGTTGCCGCCCAGAACCGGACGGTTATGGACAAGCGACACCGTTTGACCCTGTCGCGCAGCTGCCACTGCCGCGCAGACGCCCGCCAGACCTCCACCGACAACTGTTATATCTGATTTTACTTTCTCATCACGCATGAGTAGCACCTCTTCACTAGGAAGTTATTCAAGTAATAATCATACTTTACCTAAAATATTAGACATCCGACATGCAATAAATTATCATGGACTATATACTTTATTTCATTGAATCGAATCGGATGCGAGGCGTTCATGACGATGAGCAAGTATTTTAGTCCGACATTGCTTACCCATACCCATTGGATCAACAAAGAGAAGTTCCTTTATGACGTAGATACCTATGCTTCTTGGACTCTATTCGTCGTTGAAGAAGGCTCTTTCTCCTACCGAATTCGCGAGTCGGAGGGAGAAGCGCGATTCGGCGATCTCGTCCTTTGCCCCCCGCACACTGCCTTCCATCGCAAAGTCACAAGCTCGCTCACCTTTCACTTCTACCAGTTCGATTGGGATCGGGATGAGACTTCCTATGGGCTTATTAAGCTCAAGGACACCGGGCGCCTCTCCTCTAACTTGGATTATTTGAAACGCGTATCGACGGACGAGGATAAGGCATCGATGTTCGAGCACAAGAGCCATTACTTAGCGGACTTACTGTTCATGGCAGGTTCGCAAGAGAGAGCTCTCGATGCCCTTAAAGACGAGACGGATCCCGTCACGCTCAAGGCGCGGCTGTGGATGGAACGCCATTACTCGGAACCGATCAACTTCCAGAAGCTGGCCGGTACGCTCGGCATCAGCCCCGTGCAGTTAACCCGGCGATTTACCCGGAGCCAAGGGGTAACCCCGATCAGCTATCTTACGTGCCTCCGCCTGAAGAGATCGTGCGATTTGCTGCTGGAAACTCACCTTACCCTCGATCAGATCGCGAGAGAGTGCGGGTATGAGAACGGCTTCTACTTGAGCCGCGTCTTCTCCAAACGAATGAATATGAGCCCTTCGCAATATCGATTGACTTTCAAGATGTGAGAAACAATAAACGACTGCATGAAGGCATGTAGATGCCCTGATGCAGTCGTTTATTGTTTCGCGCCATTTACTTCTTCCACACTGAAGCGTACTTCTTGCGGTATTTCGGGTCGGGGTCGCTCTTCGCTAGATTGCACAGAAACTGCGCGGCTCGCGAACGGAGATGGTTTTCCTTATGGGGTTAACTCCGCCGTAGCGTATGTCCGTGTCTTCGGATTTAAGATTTGCAACGATGGTTTGAGCATACGTATCCATAAGATTGCCTCTAGACTTAGGAATCAGCGATCAAGCGGTTAGTCAGCCGGCCTAGCTTCTCGATCTCGATGGTCATCTCGTCGCCCGGCTTCAAGTAAATTTGTTTCTCCGGCGGATATCCAAGGACTACCCCTTCAGGCGTACCCGTCAATATGATGTCGCCCGGGACCAGCGTCAAATGCTGGGAAATATAGCTCACGATTTCATCGCAGTAAAAAATCATATCCGACGTATTGGAGCTCTGACGAATTTCCCCGTTCACGAGAGTGCGCATGGAAAGGTCATTCGGGTTGCCGACTTCGTCGGCCGTGACGAGGTAAGGACCGAGCGGACTGAAGTCGTCGCATACTTTGCCAAGCATCCATTGGCTCGTACGCAGCTGCAGATCGCGCGCGGACAAATCGTTAACGACGGCGTAGCCGAACACGTGATCAAGCGCTTTTTCCTTCGATACCGCTTTCGTTGGCTTGCCTATGATAATGACCAGCTCGCATTCATAGTCCATTTTCTTCGTCACGCTGGGAACCGCAATGTCCTGCATATGGCCTGTTAACGTATTGCTGAATTTATTGAATAGGATGGGGAACTCGGGAATCGGCGCGTTCGTCTCTTCGGCATGTTTACGATAATTAAGTCCTACGCAGATGATTTTGCTAGGACGCGTCACGCACGGGCCCCAGCTAATATCGTCCTCGTTAACGAAGTAATCGGCATTGCCATCTGTCGGTAACCTATCGACATAGGCTTGTAGCGAAGCCAAGGCTTCCTTGCCATTCTCGATGACGGACATCACATCCGTCGACACCCGGCCATCGGCGGGATGAACGCTTAACGCTTTCTCTAGATCGACGATTCCCTTATCCGTCTTAATTCCTAGGGTTGATTTGCCTTCTTTAATCATCGTAAGCAGCTTCATCTCATAACCTCCAAGGTTAGTAATCTATTATTGTTTAGGCATCTTTGCCGAATGTCGCTCCGCCATCGATGTAAAGCGGGGAACCCATCATGAATTTCGATTCATCGGATGCCAGATAAAGCGCGGCATAGGCGACATCGATAGGACGGCCTAATTCGCCGCTCAATTGCCGTTTCTTAATGCCTTCCAACGCCTTCTCGGGATCGTCATAAGCGGTTTTTAAGTAATTTTCCACGAAAGGAGTGAGAATCGTACCGGGGAGCAGCGCGTTCACCCGAATCCCGTAAGCCGCATAGTCAACCTGCATCGACTTCGTCAGGGCGAGCACCGCTCCCTTGGTCGCCGAGTAAACCGCTCTCTTCGCAAGTCCGATCTCGGCGATGCAGGAGGACATGTTGATAATGGAGCCGCATTTCTTCTCTATCATATGAGGTACGATATATTTGCTTGGCAGGAATACGCCATTCACGTTAACCTTCATAACCCGCTCCCATACATCGAGCTCAAGCTCATGAAGCGCTCCTACTCCGCTAATTCCGGCGTTGTTAAACAAGACGTCGATGCGATCGTATTTCTCGATGATTCTTTCAACCATCGCTTTCACCGATTCCGGGTTCGTCACGTCCGCTTGAATAAACAGCGCTTCCCCGCCCGATTGGTCGATTTCCTTTACCGTCGCTTGTCCGTTCGGCTCCGACAGGTCGTTAACGATAACTTTGGCACCCTCGGATGCGAACAATAGCGCGGTTGTCTTACCGATTCCCGAGCCTGCGCCCGTGATCACGGTAATCTTATCCTTTAATCTCATGCCTGTACACTCTCTTTCTATGTAAGCGGTCGTTTCCGTTAATTCAATCGGGATAGCTTCCGGGCCAGCTCGCAAATTTCAAGTGTAGCCCGCTCCGCTTTCTCCTCCCAATGATGAACCGGCATCGAGCAGCTTACCGCGTACAATGCCTGCTCCAAGCGATTAAATATAGGCGCGGCCACGCACTGAATGCCTAAGACTGCTTCCTGCATATCAAGCGCATATCCTCGTTCCCTTGCGAGATCCAGTTGCTTCATCAACTCTTGCTTGGTCTTGGCTGTATGAACCGTCAATGGCTGGAGGCAGTCGCTCTTGTACAAGGACTCCACGTACTCGCGTGGCTGGAAAGCCAATAACGCCTTACCCATGGCCGTTGAGTGTGCCGGCATTCGCATCCCTGGCTCGGATACGAGACGGAACGGAGTAATAGCCTCCACTTTGCCCAAGTACCAAATCTCGCTTCCATCGAGCTTGCTCATCTGGATCGTCTCGCCCAAGCGATCGCGAACAAGGGAAGCCTCCTCTCGGAAACGCTCCTGCAAATCAAAGCCCTGCAGGAAGGAGTATCCGAAGTCCGCCATGACGGAGCCGATCGAATAACCCTCCCCTTCGTTCTTATGCACCCATTGAAGCGCTTCCAAGGTGTGCAGGAGGGAGAACATCGAGCTTTTGTTTATTCCCAGTTGGTTGGATAAGTCTATTAGCTTGTTCTTACCCGGGGATCGGGAGATGAGCATGAGCACGTCGTGCGCCTTCTCCAGCGCGGGAACCCAATATTTCTTCTGTTCCGTCATAGGCGTTCCTTTCGATTTGGTTTTGTATAGTAAACCAGAATTTATATAATAAACCTACGAACCCATTATAGCTTCAATTACTTATTGTTTCAAGAACAAGATAAACGATAATTTCACGTGACGAATGTCCTCGGTCACTTCGGGTTATAGCAGCCTTCTGCGCCGCCTATAGTCCAAGGGAGAAACGCCAAACGCCTGTCAATCTCTTAACCCACATGCAGAAGTGAGGCGCGGTATCGAATCTCTTGCTGAATAATAGGGATATATAATTATGGCTATAGGACGTCCATTGCTCTAACCAGTCTGGATCATACGCCTCGCTAGACTTGAGCTTCGAGTACCCATCGACGGCTTAGAGCACTGACGGACTCCGATTTCTCACATTTAGACCGCTGGCAGCGGCTTAGAGCACAGACTGACTCCGATTTCTCACATTTAGACCGCTAGCAGCGGCTTAGAGCACAGATTGACTCCATTTTCTCATATTTAGACCGCTGGCAGCGGCTTAGAGCATAGTCTGACTCTGTCTTCTCACATTTAGACTGCTGGTAGCGGCTTAGAGCACTGACTGACTCCGATTTCTCACATTTAGACCGATGACAGCGGCTTAGAGCATAGTGCTTTCGCATGCCCATAACTTGCTTAAGAAAGCGGTAATAGACTGACTAAAAATGCAAAACGGTTGAGCAGAAATGAACCCTCTGCCCAACCATTTCTTTAACTTTCGAAATCCTTTTTGAAACAGGGCTGTCACTTAAGTTTGTAATAAGCTTATGGGACAGCCTCAGGCGATAAGCTCCTATTTACAATCCCGCGGCTCCGAACACCTTATCGAAGCAGCTCTTGGAATGCAGCACCAGCTCTTCGGGGGTTCCTTGCCGCGGCTCCTGCGCCAAGATCTCTTGGGATACGGGGCCGACGTAGCCGATGGCGCGAAGCCCTTTCAGGAAACCCGTCAAGTCGATCACGCCTTCGCCTGGGTAAAGCCGTCCGTTATCCAGCGCATCTTCCACCGGTACGTCCGGCGCGTCGTTAATATGGACGTGAACGATCTGCTCCGCCTTCAATGCCACGATATCGGCGATATTCAAACCGTTCGTGTACCAGTGGTACGCGTCCAGCAGCAAGCCGACGTTGCTTTCGCCGATGGTGCCGATCCAATCCAGCGTCTCCTCCATCGTCCAGATGAAAGGATTGGCCCAACGGGTACGCAGATGATGCGGTCCGACGAATTCTAGTCCCAATCTAATGCCGTACGCGCCGAGCAACTGCGCGCAAGAGCGCAGGCGCCGGGTGGCCAGCGCCATGAAATGCGCCGACGGGTAATCCGTCGAAGGAAGAATGTACGTGCAGCATCGGGTGCAACCCAACAATCGGGCCGCGGCGGCATACTCGCCCAACTGCTTCAATCCTTCCAGGAACGCCTCTTCCGTCGTTCTCCAATCGACCGGCAACCCGATCGAGCCGATCACAACGCCATTCTCGGACAGCAGTTCTTTGGCTTTCTTCTCTCCGAATCGCTCCACAAGCGACAGCGCATTGATATCAACCGCCTGGAAGCCGTATTTTCCCGCAAGCTCGATCAGTTGAACCTCGCTCTCAAGCGCTCCAAGCCCTGCTCCGCCCAAACCTCTAAGCATCATAGTTCCTCCTGTTCGTTCTTTCTTTACTGATCCCAATTCAGCTTCACTTCATGCCCGGTGCGAGAAGATTCGTAAATGGCGTCCAGGATCAAATTATTCGTATAACCGGATAATGCCGAAGAGATCGGCTGCTTGCCTTCGCGGATGCACTCTAGAAAATGGCGACTCAGGCGCGCCCTTTCGCCTTCGTCATTGTCCGGTCTGCTAATATCCGTCTCGATCGGACGATCGAATTTCTCCGTCAGCAGCTTACCTTTGGAGCCCTTGTAGCTTGCGCCGCCTTCCGTGCCCATCAGATGAACGAAAGGCGTGTTGTCCGTATCCATGTGAACCGCCCAACTGACTTCGAGCGTCAGTGAACTGCCGTCTTCCATCTTGATCAACGCGGTCGCAAGATCCTCGACGTCATAAATGCCGTTCCAGTCGGGCTTGCCCCAGGAACCGATGCCTTTGCGCTTCGGACCGAATTCCGCATAGGTCGCTCCGTACACGGATACCGGCTTGGGATTGCCCATCAGATAGAGCGCCAAATCCAGCATATGCACGCCGATATCGATCAGCGGACCCCCGCCGGACTGCTCGGACCGGGTAAACCATGTCCCCCAGCCCGGGATGCCCTTGCGGCGGAACCATCCCGTTTTGGCCGTATAAATTTTACCCAGCTCGCCGCGGTCGATCTGCTCCTTGATCTGCATGGGCACGGATTCCCAACGCACCTGATGACTAACCATCACGACTCTGTCCGAATTCCGGCTGGCTTTCAGAATGCGGCGCGAAGCTTCGGCGTTGATGCCCATCGGTTTCTCCAACAGCACGTGTTTGCCCGCCTCGATCGCCTGTATCGCTAGCGGCGCATGATAGTGGTTGGGAACGCCTATAATGACTGCGTCCACATCCGCGCTATGTATCAATTCCTCAGGCGATGCCGCTACATTAGCTATTCCGTACTGCTCCGCCCTTTGCTGCGCAAGAGGCAAGAACGTGTCGGTAATGGCTGTCAATTCGCACAGATCCGACAGCTTTCCGAACTCGTTTGCGTGTACGCTCCCGATATTTCCCGCACCGATAATTCCGATTCTGATTTTTTGCCCGCTTCCCATTCTCGTGCCTCCCTGATACATGATTTAGCATCCGCTATATTGGATTTTCGTTCGCGATTCTTATGTTAAGATAGACCGAGAGGGAATGCGTGCTAGATTTTCGATAAACGTCCCATTTTTTCGGAGGAGCTCCCCAAGATGACCTACTTTCCAGACTATTTGAAATCGTATCCCAACATGGACAGCGCTTCGCCGCTTCATATCGGTTTGCACAGCATTCCGCACGGATTCCGGCCGCATCGCCACGACTTCCTGGAATTCTCCTACGTGATGGAAGGGACGGGAGCCGAATCCGTCAACGACGTTAAGCACGAGATGATCCCGGGAACCTTCACCTTCGTGCTGCCCTACCAAATTCATGAGATCTTTACGGCTCCGGACAGCACGCTCGTGTTATTCAACTGCATGTTCAGCATGGACTTGCTCATGGAAACCGGGCAACAAGAGGCTCTGATCAGCTTGATCGACAGGAGCGGCGCCACGCCCTACGTCCAGTTCAGCGGAATAAATCGCGACGAAATGAGACGGTTGATCGAAAACCTGCACCAAGAATATTTGGGAAACGAGCCCTGGAAGCATACGATGCTGCAAATCAGGCTTAAGGAAATATTAGTCGCTTTCGATAGGGCCAGAGGAAAGGAACGTCTACCCGCGTTCGAATCGTCCCATCCAACCGGCCCAAGCAAAAGAAACGCTTCTGTATGGCCGATCATCTACTACATCCATCGTAATTATCAGGAAGATATAACGTTATCCGAACTGGCGACGCGCTATTCCATGAGCCTATCGCGGATCAGCGAAGTCATCAAGGAAACGACGGGCCAGAATTTCCTTCATTTCCTGCACGATTTGCGGATACGCCACGCCTGCAGCCTGCTCGCATCCACGAAGATGAGCGTTTCGGAGATTGCGCTGGAAGTCGGATACGGCTCCTATCAGACGTTCTCCCGCGTATTCCGCGAGTCCAAGGGAATGGTGCCCAAGGATTATCGAAAGCTGAGAGCTGAAAGGGAATTTTCCGGTTGAGTGATTTAACTAGATCTTGCTATTCCATGCCTCTTCAAGCAGTTCGCCATTAATGCCCACACCGGCCAGTGCGCCCATAGAAGCAGCCGTTATCGCCTGATACAGTTCCGTTGCTGCATCACCGGCACTATAGATCCCCTGAACGTTCGTTTTGCCGAAGTTATCGACGATGACGGTTCCTGTTTCCGTGACATTGCAGCCTAATGCTTGCGGCAAGTCTGATCCGGCAACCAGCTTCGGCGCAAAGAAAATCCCCGTGCATGGAATTATTGTGCCGTCCTCCAGCACGACTCGCTGTACCATACCATCGTTAGATTCAATACGCTGGATTGGCGAGTCAAATGCAGGAACGTTATGTTGCTTAAGCTCCTCGCGTTGTTCATCCGTCCATTCATCGGGTCCATTGGTGCAGATAGTAAATTGTTTTGTCCATCCGGATAGCATTTTGGCCGAGTGCAGCGCTCTCGCACCCTTGACAATCAAGACGAGCGGCTGATCTCTTAATTCCCAACCATCGCAATAAGGGCAAACGAAGGCGCTTTTACCATACACGGCCGTCAACCCGTCAATATCCAGAGGGAGGTCCTTCATTCCTGCTGCAAAGAGCAGCTTTTTGCTCCGATAGGTCGTTCCCTGCGCGGTCGTAATTTGAAAATCACCATCGGTTCCCGTTATCGTAACAGCAGCGTCCTCCACAAAACGGACAGAGGGATATGCGTTAATCTGCTCCTTCGCTATTCGCCGAAATTCGCCCGGACTGATGCCGTCTCTGGTTAGAAAACCATGGGTCTCGCGAGTGACCCGATTACGCGGACGTCCTTCATCGATAACTACCACGCTTTTTCTTGCCCTGCCCAGCACAAGCGCTGCATTCAAACCTGCCGGTCCGCCGCCTATAATCCCTACATCGATATGTTGCTCCATTATATCCATCCTCCCGGATCTTTAATATCCATAATTAAGGCACAAGAAGAACGTTACTTCTTGTTTACCGCATTGTTGCTGTCAAAGGAAGCAGAGTCCAGCACCGACTGGATCGTATGCTGCTGTAAGTATTGCTGCATATGCAGTTCGGCGCCGTCCATCACCTTTTTAACCAGACAATTCTTGTTCCCTATATGGTGTGAGTTATCCGGCTCCAAAGCTTCCGATTCAAAAAATAACCGATGCCGCTGCGCGTTCATATTAAAGCATTCGTATAGATGCTGTCTGCCTTCGACAACCTGAATGACTTCAAGGAACGTAATTTGATCGGCTGCCTTCGCAAGTTCGTAACCGCCGCTCGCTCCAGTCACGGCGCGTACGATTCCATCCTGCCGCAGCTTGGACATGATCTTGGACAAGTAGCTTTCCGAAGCCCCGAGGAACGTAGATAATTCCTTGATTCCTACATTGTGACCGCGCTCCGTATGAGCTAAATGAATTAATGCGTGCAGTGCATAACCCGTGCTTTTGGAAAATTGCATCAGTAACGCCTCCCTTCTATAGGAATAACAATTATTATAGACCCGTAATGTCCATTATAAACATTACGGATCCGTTATTCAAGTAGCGGAAGCATGTACCTTACCCTTAACCGCCTAAATTATTGATCTGCTCCATCAACCGCGTAATTCCCGTCAGCGTCTGAATGATCTGGGAATCTTTAATCGCCTGTACAGCCGGGATGTCGTTCAGCAAGCCGTTCAGAACCTGATCGATCTCTTGCTGCAGCGTAGCGTTGTATTTCTGCAGCTTGGCGTGGACGTCCGCAGCCATAGCAGGTGCTTCCAGCGCATTGAAATCCCCCACCCGCTGCTTCATGGCTTCCAGCTCTGCCACTAGCTTTTCCTTCACCTCAGGATCGATCGCAGTCTGCTGCGCCATGTCCGGCAACTTACGGGTAAACTCGGCAGCCTGATCCACATACGTTGTCGCTTCGCTTGTATAGTTCAACGACCGGTCGATCTGCTCCACCACCGAACACCCCGTCAGAAACGCAATGACCACCAGAAAGAGCGCAAGCTTCATTTTCATATCGGCATCAACTCCCTTCGTCTACCTATTCATACTCCCCTTACCTAAAAAACGTTTCACAAAATCGTTCTTGGCACTCCTTGAGGAGGCATCGGTCTGAATGATAACTTTCCATCTGGAGATGATAAAAAAAGCGACTAGGAAATAATGGGGGTGTTCCAATTGAACATTGTGGACGGAATGGATGCAGCGAGGTTTAACTCGGCGAATCCGCATGAGAATTCAAAGGATGAAGAAGCGAAAAAAGAGAACACAAAAATGCCAATGGTTTTAAGAAATCTGAATAACAAATCTAACCTGGACTCCACTTCTCCACAACAGGCAGAAGCTCAAATGGCGCAACAACCTCCGTTAAACGAATAAATCTAAAAGGGACAGATAAATAACATTCCTCCATTCAAACTAAGAGCAGCCCATGCTAATGGCTGCTCTTAAGTTTGTCCATTCCTCCTGGAATCGGCGCATTGTGTCCGATCGACTATGGTAGTTTCACTATGGACCAGACGGACACTATCCCCTCTTGGGTATATATTTATTTACGATTTTCTGCGTCGTTACTGGACTGAGCAGGCAGAAAACATAAGCAATACCTATACGTCACATAGATAAACACATATTGATAGATAGTAACCTTACTTATAGAATGAAGTAGGTCGGCGCCGACTAATACAATATATTTTTGAAGGAGCGTATAAATTGGAATTCCGACTCGTTAAAAAATTAGCAACTGGTGCCCTCACTCTTACTGTCCTTTCTTCAGTAGTGGGTTTTGTTGTAGCCAATGGAGCTGTATCTAACACGGTTAATGCAGCAACGAAAGAAAAAACCGTACAGGCGTCACCTGTAGCAGCGAAGCAACTTTTAACACCTGATGATCATTCATTGATGCTAATTGACCACCAGCCACAAATGGCTTTTGCGGTTAAATCTCATTCTGTGGAGCTAGTTCGTAATAATACAGAAGCACTTGCTAAAGCGGCTAAAGAATTCAACGTACCCACGATTTTGACGACTGTAGCATCTAAAACTTTCAGTGGACCGATTTTCCCGGAAGTTCAAGCGGTGTTTCCTGACCAAGTACCAATCGACCGCACAACGATGAACCCGTGGGAAGATAAAAATGTTACGGATAAAGTAAACAGCTTTAACAAACAAAAAATTGTAATGGCCGGTCTTTGGACAGAAGTTTGTTTGGTAGACCCTGTGCTTTCTGCGCTTGATCAAGGTTTTGAAGTTTACTTCATCTCCGACGCTTCTGGCGGCGTAAGCGAAGAAGCTCATGCTATGGCTGTAGAACGTATGATCCAAGCGGGCGCGATTCCTATGACGTGGATGCAGTATCTGCTTGAGCTGCAACGCGATTGGGCTAATCAAGAGCACTATAATGGAGTTATTGCAATTGCAAAAGAACATGGCGGTGCTTACGGTTTGGGCGCCTTCTATGCATCGGAAATGTTTAACGCACAAGAAGGTAAATAATAATTATTGAATTATGAAAAAGGTTGAGCAAGTGATTACACTTGCTCAACCTTTTTCCTATTAAGCGGTTTTTTTATTAGCTTTTTCACTTATTTACTAGATATGCCGCTACTTCAGCTAATCGTGAAGCGTAACCCCATTCGTTATCGTACCATGTTGCGATGGATAGGAGTTCTCCCTGTACTTGAGTCAACGGAAGGTCAATGATGGAGGAATGGGAATCGCCTACGATACGAGAAGAGGCCCATTCACCTTCTAAAACATCCAAAACTCCCTTTAGCTGACCATCTGTGGCGGCACTGCGGAAAATATCGTTTACCTGTTGTACCGTACATGGTTTTTCCGTAACAAGGTTTAATTCGGCAATACTTCCGGTACGAGTTGGAATTCGGTAGGCCTTACCTGTAATCTGTAAATCTTCCCATATGAATTTCAGGGCTTTTGCAGCACCCGATGAAGAAGGAATGATATTTTCCGCAGCGGCCCATGAATCCCGACGATCCTTCATAGGCTGATCCGTCAGCGATTGCGTGTTCGTATAGGAATGTACGGTCGAGAATAGTCCATACTTGATCCCGAAGTTCTCTCTTACGATTTTGACAACAGGAGCCAAAGCATTGGTCGTACAGCTCGCCATACTGATGATCTTGTGCTTGTCCGGATCGAATTGATCCAGGTTAATCCCTTTAAGCAATACGGCGTCGCAATCCTCAAGGCTCTTGCTTGGTCCGCTTACAAGCACTCGATTTGCCCCGCGATCCAGATGGACTTGAGCAACGGCACGGGTAACGGCTCGGCCTGTACAGTCGATTACCAAATCCACTTCTAAGGCCTTCCAATCTGGAACTTCTTTAGACGAATTAATAAACTGAATTTCACGTCCGCCAATAACCATAAGGCCTTCTTGTCCCGAGACATCTTCTCGCCAGCGTTTATAGTTGGTGTCAACTTCAAAGAGTGCGGCAAGAGTCGCTTCATCTTTAATATCTGAAATTGAAACCGGAACGAAAAGTTGATCCTGTAAAGCGACTCTTAATAATTGCCTGCCAATACGTCCAAATCCGAATATTCCTATTTTACCCATAGTTAACCTCCATTGAATGATGAATCAGATTTTCACAAATATAATTTGGAAAATATTATAAAAACTAATCTCTTATTTTAATAATACGTCATCATAATCTTTATGTCGGTCAAATTGACTTTTGGTGAAAGGACATAACGGCATAATCTTTATACCTTCCTTCCTAGCAAATTCGACAATTCGCCTAACTAACGCTTGTCCTACTCCTTGACCTCGCATACTATCGGATACAAACGTGTGATCTACTATTATTGTACTATTCCCAGATGGAACATAATGTATTTCTGCATCTCTTTTATCTTTTTCTCCTACATAAAAACTGTTCTTATCTTCATTAATTATAATCATTATTGTTCCCCCGTTTAGTATTATCTTTTCTAATATATTGCAAAGCACCGCTTGGGCATTTATCAATAAGATCGGCAATTTTGTCAGCCGTTTCTTCATCTGCATTAATCCATGGTTTCTTTTTTACGTTGAATACTCCTGGTAACCCTCTCACACAATTTGCCGAATGAATGCATCTTCCAGAGTGAAAAAAAACATCAATATCCTTCCCTTCGTATTTCTTGAATTCTTCATTCATTTCTACAAACACTCCTTGTATGATCTGTTTAAGTCCTATTATATTGAAATTTTTATACACTAACAATTCCGTTATTTCAATATCATGTATAGCCACTTACTATAGCTTCACTCATTTAAGCGGCTTCAATCAGATATAATCAATAACTATACTATATATAGACAGATTCATATTGATAGATGCTAATGACACTTATAAGATGAGATTGAATAATGGAAAATAGCAAGGAGGGGTTATTTTGGTTAACGAACCGTTGTCCAAATCGTCAAATTTATCAATCATGACCGCAATTCTTTTCTGGTGTTCATTAGTTGTAGTATCGTCTGTGTATTTAACGATTCCATTAGTTACGATATTTGCAGACTCATTCAAGGTAACGCCTTCTCAAGCTGCTTGGGCCGGCAGTGCCTTTTCGTTTGCTTTTGCAGGTGGAGGTCTGTTCTTTGGAGTATTATCCGATCGTTATGGACGAAAAAAAATGATGTTGTTAGGGTTACTATTGCTCACTGTAATAACTCCGCTAATCGGGAGTGTCAGCAGCTTTTCTTGGCTTGTTGCCCTTCGAGCCTTACAAGGTTTAGCCGCGTCCATGTTCCCTCCGTCTGTCTTGGCCTACGCGATGGAGATGTTTCCGATTAAAAGAAGAGTAACCATTATCGGGTTCATTAGTACGGCGTTTTTAATGGCTAGTATCGTTGGGCAAATATATAGCAGCTTTATTGTTTTGAACTTTAGTTGGTCTTATGTTTTCTATATTCTTTTTGCGGTGTATTTAATATCCTCTATCTTGATTGCCTTTTTTATTCCAAACGGCAAAACACAGCAACCAGATGGCAGCTTCTTTTCTCCCTTTTTGCGAATAGGCGATATTTTCAAACGGAAGGGCTTGCCCCTTTGCTACATCATTTCTGCTACGCTCTTTATTTCCCTTGTCGGTTTCTTTACGACTCTTGGAAGCTATTTAAACAGTTCGCTCTTCGGATTAAGTCATCAAGATATTCTATGGGTCCGTGCGGTTGGTATCATCGGAATGTTAGTAGCACCGTTTGATGGAAGATTGGTTGCGAAATTTGGAGTCAAAAAAGTTTTATGCTGTGGATTGATTTTTGCTGGAATCGGTATGGGATTGTTAGGCTTGTGGCCTAACCTCATTTTTTTAGTATCGATGAGCGTTGTGTTTACTACGGGAATTGCTCTGGCTCTTCCCGCATTGATCTCACTAATTGGTCGCATTGCGGGAGAGATCCGGGCAATCGCGGTTTCGTTCCACATGTTTATGGTATTCATAGGGGCATCACTTGGGCCGATCCTTTCGATTTACTTGATAAATCACGGAGGCTATTTATTCACTTTTGAAGTATTAGCTGGATTGTTGTGTTTAAGCTTGATTGTTCCCTTTTTTATTCGTTTAGAAGAACCTCGCAGCTAACCGGCATCATCCCAAAACGAGATTACTTTGGAGGTTTTATACATGGAAACTAAAAATGGCCATTTAACTACAAGTTGGGGCGCTCCCGTTGGAGATAACCAGAACTCCATGACTGCCGGCTACCGCGGTCCAACCCTCATTCAAGACGTCCACCTTCTGGAAAAGCTTGCCCATTTCAACCGGGAACGCGTCCCCGAACGTGTTGTTCATGCCAAAGGTGCCGGCGCACACGGATATTTTGAAGTAACCTGCAAGGCCGTTTATTCGCCTATGCCGATGCTCATCGCTATCGGGTTGGGACCAACCATCATACACTGCCTATCAATAAACCTGTTGTCGAAGTAAATAACAACAAGCGCGATGGCCAAATGCGTTCCGATCGCAATGGGGGAAATTCGATATACTATGAACCAAACAGTTATGGCGAAGCTGCCGAATCGGCAGCGTACAAGACAGCCCCGTTTGAAGTAACCGGTTCAGCCGATAGCGTCCCGTATTACCATGATGATCATTACACTCAAGCCGGCGACCTGTATCGATTGCTTAGTGTAGAAGAACGCGGGCGTTTAGTAAATAACATCGTGAATGCCATGAAGCCGGTAGAGAAGGATGAGATCAAACTCCGTCAAATCTCTCACTTCTATAAAGCAGATCCCGAATGGGGGCAAGCGATCGCCGAGGGGCTTGGTTTAAGAGTTCCACAGTTGGCTTAATACAATCAGTCAAAAAGAGAGCAGTTCCTCACAGCAAACGATAGCTGAGAACTGCTCTTTTTGTGCTTCGGTCAAGATTTACGATATTAAAATTAACCTAAGTACGATTTCAACATCCAAACATGCTTTTCCAGGGAGCTATGAATTTCCAAAAGCATATCCCCAGTTGTTTCATCACCTTCACGGTCTGCAATACTCATGCCCTCTTTCAGTTCACCCACAATAATCCCAAAATCATCTACAAGCGTGCGAACCATCTCATTTGCATTCTCATTGCCTGCTGCATCTTTTACTGTAGCTTTTTCGATAATTTCATGAAGTGTCGCTACCGGACTAAAGCCTAATGCCAGCAGCCGCTCTGCAAGATTGTCCACATGAAGTGCAGTTTCCGTATAAAGCTCTTCGAATTTCAAATGCAAAGTGAAGAATTGTGGCCCTTTAACATACCAGTGATAGTTATGGAGTTTGGTGAACAACAGACTCCAGTTAGCAATCTGGGTATTAAGCACTTCCGCTAGTTTTTCTGACATGATAATCTCGCCCCTATTGGATTATTTTGGATAAAATGGTGAAACGCACTTAGAAAACGAAGCAATCCAGGTCACAGAAGCCGTTGCCATGTTGATGATTGCATCCATGATGATGGTGTGCCTTTTGAGGTGCCGGAACTCCTGCCCCGCCGCCTCCGTAATTTGTTCCATTGTAGTAGCCTCCAAAGAAATTATGTGGAGACCAGTCTGGACTTGCTTTGGGAGCTGGCGGCGACAAAGGTTGAAATTCGTTGGCACCGTAGACAATCTTGCCTCCTACTACAGTGAAGACAGATTCTATTTTTTTAATAGCTTCTTCGGAGACACGAAAGAAGTTATCAGAAAGAATCGAAAAATCAGCATAGTGACCCGCTTTGATTTGCCCTTTCACATCTTCTTCTTTGGAAAACCATGCATTACCGGATGTATACATGCGAAGCGCTTCATGCCTCTCTACACGATTGGAAGCAGGGTATAAGCTTAGTCCGCCAAGTGTCTTGCCCGTCACTAACCAGTATAAGGCAACCCAAGGATTATAACTGGCTACTCTGGTTGCATCTGTCCCTACCCCAACACGCAATCCGGCTTTAATCATCTTGCTGATCGGAGGAGCATTTTCCGCTGCTTCCGCCCCATATCTTTCGACGAAATATTCCCCTTGGAAGGCCATTCGGCTTTGAACGGCGATCGAACCGCCTAATGCGACGACCCGCTCCAAATCCTTCTCCTGAATCGTTTCGGCATGGTCCAGAATCCAGCGCAAGTCTTTGAACGCAACCTCTTTATTCACGCGCTCAAATATATCGAGAAAACGCGATATGGATTCCCCATAAGTGGCATGAAGACGAAATGGCCAACGTTGCTGTACGAGATGCTGGGTAACTTCGAATAGTTCATCTTCCAGTACAGCGGGGAGTTCCGGGCGGGGTTCAACAAAATCTTCGAAGTCCGCTGCGCTATAAACAAGCATTTCACCGGCACCATTATGACGATAGTAGGAACTGCCCGTGTACGGCCGCGTAGTAGCAGTCCATGCTTTAAAATCACTCAATTCATTTTTGGGATGCTGGGTGAATAAATTATACGCCGTGCGAACCGTAATCTCTCCGCGCCTATCAAGCTCATCAAAAACCTGATAATCATCGGGATAGTTCTGAAAGCCCCCGCCAGCGTCAATAACGCTTGTGACTCCGAATCGATTTAATTCCCTCATGAACAATCGGGTTGAATTGATTTGGTCCTCGTATGAAAGCTTCGGTCCTTTCGCTAAGGTCGCATACAAAATAGTAGCATTAGGTCTAGCGATGAGCATTCCTGTTGGATTCCCTTGGCTATCCCTTTGGATTTCTCCACCTGGCGGATTCGGCGTATCTTTCGTATACCCGATAACTCGCAAGGCTGCTTTATTCAAAAAAGCCTGACGGTAAAGATTGAGGATAAATACCGGTGTTTCCGGAGCAATTCGATTGATTTCATCCAAAGTTGGCATTCTGCGTTCCACGAATTGGAATTCTGTCCAACCGCCAACAACACGGACCCAGTGAGGTGCTGGCGTACGATCCACCTGCTTTTTCAGCATACGCAAGGCATCCGCTACGGATGGCACGCCATCCCATCGAAGCTCGAGATTATAATTGAGACCGCCTCGAATGAGATGAATATGAGAATCGTTCAAGCCTGGAATTAACATTCGTTCGTTGGCATTTACAACTTGCGTGGAAGGCCCAACATATTTCATGATTTCAGCATCATCCCCCACCGCCAGGAAATGGTCGCCTTTAACTGCAACTGCTGTGGCTGCTGGATTAACATCGTCCATCGTCACGATATGGGCATTAAGAATGACCAGGCTTGCTTCAACAATCGTCGTTTTCTCAGACATGATTTTGTTCTCCTTTGAAATTTTTTACTCCTTCAATTCTGTTCATTCACCTTCTATATAAGTCTATAAGTCAGAACTCTTTCTATCAATAAGGCTTTCTCTATAACAGCCATAGAAATCACTTATATATTATTTTAATAATATTTTATAGTATATAGTTTTTGTCTATGGGTATTATAGAAAAATGAAGATTGTTCGTCTGTTTGCATTTCAATATACTTATTACATGCAGCAGGTTTTCAAAGTCTTTGCTACAGACTAACCAAAACCAATTCGAAAGGAAGTATGAAACATGCCTAAATTAACAGTCGGAACAGAAAACGGGCAACCCATTGAATTATATTTTGAGGATCGTGGTGCAGGCAAACCTGTAGTTCTAATCCATGGCTGGCCGCTGAGCGGACGCTCGTGGGAGAGTCAAGTTCCAGCGCTCATCGATGCAGGTTACCGCGTAATTACATATGACCGCCGCGGATTCGGACAATCCTCCCAACCGTGGAACGGTTACGACTATGATACGTTTGCGATGGATCTCAATAAGCTAATCGAACATCTGGACCTTAAGGACGTGACACTGGTCGGATTTTCGATGGGTGGCGGAGAGGTTGCCCGTTACGTTGGCACATACGGAACAAGCCGTGTCAAAAAAGCCGTATTGGCTGCTGCGGTTCCGCCGTTCTTCTACAAATCCGCTGAGCATCCGGAAGGCGGTCTGGATGAAGCCACCATTCAGGGCTTCCAAGATGGTTTGAAAAAAGACCGTGTCGCCTTCCTTGACGGCTTCACTCACAATTTCTTTAAAGCAGGGGATAGAACCGACCTGGTCAGCGAGTCCTTCCGTGTTTACAACCTTGACATTGCTACTTACGCTTCGCCAAAGGGGACGCTGGATTGCACTGATGCCTTCGGCCGGACGGATTTCCGTGGCGATTTGGCGAAATTTGATATCCCATTGCTTGTTATCCATGGCGATTCCGATGCGATTGTGCCGCTTGAGGTAAGCGGTCAACTTTCCCACGAAGCTGTAGCAGGCAGTCAACTCGTCGTAATTGAAGGCGGACCGCATGGTTTGAACGCGACTCACCCTGAACAATTCAATACCGCTTTGATTAACTTCCTTAAAAACTAAATTAATGAAAAGACAAAAAGACGACTCATTTCCATTTTTTGATGGGCGGAGCCGTCTTTTTTCTATTCTCACACACGTTTTTTGCTAGATTTCAATCATTGAGTTTCAATATTCGCTTCTGCAGGTTGCGCTCTTTATAAATCATTGGTGAATTCTGGAATATGATTAATAAAGGTTCGGACTTTATGAAGCATCAATTTATTTTTACGTATGAAAAGCTTAATCTCACGTGTGGGTGTAGGATCAATTAATCGGATAATTTTTGTATATGGACAATTGTAGCTTTCAACAAGACGCAGGGAATCAATTGTTACCCCGACTCTAAAACGTACCATATTAAGCAGTGTTGATGTTGATGTTGTTTCTACATTTAAATATAGAGAAACACCTGTTTTATTTATATAAGCATCAAGTTGTTTCCGGAGTTTGGTATCTTTAACAAACAAAACAGTTTGTAACTTTTCAAGCTCTCGAAATGGAATCACTAATTTTTCTGCCCAAGGATGGTCTTTAGAAACCACTAATGCTAGTTCTTCGTTGAATAAGTGTATGCTATCGATATGTTTGTTCGGTTCCAGATCGGTAGATATTCCGATATCAATTGTATTTTGCAGTAACTGTCCCGGGATATCTTCCAAATCAACAAAATTTATTGAAATATCCAGGTGCTGTTCATGAAATTGAGAAAACCTTGGCATTAAATAGATCAGATCAGAAGGTAAAATACCAATTATCATCTCATTATTCTGACTTAATTTAGATGTTTCTATTCGAGAATCTTCAATAAGCTTCATCACTGCAATTCCCTTTTCAAAAAGGATTTTTCCAGCCTCATTAATCTCTATTCCTCTTCCGACTCGATCAAATAAAGGAGTGCCATATTCTTGCTCCAACAATCGAATTTGTTGACTTAATGTAGGTTGAGAAACCATCAACACTTCAGCAGCTTTAGTAAAGCTTCCTGATTTGCAGATTTGAATAAAATATTCTAGTTGTCGAAATTCCACTTATTCACCCCTATTTCCGGCATAATAAAAAGGCTGTCCGTACGAGCAGAGCATACACTCTATCGTATCCGGGCAGCCTTTTCCTTATACCTTAAGCTCCAAAAGTATGAAGTTTACGCGCATCAAAAGACGAAGTATACGCCGTGCGGACGGTAATCTCCCCACGTTTGTCCAGTTCCTCATAAACTTGATAATCTTATCCCGCTGAATTTCTCCACCTGGCGGATTCGGAGTATCCTTCGTACACCCGACCACACGTAAAGCTGCTTTGTTCAATAAAGCTTGGCGGTATAAATTAAGAATGAATACGGGAGTATCTGGGGCTATTCGATTAATTTCATCCAATGTTGGCATCCGGCGTTCCTTAAATTGAAACTCTGTCCATCCCCCTACAACCCGAACCCATTGTGGTGCAGGCGTACGGTCCACTAGGTTTTTTAACATACGCAAGGCGTCAACCACCGACGGCACTCCATCCCAACGAAGTTCCAAGTTGCAGACGATCGATTCTATAATTTCAATCTATAGAACGTATAGAAAAAATAGAATTGATTAATAAATAACGTTTCAATATTATAAACACATGCGACGGACTTCATACTGATAATTTCGTATGCTGTCATAACTAACAAAATGAAAGTTGGGATTCTACATGTTTAATGATAAATCCGATTTGCTTACTCCCGGTAACTCTGCCATAATCCTTATCGACCATCAACCACAAATGCTATTCGGAGTACAAAGCGCCGATAGACAAACCGTAATCAACAATACGGTGGGACTGGCTAAAACGGCAAAAGTGTTCAATGTCCCCATCATATTAACTACCGCTACGGCTAGTACCTTCTCGGGTCCACTCCACCCGCAGATTCAAGAAGTTTTTCCCGATCAAAAACCTATCGATCGGACAACTATGAATTCTTGGGAAGATGAATACTTTTTAGCTGCAGTCAAAAAGACTGGCCGCAAGAAGCTTGTCATTGCTGCATTATGGACAGAAGTATGCCTTGCTTTTCCCACATTGTCGGCAATTAAAGACGGCTACGAAGTTTACATTGTAACAGACGCTTCGGCCGGAACCACTGTAGAGGCACATAATATGTCCATTCAACGTATGATTCAAGCAGGTGCGATACCGGTTACTTGGGAATCTGTTCTTCTCGAATATCAACGCGACTGGGCTCGTCAAGAGACTTACGATGCCGTTATAGAAATTGCTATTCAACATGGTGGCGCTTATGGCGCGGGTATATTTTATGCCCATACGATGTTTGGCGGGCACGAAGGGGTTTAATGCTTACCAAAATTAATCCGATTGATTTAATGGTATGTTAAAATTCAACAGTGACCAGTCATTATTTCAATTAAAGTGCGAACCGAATGTTTCATAATTTTATTTTTACGATAGATAAGCTTTATTTCTCGTGTAGGTGTAGGATCAGTTAATCGAATAATTTTTACTTTGGGATGGTTATAGCCTTTAACGAGTGGTAAGGATAATAATGCTGCTCCATATCCATGAAGCACCATAGATAGAAGGGATGATGCTGATACTTCTACTATTGTTGACTTTAAAGTAATACCTAATTTCATAGCATATGATTCAATAAATTCCCGGCACATGTTAGAGTGAAAAAACAAACCGGAATCTAAATGTTGTAGCTCTTGAAATGGAATTATCGTTTTTTCTGCCCAAGGATGGTTTTCTGCAACAATAAGTACTTGCTCTTCTTTGGTTAAGTGAATACTATCTATATGCTTGTTCTGTTCTGAACCCTTAGTTATTCCGAGATCGATTTTATTTTGCAATAACTGTTCCGAAAAGTCTTCAGTCTCTACAAAATTCAAAGAAATATCTGGATACTGTTCACGAAATTGAGCAAAGTGTGGCATAAGATAGAACAGATCGCCCGGTAATACACCGATTGTAAGCTCGCCTCTCTGAATATTTATTAATTCATAGATTTCTTTTCGAGATTCTTCAATAAGTTGCTTCACTGAAAGCCCCTTATCAAGAAGAATTTGCCCTGCCTCCGTAATTTGAATTCCCCTTCCGACTCTGTAAAATAAAGGAGTACAATATTCATTCTCTAATACGCGAATTTGTTGACTTAAAGTAGGTTGGGAAACCATCAATACTTCCGCTGCTTTAGTGAAGCTTCCTTCTTTACATATTTGTATAAAATAATCTAGTTGTCTTAATTCCACTTGGTACCCCATTTCTATGATTATGAAATTACTTTGGAATACTTGAACAACTCCCTTAGACTGAAAAGTTCAATCCCCATCATTCTATAAGTAAGATTACTATCTATCAATATAAGTTTATCTATGTGACATATAGGCATTGCTTATGTTTTCTAGTTTCCTTTTTATGTAACTTCGTTCGAGAAACCATAAAAATACAAATAAACACCGCGCTTGCAGAATTGAATAATCCTGCAGGCACGGTGCTTCCGTGTTCGTATATTATGAGGATAACATAATATGAGATCGCCTATTTCAATAAAGAACTCGATATAATGGCCACACCAATTCCTTGAAATCTAATTACTTTTTCACCCACATGCACTGATAAGGATTAAGCTGAACATTCGCGTCCGTGTGTTGTTCCCCGATAAGATCCATACCCGTAAAAGGAAGCAGTAGTGTCACCGTCTCGTCCGACACATTGACCAATACCAGAACTTCATCCCCACTTTGCTCGTTTTTACGAAGTATGGAGAATACCCGCTCATCCAAAAACATAACTTGCTCTAATGCCTGAGGATTGAATGCTTTTTGCCGTCTGCGGATTTTAATCAACCGGCTGAACCGTTGGAACACGGTGCGACGTAACGTGTCCGTCTCCAGTTGATTAACCAACTCGTGCTTGTCTAACTTCTCCCGATTGATGCGCCGATTGATCCCGGACTCTTCCAACCCTTTGTAGTCATTGCGCGATCCTAACAGACTGTGGATATATATACCCGGAACACCAGCTACGGATAACAGAATCGTCTGAGCCCCTAAAAAACGTCCGATTCGAATGTCATCCGACTCATCTGGATGCGTCAGGGCGTCCAAATAATTGATGTTCAATTCATAAGCGCTTTTCGTACCGTCTCCGTTATCCTTGTACGATACCCGACCGCCATGCGCCAGCGTCTTGTCGGTCATCATTTGCTTTTCGTCGTCGTTTAAGATTCCCTCGATCGGACGCATGCCAATCCCGTCATGGGAAGCAAGGAAATTGAAGAACGTAGTGCTGTCTGACGTCGGATCGAGGCTGTCGGCCCATTGAAGCAGCTTACTCGCGTTTTTAGTGTGAAATGAATACAAGGTAAGCGGCGGCAGCGGAAACTGATAGACCATCTGCGCCTCATCATATCCATTTCCGAAATAGCTGATGTTGTCTATGTGAGGCACGTTCGTTTCCGTAATCATTATGGTTCCAGGTGCTGCCAGGTCAAGCACATTGCGCATCAATTTGACCAAGGCATGGGTCTCTTCCAGATGCATGCAGGTCGTGCCGAGTTTTTTCCAAGCGAATCCGATTGCATCTAATCGGATAAACCGGGCGCCATTTGCGGCGTACTCCAGCAAAATGTCCAAAATCTCAAGCAAAACGTCCGGGTTTTTGAAATTGAGGTCGATTTGGTCCGAGCTAAATGTCGTCCAAATATGCTTCGTGCCTTTCGCCGTTTCAAAACGCGTCAGCAACGGAAGCGCCCTTGGGCGCGTCACTTGACCGTAATCCGCATTCGGATCGGCTTCGGTGAAATAGGACTTATATTTCTCTTCACCGCGTAAATAGCCCTGAAACCATTCACTGCTTTGTGAAATATGATTAATCACGGCATCGAACATCAAGTCGAAGTCGCGGGACAAGGAATTGACATGCTCCCATTTCCCCAGCTCGGGATCAATTTCGCGATAATCGACAACGGAAAATCCGTCATCGGAGGTGTATGGATAGAAAGGAAGAATATGGACCGCCGATATTGTTTCCTTGACGTATTGCGTCAAAAAATGATGCAGCGTCTGCAGCGGCGCCTTGTCGTTCTCCTTCACGGTATCGCCGTAAGTAATGAGCATGACGTCGTCTTCGCTAACCCACGGCTTCAGCATAGGTCGATCCTTCCGATAATTCTCCAGCAACCGCTCCATATTGCGGTATACTGTTTCGTCCTGATCTCCGTATAGCAAATTTAGTTTTTCCATGATGCTTTTTCGGCGTTCTTGACTTATCAATTGCAGTGTCATAATGCCCTCCCACAGTACGATTTAATGAGCAGCAAGCAAACGCATGGTGTTTTCAACCGTACGCGCCAGATTGATTTTCCCTTCTTTTAACGCTTCATCAAGCGTGCATGGATACGAAGTGATACTGTGAACCGACAACAGTCCTTCCTTATAAAGGCGTTCGTAACCGGGCTTTACGGATCCGGCGAACGCGATAACAGGAACGGATTCGGCTTTGGCCCGTTTGACGATTCCCGCAATGACTTTTCCGTCAGGCGTCTGGTTGTCTATTCTTCCTTCGCCGGTAAGCACGTAATCCGCTCGCGACAACTGTTGATCAAACCCGACTGTATCGAGTACGATATCGATTCCGGATGTCAGCATGCCTCCGCAGAGTAATAATGCCGCGCCAGTTCCACCCGCCGCGCCGGCTCCTGAAATATGGTGAACGGACAACCCGGTAGCATTCGCAACAATATCAGCGAAATGAGTTACAATATTCTCCAATTGTTCGATCATGTCGGAAGTCGCCCCTTTTTGCGGTCCGAACACCCGGCTTGCTCCCCTCAGTCCGATTAGCGGATTGGTAACGTCGCACGCCACTTGAATAGAAACGGACGAAAGCCGGGAATCCAACTGGCTGAAATCTATGGAAGCGACCTCTCCAAGACAACCTCCGCCGAAACCGATTGGTTTCCCCACGGCATCCGTAATTTCCGCGCCTAGCGCTTGAAGCATTCCCGCACCGGCGTCATTGGTCGCGCTGCCGCCAATCGTTACAATCAGGCGTTGGATATTCTGGCTTAAAGCTGCAAGGATAAGTTCTCCCGTTCCATAGGTCGTTGCTAGATAAGGATTACGCCGGTCTGGGGGAACCAATTGAAGTCCACTGGCTCTGGCCAATTCCACGACGGCCGTTTTGCCGTCACCAAGCAACGCATATTGGGCGGCAATCTTGTCCCCGAGCGGCCCGGTAACTCGAACCTCCCGGAAAGAACCTCCCGAAGCGGACACCAACGACTCCATTGTTCCTTCTCCCCCGTCCCCGAGCGGTTGAACGACAAGCTCTGCATCGGGAAACACACGAAGAACGGCATCTTTCATAACGTTAGCTGCTTCCGCAGCCGGCATGCTATCTTTGAAAGAATCAGGCGCAATGACAAATTTCATGAGATCATCCCAGCTTTCTATCGATCCATTATAATCGAACGGTATATACTTCACCTGATGTCAAATGTTTGGTTACGGATTGAGAGTTGAGTATGATCTTGAGAGTGATCGGTCCGTCACTTTCAGCTATTACAGAATAAGTTCCATTCTCTTGAGGCGTCGCACGTAAATTAATCGTTCGTCCACCGAACCAATATCGATGGCAGCCCGATTCGCCCAGGCTAGGATCAATGTTCCATATCAGTTCGCTATTTGCCGCGTCGGCCCTTAGCCCGATCGCATGCTCCAATAGGTTGAGGATGGGGCCAATCCCCGTCCATCCAATGAAATCCGGTTTGCCTTTATCCCCTTGGCTAATATAATCGGCCGCATAGTTTTCCCAAAATTTACCCGTATCCTGATAAACTTGTACTACACGATCCAAGTGCTCAACAGCGATTTCACGAGCCAGTTGATGATAACCATATCTCTCCAACCCACGAATCACCATCGTATTGGTAGGGGCCCAAACAGCTCCCTGCCAGTAGCCTCCATTTGGTTGATAATGTTCATCATCCGCTGCCAATGTGGGGACGCGATGAGTTCTTGCGAATGTTTGCGGATCCCGCAACCAACCAACCAACCGTTCGGCTTGCTCGGGATTCGCCACACCTGACAGAAGAGCCCAAAAAGCCGCAATCGTCTTTACTGGCGCCCGTTCGCCGGTCTCGGTAACATCATAATAAAATCCGGACTCAGCATCCCACATATAATCATTAATGGCCTGGGAAATCAGTTTTTGATCTTTGGATAATACCTCCTGAATCATTCTCAAATTTAGTACACGCTCTGTTTGTCCCTCGGCTTCAAATCGGGCGGTTAATATATCGGAAATCTCCGTTAATTGACCGGCAAACAACATCATTTCACAGCTAATATCGATGCCGCTGCCTAAATAAGCATTTCTCGGCGAATTATCCATGCTAGCCCAATCCGTGACGAAAAGCCCGAATTGGTTTCTCAAATGATATTGCAAGGCCAAATAATAGCGATACAGCGGTTCCCAAACCTGTTTTAATCGTTCGACATCCCCGGTTTGCCTATAACTCTCCATTTCCGCCCATGCCAGAATCGGGTGATTCAGGTTATCCAGCGTTAGATAGGGCGGTTCTTCCACGACTCTTCCTAAATCGGGTTTAAACATATCGTCATAGCTTGGCTTATCTGCAGAGAATAAACCGCGATATTGATAATGGTTATGGAAATAGGAATGAAGGGGCTTTCGCATCCAATTGACCCAACGGTCGAATACTTCTCCGGTGTTTCTGACGATTTCGCGTGGGATCTCCCCATTGTCATACTGCTTGCAGTAAAAATTGTCCAGTGATCGAATGCCTGGGATATAAGCATGACCTAGGTTGCAAAACATGGTGATAAATACCGTATCCCATAAAAATATGCTGTCATTAAATGCGGCATCCACGAAGTTGCTGACGAATCCGCTCTGCGGCGTAGGAGAGTACGTATTTCGAAAAGCAATTTCCCATGCTTTCCAATAACATTCGATATATTCCGGGCGATTCGAACAAATCGGCTCAGGCAGCCGATTTCGAGCGGTTTCATAATCGAGCAGCGGATCGTCCTGGTATGATTTCTTCGAAAAGTAATTGGCCAATGTCCCTATCCCGTCCTTCGTTTTCATCGCATGAAGCATTTCTTCCTTCTAGACGAATCATATGATTTTTTTAAGAGCTTGAATAATCTCTTCGGCAATCAGATCATAGGCAAACCGGCTTGGATGAATATGATCGTTCTGATCGATAAACCATTGAATTGGAGTTCCAGCCTCTACTTGTTCACGAACACGATCAAACACATTAAGGAGTGGAAGCTGATCTTGCTTCGCAAAATCTACTGCCGCTTGAAGGTACATTTCACTATATTCTCCCCACTCCTGCCTTAGATCTAAGGCCACTTCTCGATAGACAGGGGCATTATCTAGGAATCTCTTTTTGTCAGGCGGAATGGTGACCAGAAACAACAGCTTAGCGGGAGTGGTCTCGGTAATGACACGAAGCAAACGCCGAAGTGTTCGCTTATAATCTTCGATACGGTGGCTCCCGTCCAATCGATGATTATAAGCGAACGATTCCACGATCACGATATCCGGGCTTACCGCAGACAGACATAGGTGATTGCCGCTCTCGTAAGGGCTCGGATATTCGTGGCTAACCCTATAAATGCCATGCTCTGCACGGGTTCCACTCACACCAAAGTTAATCAGCTCAAAGCTCTGGTCAGGAAAATGGGTCTCCAATGCATCCCGTAGTTCCGGCATCTCTCTTCCCCAAAAAGCTGTCATTGAATCACCGAGACAAGCCAATTTCAACTTTTTTCTCATCGATTCACCTCAACCCTTCACGGATCCGGCCATCAATCCAGCAACGAATTGTTTTTGTAAGGATAAGAACAAGATCAAAACCGGCAATAAGGATAGTACGTTTGCAGCTAATATTTTGGACCATGGTATGGCAACCGTATCTTGTGCCATTAACGCGAGCTTAAGCGGAATCGTAAACTTGTCTTCGCTTTGCAATAATACTAGCGGCATTGTAAACGAATTCCAGTTTTGAACGGTGTCGATGATGATAAGAGCTGTCAGTGCAGGTCGGAGTAAAGGCATAACGATAGTGAAAAAAGTATGAAAATCGGAGCTTCCGTCTACTTTAGCAGCCTCGAGCATTTCATTCGGAATATCGTCGATATACTGCTTAGTAAAAAATATGGCGAATACCGTAACAGAAAAGGGAACGATTAATCCGATCAACGAATCAAACATCCCCAGCTTCGTAATAATGAAATACAGAGGAAGCAGAAGAACGGTTGGCGGAACCGTCATTGTTGCAATCAAAAGAACAAATAACGTGTTCTTTCCTAAGAAGCGCTTTTTGGAGAACGCATATCCTGCCATACTGGAAAAGAGCACGGTAAGAATGACCGTCGGTACCGTAACCAAAAATGAATTCGTGAATGACACTTGGAATTTCAACAGTTCCCAAATTTCAGGATAATTACTCCATACGATCGTTTCCGGCCAAAAAGTAGGAGGGAATCTGGTGATTTCCGAATCGCTTTTCAGACTAGATACGAATAACCAATAGATGGGAAGAAGGAAAATGATCCCGATCATCCATAGAACAATGGTTTGCGTAATATTTTTGGTTTTCATTTTTTCGTCCCCCTATCCCAATCTATTGTTAACGATCTTTTTCTGAATAATCGTCACTATCACCACTACAATGAACAGCAAATAGGACATAGCTGCTGCTGGACCGATTTCATAATATTTAAAAGCTCGATTGAAGATCAGAAAGGGGACGGTAATCGTCGAATCCCCCGGTCCTCCGCCGGTCATAATATATACTTCCTGAAAGACGTTCAAGGAGTTGATCATGAGCAAAATAATCACAACCAAAGAAATTCGTCCAAGCAAAGGCCATGTTACATATTTGAATTTTTGAAGCGCGGTGGCGCCTTCTACATCCGCGACTTCATACAAGTCTTTGGGGATGTTTTGCAAACCGGATAAATAAATGAGCATAAAGTAACCAATATTCCTCCAGCAAGTCATGATCGCGATAACCGGCATGGCCCATAATGTGCTGGTCAGCCAGTGCGGTCCCGATATGCCGATCTGCGAAAGCAGTGCGTTAACAAGTCCTTTTTCCCCATTGAACAAGAAAATAAAAATCAAACTCGCGCTTACTACCGAAATGATATAAGGGACAAAAAATACCGACCTTACCATGTTTACCCCTGGCAGCTTCTTGTTGACTAACATAGCGAGAACGATTGAACCTAACATTGTAATTGGAATAAAGATGACCCCGAAATACAGTGTATTGATTACGGCTTTAATAAATAGCCGGTTATTTAAGGCAGCTGCGTAATGATCGAACCCAACGAAATGACCTGGAATCTCAAACAAACCGGCTTGTCTCAATGTGATGGGCTGAATATCTTTAAAGCTGGCTGCTACGGACCAAATGACTGGGTAAACCAAAAACATCCCCAAGATCACAAATGACGGTAAAATAAATAAATATGCGTTTATGTCGCCGAGATGTCTTTTTATAGATCTCATTGTTCTCTCCTAATAGGAGGGAGCACCTTCTTCTTGTAAGGCGCTCCCTTCTACATGTTTAATTTTATTTCGCTTTTTTGATTATTTCGTTGCCTTTATCCTGAACCAACTTCAACCCGTCAGCCGCCGACATCTTTCCGGAGACCACTTGGTTTAGTGCGTATTGATAGACTTCATCGCTTATTTGCACCCATTCAGATATAGGAGTAAGCGTGAACGGATATTGCAAACCTTCTTGATAGACAAGGAATTCAGGATGCTCTTTGAAATATTGCGTATCCGACATATCGTTGCGAATCGGGATTCGGAAAGGATAATATTTCCCATCATCCCCGACTTCACCCTTCATGATCTGTTCTTGGGCCGGTTTGGAGCCAAGGAATCGGATCAGCTTCTTAGATGCTTCCAATTTATCGCCTTCTACGCCAACAGGTACGGATAATAAGTATGCAGTTACTTCCGTAGCTTTACCAGTTGGGCCTGCAGGCACTTCCGCCACGGCCACTTCAAACGGATTTCCGTTTTTCCAAATATCCGGAACGCCCCACGGTCCTTGCAGTTCCATGGCAACAACCTGGTTTCTGAAGTCGGCCATAATAGCACCGCCATCTTTATTCAATGAATCCGGTGGGGAAGCTTCTTTAAATAGCTTGGTGTAAAATTCGAGCGCTTGTTGACCTTCCGACGTATTAATGGCCACTTCGTATTCGCCATTGCCTTTGTCCGTTACCAGTTTAGCTCCGGCTTGAGCGGCAAACATACCATACATCCATGTCATATCCGGTCCTTGTTTGCCGGCAAGCCCAATTCCGTACTGGTCTGGTTTCCCATCCCCATTTGTGTCAATCGTTAACTTTTTAGCAACTTCGTAAAGTTCGTCCCAAGTCTTTGGCGCTTCTTTAATGCCCGCTTTTTCAAACATGGATTTGTTATATACCAACTGGATAGTATGTCCTATCCAAGGCAACCCATATAGTTTGCCGTCAGTTATGGACAAATCCCAAATTTCTGGGACATAGTTATTCTTCTCTTCCATAAAATCTGGAGTCAGATCGATGAATGCTTGCTGGGATGCTAATGCCTTAACCTCACCATATGTTACTTGCAAGACTTCAGGTGATTTGCCGCTTAATATTTGCGTCAGCAACTTTTGACCGTATTGGATGCCGCCCAGCATCTCTACTTTGACATCCGGGTTTTGTTTTTCAAACTCATTCAGTATTTCTCGAATGGCTTTACCTCGCCCGGAATCACTTGCCCAGGCGATTTGCATACTAATGTTGGTAACTTTACCCGGTTCGGCCGGTTGTTCATTTGCTTTCGTTGCATTGTCTGGTGTGACAGCACTTTCATTTTCATTAGCCGCCCCACACGCAGCAAGGGTAAAGCTTAACACCAATACAAATAATACACGGAACCAACTTCTCTTTTTCAACCCAACACCCTCCTTGAAATGTCTTGCTTTGTATTTCAATCAACAAGTCTGCTTGTGAATATTTGGTTCACAACCAGCTCAGGGATTGACACAGTAGTTTCTGCCATCGTTGGCATTTTTATAAAAAAGAGGCCGTCATACAGACCTCCGCTCCTGAATAACAGGCGTTATTAATACACGCTTTCCAGGCGCCTCAGAATTTTCAAGTTGTTTAAACAGGATATTGAATGAATTTTCTACGAAAGAAGGGATCGATTGATCTATAGTTGTGATAGGAGGATGGAAATATTCACCCATCCTAATATTATCTATCCCAAGCACAGCAACATCTTCAGGTATTTTCAAGCCTTTTTCTTGAACTGCCCTATATACTCCAAGTGCACGTTCATCACCCGAAACAAAGAAAGCATCCGGCTGGTCCGAATTCGGATCATCAAGAATTCTTTTCGTTTCTTCGTAGGCTATACGAATACTGTGCACGCGTGAGATCGTTTGCCCGACGGCCTTGTTCTTAATCGCTTCTTGTGTTTGGAAGAATTCCAAAAACCCAGCTGCACGTTCAGGATTATTGTTGAACTCCTGATTACCAACCATAAATACAATGCGCTTTCGGCCTCTGGAGACTAAATATTGAGCGCCCAGGAAACCTGCATATCGGTTATCCAAATCCACATAAGAAGTGTCGAAATAATCAAGATCCTTGCCGATAATAACGAATGGAATTTTCTTATTTCGCAAGAATGTGGTTCGGGGATCGCCTTTCATAATATCGAACATAACCGCACCGTCGACCATACCGTGTTTGAGCATGTAAAAACCGTCATTCACGTCTTCCTTATAGCTCTCGGCGGATGATGAAGATATCACAAGACGATAGTTGCGGCGCTTTGCCTCTTTCATCATTTCGTAAAGAATTTCATTGTGAAATGCTCCCCAATAATGATCTTCATGTTGCGCTACGAATACGACTAACGTATTCGTACGCTTGACCCGCAATCCCTTAGCCAAGATATTAACTTCAAATCCAGTATCGTCAATGATCTTTTGCACTTGCTCACGAGTAGATACCTTAACTTTAGGATCTTTATTGATCACTCGCGAAACAGTTCGAATCGAAATACCGGCCATTCGTGAAATATCATTGATTGTCAGGTTTTTCTTCATGTCTACTTCCCCAAATCTTTATTTGTGCCATCGTTGGCATTTTTATTGTATGCGTTTTCTTAATCCATGTCAAGCTGCTAAAATAATTTGGATAAAAGCTTTTCTAATGCCGTATACGACAAATATTTCTTAGCAATATTAAAGTTGTCTTCGACCATATCTGCTCGATATTCCGGATCGATCAATACTTGAATTGACGCAGATGCAGCTTCATGCACTTTTTGATTGTCAACTTGAACCAAGCCGTCGGTTCCCGTTTCATGCGAATTCCCAAGTGATATCACTTGAAACCCGAGAGGTTTTATGTCCGTCTCGTACACCGGATACTCATAAATAACGACTGGTTTTTTGGCAAATAAGGCTTCTAATAATTGATTCCCCCACCCCTCTAAAATACTAGGATAGGTGATTAAGTCAGCATGAACATAGGCATCCCATAATGAATAATGTTTGTCTCCATTCTGTACGCAACGGGATGCTTGAATCCGGTCATTCACAAATATAAGTTTTACATGATTTGCCGCCGCTTTTTTCTTTAACGCCGGAATATATCTGTCGTCCGCTTCTGATAAACCTGCTAGCACAAGCACGATTTGATCTTCATCACCGAACGACTTTCCGTTATATAGCTGCTGTTTTTTTAAATGATGGAGTAAACCCGGGCTTTGCATGGCCGCAACAACGTCTATAGCAAGCTCGATCGCTTTCCGTTCTGTAATTCGTGTTGCTTGAAGAACTAGAATATCCGTTTCTTTTATACCTAGTCGTTCTCGAAAATCTTTATTATAATCATCCAATTCCCATAAAGGAGCGTCAAAATCAAAGACATTCGGAATCACTTGAGAATGAATGCCTTTTCGGAGGCTTAATTCCCGCTCAGCAATCTTATTAATGGTGACATGGCGAATAAGGTTGCTTCGGGGCGGAAAAACTTCTTCGAGCAAGCCGGTGACTACAGCATTAGTTGGATGACCGTATCTTGTTCGCTCCCAATAAAAATCATGATGATGCGCTACGGCTCTGATAGAACGTTTTTTAACAGCTTCTGCAAATGCGGCGCCTGCGGATAACCCCCATCCTAAAGACCAAATATTGTTCGGAACGATGATGTCCAGTTCATATCGATCTATAGCTTTTAATAATGCATCTTCAATTTGGGAGGCATATTGGAATAATTGATCACTAAACGGATTCACGGAGTCATATTCATACATTCTCTCGTAGCCGTTCTGGACAATTTTGTTATTGATTGGGTGCTGATAATGCAACTCATCTATAACAATCCCCTCTTCCTCACCCAAACTCCCCGCCAATAAGTACACCTTATGACCCATTTTTTCTAATACTTTTTTCCATTTCTCCATTTCTAATGATACTCCGTCTGTCTCACCTACACGAAAATGACAAAGTGCTATATTCATAACAACCTCCTTAATGCCATCGTTGGCATTAATGATTATATAATATTCTTAGAAAAAAAACAGTACGTAAAAATTCTATGTATGCAATGAGTGTAAAAAGAAGCCCGGCTTCGTTTTACTTAGGCAAAGCATGTCCTTCGCTCTACGTAAGAATAACGTCATGGCAAATTGATATTTTCTCCTTTAAGTAGACAGTCCGCTAACTGCTGTATCTAAAGTTCCGTTCATTTTAAAGACTCTCTTGGTTTTGTAATCAACCATGGAATAGTCATTTCACGAAGTATTCCACTGTGGGATTTTTAGAAACAAGTGCGCGTAATAGTTACGGATGAGACTAAAACAGCGTCAGATCAGCCGTTCTAATGGATACGAATGAGACTTCTTGAGAGTTCAATTGAGACTTTCCGCAATACTAATAGCTACATTCGAGACTTTCAATCGAAGATTATTCGGGATGTCGTGGCTGGAGGTGAAGTATTCTTCGAAGTGTGAATTGCATCATCGCCACAACACACCTGTAAGCCCACTTCATGAACTTTCATCCTTATGCACTAAACTCTACAGAGGCAACACAAAAATAAAAAATCTCGTCCCCAAGACCATATGAACTGTGCCCCGCAAGATGGACACTTTGAAAAAAGTGCACATCTTGCGGTTTTTTGTGTTTTAATCAATTCACAGAGGATGAAGCGAAGATGCGGATCATGGGGATTATTAGGGACAGTTTCACGGAGAAAGAGGTTCAGTTGTTGGAGGCAAACCCGAACGTGCTTCGCTTTTCGGAAAAGAATATCACGTATTCGCCTTCGTTTAAGATCGCAGCGGTGGAGTTCGCATAGCCCTTAATCATAATCAACAGCTTAAACGGCGTCAACAGGGAGCGGAAAATGATAATTAAGGGCAAGTTTCGTTCCCGAACTGATCGCATTAAGCGACGACCTAAGTTGACATCTCGGAGGAGGAAGGCACATGCATAAGGTACTGATTGTAGATGATGAGATTTTTGTACGCAAAGGTTTGATCAATCTAATAGACTGGTCGTCACTGCAATTTGATATCTGCGGCGAAGCGGAAAACGGGGTGCAGGCGTTAAACCTTATCAAACAACTAACCCCAGATCTAGTCATTGTAGATATACGAATGCCCGTGCTTGACGGCCTGGAGCTAATCCGGCAGGTAAATGTAGAGGGAGAGCATCAACCGTTATTTATCATTTTAAGCGGGTACCCTGATTTCTCTTATGCTCAGCAAGCCTTCCGTTACAATGTGTCAGATTATATTCTGAAGCCGGTTGATGAACAGGAGCTTATAGCTACCTTAAAAAGAATAGCTATTACACTGAATCAGAAACAGCTTTTATCGATGACAAGAGAAAAGCCGCTTGTCGAGATAATCATCGAAAGCTTGGTTCAGGCCGAACCAGACGATCAGGTGATGACGCAAATTGCATATACGCTTGATATTCCTCTCTTCTCCTCCTATACATATGTCATCGTAGAAATGCAGGATGGGCTGCCTAATAGGGAAATTGAATATATGCTCCCATTGCAAACGTTGCTCCAGCGATATTTCCATCTCGAGGGACAACCTCTTCTCATTCATGCACGCGCTTACAATCAATATGGCTTTATCGTGCCCCCGTTGTGGCAAGACGAGCAAATCGATGCTGAGCGGATGGGCTACAATAAGCTGCTCCATAGTTTGGAGAAGAATCTTTCAACGAAAATAGCTTTGTTTATAGGCCATAAGGTCGATCACTTGAAACAGATCGTTCATTCCCGCACTAGCGCTGACGAATGCTTGAATTATCGCTTTGCCGCAAGCTATAACGGCTTATTTATGGCAACGGAGCTGTTAGAGCTACCCTTATATTATTTTGATGTAGATGAAGAACTGCACAGAAAGCTGATGTATGAGGTTGAAGCCAATCGAAATGACGGGTATATAAACGCTATTGATGCGATTTTCATTGCCTTTCAGGAGCGGTATTTCGCTCCCGGTGCAGTTGCGAATACCGTAAGGCGAAGTATGATTGCCACTATCAATATTATCCGACAACTGGAAGGTAATGAAAAAAATCTAGCATGGTTGGAAGAGCTGCTCAATTGGCAGACGAAATACCGTAATCTGAACCAGCTAAGGCATGTTTTCATAAATTTTATAGAGGAAGCTGCTGAATATATCGCGGAGAAACGAGGAGAAAAAGGCGAAGGCAACATTGAAAAAGTGAAAAAATATATCGATGGCCACTTCAGAGAAAACATCTATCTGAAGGGCATTGCTGCCGAATTCCATATGAACCCGATTTATCTTGGACAGCTGTTTCGCAAAAATTACGGTGTGTATTTTAATGAATACGTACTGTCGCTTCGCATCGAGGAGGCGAAGCGGCTGCTGCGGCAAACGAAAAAACGCATGTACGAAATCGCAGAGCAGGTCGGCTTCCAAAACGCGGATTACTTTGCCACCCAATTTGAAAAGCTGGAGAAAATGACTCCAACGGATTATCGTAATAAGATGTTCGATCAAAAATAAGGAGGCCCATCGTGCTCAACTTTCGATTGCACCATTTGAAGCTCCGAAACAAGTTGATCGTCATCTATGTCATCTGTGTGTTCATACCGATTGTGCTGACAAACGTGATGTTCTATCATGTGACAACCATTAACGTAAAAAAACAGAAGACGGCAGATGCGGAACAAGCGATTACCTTATTGCAATCCGAATTAAGAGCCCTTATTGACGATGCTGCAGGCATTTCTTATTTGTATTCTATTGACAATCAGCTCAACAATCTTCTGAATATCGACCATACATCATACGATCGCTATGTAGAATCGCTAAGTGGCGTATCGAATCTGTTCAATCGCGCCGACAAGGAGTACAAAACCATCAGCTCCGTTACGATCATGAGTGACAATCCGACGATTCTAACCTCCGGTCATATTATCAAACTCGAGGATGACATACGTGACACGGATTGGTATCGCCAAATCGCAAATTACAATAATACTTATCCGCATCTATTTGTGACGTACGACAGCATCAGCGTTATTCAAAAGCTGTCGGATCGCCGGTACGAGGCTTATGAAAATGTGATAAAAATCGACTTGAATAAAAATTACGTTACGCAAATTCTCGATCTATCCGGCTTTGAAGGCGATATTTACTTGCTGGATCCGTCCAATCAAGCGCGTTACGGCCGTCTGGCAAGCGGTCAGCCAAGCAAGCTGATCACTGCAGATCGGACGCTCCGTCTCAATGAAATACCTAAGCCGAATAAGGCAATCGTCATCAGCAAGCAATATCAGTCTAATCGTTATCTGGGGGACTGGAAGGTATACGGAGTCCTTGACGAAGAGAACATCTTATATGATGTCAGGCAATCAGGCCGGTTTATCCTTTGGTTTGCAGGGATTAATTTCCTTGTGCCTACGATCGTAATCTTAATTTTCTCCCGCTCGATCCATACGCGCATTCAAGATATTCTGAAACACATGAAGTCTGTACGAGGTAATAACTTTGAACGAGTTCCCTATTATCAGGAACGGGATGAAGTAGGCGAACTAGCAGTGGAATTCAATCGGATGAGCGCGCGGATTGAAAACTTGATCAATGATGTCTATGTTTCTGAGATACAGAAGAAAGAACTGGAGCTGCGACAAAGACAAGCCCAACTACATGCGCTCCATAGTCAGATCAACCCGCATTTTTTATTTAATTCACTTGAAACAATCCGGATGCGAAGTCTTATGAAAGGCGAATCACAGACGGCCAAGACGATTCAGAACATGGCGAAAATCTTTCGAAAATCGATTCTATGGAAGCGAAGCTTCGTTACGATTCGCGAGGAACTGGAGTTGATCGAGTGCTTCCTGGAAATTCAAAAGTATCGTTTCGACAGCAAGCTGGAGTATCATATCGAGGTCGATCAATCCGTCATGGATATTGAAATTCCTAAGATGGCATTTTTGCCATTCGTGGAAAATGCAAGCATCCACGGTATAGAGAACATACCCGGCATTGGTTATATTACGATTCAGATTGCGCAAGAGCAGGAACAGATTATCTTCATCATCTCGGACAATGGGGTCGGCATCGATCAAGAGAAAATCGATGAGCTTCACCGCTACTTTCACGAGGATGCTGCCATGGGCGATTCCATAGGCATGAAAAATGTCATTACGCGTCTAAAAATATGTTACGGAGAATCATTCAACTTCGCAATTATCAGCGATCCAAATAAAGGAGCGCGGATCACGCTGCGTCTGCCGATTACACGAAAAGAATAAGATCCTTGAACCTCTCATGACTGAAGTCACGAGATTCTTGGGTAGTCCCCTCTACCGAAGAGAAATTGACCAAGCTAACCCTGTCGTCCCTACAGTTCGTGTAGCGTTTACACGGTAAGCAGTCTTTTGCCTTCGGCAAGTATGTTTAGGCTTGCGTTGAAATCTCTATCGTGATGCGCTTCACATTCAGGGCAATCCCATTTACGCAACTTTAAGTCCTTAACGTCTTTGTTTTTGTAGCCACAGCAGGAACATAATTGACTGCTTGCAAATGTTTTGCCAACGGCTACAACAATACGACCATACCACTTCGCTTTGTACTCCAGCATCGAGCGAAATTGGGACCAGGAAACTTCGTTGATCGCCTTGGCTAACTTATGATTCTTGACCATGTCGGCTACTTGTAAATCTT
>NZ_SOMN01000054.1 GCF_004564235.1 Cohnella luojiensis
GAGTACTAATCGGTCGAGGGCTTATCCTAAGCGATACGTGCGACGTAGTCGTCACGAATGACACTGTAAGACAAATGATACTCACCAACTTCTTCTAAGCTTTGCTTCGCATCCAGTTTTCAAGGCGCAAGCCTTGTTACAAAGTATCCGGTCTGGTAATAATGGCGGAGGGGTTCCACGCGTACCCATCCCGAACACGACCGTTAAGCCCTCCAGCGCCAATGGTACTTGGACCGCAGGGTCCTGGGAGAGTAGGACGTTGCCAGGCCGGAGAAATTCAATCTCTATCGCTGTGTTTAGGTATAGGGACCATGCTCTCATAGCTCAGTAGGTAGAGTGCATCCATGGTAAGGATGAGGTCACCGGTTCGATCCCGGTTGAGAGCTCCACTTCCAATACCATTCACGGCCCCTTGGTCAAGCGGTTAAGACACCTCCCTTTCACGGAGGTAACAGGGGTTCGAATCCCCTAGGGGTCACCAAAATACGGAGGCTTAGCTCAGCTGGGAGAGCATCTGCCTTACAAGCAGAGGGTCGGCGGTTCGATCCCGTCAGCCTCCACCATAATCTTTAAGATTGGCTTACCGTTGGGGATTAGCCAAGCGGTAAGGCAACGGACTTTGACTCCGTCATCCAAGGTTCGAATCCTTGATCCCCAGCCATTTTTGAGCCATTAGCTCAGCTGGTAGAGCACCTGACTTTTAATCAGGGTGTCGAAGGTTCGAGTCCTTCATGGCTCACCATTTTCAAAAACGGCTTCAGTTGTTACCATGCGCGTATGGCGGAATTGGCAGACGCACCAGACTTAGGATCTGGCGGGCGACCGTGGGGGTTCAAGTCCCTCTACGCGCACCATAATTACCACAAGGTTGCGGAAATAGCTCAGTGGTAGAGCATCTCGTTGCCAACGAGAAGGTCGCGGGTTCGAGCCCCGTTTTCCGCTCCATTATGCGCCCTTAGCTCAGCTGGATAGAGCGTTTGACTACGAATCAAAAGGCCGGGAGTTCGAATCTCTCAGGGCGCGCCATTTTTACAAAAGAATAATGATTAATGTCGGGACGTAGCTCAGCTTGGTAGAGCACCTGGTTTGGGACCAGGGGGTCGCATGTTCAAATCGTGTCGTCCCGACCATCTATTTTCATCATGCGGGTGTAGTTCAATGGTAGAACTTCAGCCTTCCAAGCTGATAGCGTGGGTTCGATTCCCATCACCCGCTCCATAACGCTCTCTATAAGCCTTATTGAGTAGGGCTTTTTTTATAGAGTAGAAAATCTTCTTCATATTGTCGGGACGTAGCTCAGCTTGGTAGAGCACCTGGTTTGGGACCAGGGGGTCGCATGTTCGAATCGTGTCGTCCCGACCACTATTGTAACGCACGCGGGTGTAGTTCAATGGTAGAACTTCAGCCTTCCAAGCTGATAGCGTGGGTTCGATTCCCATCACCCGCTCCATAATGAATATACTACCTGGATGGGAAGCGAAACCCGAAATTGGGTTCGACCGTCCGTGAATACTTCCTAAAACTGCATTAAGTACTCCCATCACCCGCTCCATTATTTAAATGACTAAAGCCCTCATAGCGAGGGCTTTTTTTTGTGCTATAAGAATAAATTGCTGTTTCTAGTCTCCAACATAAGCGTGCGGCGGACAGTGGTTCCGTTAACGGTTAACATTTACGTCGAAACTGCCTTCTGCGGACACTGGTTCCGTAATCCATACCAAATGATGCCGATTAATCGAGATTTGCATGAATTAACGGAACCATAGTCCGGAAGTGGTGCCGAATGCAAACTTTTCGAAAGAATAACGGATCTCATGTCCTCATAGCATTAGGCACTCCAGCAATACTCACTCCGTAGACTTTCATCCTACACGTGCATAAGAAGCCGAATTAACAAGTTAATCTCGCCAACTTTTCATTTTATCCTACATAAAACTACTCGTTAGCTCGCACCATCGTGATTGCAGTGGCGAGCGTGAGGATGACGAGGTACTCTTTAAGCGGAAAGGTTTTTCTCTTCATCACAAATCACTCCTTACACTGTGGTTAGCGATCTTGCATTTCGATTGAGGGATATACTGTTTCTTACACTTTTTTCCACGCGGTTGAAACTTAAGATTTTGACTAAATGATGAATTAAAAGGAGATTTTCAACGACTAATGTAGTATGATAAGGGGAAGGTTTTTTTTCGAAATGCAAGGTTTGGGGTGAAAGAGATGACGGAAATGGCAACGGGTCAACGTTCTCCGTCCAATCATCTGCTGCGTAGGGATGTGCGCTTTCTAGGTAACATTCTGGGTGAAGTGCTCGTGCATCAGGGTGGTCGGGAACTGCTGGAACATGTAGAGAGAATTCGGGAAATGAGCAAGGCTCTGAGGGCCGAGTATTTGCCGGAATTGTACGAAGGTTTCATTAATACCGTTAAAACCCTAGAGCCGGAAATCAGGCACCAGGTCATTCGGGCATTCGCAATCTACTTTCAACTGGTCAATATCGCCGAGCAGAACCATCGAATTCGCCGCAAGCGCGATTACGAACGTTCAACGGGAGAAGCTGTACAGCCGGGCTCCATCGAGAGCGTGGTGCAAGATCTGAAGGAGAAAAAGCTGTCGGTTGAAGAAGTTCGGGACATGCTTGCCGACATTTCGCTTGAATTGGTTATGACGGCGCATCCGACGGAAGCGACTCGTCGTGACGTACTCGATATTCACAAACGCATAGCGGATGAAGTGATGGAGTTGGACAACCCGTCGTTAACCTACCGCGAACGGGAGAAGCTTCGCGAGAAGCTGCTTAATGAAGTACTAACGCTATGGCAGACGGACGAGCTGCGGGATCGCAAGCCTACCGTACTCGACGAAGTGCGCAATGGCATGTACTTTTTCCACGAAACGTTATTCGAGGTGCTTCCCGATGTTTACGAGGAGCTTGAGCGCTGCCTTCAGAAACATTATCCGGAAGAAGCATGGCACGTACCTACTTATTTGCGTTTTGGATCGTGGATCGGCGGAGACCGCGATGGAAACCCGTCCGTAACGGCCGAGATCACTTGGAGAACGCTCCATATGCAGCGTAATCTCGTCATCTACAAGTACGAGAATATCATTCGCGCGCTTAGCCGCCAATTGAGCTTCAGTACGACGATCGTAGATGTAACCGATGAGCTCCTTGAATCGATCCGCGAAGATAGCCATAACGTCGAACTTCGGACAGTAGAGGCGTGGACCAATGACAAGGAACCTTACCGGGTTAAGTTAAGATACATGCTGCAGAAAATGCAGAACATGCGCGACGAAGAGTTCAAGGGAACGAAGCAACGCTACCATACGGTTGCGGATTTAACCAGGGACATCGAAGTGATCGACCGCAGCTTGCGTCATCATTTTGCCGACTTCGTGGCGAACACGTACTTGAAGAAGTTCATCCGCCAAGTCGAACTGTTCGGCTTCCACCTCGCAGCTCTAGATGTGCGTCAGCATAGCAAAGAGCACGAGAACGCCATGACGGAGCTTCTTGCCAAGGCGGGAGTGACAAGTAACTACCCGGAACTGACCGAGCAGGAGAAAATCAGTTTACTGAACGGTTTGCTCGAATCCGCGAAGCCTCTAATGAACGACAAGATAAAATTAAGCGACTCCAGCAAAGAGTGCCTGGACGTCTATCATACGATTTATAAAGCGCAACAAGAATTCGGTACGGGCTGCATCACGAGTTACTTGATCAGCATGTCGGAAGCGGCAAGCGACATCTTGGAAGTCATGGTGTTCGCGAAGGAAGCAGGATTGTTCCGCCGCAACGAAGATGGAACGGTCACGAGTACGTTGCAAGCCGCGCCGTTATTCGAGACGATCGACGATTTGCACGCGGCACCGGAGATCATGGAAACTTTGTTCAATCTTCCGGTCTACCGTCATTGCTTGTCGTCCATGGGAGACCTGCACGAAATCATGCTGGGCTACTCCGATAGCAACAAGGATGGCGGAATGGTAACGGCTAACTGGGAATTACGCGTTGCCCTCAACGACTTGACCAAGACGGCGAAGGCGCATAACGTTCGCCTGAAGTTTTTCCATGGTCGCGGAGGCGCGCTCGGGCGCGGCGGAATGCCGCTTAACCGAAGCATCCTGGCCCAACCGCCGCACACGATCGGCGGAGGCATCAAGATTACGGAGCAGGGCGAAGTGCTGTCCTCCCGTTATTCGATGAAGGGAATTGCTTACCGCAGCTTAGAACAAGCTACCGGAGCGTTGATAACGGGCGCTTACTTGTCTCGTTATCCGTCTCAAGAAAAGTCGATCGAATCCCAGTGGGAAGATATCATGCGGGGAATCTCCGTAGATGCGCAAACCAAGTACCAGGATCTGATTTTCCGCGATCCGGATTTCATGACCTTCTTCAAGGAATCGACTCCGCTTCCGGAAGTCGGCGAACTGAATATCGGCTCCCGTCCGTCGAAGCGCAAGGGCAGCGACCGGTTCGAAGATCTGCGCGCGATCCCATGGGTATTCGCGTGGACGCAAAGCCGTTATCTTCTCCCGGCTTGGTATGCTGCAGGAACGGCTTTCCAATCCTTTGTTAGCGGAGATTCGGAACGGCTTGAAACCTTGCGGACGATGTACCGCGATTATTCGTTCTTCCGTTCGCTAGTCGACAACCTTCAGATGGCGCTTGGCAAAGCGGATCTAATCATAGCTCGCCAATACGCTTCCATGATTGAGGATAACACCATCAAGGAACGTATCTTCGCGCAAATCGAACAAGAATTCGAGAAAACCAAGGAAATGATCCTGACGATTACGGGGCAAGAGGATATTCTCGATAACGTTCCGGTTATCCAGGAGTCGATTCGCCTTCGCAATCCTTACGTCGATCCGTTAAGCTACATGCAAGTGCAGCTTCTTACCGAACTGCGCAGCTTGCGCGCTCAAAACGGGGACGATACGGAGCTTCTCCGCGAGGTACTCTTGACGATTAACGGCATTGCTGCCGGACTTCGCAATACGGGCTGATGTAAGCCAATCCATAAAGAATTGAATGAAGGGGGCTTGGGTTGCGACCCGGGCTCCCTTCGCGCAAGAGAGCAGGTTGACATGGACAGATCGAAAAAGCCTTTACTGGCGATATCGCTCGTACTGATCGGCGCGACAGGCTACGGCCTAGTCGCTGCCGTATTCAAGCTGGCGATAACCGACGGTTGGAGCGTGACCGAACTGACCTTATATCAAGTCATGTCCGGAACCTCATTGTTGTGGTTGGCGCTTGGAATGACGCGAATAGGCAAAAGAGGTTCGTCGCTCTCAAATACATGGCAATCATGGCTTAGGCTTGTTGTCATCGGAGTCATAGGGCTGTCGCTTACGACCTTGTTTTACAATGAGGCTTTATCGCGCTTGGACGCTTCTTTGGCAATCGTCTTGCTTTTTCAGTTTACGTGGATTACGATTCTGCTAGAAAGCATTCGCAAGCGTGCGTGGCCCACGCGGCCAGAGTGGTTAGCCATTGTCTGTATCGCGATAGGAACCGTAATGGCTGTCGGTCTGCTGGAGCAGGACATCAGCCGTCTGGATGGATGGGGAGTGCTGCTCGGTCTTCTGTCGGCTGTTACATACAGCTTGTTCTTCTTCCTGTCCGGGTTTCTGTCCCATCGACTGGATCCCATCGCCAAGTCGGCGGTAATGTCGACCGCATCCCTCGCGTTCATCCTGTTGCTGCATGCTCCGGCCGCGTTCACGATAAGCTTTGATGGGGAGTTGGCAAGGTGGGGATTGTTGCTCGGATTTCTAGGAACCGCGTTTCCCTTTTTCTGTTTTAACTACGGAATACCGAAGATTGGCAGCGGATTAGCCGCCTTGCTTGGCTCCATGGAGCTTCCTGCAGCGGTTATCGCCGCATTCGTATTCTTGGGCGAGCCTCTTACGCTATGGCAGGGAGCAGGAATCGCCCTAATCATCGCGGGTATTATGGCTGCTCAGAGAAAACCGCGGCAGGCTGTTATTGCAGGGAAGGAAGGTGAGAAGTAACTTTGAAGCCATTAGAGACGCGGCTAGCGCGATTGGCCCGGAGAGGGGATCAGCGCGCCTTCGCGGAGATTGTGGACCTGTACAAGGACAAGCTGTATCACCTTGCCTACAGGATGACGGGCAACCGTCAGGAGGCCGAGGATGTCGTGCAGGAAGCCTTCCTAAGAGTATATAAAAACTTGGATCGTTATGACGAGAATCAGAAATTCTCCACATGGATATACAGAATCACGACGAACCTATGCATTGACCGGCTTAGGAAAAGAAAAGCCATCTATTCTCTAGACGCGGAGTCGTCGGATCACGAAGGACTAGACGGATATGCGATGCTTCCGAGCGATGACCGGACGCCCGAGAGCGAGCTAATCCTCTCGGAGACGCAGAGACTGATCCACGAGGCGATAGCCGCATTGCCGGCGAAGTACAAATCCGTGATGATCTTACGCTACCTTCAAGACTTATCGCTTCAGGAAATATCGGACGTCATGGATATGCCGGTAACGACAGTAAAGACCCGCGTGCATCGCGGACGAGAGTTTCTCCGGAAGAAACTGGAGCATAAGCTTTAGTAATTTCAACGAAATAAGTGAAACCCCTCAGCTTTGCCGAACGTACAGTATAGAAGCATCGATAGCGGGAATCTGATCTCCGCTGAGGAAAGGGATGGCTGATATGAAGTGCAACGTCGCCGTCGTGTTCATGCATGATTATTTGGATGGGGACTTGGCGCGAGAGGATAGCATGCAGTTGAAGCGGCATCTGACTCAATGTTCTGCGTGCTATGCCCGCTATGAATCGTTGGAGCGCACGGATGCGCTCGTTAAAGCAATATCGATAGAGAAGGCGCCGGATGATCTGGGCGACCGGATTATGAAGTCTTTGCCGAGTTCGCGGAGACCGGCTGCTTGGACCTCCTGGGTTCGCAGGCACCCTGCCGTTTCCGCTGCCGCGATATTCATGGTCGTCATGTTGTCCAGCTTCGTATCCATGTGGAATCAGAGCCGGGAGTTGTCCGTATCCGGTCCGGATCTGGAACATGTAGTGATCGAAGGTAATAAGGTAATCGTTCCCGAAGGGCAGAAAGTGACCGGAGATCTTACGGTCATGAACGGGGATGTGCAGGTGCTTGGAGATCTGGACGGGGATCTGACCGTCATTGACGGAAGCGTCGTTCCTCTAGCGTCGACGGCACATATCGCGGGTGAAATTAAGACAATCGATCGTGCGGTGGATTGGTTCTGGTACAAGGTCAGCTCCTACTTTGGAACGCTGGCTTACGGCTCCTAATATCGTTTGAAATTCGACAGTATACGACACATGCGTTATGCGTTCCGGATCGAGTAATTAAACCTCTCTGGACCATGAGAGGTTTTTTTTACGTAAATGACAGGATTTCTGGGCAACAGTAGAGAAAGATAATAAGGAAAGAAGTTACGTACAATTCCGACAATATTCGTCGCAACTAATCCAGCGCCGGGACGGGGGGTCGCGTCTTGGACTATTTTGCCGGGCTGACACTTAAAAATTCGATTAAAGATATCGTCGATGTGCTTATCGTAAGCTACATCATCTACGTGCTCATCAAGATGGTAAGAGGCACCCGAGCCGTTCAATTGCTAAGGGGTATTTTCCTGTTGGTCATCACTTGGGCACTAAGCACCTGGCTTAACCTGTACACGCTCAAGTGGCTAATGAACCAAATGTTCACCTTCGGTATCGTTACGGTTCTGATTATTTTTCAACCGGAGCTTAGAAGGGCTCTCGAGCAGCTCGGGCGGGGAAAACTGTTTACGCGGGCCTCGCCGGAGGAGCAGGATGTCAGCCATCAGATCAATGAGGTTATTAAATCCGTTAATTATTTAGCGCGTCGAAAAATCGGGGCGTTAATCGTGTTTGAGCGGAATACGGGACTGAACGACTACATCGAGTCGGGAATCAAAATGGATTCCAGGTTGAGCTCGGAGCTTCTTAGCAACGTGTTCATTCCGAATACGCCGCTGCATGACGGTGCCGTAATTATCAGAGGCAATCAGATCATGGCGGCAGGCTGCTACTTGCCGTTATCGGAAAATCCTTTTATCAGCAAGGAATTGGGTACTCGCCATCGGGCGGCAATCGGCATAACCGAAGTGTGCGACGCGATATCCGTAGTCGTCTCGGAAGAAACGGGACAAGTAACTCTTGCTATCAATGGACAGATCGTTCGGGATATCAAGGAAGAGTCTCTGATCTCCAAGCTCTTCGAGGAGCTGCGTCCGCAATTCAAAGCGAAGACCACGGAATGGGCCTTCTGGAAGCGGAAAGAAGGTGACAACCGTGGATAAATGGTTAAATCACCCCACCGCGGCGAAGCTGATAGCGCTGGCGCTCGGCATATTGATGTGGACTGCCGTTCACTTCGATCCGAATGATACATCGCCGAATGACGTGGCTTCCTTGTACAGTACCCAGGTCATCGATGATGTTATCGTGCAGCCTTTCGGCTTGGATGAGAGAAATTATGTCTTGTTGAGTATGGAGCCCCAGACGGTCCAGTTAACGGTTAAAGGAACGAGAAGCGATCTAAAGACGGCCGAACCGAATGATTACCGGCTTCAGGTCGATTTAAGAACCGTGGGCGAGGGTCAGCATACACTGCCTTTGGAAGAGAAATTGCCAAGAGGGATCACATCGGTATCCATGTCTCCTTCCACCGTAGAGGTTACGATCGAGGCTCTGCAGATCAAGGAGTTCGAGATCGATATCAAGACGGAAGGCAATCCCGCCAAGGGTTATAAGGTAGGGACGCCGCTCATCAAGCCAAGCAATCGGGTGCATGTGACGTTGCCTAAAAACCAGTTGGATAAGGTTCAACGCGTTGGCGCAACGATCGCCATAGACGGAGATAAAGAAACGATTAAGAACAAGAGCGTAAAGCTAGCCGCGTACGACAAGAGTGGCAATGTGATCGAAGGCGCTGTCATTGATCCAGCGGTGCTGGAAGTGGAAGTGCCGATCACTTACCCGTTCAAGACGGTTCCGTTGCAATTCAAATTTACGGGTCATATGCCGCCTGGGTTAAGCATTGCGACGTTCAAGCCCGACGTCGAGCAGGTAACGGTGTACGCACCCCAAGATGCGCTTGATAGGCTCGAATTCATTGAAGCGGATATTCAACTGGACGAACTTAAGAATTCGGGCAAAGTGTCGGTACCGCTCAAGATCGTGGCGCCGATTATCGAGATTTCGCCGGGCATCATTGATATTAACATCGAAGTGCTGTTGTCGGCCACCAGGACTCTTGAGGGACTTCCGATAACGCTAAGCGGATTAGGCCAAGGCTTAAAGGCAACGATCACCGATCCGTCTACAGGCAAAGCGGATATCACGATTCAAGGGGCTCCGGCGATATTGGATCGCCTGAGACCGGGAGACGTCGACGTGATTGCCGATCTCAGCGGCCGAGGTCCGGGCACCTATAGCATCCCGCTTAATGTGAACCTGGAACGGTTCATGGAACAGGCAGGCGGGACGAAGACGATAACGGTCGAGATTAAGGATGAGGCAGCAGAAACCGCGATCGGCGCGGAAGAGGCTGCGGGAGGCGACATCGTAGATCAAGGAGAGATCCAAGACCAAGAAGCCGTGCCTCAATAAGAGTCAGGGAAGAATAAAGGGGTAGAAAAGCAGCTATGGGGAAATATTTTGGAACAGATGGCGTACGCGGAGTGGCAAATCGGGAGTTAACGCCTGAGTTGGCATATAAAATAGGCCGTTGCGGAGGCGTAGTTCTGGCTGGACGCGCTGAACGTCCTAAAGTGATTATCGGAAGCGATACGCGGATATCGGGACCGATGTTGGAAAGCGCGTTAACCGCGGGGCTCTTGTCCATCGGTGCCGATGTAGTGAGATTAGGCGTGGTGAGCACGCCTGCGGTCGCGTATTTGACCCGGGTGCTTGGCGCGGACGCCGGCGTCATGATATCGGCATCCCATAATCCGGTTGCGGATAACGGGATTAAGTTTTTCGGCGGAGACGGGTTCAAGCTTCTGGACGAGACGGAAGCGGAAATCGAACGCTTGATGGATGCGGAAGAGGATACGTTGCCTCGTCCGATCGGCGGAGCTATCGGGTCTGTTACGACGGATCTCGGTGCGAAGTCGAAGTACGTGGAATACTTAAAGACGACAGTAGGGAATTCTTTCGCGGGTCTGAAGCTAGTGCTGGATTGCGCGCATGGGTCGGCTTATGAGCTGGCGCCGGAAGTATTCCGCGCGCTGGGAGCGGAGGTCTTCGCATACGGGGCCGAGCCTGATGGACTTAACATCAACGAGGGCGTCGGTTCAACGCATCCGGAGATGCTGGCGGCGAAAGTGAAGGAGCACGGCGCCGATCTTGGACTTGCCTTCGACGGCGATGCCGATAGGTTGATCGCGATCGACGAGAATGGCGAGGAAGTGGACGGCGATTACATCCTGTGTATTTGCGGAGACGCGCTTATGAAGTCGGGTCGATTGGCGCAAGATACCGTCGTGACGACGGTTATGGCCAACATTGGATTCTTCAAAGCCGCGGAGTCGCTTGGATTGCGCACGGCGAAGACGGCGGTAGGTGATCGTTACGTAATGGAAGAGATGGTCAACGGCGGCTATAACCTGGGCGGAGAGCAATCCGGTCATGTTATTTTCCTGGATCATAGCACGACGGGCGACGGAATTCTGACGGGATTGCAATTGGTCGATACGGTTGTCGGCTCCGGACGGAAACTGGGCGAGTTGAAGAAAATGATGCGTAAATATCCGCAAGTATTGGTGAATGTGCGCGTGGCGGACAAATCGCGATATCCGGGGAATACGGCGATCGCGAATGCGGTGGCTACGGCGGAAGCGTCGCTTGGCGATAACGGACGCGTTCTGGTACGTCCTTCGGGAACAGAAGCGTTGATTCGCGTAATGGCCGAAGGGCCGGAGCGGGAAGAAATCGAGCGTCACGTGGCGGCGATCGTCGAGGTCGTGAAGGCTGAATTGGTGTAAGTTCGCACACGACGGTGCTGGGGATGGTACGGTGGCTGCATTGGCAGTGGCGAGGCGATAGCGGCAGGGATTGCCGTTAAGTCTGTGTGGACGGGTCGTTCTGGATGGGATAACGGCAGGGATTGCCGTTATGTACGCTGCTGAAGCTCTGAACTACTGAAATAACGGCAGGGATTGCCGTTAACCATATGGATAAGAAACAAAAAGCTCCCAGTCCAAGGACCGGGAGCTTCTTGTTCTTCCGATCAACAATAAGAAGGGCGTTTAAGCCCATCATTACTCTCACCCGCATTCAATGGTGTTCCACCGCCACAAAGTTTCTGTAAAGTATTGCTATTTGACAGGAAATAAACGCGTAGAGGTTGCAAGACATTTTCAAAACGAATAAGATAAGGGGATAGATTCTAGAATGGAAGGGCAGGGTAGTGAGGAATAGCAAGAATAGCGCCAGAGCTTGTCGAAGCGCGGAGTAGCGTTGAAGGGCAAAGATCAGGAACGGGAAAGCTGATCTAAGCGTCAAACTTCAACCTTACGATCGCGTAGGCCGCAAGCTGACGAGGTGGGGGTGTTCGAAATATTCGGCGGGGACCTCCCGGCTTATCATCGGAGCCGACAATCGGAACACAAAACGCTTAGGGCAACCGGGCGTACAAAAGTCCGATACGATGAATGAGAGCAAGAACCATTGAGAAATGTCCGGCGACCTGGAACCGGTCGCGCGAGGGGCATGACGTGGGATGTTCGGGGAGAACGGAACCCCTTATTTGATTACGGCTTATGCCGCTCTTACGGCTTGGTTGCGGGCTCTCGGAATTACCTGAGAAACCAAAACGGAGGCTTATATAAATATGTGCGGAATCGTTGGATATATCGGATTTAGAGAATCTCAGCCCATCTTGCTGGAGGGGCTTAAAAAGTTGGAGTATCGGGGTTACGACTCCGCGGGAATCGCTGTTTTTACGGAGCAAGGTTTGGAAGTAACGAAGACGGTAGGCCGGTTAGTGAACTTGGAAAACCGCTTAACCGGAGAGCCATTGCGTGGAACGGTCGGAATCGGACACACTCGCTGGGCAACTCACGGTAAGCCATCGGATTTGAACTCTCACCCTCATACGGACAATTCGTTGAAATTTTCCGTCGTTCATAACGGCATCATCGAGAATTATTTGGAGCTTAAAGAAGAGCTCATGATGGCTGGCCATCAATTCCTGTCGGAGACGGATACGGAAGTCATCTCCCATCTGATCTCCGTTGAGTATGACGGCGATATCGTGAAGGCCGTACAGCGCGCGGTTAAGAAAATGCGCGGTGCGTTCGCGCTTGGCGTATTGACGGAGCACGAGCCGGATCGTTTGGTAGCGGTGCGTTATGCAAGTCCGCTCATTATCGGCGTCGGCGAAGGGGAAAAGTATATCGCCTCCGACATTCCGGCTATTCTGGAGCACACTCGCGATATTTATATTCTCAATGACGGGGAGATGGCGGTGCTGACTCGTGACGGCGTGGAGCTGCTTACGATCGAAGGCAACTTCATCTCGAAGGAAATTTTCCACGTCGATTGGGATCTGATGACGGCCGAGAAGGCGGGCTTCGATCACTTCATGCTCAAGGAAATTCATGAGCAGCCTAAGGCTTACCGCGACACGATGCTTGGACGTATCAGCGATGACGGACGGTCCGTGGCGTTGCCGGAGCTTAAAATCACGGCGGAACAGCTCAAAGAAATCAACCGCGTTCATATCGTCGCTTGCGGTACTGCGCTACATGCCGGTCTAGTCGGCAAAAACGTTATCGAGAACCTGGTACGCATTCCGGTCGAGACGGACGTTGCGTCGGAGTATCGCTATCGTTCGCCGATCATTACGCCGGATACCCTTGTTATCGTCGTTAGCCAATCGGGCGAGACGGCGGATACGCTGGCGGCCTTGCGCGAAGCGCAGCGTTGCGGGGCTCGGGTGCTAGCGATTACGAACGTAGTCGGCAGCTCCGTAGCTCGCGAAGCCGACGATGTCATCATTACTTTGGCCGGCCCGGAGATCGCGGTGGCTTCGACCAAAGCTTACTCGTCCCAGCTCATCGCCTTCTTCCTATTCGGACTTTACTGGGCTCAAACGATCGGTACGAAGGACGAAGCGGAGGTCGCTCACGTGCTTGCCGCGATGCAGTCGTTGCCGGAGCAGGTCGAGAAAATTTTGGCGCAAGCGGAAGTTCTCAAGGAAGTCGTGGAATCGATCTCGCATCACAGCAGCTTGTTCTTCATTGGTCGCGGTATTGACTACGCGGTCGCGATGGAAGGCTCGCTTAAGCTGAAGGAAATCTCGTATATCCACTCCGAGGCGTATGCGGCGGGCGAATTGAAACATGGAACGCTGGCTTTGATCGAAGAAGGTACACCGGTCATCGCATTGTTGACGCAAGAGGACCTTTACGAGAAAATGCTTAGCAATATTAAAGAAACGAAGGCTCGCGGAGCCGACGTTCTTGGAATCATCAACGAAGGGCACGAGGCGGAAGTGGCGAAGTCGGTAGATCGCCAATTCGCGATTCCTCGTACGTTGCCGTTGCTGACGCCGGCGCTGTCCGTGGTGCCACTGCAGTTACTTTCGTACTATGCTTCGCTTGCGTTGGGCCATGACGTTGATAAGCCGAGGAATCTGGCTAAGAGCGTTACGGTGGAGTAAGTTGGAGAAAAGCTCATTTCATTTTGTTTAGTGTCCATGGACATTAAAGTTTGACACTAGACATTAAAGTCAGACACTGTGCATTAAAGATGGACACTGAATGCTAAGTTTCTCTAAAGGGCAATCCGTAAGGATTGCCCTTTCCACTTAAAGGTGTGTGATGGACAATGTCGGATACATTAGGGCAAAAAATAAAATCGATTCGAAAGCAATTAGAAATGACTCAAGTGGATTTCGCTCATCATTTAGGTATTACACAAGGACGACTTAGCGAGATTGAGCAAAATAAAACCAAGCCATCTGCTGAAACCTTAATCGCTTTAAAAAAAGGTTAAAAGTGGACCTCAATATATTGCTAAGTGATCTGGGTGACGACTAATCTATAAAGCACAACTAACAGCAGTAACACTCCGCTATTTAGTTGCCGAACAAGCTTCCATTGCACTTTGAGATTCGTTCAAAAAGTTTAATCAGGAGCATCGCCATTGTTATGTAAGCACACCCGATTAAAATTTCATGAAACAGCATGACTCTAACGTCTTGAAAACCGCCCCCGTCATACAATATCCTGACGGCCGCTAACCCATTGGTCATAGGCAGTAGGTTCGCGACGAACTGAACTCCGTGGGGTAGCAACGCATCGGGAAATTAACTCCGCAAAACAGTTGAAAGACTCCCAAAGATAAGTTCATGAGAAGGTTAATATTTTTGAACAACAGAGCAAAGCTAGCCAATATAAGCGTCCGGACAGATGGCATGATTTCTTCACAATATACCAGGATCGGATCACGGCAGCATGGACATCTTTGAGTATTTTCAGGATACAACAGCCCAATCCGAGGTTTTGCGCGAAGAACACGAGCTTTCATTGTTTATGCGGGTTGTTTTTAACGAGCCGGGACTGCTTGACAATCCCATGAAAAGCATGTTCGACGTGGGGAATATTTATAAAAAGATGACATCCGGTCCCAGATACATGGGCAGATGTCTTCTTTGTCATTAGGCATGCCACCGAAGAGTGAAACTGGCAAGTTCTTCAGTACCCTCGTTAGCGGCAGGGGATTTAAGCCAGTCTGGTTCGCAAATCTTATTAAGTCTTATACCGTAAGAAAAGGGAGACTCTCGAAGGGTCTCTTTCTTAACAGGATGGGTACGAGTACAAGATTAGTGACGTCTTGCGCTAAACCTGTATAGCCCACGCCCTCTACACAAGTATAATGCAAATGCTCGAACTCAAAGGACGCCGTCAGGCGTTTTGCATAACGATACAGAATGTTTAAAAAGTGACGAAAACATTCTGTACCAAGAAAAACTTCCTAATAATCGCGGTCGCTCATCCTTGAATGTACTTCGATAGAAGTTTTGCTTTTACGGTAATCCAGAAGCAGATATTGGGTTCCGCATTCTGGTATTAAAGTCATTGAAGATTCACCTCAGAGCCTGAGCGACTTTCGAATAATTGAAGCGCCGTTCTAATAAACAGCTGCACAGCGATCGGAGAATCCTTTAATGAGGATACGGCAAGATGAATTTCACGATGCCACTTCGGATCCAACTTACGTAAGATTACGTTAGGAGGAAGATTCATTGTAGACAGTTCAGACATGATTCCAATACCTAATCCCTCCTGGACCATATTTAATGTTGTCATGTAATTATTGAGTACATATTTTATTTGAGGTTGTTTTCCGGATTGCTCAAACCAATCCATTACGGGAGGCTTACAGCCGTCTTTGCAAATAATCAAGGGTTGACCCATGAGATCGCCCGCCTGAATAACGGACTTCGCGGCAAGAGGATGATTCTCCTTAAATACCGTGTATATTTCTTCACGGTACAAAGGGAATGTTATGAGTTCATCGTGATGGCCGGAAGGAACGATAAGTCCAACATCAACCTCTCTGGATTCAAGCCTTTCCTTTATTTCAGCAATGGTTCCCTCATGAAGTGTGAATTCAATTTTCGGATACTTCTCAGCTATACTGCTTATGATTTTGGGAATGAAGTAGGAGGAAGCTAAGGGAAAAAAGCCGATCCTCACAATGCCAGTATCAAGTCCTTTTTCGCGAGCAATCTCTTGATCAATTCTCTCAAAGTAGGTCAAAATCTCTTTGAAAACTCCCAAAATACGTTCCCCGATATCCGTGAAATGAACGCCATAACGACGATCGCGTGCAATAAGCTTTACCCCCAACTCAGCTTCAAGTGCTGTCACCGCACGGCTGACCGCAGGCTGCGTCATATAGAGTTCTTTTCCTGCTTTTATGAAGTTTCTCGTATCGGAAATCTTAACAATTAATTGCATTAGCCCTCTATTCATATCAAAGTTGGTATGCTCCTAATAATTTATAATCATTTTATATACGGTTAGATGTATCGTATCATTGTCAAGGGATCAAACGGATCATTGGGAAATTTTCTATGAGTAAAAAATTACTGAAATTTTCAGGTTACTTCTTAGATGTAGCAGAATATTTGCTAGGAGGCGCCACATGGACGTTGTTTTGCTGGATTCTCAATCTTTGTTTCTTCAGTTGTTCAGTATGTATAAAGGTGATCAGGAGTGGGAGAAAGGCAGGGCATTGTTCGTTTCCATGAATTGCCGTGATCCGGCAACCGCGAATCATTCTCTGGTTGTTGCATTTATTGCCTACCACTTAACCAAAAACATTCGTCTAACCTCCTGTAATGCAGAACGGATGGTTCTCGCCGGTTTGCTACATGACATAGGAAAATTGTCAATGCCGGATGGCATTTTGAAATCATCACAGCGTCTGAACATTGAAGAAAGAACGTTGGTTGTTAAACATGTGAAGGTTGGGCATGACTCGTTAAAACAACTTGGCTTTGGTTCGGATATCCTTCAATTTTGCTACTCACACCATGAAAGACTTGATGGCAGCGGCTATCCTCATGGCACCACGAATCAAAGTGAAATTGGGTGTATTGCGGCCATCTCCGATATCTATTCAGCATTAAGGTTGCCGCGTAGCTACCGCTCAAATTGTCTAAGCGACAAAGAGATTATTGAATTTTTGCTTCAATACGATGATCAATTCAATAGAAATTACACATACATTCTCAAGTCCTTTCTCAATAAGCGCTCAGAAATCCCGAAAGAACGTAAGGCTCTTATCGGTAATTCCAAATAGGAGGCGATGGTAATGGGATTCGAGCTCAAGTCAATTGCTAAAGAAATTGAATCGCTTAAAGAATCTCTCAACAACGCCGCGGCTCAAAACAGATTTGATTTAACAGACCATGCTTTGTTACAACTCTCTCAAAAAATAGATGAATTAATTATGGAATATTATCGGATACTTAAGTACGAAGTCCCGCTGTCATCTCCGCCAACATTGCGGATTTTTTAACAACCGGACCTTTCGCTAGTTCGTCATACAGATTCACTTGTTTGCCGAGCGGATTGGTCAGCGTGAAACTATAGCGATGGTCACAAATGGCATTAGATACGGCTAGACAGTTACTTTCTTTGCCAGTTCTCAATAAAATATTTGCCGATTTCAAGACTAACTGAATCTGGGGAATCAACATTGGCATGCGCATTGATAACAAGTAATTTTTCCATTTTTCCACTCCTAAATTTGTTTAATGGCGACATAATTAATCGCCGATAAATTTAATCTTCAATATACTCAAAAATAGAATTGAGAACTGTAAACAACATTACAGTTCTCCGATTTTTTTAGAATTATAATCAAGCTATCATTCGATATTGGAGGTTTCAGAACGATGAGCAACCAAAATTTAACTGAACAGCTGGAAGTGGCCACACAGCAGTTTAAGGCCAATTCACCGATTGAAGCGCAGATCAAGATCGGTCAAATGATTGAGGAACTTCAGAAATCGGGGATCGCTTCCGGGAAGCAAGCAGGCGAAAAGGCGGTGGACTTTAAATTAACAAACGCACTAGGCCGGGATGTAGTTTTATTTGAAGAGCTCGCGAAAGGGCCGGTTGTGCTGGTCTTCTATCGCGGCGGATGGTGTCCTTTTTGCAATATGCAATTAAAGGCTTACCAGCAGATATTGCCGGAAATCCAGGCGATGGGAGCGCAGCTTATAGCGATTAGCCCGCAAAAGCCGGATCATTCGTTATCCCTTCAGGAAAAGGAAGGATTGGAATTTCAAGTCCTTAGCGATCCGAGCGGTTTGGTAACGGCCAAGTACAATCTGCTCTTCGATGTTCCGCAGGGAGTAAGGGAACTCATGGAAGGTATCGGACTCGATCTTGCGGAGTACAACAATACCTCGAAATGGGTTTTGCCGGTTCCGGCTACTTTCATGATTGATGAGAGCGCCATTATTCGCTCTTCCTATGTCAATCCGAATTTCATGCAGCGTCAAAGCCCGGAGGAAATTTTGCGAGAGCTAAAAAAGCTGTAACGATTTTTGCATCATTCATTTGTGAGCTGAAATATCCATATATGCTGGTGATACGGGAGTAGCTTATATGGCTGGGTTCAGCGACAATCGGAGCGGGCGCACGAGCAGGGCTATATTCTCTGTTCGTGCGTTTACATTGCCCACAAAAGTATGAAGTTCCTATTCACGGTTGCCATTTCCGGAACAGCGAGCGATTTTGCTTCACTTGATGCCGGTTACGGCGCCAGGACGCCGATCGAAATTGTATGTCACATATTAAAGGATGGATGGCTAAGGCAGACGGACATAGATTCCTATGTTGGCTCTGAAAAAGCGTATACGATTCCTACAACAAAACAGCTTGAAGAGGTCAATTCGTGGGCGGAGCGAGCGGCTGAAGCGGATTAATGAGGCAGACGCAGACGGCTGTTGTACATGGGGCAGTTGTGCATCTGTATTAAATGTTAGTTAAAAAGGAGAATATATCATGACAATGACCAAGGAAGAAATTTTGGAGGCTTATCGTTTTCGTCATGCAACCAAAGAATTCGATCCTAGCAAAACCATTTCCGACGACGACTTTGAATTTATTTTGGAAACGGGCCGGCTCTCCCCCAGCTCGTTTAGCGCTGAGCCGTGGAGATTTGTTGTTGTTCAAAACGAACAGCTTCGGAACAAAATAAAAAACTCTTCGTATGGAGCGGCAAGCAAACTGCCAGAGGCCAGTCATTTCATCATTATTCTGGCCCGGACCCCGCTGGATATGAGATATGACTCCGCCTACCTGAAGGAGCAGCAGATCAGAGACGTTCCGAAGGAACACCTGACTCGGCGGCTTGAAATTCTTGAAGAGTTCCAGAGACATGATTTCAAGCTCCTGGATCATGAACGCTTTCTTACCGATTGGGCCGTCAAGCAGACGTACATACCGCTTGCAAACATGATGACGGCTGCGGCGCAAATCGGCATTGACTCATGTCCGATCGAAGGCTTTGACATTGAGGAAATGAATCAGCTGTTGGATGAGGAAGGGCTGCTGGAGGACGGACACTTTACCATCTCGGTCATGATTGCCTTCGGTTATCGCAAAAAAGAGCCTGGACCGAAAACACGCAGACCATTTGATGATGTTGTGAAGTGGGTCAAATAAAGGGCTGCTTATGAATGTGCTCGAAGCGGTGTCCCCTTTCATGTCGTTTGTGAGCGGTTCAAACTAATCTAAGGGAGTCTACCATCTTTTGTATCCGATTTTGCTCATTTATAGCAATTAATCAAGGGTGAGGTGAGTGCGATGGTAAAATTCCAAATCGTGATCAACAAACGAATAACGAGCGCTGTAGCCGCGCCTCTACGCCAGCTCATCTGTCAAGGTAAGACGTCGAGCTTTGGTGGCGCTAATAGCTTGCGGACCGACGTGCCGTGCAGGCGAAGACTATACAAGGAGGTGTCCAAATGAAAGCGATTGTGGTGATAGATGAGGCCGCGGGAACGGCCGGGATGACACTGGCGGAGCGGCCGGAACCGAAGGCGGCGCCGAACGATGTCGTTATTCAGGTTCATGCGTCGGGATTCACTCCAGGCGAGCTGACGTGGCCCGGAACCTGGACCGATCGCCTCGGCCGCGACCGCACACCGTCGATCCCCGGCCACGAGGTGGCCGGAGTGGTCAGCGCTCTCGGCTACGGCACGAGGGGGCTGTCGGTAGGACAGCGGGTGTTTGGGCTCGCGGACTGGACGCGCGACGGCACCCTAGCGGAGTACGTGGCCGTCGAGGCACGCAACCTCGCGCCGCTGCCGGGCGATATCGACTACACGGTGGGCGCGAGCCTACCGATCTCGGGTCTGACCGCGTGGCAGGGACTGTTCGTGCACGGCCGCTTCCAGGCGGGGCAGAGCGTCCTCGTACACGGCTCGGCCGGTGGAGTCGGCTCGATGGTGACGCAGCTCGCCCGCGAGGCGGGAGCCTACGTCATCGGCACCGGACGTGCCGCCGACCGTCAGACGGCGCTCAACTTCGGCGCGCAGGAGTTCGTCGACCTCGACAACGACTCGCTGGAAGACGTCGGCGGCGTCGATCTGGTTTTCGACGCGATCGGTGGCGACATCGGGAAGAGGTCCGTGGGTCTGGTTCGCGCCGGCGGAATGCTGGTGACCATCGCCGGCCCGCCTGAGGTACAGCCGGCCGAGGGCCTGGCGGTTGATTTCGTCGTCGAGGCCGATCGCGCGCAACTGGGTGAGGTCGTCCAGCGGGTCCGGGATGGTCGGCTGCGGACAAACATCGGCCAAATCGCGACCCTCGACGATGCTGTCGCCGCCTTCAACCCGACCGAGCGGATCAAGGGAAAGACGATCATCCGCGTTCGTCCGTAAGGGCTCAGGGACAGTGACCTGGCCTCGTGGATCATCGTCAGCCACGAGGCCCTTGTTATTCGTAGCATCGTTATTTACTTGCAAATACACACAATAGTCTTCATATATGATGTTCCACATTATATAAGTTAGTTAGTGTCTAACGACACAAATCCTCAGACATGTAAGCGTCAAACAACCCCCACCTTGTTACCAAGATGAGGGCTGTTCTATGATCAAATCAGGATTTAAATACGCGGCAAGTTAAAGGTAGCAACGGTGACCACGGAAGCAACCGGTCTAAGGCTTCTGGATCTTGTGGATTCGAAAGCTGCGGCAACTGCTCAAATAAATACGTCAAGTATTGGAGCGGATTAAGTCCGTTTTCCTTGGCCGTTTCAATAACACTGTAGATGGTGCTGCTGGCCCTCGCGCCGCGAGGCGTATTCGCAAACAGCCAGTTCTTGCGCCCGATAACAAAGGGTTTAATGGCGCGTTCACTTCTATTGTTGTCAATTTCAAGCCGCCCATCGCTAAGGAATTCCGACAGCTTGTCCCATTGATTTAGACTGTAAGTAA
>NZ_SOMN01000055.1 GCF_004564235.1 Cohnella luojiensis
AATGTTCCTGCTCTTTCTGCTTGCATGGTGAGTCGGTTCGTCGCTTCGATATATGCGTTACCATGTTCGCGCAACAATGTGGGATTGTCAGGAAATATGCGAATCTGAACGGTTATGGTTTGCATCTGATCACCTCCTTCACGGACATTATACCAAACAAATGTTCGTATAAAAAGGCTTATTGCACAATGAATTCGATGTCCGCTTACTCAAACGATAACAGTTGAGATGTGTAGGACAATTACGCTGTCTAAAGAGCCCTTGTCCTACGCCGATTCATCCCATGACTGAAGGCAAGGGCTTTCTCGGCTTGATTCTGTAATGCTCCGCGTCCTCCACGATCACTTGCTTTCCCGATACGGACCACGAAGGCAAGGCCTTCTGGCTTTCCAACCAAACAACCGCTGCCTTGCCGAAGCTTCCCGCGGTTATAATCGTCATCGGGACTTTCAAGGGCTTCTGTCCTTGCAGTACCTTCTTGGCATTCTTCTGGCTCTGGCGCATCTCATCCGTAATATTTCCGTTGTTGGCCTTGAGCAGCATGGATAAGCGTTCCAGCTCCTTAAGGTTCTCCGGCAATAATTTCTGTCCGTTGCTTTCGCTCGCCAGCGATTCGGCAAATCCATCGAAATGATACAACGTCCTTGCCACGCCCGTGTCGATAAGAAAACGTTGGACCAAGGATATCACCGTCAATGGCGCGTGCTTAGAATAATACTCGGGACTCCCTCCGTCAATGAGGACGATCCCCTTCACCTCGTCCGGATACCTCTGCGCGAAGCGAATGCTTTCAAGCGCGCTTAGAGAATGACCCACCATAAGGTAGGGCGGCCGAACACCCGACACCCGCAGCAATTCATGCGTTTCTTCCACGATATTGTCGATGTCCCTTGTGCGATCGGTCAATTCGCTATATCCGTAACCAAATCTGTCGACCACCGCATATCGGGCTTGCTTATCGATCTTGTCATACAGCGGGTAAAAATCAACGTAGGGATTAACCGTTCCCCATCCGGCATTAAACACCACGGTCGAATCGCCCTGGCCCCCGGTATAAATATGCATCTTACGCCCCAAGACATCATGCAGCGTACCGACGGGCTTGTATTTAAGCAAATCCGCGCGGACGCTCGCCCGTTGGTATACATAACCTATAATCAATACAACGATCATTAGAGCAAGCCCGTAAAGAATCAATCTTCGCGCCCATTTCCACACCCTTTTCACTTCTGCATCCTCTTCCCTCGGTTAAGGCTTATCTATTCGATATTCGAATCACTTCTCCCATTATAGTGAGTGTCATGCCTTTTTCTTCCTCAATATGGTTAATTTAGTGTAAATTCGCATTCAGACGCTCGCAAGCGCTTCTTTGTTCCCGCTGGATTTACGGTAGCCTAACAGCATGCCGACAGAACACAAGCTTACGAAAAGCAATACCCCGTACACATATTGGTACGCTTGAACCATTGGAATATCGTTCTGATACTCCAGGAGAAGACCGCAAACGGCCACCGACACGGAGCCTCCGAAAAACTGCAGCAGCTGCATGAGCCCCATGCCGCCACCGATTAAATTTCTCGGGAGATGAAGCGACGTTTCATTGTTTAAGGAGGCCAGCGTTGCGGACAGCGCAGGCGAGAAACAGAGGAAACCGCACAGAATGACCGCCGGCGAAGCCGCGATATCCAGCGCGTAGAAAGCCAATACCGCCGCGATAATAACGTGTCCGATCAGCAAGATGCGCAAATTGCCGTACCGGTCGATCCACTGCCCGAAGAAACGCGTCATAATGGCCGACAAGATCGCTCCCGGAGCAATCAACAATCCGATGCTCAAAGGGGATTTATCAAAGAGATGAGCAAGAACGAGAGGCATGAGAAACAGATTGCCCAAGTTAACCACCAGAACGCAAAACCCGATAAATAACAGTTTCCTGTAACCAGCCGTTTTCAATAACTCGGGATTGATGAAGGTTTCTTTCCTTCTGCTCAGGTACCAAGCGTGCGCGATGAACGATAACACGCTGATCGCGAGCCAAACCCAGGATTGTTGAGTCACGGCGATAAGCAGAGATGCCGCGTTCACAACCGTCAGGAAAGCACCAAGGATATCGAAGCGAGCAGCCGTTATGGGCCCCTCTCGAGGGAGCAGACGCAAGAGTACCGGAAGAATCGCAAGCACGAGGCAAGTAACGGCGAACAGTCCATTCCAGCCGAAGTACTCGCTGATCAGGCCTCCGGCAATCGGTCCTAACCCGAATGCCATGGCGCTGCCTGCCGAGATCATGGCAATCGCCTTGCCGCGCCTTTCGCCGGGAACGTACCGGCTAGCGAGTACCAAGCCCAATCCCGCCATCGCGCCGGCGCCTGTCGATTGCAGGATCCTTGCCGCAAGCACGGATTGAAAACCATGCGCGAAGATTCCCAACACGGAGGAAAGACCGAGGATCGTGAGCCCTACCGTCAATAGCCTGCGAAGAGATACCGCATCCGAAAGCCTGCTGTAGATGACCGTCGAGAGCGCATAACCGATGGAATAACTCGAGATAATCCACGAGCCCAAGTCGGCCGTTATATGCAGGTCCATGATAATGCTTGGAATCGAGACGTTAAACATCGTCGTATTCATGACGACGATAAACAAACCGACCGCCCATACGGGCATCACTATTTTGTCATTCAAAGATGCTTCATCCTATTCCTTGCTTTTACATTCAATTCTAACCGATATCCCCCGAGCACGCGAAAAGGGCATCCCGATGGATGCCCTTAATAGGAATACGTATGATTTTATACCGCCTGCCAAGCATGGTCCATATCGGCGATGAGGTCCTTCGGACTCTCCATCCCGACGTAAATCCTAACGACGTTGGGCGTCCGTTCCCCGGTTTCCTCGTTCCCGAGACGATTGACCGTCACCAGGCTTTCGAATCCGCCCCAGCTAACGCCGATTTTGAAATACTTCAGTCTTGTCGCCCACTCCTTCAATCGCTCCGTAGGCTCATGCGAGATAAAGGAGAATAGGCTGCTGAATCCGGACATCTGGCGCAAGCCGAGTTCATGCTGGGGATGGGAGGGCAGGCCCGGATGGTTAACGCGGCTGACGAAGCTCTGTTTTCCGATATGTTCCGCCACTAGAAGTCCGCTCTCTTCATGCCTTTGCATGCGCAAAGGGAGCGTACGCAGTCCTTTGGATATGAGCGATGCCGTCTGCGGAGTCATAATGCCGCCAAGCAGCATGTATTCCGAGTACCCGATCCGATCCATCAACTCTTTCGAGCCCATGACGACTCCGCCGATGCAGTCGCTGTGCCCTCCGATATATTTGGTTATGGAATGTACCACCAAATCAATGCCCATCGTAAGCGGGTTCTGGAAGCAAGGCGTTGCCCATGTGTTATCGATGATGGTTACTGCCCCTATGCCGCGGGCAAGCTCCGCGCACATCCGGAGATCCTGCAATTCGAAGAACGACGTTGTCGGACTTTCCAGGTAAAGCAGCTTCGTATTCGGACGAACCGATGCGTGCCACTGTTCAAGAGAGCTCCCGTCGACGAAAGTCGTTTCCACGCCGAAGCGGCTCAAGTAGGAACCCAGGAATTCCCGCGTCGGTCCGTAGGCTTGATGGACGCACACGATATGGTCACCCTGTCTGACAACGGACAAGATTGCCGAAGTGATCGCGGCCATCCCCGAGGCAAAACATTTGGCCGATTCGGCCTCCTCGAGCTCCGCAAGCTTCCGTTCCAAATATTCCACGGTAGGGTTGTTTCCGCGGGAATAGACGTGATGGTCCAACAGCTGCTTCATCGCTTCATCGAATTGGGCATAGCTCTCGAACGCGAACAGGCTGTTCTGGTAGATCGGTACGTGAATAGCGCCGTGATGTCTGACATCTAAGGGATCATAAGCGGTCTTGGTAAATTGTTGTTCTCGTTTACTCATCCTTTTTCTGCTCCTTGCGTCAATCCTTCTACGATGAATCTTTGGGCGAAAGCAAACAAGAGAATGGTCGGTATAATGGATAACACCGCTCCTGCGGACATGGCACCCCAATCGACGTCGAACTTAAGGATGAAGGAGTTCATCGCCACCGGCAGCGTCTTCAGCGCGTCGTTATCGATGAACATGACTGCGAGGAACAATTCGTTCCAGTTCTGCACGAAAGCGAAGATGAAGGTGGATGCGATGCCCGGCAGCATGACGGGAATGATAATGCGAACCAATGCGGACCATCTGGAACAGCCGTCGATCATCGCCGCTTCTTCCAGGCTGGCTGGAATCCGCTGGAAAAATCCGCGCAGCATGATGGTAGAGAACGGGATCAGAATGACCGTATACATAAGAACCAAAGAGAATCGGTTGTTAATCAAATTCATGCTGCTCATCATCAGGTACAACGGCGCAAGCGCAACGAATCCGGGCAGCATCTGGGTAGCGAAGAACGCTAGCATGATCTGCTTGTGACCGCGGAATTTGAATCGTGCCAGTACGTACGCGCTTAGAATGGCGATGACCAGCACGATCGCGGCGGAAAAAATGGCTACCAGCAAGCTGTTGCCGATGTAGATATGGAATTTCGATATTTTGAAAATATTCACGTAATTGTCCAACGTAAAGCGCTCGGGCCAATACTTAATCGGATACGAGAAGATATCCTTCTGCGGCTTGAGCGACGTGATGACGATCCAATACAGCGGAAAAACCATAATCAGCAGGTAAACCGTCAAGTAGACGAACTTGGACATGCCTAATATTCGCTGCTTCATCAGAATTCACCCGCCTTTTCTGCCTTGGTGACGGATAGGAAGAAGATCGTATAGAACAGCAGGATCACGATCATGATGATGCCGATGGCCGATGCGGCTCCATAATCTCCTGCGTAAATGATCCTATCCAACATCAGCGAGGATAGGATATGCGTGCTGCCTGCGGGGCCCCCGTTCGTTAATCCGTAAATAATCGTGGGATCGTTAAATATCCAGATTGCCCTTAACAGAGTCGTGGCGATGATAGTCGGCAGGATATAAGGCAGCGTTACGTTCCACAACCTGCGAAATCCGTTCGCGCCGTCCATGACCGCGGCTTCATACAACTCCGATGGAACGGATTGCAGCGCGGCAAGAAGCATGATGGCAAAGAACGCGATACCGTACCATACGTTGGCTATAATAACGGAAATCATCGCCCATTTGGGATCCGACAGAAATCCGATCCGTTCGTGAATTATGCCCGCCTGAAGCAGCAGGTCGTTAATGACGCCGATCTGGGAATTGAACATCCACTTCCAGATCATGCCGATAAGAAAGCCGGACAGAGCCCAGGAATAGAACACGAAGCCTTGATAAACGCCGCGGCCCCTGAATTGTTTCTTTAACACAAGAGCTAGCGAAAAGCCGAATAAAAATTGAAGGATAAGGGAGAAGAAGACCCAATACCCGCTGTTCTCCAAAGCCGATAAAAATTTGGGATCGTCGAATGCGGCCTTGAAGTTGTCGAGTCCGACGAAATGAACGCCACGCAAATCGAAAAGCTTATACTCTTGAAAGGCCATTATTATCCCTTTAAGGAACGGATAATACGTGAACGCAAGCACTAACAACAGGGCGGGAATCAACCCGGATAGAATAAATAATCTTTGTTTTTTCATTTCCGCACCGCCTTGGATAATAAATGGCGATGGGCGGCCAAAGCAGCCACCCATCACGCGATTTCATTAACCCTTATTTTTGAAGCTCGGCTTTCTGGATAACCCAGAAATCGTCCCACTTGCCTAGAGTATCCTCAAGGGTGGATTTACCAAGAAGAAGCGATTGTCCGGACTCCATTGCCACCTGTCCCCAATTTCCCGTGCCTGGGTATTGGAAAGGAGGTTTGAAGTTCACGAACGTATCCGGTTTGTTGGACATGTCGATCAATGTTTTGTAAGGGCCGGTCTTGAAGAATTCGTCTTCCGTTGCGCTCGTATGAATCGGAATCAAGCCGTAGTCCTTGGAGAATGCCGTATTCTCGGCAGGACTGGACAAGAATTCTATGAGCTTCCAAGCCTCTTCTTTATGCTTGGATTTCGAAGCGATTCCCCATCCTGCTCCGCCTGCTGCGAACAGGGCTTTGCCGGTTGGACCGGTTACGAGCGGTGCGGTTGCCCAGGTTCCCTCGGTCATCTTCTCCTGCAAGGATTGGATGACGTCCGGATCTTGCAGCAGTATGCCGGTTACGCCGGAAGTGAAAGCCTGCACTTGCTCCTGGAAGCCCCAGTTGATGGAGTCCGGAGGCGAAGTGTCTTTGTACAGCTTCAGGTATAGCTCCATGGCAGCCTTGGCTTCAGGCGTGGAGAAAACGGTTGCTCCGTCTTTGGTGAACATGGAATCCTCCAAATTCACTTTGTCTCCGTTATAGGCCAAGATCATGGCATCCGTTGTGCCGGTTGAACCCGCGCCGCCGCGGAACGAGAAGCCGAAACGGTTCTTGGCGGGATCCGTCAATTTTTTGGCCGTTTCGTAAAGCTCTTCCCAAGTCGTCGGAGGATTCAAGCCGGCTTCCTTCAACCAGTCCGACCGATAGAACATTTGTCTTTCATAGAGGCCGTTAGGCACGAAATACAATTTGTCGCTAACCGTGCCGACCGATTTGGATACGGCGCTTACCGAAGCATAATCCTTCCACTTATCGGCATATGCATTTAGCGGTTCGACATAGCCGTTATTGACGAGCTCGGCAACGTTCAAATCCCTGACCTCTAGGACATCCAACTGTTCGTCGGAGCCGAGCATCGTTCTGATTTTATTGTCCGCTTGATCGAAAGGAGGCGAGATGAATTCCACTTTAATGTTCGGATTTGCCGTTTCGAATTTCGTGATCATGGCTTGAATCAATTCTGTTCTCTTGGGACTAGTTAAGCTCTCAATCATGCGAAGCGTAACCTTGTCTCCGCCATCGCCATTTCCCTTGCTGCTGCATCCTGCCAACAGTCCTACCGTGACAACGGCACACAGCAATGAAGCCAGCACTTTTTTACGCTTATTCATCGACATAAATCCCCCTTTTATTGCATGTATCATACAGTCATCCTGTCTGATAGGTTGATTATATTTGAAAGCGCTTTTTCTTGTCAAGACGAATGTGATACTCTTTATTATTTTTGCTAAAAGCTTACGATCTTCTCTTCGACGCAGTCCATCAATTTGTTGAACTCTACCAAAGCCCCTTGCGTATCGTGCGCCGCGATCGCTTTGAACATCGTAATATGATAGGGATAGGTCTCATCGAAGAGCTGCTTGTTGCCTAGGGGCTCGTTAAAGAATTTCTCGTATAGGCCGGAGAAGGATTCCATTACGGTTTCGAGAATCGGGTTGTGGGATGCCTTGATAATATAGCGATGGAATGCCAGATCAATCTGGGAAGTGTCCTTATCGCTTTCCTTCAGGATGCGGTATTGTTCCAAGCACTCTTCCAATTCCTTGATCTGGGCCGGCGTAATGTTCTTCGAAGCTAACTCTACCGATTTCCCTTCCAGCGCCCTTCGTACGTCGAGAGTATTCAGCAGAAAATTACGCTCTCTATCGATCTTGACCTTGCCGGAGAATCGGAACGTATCGACATCGCGCACGAAAATCCCTTTGCCATTCTCTACCCGAACGATATCTATCGCTTCTAGGTAGCGAAGCGCTTCTCGCAAGGAGGAGCGTCCAACTCCGAACATGAGCGTCATTTCTTCCACGGAAGGCAGCTTATCCCCTTCCTTCAGTTCATTCTCCTGAATGAAATTCTGGATCTCTTGCGATACCAACTCATGTACTAGGATTTTTTGTACTTTTCTCATAGCTTGTTCTCTCCTCCTTTACCTTGCTACCTATCTGATAGGCAAAATAATACTCGACAGGCTTAGGGATGTCAATAAGCGTTGTGGCGATTAACTTAAATAAAGAAGCTAATCTTCAACCTTTAGCAGGTCAAGATTAGCTTCTTTTATTCAACCCTTAAGTTGTCAGAATCTCGACTCGGTAGTTAATGAACAAGCCCGATTCGATGACTCCCGGTATGCATTTGACTTCCTTCTCGTGATCCGAGGCGATTTTATTGAACCGGACGTCCAGGATTAGGTTGCCCGCTTCCGTGATGACGGGACCATCCTTGGATTTCGCCAATCTGAGGTTGATGTCGTTCGCGCCGAGCTTAAGCAATTCCGTCTCGACCAAGTTGACCGCCCGAGGGTCCACTTCGATCGGGGCCGCGAATTTCTCTCCGAGATAGGAAACGAATTTAGAGGAGTCTACGAGAATGTAATTCTCGGGAGAGCTCTTGATGACGAGCTTCTCGGCGAACATCGCGCCGCCTCTGCCCTTGATCAGGTTCTTCTGAGGATCTACCTCATCCGCGCCGTCGAAGGACCAGTCAGGCCTAGCGTTCAATAATGTCGATGTATGTAAGCCCAAAATAGAGCAAATAAGCGATACCTCGTGCGATGTCGGAATGGCGAGAACGTTCAGGTTCTGCTCCTTGACCTTCTTGCTGATCGCCAGCAAGGCAAGGTAAGACGTCGAGCCCGAGCCCACGCCGATCACGTCCCCGTTCTTCACGCGTTCCGCGATCTTCTCCGCTACCTTCTCTTTCTGCTCTCTATTGGAGATTTCGCTCGACCACTGCAAGGTGGTAGCGATTTTATTGTCCCAAATCATGAATGACCCTCGCTTTTGAATAAAGTGGACATGCCCTCAATCTGACATTTATTATAGCATATCATCCGGAGGTTGCTGCTCTTTATCGGATCGCCTAAACAGATTTTCCTCTAAGTAAGACACTAGAGTTTCCAATGGATTGCCCAGCTTAACTTTCGTTTCCTTCTGAACTTCCTTGACCGCTTCCACCATGGATAATTGGGCTACGGAAATCAACTTCCCCTTCTCCGACTCAAGCAAATTACGTATGTATTTGGACGTTACGATGTGATACTGCTCTTTCTTCCCTTGCATGATCAACTCGAAAGCATGGTTAATGACCTGAACTTCAACCTGCGGCTCTTTACCCAATGCCCCCGCGTATTCATGCAGCCGTTTCATCGTGCCTTCTACCGTAGCCGGATTTGTAAATAGCAAGATATGGGGCTGATCTAGATCGCATATATAGTTGAAAAAAGGTTCATCGAGTTTGATGATCGGAACTTGTACGGAGAGTTGATCTTCTTGGAGAATCGCAATGTAATTGGTGCATGTAATGATTATGGCATCAACATTGCATTGGGCGATCCACTCGACCTGCTCCTTCACCCTACGTTCGGCTTCCGATAAGCTATAGGTCTCATCCGACGCCATCCTGGTAATAAGCCCCGGGTCGACGAAATGAATCAGCTCGACCTCATACGCCGTTAACGCCTTCTCGATATACGCAATATTCGAATAATGGGCATGCAAGCACCCGATTTTTTGTTTCATGGTCAATCCCCCCTTCACTCTATATGTCTAGCCATTTTAACACAATACAGTGAAGGATATTCAGCGGAGGCCCGGAGCACAGATTAATTACTTCCTGGGCTTGTCTGGCTGGGTCGGACAAGAGATTCGCTATTTTGTCGAAAACCTCGTTTTCGGAACCCTTTCCGGACTATGGTTCCGTTATATCAGGAAATATCAGGTTGTCTGGCACCATTTCGGATGAATAACGGAACTACGGTCCGCATAACGCAGATTTGACGGGAATCTTAACACATAGCGGAACTACGGTCCGCCGTGCGCTTCGCGCCTGTTCCAAACACCAAACACAGAGAACCCAGCGCCATCTAAGGCACCGGGTTCTCAGTCTTTCCTATTCCTTACATCGCCCTGATCTCCAGCAGCTCGTATTTCACTACGCCCATTGGAGCGGTCACGCTAATGACATCGCCTACTTTTTTACCGACGAGCTCCTTGCCTAGCGGGCTTTCGTAGGAAATTTTATTCTCCAGCACATCCGCCTCGGCAGGGCCGACGATCCGATACTCCATTTTCTCGGAGAATTCGATATCGTTAAGGATGACTACGGATCCGACTTGAACTGTCGAAAGATCAAGCCCGTCGGAATCGACGACCCGTGCCTTGTTCAGCATCTTCTCGAGCACGATAATTCTCGTTTCCATGAAAGATTGATCGTTCTTGGCCGAATGATATTCGCTGTTCTCCTTCAGATCTCCATAGCTAATCGCCAGCTTAATCCGAGCTGCCAGCTCCTTGCGCTTCACGTATTTAAGATCATCAAGCTCGGCTTGTAATTTCGCTAATCCTTCTTTGGTCAAGATCACTACTTCGTTCGACATCTTTTACAGCTCCCATTTGTTTGTCTACTCCATTCTAACCTATATCTCCAACGAAGGTTTGAATTAATCATGGAAGCTCGAAGATTATTGGCCTTCTTCCCGCATCGCTTCTCCCAGCGGAGTCGGCAGATCATCGATGCTGCGGGTGTTCTTCTCCTGCCGGTATTTCTTTAGCTCATCCTCGCCCTTCTGCACGGACCAACGTTGCAGCGTGTCTCGTTCGCCGGTATAAGCCATGTAGGGAATGGCATAGCCGCAAGAGGTTTGAACCTTGTCGAAATCGATGCAGATAATCTGCCTTGCTCCCGGAAGAGGCTCGAAAAGGGGATACAAGGCGTCCCAGTCGGGGGAGTCCGGCAGAATAACGGTCCCCCTGCCGTACAGCCTTAAAATATTCGGAGGACCTTCGAAGGCGCAGAACATGATCGTAACCCTGCCGTTCTCTCTGATGTGGGCGCTTGTCTCGTTGCCGCTGCCCGTCAAATCCAGATACGCTACGCGATTAGCGGACAACACCCGGAGGGAATCGTAGCCTTTGGGCGAGAGGTTCACGTGACCCTCCGAGGATAGCGGCGCCGAGCCGACGAAGAAGAGGCGTTGCCGGCTAATGAATTCCTCATGTTCCGGTAGAAGTGCCGCGAATTGTTTTCCCATATCGCATCTCCCTTTTAGACAAGTAATATCCCAGATAGAGCATTGAAATCATCGATAATATTGTTTTAATTGGCAACGCAGGATGAACATTTCATAATCCAGACGGTCAAAATGACCGTTTCAAATGCGATATTAGCCAAGTTCACATGTAAGGTGGTCAAAATGACCGTTTCAGCGTGCAAATCAAAACATCGATGCCTAGTTTGGGTGTCAAAACGGTCAAAGTGACCGTCTCAAGATGCGAAGTTAGCTCAGTGAACGTGTGAGATGATCAAAATGGCCGTTTCGGCACATTTCTTCACGCAAGGCTTTTCCTAAGCTAATTGAATAGCATTGTTTTATATTGTATTTGAAGCAAAATCACTTCATGTAAGGGTAGATAAAGATGTTTTTCATCGCTGTTGGTGATGATTTTTCAAAAAATGGTCTGCAAATAAACTAAGAACGATGTTTTCAACCGTACTTTGAATCCGAATAAGCTTTTGCAGCGAGAATAACGATGATTTTCAATCCTTTTCCTTCTTCGACCTTCGTCTCGCTTATTCCTTCAACGACAGAACGCCCTTACTGCAGCCATCGGCGGCCGAAAAAAAGCGCCCAAGAACATGTTCCTGTTCTTAAGCGCTTCGTTGTTAACGAACAACTATAAGGCGACCGCTTCTTCCCTCCGCTGATGCATTAAAGACTGCGCGACCACCATGGACAGCAATTCCCTCGTTGAGCAGGTCTTGGTCTTCTCCTGGATTCTGGCCATATGATTCTTCACTGTCTTCTCCGTAATGAAAAGCTCGTTCGCCAAGTGCTTGTTGCTGTATCCGTATCTCGATAGGTAGAATAAAATCTCTTTCTCGCGTTCTGTCAGGCAATGGTGCTGGGCAAAATTAGATACGACTCTCAACAGATAGGATGACTCCGATTGTAAATTCAAGCAAGGCACCTCGATTTTAAGCGTACTTTCATTTTACATTACAATTGTTAGCGTATTATTAGCGATATGTAAAGCGTTCATAGATTAACTTTTATCCAAATTGTTTAACAAGTTATCTTCCAACATGGATTCCTTATCGCCTTATTCGCTGAGCTCGTATTCTACTTTCGGAGGAACTTGGTTATAGACGATCCGATTAACGATGCCGTCTTGCTCTAATTCCCTCAGCTGCTGCGTCAACATTTTCTGCGTGATTCCGGGCATAATACGCGATCATGGCTTGTCCCTCCAACCTTAGTAACGCAATAAAGATTACTTTTAAGTACCTATAGCACTAAAAAGTACGTACTGTTCATCATGATCGGAAAAACCCATAATAACATTTGCCGCGTATTGGAGAAGAAGGATGAAGCAAGAAATAATAATCTCAAGATTTCCGCGTAATCATCACTTTAGGAGGTTTTATCGTGACTCACAACTTACAAGCGACTACGACTTTAAGCAATGGCGTTCAAATGCCCTGGTTTGGCCTGGGAGTCTTTAAAGTAGAAGAAGGTTCCGCGGTTGTAGAATCGGTTAAATCCGCGATCAGGCAAGGTTATCGGAGCATAGATACGGCTGCCATCTATCAGAACGAGAGCGGCGTAGGACAAGGGATTCGCGAAGCCCTAGCCGAGACGGGACTTAACAGAAAAGACCTCTTCGTGACTTCGAAGGTTTGGAACGCCGACCTCGGTTACGATGCGACGCTTGCCGCGTACGAAACAAGCTTAAACAAACTAGGTTTGGACTACCTTGATCTATACCTCATTCACTGGCCTGTCAAGGTTAAGTACAAAGAGGCATGGAGAGCGCTCGAAACCCTATATACCGACGGGCGAGTCAAAGCGATCGGGGTTAGCAACTTCCAAATTCACCATCTTGAGGATGTCATGAAAGACGCTGCGATTAAACCGATGGTAAATCAGGTGGAATACCATCCGTATCTTGCACAGCAAGAGCTGCTTGCCTTCTGCAAAGCCCAGAATATTCAGATGGAGGCTTGGTCTCCTTTAATGCAAGGCCAATTATTGGATAACCCCGTATTGCAAGAAATCGCGGATAAGTACGGAAAATCGGTCGCCCAAGTCATTCTTCGGTGGGACTTGCAGCATGGCGTCGTCACGATTCCGAAATCGACGAAAGAGCATCGGATTATCGAGAACGCGGCCGTGTTCGACTTCGAGCTATCCGCTGGCGATGCTGCCCGAATCGATGGCCTGAACCGGAATCAACGCGTCGGACCGGATCCGGACAATATTGATTTCTGACGAAAAAGCCGGGATCTCTTTTGGGATCTCGGCTTTTTCTCATCGTAGAAAGGAGATTGGTATAAATTGTCGAATTCTATCTTTAATTGTACTTAACAGCGAGGTGTCAGATGAAGTCGGTATATTGGTTAACGGCTCTGAAGTTTCTTGCCATAATCATTTCGCTATTCGCATTCTATCCTTTGCCTGCGAATGCTGCCGCAAGCCATCCGATCCAGATCAGAGAATGGCAAGTAATGTGGATTGAAAAAGAAGACCTGTCCGATAAAGTTCCCTCCATAGATGGAAAATGGGAAGAATTCAGCGCTGACAAACCGGAGACGGTCGTTCCGGAAGGCGCGAGTGGAATGTGGGTTCATCTGATCGTTCCTCCCACTGCCGACTGGCAGCGACCGGGCATGCTAGCTGATCGGTTATACGGACTAGAGCTTTCCGTATATCAAGGAAATCGGCTTGTATTCGAATCCCGACGCGATTTCGGATTCGATCTGAATAAGCTCCTGCTCCCGATCGGCCAGTTCTCCGAACCTCAGGATTTCTATATTCGGATCATCACGACAAGCGATCGTGCCGGACTGATTAGCGCCATCCGAATCGATGATTTCGAGACCTTATCCCACCGATTCGTCAACAAGGAATTGCCCGACCTCTTGCTTGGAACTTCGATCGCTTTTCTCGCCTTGATTATGTTCATATGCTCCGGCTACTTGCAACGGAGACAACGACGCTCATGGATCTCGCTCTGCTTGATCGCTTTAACGACGGGCACGTTAATCATTGTCTATTGTCCGTTAACCTACATTTATTTGAAGGAATACGGAGACGTTCTGCTTCTGCTGTTCGACGTTTCTTTATTCGTGCTGTTCCCTTCGCTCAATTATTATATCGATCAGGTATTCGACGGCCAATTCCGCTTCTTCACGAAATTCCGGAATTTCCAAGCGGGTTACTCCGCGGTCTGCTTGGTCGGTCTCTTTATCTACGCGACTTCGATCCATCGGTATTACGACCTCTTTTATTTGCTTTCGAACGTCATTATGGGTGTTCTGATTTTAACGCAGCTGCTGCTCATCATCGTCTTGTCTATCCTGAATGCGCTCAAGGGGAATAAGGATTCCGTTATTCTTTCGGGAGGAATTCTCTCCCTGGCATTGTCCGGAACGGTTGATTTGACGTTGTATTACTTAAGCGACAAGAGATATGTCCTGTTCTTATGGAAGCTCGGAGTAGTGATCATGATCGTAACCCTTGTCATTATCCTCGCAAGGCGCATATCGGCCGACTATGCCAAGCTCGTGACCTATTCCAAGGAGTTGGAGCTCTACAACCGCAGCCTTCAGCGCACGGAGAAAATGAAGATCATCAGCGACCTGGCGGCTTCCGTTGCGCATGAAGTACGTAACCCGTTGCAGGTTACGCGCGGATTCCTGCAATTGCTTGCCGGCAGAACCGACGAGAAGAGCAAGCCCTATTTCGATCTTGCCGTTAACGAGTTGGACAGGGCATCCGATATCATTACCGACTTCCTAACCTTTGCCAAGCCCGAGATGGACAAGATCGCTTTACTGAATCTATCGAAAGAGATAAGGAAAATCGAAGCCATGATGATTCCATTGGCAGCCATGCATGGCGGCGTTCTGGTATGTCACACGCAGGAAAATCTCTATTTTCACGGCAATTCCTCGAAGTTAAAGCAAGCTCTGATCAACATAATCAAGAATAGTATCGAAGCTATCGGGAAGGAAGGATTAATCGAGATTAAGGCTGCTTCCGAAGAGGGGGATGCCGTCATTCGTATTTCGGACAACGGCGAAGGGATGGATGAAGAGCAGATTGTTAATCTTGGAGTCCCTTACTTCTCTACGAAAACAAAAGGAACCGGCCTCGGCATGATGGTCACTTTTCGCATCATCGAAGTCATGAAGGGAACGATAAAAATTCACAGCACCAAAGGAAAAGGAACCGAATTCCTGATTCGGTTCCCGCTGGTCGTGAAGGATAAGGTTCTACCAGACGATGTTGGGGCTTGATTCGCCATCCGCGACGTCTTCCGGTTTCGGCGGAAGGGTCAAGTAATAGAGGGACGGGCTTTCTTCAACCACTTTCAGTTCGATCCCGTCTGGAATATCAACGCCAAATGCTTCTTTAATCGCTTTCTTAGGTTTGATCAAAAGATTTTGCTTGAAAGAGTCGTCTTCCCAGGCTTTCTTAATAATTTGGATTTTCAATGATTCTACTGACATGAGAGCACGACCTTTCCAATAAGTGGGTTAAATGGCCCCCTTATCATATCATGCCCATAGGACAAATTCCTCAATTTATTGTGATATTCGACAGAAAATAGGACAAACTGCCTCCCGATGCCAGCTTTATTGTCGTTTCTTCTGCCGAGTCGGCGTCTTTGCGTAATCCCATGGCAATGGTTTCTTGAAATTCAATCAGGCTCGCCGGGACATGGGCGATTTTCTTTAACCTTTCACCATGGTCCCGGACGATTTCAGCCAGTTTGTCTAGCGCATCGGTACGATAGATGGCTTGCTTTACCGTTCTTTCATCCAAAGGTTGTCCGGAGGGCAGAGAAAGTCTCTCCCGAACAAGCGTGAGAAACGCATTGCCCTTCTCCTCCGCGAGATCCTCGCGCCAATCCGTCCAATCATCGGAAAGCTGCAGCGTCGCGAGTACGAGATCTATAGCTTCCTCTAGCTCGGCCATACGGTCTAGCTGTCCGGATATGAGAAGCATCCCGGCAGCGCATAGCTTAACCGGGGCGGACTTCCGGGCCAGCTGCCTGAAGTCTCGCGGATCAGCCGCATGCTTGCCCTCTTGGGATACCGCGGAAGCCCAGTCCGCGATGTAACCTTGGTAATACTTCCATAAGGGAGAGTCACTCGGGAAGTAGCTGCTGTATCGCTGCTGGAACAGCGTCTGATAGAGCTGACCGAGCACGAGAGAACTGCGAACTTTTAACGAATGCAGCTCCGTCCCCTCATCCATCACGTCATCCAGCAAGAAGAAATGGATCATCGCGAATACGTTCCCGACCGCAAGATCCCTGCTCATAAGTCCGGAACTATTCGTCTGTTCCCTTAACCAGTAGGGCAGGAGGAAACTGATATAATTAGTGCCCGCGTTAGTTCGCAAAGGGTTCAGTCTGGCTAGCAGCGCAAACCCTAGCTCGTCCAGGGGAGCAGGAAACTTAGCGGTCTCCGCAGCCGCCTCTTCGAAAATCCGCTCGATCTCGTTTTCATAATCTTCTAACCAGTCCATTCTACGCCGTCCTCTTTTCCGGTTGTGCGATGTCACTTTGGGGGTCGGATCTCATCACCCAAGTATTCTCTCTGCATGATCCTTACATTTTCTCTGTGACAATCTACTGTTGATGGCGATAAAAAGCGGAATTCCGCTTCAAGTTCGTTAATGGTCATTTCATCGCCGGAGATTACGGCATTCTTTAATCGTTCTAGGTAGTCTAAGGCCATTGTTATTCTTTCAACCATTTCGATTGGACTTGCCGTATGTTGACCGTGTCCGGGAATTAGCATCCTAATAGGATGATCGGTCAAAATCGTCTTAACCTTATTAAGAGTCTGTTCATATGCCTTTGCACTGTGATAGATAAAAGGCAGTTCAAAATCGGACAAGTAATCGCCAGCCAAAAATACCCCCATAGCATCGACAATAGTAAACAAACCGTCTTGCGTATGTCCGGGTGCTTTATAAAAGGTCAGAGTCGTCGAACCGATCGTTATCTGCTGGGCGTCTTGTTCTATAACTATATCGATTGCAGGAAACTCGACTTCATATTCGCGAGTAATATAGTAGGCAGCGTCAAACTCCCGTATTAAATGAACCTTGTGCTCCTTTTTCGGGTGGTTTTGCATTTCCAAGCTGCCTATGGTTTTAGCTCCAGGAAAGGCGTTATAGCCTATTATGTGATCGTAATCCCCATGCGTGAACAACAGATAACACTGCTTATTTCCTTTAATCGACATGACATGCGATTGAATATCACGAATTTCATTGGGAAGGCATGCCGGATCCACGATTAAGATAAAGTCGTCTAGCTCAATTACGGTAGAAGTCGTCTGAAATAATGCGCTTTGGAAAATCGTAACATGCCCGTCGGTATATTGAATCATAGAATCGTTCTCCTATTTATGAATCGGATTAACGTCCCCGACAATCTTCTTCATGCTCTCGTAGCTGATCGCCCCAAGGTAGCGCTCCCGAACGACCCCCGACTTGTCGATGAGATACGTTGTGGGATAGGCCGTCACCTTATATTGATTGGCGGCTTGGCCAGCTTCGTCTAATACGACCGGGAAGCCGAGGTCATGCTTTTTAACGTAGCTATGGACCTGCTGGGTATTTCTTTCCTGGCTCGTCACGTTGACTGAAAGTACCACGACGCCTTGATCCTTGTAATTCTGATACAGCTTCTCCACGTGCGGCATCTCCGCCTTGCACACCTGGCACCATGTTGCCCAGAAATTCATCAGCACGGTTTGGCCTCTGAAATCCGACAGGTTAACGGCGTTCCCATTCAAATCCGTTAATTGAAAATCCGGGGCGAGCTGATCCTGTTTGATGCTTTTCCCGTCTCCGGGATGTAACAGCGTGGAAGCGATCATCGTGATTACGAGAAGGACGCTTAACGCCTGCGCGGCAACTTTCGGAGACGGACTTAGCAGAAAAATAAGCAGAGAAGCGAAGAGCCCCAGGATCACATAAGAGTAGCCCCCTGCCGAATCGGAAAGCAGAACGGCCGCCAGATAAACCGCGGTCACCCAGCTCGATGCCATAGTTGCAACAGCCGCTGCCGTTTGCCGAGCCGTCCCTAGCATTCTTGAATAGCGAAATCCCATATAGCCGATCGCAACTGCGGAAGCTAGAAATACGCCCCGTACTCCTCCGCTGAAGAAGAGTAGGGACATCGGGTGGTCGATCACGCTCGCGGAATCGAACAAAAGCAAGCTGCCCTTCCATAAGACGATCCATATGAAAACCGCATCCCACGCCACGGAGATGATCTTTTCCCGTTCCGGGTTCGCCCGTTGTTGGAAGCGAACCGCTAGCACGCCAGCTACCCCGGCTAACAGATAGACGAGCAGCTCCGCGTTCAGAACGAAAGTTCCGACCTGCAGGTTCGGCATCTGTCCCATTGCGCCCATTTCATCCACTCCCTTCTCATTTTCCTAAGGTAATCGGAAGATCGCGAACGGATCGCCATAGCGAAAGGGATTGCTGATCTCATCGAGTTCCTGCTGGAGCTCTGAGCCAAGAGTGATGGCCAGACTCCGCAAGTTATCTTCCACTTGCTCGGTCCTCGTAGCTCCCACGATTACGGTCGAGACAGCGGGACGAGCCATAAGCCAGGCAAGTGATAGTGCACTTGCGGAATGCCCGTGCTCCGTCGCCAGTCTGCTAACCTGCTGTCCTAGCGCAATACTCCTATCGTCAAAAAACCTGCGGAAGTTAGGATCCGTACTCGCTCTCGAGCCTTCCGGGGCTGCATCGATCGATGGATATTTTCCGCTAAGGATGCCGCCTGCCAGAGGGAAATACGGAATAATTCCGACTCCCTGATCCAGACAGAGAGGGACGAGCTCATTCTCCGGCGTACGATCGGCAAGCGAATAACTCGTTTGGGTCGACACATATCGGCTAAAGCCCTTAAGCTCGCTGATTCCCAGCGCCTTCATGATCTCCCACGCCGCATAGTTGGAAGCCCCGATGTACCGCACTTTGCCCGAGCTCACCATGTCGTCCAAAGTACGCAACGTTTCTTCTAACGGGGTGTTCGGATCGAAGGTATGAATCTGATACAAGTCGATGTAGTCCGTGTTCAAGCGCCGGAGGCTTCCCTCCAGTTCCTGCTGCAGATGATAGCGGGACGAACCTTTCTCGTTAGGTCCTTTGCCTCTCGCGAGTCCGGCTTTGGTCGCCAGTACCGCCCGTTGCCGTTTGCCTTGCAGCGCCAGTCCGATGATTCTCTCCGATTCCGTACCCGCGTAAATATTAGCCGTATCTATGAAATTAATGCCGTGATCCAAGGCATAATCGACGATTCGAATGGACGTATCCTGATCCGCCCGCTTGCCGAACGAGTTCGTTCCTAAACCTAAAGCGGACACTTCTAGTCCGCTATTCCCTAGACGCCGGTAGCGCATGTCGATGGTTGCCATATTAAACCCCTACCTTAATTTGCTTGCTGCGTAATTGTCCGCACGCGGCATCGATGTCCGTCCCGTGCTCCAGACGAACGCTGCAGCTCACGCCCTGCTTCTTAAGCGTGTCGTAGAACGCGCTTATCGTCTCCCGGTCCGGTCTTTGGTATTGGCTATGCTCGTCGACCGGGTTGTAAGGAATCAGGTTCACGTTGGCGAGCTGACGCCGGTCTCCGATCAGCTCGGCAAGCTCGACGGCATGCTCCCTTTGATCGTTGACGTCCTTCAGCATGATGTATTCGAGCGTGATTCTCCGGTTCGTTTTCTCTAGATAGTAATCTATCGCCTTCATAAGCTTCGCGATCGGAATCGCCTTATTGATCTTCATGATCCGGGTTCTAATCTCGTCATTCGGCGCATGCAAGGAGATCGCGAGATTCACTCTCAAGTCGGCATCGGTGAATTCGTAGATCTTATCGGCTAGTCCGCTCGTAGATACCGTAATATGTCTAGCCGCAAGCGCAAGACCCTTCTGGTCTTTGACGACCGTCAGAAAATCGACCAGATTCTCGAAGTTATCTAACGGCTCGCCGATTCCCATGACTACGACATGGCTCACCAATTCGTCCTTCGCCGCTTGATCGAGATGATGTTGAACGTTCATGACCTGCTCCACGATCTCCCCGCTGGACAGATCCCGGCTCTTCTTCAACAGCCCGCTCGCGCAGAAGCTGCACCCGATATTGCAACCTACTTGGGTCGTGACGCAGACCGACAAACCGAATTTGTGCCGCATCAATACGGTTTCGATCAGGTTGCCATCCTTAAGTTTAAACAGGAATTTAATCGTCCCGTCTACGGATTCCTGCCGAACGTGCTCAAGCATCGTCTGGATGACGTAATGCTCGGACAGCACCTGAACGCATTCCTTATTAACATCGACCATCTCGGAGAAGTCCGTTGCCCGCTTCCGGTAGAGCCAATCCCATACCTGGGAGGCGCGGGACTTCTTGTGCCCGTGCTCCATCAGCCATGCCGTGAGCTGATCGAACGTTAAGCCGTATATGGATTCTTTATTCATTTGTTCGTTACCCTCATTTCGAAGCTTCATCTATCCGTCTATTATACCCTAGACCGATTGCGACACGAAATGGCTTTGCGCTTCCGCTAGAAAGTGACCGCATCGGGTGCCGAGGGTGCGTGCGGGGGCGTAACGGCAATTCTTGCCGTTACAGCGTTGGCCCGAGGGTGCGTGCGGGGGCGTAACGGCAATTCTTGCCGTTACAGCGTTGGCCCGGGGGTGCGTGCGGAGGCGTAACGGCAATTCTTGCCGTTACAGCGTCGGCCCGGGGGTGCGTACGGAGGCGTAACGGCAATTCTTGCCGCTACAGCGTTGGCCCGGGGGTGCGTGCGGGAGCGTAACGGCAATTCTTGCCGTTACAGCGTTGTCCCGGGGGTGCGTGCGGGGGCGGCGTAAAATCGAGTAGGCCCATGCGCAATTGCATGGGCCTCTCACAGATCCGTACGTGCGGGTCAACGCATACGGCTCTTCCAGTATTTATCCCCTCTAGGGATGAAGTTCATTGTAAAGATCGGTTAGCGCA
>NZ_SOMN01000056.1 GCF_004564235.1 Cohnella luojiensis
AGGCAAAAGACTGCTTACCGTGTAAACGCTACACGAACTGTCGGGACGACAGGGTTAGCTTGGTAAATTTCTCTTCGGTAGAGGGGACTACCCAAGAATCTCGTGACTTCAGTCATGAGAGGTTCAATCGTCAATCCATGAATTTCTCTTCGTATCCAATGGCTTAAGGTTGGCTTCGATGGACTTACGTTGGTGCTCAAGGAATGGCGGCAACGCCAGGGATTCGCCCAATGTTTCGAAAGGCTCGTCCGTATCGAATCCCGGGCCGTCCGTCGCAAGCTCGAACAGAATTCCGTTAGGCTCGCGGAAGTACAAGGAACGGAAGTAATACCGTTCAACGAATCCGGAATTGGGCAATTTCATTTGGTTAAGTATGTCAATCCAAGCAAGCAGCTCTTCCTTATCCTCCACGCGGAAAGCCACATGATGGACGCCGCCCTTCCCCGGGGTCGCTGCTGACAAATCGCTTCGCGGCTCAATCTGCACTTCTGCACCCGTTCCGCCCTCCCCCACCTGCATCACGATAATGTCGGCTTGTCCTTCTGCGAGAGCGGGGACTCGACGGGTTTCTTTGAATCCAAGCAACCCGAGCACGGCTACGGTCGATTCCGGCTTTCGAACCGTTAGCTTTACGGGTCCTAGTCCGGTGATCGCGGACGCTTCGGGAACTGGACTCCGGTCCCAAGGCGTTCCCGCCGCAACACCTTCGTTCGTCTCGTCCGATACGAGTGCCAATTGCTGTCCCTCGGGATCCTCGAAGAAAATGACGTTACGTCCGGCGAATTCCGTTACCGGCGAATGTTTGACTCCGTGAGCAGTGAAGCGCTCCGTCCAATATCGCAGCGCTTCGTCGCTTGCGACTCGCAACGAAGTCCCGGAGATGCTGCTCACGCCCGCCTTCGTCGGACCGATCCCCGGGAAATCGAAGAACGTCAGCTCCGTCCCCGGATTACCTCGCTCATCCCCGTAGAAAAGATGATAGGCAGTCGTATCGTCTTGGTTCACTGTTTTCTTGATCAGCCTCATGCCCAACACTTCCGTGTAAAACTTGAAGTTTCCCTGCACGTTCCCCGTCATGGCGGATAAGTGGTGTATTCCTTTAACGTTCATGGACGACTTCCTCTCAACGATCTTAGTTCTTAACCTTCTCACAGTATATCTCTTTTTTAAAACCAAAGGCAAAAACGGTCACGCAACTTATTCCTTTCCTTATCGTCTTATAAGTGGTAATTAATTGAAATGGATATAAGGAGATGGAAAACATGAAACTGCGATGGATTACTTTAGTCGTTCTGGCCATTACATTCCTCATACCTAATTTTGCCTATGCGGAAACGCCCTCACGCTTCCAGTTCGAATGGGTAAACGGTACCGTAACCGGCGGAGAGGTCATCATTAAGAACGGAGTTACCTACATAGAGACCGAGGATATATTTATTAATGCAGGCTTCCAGAGTAATTGGGACTCAGCACATACCCGGCTTCAATTAAAAGGACAGAAAGATCAACTTGCCTTCCGCATGGGAAGCAAATTCGCCATTATGAATGGAAAGATTGTTCCCATTGGGGGCTCGCCTTTCACTAAGAACAAAAGAACATATATTCCAGCTCGATTTTTGGTCAAGGTTTTAGGGGGTAAAGAGCTCAAGTGGAGCAATACGGGTAAAGTTCTTCACGCTGCCGGATTAAGAGACTCGATGACGGTGAGTCAAATTTATGGCGGCCTTTACTACTCCGTAGACAATGATTCTGGAACTCTTTACGTCACGGATGCTAAGGGATCCAAAAGAAAACTAGCTACCCTTGAAAAAACCCTATATGATTTCGCTAACTTCGATTTTCAAGTCACGTCAAAAGGATTATTAATCATAACGATTTATGTTAACCATGGCGAACCGCATCTTCATTATCAGTTATTTACCGTCATTATCAAGAACGGTGGCGTTATTCGCCAATCGTATGCGCATTATTTCAATCGCTACTCACCCAACGTGAAGCAGTATGACAATCACCTCATTCTGACCGACGGTAAAAAATTACGGGTATTGGAAGACGGAACGGGAGCCGTCATAGAAACGATTGACTTAGTGAAACTCGGCGGCGAGGACGATGACTATTTTATCGAAGGCATGGACGATGATTCCCTATTGTTTCGCGCCAATCAGAAGGGAATTCTTAAGCTGTACAATCGAACAACAGGAGAAGTTGTACCCCTATACAAGCAGCTTCTCGATGAGAAGCGCCAGGAGTACGCGGAAACGAACGAAACGCCTTACTTTGGAGATAACCTTGTGTTTATTAAGCGGGAAGGTCAAACTCTTTATTTCCGAAATGATTCTAACTTCGAACGAGAGGATACGATTTACGAGTATAAGCTCCCATGATTCTAGTAGCAATAGCATATCCGATTTTTTAGTCGCGTAGTAGGATGTTTATTGTCCAATCTCCCTGTATAATGACCAAGCAAACATATGTTTGCATGAGGTTTATGCACTTTGCCTAGTATCATACATCGAGATCAGTCAGCGGAGGTTCATATGACAGGAAAGACCCATCTAGCCATAGGCGGCGTAATAGGCGCTGCCGCATGTTTGTATTACCCCTTCCAAGCGAATCATGCCATGATATTTTTATCCGTTGCCGGCTTTTCCGCCTTAAGCGCCGATTTGGATGGACCAAGCCTCTTAAGCGGGAAAATAGACAAGATATCCAAGCTATTGCGCGAGCTTTTCCTCTGGGGAGGCATCGTGCTTGCTGCTGTCCTAGCCTATCTGTACTTCGATCAAGGCCAGTTTTACCGGACCTATACCGTGAGCGCGGTCGTGTTGCTCCTGTTAGGCTTCGTCACGCGGGAAGGTATCTTCAGGAACGCGCTCGTAAGCGTAGTCGGCGGCGTTATACTCTATCTCGGCTGGACCTACCAGCTGAATTGGTTAATGGGCTTCGGTCTGTTCGTTGGCTGGGTTCCGTGGCTAGATCATCGGGGAATGACGCATACCATTTGGGCGCTTGGCCTATGGGGCGCAATCGGTTGGGGATTGGAGAAACATCTCCATATCGACGGGATTACCGTAGTCGCGGTTGCCGGATACGCCTCCCACCTGCTTGCGGACACTTTGACGCCGCAAGGCGTGAAATGGCTATATCCTATTTATAAGAGGTCAATCAAGGTTCGTTTGTAGATTGCAATACTTTGACTATCGGGACCAGAATACGAGCGATCGAAGCTCGCGTTCGGCTCCCCGCTGCAGCAATACCTTGCCGATTTCCGTTTCGGTGATCGGTATTCCGTTTAGGCTGTCTACTTTTACTTTCACTATCTTCCGGCTGCGGATAATCGATTGGAATGCCGATTGAAGAAGCTCGGCCTGATGATCCATTGGAACATCTACCGAATCAGGCACTGGCATCGTGATCACTTTCTTACCATTGTTCTCGATCCAGAATAGCCATTGATCTCCATGCAGCACCAAGAAATTCCCTGGTTTTCGGGAATACGCGGCGCTCCCTTCTCCTTGAGGCCAATCGATCAGCACGCCGAACGGATTCGCTGGATCCGCGGAGGACAATACCGTGTAAGCGGCTCCCATTGGACCGGGAAGCGGCTGCCTGACCGAGTCGCTGAGCTCGCGGGTCGTGAATTGAAGCGTGGACATTCCCCGGATGAACGTTCCCCTTGTCACAACCCCCCACTCTTCCAATCTTTTTAAGACCGGATAAATCGTATCCCAAGAGAAAGGGCTTATTTTAGCGACCAATTCCTTATTGATCAATCCATAGGCTTGCAGCAAATGGTGCGTCCAAGTTAGCACGGGCGATTCCTCCTCCTGCTCGTCCGCTGGAGACGAACCGGCATCTAGGAGCGCGCTTGTCGCATACCAACGTCCAAGACCGGAGCCCGTTTTCGCCCAATTGGCTTGTTTCGCATGGGTTTGAAGCCGAAGAGGAGCGAATTGATCGTTGGAGACGCGTCCTTCCCACACTAATTCAAGCAAATCAGGTAATAGTTCTGATGGAGTCTTGCCGTCTTCCCTGCTCAATCGCGTGAGAAAGCTAGCCCCACCATCCTCTAGCAATCGTAAAAGCCGTGGATGCTTGGTTGGAGTAGTTGATGGATTGGCCAGCAGCGGCAGATACAGCGATCTCGAGCGTGTCAGGAAAAAAGAGATTTTACCTTCTTTCTCCTCCTTGTCCTTCCGTCCGATCCAGAGCACTTCCCCGGAAGCGCACAGCATATCCAAGTGCTCTTTGCGATAAACGTCGACCCTAGAGGGAAGAATTATCGTCTCCCAATGAGACAACGGCAGGAACAACCCCTGCAATCGCTCGATCACGGTGAGAAGTCCTTCGCTTCCTTGCTGTTGCGATCCTTGCAACGCATGCTGCATGAAAGCGATCTGGTTGCACCATCTGGCCGCATCGACGGGCTCCGCCCTGCTCCGCGCTTGACGAATGGATAATCGGATGAGTCGCGAGGCGACCTTGGCGCTTGTCCACAACCGTTCTTCCTCGTCTGCCGCATGAGGTGCATGCTCGATCATACCGCTATCCAGCATTTGCTCGACCGCGTCTTTCGCTGACTTAAGCGTCAGTGCGGGGTAGCGATCGCAGAGTTCTGCTTCCGTGAACGAGATCAAGTGATCTACGTATCTACCGAGCACGAAAGTGACCGATGCCGGCGTTCTTGGAAAATCGGCATACATCTGCCGTTCTTCCGAGAGAATCCATCGGAATTCACCGTCACCGGTCATATCTAGCGGTAAAACTCTGTCTTGCTCACGGAGCTGCTGCAGCCAAGTAAGGGCTGGCTCACCCGCTATCTTGGAGATCTCCATTGCCGTAAGATCTCCGCGATTCTTCATTAAAGAAGCTAGCTCATCCGCGTTGACAGGAGGGCGCTCAAGCTCGCTCAGCCTACGATTCTCATCTTGTATGGCTTCTTGGCTGATCGCCTGTCCGAATCCGTACGAATCGAACAACTGGCCCGCCATGACCTTGCTGACTTGCAACAGCTGAAGTCGGGTGGTTTCGTCCAAGCCGTCTCCTTCGTAGATTTGCATATTCACGTATTCCGCAATGAACTGTGCCGCGAACGGCGACGGATACGGCGTTTCCTTGACGATGATTTTGACCTGTCCCGATATGATCTGCTCCAGTAAGGCTCTAAGATCTTCATACCCCAAGTAATCATGGAGACATTCCGCCATCGCTTCATGCAAATATGGAAAATGCTCCGCGTAAGGCAACGCTCCCCGAAGAAGCTCCTCGCTCCGAAGACGCTTCTGCCACATCGGAGTGCGGGTAAAGCTTCTGGATAGCAGCAGCGAGGTCTCCGCGATTCTCCGGAAGGCGATTCCGAGCAACGGTGAACCGGTTATGGCCTCGACGAGCAACTGCTCAAGATTCGCCGGCGTCACTTGGTTAATGATCTGCAGCCAGGACGAGTCCCAATCGGGAAGTACGAATTCGATTCCGTTATCCTTGGCATTCCCGTATGGCCTGTAGGGAAGAAGCTGCTCGAATTGTCTTTCGATCGCCAGCTGCCAAGCTCGATTGACCGTTCTTCCGAAAGGGTTATGGATGATGACGTGAGTTTGGTTCATCACGTCCTTATAGTGTTCGATGACGATCTGTTTGTCCGTAGGCAGAGCGCATGCATTGTACTGGGAGCGAATATGGGAAAACAACTCGTCCGCCGAGGTCCTGTCCATCCCGTAGCCTGCCTGCAACCACTCGAATGCTCGATCGTCGATCTCTTTCTCGTTTTCCGAGGAATCCGCCGTTTCCGCCGCGAGCTGAAGACGTTCGGATAGTTCCTGAAGGAATCCTCCGATCTTCAATCCCAATTCGTAAGATCGGCTTCCCGCTTCGTTGCGCCAGAAAGGAATCTCGCTGAACCGATTTCCCGCTTCGGACACGTATACCCGGTCGTTCCGGATATCCCGGATCATCCAAGAGCTCGTCCCCAATTGAAAGACGTCGCCGACGCGGCTTTCCTGGATGAACTCCTCGTCTAGCTCGCCAAGATGCGTGCGGCTATCCAGATGATGAACCGGATAACCTCCGCTCTGAGGAATCGTGCCGACTCCCGTAATGGAAGCCATTGCCGTATTGCTTCGCTTGGTTAGCAAGTTACTCGCTCTTTCCCATTCCAGTAATGGCCTGGCGAATGGATAGAAACCTGCAAGCACTTGGAGCATGCTCTCCAAGCGTTCACGCGGATAACCTTGATAGCTGTCGCTTTGTTGGATAAGACGATGCAGTGCCCCTATTTCCCAATCGTCCATCGCAACCATCGCGACTACTTGCTGGGAGAGCACATCCATAGGCCCATGCGGAATGCGGATTTCCTCGATCTCGCGTCGCGCGATCTGCCTGCTCAACACCGCAAGCTCGGGCAACGCGGATTTCTGCCTGGCCAACAAGATGCCGCGGCTAGCCTCGCCTACGGCATGACCGGCACGACCGATGCGCTGAATGCCTCTCGCCGCCTCTTGCGGGGAATCGATCTGGATGACGAGGTCGATATGACCGACGTCGATGCCAAGCTCTAGAGACGAAGTGGCAACGATGCACCGCAAGCTCCCGTCCTTCAGCATTTGCTCCACCTCTAAGCGACGTTCTCGGGAGATGCTGCCATGATGGGATCGAGCCATTTCATATCCGACATGGTCATTCAGACGCAAACACAGCCGTTCGCATAGTCGCCGGCTGTTCACGAACAGAAGAACGGAACGGCAGCCCTCCATCGCCTGCATGATACGATCAAGGAGCGGCAGCCATACCACTTCCCGCGTCGCGGCAGGCTTGCTCTGATCGGGCATCGTGATGAGCACGCTAATGTTCTTGCTCATGGCGCTTTCCACGATCGTGACCGGACGAGGTCGCATTTCCTCCCCTTCGCCCAAGCGTTCCCATCCCGCAAGAAACCGGGCTACCCGGTCAAGCGGCTTCTGCGTCGCAGAGACACCGATGCGCTGAGGGGACTTCGAGCAGCGCTGAGTCAATCTCTCCAACGTTATAGACAGGTGAGAACCGCGTTTGTCGGCAGCAAGGTCATGGATTTCATCGATGATGACTTGCTCGACGGTCTCCAGAATCGTACGCCCTTTATCCGAAGTAAGCATCAGGAACAGCGATTCCGGCGTCGTAACGAGCAGCTCCGGAGGATTGCGCAAGATCGAAGCGCGTTTGCTCTGGCTAGTGTCGCCAGTCCGAACCTCGCATCGAATACCCGGCCATTCCGCTCCGCGTTCAATCGAGCGCGCCTCTAGCTGTTCCACGAACTGCAGAGCATGATGATGAATGTCGTTGTTTAATGCTTTGAGCGGAGTCAAATAGAGGATTCGCACGCCAGCCTTGGCGCGGGAACCGGAGCGGACGAGCTTATCCAGACAGGGCAACAACGCTGCAAGCGTCTTACCTGATCCGGTCGGCGCGGCGATTAACGTGTGATGGCTTTGGCCGATCGATTCCCAGGCTTGGCGCTGAACGTCGGTTGGCTCTCCGAACGACTCCGAGAACCATGCGGAGAGTACGGGATGAAAAGGCATCCGCTCTGAATCCTTCACGAGATCGACTCCTTACTTCATAAGTTCTGAACGTTATAAAGCCTTGCGTATGCTCCGTCGAAATCCATCAAATGCTCATGAGTCCCGCGTTCGACAATCTCGCCTTTCTCGATGACGATGATCTGGTCGGCATGGGTGATTGTAGAGAGCCGATGCGCCACGACAAGCGTCGTCCGGTTGTCCGATAGCGCCTGTAACGACTCCTGGATCAAATGTTCGGATTCCAAGTCAAGCGCGGAAGTCGCTTCGTCAAGAACCAATATCGCCGGATCCTTAAGGAACACCCTCGCAATTGCGATCCGCTGCTTCTGGCCACCGGACAGCTTAACTCCCCGTTCCCCGATCTCCGTCTCGTAGCCATTCGGCAAGCTCATGATGAAATCATGCGCGTTCGCTCTTTTCGCCGCCTCCAGCATATTGAACTCCGTCTCGTCCGGATTGCCTAGCATGATGTTCTCCCGAACGCTACCGCTGAACAAAATATTGTCTTGCAGTACCATCCCGATCTGAGATCGCAAGCTATGTTGAGTTACCGTCGATATGTCTTGACCGTCTATTCGAATCGTACCCTGTTGGATATCGTAGAATCTCGGCAATAAGCTGATTAGGGACGACTTCCCTCCCCCGCTCATTCCTACGAAAGCGATGGTCTGCCCCGGCTCGATCGTTAGGTCTATATTTCGTAAGACGAGATCGGTTTCCTCACGATATCTGAAGGATACGTCTTCGAATTCGATTCGTCCCGTAATCTTATTAAGAGGTTTCGCATCCTTGCCGTCCTTAATATCTTGCGGCTCGTTCAGCAGCTCCATGACCCTCTCCAAGGAAGCCGATGCTTGCGTCAGTTCCGTTGAAGCGCTAACGAGTCGGCGAAGCGGCGTATACAACCGATCGAGATAACCGTAAAATGCGACGAATCCCCCGATCGTTAAGCTCTTCGTAATGACGAGATACCCTCCGCCAAGCAAGATGAGTAACGGCGCGATTTCGGTAAGCGTATTAATGATGGCGTTAGTTAATGCATTCCATCGGGTCAAGGCGAGAGCCCGTTCGAGGAATTTGCCGTTCTTTAATCCGAATTGCTTCTTCTCGTATTGCTCCAGCGTAAAGCTTTTTACTACAGGTATGCCCACTACATGTTCATTCAGATACCCTTGCATGTCCGCAAGAGCGGCCGAACGGGAACGGGCGAACGTCTTTAATTTTCTGTACAGCTTCACGACGGCTATCCCATAGAAAGGCAAGATCAGAATCGCAACCAAGGTAAGCGTAGCGTTCATGCTTAGCATGATGGCTAGCGCGATCGTGAGCGTGAACAAATCCAGCCATACGTTCATCATTCCCGTTTCGACGATCGCTTTCGTCTGTTCCGCGTCGTTCATCATTCGCGAGATTATCTCTCCCGATTTTCGTTCCTGATAGAATCGTAGGGACAGACGTTGCAGATGACCATATAGCTTGTTGCGTAAGTCGAATAAGATCTTGCTAGTCGTCAATTGGGCGAAATACTGGCGGAAATACTCGATCGGATATCGAATAATGACGAATAGGACGAATGAGATTGCGATCAACTCTACCAAACGCGATATCTTGTCATCCTGGGGCAGATCGGCTAGTAATATATCATCTACCGCATATTGGAGAAATAGCGGAACCGTGAGCGGAATCGCGAACTTCAACATCCCGATGAGCAGCGTAATCGCCACGAGCCATCGATATGGCTTCACGAACCGGAAATACATACGAAATTCTTTCATTGTTTGTCCCCTTCATTTCATCAGCTATGCATCCATCTTACCGATAATAGATGGGGTATGACAAGGAAACGGCTAGACATCGGTCCATAAAAAACCGGAAAGCGCCAAGATCAGGCACTCTCCGGTTATCCGTCGTCATTCGTCACTTGTTCAACCACATTCGAATCATAGATAACAATTGCGCGCTGTTCACCGGTTTCGTAATGTAATCGGAAGCTCCGGCTTCTACGCAAAGTTCCCGGTCTCCCTGCATGGCCTTGGCGGTTAGAGCAATGATGGGAAGCTCCTTGAATCGGGCGATCTGACGAATGGCCCGAGTCGTTTCGTATCCGTCCATAACCGGCATCATGATGTCCATAAGGACGATATCGACATCCGGAGTATTTTCCAGTATCGCAATCGCGTCATGACCGTTCTCGGCCGGCAACACCTTCATGTTATGGCGCTCCAGGATCGACGTCAATGCGAAGATATTGCGAATGTCGTCGTCGACGACAAGCACCTTCTTGAACTCGATCATTTCATCCGATTGGTGCAGTTTATCCAGAGCGTTCCGAGACTCTTCCGGTAGGCTTTCCGATTTCCTATGCAGGAACAAGGCCGTTTCGTCCATAATTTGAACCTGCGTCTTCGCAATCTTGACGACGGCCGATTTCATGACCTCGTCCAATTCGGACTCCTCTTGCGCCGTAAGCTTCTTGTCGCGGTTGATGACGACAGGCGTATACTTGTGATCGGCGTTCTTCTGCATCTCCCGAATAAAGCTAATGACGTTCATGTCCGTCAACTCGTAATCGATTAGCACGCAGTCGATCTGCTTGGTTTTTAATTGATTTAAGGCTTTGCGACCCGTGTCCACGCTAATCGCCTTAATATCCTTGCCGTCCAGCAGACTCACCGTTTCCTTGCGCCGCTGCTCATCGTTCATCGCGACGAGCAGGTTCTGAACAGTGCGGTCCGCGAAGCTGTTCAACCTATCGAGAGCGTTCTCCAACTCTTCGTTCGTCACCGGTTTGTAGAAATAATCGTAGACGCCTTTTTTCATCAATTCGACTTCGTCTTCGTCTACGGTAATCACGCATACCGGAATATGACGGACCCTGATGTCGTTCTTCAAATGTTCGATAACAAGCCAACCGTCCGTATCCGAAAGATGAAGGTCCAGCGTGATCGCAACCGGTTTATATTTGTGCACGAGCTCAAGCGCGTTTAACCCTTTGGTCGTCACGATGGCTTTAATGCCTTTTTTCCGTAGTACGCCGATCAGTATCTCGTTAAATTTGTGGTCGTCCTCAATAATGAGGAATACTCGGTCTGCCGGGCTGATATCGTTACGATCATCGATAATATCGTCTCCTGCATCGCTTCCGAAGCTCCGAATGCGTTTAGGCGGCGCTACGTCAATGACCTCGGGAACGTGTTTCGTACGGTGCTCCTTCACTACAACTTCTAAGACCTCCGAATCGATAGGCAGGTAGAGATTAAATACGCTTCCTCTGTTCACTTCGCTATGCAGCGTAATTTCTCCGCCCAACATCTCCGCGATCTCCCTGGATATCGCAAGTCCTAAACCTGTACCGCCGTATTCGCGGTTCGTGCTTCCATCGGCCTGTTGGAAAGCTTCGAAGATAATCTGCTGCTTTTCCTGCGGTATGCCGATTCCCGTATCGCTAACGGAGAAACAAATGACCTGGCGAGCGCGATTCAGCGTCTCGTTCTCGGGATTCCAGCCTTCGAGCGCCCTGCGGATAAGGAGAATGATCTGTCCCTTTTCCGTAAATTTGAAAGCATTCGACAGAAGGTTTTTCAGAATCTGCTGCAATCTCTTGGCATCGGTATTGATTTTCACGGGAACATCCGGTTCGATCTTGATTTTATAATCTAATAATTTCTCGTCGACCATATGCCGGAACGTCCGGTCCAGACCGTCAGTCAACTCGCCAAGGGATAACTCGCCGTAATCCGGCGTGACCGTACCCGACTCGATCTTCGATAGATCCAGGATATCATTAATGAGGTTAAGCAGTTCAAGCCCGGAGTCTTGAATCGTCTTGGCGAATTTCACCTGATGGCCCGTCAAGTTGTCGTTGGGGTTCTCGGCTAGCTGCTCCGCGAGCAAGAGCAAAGAATTTAGCGGCGTGCGAAGCTCATGGGACATGTTAGCCAGGAACTCGGATTTATACTTCGAGGTCAGGGCGAGCTGCTCGGCTTTTTCCTCCAAGAATCGCTTGGCCACTTCGACTTCATTGTTCTTACTCTCCACTTCGGCCTTCTGAATTATGAGAAGCTTCGCTTTATCCTCCAGCTCGTCATTCGTCGTCTGAAGCTCCATCTGCTGCTTCTGCAGCTCTTCCGTAAGAGATTGGGACTGAATAAGCAACTCTTCCGTGCGTTGGTTAGCCTGCATCGTATTGATAACGATTCCGATCGATTCCGTTAACTGATCCAGGAAGGCCAAATCGATTCCGCTATACGGCCGGAAAGAAGCAAGCTCCAAGATTGCGAGCACCTGGTCCTCGAAAATAATCGGAAGCAGCACGATATTCAGCGGAGCGGCTTCTCCGAGCGCGGAAGAAATGACGACGTAATCCCCCGGAACGTTAGAGAGCAGAATGCGTTGCTTCTCGATAAGGCATTGTCCGACTAATCCTTGTCCTTCCCGGAACTCGTTCGAGAGATGCTTGCGATTCTGGTATGCATAACTCGCGAACAGCTTCAGAACTTGTTCTCCGTTCGCAGGCTCGTTGATATAGAATACGCCATGCTGCATAGATACGAGAGGGGCTAGCTCGGACAGAATCATCCGGCTGACCGCGTACAGATCCCTTTGACCTTGCAGCAAACGGGAGAATTTGGCCAAGTTCGTCTTCAGCCAGTCTTGCTCCGTATTGATGCGGGTCGTTTCCTTCAGGTTTCGGATCATCTCATTGATGTTGTCTTTCAAAGTTTCGACTTCGCCTGCCGCGGCAACGTCGATGGCACGGGAGAGATCGCCATTCGTAACCGCGGTCGCAACGCTCGTGATCGCCCGTACCTGAGTCGTTAACGTACTCGCCATATAGTTAACGTTGTCGGTCAAGTCGCGCCATGTACCCGCAGCGCCTGGAACGCTCGCCTGACCGCCCAGTTTTCCTTCCGCGCCTACCTCGCGGGCCACGGTAGTTACTTGAACGGCGAAAGTGGCGAGAGTTTCGATCATGTTATTGATTGTGTCGGTCAGCTCCGCGATCTCGCCCTTGGCTTCCACGTTCAGCTTCTGCTTCAGGTTACCGTTCGCGACCGCGGTAACGACCTTCGCGATTCCGCGCACTTGATCCGTTAAATTCGTGGCCATGATGTTAACGTTATCGGTAAGATCCTTCCAAGTTCCGCCGACGCCGCGGACTTGGGCTTGACCGCCTAATTTGCCATCCGTGCCGACCTCGCGAGCAACCGCGTAACCTCGGACGCGAAGGAGTTCAACTGGTCCACCATCGTATTGATCGTGTTCTTAAGCTCCAGCAATTCGCCTTTAACATCTACGGTGATTTTCTTGGAGAGATCGCCGTTCGCGACCGCCGTCGTAACGCCAGCGATGTTGCGCATCTGAACCGTAAGGTTGCTAGCCATATAATTAACGGTATCGGTTAAGTCCTTCCAAGTTCCCGAGACGTCTTTCACTTCTGCTTGGGCGCCCAGATTTCCTTCGGTACCTACCTCGCGTGCAACCCGCGTAACCTCGGACGCGAAGTTACTTAGCTGATCCACCATCGTATTCATCGTATTTTTAAGTTCGAGAATCTCGCCTTTAACGTCAACCGTTATCTTCTCGGATAGATCGCCTTTCGCAACCGCAGTCGTGACATCGGCGATATTGCGCACTTGGTCCGTCAGATTGCGGGCCATGTTATTAACGCTTTCGGTCAAGTCCTTCCACGTCCCGCCGACGCCTTTAACCTCGGCTTGTCCGCCCAGCTTCCCGTCCGTACCTACCTCGCGAGCCACGCGGGTAACCTCGGAGGAGAACATCGAGAGCTGATCCACCATCGTATTGATCGTGACCTTGAGCTCCAGGATTTCCCCTTGAACATCTGCTGTGATTTTCTTGGATAAGTCCCGTTCGCGACGGCAGTCGTGACGACGGCGATATTACGCACTTGGTTCGTCAAATTCGAAGCCATGTAATTAACGCTCTCGGTCAAGTCGCGCCAGGTTCCCGCCACTCCCTTGACCTGGGCTTGTCCGCCGAGCATCCCTTCCGTCCCTACCTCGCGCGCCACCCGAGTAACTTCGGAAGCAAAGGTAGATAGCTGCTCCACCATCGTGTTGATCGTATTCTTGAGCTCCAGAATCTCGCCCGTCGCATTGACGGTAATCTGTTTCGATAGGTCCCCTTTGGCGACGGCCGTGGTCACTTCGGCGATATTACGCACTTGATCGGTTAACGTACCCGCCATGAAATTAACGCTATCGGTCAAGTCTTTCCATGTGCCCGATACGTCCTTTACATCAGCTTGTCCGCCGAGTATCCCTTCCGTCGAAACTTCTCTAGCTACCCGAGTTACCTCTGATGCGAAATTACTGAGCTGATCTACCATTGTATTGATCGTGCTCTTAAGCTCGAGAATTTCTCCCCTGGCATCAACGGTAATCGTCTTGGACAGATCGCCTTTCGCGACCGCCGTCGTCACTTCCGCGATGTTCCGCATTTGGTTCGTTAAGTTCGTGGCCATATAGTTAACGCTTTCGGTCAAATCGCGCCAAGTACCCGCAACTCCGCTAACCTCTGCTTGTCCGCCAAGCATCCCTTCCGTGCCAACCTCTCTGGCAACCCGAGTAACCTCGGATGCAAAAGTGGAAAGCTGCTCCACCATCGTGTTGATCGTATTCTTAAGCTCCAGAATTTCACCTTGAACGTCCGCGGTGATTTTCTTAGATAGATCGCCGTTGGCTACCGCCGTCGTAACGACCGCGATATTACGTACCTGATTCGTGAGGTTGGAAGCCATATAGTTAACGCTCTCGGTTAAATCTCTCCATGTACCGGATACGCCTTTAACGTCTGCTTGTCCGCCTAGTTTCCCTTCGGTGCCTACTTCTCGCGCCACCCGGGTAACCTCAGAGGAGAACATCGAGAGCTGGTCTACCATCGTGTTGATGGTGTTCTTCAATTCTTGAATCTCGCCTTTGGCATTTACGGTGATTTGCTTCGACAGATCCCCGTTCGCTACGGCAGTCGTAACTGCGGCGATATTACGTACCTGATCCGTCAGATTGCTGGCCATGTTGTTAACGCTATCGGTCAAATCCTTCCAAGTGCCGGACACGCCCTTAACGTCCGCTTGTCCGCCGAGCTTGCCGTCCGTTCCGACCTCTCTCGCAACTCGCGTTACCTCGGAAGCGAATGTGCTGAGCTGATTCACCATCTTATTAATGTTGCTTGCGGTTCTTTGGAATTCGCCTGTAAGAGGCCTGCCTTCGAATTCCAAGTCCACGCTCTGGGACAAATCCCCTTTGGCAACCGCGTTAATAACCCGGACCATCTCGCTGGTAGGCTGGATTAAATCGATGACGAGGCCGTTAAGCGAATCGATTACCGTCTCATAGGATCCTCCACTGTTCTTATGGACGAACCTGCGGGATAACTTCCCTTCTTTGCCTACGACTCGAGCAACGGCTTGAACCTCGTTAACGAGACTTTCCTGCATATCCATGATCTCATTGAACGTATCCGCAACTTTACCGTTAATTCCCGTATGGTTATAGGGCATTCTGTACGAGAAGTCCCCCTTTTTCAAAGCCATCAGCGCGTTTAACAACTCTCCCGCATGAATCTGTTCCTCGTACATTTCAGGCAACTGTTCTTTATTCGACATAATCTCAACCTCTCCGTTTCTTAGGTTTATATCTCTCTAGTAAGATTATTTGCGTACCTGAATGGTAAAAACGAACGTCGTACCCGGCTCATCCTCTGGTTCCGCCCTTATAGTTCCACCCATTAGCTCAACCAAGGATTTGCAGATCGATAGCCCTAGTCCCGTGCCCCCGTATCTCCGATTAATCTAAGCATCCAATTGCGCGAAGGGCCGAAACAGCTGATCCATCTTTTCCTTCGGAATGCCGATTCCGGTATCCTTGACCTTAAATTCTATAAGAAGCGAATCTTCCTTATCCTCGAGCAGATTAACGCACATATATACGCTCCCCGTTTTGGTGAAATTCACGGCATTGCCGACAAGATTAACTAGAATCTGTCTGACTCGATTCACATCTCCATTAATGTAGGCGGGCAGCGAAGGATCCAACTCCAAGGTCATATCTAATTTTCGCTTTCGCGTCTCGGCCGTGAACAAATCGATCGATTCCTCTAGGCAATGCTTAAGCAGGAACGGTTCATCCTCTAGATCCATCTTGCCGGACTCTATCTTGGAGAAATCCAATATATGATTAATGACCGATAGTAGAGCATTACCGCTCTTGTGAATGATATCTGCCATATTGGCATACTCTTGCGGAAGATCGGAGGCCAGGAGTAAATCCGACATCCCGATAATTCCGTTCAATGGCGTCCTAATCTCATGGCTCATCATGGCTAGAAACTCCGATTTCACCTTCGAAGCAACTTCGGCCGTTTCCTTCGCTTGAATGAGCGCCTGATTCGTTTTCTCAAGCTGCTTAGTTTGCCGCTGAAGCAATTCGCTTTGTTCCTGCAACGCTAAATTCGCTTCATACATTCCGACGTAACCCTCGATTTTCGACTTGAAAATAGCAGGGATAAACGGTTTGGTCATGTAGTCGATGGCTCCGACCGAATAACCGGTAAATACATGCTCTAATTTATTGTTCGACGCCGATAAGAAGATGATCGGAACTAGCTTGGTCTTCTCGCGCGTCCGTATGATGCTTGCCGTCTCGAAGCCATCCATTTCCGGCATCTGGACGTCCATGACGATGACGGCAAATTCATCTTCCAGAAGACACCGAAGTGCTTCTATCCCGGAATAAGCGCGAACTATACGGTAGGGTTCTCCGGTCAACACGGCCTCAATGGCAACCAAATTCTCGGGATGATCATCGACGATTAGTATGTTGACTGGACTCTCCATATCCTCACTCCCAGGTTTCATTGAAATCTACAGGGTTATGTACCCATCATTCGACAGCTTGAAACAGGTCTTAGTGAAAAATTCCTATTCGTTGTTCCAATCAAAAACAAACAAAAAACGCTAAAGCAATAAATGCTCTAGCGTCGGATTCCGAGGTTATCGGTTCTATCACTAACTATGCTATCCCCCAAACGCAATTCGATAGCCATCAAGATCTTGAATAGTAAATTCGCTAAAAAAATCATTTAAGTCAGGTCCTCTTACAATTTGTATTCCTTTGGATCGAAACTCTTCAAGTAAAACCCGTACATCGGTATAACAAAAAACATCAAAATATAATCCGCCTTCAACTGAGGAGAATGGTTTAACGTCTTCTTGGTTCTTTGCTTGATGAAGGATAAATGTTACGGAGTCTCTAGTCATGTGTACATGTTGTATGTCCGGTCCGCCAACTAATTCATAAGTAAAGCCAAGATTCTTATAAAACGTAATTGAATTCGCAATATTCTTTACGAGTAACACCATTGTTGGTCCAGACAATTTTGCTTTCTCCATCTTGGACATTCCTCCAGAAAGTCGTTATTATTATCATTAGTTAAAATAATCCATTTATTGAGGGGCGTCTATGAGAAAAATTCAGGTAATAAGCACTTGTATGATATTGATTTTTGCTATTTGTATAATTGCTTATGTTGTTCTAGAAAAGAAAACCTCGTCATCTGATGATAAATCGGTAATATCTACAGAAAACGAAAAAACTTTATCCATGAACACTGAGAACATCGTATTAAAAGATCTTATAACTTCTAATAAAACTTCAATCAACTTTTCCGAAAAACCAACAGCCCTATTATTCTTTACTTCTTGGTGCCCTTATTGTAATGAAGACGCCCCAAAGATAGTCGAATTACAAAATAAATACAAAGACAACATGAATGTTTTTGGAATAAATCTGATATATCGCGATGATATAGACGAGGTAAGAAGTTATGTGAAAAACTATAAAATTGAATACCCGGTCCTTCTTGATGAAACTGGAGATATATATGAAAAGTATGGTGGATCTGGTTTTCCGGCTCTATACTTTTTCAACTCTAAAGGCGAACTAATAGATCAGATAATCGGTTCCTCGGACATCGAATATATAGAAAGTTCATTTATTAATCTACAAGAAAAGTTCAATTTATAAAAGTTATTCCCTACTAGGTCATAGAGGTTCAAAATCCCACCTTCGGCGGTGGCGTATGCCCCGATACGTGAACATATTGTTATATGAAGGATCTCTGAGTTACCGTCAAAAATCGCGATGCGGTTGGATGGTGCGAGTGTGTCCCGCTGAATCTACTTCCCTGCTACTGAAAATGCCTCACCGAATCCTCTTCTAACTCCGGTCCGGACCGAGGCAGCTTGTCTGCCGATGCGTGAATATGGTGTTCCCCTTCCTTGAAATACTAAAGTGACTTCTTTGTTTTATATGGAACTCTCGCAGAGGGGACTAATTTAGATGAATCTTTCAAATGGACATCTTGATCATCAAAGAAAATGTGAGCCCCGAATGCTTTTAGTATTTCTTCTTTTTGTACTCCTCCCATAAAGAAAGCTTCATCAATTCTAACTCCCCATTTCCTTAGTGTTAGAATAACTCTCTTATGTGCGGGACTATTTCTAGCAGTAACTAAAGCAGTTCTGATTGGATTATTCTCTGGATCGAACTGTGACTGCAAAAAAGATAATGTTTTTAGCAATTTAGCAAACGGTCCTTCAGGAAGAGGCTTCTCTGCATTATTCTTCTCATGAATTAAGAATTCCTCTAAACCCTTTTCTTTGTAAATTAATTCCGATTCTTCTGAAAAAATAACAGCATCCCCGTCAAAGGCGATTCTGATCTCTTTAATCTCTTCAAAATTATATGTTGTATCACTCTTATAAATTAAGCCTGAAGCAATTCCAGCATCAATTGCATTCTGGACATCTTCTTCATTGGCCGATAAAAATAGATCTACCCTAAAAGCATTTAAATATGGAACAATTGATCTTCCACTTGTAAGAGCAGCTCTAGATACATCCAGACCATAATGATCAATTGAATTAAATATACGCAAGCTGGTCTCAGCACTATTACGTGACATAATAATCACTTCAGTTTTTCTTTTTCCTTTTGTTAATTGATTTAAAGTTAGTATGGCTTTTATAAGTCCGAATCCTATACCTGGTTTTAATGCAACATTCTCATTTTCGAGTTGATAATCAGAATATGCTTGTAGTCCCTGAGTCCTGAAAATTTCATCTTCAAAAGACAAATCAAACAAAGCTCTTGAAGAAATACCAATTACCAAATAGTTAGATAAATCTACTGGCACAGAAATACACTCCTTGTATTGAATTTGGGATCTTTCTGATAACGTTGTTGTATTCACGACGCCCCACCACCTTAAGGTCACGAAGTGATCGGCCGCGATGCGGTTAGGTGGTGCGGGTGTGCGGCTGAATCTGCTTGCCTGCTACTGCCAATGTCACCCGTGTCTTCGTGTCTTCGTGTCTTCGTGTCTTCGTGTCTTCGTGTCTTCGTGTCTTCGTGTCTTCGTGTCTTCGTGTCTTCGTGTCTTTCTAATGGTTTATTTCTATTTTTGTTTATGGTATCATTTTATTAAAGAAGCCGAGTGCTGCAAACACTCGGCAACACAATTGGCTTGGATGGGTTTTTCCCTTCTAGGTCATAGAGGATCAAAATCCCACCTTTGGCGGTCAACCTTGGGGTGGGATTTACTTTCTCTTGAAGTTATTTCCGATGTAAGTTAAAAGAGCAATGATTAACGATGCGAAAGGTATCATGATCGTTATTGCGTCCTTTATTTCCACGGCTTCACCTCCTTTCGAAGGGAAACCATGCCCACCCAAGATTCAATTGTGATCTAATTATACCATTCTTGCCCAGTAATGAGTAGAACGTATGTTTGTGTTTAGATGTTGTTAATATTTATGTCTTGCGTTAGTTTCGTCGTCACGGTAGAGACGCCGATTACTCGACGCCCCCCGCACAGATCCCGGCGTGCGGATTTCCCGCACCGGGCTCTTCAAGAATACTCACTTCCGCACTTCCGGCTTCAGAAATCAAACTGAAGTTGGATATATCTGGATTCTACAATTCGAGGCTTAACAACAGAATACCTGCCTAAGCAGGCAGTGAAGGCGCTTTGGTTGAAGCTTCGTCGTTGGCTTCTCCGGTTTAAC
>NZ_SOMN01000057.1 GCF_004564235.1 Cohnella luojiensis
CAATTTGTTCTCCTTAATAAACGCTCGGAGTTGCTGCTTTGTCCATAATCCCATGTGTTCTCCCCAACCTCTCGTATACTTCCATTTTAATGGGTTTAGGAGTTTACACAATCTATTTTACAGACTCGATAGATGTCACCCACGTCCAGTCCCGCTTCGATGAGATGCTCCGTCTCGGCGGGTTTGCCACACCATTCATGATTATAGACGGGAAGATCATTTCTTATTTTGAACCTGAAAAAATGGATCGTATATTGGAGGTTATTGGGGATGTTTCCCATGTCATTCATCCATATCCAACTCACGGAGCCGCGGTTCAGCGTGCCGCGGACCAATATTTTTCAGATAGCGGGTGACCATCATCAGGAACGTGATTCTTGTCGGCGGCGGACATGCACATCTTTACGTTTTGAAGCAATTGCAGCTTGGCGGATGGCCGGATACGCGAGTCACGTTGATTTCGCTCGACCGATACCAATATTATTCAAGCATGTTTTCCAGTTATGTTGAAGGCCGCTATGGGTTGGAAGACATCCGTATCGATTTGCCGCGGTTATGTGATGCGGTGAAAATAGACTTCTTGAACGATTCCGTGGAAACGGTGGATCCGGAACGGCAGGAGATCGTCACTTCAAATGGAGTTCGAATGAATTATGATTTGATATCGTTTAATATCGGTTCCCGGATCGCCAACACGAGCATTTCTGGAGTAGAAGAGTATGCCGCGTTGATCAAACCCAATTACTTGATCTCCGCACTGAAGAATTCATCTCTAAAGAAGGAGCGCCTGGTCGTTGTGGGCGGAGGAGCTTCAGGAATCGAAATGAGCTTAAGCCTACAGACCAACCGTAAAGGATTAGGTTTAAAAGATCCCGTCACTTTGATTAGTAAGGGGCCATTATTAGAACATGCAGGGAGACGTGTGACTCGGCAGATTACGGGGATTGTCCAAAATAAGGGTATTCATCTCATACAAAACGATCCTGTCATTTCTGTACACAGGAACCGGGTTGATCTTCAATCGGGTCATACCGTAGCATATGATGAATTGTTATGGCTGACAGGACCAGCAGCGCCATCGATATTTCGAAAAAGCCGTCTGTCGACAGATGCCCAGGGTTATTTATTGGTTAATGACAATCTCCAATCTGTGGTATACGAGAATATGTTCGGAGTTGGGGATTGTGTTAGCTTGCAGACCTATCCTTTTCTTCACAAGGCAGGAGTTTATGCCGTCCGTGAAGCACCAATACTCTGGTCTAATATGGAACGATTTTTGTCAGGGGGAAAATTAAATAAGTACCGCCCCCAATCGAAATACTTGTCGATTCTGTCAACCGGAGAAGGTGAAGCCTTGCTGCTATATCGGGGTATTTCCATTCACGGTAAATGGTGTTGGCGTTTGAAGCAGTATATCGATTCATCGTTTATCCGGAAATATCAATAATATATTTCGTCACGAAATAGAAATATCGGAACCTGAAAGAAAACAGGTTCCGCTAATTGGCATTAACATTAAACGATTAAAAGAAGAACGGAAATCCAAATCCAAACGGGAAAAAAAACAGAGATGCGATCAGGGCTAGCGAAATCGCAGCGGCCGCTGCTCCCCCGCCAAAGCCGAAAAACGGGGTAAACGCAGATATTTTTGCTTTGTTTTTAAGTTTTGTCCGGATTTGGGCTTTTGCCCGTATTGCACTGGTTGATACAGTTCCAGGACCTTTGACGCCTCCGCTGAGAAACAGTTGTCCTTCCCGGCAATCAGTGATTGTACCATATAAATGTGTTCCATCGTGCAATACAGCACAGACCTGTTTACCAATGTATGAGTGAATCGCAGCTTCAGATATGGGGCTAATCGGTTGCAAAAGGTTCCACCCCCCTCAATATGATGTTGAAGCGTTAATAATGATTCATACCAATGTATGACAGGGGGAACCCGTTGGATTGGATGGTTGAACCGGCCCAGTTTGTTATAAGGCAGTAGCCCAATCAGGAAATCCGTATCATCCATATGGAGGGTATTATCCTCCTCTAACCTATTACCCGACATACCCCGGTTTTGTACATGGTCATCCACAGGTTGCGAATCTTTACTATCCACAAAGACAGAGTCAATTTCGGATGGATTTGAACGGGGTTAGACCGATCCAGCAGGAAGTGGAGCAAACTTTGGCTGAATGGTCGGGAAAACCTTTGGAGGGCGCACGTCTTATGATCCAAAAGTACGGACTTCCGGATGGAGCAACCCGCGATATGCTGGTCTGGTATAATAACGGTCCGTGGAAGCGTACGATTGTCTATCGCCATCCAGTGCCCCACAATTTTCCGATGCCTCATCCGGATTTTTTGGAACAAACGATCAACTATGCCGTACCGCCCGAGCGATTTGACGATATTGCCAAATTTGACGGAAGCGTGATCATGGACCGGACCAAAGGTGAAGTCTCCGCCCGATGCCATGAGGAAGCGATGAATTATCTTACCTTGAATCTAGTCAATGACATCGTAACCAGTAAACGAAGTGTAGAGGATGCCAGAAAATTTTATGCGGAAACGGCTATGAAACATAGTATTCATTATCAGCCGACTCCCTACACAACCGGGTTGTTATTCCCGATACCGCAGAATACGGCAGATCCTGATGTTGTTGTCGTGAAACCAAGGTAACAAAATAAGCTATGCATGCAGAAAAGCTCGCAATCCCGACAAGGGGAGAGCGAGCTTTTCTCATGAGTGTCGATTATGCTTCTTCGGTTACTCAGGTAACTTTTTAATTAAAAAAATAGATAGATTTTCAATGCGATATGTCTCTATCAAAACAAACACCTCTATCATAATCTATTATCAATTACAATTGATGGAGGGATAAACTCATGGCATTAAGCCCACTTTGTCGACAATTTGCTTCCATTCTTAGAGCCCAACCAATGGTTATTAATGGGGTTTGCACAGCTTCTTCGGTGAGAAACAATATTCGTCCGCGTATATTAGGCAAAAGATCAAGATCTTTTCTGACCATTCCCCAGGCATTTTCTTTCGAAAGTATCGGTCGTGACGGAAGGGCGTTATGTTTGGGAGAAACTGTTATTCTAACTTCGGAAATCAATCGTTTTATTTCGCGGCTGCGCAGGCATGGTATTCTAGTGACGGCTCTGCACAATCACTGGTTATTTACGAATCCAAATCTCTGGTATATTCATTTTGAAAAAAATGCCCGGCCATTGGATTTTGCACGGGATACACGGGATGCATTGGATTTGCTGACTACAAGGGTCGTACGGCCACTGGTTGTTAAAAAATAAGTAACAGATCATAACATTTAACGAATGAAAAAATCCCGAATCACAGCGATCCCGGGATTTTTCTTAACGCGCGATTATGCTTTCTTTGCAACCAACTTAAACATTACGCCGGTAATCAATCCATAAAGAAGATGGATGGCCAGACTCATTAACATAGCAGACGCCCCTCCGCCAGTTATCATTCACAGAGATCAAGGATCAGCACAGAACCGGTAAAATCCGCATGAACCATTTAAATAATTTGTTCGATTTTACAGGTTATTTATGATTGTTTCGTATTTGCTCTTATAGTGGCTCAAAGCAAGCAAAGGCCAAATGTAGGGGTAGCTATGGTATCGAATATAAAAGTAGCCAGGCAAACCGGCTCCCGTCGGATAGATTTCTTGATCCGCCTTGTCCATGGTGTTTAGCAGGTATTGAACACTTTTTTCTATGGCTGAATTCGGTTTTGGATAATAGGCTACCAGTGCGTCGAGAGCCCACGCCGTTTGAGAAAGCGTGGACTGACGCAATGGGATATACCGTTTCTCCTGATCGCTTGTGCAAGATTCTACCCAACCTCCATCCGGATTTTGAATACTAAGCAGCCACTCCACTCCACGTTGTATGCTGGGATGCTCCGGGTTTTCTCCAACAGCAAGCATACCGGTCAACGCAGCCCATGTCCCGTAAATATAACAGATCCCCCAGCGGCCATACCAGGAACCGTCCGTTTCCTGGTTCTTCTGTAACCAACGGACAGCGCGACGAATAAAAAGGTGACGGGCGGTCAATCCGGCGTCTCTACCAAGAAACTCCAGCGTTCTACCAGTCAAATCAGCTGTTGACGGATCGATGGCCGCCGCGTCTGCTCCGTTAAATGGGAGCATGGTCAATAAAGAATTATCGATATTCTTCTCGAATGCGGGCCACCCGCCGTCGTCGTTTTGCATGGACAATACCCATTGAAGTCCTTTGTTAAACGCTTCTTGGTATTCCACTCTGCGAGTACCCAAATTGCGGATCGCTCGTAGTGCGGCGGTCGTATCGTCGATATCCGGATTAATGTTATTGATATCGGAGAAGCCCCATCCTCCGGGAAAGGGATTCTTGATACGGCGACTCCAGTCGCCTAACCGGGTTTGCTGTTTGGTGAGCAGATAACGGCCTGCGGATTGAATCGTGGTATAGTCCGAGGGCAGGCCTGCTTGTTGAAGGGGCGTGACTGATCAATGCCGTATCCCAAACGGTTGATGTCGAGTTTTGTACATGGATGGAGCCATCCGTGTGACAAAGGAGCGATTTTAAGCCGCGGATAGCATGTATGATGATAGGATGACGTTTGTCGTAATCGAGAGAGAGAAGTGCAAGTATCATAAGAAATGTAGCGCTGGCATAACTGTACAAGGTTCCGTCGGGTTCAATTCGATTTAACATGTATTGTTCCATTTTGTTTATGGATTGTTGATGAATGTGTTTTGGTAGAGCAGCGAGTTTTTGCAAAAATCGATCCATTTCGTTACATATTGCGTCAGAACGTGTCGAACTTGTAAAATGTGCTTCAGGAAAAACGCCGCGGACGAACAAGTCGGATAAATTTGGTGTTCTTTCATTCCGCATCACAGACTTTTTATCTGCGAGAAGCATAACGGGAGCAAGGTGAACCCGGGCATAACCGGAAAAATCGTAGAAATCGATCGGAGCTGCGGAAGGAAGCAAGATGAGTTCGATGGGGAGCGGAAGGAAAGAAGGCCAAGGATATTGCCCGGTGCATGCGAGAATGATCTTGGTCATGAGATTGTCGACGTTCCGGATTCCGCCATTGGAAAGGATAAATTGTTTGGCTTGTTGAATATTGAAGTCCGTTGGTTTACTGTATCCGGAATAGAGAAGAGCAATTAAAGCTTCCGTCGTCGCGGATAAATTCCCTTGCGTCTCGTCCGGATACACCTTCCAAGCACCATTCTTTTCCTGCTTCGACATAATTCGGTGATGAAGTGCACGTATCCACTCCTCATCAGTGATTTGCAAGGTACGCAAAATGATGATCATATAGGCATCTGTCATTACACCGCTCTCAAAACAAAACCTCCATGAACCGTCTTGCGACTGCTTCATAACGAGGCGCTGAATCATTCGTTGAATGGCTTGATTAACATGAATGAGCATGATACTAAGTACTCCTCCATTTTACATCTTAGGCTAATGTAGTGTATGACTCTTGGAGATCCAATGTGTAAAGTCGACAATTTACTTCCATTATTAGAGCCCAATCAATGATCCAGTTTGCCGAACTCTTTAGAGTTTGTTCCGTTCATCCTGCTGCCACCAAATTTGGATAGATTTTCTGGCTGTGGTACAACATAACGGAAAACGTGAAATGAGGAAGATACATGTATTGGGACGCTTGGCCCATTGAACGAATATTGATTCTGTTTGTCAGCCTGGCTTTCATGATGATCGGGATTCAGGTAACAATGTTTCATTACAGGCAAAACTTTCACCATAAATCCATGTGGCTCCCCGTTATTTCCGCACCGATTTTCTTTATGATCGGTTTGGTTCTTACATTCTACAACGTGATGTGGCTGAACGGTTTGTTTCAAGTCATGATGTGGTTCGGGGTGATTTCGGGATTAATCGGATTTTATTTTCATGTCCGGGGGGTCGGTGTTCGGGTAGGGGGATGGGCGCTCCGTAACTTCCTGATTGGACCGCCGGTTACGCTTCCTATGATGTATACGGCGATAAGCGTATTGGGGCTTATTGCAGTGTATTGGGAAGCTTGATGTTAATGAACAGCATAGTGAAAGAAAGGCGGAAGTACACATGAGCGGAATAACGCGGTATCCATCCTTTAACGTCTTGGATGAAAAAGATGCCTGGGATGATCATACGCAGCAAATTGTAACTTCGAGAAATCAATCGATAGACAAGTATCAGTTTCTAAGTGAACGTGAGGCTGAGATATTGCGCTCTATATGTAGTTTGTTAGTTGACGATTCTTCACCAGATGCACTTGCGTTCGTTATCTCCCATATCGATAAAACCTTGTATTCGTCACCTGGCGAAGGGCAAAGAAAAGTCGGAGTTCCGGCCGCATCGGAATTGATTCGGCAAGGGCTGAAGGCGATGGAGCAGTCTTCGCAACACATGTATTCCATATCTTTTGCAGAATTAGAGACAGTAAAACAAAAGAATATGCTCAAAGACATCAGCGAAGTTAAGGCGGAACCTTCGGCAATATGGAATAGAGTACCTCAGAAGGCGCTGTTTGAAAAACTAATGCGGTTGACCGTCGAATCGTATTGCTCCCATCCGCAGGTTTGGTCGGACATCGGTTATGCAGGTCCGGCTTATCCGCGAGGATATGTGCGTACGCAGTTGGGACAACTAGATCCATGGGAGGCAAAAACGGAAAATGAAGCGTAAATATGCGAATGAAGAAGTGGATGCTGTCATTGTTGGCGCCGGAGCAGCAGGAGGGGTATTAGCCAAAGAATTGAGCGAAGCCGGACTCTCTGTGGTTGTTTTGGATGCCGGCCCCCTCCGGGACCCGCAGAAGGATTTTGCCAGTGATGAGTTGTCTATGAAATCACTTGGTTGGCAGGATACACGAATTGTGGACGGAACCGATCCACTCACGATGGGACATAATAATTCGGGGCGGGGTGTCGGTGGCGGCACTGTTCATTTTACAGCGGTGTTTCTGCGTTTCCAGGATGTGGATTTTCAGGGGAAGACAATCGACGGGATTGGTGAAGATTGGCCTATAAGCTATGAAGATCTCGAGCCTTATTACACCAGAACGGAAAAAGATATTGCCGTTTCCGGGCCTAAGCATTTTCCCTGGGGGCATTATAATGGCCCTTATCCTTACCCTGAGAGGGAACCGCTGAGTCCGAACGCCTATATGTTCATGAACGGCTGTGACAAGCTGGGAATTCGTTCGTCCGTTGCGCCTTTAGCCATATTATCCGCTCCATTTGAAGGTCGTCCCCCTTGCATTAACCGTGGATTTTGCAATCAAGGCTGCATGCCGGATTCGAAATTCAGCACGTTGATCGTTCACATCCCGAAAGCGATCAAGGCAGGAGCCGAGGTTTTGCCAGACTGTATGGTAACGCAGGTATTGATGGGCAAAGACGGATTGGCCAAAGGAGTGACATTCGTTCATAACGGTAAACCGTACGAGCAAAAGGCAAAAATGGTCATTATCAGCGCATTTGTAGTAGAGACTCCCAGGCTGCTGCTCAATTCAGCAAACGAGCAGTTTCCGGACGGTCTTGCAAACAGCAGCGGAATGGTCGGAAAATCCATAATGGTGCATAGCAGTAATGACGTGTATGCCAAGTTCGATGATGAAATCCGTTTATACAAAGGCACGCCGGTACTCGCGACAACATTGGATTTTTACCGAACAGACCCGAAACGCGATTTTGTTCGCGGCTATACGCTTCATTCCCATGGTGCAAGACCGGTTGAATTCGCCAATGGTGTTTCCAAAGCGCAGGGCGGCCCAATATGGGGAGAGCGATTTAGACAAGCGCTCTTGGATTACAATCATTACGGCAGGGTCACGTTGGTCGGTGAAGTAATGCCGAATATGAATAATCGCGTTACTTTGGCGGATGAGAAAGATGAGTACGGTTTGCCACGGGCTAAAGTGACTTTCAGTTACGGCGAGAATGATCGGAAGCTGATAAAGCACGCAGAGCGTACGATGAGCTCCATCTTGGAAGCGGAGGGGGGGAAAGTGGAGTTCGTCGTTCCGGATACGGCACATATGGCGGGAGGCTGCCGAATGGGGAACAACCCTGCCGATTCCGTCGTTAATTCGTACGGACAAAGCCACGACATTCCCAATTTGTATGTGTGCGATGCGAGTATCTTCGTCACCTCCGGCGCGGGGAATCCGACCAATACCGTCATGTCGCTTGCCTTGCGCACGGCGGAATATATAGTAGAAAAAATGAAGAAACGGGAATTGCAAACAAGCCGAGGTTGATCGGCATGTTTGTACATATTCGTAATGATGTAATAAGCGAAGTGAAAATACTTGAACTAGAAGGATGGGAAAAACACAATGAACACGAACTTTCAAGAGCATCGAATCGACCGCGGACAGGGCAGCATCTATGTCCGAGATTACTCGGGTACCGGACCTGCCTATGTGCTAATGCACGGCTTTCCCGACAATTTGCATATTTACGATGATTTGGTTCCCCACCTGGTTGCAGGAGGCAGAAGAGTCGTCGTATTCGATTTCCTTGGTTTTGGCGCTTCCGATAAACCGGCTGGCGCAAGATATAGCTTCGAGCAGCAATTGGGGGATCTCCATGCGGTAGTCGAAAGCTTGGGACTCGGTAAAATCGTTCCGGTAGGACACGATTCATCCGGTCCCGCGGCGGTCAACTATGCGATCGAGCATCCGGAGCATGTCGATTCCATCTGCCTTCTCAATGCCTTCTATGCGGAATCACCAACGGCAAAATATCCGGAGTTGATCGAACTTTTCGCGACCACGAATTTGAAGGCACTTACGCAAGCCATTCTGCGTAGCCCGGAACAATTCGCTTGGGTGCTTAATTTTCAGCGGAGCAAATTCCAAGAGCATCTGACGGAAGACCAAAAGGCATATTATTCGAAATTCCTCGGTCCGATTATCGACGGCAATTTTAGAAATCAGCCGAGCTCCGGTCCGGCGTTTGCGCAAATGACGTCGCAGTTGTTCGAAGAACTCGCCAAAAATACGAAGCGCATTAACAAGATGTGGGCGCTTGATATCCCGGTCAAACTGATCTGGGGCGAAACCGACCCTTATCTCAACTACGGCATTGCGAAGCATCTCCAATCGCTCTTGAAACGTCCTTCCTTGCACGTTCTACCAGCCGGTCATTGGTTACAAATCGATATTCCGGAACAAGTCGCTGCGGTTATGTTAGGATTATAAAGAACGATCGTTCAAAAATAATTCTTGACCGACCGTTCTTTATATAGTAAATTTACTTTGAAAGGAGAGTGGCGCAATGAGATGGCCAGGACAAAGGAATTCGATGAAAATGCAGTTCTGCTAAAAGCCATGAGGTTATTCTGGGAACAAGGCTATGAGAAGACATCCATGCAGGAACTGGTCTCCCATATGGGGATTCATAAAGGGAGCCTGTATGATACCTTTGGCGATAAGCAATCCTTGTATGTCAAAGCATTGAAACGCTATATTGAAATGTTTGAGCAATCGGTTAGGCTTCCGGTTAAACGACGTATGGCTGATACCCGTTCTGCCAAGGAAGCAATCCGAATGATGCTTGAAATAGCAGTCCAACAGAAAGAGGAGTTTCCTGATGGCTGCTTCATGGTAAATACCGCGGTTGAGTTGGCAAAACATGATTCAATATGCAGAGATTTGGTTAAACTGGGCTGGGCCACTGTAGAACAGTTGATATACGACATTATTGTGGAAGGCCAACAATCGGGAGAAATTTCCAAGGCGCTCAACGCGGAATGGCTGTCTCATTATTTTAATAATGCAATAATAGGACTTCGCGTTATGGTTAAGACTATAACGGACAGGGAAAAATTTCGACAAATTATTGACATGAATATGTCTGTATTGGAATAAAAGGTGTGGAACAACAAAGTAAAACTTGATGTTCATGGCGAGCAAAGGTGCGGTCACCAGTATGGCTAATAATCCAATATTAAAAGGAGAGTTACGAAAATGATTAAAATGGAAAAGAAATTGTACACGGCTACCGTAAACGTTCAAGGCGGAAGGGAAGGCAAAGCTGTTTCCAGCGATGGCAATCTTAACATGGACTTGAGATATCCAAAGGAATTAGGGGGTCCCGGAACTGGAACCAATCCGGAGCAACTGTTCGCTGCAGGATTTGCCGCATGCTTCGAAGGTGCGATGGGTACTATTCTTAGAAAAAAGAATATTAAAACGGACGGTATAACAATAACTTCTAATGTAACGCTCGGCAAGGATGCGAGCGACGGATATGTACTAGCAATGAATATGGACATCACTATAAGCGGCGTAGAAACCAACGTGGCTAAGCAAATAGTCGAGGAAGCCCATCTGGTTTGCCCTTATGCCAAAGCAACCCGTGGCAATATCGAAGTAGTAACGAACGTTATTGGTTAATCAGCACCTAGTTGATCATTCTTTCTTATTTTTGAACGATTGATCAAATTTTGTAAATGAACAAGGCAAAAACCCCGCTTTCGTGAAGGCGGGGTTTTTACATGTTGACAAATCAATACACTATTATTATATTATTTACTATTAGATTAAATATTATTATGGTATATATTCTGATATTTAATAGAGGAGGAATTGACATGGATCGATTAAAAAGAAAAGTTGCAGTAATTACAGGAGGAGCCCGTGGAATGGGAGCTTCTCATGTACGTAGATTTGCAGCGGAAGGTGCAAAAGTAGTTTTTACCGATATCCTCGAAAAAGAGGGAGAAGAATTAGCAAAAGAACTTTGAAAAAAGCTGGCGGAGGATCTATCATTAACATTTCTTCTCTTGCAGGCATTATGGGGGTACCCCAGAAGATAGCATATGTTGCGTCAAAATTCGCTGTGAGAGGCATGACAAAAGCAGCCGCGGCAGAACTCGGCGTGGATGGCATCCGTGTGAACTCTGTCCATCCGGGATTCATTAAAACACCAATGGCAGCACCTTTCAATATTGATGCTATGCAGGATTCTATCCCGCTTAAAAGAATTGGAGAACCAGAAGAAGTTACCAATATAGTTATATTTCTTGCATCCGATGAGTCCAGTTACTCGACTGGAGCTGAATATATCATAGATGGTGGATTTTTTGCCCAGTAAAAGATGTTTAGTGAATCTAATTGAGTTCGCACTAAGGGGGCTTAAAAATGACTGGACGCGATGCTGAGGGTAAGGCTCTTGATTTAAGACTGATACGCGTAATGAGAAATATGGTGAAAGTACTGTATGAGAACTTAGAACGTGACATTAACAGCTATGGTCTCAGTTTAGAAACCTTTCTAATTCTCGAGTTTCTTTACAATAAAGGTCCGCATCCCATCCAGAAAATTAGCGATGCTTTCTCGATTCCTAGCGGGAGTATCACCCATGTTGTAGATAAGCTGGAGAAGAAGGGATTCGTTAAACGGCTTCCCATCCCGGGTGATCGACGCAAAACGAATTTGACTTTAACGGGCGAAGGACGAAGCTACTTTGATCATATCTTCCCTAAGCATGTTCAGACGATCTCCGATAACTTGTCCTTTGCAACAGATGAGGAGAAGCTTGAACTTATTGTTCTGCTTAAGAAAATTGGATATGGAATAAGGAATCGTGAAGGCAATGCCAAAAATAATGAGTCGGATTCTTTCTGAACGATGGATTTTACTCTAATAAAGCGATCGAATATAATTTTAAAGCCAGGGGGATTTGAAAATGGAAATCGGTGTAGATACGTTTGTCGAAACGACTCCGGATGTTAAAACGGGCAAGACGATAAGTCATGCGGAGCGGTTGCGTGAGGTTGTTGAAGAAATCGTCCTTGCCGATCAGGTTGGGTTGGATATATTTGGGGTCGGTGAACATCATCGCAAAGAATTTGGTGATTCCGCTACTGTCGTTGTGCTGGCTGCAGCGGCGTCCATGACCAAAAGGATACGCTTAACCAGTTCGGTTACCGTGCTCTCTGCAGTTGATCCAGTACGTTTGTTTCAGCAATTTGCCACGCTCGATGGTATTTCAAATGGTCGTGCTGAGATTATCGCGGGTCGAGGCTCTATGGTCGATGCGTTTCCACTATTTGGATATGATTTAAAAGACTATGATGAGCTTTACGCGGAAAAATTGGAACTATTATTAAAGTTAAGGGACTCGGAGAAGATATCCTGGAAAGGAAAGCATCGACCTGCCCTTACGAATCAGGGGGTGTATCCGCGGCCGGTTCAGGACCAATTACCCGTATGGCTTGGCAGTGGGGGTAATGCGCAATCGGTAATACGAGCAGGTGAACTCGGACTGCCTCTTGTTTTGGCAATCATTGGCGGGAGCCCCTTGCAATTTGCTCCGCTCATTCCGCTTTATAAGAAGGCTGCTACTCGTGCAGGACATGATGCATCGAAATTACCGATAGCCGTACACTCACTCGGGTTCGTTGCGGAGAGTACCTCGATTGCGGTCGACAAGTATTTCCCTCCCACGCAGGCAGCGTTTAATTCAATAAGTAAAGAGCGTGGTTGGGGACAATTTAGCCGTTCACAATTCGATGCCGCATGCAGCCCAGAAGGCGCATTCTACGTAGGCGATCCCGAAACGGTGGCCAACAAAATTATTTATATGCAAAAACATTTAGGCTTCTCACGGTTTTTCCTGCATTTACCTGCTGGCACCATGCCACATGAGGATGTTATGAAATCCATTGAACTATTGGGTAAGGAAGTCGCCCCGCGAGTTCGGGAAGAGGTTTCAAAATGGGAAGCTGAGGAAAGAATGTAGATTCGTGCAGGTCGAGCCTTAGCCAAAACGGGCCGGGCAATAATATTATCCGAATGAAGTCCGCGTAAACCGCGGGCTTTATTATTTATCGAAGAAACGGAAGCGCAAGCTGATGCTCAAGCTCAAGCGCATCAACTTCACGAAATATGATAGAATACTTTTACCTACTTGGGATTTCGGTACAATAGAACACAACACACCGATGTAAATATTGTATGATTGGGTAGGGGAGAATAGCTTCTAAACGATTAGGAGGATTGCTGATGTTGAAAAAAATAGGGATTATAGTTGGTAGTTTAAGGGAAAATTCATTCAATCGAATGATAGCGAATACAATCCCTGAACTGGTAGATTCCGTAGAATATGAATACATATCTATCGCGAATCTTCCCTTGTATAACGCCGATTTGGATCATGGAGAAGGGCCGGAAACGGTCATGCGTTATCGCGAATCGATTCAAAGGACGGATGGCATTATCATCGTTAGCCCGGAGTATAACTCGGGAATACCGGGTGTACTGAAAAATGCACTGGACTGGTCTTCGACCCCAACCAAAACAGCTGTCCTCATTCGAAAGCCTGCAGGTTTGATAGGAGCAACGCCTGGCGCAAAAGGAACGATTTTGTCGCAGCAGCAAATCAGGCAAACGTTGGATGCCGCCTCGTCGTATGTCATGCCGTTTCAAAAAATGTATATTTCTCAAGTTTTGGATAAGGTTGATTCGGAAAGTCGCAAGCTTACCGATGAAACGACCCGCAAATATTTGCAGCGTTATGTGCTATCGTTTATGCAATGGATAGACCAGGTACAACGGCTGAATGAGTAGTGTTCTTTGTATAAAATAAGAAATGAACACGATCGGAAGGATATTACGCATGAGCGAATCGAATCAGGAGTTTATCGTCATCTCGGGCGCGAGGGAAAACAATCTCAAGAACGTATCCTTGCGCATACCCAAGCGGAAGATCACGATCTTCACCGGGGTATCCGGATCCGGTAAGTCATCGATCGTCTTCGATACGATCGCCGCAGAATCCACGCGATTGCTGAATGAGAACTTCAGCATGTTTGTACGCAGTTTCCTGCCCCGCGTTCCGCAGCCGGATGCGGACGCGATTTAGAACCTGAGCATGGCTGTTATCGTAGATCAGAGACGGCTGGGCGGCGGATCCCATTCCACCATGGGAACGATTACCGATATTTCTCCCATTCTCCGTCTTCTCTTCTCCCGGGCGGGACAGCCCTATGTTGGACCAGCTCACATGTTCTCGTTTAACGATCCGCAAGGCATGTGTCTCGAGTGCAACGGGATCGGTCGCAGTCTGTGCGTCGACATGAGCAAGGCAGTGGACATGTCCAGGTCGTTAAATGAAGGGGCAATTATGCTTCCGGACTATAAGGTGAACGGCTGGGAATGGAACATGGTCGTACAATCGGGGTCGTTCGATCTCGACAAGAAGCTGAGCGATTATTCGGAAGAAGAGCTGGAGCAACTACTGTACGCCAAGGCGAGGAAAGTGGAGATGGATTTCGCCGGGAAGGCAATGAATATTACAGTGGAAGGCATTATCGAGAAGTTCTCCAACAAGTACATCAAGCAGGATGTAAAGACGAAGTCCGAGCGCACGCAAAAAGCGGTTGCGCCGTACATTATCGATGGTCCCTGCTCCAGCTGCCGCGGCGCGAGACTCAGTCAGGCCGCGCTCGGCTGCAGGATCAATGGACTCAACATCGCGGAGATGTCCTCCATGGAGGTCGGACGGCTCATCCGCGTAGTTCGGGAGATTGACGATCCTGTCGTCGCGCCGGTCGTCAAGTCGCTGACGGAGCGACTGCAGCACCTGGTGGATATCGGTCTTGACTATTTGACGCTGGACCGCGAGACGGATACATTGTCCGGCGGCGAGTCGCAGCGCGTCAAGATGGTGAAGCACCTGAGCGGCAGTCTGGTGGATGTCACTTACATCTTCGATGAGCCCAGCGTCGGCTTGCACCCCCGTGATGTCCATCGGTTAAATGAATTGCTGCAGAAGCTGCGCGACAAAGGCAATACTGTCATTGTCGTCGAGCATGATCCCGACGTGATCAAGTTGGCGGATCATATCGTCGACGTCGGGCCTCACGCCGGCAGCCGCGGCGGTACCATCGTATACGAAGGAAGCTTCCAAGGCCTGCTGAAGTCAGGTACGCTGACAGGCAACTATATGAAGCGGCCGCTCAAACTGAAGCAAGATTGCAGGCAGCCATCCGGAAAGCTGTCCATCAGGGATGCCAAACTGCACAACCTGCGGAACGTGAGCGTAGATATTCCAACCGGAGTTCTAACAGTTGTTACGGGTGTCGCCGGCTCGGGCAAGAGTACGCTGATTAACGAAGTATTCCTCAGCCAGCATCCGGATGCGATCGTCATCGACCAATCGGCGGTAGGGGTGTCCACACGTTCGAATCCCGCCACCTACACGGGCATTATGGATGATGTGCGCAAGGCGTTTGCTTCCGCGAACAAGGTCAATCAAGGCTTGTTCAGCTTCTACTCCAAGGGGGCTTGCGAGAACTGCCAAGGGCAGGGCGTCGTGTCTATAGATCTTTCATTCCTAGACAGCGTGGAGCTGCCATGCGAAGTATGCGGAGGTAGACGGTTCAAGGAAGAGGTGCTCGAGTATAAGCTGAACGGCAAGTCGATCGCAGATGTGCTGGAGATGACCGTGGAGCAGGCATTGGAGTTTTTCGAGCTAAAAGAAATCGTGTGCAAGCTCCAGGCGATGAGTGACGTGGGGCTGAACTATATTACTCTCGGCCAGCCGCTCAGCACGCTCTCGGGCGGGGAATGCCAACGTATCAAGCTGGCAAGCGAGCTGCATAAGAAGGGCAGCATCTACGTATTGGACGAGCCGACGACCGGCCTGCATATGTCGGATATCGGTCACCTTCAGGGGATCATGAACCGCCTCGTGGATACCGGCAATACGGTGATCGTTATCGAGCATAACCTTGATATGATCAGCCAAGCGGATTGGATCATCGATATGGGACCGGACGGAGGCAGCAGGGGCGGCCAGGTGGTGTTCGAGGGTACACCTTCGCAGATCATTCATGCGGAGCAGTCGATCACAGGAAGATACTTGATGTAATGCATCGAATCCACTTTCGTAATGTATGGGACCGATTACCTAGGCTCTTAGTCTTTTTTTATTCAATTAAACGCAATTCACCATCTACTTGACCGTATACCCAATAAGTTTCCGTTTTTGGATTTTGAAATCGAATCTTGAAACCCTCATTGAACATTCTTAACTCATTTTCCGATCCAATTTGCTCAATTATGAGATTCCGTATTTTTGGACTTAGAAAAAAGTCACGCGTTTTTTCAAATATGGCTTCCCTTTCCTTGGGAGGGAAATCATCAGTATTTAATGAATACACAACAGTCAAATATACCTTATCAACTTTCTTTAGTTGTCCTTTTGAAATGGAATTTGTACTCTTTATCACATCATCAAAAAATGTTTTAACCTCGGGAATTTTTAGATTCGTATGAGGGGTACATGCAACCAGTAAAAGAAAGCAACATGCTAGCAGGTACCAAGAAACCACCTTAGTTTTCATGAAACGACCTCCGATCCAGTCCTCATGGTAGATTGATAGACACAGGAATCCTCACGATATTGCTTATTTACATAGCTTCGGATTACCATTCCGGAGATACCAACTATTGTTCGTTATTTTTTCCAAGAAGGCAGCTATCTTAATAAAATAAAACTGTTTTATTTATAATGTCAAGAATGTGTGTGTAGATCTAAAAGAACTAGGGTTAGAATGCAAAAGCTCAAGCCGATCCAGGCTTGGGCTTTTTTCATCTGGCCGTAACCGAGGGTGCCCAACTTACAAGCATTTCGCTTTTCTTTCGAATAAGGTGTAATTGTGAAAGGAGTGGGTAGATTGACGAAAATCACAATCGCTGCAGTCGGGGATTTGTTGATGAAAAAGAAGATGATCGCCTCGGCCGCACGGGAAGGCGGATTCGCCCCTATTTTTGCCAAAGTGAAACCCTATCTGCGTAAATCCGATTTAACGATTGGCAATCTGGAGACGACCTTCTCCGGCAACAATTTTCGCGGAAAGCCCGGAAAACTGTTGTTCAACTCCCCGGACAGATTCGCTGCTACGCTCCGGAACTTGGGCTTCGATGTATTAGGCACAGCCAATAACCATTGTATGGACGGGAAACTATCCGGTTTGAGGCGGACATTAAACGTCCTCGATCGACACGGTCTGCGACATACGGGCACGTATCGCTCCGCCCGGGAAGCCCGCCGGAAACTGATAGTTAACGTAAAGGGAATAAAAATCGGAATATTGGCTTATACGAAAGGAACGAACGGGATCCCAGTGCCGGAGCCGTGGTTAGTCAACCGGCTAAACCGGAAAAAAATAATAGCGGACGTGCGCAGCTTGAAGAGTAGAACGGATTTTATCATCGCTTGCCTACATTTCGGGAAAGAATTTCGAACTTATCCCGACCGCAACCAAATCCGGCTCATGCAGCTGTTGTTTAATAATGGTGTTAATGTAGTGCTGGGAGCGCATCCCCATGTGCTGCATCCGATAAGAATGTTTAAGGTAAAGGACATCGACGGACACATTAGAAATCGGGTAGCGGCGTCTTCTCTAGGAAATTTCGTATCCACCGAACTCCCCCGGCATACCGCTAGACTGCGAGGAACAATCTTGATGTTAACCTTAACGAAAAATGCAAAAGGGATAACGGATGTGTTGAAAATGTCACGTGTGCCAACCCGCATTTTGCAAAATATAGGGAAGAAAAACGTTTATCGGGTTGTGCCGGATCGATAGAACGGATATCGACAAAACCAACTTTTACTGTCCGCTATTAAAAGGTTTTATCAAAAAGCCACAGCGAGCGATGCTTCTGCCCTGTTCAGTGAATCAGAATAATTTTCCTCGTAGTGAATCATCCTAATCTGTAGATTTTCTATAGTTGGAGGATTCTTTGGATGAACATTATGAAGCTTCTGGTTAAATGCCTTTATATTGTCGAGACTTGTATATTGATGACATCAGTAGGTTGCACAAGCAACAATCCTGTTAAAGATCAGCCGCTTATTATGACACCGAACTGGTCTAATAATCAGGATATTCGAGAGGGTACTGAAAATTACGGTTTGCGAAACTTGGGATTAGATAACGATCATTTATCCAAGACGTTTACGTTTCATCCGGAGATAGCGGAAAGCATATTACCGCAGCATCCTGGAATCCAATCGGTTTATGTATTATTGACGGAAGTGAACTGTTATCTAGCTCTTGTCCCAAATGGGCGTAAACCCAATTCAAAAGCTTTGCAGGAGGAGATACTTAATCATCGCGTAGATAAAAAAGGCGGTGCCGGTTTTTTCGAGGAGCCTGGTATGATTAACCGGGTCGATTGGATTAGTCAAAGTGGGAATTCACCTACACGGATGCTCGAAGCGATCGGTCGGGATGTAGCAAAATATATACCTTCTAATGTCAAAAGGATCTACATTAGTGCAAATCCCAACTTTGTCCATTGCCTACGTTTTTATGCAAATGAAGAGAAGTTGCGTGGCAATTTAAATATATATTTGAATGAGATAAACATGATAGTGGAGAGGGTATTCCCGACACATGCATAAAGGATTAGGGTATCGGAACAATAATAGGGTGTTTTAAACCCTAGTGGCTTAGGTCCTGATTATCTAGAGGAGGAATTTGACTAATGACTATTAGTTCCGACTTGAAAACGGCTGTTGCTTCACTTAAAAGTGCCCAGGCTAGCTTTGAACAATTTGCTTTAGGGACTCAAAATCAACAGGCTAAGAATTTATACACGGATTTGGCTCAATCCACTCAACAACTTGTCGATCAGGCAAGCACACGAGTTCAGCAAATCGAAAATGAAGAGCCTCAGTACAAAGGATTCTAAAATGGAAAAAAACAAACGTGAAATGGATATCCATTCTGAGGGTCAAATCGAGAATAGTGATGTATAGTGCTACAAGATGTCAAGACAGTTTTTTTGATATAGTTAAGGTGTGAAATCATTCACAAGATCTGTATGGACCTTGGGTTAGAGAAGTGTTTAATCTCTGTTCGGATTGGTAGATCTATTAAA
>NZ_SOMN01000058.1 GCF_004564235.1 Cohnella luojiensis
ATCCGGTCTGGTAATAATGGCGGAGGGGTTCCACGCGTACCCATCCCGAACACGACCGTTAAGCCCTCCAGCGCCAATGGTACTTGGACCGCAGGGTCCTGGGAGAGTAGGACGTTGCCAGGCCGGATCACAAAGTTTTGCTTTGCTTACATTCCCTGATAGCTCAGTTGGTAGAGCACTCGACTGTTAATCGAGTTGTCACAGGTTCGAGTCCTGTTCGGGGAGCCATTTGGAGAGGTGTCCGAGTTTGGTCGAAGGAGCACGATTGGAAATCGTGTAGGCGTCTAAAGCGTCTCGAGGGTTCGAATCCCTCTCTCTCCGCCATAATTATTCCTGTAAGCATGGCCCCTTGGTCAAGCGGTTAAGACACCTCCCTTTCACGGAGGTAACAGGGGTTCGAATCCCCTAGGGGTCACCATTTTCTCAAAAGAATTACCAGAAATTACGTATTGCAATTATTGGGCGATATGAGTTATGATAAGAAATGTCGCTTCATAATGCTATAACATGTTTTTAACGACGCGGGGTGGAGCAGCCCGGTAGCTCGTCGGGCTCATAACCCGAAGGCCGCAGGTTCAAATCCTGCCCCCGCAACCAAATTACTACCCTCGGCTCATAACCGAGCATTATCGTGGAGCTGTGGTGTAGTGGCCTAACATGCCTGCCTGTCACGCAGGAGACCGCGGGTTCGAATCCCGTCAGCTCCGCCACTTTTCCTTAAAAAGTTAGTAAGGCTCGATAGCTCAGCTGGTAGAGCAGAGGACTGAAAATCCTCGTGTCGGCGGTTCGATTCCGTCTCGAGCCACCATTAAGACAAACTTCAAATCACATGCCGACTTAGCTCAACTGGTAGAGCAACTGACTTGTAATCAGTAGGTTGGGGGTTCAAGTCCTCTAGTCGGCACCATTTCTTATCTCCTAATCGTGGAGGATTAGCGAAGTGGCCAAACGCGGGAGACTGTAAATCTCTTCCTTCGGGTTCGGTGGTTCAAATCCATCATCCTCCACCAGTTTTCCACTCTACCTAGGGGCATAGTTTAAGGGTAGAACAGCGGTCTCCAAAACCGTTAGTGTGGGTTCAATTCCTGCTGCCCCTGCCAATTGAATACGCAATCCAATCATGGCGGTCGTGGCGAAGTGGTTAACGCATCGGTTTGTGGATCCGACATTCGGGGGTTCAATTCCCCTCGTCCGCCCCATTTTCACCAAAGAGAAAGTCGTTGGGGATTAGCCAAGCGGTAAGGCAACGGACTTTGACTCCGTCATCCAAGGTTCGAATCCTTGATCCCCAGCCATTAATTCACCCCAAAAAGTGAAGCTAAGCGTTGGAGCATATTCCGATTACTTTTCGGTGGCCCCGATAGCCTAATACGCGGAAATAGCTCAGTGGTAGAGCATCTCGTTGCCAACGAGAAGGTCGCGGGTTCGAGCCCCGTTTTCCGCTCCAAACTTTCTTTCAGCCTTTGGCGCCATAGCCAAGTGGTAAGGCAGAGCTCTGCAAAAGCTCTACCCCCAGTTCGAGTCTGGGTGGCGCCTCCAAAATCCTTAAAGCATGCGCCCTTAGCTCAGCTGGATAGAGCGTTTGACTACGAATCAAAAGGCCAGGAGTTCGAATCTCTTAGGGCGCGCCAAGTAAGAAAATTGAATATGCCGGTGTGGCGGAATGGCAGACGCGACGGACTCAAAATCCGTTTCTCGCAAGGGAGTGGGGGTTCAAGTCCCTTCACCGGCACCAAATCAAAATGCCACGAGCGCTTAAGATCAAATCGATCTTAAGCGCTTTTTGTATTTCACGAAATCATGGGTTATTTCGCTTAGGCGGTAGCAATCGCGATGGTCCTTCTAGGTAGCGCTCTTTATCCCAAGGCATCTCTATCACCTCCTTGTAATTCCATCTATAATAGTTATTAGCCAAAGTGGCCAACGGCCATATTTTCGGATTGGCGCTTCGTCTAACTTACGGGGGAGGAAAGGGAATATGAAACGGACAAGCATACGCCTGCGATTGATGCTTCTCATGATATGTCTGACTACGCTGCCCGTAATCACGGTGACATGGATCGCCACGAACAATACGCGGAACTCGGTGGAGACGGAAATCATCAATGCGAATAACTCCCGCATGCTGTGGGCGAGCCAATATTTGGACGAGCTTATCCAACAGATCGATACCCTGTTCTACACGCTGCAGATCAACGAACAGCTGATGAAGGGGATAAACGATACGGAGAGCGCCGATGTGGGCGTTCAATTCAAAACGCAGAATTTTATCCGCAACACGCTTACGTCCTCCTATTACGCGAATTCCCGCAAGATCGATTTGTTAACGCTTTATATCCATCAGAGCGGGAAGGCTTTCTCGGTGAACTATGCCAGCAGCGGAATGGTATCGGCCATCGATATCCGAAGCGGTGTATGGAGAAGGCTGCAAAAGGAACCGGTTAATATGTACTTCAAGCAATCGGGAAACAGGATCTATGCCTTCCACGGCATTAACCAATTCGTCGACCGGAAGCTGTTAGGAGGGTTGTCGGTCCGTCTCAACCGGGATGTCTGGGAGGAGGTCGGCCGCATTCTAAGATCGGAGCCGGAAAGCTCCGTTTTCTTGCTAAACGATGAAGGCGAGCTGTTGTCCGGCTCCACCGATAGCGGAAACTCGGAGGAGGCTCTCGCTCAGCTGCGGAATTTGAACGTCCATAACTCGGAGCTGAGACTCGAAAGCTCGAAGAACTATTATTACTTTACGAAAAAAGTAGACGACGGCGAGCTTACCGTAGTCAAAGCGATTCCGCTAGCCACGGTCTCCCAGAGCGCCAACGCGACCATTCGCGCGGGTATCGTGACGGGAAGCCTGTTCGCCGCGGCTTCGGTCATTCTCTCCATTCTCGTTTCGCTCAGAATCAGCCGGCCGATCGTTAGCTTGGCGAGAACGATGAGAAATACGCAAATCCAGAATTTCGAGATGAAGTCGGTGCAAAGCCAGGACGAGATCGGGCTATTGGAACGGGGCTACAATTCGATGATGCAGCGGATCAAGCAGCTGATAGAGGACGAATATCAGCGGGAAATCGACGTGAAGAACGCGCAGCTCCTGGCCCTGCAAGCGCAGATTAATCCCCATTTTCTGAATAATACGTTGCATCTGATCGGAGGAATGGCCCTTACAAAGGGGGCCCCGGAAATCTATCGGGTTACCCAGGTAATCGGGGAGCTGCTCCGGTACTCGATCAGCACGGAGGGAGATCGCGTTGCGCTGCGGGATGAGCTAAAGCACATGCGCAATTACTTATTTATACAGGAAAACCGATTTCTTGGCCGCTGTACGGTTATCGTAAATATCGACGAATCCGCATTAGCGAGCGAAATTCCCAAATTCACCTTGCAGCCGATTCTGGAAAACGCGTTCGAGCACGGACTTCAGCGAAAGGAAGGCTCATGGAAGGTAATGGTTCGGGTAAAACGGATGCGGGAGAGCATTATTATTCTCGTTAAAGACGAGGGAGTGGGCTTCCAGCGAGAGCGATTGCAGCAATTACGCGCGGAGCTCTTGGACGGAGCGGCGATCAAATCGGTCAAGGCCGTTCCGGACGAACCGAGAAAACGAAAAGGAATCGGTTTGAAAAACGTCGATACCCGGTTAAAGCTCCAATTCGGCGCTTCTTACGGGTTAAGGGTTTTCAGTAGTCCCGGAAAAGGGACGTTAGTCGTCTTTAAGCTACCAATCCTAGATAACGGGGGCTCGGAAAATGTTTAATATCGTGATCATCGATGATGAGCCTTGGTCGAGAGAAGTCGTTAAAGCACTCGGAGCATGGGACAATCTCGGGCTGCGCATCGTCGGCGAAGCGGAGGACGGTACGGAGGGACTCAAGCTCATAGAGGAGCTTGGGCCAAACGTCGTCGTGACCGACATGAGAATGCCGGGCCTAGATGGAGTCGACCTTCTTAAGACGATGAACGAACGGTTTCCCGCGCTTAAGATTATCGTGATGAGCGGGTATGACGATTTCGCGTACCTGAAGCAGGCGATTCGTTCCCGCGCGGTGGAATACTTGCTGAAGCCGATCGACCAAGGAGAATTGAATGCGGCATTGGAGCGTTGCGTTCTAGAAATGAAGCAGGCAAGCAAGACGGCGATCGCGTCTTGGACGATGCCCTTCGCGTTCGCCGACGCGGGATTGCTGGAGCAATACGTCGCATACCGTCAACGCGTGCACGGATATTTGCTTGAGCTTAACAAACCGGCGGCCTTAGAGACGCTGGCCATGCTGGAGGAACTGCTGGATAAAGCTAATCTAGAATCTGGAGATGGGAATAGGTTGGCTAAGATAGGCCATGATTTCATGCTGATGCTCGAAGAGTTCGCTTCGGAGAACGACGTGACAATAGGAAGACCAGCGAGCGGAAGAGCATCCTCCAAGGACACGAAAGAGGCATGGGATTCGTTGGCCGAGACGTTCGGACATATTCGGAGCATGTACATTACCGCGATCGATACGATCGAGGACAATCGCAAAAACCGCAACCGGTTAGATCTCGCGGAAGTGAGGTTGCATATCGATCGCCATTTCCAGGACGCGATATCGCTGGAGACGATCGCTCAAAGCTATTTCGTAAGCAAGGAGCACCTGAGCCGCGCTTTTAAATCCCGGTTTGGCGAGAACCTGATGGATTATATTTTACGCAAAAGAATGGAGAAGGCCCGGGAATTGATCGTACAGCGGAAATTGGCCATCAAGCATGTCGCTCAATTAACGGGCTACGAGGATATCGCTTATTTTTACAGGGTATTCAAAAAGCATTTCGGGCAAACGCCCGGCGATCTGCGGAAGGATCAATAAAGTGCAATAACGAAAGCTAATATCTTCGAATGCGGCGGAAAACCATCTCCCCTATACTGATCTTGCATACAAATTCGAGGGGGTTACACGAAATGAAGAAAGCGCTTTACTCCGGTCTTATTCTCGTTCTTATGATGTCGGTACTCGCGGCATGCGGCTCAAACAACAAGGAAAACAAACCGTCCGACGCTTCGGTCTCTCCGAGCGCAAGCGTAAGCGAAAGCGCTTCAGCATCGGAAACGAAGGCAGATACGCCTCCGGAGAAAGTAGAATTGAAGGTGTTCATGAGCTTTCCAAGATTCAAGGATCAGTTCGAGAGTTATTTCGAGCAGTTCAAAGCCAAGGAGCTTGCGGTTAAAAATATCGACGTATCGATCAAGCTGGAGATGCCGAATCCAGACCAAGCGAAGCAAATCCTGCAAACGCGGCTGGCTTCCAACGATGCCCCGGACCTATTCACGCTGCACGCCATCGCGGATATACCGACTTACTACAAAGCAGGCTATCTGAGCGATCTGTCGGATCAGCCGTTCGTGCCGAAGGTGTACGAGAGCGTAAGAAAAACCGTCACTTACGACGGCAAGGTGGTTGCGCTTCCGTTGGAGAGTTTGTCATGGGGCTATTTATACAATAAAAAAATATTTTCCGACGTCGGCATTACTCCACCGCAAACAATTGACGAGATGAAAGCAGCTATCGAGAAGCTGAACGCGGCTAAAGTGAAGCCCTTCATGCTGGCATTCCAAGAATCGTGGATTCCGCAGCTGATGATGGCGTTATCCCTTGGAGGGACGGTCTCCTCCGCGCATCAAGATTGGATCGAGAAAATGAACAAAGGCGAAGCCTCCTACCAAGACGTGGCAAGCGTGTTCGATATTATCGACTTGATCATGGCTAACGGAACCGATAAACCGTTCGAAGTCGGCAATGAAGCGGGATCGACGGATTTCGCGAACGGCAAAGCCGCGATGTGGGTGCAAGGACCATGGCAAGCGGAAACGATATTGAAAGTAAATCCGAACATGGAATTCGGGGTGGCCCCGTTGCCCGTAAGCAACGATCCGGCAGGGGCGATGATCAACCTGGCAACCTCGACTTCGCTGGCGGTATCCCCGACGAGCAAGAACAAGGAAGTCGCGCTTGACTTGCTTAACTACATTCTGGACGATAACGACTCCGCGCCGCTGTTCGAATCGCTTAAATTCAACCCGGTCGCAACGATGCACACTTACGAAACGTTCCCGTGGATTGCGGAAGCAAGCTCTTACGTGGCGGATGGAAAGGCCTACTTGGATCTCTCCCTTCCTAACGGGGTGACGGACGAAACGGCCAAGATGCTGCAGAGCTACTACGCTAAGGACGTCAAGAAAGAGGATATCATCAAGGCGCTCGACAAAACCTGGGCGACGGCCATCAAGACGCAGCAATAGCCGCACGGCTTGCGTCGGCTGAACGGGAGTGATTACAGATGCGCATAACGAAAAAGAGGAAGCAAACCCTCGTCCTGTTAGCCTTCGTATTTCCAGCGTTGCTGTTCTACGCCGTGTTCATGCTCGCCCCGGCCTTCGGGGGAATCGGGTATAGCCTTACGGATTGGAACGGGCTGAATCCCACCTATCGATGGGTGGGATTCGCCAACTATACGGAAGCGCTGACGGAGGATCCATTTTTCATCGATTCGGTTTGGTTCACGCTTAAGTTCGTCGCGTTCATGGTGGTACTGCAGAACGGTATCTCCATTTTGCTCGCAGTATTGATCGAATCGCGAGGACGCAGCAAGGTATGGTTTCGCACGATTTTCTTCATGCCCAACATGATCAGCATGATTATCGCCGGGTTTATGTGGCTCTTCATATTCACGAAGGTAGTCTCTTATATCGCCGAGCATGCCCGGATCGGATTGTTGGACCAATCGTGGATCGGCGATCCGGATTTCTCCTTTTATGCGATACTCGTCGTTTCGTTGTGGGGCGGAGTCGGGTATTTGATGGTTATTTATATCGCGGCCATACAGAGCGTACCCAGGCAATTAAAGGAAGCGGCCGCGATCGATGGAGCGACCGCGATTCAAACTTTTCGAAACATTACGCTTCCGATGATCTACCCGGCAATCACGATCGGAATCTTCCTGACCCTGAATTCCTCGTTCAAAGTATACGAAACCGTCTATGCTTTAACGGGCGGAGGTCCCGGACGGGCAACGCAAGCGATCGCCCTTAATATCGTCGAGGAGGCTTTCAGCTTTAATAGCCGGTATGGGTATGCCAGCGCCAAAGCGATGATTCTCTTCCTTATCGTCTTCGCCATCACGATCGTTCAGCTCAGGTTCATGAAGAACAGGGAGGTGGAGGCATGAGCAACCCGGGGTTCTCGGCGAGAAAGCCGCAAGCCGGCCGAAGGGTCGTATCCGCGATCGTCGTCCTTATTCTTGTCATGGCATCGGTTTTTACCCTCTTCCCGATTTACATGGGCGTTCTCAACTCCTTGAAGTCGGAAGGAGACATGCTGAACAATATTCTTAGCTTCCCTTCGCGATTGGAATTCGGAAACTACGCGGATGCGTTCGAGAAAACGGAATTCATGCGGAGCTTGGTAAATACGGTCGCCGTTGCCGTTATCGGATTGGCAGGAATCATTTTGTTCGCTTCGATGGCAGGGTATAAAATGTCCCGCACGCCGGGAAAGGCGAGCGGATTTCTGTTCGGGTTATTCGTCCTTTCGATGCTCATCCCCTTCCATTCGATCATGATCACGCTAGTGAAGATTTCCAAGGAATTATCCGTTCAAGGGTCCACATTCGGACTCGGCATTATCTATATCGGATTAGGCGTATCGATGGCTATCTTCCTGTACCATGGCTTCGTCAAATCCATTCCCAGAGACTTGGATGAAGCCGCCGTGGTAGACGGATGCGGGGAGATTAGATTGTTTTTCGTCGTCGTATTTCCTCTTCTGTTGCCCGTAACCGCTACGATTGCCATCCTCAACTTGCTTTGGATGTGGAACGATTTTCTTCTGCCGCTCCTCATGCTCACGGATTCCGACGACTATACGCTGCTGCTCTCCACCAATATGCTGTTCGGCGAGTATAACAACGATTGGTCGGCCATTCTCGCTTCGTTGGTGCTCGCGATGTTGCCGGTCATCCTGATGTATATATTGCTTCAGAAATACATTCTGGACGGGATCGCGGACGGGGCAATAAAAAGCTAGCGAAACCAAGACAGGGGGGACAACAATGACGGAGCTTAAAACAAACGAGGTAATCGGATTCCTGAAGGCCGCCGGACGGAAGCTGGTGAACGGAGAAGGCCGGGAGATCGTGCTGAGAGGAGTCGGCTTCGGAAGCTGGCTGCTGCCGGAAGGATACATGTGGTGTTTTCCGGAACGGGGGGACCGCCCTCGGCGCATCGAGCGGATGGTAGAGGATTTGATCGGTTCGGAGAAAGCGGCGAAATTCTGGGAGTTATACTACGACCGCTATATTTCCGAGCCGGATATCGAGAGAATAGCCGCGGAAGGCTTCAACTCCGTCCGGGTTCCCGTAAATTCCAGGTTCTTGCTGGAGGAGGGAGAGTCTGTCCGATATAAGGAGCGCCATCTGCTCTTGCTGGATAGAGTAATCGGCTGGTGCCGGAAACACCGCTTGTACGTCATCTTGGATTTGCATGGGGCGCCCGGAGGCCAAACCGGGACGAATATCGACGATTCGGCGAACGATCTGCCGGAGCTATTCACGGATGAACGAAACATGCAGTTCACGATCGAGCTGTGGGCGATGCTGGCGAAACGTTACAAGGACGAATGGATCGTGGCGGGCTACGATCTTCTGAACGAGCCATTGCCTAATTGGTTCTCCGAGTATAACGACCGGATTATGCCGCTCTACAAGGAGATCATTAAGGCGATCCGGAAAGAGGATGACCGGCATATGATCATCTTGGAGGGTGCCCATTGGTCTACGGATTGGTCGATCTTCGGCGAGAAGCTTGACGATAACGTAATGCTGCAATTCCACAAGTATTGGAACAATCCGGATACCGAGAGCATTCAGCATTACTTGGACAAGCGCGAGCAGTGGGAAGTGCCGATCTTTATGGGCGAGGGCGGAGAGAACAATAAAGAGTGGTATGCGGGCGCTTTTCGATTGTTCGAGGATCATGACATTTCATGGAACTTCTGGACATGGAAGAAGATGGACAAGGACAATTCCCCGTGCCAAGTCCATTCGCCGATGGGTTGGGATCTCTTGATCGGATATTTGGAAGGCGGCGAGAAGCCGGATGCGGCAACCGCGGAGCGGGTTCTGTGGAAGTATCTCGACAATCTGTCATTCGCGAATAACGCGTACCATCCCGAAGTCGTTAACTCGTTGCTTAGGCGGCCTCCCGTTCGCATTCCTGCGATCTTCTACGGATTCCGAGGCGAAAACGTAAGCTACGGGGTTTCGGAGAAAAGCGGGAATCCGATCGGATTTCGGGAGAGGGACGGAACGGATATCCGTTTCATCGAAAGCGACCGCGCGATTCCCAACTTCCAGCATGGACGGGGCGAGCCTTGGCTACCGGATGAGAAGCTGTGCGTTCAGCTATCGGCCGGGGATTGGCTTGCATACGAGTTCGTTACTTCTAATCATAACGATGATTCTTTATACAGGATTTCCTTGCGGATGCTCGCGCCTCATGGAGAAGGACGTATCGAGGTTAGATTGGATGACGTTTCGTACGGATACGCGGCATGGAGCGGATCGTCATGGGAAGAGGTTTGGTTGCAAGAAAGCGTAAGGCTTGATGAGGGAAATCATCGGGTCGTGCTCCTCTCGGCTTCGGAGGCCCGTCATCCTGTCAGAATAGAATGGTTAGAGATCATGCCGTGGACGACTTGACCGTTCGCCACTCTGCGGTTGCAAAAAAAGCTTTCAAAACCACGAAGAAATCCGTGGGTTTGAAAGCTTTTCTGATTGAAAGTTCTATTGGGGAAGCACGCTGCCTCCGAAGAGGAAACGGTGTTCCCAAGCCGTATCGGCGAAATCTCCTACATGCACTCCGCCGCTTGCGTTGGAGTATGTGTGCATGATCTTACCCTCTCCCATATAAATGGCGACGTGCGTAATTCGTTGTTCGGATTTGTCGATGCTTTTATAACTCTCCTCTTTCGAGCCCTTGTAGGACATAAAGAACATCAAATCCCCGCGTTGCAAGTTATGCCAATCGGTTTCGGCGGTTCCGTTCTCTTTTACGTATGAGCCTTGCTGACGGGAATCGGCAGGAAGGGCAATTTCCAGCGTCTCCTTGAAGATCCATCGAACGAAATCGGAGCAATCGAAAGTCTTTGTCGTACTGCGGTTCGAGCCGAACTCATACGGCGTGCCCGTATATTTCAAGCCGGCGGAAATGACTTTCTCGATCGATTCCGTTGCTTGTCCGTCTGTAGAACCGTCGTCCGCCGGGTTGCCGCCATCGGTGCTATCGTTATTTATTTCTTCATTAGAAGCGGTAGATTCATCATTAGAAGTGGTAGTTTCGTTATTTGATTTTACGGTCGATAATTTTTTCATCGTTGGGGCGGCCGATGAAGCAGCCGAAACCGCCGGTACGGAACCGAACCCGCCTATAAGCAAAACCGCGGCGAACAATCCCATCACGTGTTTTTTCATGCTTCAACACCTCCTGTAAGGTCTAACTATACGCTAACATAGTAGGAATGACTGGGGAAACCCTCAATTGTTGCCAAAGGCCCAGAACCGTTGGTCTGATGGGGAAAGGTCGCAGGGCGGTATGCAGCCTCGACCACAGTCTAGGAACAAAAACATCCGCGAGTCCGTTATGCAAAGGTTCCGAGAAGATTACAATAAGGTCATGAGGTAAACGAGTTACAGAAAAGAGGTGAAGCAAATGCGAAGCGGAAACGGGCTGGCACTGCTGTTAATCGGTTTCGGTGGATTGATCATTCTCGGTAAATTGGGCTTCGGACTTGGATTCTTGTTCGGACTACTGATTCCGATACTGATTATCTTGCTTGGAATCGTAGCTTGGAAGAACGGGAACCGATTGTTAGGCGGAGTCATCGCGGTTGTCGGCGGATTTATTCTTCTAGGCAAACTGTCCTTCTTGTTCGTCTGGGCGGCGGCAATCGCGTTAATCGTATTCGGTATTTCGATGCTAGGTCGAAAAAATCATACCACTAGAATGTAATCGTCATAATAGCCGCAACGGAACAAGGAGGGATACAGGAATGAGCGTTATTAAAAGAGTGCGGGACATGACGGCGGCATCGCTGAACGATCGTCTGGAGAAATCGGAGGATCCCGTCCGGGTCATCGATCAGTTCTTATGGTCGACGCACCAAGAAATTACCCAGAGCGAAGGGCTTCAGCGGCAATATGCAGCTCATACGGATAGCTTGCATCGGCAATGGAAGGACGCCGAGCAATGGAAGTTGAAACGCGAGCAGCAAGCCTTAACGGCACTAAAGGCGGGCGAAGAGAATGTCGCCAAGCTAGCCCTTCAAGATAAGGTCATCCATGAGGAGCGCGCGGAGCGTTATCGGGAGCTGTACGAGCAGAGCAAGAACGAGTTGACGGATCTGGAGCAATTGCTTCAGGAGTTGCGCAATGAATATCGGACCGTCTATGATCGTCGCCAGTTTTACGTTGCCCGAATGGAATCGCTTCGCTTGCAGCAAAGATTGAACTCGCGTTACGCTCCGGGCAATGCGGACACGTCGCAAATGTTCCGAAAAATCGATGACCGATTATCGGACATCGAGCTTGAAACCCGCAGTCTTCGCGACCTTCGCAGAATGGGCCAAGAAACGTTATTGCATGCGGGAGAAGTCGTGAAGAGCACGATCGAGAGAGAATTAGAGCAGTTGAAGCGCAAGCTGCAACAAGGAGGTTAAAGGAATGCGTAAATTATATCGTTCTACGCGGGACCGCAAGTTATTCGGGGTATGCGGAGGTTTGGCGGATTACTTGGGGGTCGATGCGACGTTGCTTCGTATCCTGCTCATCGTCGTGGCTGTTTTCTCGGCCGGGTCCGTGATCATCGTTTACATTATCGCCGGATTCGTCATTCCAAGAGAGCCGCAATACGGCGGCGGCTTCGGAGCCAATCCGTTCGATCAGGGCTGGAGAGGTTATGAACAACCTCAATCCAGCGGTTACGGCAGCCAAGGCTGGAGTCCTAACTCTGGACCGGCTCCGGCACCGGGACCAAGCGCAAACGCAGGTTATGCTTCAGCGGGAGCTCCGCGTCCGAATCCTGCCGCAACGACTCCTCCGGCATCCGGTCGTTCCTCGCAAGGCATCGACGCGATGATGGAGGATATTGAAAAGAAGTCCATGCAAAGAGAGATCGAAGAACTGAAAGCCAGAATATCAAAATTCGAGAAGCAATCGAAAGGAGAATAACACAATGGGTGTATTCCAAAGAATGAAAGACCTGACAAAGGCGTCCGTACATGATCTGCTTGATAAATTAGAGGATCCGATCGTTATGCTGAACCAATATCTCCGCGATATGGAGACGGAAATTCATGATGCGGAAGTGACCGTAGCCAAGCAAATGGCGTCCGAGCGCCGCATGAAGCAACGTTTGGATGAGCTTGTGAGGCTGGGTGTCGATCGCGAAGGCCAAGCAGAGCATTCGCTGCGCTCAGGAAATGAAGACCTGGCCCGCAAATTGCTCGAGGAGAAGGTGCAATACGTCCAGCAAGCGGCCGATTTGAACAGCCTGCATGCTCAAGCCAGCGCGCAAGTAAGCGAATTGACCTCGCAACTGCACGAAATGAAAGAAGAATACTACAAGCTTCGCAACAAACGCAACGAGCTTGCCGCCCGTTCGCAGATGGCGAAAGCACGCAAACAAATGGCGCAGATCGGCACTCTGCACACGATCGAGAGCGGTACGGCATCCCGCGGTTTCCATCGCATGGAGGAAAAGATTCTTCAGATGGAAGCGGAAGCGGACGTCGTCCGGCTGCCGGGTTCATCTTATGGCGGTGCGCCGACGCGTATCGATCCGGAGAAAGCCTACCGCGTGGAGCAAGAACTTGAAGCGCTCAGAAGCCGCGTCGTTCAGCCGGATTTGACCAAGGAATAACCGACAAGCATTCTCGCCTGTCATCAATTGTGCTATGATGTCAGAAAGTGATGGTTGATAAGAAATCCAAGCCATAACGGATCTTGATCCGTTATGGCTTTAACTACGAGGCGAAGCAGCAGGAGGTGTGACCCGACATGAGAAGATCAAGCAACGCCATTCTGTTCATTGTAGCCGGACTGTACCTCGCGCTAGGCGCCTTGGCGGGTTACGCGACCGTTAACGCGGTAGTCCTGCTGCTTCTGGGGATTGACCGTTATAGGTCGGACCGTTCAAGATTATCGATTATAGTAATCGCTATAAGCACGCTCGTATTAATCATTAATCAATTCGCCTTGTTTGCCATAATCGTGCTCATCTCGCTTGGAATATATTACTTCCGGGCACGCCCTCCGGCATTCGGCAACTACATCGGAAAGCATAAGCTATTCCTGAATATGAGGCATGACGAGCAATCCTGGGTACTTCAATCGATGAGCTTCTGGCATGCGATCGGAGAAATTCGGATGGACATGTCGCTCGCTGTCCCCGAGGACAAGGAGACGACGATCGTGCTTCAAGGCCTCGTCGGAGACCTTGATCTGATGGTGCCGGATGATTACGGCATTCATGTTGAAGCCTCGGTGCTGCTAGGCCAAGTGTCGTTCAAGCAGATCAAGGAAGGCGGAATGTTCCACCGGTTGTCGTGGAGATCGCCGAATTACGATGATTGCGAGCAACGAGTGAAACTTCAATTGTTTTATCTCGTAGGAGATATCAAAATACGTACGGTATAGTATATCAACGAGGGGGAGTCGCATGGAGTCCCGGAAAGTCACCAATATGGTTTGGCGTCACATGGGCGAGGCCGTGCTGTACTCCCTTGGCGTTGGCGCCCTTGTCGTCTACTTATTAATCAGATACGGCTTGGCGGGGACTTTCGTCTCTTGGGGCACTGTCATCTCGTACTCCCTGACCGCAATCGGCGTCTTGACCGTAACCGGAGCAGCCTACGGATTCTGGCGCAGCTATCCGATCAGGCATAGACTGGAGCTTCTCAGGGATACGATGGTTATGTTGGAAAAAGGAAGCCCGAACCTCCCGTTGCCCGATCTTGGCAAAGACGAGATCGGACGACTAGGCGAGCAGCTCGGCAAGCTTGGGCGCAAGTGGGAGGATCAAGTGACGTCATTGCAACGCTTGTCCACCAATAATGCGGAATTGGCAAGCCAAGCGCGAATAACTGCCGTCGTGGAGGAACGCCAACGTCTGGCTCGCGAGCTGCACGACGCCGTCAGCCAGCAGCTATTCGCGATCTCCATGACCGCGACGGCTGTCGGACGAACGATGGATCACGACTTCGAGAGAGCGCGCCGGCAGGTAGAGCTGATCGAGGAGATGGCCTCGGCGGCCCAGTCGGAGATGAGAGCGCTCCTGCTTCACTTGCGTCCCGTTCATCTGGAGGGCAAGCGGCTGGCCCAAGCGATTCCCGAATTGGTCGAAGAGATGAAAGCCAAGGTGCCCGTGGACATCGCGATCGACATGGAGGAGGACCTTCCGCTGAACAAAGGCGTGGAGAACCATCTTTTCCGAATCGTGCAGGAAGCCCTATCCAACACGCTTCGCCACGCCAAGGCAACGAAAATGGATATCGTGCTCCAACGCCGCGGAGATACCGTCAGGCTTGGAATTAAAGATAACGGGATCGGCTTCGATACTTTAGTCAAGAAGCAAGCGTCCTACGGAATGACGAACATGGAAGAGCGCGTGAACGAGTTAGGCGGATCTCTGAATATCGCCAGCGCTCCCGGCAAAGGTACGAGAATCGAAATCAGGGTGCCCTTAATGGCGGAAGGCGGTTAGTTGCAATGACGGATCAACAATCCTTAATTCGGGTATTGCTAGTAGATGACCATGAGATGGTCCGGATAGGCTTGGCTGCCGTGTTGGGTACGGAGGAAGGAATAGAAGTCGTAGGCGAAGCGGGCAACGGGCTTGACGGACTTCGCCTAGCGCGAGAATATTCGCCCGACGTCGTATTGATGGATTTGGTCATGGACGGAATGGATGGCATCGAGACGACCCGACGGCTCATGGAAGAGATGCCGGAGGTCCGGGTTATCGTGCTTACCAGCTTCTTGGACGACGAGAAAATGTACCCCGTCATCGAAGCTGGCGCGTTCAGCTACTTGTTGAAAACCTCCCGTGCTTCCGAGATTGCCGACGCGATCAGGGCCGCCGCGAGAGGCCAATCCGTCCTGGAGTCCCAAGTCGCCTCCAAGATGATGAACCGCTTCCGCCGTCCCCCCCAGACCGCATCGCAGCCCCATGAGGATTTGACCGACCGGGAGATGGAGGTTCTGAAACTGATCGCCTTAGGGAAATCGAACCAGGAAATCGCGGATGACCTGTTCATCGGGATCAAGACGGTCAAATATCACCTCACCAACCTGTTCGGCAAACTAAGCGTTGAGGATCGGACGCAAGCGGCAATTTACGCTCATCGCAACGGCTTGGCGGATTAGATGACAAATACGGCCTTGACCGGAGCTAGAGGAAGGACGGCTTTGACCGTGCTGACTTCCATCGAAGGTCCCAAGCTAAGCGTGCCCCAGTAAGCGGAACTTGCGGACGCGGTTTGCTCCTCTTGCTGCGTCGTGCTTACTTCGGCCTTGATCTTCGATTTGCGTGAGCGTTTAACCGGACGCCGGGTCCGTTCCCCGTTCAGGACGAGCGAGGAAGGGCCGCATGAGGTGAGTATACCGGTATAGCGGGTTTCATCGTCCATGATTACGCAGACAGCTCTGCCGTACAACGGACGAAGGGAATTCTCGTCGAAGGAAACCGAGTCCATCATGATTTCATCCTCCTGGGATTGCGATTTTACGGCAGTGTATTCATGTAGTGACAAACGTGTACGGGCGCAAGCCCAAGCCGTTCGAAAGACAGCTAAAAACATAGCGTTGTCCTTTCAAGTATGCTACACTACAATTCATGAGATTTGACAAAAAAAGCTATTCCAATCCCGTATATAAGAAAGATGAGGAACATGACGGACAACAAAAACGAACCCATTTCCGCTCATGAAGCGGTCTATTTCATTTTCGGAGCCACGGGAGATTTGGCCCGCCGCAAGCTATTTCCAGCCTTGTACAGCTTATATCGCGAAGGAAAGCTTGGAGAACGGTTCGCTATCGTAGGGTTGGCCCGGAGACCACGCACCAACGATCAATTCCGCGACGACGTACACGAATCGATCCAAGAGTTTTGCCGCTACAAGCCAAGCGAGAAGGAAGCTTGGAATGCTTTCGTCGAGCATTTTACATATCAATCGCTCGACATCGGCAACGTGGAGGCTTTCAAACAATTGAAAGCCCATACCGAAGAGATCGAGAAGAGCTATGACATCCCGGGCAACCGCTTGTTCTACTTGGCGCTGGCGCCCGAGCTGTTCGGCAACGTTTCACGGAACCTTCGGGACGGCGGCATGTTGGAGAGCAAAGGCTGGCATCGTCTGGTCATCGAGAAGCCTTTCGGTTACGATTATCCGTCCGCGGAGCGCCTGAACGAAGAGATTCGGCAAGTATTCCGCGAGGAAGCCGTGTTCCGCATCGACCATTACCTCGGAAAGGAAATGGTGCAGAACATCGAGGTTATTCGACTCTCCAATGCGTTCTTCGAGCCTTTGTGGAACAATAACCATATTGCCAACGTTCAAATCACGCTTGCCGAAACCGTGGGCGTCGAAGAACGCGGCGCTTACTATAACAAGTCCGGAGCGCTGCGCGATATGGTTCAGAACCATATGCTGCAGATGCTGACGATGATCGCGATGGAGCCGCCGAGCCGACTCGACGCGGAAGATATCCGGGACGAGAAAGTCAAAGTGCTGCGTTCCGTTCGCAACCTCTCTTCCTTGGACGAGATTGGCGAGAACATCGTAAGAGGGCAATATTCCGAAGGATCCTCGAGAGGCAAGGAGCTGAAAGGCTACCGCCAGGAGGACTCCGTGGATCCGAATTCCGTAACCGAGACGTTCTTCGCGGCAAGGTTGTTCGTGGATAATTTCCGTTGGGCGGGCGTTCCGTTCTACGTGCGCACGGGCAAGCGGCTTCCGGTCAAATCGACGGAAATCGTCATCGAGTTCAAGAACGTGCCGAACAACGTGCTTTTCGCGAAGCGCCAGAACTTGTCGCCTAACCTGCTCGTCATCCGGGTAAACCCGATGGAAGGCATATATATTAGGTTCAACGCCAAGAAGCCGGGCAACGACATGACCGTGCAACCGGTCGCCATGGAATTCTGCCAGAGTTGCCAGGTCGGGCTAAACACGCCGGAAGCCTATGAACGCCTCATCTTCGACGCGGCACGTGGAGACCATACTTACTTCACCCGCTGGGACGAGCTCGCCGTCGCCTGGAAGCTGATCGACCCGATCGCGGCCGCATGGAGAGAGAACGAGGGCAAAGATCTTCAGTTCTACCCTGCCGGATCCTGGGGGCCCGAGAAATCGGAAGACCTGCTTACCAGAGAAGGCTTCCATTGGTGGCCTGTTAACGGTCAGGACGAAGATAACGTCATATGGGTATCCAATACGAGCAAATAGCGCTTTTTGGAGGTCGTAAATATGCCAAAGATTTATGATATCAGCATGACGATTGAAGAAAACATGCAGGTGTGGAAAAGCTACGAGCACAAGAAACCCCGAATCACGAACGTGCAAAATCACGATGAGGGCAAGCCGCATGAGAGCTTGTTGACGATGAACGTCCATACCGGCACGCACGTCGACGCGCCGCTGCATATGCTAGCCGGCGGAGAGACGATCGAAACGATCTCGTTAGAGCGGTTATGCGGTCCGGCGCGTGTATTAGACCTCACGCATGTACGAGAGTATATTACGAAGGATGATCTCGTTCCCTTCGCCATCCAACGCGGCGAGAGGCTGTTGTTCAAGACGGCCAGCTCGTTCACGGAGGAATTCCTCGTGGAATTCGTTTTCCTGCGGGAAGACGGCGCTCGATATTTGGCGGAGATCGGAATTAACCTGGTCGTAACGGATGCGCTAGGCATTGAACGCGCGCAACCGGAATACCCGACGCATCGCACCCTTATGCGGAACGATATTATCATCGTCGAAGGCGTCCGATTGAAAGACGTCGAGGCGGGCAATTATACGCTGATCATTGCTCCGCTGAAGATGACGGGTATCGACGCTTCTCCCGCACGAGCCTTCTTGATGGACTAAGCCTAATGATACGAGTTAAGACAGAGGACCCTCGGGTCAATGTCATTAAGTTAAGCTCAAAGACAAGACCTGGAATTAAAATGAAATCCGAAACGGCATGGGGAAAAGCCCTGTGTCGTTTGTTTTTTTGGTCCAAGCAAGGAATAAGCGTACAGCAAACAAAG
>NZ_SOMN01000059.1 GCF_004564235.1 Cohnella luojiensis
TTGTTTGCTGTACGCTTATTCCTTGCTTGGACCAAAAAAACAAACGACACAGGGCTTTTCCCCATGCCGTTTCGGATTTCATTTTAATTCCAGGTCTTGTCTTTGAGCTTAACTTAATGACATTGCCAAATCGGCAGCCCTTTTTTCATTGATCTATTGTGTTCCGTTAATCGCCATTATCCTTCGGTACATCCTTACATGGAGAATGAGCATGTAATAAATAAAAGGGTACATGACTAAGGAATAAAATAAATTCCAGTTGATGTGCCAAAGAATACCGACTTTTACGGTCAGCCATTCGTAAGCGGTAGAAAAAACTGCCCATCCTATTAGGTAACCAAGCTTTAACTTCCAAACGGATTTATATGGATACCAGTTAATAATCATTGTCGCCACTGCTGGATATATTCCAAAAAGGATTAATATTACACTGAACTCTGCTTTCTCCACTTCGAAAAATCCCCATGCTTTAAAACGAAAGCTCGCATATACATCAACTAATAAATCGAGTAACAGAGCAACGGCAACAGTTGCATATATTTCGGAAATCTTTAAACGCTTTCTCATTAAAATTGCAACAGCGTTAAAAATCAAGATAGATATGATTAGAACGATCCATTTCATATAGCCCACCCCTTCATCATCGTAGTATAGACAATAAAAGTGGGCTTTATTTCCAATACCTGTAAGTTTTCATTAGACTATAACTATTATGGTGCCGTGTAGCTTTTCAGTAACATAAGCATTAAATAACGGACCGCATAGCTTACAAACTCAACCTATGCCCCTTCTCCAAACGCTGAATCCGCTTCTCGCCATCCTCAGCCAGTTCACGGAATTGATTGATCGTTTCGCGCATTTTAGGCAGAGCTTCCTGCTTGTAGGTGCTAATTGAATCCAGGGCCGACAATACGTCGGTAAAGGCTTGTTTCAGCGTATCTACCGAGATGCTCGTTTCCAGCGATTGCTTATGGATCTCCACCCCTTGCTCCTTTAGCATTCTGGAAGTACCGGCAATAAGATCGTTCGTGGTTTGGTTTAAAAGCTCTATCTTCTTCAGCACGATCCTCTGATTGTAGAGGGCGCTAGCTACGGTTACGGAAATCTTCAGCGCCGAAATCGTAACGTTCTTGGCTCTGTCTACTCCGCGTATCAGTTCCTTGTTGTTTCGGATAACGACTTCGATGGCCATAATCCCCTGTTGGTTAACGACCAGCATCTGTTGCAAGTCCATCGTTCGTTGGCGCAAAGGAAAGAGCACTTCCTCGGTAATGAACCGGATTTTGTCGGCATCTTCGTTGCGCTGTTTGGCCGCTTCGATCTGCGACTCGATCGACTCATCCATCAATACCCCTAGCTGGATTTCTTTTTGAAGCTTTTTGGTCAACTCCCGAAGCGACTGTTGCTCGATCTCCAGGGTAGTGTTGTCGTTCTTAAGCGTCGACTTTCCCTTATCGAGGGAACCCACGATATCCGCGATCACGGCATCGGCTTTCTGATACTTAAGGAAGTAAGCACGCAACGGATTGAACATTTTGCCTAAAAAACCCCTCTTGGCAAAGTCTACCACGCTCGGATCCAGATCCTTCAGTTGGGTATGCAATTCGGCTAGTCCCTTGGCCACTTGACCGCCCTCGCCTCCCGTTTTCGAGAGATTCCCTACCGAAACCTGAAGCAAAGAATTTTTATCCGAAGATGATTTCATCGTATTCAGCCCGAACACTTCGATGGATTGCAGGATCTCTTTCCGCTTCTCCAGCGATTCGATATCGAGCGCCATGATCGTGGCTACGTTGGAATCCGCTACCTCTTTAAGCTTTGCGATTTCTTCGGGTATTGGTTTAACCTCTTGTTCGATCGCTACCTTGATCTCTTCCGGACTTGCTACTTCCATCGTAAACGACATGATACCCCTCCTCTGGTTTCGAGTTACAATTGAGCGTTAAACAAGTTGCCGATCTTGTAGACGACATCGTCCGTATCCGCGTTAATACTAGCTGCCTCGTTGATGCTCGAAATGCTTTGAAGAGCCTTAATGTTGGCGTTATAACCGATTGTATAAATAGGAATCTTGAAATTTTCGATCAAATCCTTAACATCCTGCAAGGTGTAACCCTTGTTCGTTTCTCCATCGCTCAGGACGAAAATCAAGGGTTTCACGTTGGGGTTGACCGCCAACTCGTCTTGCAGCATTTTCAAAGCTACGATGATCCCATCGAAGGTCGCGGTTCCACCGCTGGATTGAAGGCTATCTACAGCTCCTACGAACAAGGATTGCTGGTTCGTATCGTACTTCCCGATCGGAAGATTGATCGTTACGTTATCAGAGTAGGAAACAAAACCGATGCGATTGTCCTTTCCTAAATACTTTTGTCCCTTCAACAGGGATTCCTTAAGCCGATTAAGAGGTTCGCCATCCATGCTGCCAGAGACGTCTGCTACGAATACGGCCGAAATAGGTTTACTTCCGTTTTTCTTCTCCTTCCATATCTTCTGAGCGGAGGATAGCAAGCTGCCATCGACCGCGCCAAGTTCCGCCTTGTAGTCCTCAAGGCTATTGAAGCCATTTTCCCGAGCCGATTGTTGATACTTATCCTGCGCGACGAAGTCCGCGAACTTCTGAATGATGTCTAACTTATCTTGAGGAAGATCACCCAAAGCGTACAACGGGCTGTCATGCCTTACGCCGAAAGGAGTAAAGACATACCCGCTCTTTAGTTCCGGCGTATTAACGTAGGTTTGGTACTCCAGAACAAAGCCATCCAGCATCCCGGACTTAGCCGCATCGCGCATCTGTATGGTCGTAGACGCGATAAAAGGGACGTTGGCTTGGAATTTCTCGAACCCCTGAACTGCTTTTTCTCCCAATATATTTGAACTATCGAAAGTATGGAGCGCCGTTACAAGAAAATTCAGCCCCGTAGAGCTGGCGAACGGATCCGTATACCCCATGGCAAACTCGTTATTGGCTATCGCTTCGGTAACCGATTTAACGTTTACCGCCCCGTACTTGTCGACTAACGCATCGTACTTCGCCTTTGCTATGACAATGCCGGGAACATTCCCGACAAGACGCTTGGATATAAGCTGAATCTTAACGCCGCTCGCTTTTACCATTTCACCCCACAATTCGTTCGACGGCGTGAACGCGTCTGCTACGTATTTACCGGATTTGATGTAATCGGTAGCCGTCCCGGAAGCAATATTGCGAATCTTGACCGAAGCAGGTTTCCCTTTTACGTCGAGATTGGCTTGGTTGAAATCGTTCGCCACTTCGTTCAGCCACCCGTCGACGCCGGTTCCCGACTTTTCCGTGGAAGATAAGATCTCTACGAAATGATCGGTAGTGTTATTTACGGATATCGGAAACTTGGAAATATCCGGAAGAGATTCCGCGACATCGTTAGGATTTAGGTCTATTTGGCCTTTAATGGGAGCCGCGGTGGTTACCGACACATCGGAGTAAAGTTTGTTTAATTGTTTTCCCATGTCCTCGGTGGTTACCTGATCTTTGGATTTCCCTAAGTTAGAGGTTAACTGAACGCCAAAGTACACGAGGGCAAACACGAATACGACAATGAAACCCGAGAGTAGGAAAAACTTACTCTTCTTAGCCATGCTTAACACCCTTTCACTGTTTATAGAACTTCGTTTGCTTGATTAACGAGTCTATTTCCTGAATGCAAGCCAGATTCTCGATATCCCCGAGCTCCAAGTCATCCAAGCGGGATATCTCCAGCAGCAGCTTATCCAGCTTTAACAAGATTTCCTCGTTAGTTCCTAGGGAGCTTTTTACGAAAGACACATACTCGTTGTACACGTTCGTCTTTTCTTGCAGAAGCTCCCGGGACAACCGCGTCGACTTCTGACTCATGATGCTCTCGAACTCCGATTCGTCGAAGACATGGAGCCTGTTCAGGATACTCCTGATGTTAAGGTAGAAAAGCATTTCTACCTCCCGGATGACGGAAGCGAACTTCTTGTAGCTTAACTCGGACGGATCGAATCTCTGATTCAGGACGTTTAACAAGGTGGAGTTCTTCTTTTTCATCCGATTCAACTGCTCTAGGGCAAGCGTAATATCGCCTTCCAGCGCTTTTATGCATCCGTAACTAGTCAATGCCTCTACGTAGTCCTCGTGCGTTTTGATTTGTTTCACGGGCATAACAACTGGCAGCTTAAATATCCAAACATACGTACCGTAAAACAAAGCAAGCGCGCTTACGATCGGCACCGTTACCCCGAATGCCGTCGCAAGAGGATTTCTGCCTACATCTACCCCTATTAATCCGGGTGAGAGCACTATGATATTCAACGCCGCGACGCCTGCAACAAGTCCCAGCAGTTTTATGTACTTTGTGCCTGCCAACGCATAACCTCCTCTACCTCTGCTAAGAGTTCGGAGTTGAGCCACAGATGTTTTTAAACCCGGTTGATTTAGTGTATGAGCATCCCCTTCGAAACAGTAAAATACAAATAAACCCATGCGAGTTCGCATGGGTCTATGAATCATATAGCTCGCGGATTTGAAGGCACGACTCACATTACACCTTTGGCGAATAAATTATCGGTGAATCGGCATTTTTCAGCCATAGACTTGCGTTACTTCCGTCAGGATTGGCCATCCAAATATTAGAGTCTTTATAATCATATTTTCGTCGAATCCAAATCATTTTATCGGCGGAACGGTTGTAATGGGGACTGTAGTCGGCATATCCTTCCGGAGGACTCGTTATTTGGGATTGCTTCCCCGAGACTGTGTCTATAACAAATACAGCCGGAAGAGGGTGCTTGGAAAAATCATTCGACCATTCTGCTTCTTTAATTCGAGAGACATAGATCGTATTGTCGTCCTTCCAAGCGAAATCCAAGTCGGCATAGTTCTCCGGCGTGTAGGTTGTGAATGCAGGGTATTCCTTCGTTTTTAAATCTTTATCCCTGAATCCGAACACAAGTCTTCCTCCACCTGCAATATACGCTAAAATGTCTTTCGACGGCGCCCACTTCGGAAGTCCGACTTCCAGAATGATCTCGTCCAACACTTCAAAAAGACGGCCGTCTGCGGAGATCGAGCAAACCATATTGCTGTCCATTGACCAAGATGCCGTCGGCGATACAACGAAAGAAAGCCAGCGACCGCTCGGCGAGTAAGAAAAATCGCTTGTATAGACCGCAATAATCTTTGAACCGTTGCTTGATATCTCATTCGGTAGGCTAAAGAATTTCTTAACATTCTCTAGATAACTCGCCTTCGCCCAATTCTGCGGCAGGACCTTCTTATAAAGAGTCGCTCCCGACCATCCTTCCGGCGTGAGGTTGCCGCTCTTCGATAATATAAATCCGCTTCCGTCAGGAATCCAGATATAATTATCTACTCCAATTGCAGCGTTATTAAATTGCTTGAAATCGGTAACGTTGAGAACGGTACCGTCTTTATAGGCGAGAATGTCTCCGCGGGGAGACCACTTCGGTAAATACCCTCTATTATAGATTTTTATGGTTTTCTTGGCGCCGACATCATAGATCCGAACACTCTGTTGATGCGGGTCCCCTCCCTCTTCTTCAACAAGGGAAAGTAGCTTTCCATCAACTGACCATTCCGGGCTGCTCGCCTTCCCCGAGTTCGTCACCTGAATCTCCGTATCATTCACATACACCCACACGTTACCGTCCCGCATAAAAGCGACTTTCGCTGGCACCTTCCTAGAACCGTTAACTGAATCAGTCGGATGAAATACCATAGTAATGAAGGCAATTGTTACGACGAGTTTTCGAAAAAACATGAGCACTCACCTACATTTTCTATTAAGAATGCCCTATATTTTGGAAAATTACTCGTTAAACCATAATGACATAAGACAACAACATTCGCGAATATACTCTCTCGAGGAGAGGATGCGCTATGAGATTTACCGTAAAATATGTGCCTCTGAGCAAAATCAAACCCGAGGCATCCTTCGGCAGCTCGAAGCGTTGGCATCAACTCCGGGCGTGGATGAGAGACTGCGTGTATCTTCTTATCGTCCGCAGGAACAAGAAAGACGGGAGTTTCACGCTGCTTGGAGGGCTCGATCGTTATGAATTCCTCATACGCCATACCAAAAAGAAGTATGCTCCATGCATCGTGGACGAGAGCGGCGCAATGCCGGACATCCGGGGATGGCTCGACCGTGCGCGAAACCTGAAGCTGCTAGAGCACTTTCCGCGGTTCAGAACCGCAAAGATTGAGCCGGCAGGTTCCAAAATCATCCGCTCTTTCTTGCGGCAAGAACCCCGGTTCGCCCGTTTGTCGCACGCCCAAAAAATCAAAGTGTTGATACAAGGAATCCGTTACAAAAGGACGGTCGTCGACTCCATGAGGTCGTTGGTAGAAGAGATGCTGTCGGGGCCGCGCTAATTTGCGTGGATTATACAAATCCTATAGTTTTCAAAAAGTCATCAATCCTAAGAGTGGTATCATGGTATGACTTATTTTGATGACTTAAATAGTTGGGGATACCATGCTCCATACCTTCATATGTAATAAACGTTATGTCGTTCCCTTCATTTATCATGAGATTAACGAAGTTTTTATTTTGTTCATATAGATCATCGGCTGTTCCGCATAACCATAAGGTTGTAGGTAAGCACTTTTTAATATTGTGAAGAGGTGACAGTTCCATTGCCCTTTCAAGCAGTTCCGGGTAACGTCTCCTCATAATGTCAACACCGTCCATTCCGGCACCGAAAACGACTAATGCATTTGGAATATAGTTTGTACTATGATGATCAATGTCATCGTTTACATCCTCAAACATAATCGAGGATACAGCAATATATCCACCCGCGGATGAACCACACACAACAATTTTATTAGGGTCTACACCCAAGCCATCGGAATTCTCCCTCAACCACCGAACAGCGGATTTAACATCACAAATGGCTTGAACTGGAGAAAAATCTTCATCATGACCCGTCCTATAATCAACACAGATTGACACTATACCCTTTGAAGAGAAATACTTTGCTTGATGTTGAAAATCTGCTGGCGTTCGTGGCCCCTTTCCAAAACTACCACCAACGAAGAATAGAATAGCTGTTCTTTTCTTTTTGGGGGATTCTGGCGCTAATACGTAGAATTTCAATTTACGTCCCCCTATTTCTTTATAGGGTATTTCGTTCACAGGATAATCGAATTTGATAACTCGAACAACCAACTCACCCTTTCGCTAAATGGTTCAACAATCATGCCCGATAGAGTAATTGAGAAAAGAGGAGCTGCGATTGCTGCTACTCTTCCACTATCGTACCGGTTAGTTCAATACGGTTGATCGCCTCTAAAGTTGATAATCGAATCGCTGATCTGCCATCAGACAAGCTTTCTCCCCCACATACGGACCCAAAATTGAAGATCCCTACGAATATATTATATAGAGACAGCCATGAACTATCATATTATGCAATTCAGGAGGACTATTATGAAGAAGAAAATCGCTTACATGTTAATTGGGGCACTATGTTCGATCACGCTTACATATGGATTTGTCGCTTTTGCGGACCAATTAGAAACCCCGTCAACAGTGAAGGATCCGACTGTTGTAAGTGAAACAGCTAAACAACAAATTGCTAAAGCGAATGAGGTTTCAATCACGTTAATTCCTTCACCTTCTCAAAGCCATGCGAATGAGGTTTCAATCACGCTAATTCCTTCACCTTCTCAAAGCCATAGCACGAACACGCTTAAAACTATCGAAGAATCGTTTAAACTCGATCAAATGAGGAAATTAGAAATTAAAATAAATCAGAATGGTCTGAAGGTTAAAATAAAGCTTAAACGGGAAAATGCTAAAATCGATTCCGAAGTGGAAATAGAAAAGATCGGCGATCATAACAGCCATTTGGAAGGTAGCGAAGCCGATCAATATATCCAACAACTTCTGGGATCCATCGGATTAAACAAAACAATGAGCAAACAAGAATTTGCAGATGCCTTACTCAAGAAATTCGACATCGACCCAGGTCAAGCAGAAATCAAAGTCAAATTAAAATGGAATAATCAGTCTTCAGAATTAGAATATGAACAAGATGATAAAGACAAAGAAGATCAAAAATTTCAAAAAGTTCGTAAGAAACATAAAGATCAAATTGATCGTGATGATCGTGATGATCGCGATGATGGCGATCATCATGGTGGCAACTATAAGAACGAACATGACGATCATGATCATAACAACCACAATGACGGAGACGAGGAGGAGTAATATGACCTCCAAATCGCAGACAAAACCCTTCTTTATTGAACAGGCTGCCGATGTTATTGGCAGCCTGTTCTTCGTTGTGCTATCGTGTCCGTAATAACGAAAAACCTTTCTTTCGTTGTTACTAGAAATCCACCTTAGTCACTCAGAAAAACTCATCCAGTAGCTGGTAGAATTCGATTTTTTCCCGGTCCGGTCGCTCCAGTCCGTATTCATGCAAGAAAAGTTCTGCCCATGTCATTCCGAAGTTATAAATCAAACTACGATGGGCAAGCGCTAGGTCTTGGTACCGGTCGGCAATGCCGGCATTACCCCAGTCGATGTATCCGCTTAGCCTGCCGTCTTCGCACAATAGAATGTTCGGCAAGCAATAATCTCCGTGAGTAAATACCAGGTCTTCGTTCTGAGGTCGCGTAATTAGCAGCTCTCGGTATAACGAGTCAGAACTTCTACCTGAGCGCTTACGGTCGAAGTCCTCCACATCCACTAAGCCAAGCTCCATATTCTGCCGAGCCTCAGCGATATGAATTGTCAAGTTTTTCTCGAATGGGCAATCATCGATTGGCAGAGCATGGATACGTCTTAGCGCCTGCGCCAACTCCTGTACGATGCCCGGTAGGCTATTCGAGCTTGATTGGTCCGCGGCATGGGTACCCGGAAGTTCGACAGTAAGCAGGTATTCCCGATTGTCTTCAGTCACGAAATCAATGATGTTCGGAACCGGCAGTTTTCCTTGCAACCATACCAGCCGCTCATATTCCGGCTGTAGTGACCTGCGAGTATCCCGATCTACCATCTTTAGGTACATCCCTACTCCATGGCCCGGCAATTGCAAACGGAAAGTTTGAGCAACAGAGCACCCGATCGTAATTGGTGTCCACATAGCGTCGACAAGATGAGCGGCGAGCTTTAAAGGTAGTGGAATCATATCTTTTTCCCCTTCGCGACCGATAGGTGACTGATATTGCAGAGAAGGTATTAGTTTATAAGCAATTCATCAGTCAAGCGGCAAAATCCTTCTTATGCTAATCTGACGTTAGCGTAACAAAGAAAAGAGGAGTTGCGATTGCACACTCCTTAGTTCAATAGGATATATCAACGTTAAATATCGAATAACCCTCTGCCAATCAAGTTTGCAGTAACCGGCTTCTTTCCGATTTCTCGTGACCATATAGACAATTGACCGATATGGTGGATCTCATGGGCGATCACGTGCCGCATCACTTCGCCGTATTTATGGGCTTCCCGTTCCCCTTCATCCGTGATATCAATCATAACGCGGTTTTCCAGACTATCATTCCAATCATAAACAAATGGAGCGAGTTCCACGTGGCAATTGGCGGAAAAACCCTTTATTTGCTGCAAACTGGCCACTTGCTCGAATGGAGGGATTACAATCGCTTTTTCTTGTATTCCACCGCAAATCCAACCATACTCGACTGCCACAATGTGATACAGCGTGGGAAGGATGTATCCTATGCCTCCGGTGCGTCTTTTCAACAACTCTTCCTCGCTAACCGTATCGCACCAGTCAAACCAATCTTTGCGAACTTGCCAGTTATACTCGAATAGTTTCAACATGTCGTAGCCTCCTGTAATAAATAAACTTTGTTACTTCTACCATGCCTCAAAAAGAAGACATACTTGCCAGATGCTCCTCAAGACGATCCATGGTCTGTTCGGCACCTGGGACGGCATATGTTTTCACCTTATCGAATACAGCGGCATCTTCTTCAAAAACTGTGCTATAAGTGAGTTTGGTCTTGCCATCTAGATCCTCAAAGATTGCTGTCGCAAGAAAATGGGGAAACACAGCATGTTTGATGACGATTCGCTCGGGTTTAACGACCTCGACAAAGACATTGGTGTTTGGATAATCAACGCCATCAGGACCGTGCATGATAAACTGCCATGTACCGCCCGGTTTCATATCAAACTCCTGAAAAGTCGTCGTAAAACCTCGAGGTCCCCACCACTTCGACAGGTGCTCCTCTTTCGTCCAAGCATCAAACACAAGATCGCGTGGAGCATCAAATACGCGGGTCTCTTGAATAACCCAATCATTACATCGAAAACGCCCGATTTCCTTAAGAATTGATTCAATGTTTAACAGCCCTTAAGAAAATAATGCATGCCCAGTTCAATCCCACTTCTGCCTAGTTTATTTTTCCCTTTATATAAAAACCCCGATTTCTCATATAACCGTTTTGCCGCTAAATTGTTCTCATTAACAGTCAGAACTATCTCGTCTACTTGTGGAAAATAAAGTTGAATGAATTTCGGTAGACTATTCATTGCTAATTTTGCATAGCCTTTTCCCTGATTTTTCCTATCAATGGAAAACGCCCGCAGAAATATTGAATTAACGTTTTCGGTAAAATCATAAATTTCTCCACTATTATGTAAGACAAAGAAACCGACAGGTTCATCTTCAAAAAGAATAACTACAGGAAAGCAATTTTCTTCTTTGAAGAAATCAAGAGCTTTACTAGGCAAGAAAACAAAACCCATTTGTGATTCTTCCAACGTAAAATTTCTAATTTTCGATTCCCACTCTTGAATAAAGAACGCAAGACGACAAGTCATCGTTTCACCCCCGAATTAAAGAGTCTTTCGAGGTAATTTTATCATTACAGCCATCGAACTTTTACACTAAAGTTTTGCACAATCCTGCCTGTCTAGCGGAGTAAATAAAAACGGCTGCCTAAGCAACAATGTCATTAAGTTAAGGCGCAGGGCCAAAATTAAGAACAAGAGCAGGTTATCTAAAAGATAGCCCGCTCTTTTTTTTGCATGAAAAAATGAAAACAGGACTTGACAAGTAGATGAAAAAGTGTGG
>NZ_SOMN01000060.1 GCF_004564235.1 Cohnella luojiensis
TCGACTTGCATGTATTAGGCACGCCGCCAGCGTTCGTCCTGAGCCAGGATCAAACTCTCCATAATAGTGAAGCCGAAGCTTCTTATTAAAGAGCCTTTGAGGCTCAATCTGTATTGCTGGTTTGTCTCCGCCGACTCGAAAGCCGACCTCGACGATTATTTGTTTCTTACGCTCAATGTTCAGTTTTCAAAGAACAATTCGTGTTTCTTGTTCGCCTCGTTGTCCGAAGCAAGAAATCTATCATACCGTGTATCGCTTCGCGTTGCAACCCTCAATTTTTTCCAACTAATAGATTTTGTTATCTTTCATTGTTTGTCGGGAAGAGAGAGTTTCAATGCCATAACGGCAGGAAATACAATGTAACATAGGCACGCTCACAAAAGCAACAATCCAAAATATACCAGCCCAGGGTAATCACCCTGGGCTGGTATTGTGCTTATCATAACTTCGCTTCATCTTATTTGGCACGCGAGGACGACTTATTTTCGATGTATTGGACAAAATAACCGACAAGCTCCGGATCAAACTGCGTACCGGAACATGCTCGCAACTCCTCAAGGGCTTCCTGGAACGACTTTGTTTTCTGGTAAGGCCGTTCGGTTGTCATCGCATCAAAAGAATCTATGATGCACAACACGCGAACAAGCCGGGGGATTTCAATGTTTTTCAAACCGTAAGGATAGCCTTTGCCATCGTATCTTTCATGATGTAGTTCGACTAACGGCACCAAATCCTTGTATTTGTCCGTTACTAATACGATTTCTTTGCCCCATTGAACATGCTTCTTAACGATTTCCCATTCTTCGTTCGTTAACTTCGTCTTCTTATTCAGTATATCTCGAGGGATTTCCAATTTTCCGATATCATGGATCAATGCACCCAGAACTAATAAACGGCGATCCGTCTCATTGAGTTCCAAGACATCGGCCATATCCACGGCATAAGAAAAGACGCGCTTCGAGTGCTTAAACGTATAGACATCCTTAGATAGAAAAATTTTGATTTGTTGCTCGATCTCATTAATATCATGTTCAAGCCTCTGAGGAATTTCGCTCTCCTCGCCATAAATGCAAACCGTGTTTTTCCCTTTTGACTTCGCTTTGTAGAGCGCACGGTCCGCGCAATCAATCAACTGGGACTTGTCGTAGGTGTCCTTGTGGAAGGCCATAATTCCTGCCGAAAAGGAAATGCAGCCATGGGGGAGAACTTCCACTCCCTCGAACGGAGTATCGTTGGTTTTCTTCCTTAGCCTATCGATAAATTCCTTTGCTGCATCGTTTGTGAAACCCGGCAGGATGATCGAAAATTCTTCTCCGCCATAACGGGCAGCGAACAACTGAAGAGGCTCGCATTCTTCTTTAATAAGTTGCCCGAAGAAGGCCAGAAGCCGATCCCCCTGCGGGTGGCCATAAGCGTCGTTGTATTTTTTGAAATCATCCAGATCGATCATCACCAAAGATAGCGCTAAATCTTTCTCCTTGGCCTGATTCATATATTCATCCAGCTTTTCCTCGAAGTAACTGTGGCTATAGAGGCCTGTTCGCTGGTCCATATTCGCTTTTGCGCTCATTTCGTTGTACATCTTGAATAACTGACGAAATGCGTGGGACAGCAACATTCCGATTGCCAGAAATAAAAACAATCCGAAAGTATTGCCGTTATTGATCAAGATCACAAGAACGATCGAGAGGAGCAAGGTGCTTAGATAGGCAAACATAGCATCTTTCAGAAATGTTTTGATGATTTCATATAATACCCCTTTATATAAAAGAAAGTAGTAGAAACCAACAAGGAGTACGTTTGTGAAAAAGTAAACAACCAACGCAATGATATACGCATATAAATGCTTTATATCGAATAAGCCCGCTTCCCCCCCAAAAACTTGGTACGTAGCGCTAGCTCCGGTTATCATAATCGTGTAAATCGAAAAGTTGAGCAGATGCTTCCACCATAACATTGTACGATCATATAACATGAAAATTATCGAACTAATTAACAAGACAAACAGAGAAAACCCCACTCCGAATATAAAAACAGCTGCCAAAAAAATGGACGAGTCCATGGACTGCTGGTTTCCCTCGGGGGGTAGCCGGAATGTATAATAATCTAGAATCCGAACGGAAGCAACCAATGCGTATATCATGACCCAATCAGCTAGTGAATAGGACCGAAAAGCTTGAATATCGCTTGAAACAAACAGGATCGCACCGGCCAAACAAATTAGTAACGCATAGGCATAACCGGGTTGACGTAGCTGTCCAAAGTACCTACGAGCGACTCCCATTATTACTTCAAACCTTTCATTGGCTCTATTTAAAATGTTTTAGGGAAACAGGAATCCTGTTTCCCTTCGGTCGTTTGATTAATTGCCGCCGATTTTGAATCCAGATGTAAGAGCAATAATTACGGAAGCAACAATGACAGCGTTTATGAGAATGCGAGTGATTTTGATTCCTTCTAATTTTTTCATATGTATTAGCTCCTTTTAATTTTATAGTCCGCCGATTTTAAATCCAGACGTAAGTGCGATTACTACGGAAGCAACGATAAGCGCGTTAACGATAATGCGAGTGATTTTGATTCCTTCTAATTTTTTCATATGTATTAGCTCCTTTTAATTTCCGCCGATTTTGAATCCAGACGTCAGTGCGATTACAACAGAAGCAACGATAAGCGCGTTAACGATAATACGAGTGATTTTGATTCCTTCTAATTTTTTCATTGGGATCAAGCTCCTTTTCAATTGGATTGTGAATTTATTTTATTTTGCCTTAGCAAAGGGAGTACTTAATTTGTGAGCCAACAAAGCATGCTGCAGATAAATGAAGATACCGAAGTTCATAATTACATCGCCGATGCTGATGACTAAGCTTCTAGGGTACGGCAGCGTAAGTGGAATAATGTCCCCTAAGAAGGGCAGCAAAGTTGAATCCGTTAACAGTTCATGCTTTGTAGTGATCGACTCGCCATTCATCGTATCGGCGTAATTCGGATCTAACACTGAAATCGCATCTATGGAAACCGGCATCTTGCCGCCGTTCGCCAACATCACGAGAAAGTTAAGGGCGACACCTGCAAATATCCACCAAAAACCTTTTTCCATCCGATTCAGCCACAGCATGTAAAGCCCCGCTACGTAAACAACCATGAACATGTAACTGTTATAATCTTCAATTACTTGAACCTTATCATGCAGGGAGTATAGCCCAAGTTGAATCAGGAGCAGTACCGGGAAAATCCATCCCCCGCGAATACGAATCTGCGAGAGAGCCACCAGGCCATTTCGCCAGCCGGCACGAATCCATCCTACAACAAGCCCTATTACGATTCCGTCGTAAACCATCTTGGCAAATCCCTTCGAACGTCTTGGAGTAGGTTAGACAACAGCTCTTTTCTTGCCGGGCTTCGGTTGACTCTTGTTGAGGATATAAGTCTTCCCGAACTTGCGACATACGACCTTTCCCTCACGGCATAACCGTTTCACATGGTCTTGATGAACTCCCCAAAGTTTGGATGCTTCCTCAGTAGACATGATCTCGTTCAGTGGGTTCAACTGACTTCCTCCTCCTTCATGAAAAGAGGCAATCTAGTGAAATGAAATTACGACTAGTAAATACAGGAAATTCTCTTTTCTAACCTGATTATAGATTGTCCGACACCGGACGTCAACAAATTTTTTAATAATAGATTCGACAACGAGAGTCGACAACGACAACGATGATTTTCAACCCATCGAAGAAGGCAACTCGATTTCCAAGGTCGTACCTTCATTGACTACGCTGCGGATGGTTATCATTCCCCCGTGCGCTTCAATAATTCGATGACATACCATTAGACCTAATCCCGTTCCACTCTCCTTCAATGAAAAAAACGGCTCGCCGATTCTCTCCATTCGATTCTCGGGGATTCCCACTCCTTGATCCACGATCCGCGTCATTATATTTCCGTTTTCCTTCATATAAACAGTGATTTCTACCTCCCCACCTTGAGGCATGGATTCAATCGCGTTTTTCAGAACATTCATATACACTTGCTTTATTTGATTCGGCTCGCACTCGAGGGGTAAAATCGGAGGATCTACGTTAACCTTCATCTGGACATTAAAAAGAAGGGCTTGGGGTTGCATGAAAATAATGACATTATCAATAAGGTTGCGAAGGTCGCATTTAATAAAGTTCAATGCCTGAGGCTTGGCCATGCCTATGAATTCATTGACGATATAGCTGATCCTATCAATCTCCATGAGCATGATATCCACGTAATCCGTATTTTTCGACTTCAATAACTGCATAAAGCCCTTTAACGACGTCAAAGGATTACGAATCTCATGCGCAACCCCCGCGGCAAGCTCTCCGGCAATCGACAGCTTATCGGATCTGCGGATCATTTCCTCTGTTTTCTTGCGCTCCGTCAAGTCTCTGATGACAACCTGAACAACCGGTTTCCGGATATCCTTATGGACGCAGACTGACGCTGCTTCAACATCGATAAGCTCGCCATCCATACTTTTAAGCTTCAGTTCGATAAACTCCATGTAATCATCGATCTGAACGACACTCTCCATGCGTTTCAAGATGATGGGGTGGTAGCTGGGACAAACGAAATCAATAATGGGAAGCCCAACGAACTCCTCTATCTTCGTGCCCTTCAAAAGCTTTATTCCCATATCGTTCACGAAAGTAATAATGCCGGCTTGATGGAGAAAAATCGGTTCAGGAGAAAGCTTCAATACCCGGCCTAATTCCTTTTCCTTAACAGCAAGTTCGGATTCGGCTTTCTTGCGATCGGTTACGTCCCGGAATAATAATTGAACCGATCTCACTCCTTGAAATTCGATCGGAACAGCTCTATATTCCGTATGTATGATATTACCATCGAAGCGAATTAACCTTAGCTCGACGCTTTCCGATGCCTTGCCATTCTTATAAAGCTTATCGACAAAATCGGGCAGAGCCGCCAAATCTTCCGCATGAATAAATCGAGACACTGGCTGGCCGACAAGCATTTCCGGGCTATCCGCTCCCATAAGCTTTACGGTGGCCGGGTTAGCGAAAACGATCTTGAAGTCATGGGACACGACAATAGGCTCCGGCGAGCAATCCACCAGAACCCGATATCGTTCTTCGCTTTCCCTGAGCCGATCCTCTGCATGTTTCTTATCCGTAATATCCCTCTCGATGACTACGAAAGCCACGAGCTCTCCATTCTCGTTATTCACGGGAGAAACCGTCACGTCGGCATAGAAATAACTGCCGTTCTTGGCGAACTTCACCGCTTCGAATACGGTAACTTGCTCCCCCCGCAGGACCCGTTCAACGACTTTCATTGATTTTTCCCATTCCAGCGGAGTCAATGGCAGCTCCTTGCCGACGATCTCTTCCCGCGACCAACCGTGGAGCTCCTCGAATTTCTTGTTTACTTCCAACACTCGTCCGCTTAAATCGATGACGTAGACCCCGTCCGATGTTAGATTCAAGAATGAATTAAGCACGAGCATCTCATTGATATCTCTCGATAAATAGTTGTTATTAATCGTCATCACCCAGGGCTTAGAATGAAATATCAGTTTATATATTCCCCGCGGCTCGACAAAACCCTTTTGCAACCCGGCAATAACGAATACATCCGTCAAAAAGCGCCAACACTGTAATTACCGCATGCCAAGGAGGCCACAAAAATGAACAAGCAACGAGCACAAGAAATAGCCGCTTCGCCGACCATGGCAAACGTGACTTATAACGGAGTGCCCGTCTACATCCAACAAGTCGATGACCACGAAGAAACCGCCAGAGTTTACCCATTGGATCAACCCGAGAAAGAAGAAAACGCACCTTTGCGCAGCCTAATTGAAGATTCCCCATTACCCGATACGGATGATGTCCACATGTCATGTTCACGGAATCCGTGAACGGATAAAAAGCCATTCTTCCAGCCTCGTGGCACAGCGAAGAATGGCTTTTCGTTTCCTTTTCAGGAATAGACTCCTTACCTCATGCGGATAATATTGTAAAGGTTATGAGATATTCAGTCCCCACGCCCGGTTCACTTATTATCTCGATATTCCCCTGCATTTTTTTTATTATCCCAAACGAAACCATAGTCCCAAGACCAGTGCCCTTTTCTTTCGTAGAATAGTAAGGAGTTCCGAGTCTTTTGATTTGCTCCATCGTCATACCGACGCCGGTATCGGTTATGGTTAATAGGGCAGTATCGTTTACCTTTTCTAAACTGAACTTTAGGATCCCGCCGTTCGGCATGGCTTCTATTGCATTTTTGCCAATATTAATTAAAGCTTGTCTGAGTTTTTGTCTATCTCCCTGCACATAGGCCGCTTCGAATAATATCGTGTTAATCGCTACATTATTGTAGTTCGCATAGGTTAGAAGAATATGGGAAACATACTCCACTTCTTCTTTGAGGTTAATACGGTCTATGTACTCCGGGTCCGGTTTTGCAAGCGACAAATAATCGGAAATAATATTCTGGGCCCTGTCCAATTCCTCGAGACATATTTTTTGATAGTAACCCCTTGTTTGAGCTGGCAGACCGTCTTTTCCCAATAATTGAATAAATCCTCTTACTGATGTTAATGGATTCCTGATTTCATGAGCTACCGACGCAGCTATATCGCTCACGATTTTTATTTTCTCGCTTGCAATAATTTCTTCCTGCATAATGAAATATTTATTTACATATTCCAATAGATAGACATAAACTCCGGCAATTAGTCCTTGCAATAAATAAGTCTGCAAGAGGGGCAGCGGGTTGTCGAATAATACATGAAGTCTATGATTTAACGCGAGATAGGTGGACACTGTCATCAGCTTAATCAGCGTACAAATCAACACGGCAAATGCCACTTTAATTTTCAAATTATAATAGGAGTATCTCTTAATAAATAAAGAGATAATAAAAAATGATGGCAGCAAAGAACAAAGATAAAGTAAATTGTTAGGATTACCCATCACGAAGCGGTAAAGAATTAGCGTTAAGTATAAAAGGATCGTTACATGCGGTCCGCCGTACAAAAAGCTAATCGTTAAGGGAATAGACCGAAAATCATAAACAAGTCCATATACCTGTACAGGAAACGACATTGTAGTTATCAAAGCAACTGATAAAACCAGATACTTTAATAAGCGGTGTAGGAAAACCCTTCTCTTTGTTTTAAGTATGTACGGGTAAAAAACCAAAGGAAAAAAAATAAAGAATACGTTCAGTAAAAAATCTTTGTAGTGGTTGATCATTATCCGATTTCCTCTGCTCTTGATCGATTCATTCTCATTAATACATTCGCCGATGATTAATCTTTTCCTCTAATTCATACAAAAAGAACCCTTACAGAGTAAGGATTCTTGGGTTGATGGTGGCTTCTTCAAATACAAACTATCTGGAAACTTGTTTAACCAATTCAAAAACGAATGACAGGGCATCCTTCCGTTCAAATCGGCTCATATTTTGGAGGTAGACGTGCCGATTCTCATAAATCTGTTTGATACTGCTTATCAAAGTATCAGCGGTAAGATCCTCTTCAAAAAGCACTTCACAATAACCTGACTTCTGAAAGGTATCGGCGTTAACCAACTGATCTCCCCGACTTTGTTCCAACGTTAATGGAATAAGCAGCATTGGCTTTCCCAAAGTTAAGAATTCGAATATGGAATTGGCTCCCGCTCTGGAAATCACGACGTCGGACATCGCCACTATGTCAGGGAGCTCTTCCTGTATATATTCATACTGCCTATAGAGCGGGTATTGATAGGATAAGTCAATTTGCCCTTTTCCGCAAAGATGTACAATTTGAAAATGTCCCACGAGACGTTCTAATGACGACCTTACTGCATGATTGATCTTCCCTGCCCCAAGACTCCCACCCATAATGAGCAGTACTGGCTTCTTATTAATAAAATGGCAGAATACTCTCCCACGTTCCGCACTTCCCTGTTTCAGCTCCTCACGTATGATAGGCCCTACGTAATGCGTTTTACCACTTGGAAGATGCTTTTCCGTATCCGGAAAGGTTGTGCAAATGCGAGTTGCAAAAGGAATCGAAATTCTGTTTGCCAATCCTGGAGTTACATCTGATTCATGTATTACAATTGGCACTTTATTGAGCCACGCTCCAAGAACAACAGGAACAGAGACAAATCCCCCTTTAGAAAACAGAACATTCGGCTTCTGTTTTCGTATCAGACGATACGCTTGAAAGACCCCTTGGATGACCTTAAACGGATCTTTCATGTTTTTCCAATCTAAATATCTCCTTAACTTGCCGGTAGCAATCCCGTGGTAACGAACATTCCTGACGGAAAGGACCAGTTGTTTCTCTATACCGTTTTCCGAGCCCAAATATTCAACTGACCAACCCTCTTCAAGAAATCGAGGAATCAAGGCCAGATTAACCGTCACATGGCCGGCCGAACCTCCGCCTGTAAACATGATCTTCTTCATTAAGCTTCACCTATCGTTCATAAGAACTATTTACCATATTCATTATACGATTTATCGCCTGCACATACCCGACAGGAATACCATTTTCCTTAAAAATCTCTGGTGCTATAGCAGCCATTATGTGCGGATCGATAGCGGCTAGGAGTCATCCCCGAGAAACGTTTAAAGGTATGACAAAAGTGGGAAATATCTTGAAAACCAACGGTAGCTGCGACTTCCGTGATCGGAAGCTCAGTTCCTTGCAAGAAATCCTTGGCCTTATTAATTCGATAAGCGACCAAGAATTCGTTAATGGAGACTCCCGTATTCTGCTTAAATATCCTGAACAAGTAGGAACGCGACAAATGGAACCGTCCGCACAAATTCTCCGTGCGGAGAGGCTGGTGGTGATGCTCCATGATATAGCCGAGAATGTTCTCGACCAGTCGTTTCTGTTCATAGGTCCCCCCCTGACCTTCACCCGATTCAGATTGATAACGTCCTAGTTGGGCAAACAATTGCAGAAGCAGGCTTTTGACAATCAAAGGGTAGCAGGGCTGTTTCCTTGTAATTTCCAACTCCAGTTGAGCCAGCGTTTCCTGCAGACTCAATAGCTGTCGAGCGTTTAATCGAGAATGAACCGAATCACTATCCGGCTTGGGAAGCCATTGTCTGATCGCTAATGAGCAATCCCTATCTTCCGCATATAAATTTTCTAAATAACTTCTTTGCACCGCTAGGACATATCTATGAAAGGGCACATTCGTATTCGGTCTCGGTAGATGCAACGCCTTCGGCTTGACAACCGTGAACGTACCCGCTCCCAATTCATGTATCCGTTCACCCGCAATGAAACTGCCATTTCCCTGTAAACACAAATAGAGCTCAAATCCATTATGGGAGTGAAACATAGGTTGGTATAAGCTCGTTGTCCGATACGAGCAATGAACCGGGAAATCCGACAGTGTCGCATTCGTCAATTCATCCACTACGGATTCGGGCAATTCGGAGTCCCCCTTTCGCCTCTCCACTTAATATTAAAGACAATATCCCAACCCAATAAGACGATAGACCAAGTTTCGCTTCAATCCTCATTGTATATTGAAATTATACCTATACACTTTCATGGAAGGAATGAACAAATGCCAAATACGATCTCTTACGATTCTATTAATCAAACTGCGGACCAGGTTTATCGTTATATGCGATTGGATCATTCGGGTAATTGGGGAATGGACATCCATCATTGGGACTGGGTTCCCGGCGTTGGCGTCATTTCGATACTATCTTATTATGAAAAGACCCGGAAAAAGGAGGTTCTGGATGTTCTGATCAAGTGGGCTCGCAAAAACATGCAAAAATCGGAACAATCGAGAGTCATCAATTCCATGGCGCCTTTTGCCATCTTTCCCGCGCTATACGAGCACACGCAGGATCGCCTCTTCCTTGAGAGTGCCGTACGCATCGGACAATGGATGCTTACGGAGGCCCCCCGCACCCGAGAAGGAGCGTTCGAGCATACCGTCACTGAAAATGTCAGCTTTCCGGAGCAAGTATGGGCCGACACTATCTTTATGGCTGTGCTGTTCTTAGCCCGTCTTGCTCGCCAGACTGGCGATGCATCCTACGCTATCGAAGCCGTTAATCAATTGGAAATCCATTTGAGTCTGCTTGAAGACAAAGAAACCGGCGTATTGTTCCACGGATGGAATTGCATCGCTCAGGATCATATGTCCGCCGCTCGTTGGACTCGCGCGAATGCCTGGATCGCCGTTGGAACTCCGATGATCGTGCAGGAGCTGGAAGGGCTCGCAAACGTATCGGAGCAAGCATTAGAACGTTACCGAGCAATGATGCACGGACTGATCCGCTTTCAGCAGGCTGACGGTCTTTGGACTACCGTCATGGATCGAGCGGATTTCTATCCGGAAACCTCGGGCAGCGCCGGCATTGCTTGCGGCATCCTAAAGGCCGTTCGTCATGGCTTATTAGACATCTCTTGCCAAGATGCGGCCTTTCGGACGTTGAAAGCGATTGTTCCCAAGGTGCTTCCAAGCGGAGAGGTTACCGGCGTTTCCGGCGGCACGCCGGTTATGCCTTCCATCGAAGCCTATAATGATATCCCCTGCCATCCTACGCTTTATGGGCAAGGGCTTGTTCTGATGCTGCTCTCCGAGCTGAATGTTAAATAATCATATCGTCGTTTAGAGAGCCTCAGCACTAATGCCAGCTGAGGCTCTCCCTTTTAACTATATAGACGGCAATAAAGAAGCCGTTATATCTATATCTTAATGCAAAGTCGATCAATAATTTTCATCGGACTTTTGCTTATTTCGTCAGTAAAGCCTTTTACTGCAGTTCTTATCTCGTCTACGG
>NZ_SOMN01000061.1 GCF_004564235.1 Cohnella luojiensis
GAATTGCTTTTGTTCTCGCCAAGGCAACCACTCCCAAAAGTAATTTTCTACTTAAGGGGAAGATTAGATATTAACGGCATTAATTCCTTTAAAGAAATCTCGGAACTTTATCTGCCGTCTATATAGTAAGGGTAAATTCTTGGCTCATAACATTCATTAGCGATAATCTTCATCGTACTTTGAATGTTAAAGCGGTTGAGAACGGTGAATAACCATGATTTTCATCGTTGTTGGTACTACTTATCCACGAATGGACCATAATTCCGCTTAACAGCAATGTTTATCATCGTATTTAGAACGCCAATTAGGTTGAACCGATTAAATAACATTGATTTTCATCGCATTTCTATTCTGCCCTTCAAGTCATTGTCTGAAAATACAACAAAGCAAAAGGGTCAAGCGAGATTGCCCCGCTTGACCCTCGCTTCGTCTATCCATCCACCAACAAATCGAGCCAGTCCGCTTCCTTCTGAGTTAGCTCGACTTCCAATCCCCGAAGGCTGGAATGGAGCTCGGCCGGGCTGTTCGGACCGATAATAGCGCAGGTGGGAAACCGTTGTTGCAGCACGTAAGACAACGCAATAGAATTGGCATCGTACCCTTTGCTCTCCGCAAGCTGCCTTGCCCGGCGAAGACGTTCCCAATTAGCGTCGCTGTAATAGACCCGAACGGCTTCTTGATCATCCATTCTATCCGGCGCGTACCGGCCTGTGAAAAATCCACCGGCTTGCGACGACCAAGAGAGAAGAGGTAATTGCGATCGTTCGTGCCATGCGACGTAATCTCCGTCTGCGGAGACGCATCCCGCCCAGCGGGGCTCGTTAGGCTTGGCCAGGCTTAGATTAGGGCTATTGCATGCAAAGCCCGTCAGTCCATGCGATAATGCATAATCGTTAGCTTCCTCCAACCTCATGGTCGTCCAATTCGATACTCCGAGCGCTCGGCAACGCCCTGCTTCGATTTGCCGTTCGAGCGATTCGAGAATGTAGCCGACGGAAACGGAAAGATCATCGCGGTGCAGCATATAGATGTCGACATAATCGGTCTGTAACCGTTCAAGAGATTCGTGCAGATCCTGCTCCATTGCTTGCAACGTCATCCTTGGTCCATTTTCATCCGGGTGAGCGCCTTTCCCGATTAGGGTCAAGGAAGAACGGTTTCTCCGCTGCTGCATCCATCGACCGAGCGCTTTCTTCCCCGCGGCTCCGTAGACATGGGCCGTATCGATCGTATTTCCCCCAACATCCATGTAGGCATCCAGTAGTTCTATCGCATGCTCCATGCGGTCTTCGTGAAGCATCATCGATCCCATGATTAGACGGGATACCGGTCTATCGATACCTGCAATTCGGACAGAGCTCATCGTATTCCTAGTCATAAATAGTCTCCTTATGCGAGCGTAACTCTCGTTTTTTCTTTAGCTGAACGATAGCAAGCGTCTAGCAATTTCATATTCCGGACCGCGTCATCAGGCGAGAAGCGTTGCGGATGCTCGTTCCATACCGCACGGGCAAAATCGTCGATTTGATTCACGTAAGCGTTAGTGCCTGCCGCTTCTTCCAAGCGAGATCCGCCGTGGCTATGCACCGTATAACCCGCATTGTCTTCGCCTGTAATAAATGCATGAGGGATTTCGATGCGGCCGTCTGCCCCGATAATTTCGAAAGCTTGGCGGAAGGACGCCCACATGCCGCAATCGAAAGTAAGGGCCACATCTCCCGGGAATTCCGCCAAGCCGGAAGCCATCATATCGACGTTGTCATGCTCCGGGGAAAACTGGGCGAGAACGGTGACCGCTTCAGGTTCTGCCCCTAGCAGGAGCCTCGCCGCGCTAAGTGGATAACATCCAACATCGTATAGACTCCCCCCGCCCCAATCGCCGCGATAACGGATATTGTTCTTATCCCCCGCGTTGTTGAAGGTAAAGGCGCCTCTAAGCGCTCTTACCTTCCCGATTTCCCCCGCGGCGATAATCTCGCGAATTCGCTCCCATCTCGGATGATGGCGGTACATGAACGCTTCCGCGAGTTGAACGCCCGCATCCTTGCAAGCGTCGGCCATCTCTTGCGCTTCCTTAGCCGTTAACGCCAAAGGTTTCTCGCATAAGACGTGTTTGCCCGCCTCCGCGGCCCGAATCGCCCACTCCCGATGCAAATGGTTCGGAAGCGGAATATACACTGCATCCACCTGGGGATCAGCCAATATATCCTCATAGTTGCCATAAGCGTTACCGATTTCGTGTCTCTCGGCAATCGCTTTCGCTTTTTCCCTGTCACGGCTTGCGACCGCCACGATTTCGCTTGTTTCCGAGTGCCGGATAGCCGGCATGACGGCGTTAACCGCGATACCCGCGCCGCCGATAATTCCCCAACGAAGTTTGATGCTCATCATCATCCTCTTTTCTATATAGATCAATATTGTTATTATAAAATTGATTCTAAATGACTGTATATAGAACCATTTTGCTATCATATAACAAAATTGCTATGGAGGAACCCGTGAAACTACATCTCACGCTGCCGTTAATGGAGCCGAACACTTATCTCGTTTTTCCGGAGTCGGTCGGCCGATATAACGATATGCCCGATCACAGAACGGAACGGGAAGCCGATGCTCTCCCTTATTTCAATCTTCACTATGTCGCCGCCGGCGAAGGTTACGTAGAGGACGAGGGGGGGTGGCGCCTTGTGCAGCCTGGAGACGCTTTTTTCTATTTTCCGAACCGCCCCCAAAAGTATCGCTCGAGCGAGGACAATCCATGGGATGTTTATTGGATGCATTTCTACGGGCATCGAGTCTCCGAATATTTGACAGAGCTTGGATTTCGCCGATCCGTCGTCTGGTCCACCAACCGAAATGAATTGCTGAAGGAACAGATGGAGAAGCTCATCCGCGAGATTCATAGCCGCAAGCTGCTCCGCCCTCCCGTCCTTTCGATTCTGGCGTACGGGGTGTTGACGGAGTTCATGGCGCAAGCCGTCCCCCACGACTCCACGCGCAACCAAGATACGATCAGGGCGATGACGGAGCTGCTCCCGGCCATGCAGGATACTGCGTGCGAGCCGTTTTCATTGGAATTCTGGGCGAATAAAGCCGGGATTAGCACTTACTACTTCTGCAAAATGTTCCGCAAAGCCACGCAGCTGTCGCCGATGGATTTCATCACGCTGTGCCGAATTCGGCATGCGAAACAAATGCTGCTGGACGATCCGAATCAGCCCATCTATCACGTAGCCCAGGAATGCGGCTATGAGAGCGTCAGTTATTTCATCAAGCGGTTTAAAGAAAAAGAAGGCGTGACGCCGACGGTATACCGACAGCTTCACGCCTAGAATGATATGCATTACTTCAAGAGCTCATTGATTTTTTTTACGGAAAAACCCGTATGTTGGACCAAGTCCATCATAGTAGCGCCGGGGTTCGCCTTAATGTATTCCTTGACTACAAGCGAATCGGCAATATTTAGTTGTTGGCATTCTTTGCATAAAGTATCCGGCCTCCGAACATGCAGTTTGCCGCATCTATTGCAATTAATTAGTTCCAAATTAACTCATCCCGTCGGTTGGAATACCATCAGTAAAATAATGTATTTAAGTTATTTGTATCATAAGTCAAGCAAATTCGCTATATTTCATCCTACTTCGTGAAGCTCCATCAAGTTATGGCCATACAGCATGAACATCGACAACGCTGCCGCCAGCAGAAGGTAAGCCGCAAGCACTTTCCATTTTACCGAAGCAGAGGCCACATAATACGACCTGTTATGTTGAAGCTCATCTTCCAATTGCTTAATTCTCTCGTCCGCTTTTTGCTCGGCACTAACAAGCAGCCTGGACGGAATCGGACGCGACGGATCCGCATCCTCGTATTCCACGGGCTGGTGCTCCCATTCTTGAAGCAGGGCGAGAGTCAGATTGGCATAGTGTTGGTCCATTATCGCTTTCTCGCGGGCAAATCGTTCGTCGTCATGAAGGAAAGGAATGAGTCGCTTACGGTTCCGGTTATCCTCCTTCAATGTAACGCCCGCTTCGGCGAGCAAGGATTGCTTAAGGTTCCATGTACTCGTTAAAGCCGGCCATTGCCTAATCGCCGCTCTATACTCGACCAGCTTATCCCTCTCGTACGAGAGAACAGAATTCCGGAAGCCTTCCCTCGCGCGATTCCACCAGGAGAAGATGCCAATAAAAAGGATAATAAAGAGTAAAGGGCTAGGAGAGATTGCAACTATCGCTCCCAGTAACAATAACCCGACGAGCCAGATTTTCGTGGAAAGGACCGAAATGATCCTCCCGCCGTCAAGCGGCGACACCGGAAGTAGATTAAACAGGTTAATCATTGCTCCCATAAAAATAACCAGAGCCCAGAAGGGGTCCTCAGTCATTTGATAAAGCACCACGGCCGGCAAGAAAGAGATCAGCCCGGCAAGCGGACCGCCGTAGGCCAGATAAGCTTCGGTCGCCGCATCGCGAGGCCTTTCCTTCAGTGAAATAAGGGCACCTACGAACGGAATGAAGAAGGCCGGCGAGGTCGGAACGCCCTTGCGCTTGGCCGCGATAACGTGCCCCATCTCATGAACGAATATTAAATAAACCAAAGCAACTCCGAATTTCCAGCCATAGATGGCCGCATAAGCGCCTAAGCTTATCATCATCGTGATCAAGGTGCCGCCGAATTTCGTCCACTTCAGCAAGGCAAATGCCCATTTAAACTTCGCTAGCAAGAAAACGCCGATCCCCATCCATATCGAACGGCTCCGAGAATTGTTCAATTCGAACTTCCTTTCCTTATGAAGCGTAGTCGTTCCATTAAGTTAACCTTCTTGTATTATCTCATTAAATACGAAATTGGATAAGGTCGGGTTTCGTTCCGGGTTGAACGCAAGAAAACACCGCACCCTCAGGAGATTGAGTTAAGGGTACGGCGTTTATAGGGACATCCATTTAGTGCCAACGCGTAAGCGTAAAAGCAAGCTTCCCGGTCAAGATGGACATAAGCTCGGGGATGGACCCGAATTGCGGGATGAGTTGCCAACCCCCGCGATGATTGGCAATGCAAAGCATGTATTCGTTCCCTGGAAAACAGGTAAGAACGGCCCTGTAGGTTTCGTCTTCCCGCTCTAAAGAATAGATCACTAAATTTCGATCATGGATGCGAACGCTAAGATGAGAATGCGCAAGTGCATGGAGCTTGTTCTGGATGTACAAGCTCGCCGAATGCAAAGCCAAACTCAACAAGATCACCCTTCCCTACGGTTTGCTCAAGTGTTTATTGCTTTTTGCGCGGTTCCTTCGCATCCACCGCGTTCAAGAAAGTGTTGGCCGAGTGAATGACGTATTTGACATCCTCAATCCCTCTTTCCATTAAGAGCGACTTGTGGATTTCGACCATAAGCCTTTTGTCCTCGATCCCTTCCGCTAGGTTCAATTTTTGAAAATTAAACAATTCACTCGGCGAAATACTTAAAGCATTTATGATTTTCTCTAGCGTTTTCAAAGATGCATTCGTCTGTCCGCGTTCGATATCCGAGATTCGCGTTACCCTAATCCCGCATCTCTCGGCTACGTTCTCCTGGGTTAGCCCCTTTGCTTTCCTGATCATTCTGATCTGCTCGCCCACCAGCCTAAGAAAATCCGACATCTCATCACCTCAATTAAGAGGGTACTTAATGACTGAAAAAATTTTTATCCTCATAAAAAGGGATAATCATTAAAAATTCCTGCGTGAGAGGTATATGACTTCTTTGCCTGATGTTTGTACCTGTGGTACACTACAGATTAATTAAAGGAATGGAGGGTTACGTGTGATAGACTACATCCGAGTTAGATCCTTGCGCGGCTAATTGAATAGCGCTTAAGGCTCTGCCTGTGCAGAGGACTCAGGATTGGTCTGTCCTATGAACCCTATATCGGCGATTGATGAACGGCTATGCTTGGAATGGATGATGAACGGCGGGATCTTACCCGACGTTCAGTTTCCGGGCATTCCCTTCGTTTATTCACCATAGGAATAGGTATGATCGGCAAGCGTCGAAATGCTATTCGTCGGCTTGCGTTTTTTTCCGGAAACCTCTCTCGTCATATGACCGCACAGGCAGAGCTCTGCCTGTGTTTTTTATTTCGTTTGACCTTATGAGAGGATGAAGAATGTATGGAACAAATTCGAGAAAAAGCGATCATTATCGGCGTACAATTGAATAATCGCCCCGACTTTCCTAGCGCCATGGAGGAATTGCGCAGCTTGGCAGAGGCTTGCCGGATCGAAGTCGTCGGCGAGCTCACGCAAAAGGCGGAACGCGTTAACCCTTCCCTGTATATGGGGAGCGGCAAGATCAAGGAATTAAAGGAGTTGATGAAGACAAACGATGCTCTTGTCGCAATATTCAACGACGAGCTGTCTCCCTCCCAAATTCGTAATCTGGAAGCGGAGCTGGATTGCCGGGTTATCGACCGGACGATCTTGATTCTGGATATCTTCTCAAGCAGAGCCCAGACTAAGGAAGCCAAGCTGCAGGTCGAAGTCGCCCGGCTGCAATATATGCTGCCCCGGTTGGTCGGTCTTCGGGAATCGCTTGGCCGTCAAGGCGGGGGATCGGGTCTGAAGAACAGAGGCTCCGGGGAAACGAAGCTGGAACTTGACCGTCGAAGGATCGAGGATCGGATCGCGGCCCTGCAAGCGGATTTGGAGAAGCTCGTCGCACGGCGCCATATCCAGCGCAGGCAGCGACGCAAGAACGAGGTTCCCGTCGTCTGCTTGGTCGGTTATACGAACACCGGGAAATCGAGCTTGATGAATGCTCTCATGCAGAAGTACAATCCGGGCTCGGGCAAAGAAGTGCTCGCCAAAGATATGCTGTTCGCCACGTTGGAAACATCGGTTCGCAGCATCGATCTGCCTGATCACAGATCGTTCTTATTGACCGATACGGTAGGATTCGTCAGCCAACTTCCCCATCACTTGATCAAGGCGTTTCGTTCTACTCTTGAAGAAGTAACCGAGGCAGACTTGCTGCTGCATGTCGTGGACTGCTCCGACCCGCAGTACAAACAGAGAGCTGATGTAACGAACGAGACGTTGCGAGCGTTGGGAGCCGCCGATATCCCTACATTGTACGTTTACAACAAGGCGGATTTAACGGATCAAGAATATCCCCGAATCGAAGACGGGATCGTGTATTTGTCCGCACGGAAAAATAGCGGGATCGAGGAGCTTGTCCGGCTGATCGGCGAACGCGTCTTCACGGATTACAAGGATTACGAGATCCTCATCCCCTTCGATCAGGGAAGACTGGTGTCTTACTTTAACGAGCATGCTCATGTTCACGCGATCAGCCATGAAGAAGACGGAACGCGATTGACGATGACTTGCAAGAAATCCGATTACGAGAAATATCGAAGGGAATTTTCGCCCCTCGCTTAAAGGAGTAGGGTAAGACGAGGGATTACTCCCTCGGACTCCCCGTCAAACCGTGCATGCGGATTTCCCGCACACGGCTTTCCTTCGTCAGTTCCCCATCTTCAGGAGTGAGTTCTCTTCATCCGTCACCGGATTGCCTATTTCACTTCTGAATTAGGAACGTGTGGTGAGTAAGTTTGTTAGAAATACCATTCCTGCCGACTCCAGTACTTTGTTAGGAATCAGTGAATT
>NZ_SOMN01000062.1 GCF_004564235.1 Cohnella luojiensis
TTTGTTTGCTGTACGCTTATTCCTTGCTTGGACCAAAAAAACAAACGACACAGGGCTTTTCCCCATGCCGTTTCGGATTTCATTTTAATTCCAGGTCTTGTCTTTGAGCTTAACTTAATGACATTGGCCTAAGCAACCGCCATTTCACTATCGTATCCGATAGCGTAATAGATCTGTTTAATCGATTATGGTTGCCAAATTTCCCATATGTTACCATCGGGATCAGCGAACGTTATGTTTGGTCCGCTTGTCACACGTTCTTCTAAAATATTCACTCCGTTTTCCTTGAAACGTTCAAATAGCTCTTGGATCCGTGGAGTAATGAAACATGCCATTGCATGGGGTTTGCCGTTGTCCAATGACCATGAAAAGCGTAATCGACCACTTTCTTCGTCCGATTTGTGAAGGAACAGAGCTGGTACAACTTGCCTTAAACCAGGTGAAGGCAGGTTTCCATTCCGATCGGGAAAATTCAAAACAGCCATCACCATCCCAGGCTCAACACGGTCGTTGTTTGCAGGTTGGTACCCTAAATTCTTTTGGTACCATTAATAGACTCGTAAACATCATTTACTGGTACGTAAATACAAGTTATACCCGTAATGTCTTCCAGTCTTTCTTCCACTTTGATTTGTTCATTTGCTTGCATATCCGTTTCCTCCCTCGCAATATATCAAATCAACAATGATCACATTCTACACCTCAACCATTTCTAATTTTACCATTACTACACAGATGGATCGACTATCTTCTCCTTTATTGGTTCCCCTTAGGGTGACAATCTGGGAAATGCACGATTAATTTGCTCAAGGTCATTTAACTCAAGCTCCCAACCTATTGCGTCAAGATTATTTCGAATATGATCCCTATTAGCCGCTTTTGGTATAGCGACTAACCCTTCCTCGCGAATTACCCAGTTCAAAGCAACTTGATACGCTGTTTTCCCGTATTTTTTGCCGATATTCTCTAATATTTCTCGCTCTGCTGTACCCTCCTCGGGAAACCCGCGTTGCCCGAATACCCCGGGTGCATAGCCAAAAGGAGAATAAGCCATGACCGTGATTTCATTTCGTCGACAATAAGGTAATATAAAATCCTCTATACGTCTGTCGTTGAGATGATACCCTACTTGATTACAAACCAACGGATGCTTGCCCAAAGCATTTTGAGCTTCTAACATGAGTTCAGAATTGAAATTGCTTACTCCCACATGCTTCACTAAACCTTTTTCGAGCAACTCAGCCATGGCAAGCATCGTTTCTTCGACCCGATACTGCTGACTCGGCCAGTGCTGTAAATACAAATCAATATAAGACGTATACAGTCGCTCTAAACTGGATTCTGCTGCCTGAATAACGTCTTTAAATGAACAATTCTTCGCTGATACTTTTGTAACAAGGAAAACATCCTTGCGAACGTCTGCTATGGCTTCTCCCACTATGCGTTCGGATCCTCCATTGGCGTACTCTTCCGCAGTGTCAATCAATGTCATCCCATTTTCTATACCAAACCGTAAAGCTTCAATTTCCCGCTTAGAATTGCTCTTGTCCTCACCGAACTTCCACGTTCCTTGACCGATCACCGGAATTTTCACGTTGGTCGGACCTAGTGTACGATATAACATAACCCTAATTCCCTCCGATCTACTGAAATACTATATTGGCCTTAACTTAGAAGGCTCCATACTTAATACTCCTCCAGAACATTTGAAGTATTAGCGAAATGATTAAACTATCCTCCCTTTAGCTTGATAAAGAAAAGAGGAGCTACGATTGTATGCTCCTCTTCTACTATCGTAACCGATAGCTTAAGAAACGAACTTAAAATACTGGGGACTGCTTGCCATCAACACTAGGAGTTGAAGTTGGAAATATCATTCCGAGTATGCCTACACCCGCGTAGGAGTTATATTCAGTCATTAAGTCAGTCTGTTGCCTTATAACCGAAAGTTCATGTATTGAGAAAAATAGATAATTTTTGCTTCGTAAATTAACAGGCTGTAAAGGAGTGCTTCTTTGAAAATTGTTGAGTTCTTTCTTAATCACCCACTTTTCGAAATCGGACCTATTTTATTGTTCTCAATTGGACCATAACCTGTATTTAAAGAAAACCAAAGAACCAAACTCATTAAAATCTTAGAAATAAACAACTTTATCCCTCCGTATCCTTCCGTTCTTCTTATTTTTAAACCTCCCCATTCATTCTTCCAATGAATCCAAGAATATAACGAGCAATACCCATCCCTACATAAAACTCCCGTTACTTTAATAAAAGGTTGCCTTAGCAACCGCTTTCTACATTCGTTTGGCGTTGGCTTAGAAAAATCAATTTTTGAATAACTGATCATATACCGATTCAGCTAACGCTAAGAGTGCAATTCTAAAACCGTCTCCTTCTATTTTAGATATGATCTGGCGAGCAGTTTCAAAATTCATGATTACCCTGCCTGTTTTCTCAAAACCTTCAGGCATGATTGCATATTCCTTGACTCTGGCCATAACGAAAATGGTGTATGTATCTGTATTTTCCCAGTACCACGAAGCAATAGGCATTCGATGGGATTCTAAAATAATTCCTGCTTCTTCGATAGTCTCACGATCCAAAGCAGTAATAATATCCTCATTATTTTCAAGCCTTCCCCCGACGGTAGTTAGGGCTTTTTCATTCTTATCCCATACCATAACGATCGAACCGTCCTCAGTTATTGGTATGCAGTGGACACCAGCAATTCTTTTGTCAGAAGGAAGACTCCCTTTAAGAGTTCGTAACATTCTACCCCCACCTATCGACGAATTCATCGTTAATTTTGCTTTCCTGCCCATTAGATGAACAGGCTGCCAAATTGTCGGCAGCCTTGTGTTGTTGCGCAATCGTATCCGTTAGCGGAATGTTATCATACGTTAAAAATTTGAAGCGACCTAAACTCTGAATCATTTCCAGTCGTCATCATAATTAATAAAAATTGCTACATCATCTTTACTTCTGATTTTGTTCAAATAACCTATCATCCCGTTTTCTTCGCTTTGATTGTAGCGGTACCCGCTGTGCTCTGCAACGTGCAGTGCTGCGGTATGAAACAAATCACAGGCAGTGAATACCGAAGTCCATAGATTATCGTAATCAGCATTGGAGTATGTATTTAAATACATTTCATATAAATCTGCGGGCAGGTATTTCTTGAAGTATTTACCGAACTTTCCGGCAGAGACTGAAAAGCCGGTGTTTACGCCGATATACCACTCAAGCATTTTATTGAGCATATCCCTTACATAGTCATTGAACATCTTCATGGTGTAGGGCATTTCATGCCTGGCTATACCTTTACCTACATTGTTCAAGCACCACCAGAACTCATTACAGCAGTCTGCAAATAGCTTTTCGGTCGGAGGCTTGATATGCCAGTGTTTGTCGTTAGGAGTCGGTAGCAGGGGCAAAAACCCGTCCTTGTCCAGAAGAGTTATAGCAGGTTCTCCATCATCGATATAAGGTGTAAATTCTATGCTCAGGTCAATACGGTTTCCATCTTCAAAAATCATTAAATAGGTAAAATGACCATCACCAGCAGGGGGTAGCAGAGTCATGTTTTCCGGCATCTGCATTATGACTGGCTTGCCGAAGTGCTCTCCAATCCATTCAGTATTATTGTAAAATGGTTTTACATCCTTCACAAAATAGGTAATGTCATAATCCTGGAATTTATCCTTTGGAACACTGGGGTTAGCCCGGGAACCAACCATAAGGACAGCCCTGATCCGCTCATCTTCCTTTGCAGCATTTATTATCAAATCCATCATTTCCTGCTCACTACGCATTATAACCCCTCCCTTTAAAATGCTTTGATTGCTCTGCAAATCTGCCCGTTAACGTAATAACGGTCGCCCCTGCGGCAGCCGTTAATGTATAGTTCCTCATTAGTTGAGAGGTTGCTCCTAAAGTAATAACCGATCCAATCCAATTGCACTAATGAGTAATCGCTCTTTTTTATTACCGATCATCTTTTGCGTCCAGTCAACAAGTCCGCCATCGCCAATGAAATGGACAACACCATTAATGACAGTCTTAATTGTAAACTGAAAACCCTTGTAATATTGGTTTTCTTTATATGGCTCACCGATGCTTACTGAAATATTATTCTGCTCTCCGTAATCCATAACTCTGGATATGAGTCCTGAACAATCTTTATAACCACCCCGTTCACTCATTATTATCTCGATTTCAGAATCAAAAATTGTATTAAAAATATTTCGATACAAAATAACATGCTCCCAAAATGATTCTTTTTCAAATGAATATGAACCTTTGTCAACTCCTGCTGTGACGTTGCAGAACAAATGAAAATGAGGAAGCATCCCAGGTTCATTACCAAAGAATTGTGCACGTGTATGTCTGTGTGTTGTGCAAAAACGAATCAGCTCGCCTCTTGAATAATTCTTGGATTGAATTAATTCGCTAATATGAAGAGCAATTAAATTGGTTGCGTCCGACACAACCTCAGTACCTCTCAACGAAGAAATAACATTGTTTTGATCTACTTCACCTACTATAGAAGCTGATCCAAGTGGAGCAACAGGTGACAGCTGTATCGGAGAAACGCAGTTATCAAATGCAATCTTCAAAATATCCAGTTCTAACTGTTTTAACTTAAACACATCTACTTTTGCAGGATGAACGAATCGATTTTCCTGGTACCTATTCAATAAGTCACTCGGAGAATAAGCCTTTGCTTTTTCACTGAATACCTTCAACAAAAGCGTGTTTAACTCACTACCCGATAATTGATTAACCAACTTTGAAATAAGGTCTTTCTCTCCTAATTTTAATAAAATCCTCTCTATACCCGATTCCCGTATTTTAGCCAACAAACTTACTCCCCTCTGTGGCATTAAAAGTAGGGTAAGACGAGGGATTACTCCCTCGGACTCCCCGTCAAACCGTGCATGCAGATTTCCCGCACACGGCTTTCCTTCGTCAGTTCCCCATCTTCAGGAATGAGTTCTCTTCATCCGTCGCCGGACTGCGCCTATTTCATTCCTGAATTAGGAACTTGTGGTGAGTAAGCTTGTTAGAAATACCATTCCCGCCAATTCCAAAACTTTGTTCGGAATCAGTGAATTAGAAACCGTAGATTTCTTTTGGCGCATAAATGCTCTAACCCTCATGCGCGTCCATTGGTCCAACCTTTGAAACTTCTTCTTTACGTTCCCTAAGCCAAAATAGTTACCAAACCCTCGGACAATTTCATTTAGTTTCTTGAGCATTCCATCAAGGTTATTCCCTTGTTGTCTGCGGGTAATCGTTCGGACTTTATTCTTGTACTTCTGCACTTTAGCGTTAGGAAGTATCAAATAGTCCTTCCAGAAGTCGAATCCTAGAAAGCGAAATCCTTCATCGAAGTGCACAACCTTTGTTTACTCAGGGTGCATTCTCAGTCGTAGTTCATTTTCTAGGATGGTTTTTGCCTCTAGGTATGCTTCTTCTGCCTGCTCTTTTGTTTTACAAAGAATAACGGCATCGTCTGCATACCTAACTACGGCAAATCCCTTCTCCTTCATCACCCAATCGAAATGGTTCAAGTATAAATTCGCAAGCAATGGCGACAAATTCCCACCCTGTGGAGACCCGATTTCCGTTTCATGGAACTGATCATCTTCCATGACACCAGCCGTTAGCCATCCGCGAATGAGCGTCAGCACTTTTCCGTCGGTGATTCTCTCATGTACTTTCTCCATCAGTAATTCGTGTGGAATTTCATCGAAGAAAGACATGATATCCAGGTCAACCACATATTCGTATCCGCCGCGTTTCGCGCGTCGAATCGTATTTATTGCTTGGTGTGCCGAGTATCCCGCACGAAAGCCAAAGCTGTAGGCGTAGAAGTCTTGTTCGAAAATCGGCTCGATGATTTGGCGTACCGCCTGCTGACATACGCGATCTCGGATCGTGGGAATGCCTAACGGTCTTAATTTCCCATTTTCCTTCTCGATGTGATGTCGTCTGACCGGATCGGGTTTGTACCGACCTTGTTGCAGTAGCCTCCGGAGTTCCCTTAGGTTCATGCTAACGTTCTTCTCGAACATGGCAATGCTTACGCCATCGATTCCGCCGCTTCCTTGGTTCTTCTTCACGGACAGCCATGCTTCGTATAGATTTTCTATTTGGTAAACTTTATCGATTAGAGAGTAATATCGTCGTTTCGGTTTCATGGTGTTTCACCACCTTTAACGCTACTCACCAAGCTGATCTTGTTTCCGCTACAGATGATCGATTCCTTGCTTGTTCCACGGCGAGACGAATGCGTCTTAGACTCATTGCCAATCGCTCCTGTTCGCCCGCCGTGTACTCAGGTCGCCAGTAGCCCTCTATCCGTTGGCGTTCTTTCGCCATTGGCGGGGACGCACCCACTTGGAGCTACCCTCGTTGGTTTAAGGCGTTTACGATCTCCACTCACGTAAACTCACAGACTTTGACGAAGCACGTTCCCTTTGCCTCTGTCTTCCCTCTTTTGAAGTGGAAGCAGGTTATGCGACTAAGATTTTTTTTCTCCTGCGCAAACTCATCCGAGTTTTACCCTCCAGACTGTTACCAGCTTTCATCGGCTCGGATTTACTCGCTACTACGGAACGATCCGCCATCTCGCAGCCCATCGATTCGGCTTTCCCTTTAAGGTTATACCTCCCCTACCTTGTCCACGTTTGCGTAAAGGAAACTACGAGACTTCCCTCAGTTATCTGCACATTCTATTCCATCCATCCTGACCCTAATCACGTCGATGAGCCTTGCAGGTCATATCCCTTTGTTTGTTTTCCTGCAAGATATACTTAACTGTATAGGTTTCCCCGTTTTTACGGCGGGTTATAGTGCTACAAGATGTCAAGACAGTTTTTTTGATATAGTTAAGGTGTGAAATCATTCACAAGATCTGTATGGACCTTGGGTTAGAGAAGTGTTTAATCTCTGTTCGGATTGGTAGATCTATTAA
>NZ_SOMN01000063.1 GCF_004564235.1 Cohnella luojiensis
TCTTAAATGCTTCCGCCTCCAGCGATCAATCCATTGATTTAAAGCCCTTCCCCCTCCCCCCGTTTTTGTTTGTAATGCTTCGAAGAATCGACAAAATAAGCCCTTACATATGCAATAAAACGGCTTTATCATCGAGCAAATCCTAGAGATTTTTCTTCAAGTTTTGCAAGTTCAGTACTTGCAGATTCATTAGTGAAATATGGTACACGTCCATTGCTCCAAGATCCTCTGATAGGTAGATTTTGGTCAAATAGCTTTTTTGTATACTCAAATCGCCCCCGCGACGTTTGAAAAATCGATAGATGTTCTTCAATTAATCTTCTATCTATAAAATCTGTATGAAAAGATAACCTTTTAAGATTTTTTACATCCCTGTGATAAGAGATCCATCCTCTCAAAATAGTAACCATTAAAACAATAAAAATAGTGCATAATGCCAATAAAAAAAGAAAGCCGGTTACATAAACTGGTAGTTGCTCAACAACAGGTTTAATTATTACAAAAGGGACAGGAGAAAGAGCAAGAATCAACAATAAAATCCAATATTTTTTCTCCCAATTTTTTATTACTAGTGGAATATAAAATTTGATTTGATACCAAGGTATCATTAGCAGGATAAACAGTAGGAAAATTGAAAACATCAACCCACCACTAATATATGTTTCATTTGTGATTTGAAGCAGAATGGATAGTGGATCAATCTTACTTGGGTCAGTAAAATTACCTGAAAATGCAGATGTAATTATAATAAGAACCGCATTAATTCGTATAATATTGGGAATTTCCAGTATAGTAGGAGGAGATACATGCTTGCGGCTGCCAATTTCTATTAATAAAAAAATGGACTTGTATATTAGTGCTAATATACATAAAGCTATAATCATGGTTGGAGATACTATTAGAACACCGAACAACGTTGTCACTACAATTTGAATATCATAAACACGAGCTCGACAAAAATTAAGCACTGCATGGAACCCATTTGATAAACTCAAGGAAAATAGAAGATCCTTTTTCTGAATGTAAAAATCCACTGTCTGAATAGAATCAATGTAGCGCTTTAATCTATCCTGAAGTCGGTCGCTAAGTTCGGGTAAATGTCTGCATGACTTAAATGCTGTTTCGTTAATCCATTCATTATTATGATGAAATGATTTGATTATGACGTCGTCAATTTGCTCATTTTCTAATAATCCAACTGCTTCTACTGCAAGTTTAATTTCCAGCAGATTTTCTTTATTTTTTATTTGTTGATCTATAAATGTAGCCAATTTATTACGAAAACTTGAGATACACTCAAGACGTGATCGAAAAGCCTCAGTTAGAAAACGTAAACAGTGAATTCCTCTAATAAATTGAGAATCGCCGATTTGCACATTGCCAATAGTTATTTTTTCAATCTCGCTCCAACAAAAAAGGGCAATACGTTCGGCCTCTTTTTTATCGGCCAGTTCGCAATACAAAACAAGCACATCCCTCCAACGTGCATCATTTGCTATTGATTCGATATTTACTTCATTTGGATTTTCAATTAATCGTTTTGCAACAAAATATTCACTAAATCTTCGATGTACGAAGCTAAATCTTTTCTCATAGCTTGATCCAACTCTACCTAATCGATTACGAATAAGAATGTTTATAGTAGCTTCGACATTATAATCAGGCAAATTTTTAATAATCTCCTCAACAGGTGCTTCTAGTCCATATTTTGGGTTTGTAAACATAAACTCAGCTATAACTGATGAAGTTTCAATTACCTCTTCTTGTGTAACATGGTATTTCTCGTAATATTCCGTATTTTCTGCTAAACGATCATTAAGATAACTGGTAAATAACTCATATTGGTTCTCAGACAATTTATTTTGGTTATTATTCGCATAATTTGTTATAAGCGAGATAGTAAACGGGTTTCGAGCTAAAGGCACAAATTCTGGACGGTCCTTAAAAATTTTTTTTATAAGTTTGTCTGGAGAATAACTCAAACTATTCTCTAATGTTTGACGGATTTTACTTTCGGTAAATGGTCTAATCTCTAGTAATGCCTTTGCTTCTTGCGAAGAATCCGTTGGTTTTCGAAAATATCGAGATGCGAGTACCCCTCTAGAGTTATACGTGCCTCCAATGAATCTGTAAATCACATCCGACAATATACGAATGATTTGCGATGATTCGTTTGCATCTAAAACGGCTGGAATTTCATCGAATGAATCAAGAATAATAAAGAACATGCCATTTTCCAGCATAGGTTCGAAGTAGCGGTCGAGGAACTTTTCAGAGACACGATCCCAAAGGCGCTCCTTCAAGTTTTTGAGTACAAATTGATTAAGAGATTTGTAAATATCCGATGAAGAAGGGAGAGGTTCAACAGTGAGGTTATAAGGGATCTCCCATTCCTTTAGGTTAATATATATTGGTACTTTATTAGTTTGTGATACTTCATTAAGTAGTTTAAAACATAACTTTCTTAAAGCAAGACTTTTACCGGATCCAGGATCGCCTAGTAACAAAAAAATCTTGCTTTCAGTATCAGAACGCAAAGCTGCTAAAAGATCACATATTCTTTTTTCTTTTTTATTATTTTTAACAACAGCAACCTCTGCTTCAAGAGATGTGTAATACTGTTCATTCCAATTTAACTCTTTATTAAGTTTTTCTATATCATTTTTAAGTGAAATGCATAATTCATGACGTAAGTGCTTAAAATTTTTTTCCGGGAATTCATTTTCAACAGTTGCAGGTAATTCTCTCATTACTGTATTGTCTCTAGTGAAAAAATTAACGATAAATACTCCAATTAATACAAAAAGGAGAGTCCATTTGTATAGGTCTTCATTCGGCAGAGGTATTTCGTGAAAAAATGGAAAAATTCTCTGTAAAAATACATAGAGAGGTTTTAAAAGAACGGACTCTAAAATTGACCCCCATAACAATGAAGATGTTGCGACAAGAGAGACGATTCCTAATGATATTCTACGAATTAGTATGGTTCCGTACCCATGTGGCAGCCATATCGTCTTTGTTAACCACAAGATCAAAATAATCGCTACTGAAATCATAGGGAGTTTCTCGGTCCATGATGCAATTAATATGGACATTACAGAAATAATAAAAACGAAAGCAAACAAGCGTTGTTGACCAGTCATATGTTCAAAAAAAGACGGAAATCCTTTTCTCATGTAACTTCCTCCGGCGAAATGGATATATACTACGAGGGCACCTCTTAGTTGTGAGAAGCATTAACTAGATGATTTTCTAAAAACACACGTCCCATCTTTAGATAGCTTATATCGTAGGTCAAGGCAGCATATTAACTAAGTACGCATTCTTTGATTAATCTTTTGATAGCCGAGGGCGTAGAAGTTGTTGATCTAGACTTTATCTAATTTTACTTTTTTCATAATCATATATAGGGATTTGTTTAATAGCCCTTTCAATACAATTATTAATTAGCCAGGCTTCGTTCTGTTCATTTCGATCTGAATTAACCGAATACAGACCAAGATCATGGATAGCAGATATGAATTCGAGCAAGACCTTATCTAATTCTGTACAATCAAAAGGGGGATAACCACGTTCAGAAAATGCAAAATAATATTCATCTAATTGGGATTTATAAGTGTTCATATTTTTCTTTAGCGAGATGAAATCTATTTGATTTCTTTTATATAATCTAAAGCTCACCTGAATTGCAGATAAGATTCTATAAAAATTATCATAAGTAAATTCCGCCAACCTTAAGTACTGGCCTTTATTCATCGAATTATTTGGTATTAGATCAGAAAACATCTCGTGCATCGTTTCCCACTTGATACCTATTGAATCGATATATTCATCAGGTGATATAGTGTTCGGTTTGATTGATAGTTCTTCATTAATCCATTGAGTTCTACAAAACGGCAGTCCATGATTGATTTGCTTTATATCATTATAGAAAAACATAACGATTACATCACACGGCTTATGAATGTCATGAAAATTTGTTGTACTTGGATGTTCACTGTACAGTAGCTGCTCATTAATTTTTGGTATTAATACCCTCATTGCATCTTTAGAAGAGGAAAAAGAAGCTTCCACCAGTAGTTTTGCTGAAATTCTTTTTGCAATCGGGGTAGAAATATCTTCTTCAGCCACCAAAGTGTAATATCTTTGAAAAGTAAGAGATTTTCGAAGTTGTGTAATTTCATTTGTACCAGTGTACGCTATATTTTTTAAGTTTGACTCAAATGAAGCAGATGTAAATGATACAATATCATTAATTAAAAACTTTACTGTGACAAATGATATATTGCCTCTCCAAGAGGTATTTTCTCTGTCCAGTTTGTTATACAAGTAATATTGAACCCATAACCAATAGGCTTCTTTTGCATCAACATCGTAAAGTATTAGGACTACGGGTATATCACAAACATCACAAAAGTGCAGAAATTTTATTGGGCAAGGATAGGAAATAATTCCATCCTTGATACTGGTGCTGCTAATCGATTTAATCTGAACTTTTATAAATTTCCCTGAGGTTTGTCTATCCACAGGATCAAACACTTCAATTTCACCATCAATATCATTATCCTGAGACAAATCACGAAATTTCCATCCTAGTCTATTCAGATGGTAACTAAGATGAATCCTAGATTCTTCTTCATTTTGTTGATCATCTGTGTACACAGACCTTCTAATGTCATTCATTAAAAGCACCTCTATTTGTTCATACATTAGCAATTTCAATTACACTCTTGTACCTACAGCGTCCCACCAACTTAAGGCCATAAAGTCTCCAACTGCGCTTACGCAGTTAGTCAGTGCCAATGTGTCCGACAAATTATTTCTATTCTCTGCTATTGCCAATCACATTACATCCCGAACCAACATTTATCCCCTGCTGGATCGGGAACTGAATACCTCGAATTGTGAATAAGGTGCTCGACAAGGTTTTTCAATTTTTTACAAACACTAATACTTCGTTAAAGTTATCGATTATTTTACTTGTAAGACTTGTTTCACCTGTTGATTCAATCCATTTCATTGATACGTTACCTGATAAAATTCCAGGTACCTTGATTTTATTAGTAAAATCCCGACATCTTCTTTCATATATAAATTCATCATTTATTAGTCTTATAAGTGCTATATTATGAGCTTTTGCATAATTAATCGCACCTAATTGAAATGAACTGGATGAAATAATTATTCCTTTTTGGGCACCAATTGACTCAACTTTATCTTTGAGTATTTGGATATAGTCTCTTTTAATGGGATTCTTATGGTATTTACATTCAACGAGAACAAGGAAATTAACTCCTAATTCCTCAAATCTAATTGCTAAATCAATGTTATATTCACCATCAACCCCGCTAATATTTTCTCTGTGAGTAAAATCAGCGTGAGGATAGGACTCCTTAAATTTCCTTAAAACCAACATTTCAAATTGTTCAGGAGAAATTTTCGCTATTGGGTACATAAAATCTAATGGGTAGCTATCCATTCTTTATTTCTCCGTTCTTTTAACGTTCCTGAATTCACGAAGTCCCACCACACGATGCGTTAAAATAATGTGGCTATGTCCGGCTGAATCTGCTTCTGGACTACTGAAAATTCAAATTCGAATCATTTCTTTCTATATTCTGGACAAAGGGCAAATACTCCAATGCTTGAATATGGTGTTGGTAAAAATCATCTTCGATTAATCTATTTCTTTTTTCTTAATGCTCCTAATAACAGCATGATATGTAGCTAGATAAAAATGAAACATCCATGAATACCAGATGTTCTTATCATAATTACTTTTTTGATTTGGATTATGATGTCTCAAACTGAAATTATTTGCAATTTCAAAAAGTGCATTTTCATCTTTCTTATCCAGTATTTGCGATAATTTCTCTGTTTTCTTTAGCCATTCAAACACATTTGCAAGGTCTACCACCGCTTGTTTTCTTTCATTAATATCTAAATTTCTATTTTTCCATTTACTAATTGCATCTTTAACTTTTTCGTCAATATTTGAGTAATCATATTCAGGCACTTCTGCATTTAATATTTCTTCTAGCCCATGTTTACCAATTGCTTGAATTTCCCCATTAGATAATAACTCTAATCCTTCACCATAATCACAAATAATAAGATTCACTTCATCTCTAAACTCTTGTTTTCCTTGTTCTGCATCATAATCAATATAATCCTGATAGTTGAATCCTGTTTCGGTTGTTATATATTCCAATTCTCCTGGTTTGGAAATGTGATGGTATAAAAACTCAATAGTATCGAATATATTGTCTTCAGTAATGTCCGTCGGTTCCCACTTGTGAATAGGAAAAGGCATAAATCTTATTTCAATCATCGCTCGATGATTTGCATTCGTACATGTATTTTGAGAAATCATATCTAGATTTTCTTTAAAAAAGGATCTTTCTAAATAATAAAAGAATAAACTCTGTAACTGTTGATAGATTTGTTGAATTTCGACTTTCCTTGTTTTATTTCTAGATGAATAATAAGTTCTTCTAATGGTAATCGCCCTCTGTAAATTATTGTATTAACAGTACTTTACGATATCAGTGTTCGTATTGCTCAAAACAATACACTCACGAACAAGTGAACCACATTTATAGTTATATTATACCAAAACTTAGGGCAAGAAGGGCTTAATTTGTCGATTCTTCGAAGCATTACAAACAAAAACGGGGGGAGGGGGAAGGGCTTTAAATCAATGGATTGATCGCTGGAGGCGGAAGCATTTAAGA
>NZ_SOMN01000005.1 GCF_004564235.1 Cohnella luojiensis
CTTGCCCCATTTGTGCGAAGCGAAACAAGGCAATGGACCGAACGTATAGGTGTTCATGCGGGTTTCACGCACACCGTGATCGGGTTGGCGCAATCAATATCATGCGACAACCTATGGCAGATGGTAAAAGTCTGTCAGCCTAAGATGCTATACGCACTGTCTTAGGATTGGCTGATGGCACAGCCTCAAACTTAGCAGTTGTCCAAACCGGAAACGGACTGCGGACGTACCAACTAGCTAAGAATCCCACGGCTTTAGCCGTGTGGAGTGTCAAAATGTAATGAATGTTAACCCCGAAAGCAGCAACGATGCAATCAGCGTAGCAAGTAGCGGCCGCATCGCACGCGCTCGGAAATCGCGCAGACTCACGTTAAAACCAAGCCCAGCCATAGCCATTCCGAGCAATAACGTCGTTGCGGTGGATAATCCGTTCAATAATTCTGCTGGATTGGGAAGGATATATGGCATGGCATAGCTTCCGAATAAGCTCGTGGCAACAAAGCCTAGGAGGAACCAAGGGAATGGGAATGCACTCCGTCGCGTTCCGGCGCCGTGTTGAACGTCTTCCGTTCTCGTGCCGGCACGAATCTTTGATAAGCTTACGATACCCAAGCATAACGGAATAAGCAGGGCGACTCTGCATAGTTTCGCAAGCAATGCGTCCGTCATGGCATCTGGCCCCGCGGGCGCCGCAGCCATGGCGACATGCGCGATTTCGTGCAAGGTTAGTCCCGACCATATGCCGTAAGCTTCTGCACCCATGGGCAACCAAGGCTGAATTAGCATGTACATTACCGCGAATACCGTTCCAATCATCGCGATCATGCCGACGCTTATAGCGGAATCCTCCTCCTTGGACCTGAGCAAAGGGGATACCGCGGCAACCGCCGCAGCCCCGCAGATCGCGGTCCCGACGGCAAGCAGGAGCGTTAACTTGCGATCCGCTTTAAGCCATCGCCCCACAAGAAGGACAGCAACCATAGCAAAGATGACAGTGCCGCCGCTTCGAACAAGCAAGGGAAGTCCTTGTATCAGGACATGGCTTATGTTCAGCTTCAATCCGAATAAGACGATGGCAAGGCGCAGCAAGGTTCCGGAGGAGAATCGGATGCCGCTCTCGATCGTGAGCGGATATCTAAACCGGTGACGGTAGGCAACGGCAAGCAGCAAAGCGCATGCGAGCGGGCCGAAACGGTCAAGCCCGGGCAACAAGGACAATCCCCATCCTCCCAATGCAAATGCTAGCGTGAATATTATGCCATATATTCGGGAGTGAACAGTGGGGAGAGAGGCGATCGTGGGTGAAGTTTTTATTTTTGCAAGCATGATGTCTGATTCCTCCGATGCATTCGAACCTTATGTTCAGCATACGTCGGTTTGTTTTATAAGAAAAATTAATTATAATTATATCTATGGTAAGTAAAAACTAATGAATGGATGAATTCAAATGGACCAATCCCTAATCGTTTTCTCGGAGGTGGCGGATACTCGCAATTTCTCTCGCGCGGCGGAGCGGCTTCATATGACGCAACCTGCGGTAAGTCAACATATTCGGGCATTGGAGGAAAGGCTTAAGGTCAGGTTGTTGGAACGCAACAACAAATCCGTGACGTTGACGAAAGCCGGGGAAATCGTACTCCATCATGCCAAGGAAATCGGGGGCTTATATCGCAAAATGCAGGAAATGGTGGACGAATTGATGCACTATACGGGCGGTCCGCTGTCTGTTGGGGCTAGCTATACGTTCGGAGAATATGTACTGCCCCTTACCTTGGCGAGGCTGCATACGGAATTCCCCGATATTCGTCCGGCGGTCGTAATCGGGAATACGGCCGATATTGCGGAACAGGTTCGTAACCGCGTGCTGGACGTCGGCATCGTGGAAGGAGAGGAAATCGGCAGCGGTCTAAGCGTAGAGAAGCTGGCGGAGGACGAAATGTACGTAGCGGCAGGGGCTCGGCACCCGCTTGCGAATGTCTCACCGATTCCGCTTCGGTTACTGGAGGAGCAGACATGGCTGGTCAGGGAGCAAGGATCGGGAACCCGGGCGGCTGCCGATAAAATGTTCGCGGAGCTTGCCATTCAGCCATCGCGACTGATGGAGATGGGGAGCACCCAATCGATCAAGGAAACGGTAGAAGCCGGGCTCGGCGTCACTTTGCAATCGCGCTGGGCGCTTCGCAAAGAGCTCGGGCTCGGCTCCTTGAAGGTATTGAATATAGAAGGTCTTCCGTTCAAGAGAAGCTTTCATGTCCTGTTGCGTAACGGCGATCTTCGTACGCGGACGATGGAAGTATTCCTGCAGACGCTTCGTTCCGCATCCGAGACGATGTTGTCGTCGAATTCTACTTCTCCTGAGAAATCTTCTTGAACGCTTCCAGGAATTGAGCGGACGGATAAGCGCCGGAGAGCGCGTATTTGTTATTAATGATGAAGAACGGTACACCGGAGATACCTAACGCCTTGGCGGATTCTTGGTCTTTCTTAATGTATTCAAGACCTTCCCCGGCTTCGAGATGACGCCTAGCCTCATCTGCATCGAGTCCCAATTCTGCGGCGATCTCCATCAGAACGTCGAGCTTGGCGATATCCCGCCCGTCTTCGAAATAAGCTTTCATGACCGCGTCTATCCAATATACCTCATCCTCTTCCGGAAGGAGAGCGGTTATCCTGTGCGCGAGAACGGTATTCGGCATTCGCTCGACCTTGTCGAAGTTGAAAGTAACGCCAACGGCTGCTCCTGCATCGGTCACCCGTTGCATCATCGGTCTAAGTCGCTCGGCCCCGCCCATTTTTTTCTCCATGACGCTATTGAAGGGCAAGCCTTCGGGCGGCAGCGAAGGATCTAATTGGTAGGCATGGTAACTGACTTCCACCGTCTGACCGGATTGCTCGCTCCATGTTTCGATCGCGTCGCTCATATTCTTTTTGCCTATTCGGCACCAAGGACATACCATATCGGAATACACATCAATTTTCATCGGATCACCTCATAATGAAATAACAACTGTGCTCTAAGTATGGCAGACTACAACGCGGCATTCAATGTGCGGCGACGAACCATCGATGATAAAATGGATGAGTAGAAAAACAGGCCGAATCGCAGGAGGGAATTGGAGTGAAGTTAACGATAGATTCGACGGCGGAGCTGCTTAACGGCGTGGAAATGCCGCGGCTCGGACTCGGGGTTTGGCGCGCCGAAGACGGCAAGGAAACCAAGAACGCGGTAGCAGCCGCCCTGGAGGCAGGCTACCGCAGTATCGATACGGCATCTATGTACAAGAATGAGAAAGCAGTAGGGGAAGCCATTAGAGCTTCCGGCATACCGCGCGAGCAAGTTTTCGTCACGACGAAAGTATGGAACAGCGAGCAAGGCTACGACAATACTCATCAAGCATTCCGAAGCAGCTTACAACGGTTAGAGATGGATTACGCGGATCTCTATCTGATCCATTGGCCGGTCGCGGGTTTGTATAAGGAGTCCTATCGCGCGCTGGAGGAGCTTTACGATCAAGGGCTGGTGCACGCGATCGGCGTTAGCAATTTCAATATTCACCACCTCGAGGATTTGATGGGGACATGCCGCATCAAGCCGATGGTGAATCAAGTGGAGCTTCACCCCCTGCTTACCCAGAAGAAGTTATTCTCCTTTTGCCGCAAGGAAGGTATTCAGCTTGAATCTTGGCGTCCGCTTATGCAAGGCCGTCTCGATCTGCCGCTGATCGGGGAACTTGCCGGCAAGTACGGTAAAACTGCGGCGCAGATCATTTTAAGGTGGCATTTGCAGCTTGGAGTAGTTACGATTCCGAAATCCGTACGAGAAGAACGAATCCAAGAGAACGCGGATGTATTCGACTTCGAGCTGGAGCCCGAGGATATGAACCGAATCGATGCGCTGAACGAGAACAGGCGCTTCGGGGCGGATCCGGATCAAATCAATTTCTGAGACAGGATGCGGATAACATCCTATTGTAAAGAATCCCTTACCGACGGATAAATACAGGCCCGAAATGAAATAATACGAGACGTGGCACCCCCTTGACATTTCCAACTGTAACAGATATTATTACAGTAACCACCGGGGAGGCTTATCGAATGAACAGTGAATTCATCATAGCTGTCCACAGCCTTGTTCTCCTTGCGCATCGTCCCGATGGCATGGCCTCGAGCGAGGAGATCGCGTCCAACGTGTGCACGAATCCCGTCCGGGTACGCAAGGTCATGAGTTGCTTGCGCAAGAACGGTTTCGTGGATACGCGGGAAGGCTCCGGAGGCGGTTACCGGCTAATCCGCGAACCGGGGGACATGACGTTGGCGGACGTTTATCGCGCTTTGGCCGCGGGATCGCTGGCTCCTAGTTGGTGCAGCGGGGATCCGAACGCGGACTGTCTGGTAGGCTCCAACATGGGCGAAGTCATGAACGCCGTGTTCTGCGGGGCGGATCAGCAATTGGAGACGTATTTCCAATCGATTACGATCGGGCAGATGCTGTCGCGTCTGACGGCGAAAGCTAGAGCGTAGCACTTAAGTTTTACATGGGGTGGAGCGGGTAATTAGAAGTACCCGATCATCATAGGTTTAATACATTATTTCACTTTGGATAGGAGAGATGTCTTATGGCAGTTGCAATTACAAAAGACAATTTCACTGAGAACGTGGCGCAAGGAGTTTCCTTGCTGGATTTCTGGGCACCGTGGTGCGGACCTTGCAAAATTCAGCTTCCGATCGTTGAGGAGCTTTCCGAGGAATTGAAAGGCACGGCGACGATCGCGAAGGTGAACGTGGACGAAGAGCCTGAGCTCGCAAGCCAATTCGGAGTTATGAGCATTCCGACTTTGATCTTGTTCAAAGACGGTCAACCGGTTGACAAGCTTGTCGGCCTGCAAAGCAAAGAATCCCTGAAGGCAAAGCTCCAAAACTACATGTAAGCCGGAATAAACGGACACCGCAAGTCGTCTTCTCAGACGGCTTGCGGTTTTTTTTTCATACAATCACGGCATAAAAGCGCATGACAAAAGGTTGAGCGGGTAACACCCGGCTCAACCTTTTTTCGTCAAAAATTTTAGATCGTCCATTGGCCGTGTACGATGGCTACCAGCTTCCGATCGTTTTGCGAGGGAACGAAGACGAGAATTAAGCTCTCCCAATCCATCCCTTCGAGCTTCTCGTCGAAGCCCGGATAATGGAACTCAACGTATGAGGCGTTCGGGTAAACCTCGGTGCCGTTGAATTCGACGTTTCCGGTTCCCAGGATTTTATTGACGCTAACGTTAGGAGCGTCTCCGTAATCCTTGTCGTAGACGAATTTCTCGTAGTATTCCCGGAACGAAAGCTCGATAGGCTCGCCGCTTCCGTCCGCCGTTCCCCATTTCAGCTTTTTCGCATCCTTGAAGGTAGGGAGAGTATCCGGCTTGAAGACGAGGTCGGAGTCGGGATTCATATGAGAGTAAGGAGAGAAGCGCAGGCCTAACTCGGGATCGATCCATTGGACTAGCGAACCCAAGTCTCTCTCGCGCAATAATTCAACGACTTCTTGGGCGACGTCTTTCAATTCGGCATCGTCCGGCGAATCCGTTGATTTGGAATCGGATGGGGTACGATCGCTTGGCGTTGCGGAAGCTTCGCTGCTCGATTTGACGGTAGGTTCAATCCCAAAGGATGAATCGGCGGATGGTAGTGAGCTCGGAACAACGACTGTTCCGGCAGAATCTGTTTTGGCTCCGCAGCCGGCGAGCAGGAGAGCGAGAAGGGCCGCTATTAGAAGCGGGTACATTCTTCGCATGATTTATTCCTCCTTGCAATGATGTACTTGTTTAGACGCAGAAGAAGCCAAGATGTTCCGGTGGAAAATGCTGTGATTTCAACTTTTGTTCAACGTAAAATACGTAATACATTCGTAAGAAAAGTTTAAGAACGTCTTAGCATCTTCGTTAGGGATGAGTTAGATTCGGCAAGTATGCTTTCTAGGAATAGATAACTAGGAGGCTTAGCGGAATGAAAAAATTAATCAATGTAGCGGCTATGCTAACGTTGTTAAGCAGTCTTCTGGCTGCTTGCGGCAACGATAACGGGGACAACATGGAAAAAAGCCCAAGCCCGTCTATGGAATCCCCGGCAGCTTCGATGAAGAACGACGACAAAATGATGGAAGGTGACATGAAGGAAAGTAAGTAATTCTCTATGCGGCCGACTCCCCGGAATTGACCGCCCTTGTGCTATAATTTGGATATTGAATTCTAAGTTGGCGGTGAGGGAAGAATGGCGGTTGTTAAGGTGCTGGTCGCCGATGACGAGCGGGATATCACCGACGTCTGCAGAAGGTATCTCGAGCGCGAAGGGTATGAGGTGCTTGTCGCTAATGATGGGAATGAAGCGCTTGTGCAATGGGAGCAGCATCGACCTGCGCTTGCCATTCTTGATTTAATGATGCCCGGCAGTTCAGGTTGGGACGTGTGCGCCGTCATTCGCCATCAGGAAGATATCCCGATCATCATGCTGACGGCCAGAGGGGAAGAGAGCGATCGAATCCTTGGGTTAACATTAGGAGCGGACGATTACTTAACGAAGCCGTTCAGCCCTCGCGAGCTCGTATTAAGAGTTAGGAATTTGTTGCGTCGCGCAAATGTACAGCATTCTTCAGATGGCCAAAGGCAGACCGGCCTGGAGCCCGTTCCTCCTCAACAAGAACCGGAAAAGCATTTCGAGGGCTTGTCGGTTGTCCCTTCCGGACGAAGGGTAACGGTAAGAGGACGGGAAGTGGAACTTACGGTGAAGGAGTTCGACCTACTCCATTTATTCGTGCGTCATCCGGGACAGGTCTTTTCCCGCAATCAGTTGTTAAGCCAAGTATGGGATATCGATTTCGATGGCGATACAACGACGGTCACCGTGCATATCAGACGATTGCGCGAGAAGATCGAGGCAGAGCCCTCGTCGCCGCAATTTCTCAAAACCGTGTGGGGCATCGGCTATAAATTCGAAGGGAAAGCGTCAGGATGAGACATTTTCCCGTAAAGCTCAGAACCTATCTACTGCTGGTCAACGCGATAAGCATAGCCGTAATTTTGGGACTGTTGTTTTTCTGTTATAGCCGGATGCTGCTTGACGCCTCGACTTTCTTGTGGCTTGGGGGAGCAACCTTGGTGGCTGGTCTCTTGTCGTTCGTATTGCATTTCGCCATGATCCGTCCGTTGGAACAATCCGTAATACGGATAGGTGATGCATCGGGGGAAATTGCTTCGGGCACGCTCGGTGCAGAGGTTCCGATTGTCGGGCCGAAGGAATTCCGGCAGCTCGCGGAACGCTTTAATACGATGAGTCGACAGTTGAAAGGAAGCTTCGAACGAATTCGGCAAGCCGAAGCGTCCCGGCGCGAGCTAGTGGCAAACGTGGCGCATGACTTAAGGACGCCGCTGGCTCTGTTGCAGTCTCACGCGGAGGCACTTCAGGACGGCGTCGTCCAGGATGAGGAGAATTTCGCGAATTACCTGCGGACTATTCGCATGGAATCGATACGCTTAGGCGCATTGGTTCAGGATTTGTTCGAGCTTTCCCGGATCGACGCCGGAGAGGAGCCATTTGTTCCCCATAGGGTTAGCCTGGAGGACGTGCTCGTTCAGACTTTGAAAGTCTACGCGCCGAGTCTGGACAATAAACGGCTCCAGGTAGAAGTCTCGCTTCCGGAGCCATCGCCCGTAGTCATGGCGGCGGAGACCAGCTTAAGAAGAATATTGGGCAATTTATTGGAGAATGCGATCAGGCATTCTCCTGAAGGCCGATCCCTAGCGTTATCCGCGGAAATCCATTCGGATAGCGAGTGGATCATTCGGTTACGGGATGAAGGGGAAGGAGTCGCCCAGCAAGACCGGGAGAAGATCTTTCGCCGTTTCTACCGAACGGATCTAAGCCGCAAGAGGGACGGAAGCGGCTTGGGGCTTGGGCTCGCCATTGCACGGTCCCTAGTGGAACGGCAAGGGGGAAAAATAGGAGTAGAGCCTGCTGCACAGGGAGGCAGCGTTTTCTGGTTCACTGTTCCCAGGGCGGAAACTAACCATTCGAAGGAGGAGTCTGTATGAGCGGACGGAAGCCGGGTTTCGGCAGGCAGTTGGCGGATTTGCACCGTTGGAACGGATGGATCGTGCTTATTCTGACGATTACGGGGCTGCTGTTGGCATGGGGGGCCGTTAGAGGCTGGCTGGATGGGCACTTCCGCAATCCCGTCAAGCAAATTCATATCATTCTCGGCGTTCTGTCCGGTGTGCTGATACTGCTTTATATTCCTTTGATGAAGCGTCATCTGAAGCAAATCAGGCAGCGCCCGAAGCAGAAGGGGAACCTGAGCTTCGTTATGGCGTTGCTCGTCGGCTGGCTCCTCTCGGGTATCGTCTTGTGGCAAATCCGCAGATTCCCTCCGGAGTGGGCCAACGGAGCGTTGCTCGTTCACGACTTATTAACGTACGTAGGCGTACCGTACATCATTTATCATTCCGTAACGAGGATCAAATGGATGAAGAAGCCAGAACGGCGGGCCATAAAAACCTCGGAGGATTCGTCGGTTCCGGTACCGCGTACTCCCGAAATTGCGGCGCATTCCGGAAGTTCGAGAGAAGAACCTGCACCCTGGATCAATCGTCGCCAGTTTCTGAAGTATTCATTAGGCGCGGCATTGACGGTGGCGGTCGCCCCCACGTTCTTCCGATGGCTTACGTCTAACGCGGGGAGCTCATTGACCGGCGTACCGGGCGGAATGAAAGAAGTGTCCGACGAAACGAATCGGATGCTTCCGAATCCGACACCGTTGCCCGACTCCGTTAACGTGGTCGGAGGGGGAGCCAAGGGTCGTTTTCAAGTATACACCGTAACCCCTCTTCCGACATTCGACTCCGCTACCTGGAGCTTTACGATTAACGGGCTTGTCGAAAAACCGGCTAATTGGAATTGGGAGCAGTTCCTCGCCTTGGCTCGCACGGTTCAAGTCAGCGATTTCCATTGCGTGACGGGGTGGTCGGTATACAAGAACACGTGGGAAGGCATCCCGTTATCCGCCTTGTTGAAGCAGGCTGGAGTAAAATCGACGGCTAAACACGTTAAATTCTATTCCGGGGACGGGGTTTATACAGATACGCTGACTCTGGAGCAAGCCAATATGGATGATGTATTGGTGGCGGTGTTGCATGACGGCAAGCCGATCCACCGGGACTATGGCGGCCCCGTGCGCCTAATCGTCCCGAAGATGTACGCCTATAAGTCCGTAAAATGGCTGGACAGAATCGAGCTCATCGACAAGGAGCATATCGGGTATTGGGAACAAAGAGGATACGACACGGACGCGTGGGTTAACGTTTAATGCGTTCTTGCCCGACATTCTGGGTATGTTAAATTGGAGGACGATTAGGTTTATATCGGATTGCAGCCCGAGCTGGCAAGCAGCCCGCCCTCAGGGGACGGTTGCGCGCGAGTTCGGGCTGCCGTGCGTCTAAATAGTTCGCAAGGGGAGCTGCGGCTTAATCCGTTTCTTTACGAATCGTTGGCACGGGAGCGACGGTCTTGGTTCTTTCCAGCGTATCGTTGACGTACGCCATGTCTTGGTTTTTCGCCTTCATATGCGTCGTTCCTTTATAATTTCCTTTGTGCGATTTGTTTTCCATAGGTATCCCTCCTCTCTTCGAGGTCATTTTGCGCAATCCCCCTTTACGTTATCCGCAAGGAGGTATCCCATCATGGTTTTTCATGAAAATTATCGTCAGGGGTATAGATATTATTCCAGGTTAGTTCTGCTGGCGGCAATATTGTGTCTTACTGCAGGATGCACGGCTGATGCGCCAGGCCCTGCTTCACCGACTGCCGGACCGACTTCCTCCGTAACGGAGTGGCTGGATAAAGCCGAAACGGCAGCCGGGCAAATGGCGAATTACGCTTTCGAGCTGCATTTAAACCAGCAGCTTAGCGGGGAAAGCGATGAGGATCGGTCCAACGTAAAGATCGATATGCAAGGCCGCGTCGAACGGAGTCCGCTGAAGCTGGATCAAACGATTAAGAGCGATATCGATGGAGAGAAGTCCACTCTTCGCGCGATCGTCGTGCCGGATGCCTATTATATGTATCTACCCGAATATGAGGAGTGGAACAAGCTGGGCAAGGAGGTTGCCGCGGAGAACGTGGCGACTCTGTCCGATTTTCAGGTGGATCCGAAGAAAGCTCTTCAAAATATTCGGGCGCTTGGGAATGCGTTGGCGGTCGAGCCTAACGAAAAAAGGATTTCCGTGAACTACGAGGGGGTCGGTGAGGAGGCTTCGTCGTTTGTCGCGAGAGTCCTCGGAAGCACATTGGGCTTGTCCGGAACGGAAACGGAAATCAAGAGCAGTCTAGCCTTACGGAAGCTCAAGGTAAGCATGAATCTGGATGCCGAGAAGCATTGGCCGCTTTCTTACCGCATAGAATCGGATTTCACGATTGAGCTGGAACCGGGCAGGAAGACCGTCGTCAGCCAAGCGTTGGCGGGTACTTATAACAAGCACAATGCTACAGCTGCCATAACGGTGCCAAAGGAAGCGTTGAAGGCCCTCGATCCGGATGAAATGGACGAGCAGCTCGACTTGCAATGAATGCCATTAGGTTTATGGATATGGACGTTACCTCGTAGTTCCGTTATAATGGCGTGAGAATTGAACAGCTTGACGATCGGTAACGAGCGTGCCTCGGGAATCGATCGCAAGGAGTCAGGAGTGTTAGATCAATGGCACTGTCGTGCGGAATTGTAGGGCTGCCCAACGTAGGGAAGTCCACCTTGTTTAATGCAATCACTCAAGCGGGAGCGGAGATGGCCAACTATCCGTTCTGCACCATCGACCCGAATGTCGGCGTAGTTGAAGTGCCGGATGAGCGTCTTCAGAAGCTTGCCGATATTGTAAATCCGAACAGAATCGTGCCTACCGCGTTTGAATTCGTGGATATCGCGGGATTGGTGAAGGGCGCTAGCCGCGGAGAAGGACTCGGCAACAAGTTTCTTGCCAACATCCGCGAAGTAGACGCGATCGTTCACGTCGTGCGCTGCTTCCAGGATGAGAATATTACCCATGTCTCGGGTAAGATCGATCCGATCAATGACATCGAGGTCATCAACCTCGAGCTGATCCTCACGGATATCGACTCCGTCGAGAAACGGATGGAGCGTACGCGCAAAGGCCTTAAGGGCGGCGACAAGAAGGTTGCCGAAGAGCTGGAGGTTCTGGAGCGGCTGCATGCTGCCCTAACGGCGGAGAAAGCAGCTCGAACCGTTGAGCTATCCGCCGAAGAGAAGCATATCGTGCGCGATCTTCACTTGCTGACGATGAAGCCCGTGCTGTACGCGGCTAACGTAAGCGAGAGCGAAGCGGCTAATGCCGACGGCAATCCTTACGTCCAGAAGGTTCGCGAGTTCGCGGCTGCGGAAGGCTCCGAAGTGGTGTATATCAGCGCGAAAGTAGAGTCCGAGATCGCCGAGCTTGAGGGCGAGGATAAGGAGATGTTCTTCGAGGAGCTCGGCTTGACCGAATCCGGCTTAGACCGTCTCATCCGCGCGTCGTATAAATTGCTTGGCCTCTATACCTATTTTACGGCGGGCGTACAGGAAGTTCGGGCATGGACCATTCGCAAGGGAACGAAGGCTCCCCAAGCGGCAGCCGTCATCCATACCGACTTCGAACGGGGATTCATTCGCGCCGAGGTCGTGTCCTATGCGGACCTTACCAATAGCGGATCTATGAAAGCCGCCAAGGAAAAAGGATTAACGCGCCTTGAAGGCAAAGAGTATGTCGTTGCCGACGGCGACGTCATGCATTTCCTATTCAACGTATAATATCGATTGCTGAAGCGGCTTAGCGGGGGTCAACTCCTGCTAGGCTGCTTTTTTTTGATCCATCAGATTCCGCTCCCGCGAAAAAAGAGAACTATCCGAAAAAATCCTATTGAGGGTTTCACGTGCAGAGTTTATCCTCAAGGAACCTTATTACGGGAGGAAATAAACATGAACGATCTCGATATACAAGAGAACCGGCAAGCCGAACTCTCCGAAACCCAGGAAGTGGAGCACGGCGTCCACAATTACAGCAGCGAATCGGAATGGGTGAAGCCGGATGACCCGGTCACCTTGGAAAGATTGGAATGGTTCAAGGATCAGAAATTGGCCCTCATGATGCATTGGGGTCCTTATTCCCAGCTTGGCCTTGTCGAGTCTTGGACGCTCAGCGACGAAGACGGGGACTGGGCGCGCAACGACATTGACTGGACGAGCGATTACGAGGAGATGAAGCGCGAATATTTCGGATTAAACAAGACGTTTAATCCGATCCGTTTCCAGCCGGAAGCGTGGGCGGACGCAGCCGCAGAAGGCGGGTTCAAGTATCTGATCTTCACGACCAAGCACCATGACGGTTTCTGCATGTGGGACACGCATACGACGGATTACCGGATTACGGGCAAGGATACGCCTTTCCATGCGCACCGTTACGCCGACATTTGCAAAAACGTGTTTGACGCTTTCCGCGAAAAGGGGTTGGCGATTGCCGCATATTTCTCCAAGGCCGATTGGAATACCCCGTACTATTGGGCTTCGGGCATGGAGCGGGGCCGCCATATGTGGAGGGGACCGTCCTACGATCCCAAAGAATATCCTTGGCTGTGGGAAAAATTCGTCGATTTTACCCATGAACAAATCATGGAACTTCTAACCCGTTACGGTAGAATCGATATTCTGTGGCTGGATGCAGGATGGGTGAGAGACGGCGGCCGGGTCAAGCAGGATATCCGGCTGGGCGAGGTGGTCGAGCGCGCGCGGCAGACGCAGCCCTGGCTTCTTTCCGCGGACCGTACGGTGGGAGGTCCTTACGAGAATTACGTGACGCCGGAGCAGACCATTCCCGATAGACCGTTGAACGTACCGTGGGAGAGCTGTATAACAATCGGAACCTCCTTCTCGTTCGGTTTCGAGGACAAATATAAAACCGCGCGGCAGTTGGTCCATATTCTTATGGAGGTGGTGGCCAAAGGCGGCAACCTGGCCTTGAACGTAGGACCTCAGCCGGACGGGCGGCTGCCCAAAGGCGCGGTCAAAAGCATGAAGGAGCTTGGCAACTGGATGAAAGCCTACGGGGAAGCCGTATACGGAACGCGCATTTGCGCTCCTTATTATACGGGTTCATGCGCTTTCACGACCAAAAATGATATAGTATACTGCACTTATCTGTATCCAAGCGCCGATACGCCCGTTTCTGAATACGTCCATTTTGCTTATCCAAAGCCTATTGCGGGTATCGAGCTTGTCGGAATCGACGGGCAGCTGGAATATTCGCGCACGGAAGAAGGGATCGCGGTCCGCCTTCCGGCAGGCGAAGCGGATGGGGAAGCCCCGATCGCCCACGTGTTTCGGATCCGGAACAACTAGGTAATAATGCGGGTACCCCAAAGGAAAGAGGAGATTCGATATGAACAGCAACTGGTTCCGGCGACTCCTGTTATCGTACCTTCCTATGTTTTTTATCGTGATCACGATTTTATTTTTTGTTTTTTTCCAAACTCTGAATGAACAGAATCGCAAGGAAGCGATAAAAGCCAATGAGTTCCTTACGCAGCAAGTGATCCGTTTTACGGACAATTCTTTAAAAACCGTGGATTATCGAGTATTGCGGGACATTCTTTCCGCCCCGGTGCTCAAGCGCTTTTTCAGCACGGACAGCAACGACGTTTACGAGAGCATCGAGGCTACGAAGCTGATGGATGACTGGAAATTCAATTATCAGATTATCGATTCGATCTATTTTTTACGGCTGCAGGATCATTTCATATTGGGAGACGGGTCCGGCCTGACGTCGGATTTTCTGGACGCGCCGTTTATCAATCCGTATGTGGAGCAGACGAATATTCCCGGCAAATGGACGGGGAAAAGAGTATACACGACGTATCCTAACGAAAAACCGTCGGAAGTTATCACTATGGTTCAGGGTTATCCTCGTTTTACGAACAAAAAAAGCGGTTATATCGTAGTCAATGTCAGCTTGTCGAAGCTGAAACGCTCCATTGCCCCCATGTATAACAGCGACCTCACATTTGTCCGCATGAAAGACGTTCAGGGTGGAAGTCTGCTAGGCGACGATACCGGAAATCAAAAAAATCCAAGCGTATTCTCCCGCTATATCTCTCCCTATACCGGTTGGGAAGTAACAAGCGGTCCGGTAGATAAAGGAATTCTCCGCATCGTTCTTCATTTTTACAACGTATGGCTGATCATGGCCATTGCTGCGGTGATTCTTGGCGTTCTATGGGTCGTTCATGTGTCCCGCCGCAACTACAAGCCGATTAGCCAGCTCGTTTCTCTTATCCGGACAAGCTCCTTGATCAATCAAGATGTCGGCAAGCCGGATAAAAATGAATTCGGCTTTATCCGCGGCGCTCTGGAGCATCTGATGGAAGAGACGAAAAAAACGAGGCAGCAAAATAACGAAAATATGATTTTGCAAAAGAAACACCGCTTTCAGGAGGCTGTCGAAGGGAGCTTTCCGATCCGAGAGACGGAATGGCAGGCGGATTTGATCAAATACAACGTAAACCCCGCCGGTTCCTATTCTTTTGTGCTGGTGCTGGACATCGACCGTTATCGCAACTTTACCGAAACTTTCAAACCGCACGATCAATCGATACTCAAATTCGTTGTTTCTAGCGTCGTTCATGAAATGGCTCAGCTCAGCGAAGCGTCCGCATGGGCGGAATGGACGGCCGACCGACGGCTGTCGGCTATCGTATGGGTGCCGGAGAATGAGAATTCGGACGGGCTTTCGGATATTATCGGAGAACAGATCGTGGAATGGATTCGCGGCAATCTTGGTTTTTCGGTAACCCTAGGCATTGACGGCATGGCTATCCGTCTTGAAGAAATTCGTAGATCCCATGAAATCGCAAGCAACCTGCTGCAATATAAAGCCGTCCTGGGAACCGGGAGGTTGATCCGTTCGGACGAGGTGAACAGTTCGCAGTCCCGGATTCACGAATATTTCGGTACGATTCATTCGCTCTCGCAGGCCATGAGGCTGCCGGAGAACGCTTGGCACAAGCATCTGGAAGATTTGTTCAAGCAAATCAAGGATTCCGTCTCCTCCCGCAAAGAGATTGAAAGCCTGTTGCAATTCCTGCAGCAGCAATTGAGCCGCGTATTCCTGGAAATGTCGAGAGAATATCGGATAGTCTGGAAAGACAAGGAAGCGGAATGGCTGGAATTGGAGAAGAGCTGGGAAACCGTGGAGGAACTTGAGGGCGCTTGCGGGCGAATCTTCGAGGAAATGTCCGACAAGATGCAGGTATTGAGGGATTCCCAGAAAACCAGGGTCGTGATCGGCGATATCCGCAGTTATATCGAAGAGAACTACGGCAATCCGGAGCTTTCCCTAGATTACTTAAGCGACAAATTCATGATGCAAACCAAAAACATCAGCAAGCTGTTTAAAGAGGAATTCGGGGAGAATTTCGTCGATTTCCTGATCGGACTTCGGATCGAAAACGCTAAGAAGCTGTTTCTGGAAACGGACAAGTCGCTGCAGGAAATCAGCGCCGAGATCGGGTACTACAACTATAATTCGTTTAATCGGGCCTTCAGGAACGTTGCGGGAATTTCCCCTAGCGATTACCGCAAACAGGCTTTCCGATGAGTTATGTCATACGAAATCCGAATAAATCCCTTAGCGGGCGTCATTAATCCGGCGCAAATCTAAGGGGTTTTCTTTGCGCGAAAAAGGTGGACGGTAGAAAAAGGAGAAGTATGCGCTCTATTCAGCTGGTTTAAGGGTGAAATCAAGGTTCGGGAAAATAGAGAGGTTACGGAATCTTACAAATTGATGGATGAAACGTTCCCGGGATAGAATCGAATTACCGAACCCGGCAGCCCTGATTTTCATACGGCATCCGGGAATGAAAACAACAAGGGGCAATGCGGATGGCTCAGACTTGGATCAAGGCGAGACGAAGTTGGGAGTTGTATGTTCTTGTTCTTCTCCCGGTGCTCTATCTACTCATTTTCAAATACATTCCGATGTTCGGCGTAATGATCGCGTTCAAGGATTATAACGTGGTCAAAGGAATATGGGGTAGTCCTTGGGTAGGATTCAAACACTTCGAGAATCTCTTCCATTCTCCCAACTTCCCGCTGTTGATCAAGAACACGATCGGTATCAGCTTCTATTCCTTATTGGCGGGATTCCCGATTCCGATCCTTCTGGCCTTGGCTCTCAACGAAGTAAGGACGGGCTTCTTCAAGCGATCGATACAGATGATCACCTATGCGCCTCACTTTATTTCGACCGTCGTCATGGTTTCGATCATCATCCTGATGCTTTCTCCTCATGTCGGCATCGTGGAACGACTGTTCATCTTTCTCGGATTTCCGACAACCAATTTCATGGGCGAGCCGGGATTGTTCAAATCCATTTATGTCTGGTCGGGCGTCTGGCAGGAGATGGGCTACGCTTCGATTATTTACATCGCGGCTTTGGCCGGCGTCGATCCTTCCCTGTATGAAGCGGCGAAGATGGACGGGGCGTCCCGGTTCAAGAAAATCATCCATATCGATCTGCCGTCCTTGCTCCCGATTACGGTCATCTTGCTCATTCTTAGCTTAGGTAACATAATGGGCGTCGGCTTCGAAAAGATATACCTGATGCAAAATCCGCTCAACATGAGCACATCCGAAGTCATTTCCACCTACGTGTACAAGGTCGGTCTGTTGGGTGCCAACTTCAGCTTTTCCTCTGCGGTCGGATTATTCAATTCCGTCATCAACCTGATCCTGCTCGTAATCGTCAATTTCTTCGCCCGCAGAGTTTCGGATAATAGCTTATGGTAGAGAGGCGGTCGACCATGTTTAATGCAAGAATCAAGGAGCCGTTCGGCGACCGCGTGCTGCTCGTCTTCATCTATATTCTACTCTTGATATTGATGCTTTCAGTGCTGTATCCGTTGCTATACATTATAAGCTCGTCCTTCAGTTCTCCCAACGCGGTAGTATCCGGCCGGGTTTGGCTGTTTCCGGTCGAGTTCTCGCTCAGGGCTTACAAATCGATATTCAACAGCGCCCAACTGATGCTTGGCTTCTATAACAGCGTGATCTATACCGTCGTCGGTACATTCATCAATGTCGCCTTTACGGTTCTCATCGCGTTTCCGTTGTCGCAAAAAGCGATGCCTGGCCGCAAGTTCATCATGATTCTGATGATGATCACTCTCTTCTTTAGCGGCGGACTCATTCCGACCTATTTGCTGGTCAAAGAGCTTCAAATGCTTGATACGCGCTGGGCGCTATGGCTTCCTGGAGCCTTCTCCATTTTCCAGGTCATCGTGGCCAGAACGTTTTTCCAAACCTCCATCCCGTCCGAGCTTCAGGAAGCTTCCCAGATCGACGGGTGCAGAGATTTCCGATACCTGTTCAGCATCGTGCTGCCGTTATCTAAACCGATTCTGGCCGTCATGGCGCTTATGTACGCGGTAGGGCATTGGAATGCTTACTTCGACGCGCTGATTTACCTTAGGTCGGAAAAATTGTTCCCGCTGCAGTATGTCCTTCGCAACCTGTTGATTCTGAACGCTGCCGACCCGGCCATGCTGGCGAACACCGCTCAGACGCTTCGCGATCAGGGTTTCGAGCAGGTACTCAAGTATGCATTGATCGTCGTGGCTTCTATCCCGGTTCTGATCCTGTATCCGTTCGTGCAGAAGCACTTCGTCAAAGGAGTCATGGTCGGTTCCTTAAAAGGTTGATCATCGGCAATAGCGTGAATTCCGTGTGGAGGTGAGCGCCCAAGAGAGCCGATCCGCATCCACGAACAGCTTCATCTTTATGAAGACCTGATTTACCATCCAAAGGAGGAGTCAGTTTGAAAAAGTCATTGTGGGTATCGTTAATGCTTGTGTTGGTCAGCAGCATCGTGCTTTCCGCTTGTTCCGGCGGTAAAACAGAAAACAACGGCACGAGCCCGTCCACCGGCGCGGATTCGTCCTCCAGCGTTTCCGCAAGCCCGGAGCCGACAGGTCCGGTTGAAATGACATTTTTCGCTCCTCAAGGAAAAGCGCCGCTCGAAGATAATGATTACACGAAGCTCGTAGAAAAGAAGTTCAACGTCAAAATCAAGTGGGACCTCGCGCCTGCCGATGCTTTGGTTGACCGCAGGCAATTGCTGCTCGCCAGCGGCGATTACCCGGAAGTGTTTCTCGAAGGCAAGTTCAAAAACTCGGACGTGATGACGTATGGCAAGCAGGGAGTATTGATCCCGCTCAACGACCTCATCGAGAAATATGCGCCCAACTTGAAGGCGATGATGGAGAAAAAGCCGTATTTGACGGAAGCGATGACGGCGCCGGACGGCAACATTTACGGCATTCCGCGCTTGAACGAATGTTATCATTGTACGTTCTCCCAGAAGTATTGGATGAACAAAGAATGGCTCGATAAAGTCGGACTGCCTGTGCCAACGACCACGGATGAGCTGTATACCGTGCTGAAGGCATTCAAGACGAAGGATCCCAACGGCAATGGAAAAGCGGACGAAATTCCGCTGACCGGCGCACCGAACAAATCCGTCTGGAACGGCAATATCGACGCGTTTCTAATGAATTCATTCATCTACAACGACAACGACAAATATTTGACTTTAACGGACGGCAAAGTCGACTTTGCGCCTAACAAGCCGGAGTGGAAGGAAGGCCTCGCGTTCATGCACAAGCTGTACAAGGAAGGCTTGATCGACAAAGCTTCCTTCACGCAGAACGACCAGGCGGTCGGCCAACTCGGCAACCGCGAAGGCGACGAGATCGTAGGCTCCATTACGACTGCGCTGCTCAGCTACCTTCTCAATGTGTGGGATGACAAAATCACTCGCCACCAGCACTGGGTCATCGTACCTCCGCTTAAAGGGCCTCAGGGCGTGCAGATCGCGGGCATCTCGCAAGGTCTCGGCGAATTCCCGTTCGTCATCACCAACAAGGCAAGCGAGGCTCAGCAAATAGCGGCTATCAAAATAGCAGATTATGCTTATAGCGAAGAAGGCGCGCTTTACAGCGAATACAGCCCGAACGAGGGCATCGGCTGGAACAAAGCGCAGCCGGGCGAGAAAAACAACGACGGCCAACAGGCGAAGTACAGCTTTGAAAATCTTAAAAAGCTGGATGAGACCGTCGTAAGAAACGACAGCTGGTCGCTGCTCGGTCCGAAGGATATGTCCAAAGAATTCCGCGACTCCTTCGCCTCGGCGCAGGATCCTCTGAGCTCGAAAGGCTATGAAAGACGCTTGGCGCTTGCTACGAAGGAGTATGAGCCGTACGCTCCGAAGGAGTTTTACCCGGCAAGCGCGTATATCCGTCCGGAAGATACGGATGCCTCGGCGCAGCTGGCGACTTCCATTAAGGACTACGTGCTGTCCAACATGGCTCAGTTCATTCTCGGCAACAAGGATCTTGATAAAGATTGGGATTCTTACGTCAAAGGCTTCGACGGCTTGAACCTAGCGAAATACATCGAGATTTACCAGGCCGCGATTCAAAAAAATTAATCGTAAAAGAACAGTTCAGGAAGTATTTCCTTCGGGGATACTTCCTTCTGTTCATCTTGGGGTCGGGGCAGAAATGCATGCAACCTTTCCGAGCTTATATGCGTCATAGAAACTGACAATCAGGCAATCACGATAAAGCTATAAGCGAAGGGAGAAACAACTATGCAAAAGAAAAAACTATTGGTACTCGTCACGGCGGTAGGTATTCTGGGTACGTCCGCGGCGGTCGGCGCAAGCGGTTTGGTCAGCAAGGTCAACGGGGTTCTAAATAAAGGGATCGTAGTTTCCGTGAATGGAACGGATACGACTTTGCACCCGGTATACATCGGCGGCAAAGCCTATTTGCCCGCACGCGATACAGCGGAAGCGCTTGGCTACAATCTGAACTGGAATTCGAAGGGCAAGGAGATCGAGTTGACGGAGCAAGAGGAGGAAGCGGTTGAATACGTTCCGATTTCAGGCGTAATCGTAAACGCGACTCCGATCGAGGACGGCAAGTATCGGCTCGAGCTTCTCGGCAAGGGCAGCAATAACTGGATTATCCTTACGGCGGACAAAGACACGGTACTTACGAATGAGACCGGCGACGTATTCGCGGCGAAAGATTTGAAAGTAGGAACTCGCGTATACGCGGAGTATGGTCCGGTTATCGCCATGAGCTTCCCTGGTCAATCCCATGCAGCTAAAATCGTCGTGGGCAGCGAAAGCTTGGTGAAAGAAGACGTCATCCAAGCGGTGGAAAAAACCGACGACGGCTGGCAAGTGAAGTTCGGCGAGACGAAAGACGGCGTCACCACTACGACTTTAGTTCTCAACGCCGGCAAGGAAACGAGCGTGCTGACCTCCGAAGGGCAATCGGTTGACTGGGCAGACGTGAAGGCCGGAACTAAGGTGACTGCTTACTATGGACCGATCATGACGAAGAGCTTGCCGCCGCAAAGCCCGCTTCACTATCTCGTCATCCCTCAGGCAAACGCTCCTGCTGCCCCTGCGGGCAAAATGTCGCCGGAAGTCGCCCAGGAATATCGCGAGATAGCCTGGAACAATTTGTCCGCGGAAGCTAAATCCCACTTGATCACGAAAAAAGACGAGGCGCAAGTGTCGATTATCGCATCGGGCACGGGGGGGATCATGACGACTACGGACGCGCAGAAGAAAAGGTTGGAAGAGATCAAGGCCGCTAACGGGCATTTGATTGAAGTGAAATACAGCACGGATCAAGATGCGTTGTTAGGACCTCTTACTCTCGTTCTCGATCCAGAGACAAAAGAAGTTCTCGGAACTTTCATCCGGAAGTAAGCTCAGTGGACGGAATAGACATAAAAAACGCAATCCGGTTTTATCGGATTGCGTTTTTTATGTCTATCGAAAAATGCGCGCATGTGATATATTAATGTCCAATTTATTCCTAATGAGGAATTACGGATCGGTCAGGTGATCAGATGCCATGAGGGCTTACGGTTATTTTATCAAGATGAGAGTACTGACTGCGCTCGCTTACCGGTTTGAAGTGTGGATCGGGATGGTCGGCGACATCATCATGCTTGCGGCTTCCGTCTATATTTGGAAAGCGGCATACGGGAACGGGGTCGTTGGCTCCGGGGGGTTCGACGTCGGGCTTCAGAACATGATCACCTATACGGTTATCTCCGTGCTCCTGGCATCCGTTTTTCAGACCGGGGTTCAGAACACGATTTACACTCAGGTCAGGGAAGGGAACATAGCGCTCGATTTTATGAGACCGTTGCCATTACTCGGAATCTATCTGTCCGATGATATAGGCAGCATGGTTAGCGCGCTCGTCAATAAGGCCATTCCGCTTATCGTTGCGGCGGTACTTCTGTTCGGCTTCCCATTGCCGGCAGGCGCGGGCGCATTTGCCGGTTTCTTGGTAAGCAGCTTGTTCAGCTTCGTTATCCTATGGCTTATGAGCGCCATGGTAGGAATGGTTGCGTTCTGGGTAGCTGAGCTGGGGAACCTGGGGATGGTGAAGGATGCCGTCGTGCGCGTCTTATCCGGCAGCCTGGTCCCTTTGTGGTTTTTCCCTGATGCCGTTCAGAACGTTTCGGAGTGGCTTCCGTTCCAATATACTTACCAGACGCCTATCGGGATATATATCGGTGTAACGACTGCTGGCGATGCCGTCCGGGCGATTTGCATTCAGGGGATTTGGGTTATTATTCTCGGTTTGCTGCTGGCGTGGATCTGGAAGCACGCCCGAAGCAAAGTCATGGTTCAAGGGGGGTGAGGGCGGCATGAACGAGGTTAGGCATTACGTTACCGTGTTCGGCTATTACGCCAAACTAGCCATTCAAAGACAATTGGAATACCCGTTGTTCCTAGTCAGCTGGCTTCTTATGATACCGACGCAATATTTTACGGGCATCTGGATGCTCAAGATCATCGTGGACCGTTTTCAGCCGTTAAGCGGTTGGGGCTTTCATGATTTAGCGTTCCTTTACGGGTTAGGGCTTCTCAGCCATGGGCTTGTCGTCGTCTTCTTCATTCCGACCTGGGGCACCGAATTCGCGGTTCTTCGCGGGGAATTCGACCGCCTTCTGCTAAGGCCGATGAACGTTTTCTTTCAATTCGTTACCGGGTATTTCAATTTTATCGGGCTCATCGATCTCATTCCGGGCGTTGTCATTTTCATATACGCGGCTAACCTGGTCGGCTTCGATTGGGGTATCGGGAATCTGCTCAAGCTCGCGCTAGTGGTCATCGGAGGAACGTTGATTCGAGCGAGCCTTTATACGATTATCGGGGCAGTCGCCTTTTGGACGAAGCGCAGCCGAAACCTGATTTTCATGGCTGTTGCGACGATGGAGCGAACGACCATGTATCCGTTGACGCTCTACCCGCAAGCCATTCAAGCGGTTCTGACGTTCTTGCTTCCGATCGGTTTCATCAGTTTCTATCCGGCGGAGCAATTTCTGGATAAGTCGACGTCGCTCGAGCTTCCGCTCGGATTAGCGATATGGACTCCGGTAGTTGGCTTAATCTTTTTTGCTTTGGCGTATGCGGTATTCAGGTTCGGGTTGCAAAAATACGAAAGCGCGGGCTCGTGAGGTGAAAACATGGCGATTATCGAAGTAAAGGATTTAGTGAAGGAGTTCGTCGTCGTCCGTAAAAAAACGGGCTTGGGCGGAGCGGTGAAAAGCCTGTTCTGGCCGGAAAAAGAAATCGTTCGAGGAGTCGACGGATTAAGCTTCGACATCGAGCAAGGGGATATCGTCGGTTATATTGGGCCTAACGGAGCAGGTAAAAGCACGACGATCAAGATGCTAACGGGTATCTTGCATCCAACGGAGGGCGAGATTCGGGTGTGCGGGATGTCGCCGCAGAAGGAACGCAAGGCCGTCGTCCGCCAGCTCGGGGTCGTATTCGGGCAAAGGACGCAGTTATATTGGGACTTGCGCCTTGGGGAAACGTTCGAGCTGTTGAAGAGGATATACCGGATCGAGGATAAACGCTTCAGGGAGACCATGGATATTCTTAACGGCGTGTTGAGAATCCAGGATTTTATCGATACGCCCGTTCGCCAGCTATCGCTTGGACAGCGCATGCGAGGCGACTTGGCGGCGGCAATGATCCATGACCCGACCGTTCTGTTTCTTGACGAGCCCACCATCGGACTTGATGCCGATGCAAAGCACGCTATCCGCGAATTTATCCTTACGATGAATCGGGAGCGTCGGATGACCGTCGTCCTGACGACGCACGACCTCGACGACGTCGAGCTTCTGTGCTCGCAACTGCTCGTCGTCAATCACGGTAAACTCGTCGAGGACGGACCGCTGGACGCTATCGTGAATAAGCTGTCGCCTCATCGACTCCTCATGATCGAGCTCAATCACTCGGCCGCGCTGCCTGATCATGACCGGGCGAGAATAATCCGCCAGGACGGATTGAAGGTATGGTACCAATTCGATAAATCCGCGATTACGGCGTCCGAATTGATCGCCGATCTGTCGGGAAAGCTGCCGATCCGGGATCTGAGCGTGCAAGAGCCCGACATCGAGGACGCGATTCGGGAAGTGTACCGAACGACCGCTTAACAAGACGGGGAGACTGTCCGGTCATTTTGCCGAGGCAGTCCTCTTCTTGTTTATTCCAGTCCCGCACGGATCGGCTTGCGTGTGGTATAATAGTTCACGACGAAAGCTCATAATGGGCAACGGAGGATGAGGAAAAGTGTTAGACCGTCTGCAAATATTGGCGGATCGATATGAGAAGCTTAACGAATTGCTTAGCGATCCCGACGTGGTAAACGACTCGACGCGGCTGCGGACTTACGCCAAGGAGCAATCCGGGCTGGAGGAAGCTTACCGCGCTTATGAAGAATACAAGCAAGTGCTGACCCAACTGCAGGACGCGAAAGCGATGCAGGAAGATAAGCTGGATGACGAAATGCGCGAAATGGTGAAAATGGAGATCGAGGAGCTCGATAGCCGGCGCGTGGAGCTGGAAGAGAAGGTCCGTTTTCTGCTGCTGCCGAAGGATCCGAACGACGGCAAGAACGTGGTCGTGGAAATCCGCGGCGCGGCGGGCGGAGAGGAAGCGAACTTGTTCGCTGCCGAGCTCTACCGGATGTATGCCAAGTACGCGGACAGCCAAGGCTGGCGCACGGAAATGCTGGAGTCCAGCGTAAGCGACTTGGGCGGGTTCAAGGAGGTTATCTTCACGATAGCCGGCCAAGAAGCTTATCGCAAGATGAAGTACGAGAGCGGAGCGCATCGCGTTCAACGCGTTCCCGAGACGGAATCGGGCGGCCGAATCCATACGTCTACGTCCACTGTCGTCGTCATGCCGGAAGCCGAAGAAATCGATATCGTCATTCATGACAAAGACATTCGCGTGGATACATTCTGTTCCAGCGGCGCGGGCGGACAGTCCGTTAACACGACGAAATCCGCCGTGCGCGTGCTGCACATTCCTACGGGGATCATGGCTCAGTGTCAGGATGGCAAATCGCAGAACGACAATAAAGACAAGGCGCTTCAAGTGCTTCGTACTCGTATCGCGGATGTTAAACGCCAAGAGGAAGAAGCGAAGTATTCCGGAGAGCGCCGGGAGAAAGTCGGCACGGGAGACCGGAGCGAGCGCATTCGCACGTACAATTTCCCGCAAAGCCGCGTAACCGATCATCGGATCGGTTTAACCTTGCATCGCTTGGAATACGTGCTTAACGGCGATATGGAAGAGATCGTGCAGGCGCTGTCGCTTGCGGAGCAAGCGGAGATTCTAGAGCGCGAACAGATGAAGTAAGCAAGGGGGCGCTTGGCGTGAGCTTGGAACGCGAGCCATTGCCTTCGACGTTAGGGATTGCGTGGCGTCAGGGTGCGGATCATTTACGGCAAGCCGGAGTCGAAGAAGCGGACGCTGACGCGGAGCTTCTTCTTCTTTATTTGCTTGGAATTAGCAAGGCGGAGTTGCTGAGGGACTTGCGCGAACGGTTCCCGGTTGCCAAGGCGGATGCATGGCTCGAGCTCTTGGAGCGGCGAGTTAACGGAGTGCCTGTGCAGTACATTATCGGCGAGCAATATTTCTTCGGACGCGCATTCGAGGTGTCGGAGTCGGTGCTTATTCCGCGCCCGGAGACAGAGCTGCTCGCCGAGGCGGTGCTGGAGGTCGCTGATCGCTTGTGGCCCGATCAGGCTGCGCCCCCCGTCGTTCTGGACGTAGGTACCGGCAGCGGAATCCTTGCGGTTACATTGGCGGCGGAGCGTCCTTGGTGGCGGGTGATCGCATCGGATTTGTCTCCGGATGCCATTGGCATGGCGAGGAGAAACGCGCAGAAGCAGGAGGTTGCTTCGCGAATTACCTTCGTTAAGGGAGACTTGTTAACGCCGTTCTTGGCAGGCGACGAGTATCCATCAATCGATGTGCTTGTTTCCAATCCTCCGTATATCCCGTCCTCGGATATTTCGGGCTTGCAGCGGGAGGTTCGGGATCATGAGCCTAGGCTGGCGCTGGATGGCGGAGAGGATGGCTTGAATCCGTATCGGATCATGGCCGGGCAGTTATCGTTGATGCCGGTACTCCCGCGGGTCGTGGCATGGGAAGTGGGAGCGGGGCAGGCGGATGACGTTGCGACTCTTCTCCGGGATGCGGAGGTTTGGGACGAGATTCGTTTCGTTAAGGATTATGCAGGCATCGATAGGCATGTCATTGCGGTAAAATAGACCGCGATATCCGTTGGGATTCGCGGTCTTTGTGTAAATATAGGAATTTATCCGCCGCGGACGAATCGAGCCGAGATAGTAACGAAACTTTACTATCTCCACCCGCCGCGGACGAATCGAGCCGAGATAGTAACGAAAGTTTGCTAACTCCGCCCGTCGTTGTCGAATCGAGCCGAGATAGTAAAGAAACTTTGCTAACTCCGCTCGCCGTAGTCGAATCGAGCCGAGATAGTAACGAATGTTTGCTAACTCCGCCCGTCGTAGTCGAATGGAGCCGAGATAGTAAAGAAAGTTTGCTAACTCCGCTCGTCGTAGTCGAATCGAGCCGAGATAGTAAAGAAAGTTTGCTAACTCCGCTCGTCGTAGTCGAATCGAGCCGAGATAGTAAAGAAAGTTTGCTAACTCCGCCCGTCGTAGTCGAATCGAGCCGGGATTGTAAAGAAACTTTGCTAACTCCGCTCGTCGTAGTCGAATCGAGCCGAGATAGTAAAGAAAGTTTGCTAACTCCGCTCGTCGTAGTCGAATCGAGCCGAGATAGTAAAGAAAGTTTGCTAACTCCGCCCGTCGTAGTCGAATCGAGCCGGGATTGTAAAGAAATCGTACCAACTCGAATCAAATCGGCTTCGGAAGCCTGCTCCTCGCGGTTTGCTCCAAGAGCGTCTTTGCAATTTCCCCAAGGAGGAGCTCGTGCCGTTCTTGCTTTTGTTTGGACTCGGTGACTTCTGCTTTGATTTCCGTAACATCTTCCTTGATCTTTCCGACGGTATCGAAGGTCATGTCCACCTTTTCCTCCACCCGTTCCATCTTTTCCTCCAACCGTTCTGTTCGAGCATCGATGCGAGATACTTTGACTTCCAATCTGTCGACATCATCCTTTAGTACACGCACATCTTCCTTCAGTACACGCACATCTTCCTTCAGTACACGCACATCGTCCTTCAGTATACGCACATCGTCCTTCAGTAAACGTACATCGTCCTTCAGTACACGCACATCTTCCTTAAGTTCGCTGACATCTTCCTTAAGGCTGCGAATATCCTGCTTCATTTCCGTCATGTCATCTTGCATGATGGCAAAACTTTGCTGTAAGCTCGTCATGTTTTGCTGTAAACCCATTACATTCTGCTGTAAACCCGCCACGTTCTGCTGTAACGTAGTCACGACGTCCAGTATTTTGTGCATAACCGGCTCTTCCACGTTCTGGCCTCCTCGCCCGTATCAAGTGAGTATGATTCAATTGACCGGTGCTTCCGGATCTTAAGAGTATGGTAGCATAGGGCGGATTGGGCAGTCCATACCCAGTTCCTTCATCATTCTCATTTCATTATCCATTTTTCCCGAGATCCATCAGCTCCAATAACCGTGAGGCCGATTGCGGGCCTGCGCAAGTTGATCAAGGAAAAGAAGATCGATAAAGACGAAACGGTGGCATGCATTCTCACCGGCAATATGCTGAAGGATACGGACAGCATGCGGCAATTTCATATTGAAGATCGTTTCAAGTCGCAGCTCAGCAATAGGATTCGAAACGTAGCGGATTTGAGTATGCAATCTATTGGGGCTCACATCTAACTACCGAAATTTAATATTTAAAATCATAGGTTTATAGAGTTCAAATCCGGACATAATGATGGCTAAGACGTTCCGGAACGCATAGCGCTGTACCGACGGGTACAACAAGGAGCGAGATCCTATGCGTAATAGCCATCATTCTCTTTCATTCCCTTTTCTTACGGCAAGTAAAATGACTTTTATCGGTTTTGCCCTTTTTCTAGGCTTGTCCGCATTAATCGGCCAGTTCGCTTCGGCGAGCTCTGCCCAGCTCATACCGGATGATGCCATCCGAATTCGGATTATCGCTAATTCCGATAAACAATCGGACCAATCCATGAAAGCAATCGTGCGGGACGATGTCGCCGCGTTCATTAAATCTTGGGGGATCATGCCGGCATCGCACGACGAAGCGCGCGAGCTGATTAAAGCGCGGTTACCGCAAATTCAGCAGCTCGTAAATGCTAAGCTTCAGGAGAATAAAGCGCCCTACGGCGGCGTAGCGGAGCTTGCGAAGGTTCCTTTTCCGGAGAAAATGTTCGATGGATCCACGTACGCGGCGGGTAATTACGAAGCCTTGCGAATTACGCTCGGCCAAGGAAGCGGCGCGAATTGGTGGTGCGTCTTATTTCCTCCGTTATGTTTAACGGCAGCGACAGCGCAGAATGACGAAAAAGCTCCAGCCACAGAAGCAAAGCCATTATCCGCGACAGGGAAACAAGACAAGAGCTCGTCGGCTAACGAAGAGCCGGAAGCGAAGTTTTTCCTGTGGGAGATTCTTCAGAAGCTGTTTGCCTTCATCGGCTCTTTGTTCTCCTAAAGGCTATGCTATAATGTTGAAAAAGAGATAGCCGGCTGCCTTGCCTGCTTCGGCGGTCGATGAGGATGGAATACGAAATGACGGTAACTACGAAATATTGGCCTGCGGAGCAAACGCGGTCCGGAATCATAGAAGCCGCCGCGGTGCTCGCCGCTGGCGGCATTATTGCGTTCCCTACCGAGACGGTTTACGGTTTAGGCGGGGATGCGAGAAGCACGGAAGCGGTCGAAAGGATATTCGCGGCCAAAGGACGCCCTTCGGACAATCCGCTAATCGTTCACATAGCCCGAAGCGAAGATGTAGAAAAGCTGGCGGAACGGATTAATGATCTGGAGAGGGAGCTGATGTCGGCCTTCTGGCCGGGACCGCTCACTTTGGTGCTTCCTGTCCTGCCGGGAGCCGTCTCGAATTTGGTCACTGCCGGTCTAGACACGGTGGCGGTAAGGGTTCCCGCGCACGAGGTCGCAAGGGAGCTCATCGAGCAATCCGGCTGTCCGCTTGCAGCGCCCAGCGCGAATCGTTCAGGCAGGCCAAGCCCGACGCAAGCTCGTCATGTCATGGAGGATCTGAACGGCAGAATCGATGGAGTCGTGGATGGCGGAGAAACCGGCGTAGGATTGGAATCGACGGTCGTACGGGTCGTGGACGGGAAGGTTCACATCCTGAGACCGGGCGGGATTACCCGCGAGAAATTGCAGGATGCGGTTGGGTCGATAGCGGATGTCGTAAGTCCCGAATCAACTGCCCACTCTGCAGAAGTGGCTTCCGAAGCCGAGCAAACCCATGCTCCTCGCTCGCCGGGAGTCAAATATGCGCACTACGCTCCCAAAGGCGAAATGCTTCTCATAACCGGAGAATGGGACAAGCTTGTCCCCATCGTTCAAGCGAAGGCGGCGGCAGCGGGCGGGAGAGGTTGCAAGGTCGCCATACTTTCCAGTACGGAGCATGTCGCCCGTTATCAAGCCGATGCCGTGTTTGATTGCGGTCCTCGCGAAGAGCCTGAAAAGGCTGCGCATTCCCTCTATGCCCTCTTGCGGGAATGCGACGAGCTTGGGGTGAATTACATCGTAGCCGAAGGTTATCCTGAAGAAGGGATAGGGGCCGCTCTAATGAATCGGCTGCGCAAGGCGGCCGGCGGCTGTGAGATTACAGCGGGTTAACAAGCCCTTTTCCCCCGAGCTTTAGCAAGTTCATCCCCTTGCATGTTCACCTTCTTGTCCGCATATGTTGGAAGACAAGCATAAACGGCTGTCGCTAGATTCTCTTGGCGCATAAAGTTTATGTCGGAGAGCGCAAGGGGGGGCAAGCAATGTTCGACGTGTCCGCGACAACCGGGCAAATGCTGACCATACTCGTCATGGCGGTCGCTTTGGGCATGGACGCTTTCTCGCTGGGAATCGGAATCGGCCTCAAGGGCGTTCGGCTTCGCGACATTTTAAAACTAAGCACGATCATCGCCGTATTCCATGTCCTGATGCCGCTTGGCGGGATGATGACGGGGCAGTACGTGAGCGGGCTGCTGGGCGGCATCGCTACTTCCGTTGCCGGCGCGTTGCTCTTGCTGCTCGGCGGGCATATGGTATATAGCTCCCTTCGCGGGGAGTCGGTTGATTCCATAGATCATCGCACGGTATGGGGAATGCTCGTGTTCTCTTTTAGCGTGAGCATCGATTCTTTCTCCGTGGGCATATCGTTAGGGATGTTCTCGGCGCATGTGCTGCTGACCGTTCTGATGTTCGGATTTTTCGGCGGAATCATGAGCGTGCTGGGCTTAATGCTCGGTCGAAAAGCGAGTCGTTCCTTGGGAGGATATGGAGAGGCGTTGGGTGGTGTCATTTTATTCGCATTTGGTCTATTATTTCTTATATAAGAGCAAGTTCAAAAAACCAGATTGGCTTTTTGAACAACCTCTATAAAGGGGGGACACCATGAACCGGGTTCTGATCGTTTGCACGGGAAATACTTGCCGAAGTCCGATGGCCGAAGCGATGCTCAAGGATTTAGCCGCGCGCAGCGGGAAGCCTCTCGAAATCCGCTCAGCGGGAGTCTCTACCGCAGACGGATTGCCGATATCTCCACACGCTGCCGCCACGCTTAGAAAGCGGAATTTAACGTTGCCTGGATCCTCCACCGTGCTGTCCGCGGATGAGGTGCTTTGGGCTAACGTGATCTTGACGATGACCGCCGGACATAAACGCGCCATTCTGGAGCGATTCCCTCAAGCCTTCCCGAAAACCTATACGCTTAAAGAATACGCATTACGCGGAGATCCCGTTATGGACGACGTGGCAGAGGCGGAGAGATTATATTCGGAATGGCAGGTTAGGCAGGCTTTAGGTCAGAATTTGAACTCGGAAGAACGCGCCAGGCTGTTGGAGCTGCAACGGAGAATTCCCGACTTCGATATCGCGGATCCGTTCGGCGGACCTTTATCGCTATATGAACAGTGCGCGGATGAAATAGAGGATATTCTCATGACGTTGGTCGACAAAATGGACGCGGATCCCAAAGATCGGTGATTGATTTTTTCTTCGTCCTTCGGTATGATTAAGCCACAACTTCAAGGTTCCGATGTAACTGGCGACGACAAGTGGAGCATACCACGGTGGAGCATCGGAATGACGGCCGGTCGCCTGGGCAAAGAGCAACGTGCGGAAGCACGTCTGCTCTTTTTTGTCTATTTTCGCTCGTCACATCGAAATGGAGGCGATTATCTCACCCCATCTCTCCCCGTATTGCGCAGTGTCCCTAAACTGTTTGCGCACGTAGATTTCAGGTATAATACCCTTATTGATTTTTAATGGGGTACAACCGAGAAGGAGGTCGTGTTAATGGCTCCGGATTCTCAGTCTATAGCCGATCAAGCGGAATCGTTGCTAAAGGAATTGGCGCAATCGGGCGGTGTGCGTACCGGCCAGATCGTCGTGGTGGGAGTCAGCACGAGCGAAGTGCAAGGGCATCGAATCGGCACCTCCGGCGCGGAGACGGTGGCCGAGCAAATCTATGCCGGAGTTCGACGAGCGGGGGATCAAATCGGGTTTCATACCGTGTGGCAATGCTGCGAACATCTGAATAGAGCGCTAGTCGCCGAGCGTCAGTTGGCAGAAGCGCAAGGCTGGACGGAGGTTTCCGCCGTTCCCGTTCCGAAAGCCGGGGGCTCTATGGCTTCCTACGCTTATCGTCAACTGAACGACCCTTGTATAGTGGAAGCCGTACAGGTACATGCGGGAATCGATATCGGCGAGACGATGATCGGGATGCACCTTCGTCCCGTTGCCGTTCCTTTGAGACCGTCGATCCGTTCGGTCGGGGAAGCCAGAGTAAACATGGCTACGACCCGTCCCAGATTAATCGGCGGGGCAAGAGCCGTCTACGCGTTGCCGGATGCCATGACGAATACCTGTGATTAATGAACATCCATTATAAAAACACTTTGGAGGAATTAACGACTATGTTGGAAAATTTGCGCAAGCAGGATCCGGAAATCGTAAAAGCACTGAATTTGGAATTAAAACGCCAACGCGATAACATCGAATTGATTGCCTCCGAAAATATCGTCAGCGAAGCGGTTTTGGAGACGATGGGTACCGTGCTGACCAATAAATACGCGGAAGGTTACCCGGGCAAGCGCTACTACGGCGGTTGCGAGTACGTGGATATCCCCGAACAGATCGCGCGCGAACGCGCGAAGGAATTGTTCGGAGCCGATCATGCCAACGTGCAGCCGCATTCCGGCGCGCAAGCGAACCTGGCCGTTTACTTGGCCGTGCTAAAGCCGGGCGACACGGTTCTCGGCATGAACCTTGCGCACGGCGGACACTTGACCCACGGTAACCCGGCTAACGCTTCTGGCTTGCTCTACAATTTCGTGGCTTACGGCGTAGACGATCAAACGTTCACGATCGATTACGATGAAGTTCGCAAAGCGGCTTTCAAACACCGCCCGCGCTTAATCGTGGCAGGCGCTTCCGCTTACCCGCGGACGATCGATTTCGAGAAAATGGGGCAAATCGCTAACGATGTAGGAGCCCTCTTGATGGTGGATATGGCCCACATCGCTGGCCTAGTTGCCGGCGGAGAACACCCGAGCCCTGTACCGCACGCGCATTTCGTAACGACGACAACCCACAAGACCCTTCGCGGACCTCGCGGCGGTTTGATCCTTTGCCGTCAACCATGGGCGGCAGCTATCGATAAAGCCGTATTCCCGGGAACGCAAGGCGGACCGCTTATGCACATTATCGCAGCCAAGGCAGTTGCTCTAGGCGAAGCGCTCGAGCCTTCTTTCAAAGAGTACGCTCGCAATGTCGTCGTTAACGCGAAAGCGCTAGCGGAAGCGCTGATCTCCGAGGGCTTGAACTTGGTTTCCGGCGGTACCGATAACCACCTCATGCTGATCGATACGCGCAACTTGAACATTACGGGCAAGGTAGCCGAGCACGTTCTGGATTCCGTTGCGATTACCGTCAACAAGAACGCCATCCCTTTCGACCCGACCAGCCCGTTCGTTACAAGCGGAATTCGTATAGGAACTCCGGCCGTTACGACTCGCGGCATGGATACGGAAGCGATGAAGACAATCGCTAAAGTCATTGCCTTAACGTTGAAAAACCCGGAAGACGCATCGACGCTGGAGAAAGCGCGCGGAATTGTCGCCGAATTGTCCGGTCAATACCCTCTGTACCCGAACTTGGCTTACTAATTCGCGTCAACAAAAACCCCTGCAACCTATCTTTCGATGGCTGCAGGGGTTTACCTTTTTAAATTCTAATTCAACGGCCTTAAGGAGCTAATCCCGCTCCGTCCTCCGAATAAACTTCGTCCGCAACGGAATCCACGGTATCGCTATGGAATTTCTCGTAGATCGTTTCTCCCGAAGGCAAATCGTAATTCAGGAAGACATTATCGGATAGTTCGAAAACGAATCCGCGGGTCGCGTTCTTTTTCGTTAGAAAGTCTTTGGACTGTTCGGCCTTGATAAGTTTAGCCTTGATCGCTGCAGCTATCGAATCCTTGATCCAATTGGAATCCGCTGCCGTCCCTTTGTCTACCTTGACGCCAAGAAACTTCTCGATAAAAACCAACGATTCAATGGTAGTAAGCGGTTTGTTCGGGTCGAATTTACCGTTCCCGAGACCCAGCTCGAAGCCGTTGGTCTGCGCCAATTTTTTCGCTGCTTCTATGTATCCCGCGGCCCAAGATTTGATGTCAACGTCGCTGAAGCTGCTCTTTTGAATGGGTTGAGGTTTTAATCCGAACGCCAAGGCGATGATCTTTGCAAATTGAGCCCTGGTGATATTTTGATCCAGATTCAGGTTGCCGCTGGAATCACCCGAAATAATGCCGGAATCCATCAAGCGTTCGAAAGCGGCTTTTTGCGCAACTTGATGCTCCGTTAACGAACCCGACTCGGCGCCGACCAAGAACAACGAAACCGCAAGTATCCCCGTCATGCCGAGCGCCAACCATTTCTTGTTTCCCATCAACTTTAACTCCCCCTAAGTAAATGATCAATGCTGGTACTCTTGTAATCTCTCCCATATTGTAAACCATAATAAGGGAGATTTATAGACAAATTTCGACGATATCCGCAGGCGAAAAATCGGATGTTATGCACCCGTTCGGAGACAATGATATAATGTACGGGCAAGCTACATAGGAAAGGGAAGAATCTAATGGGACGACTCGTCATTTGCGATCATCCGTTGATCCAACACAAGGTCACTTTTATCCGTGATAAAATGACAAATACGAAGCAATTCCGGGAGCTGGTCGACGAAGTGGCCATGCTCATGGCTTATGAAATAACGAGGGACGTTCCGCTTTCCGCGGTTCGGGTAGAGACCCCCATTCAGGTCGCGGAGGGCAAGGTTATCGCAGGCAGAATGATGGGGCTTATACCCATTCTGCGCGCCGGTCTAGGCATGGTGGACGGAGTGCTTAAAATTATTCCTTCGGCGAAGGTTGGGCATATCGGCCTATATCGCGACCACGAAACGCTGCAACCCGTGGAATATTATTGCAGCCTGCCATCCGACGTAGCCGAGCGGGAGCTGATCGTCATCGATCCGATGCTCGCGACCGGTGGTTCGGCGAACGCGGCGATCGAGATGTTGAAGAGCAAGGGCTGCCGCCCGACCAAGCTGATGTGCCTGATCGCGGCTCCGGAAGGAGTTAAAGCGGTACAAGAGCAGCATCCCGATATCGATATTTACTTGGCTGCGTTAGACGAGAAACTTAACGAACACGGTTATATCGTACCGGGCCTCGGCGATGCCGGAGACCGTTTATACGGAACTAAATAGCGCTAGGGACAGTGAGGGAACCGACTTGAGCGACAGAATCAAAGTGATGACGATATTCGGCGTAAGGCCGGAAGCCATTAAGATGGCGCCATTAATCTTGGAGCTGCAGAAATATCCCGATCATATCGAACCGATCGTTTGCGTAACCGCGCAGCATCGCCAGATGCTGGATCAGGTTCTAGAGGTGTTCGATATTAAGCCCGATTACGATCTGGACGTGATGCAAGCAAGCCAAACGCTTAACGACATAACCATCCGCGTACTCCAAGGATTAGAACCCGTATTAAAAGAAGCGAAACCGGACTTGGTGCTGGTTCACGGCGATACGTTGACGACGTTCCTCGCAAGCTATGCCTCCTTTATGCAACAGATTAAAGTAGGGCACGTCGAGGCGGGCTTGCGGACATGGAATAAGCTCTCGCCGTATCCGGAAGAGATGAATCGCCAATTGACGGGCGTCATCGCGGACTTGCATTTTGCTCCGACCGACTGGTCGGCGGGCAACCTGCGCAAGGAGAACAAGAGCGAGGAACAAATCTACATTACCGGCAACACGGTAACGGACGTCTTCCAATACACCGTAAAGCAGGACTTCGCCCATCCCGTTCTGGAATGGGCATCGGGCAAGAGGCTTATCCTGATGACGGCCCACCGCCGAGAGGCGCAGGGCGAACCGCATCGCCAGATCTTTCGGGCGGTAAAACGCATCGCCGATGAATTCGAGGATATCGCCATCGTCTATCCGGTGCATCCGAACCCGGCCGTTCTAGGGCCGGCGCAAGAGATTCTGGGCGGTCACCCGCGAATCAAGCTTATCGATCCGTTGGATGTCGTCGAATTGCACAATTTCTACCCGTACACGCATCTTATCTTAACGGACTCTGGCGGTTTGCAAGAGGAAGCTCCGTCTTACGGGGTTCCGGTATTGGTGCTGAGGGAGACGACCGAACGGCCCGAGGGCATCGAAGCGGGGACGCTCGAGCTAGTCGGCATGGAAGAAGAAGACGTCTATAACAGAGCTCATGCATTGCTTGCGGATAAAGAACTTTACGCCCGAATGAGCCAAGCCGCCAATCCTTACGGTGACGGGCAAGCTTCAAAGCGAATCGTGAAAGCCATTCTTCATCATTTCGGCAGATCGGGAAGACCGGAACCGTTTCGGCGACGCGTATGAAAATCATACAGCATACAGTGTCACTGTATGGTTGAAAAAGCCGGGAACCATTGATTTTATGCGGTTTTGGCTGAAGTCGTTCACACAATATTTGAATTTGGTTCAATTGACAAACAGGTTGCGGCAAAGATAAAATAAACAATGGAACTTGGGGAGAAAGGGCTTTCGCGAGTCTTTCCGACTAGTGTTGGCGAAGGAGCGACGAATCATGGCGGATTCCCCGCAACGAACCCCGCAGGACGACAATCCTTGGAGAGCGGCCGGTCTCGTGACGGCTATCGGAGTTGAGTTAGCCATTTTAACCGGCCTTGGCTGGTGGCTGGGAACCGTCTACGATGATCGAAACGGCACTGGATATGGCTACCTTACAGGTTTGATCGTGGGGTTAATCGCCGGAATCGGTTCCGCCGCAGGCCTTATCCGCAAGTATGCGGGAGGCAAGAAGACATGACAGATGATTTGCAGGTTTTAATGCGCAAAATCAGTCGCATCACCTTCTTTTTTTTGTTTTTAGGTTGCTTGGGGTGGGCTGTTTACCCGAAGTGGGAAGAGGTTTTCGGCGGCTACTTGATCGGAGCCCTCGGCAGTCTGCTGTTTACCTGGCAGCTAGCCTGGAAAATAATTCGCGTCGCGGATATGGCTGCGGGAGGACGTCGCAGTCGGGGCGGCTTCGGATTTCTGTCCCGGGCGGCGATCGGACTGCTGGCAGCGGTCATTTCCGTAAGAACGCTGGGTTACGATCCTGCGGCAACGGTTGCTGGATTAATTACCTCTCCGATGGCAACACTCGTACTGGGTTTATCGTCCATTCGTCGCAGAAGCGGTGGACATCCCTCCGATGAAAGGGGTGAAAAGCAATAGTATGGATCATTTAGTACCCATTATTGAGGTTTTTGGTATCGAATTCGATCTGGCAGCCATTTTAATGGTAGTGATCTCCAGTGTAGTTGTCCTCATACTTGCTAGACTGGCGGTTCGAAACCTGTCGGTAGAAAATCCGGGTAAGCTACAGAATTTTATGGAATGGGTCGTCGATTTTGTGTCTAGCATCATAGGCATGGCAACCGACTACAAGAAAGGTCGTATCTACTTGGGCCTTGGCTTGGCGCTCATCATGTACATTTTCGTCAGCAACATGTTGGGGCTTCCGTTTTCGATCATTACCGAAGCGCATGGCAATCATGTTCCAACCGTTCTCGGGCAAGAACTTATTGTCAAGGGAGAACATGAACATCTCGCATGGTCATGGTGGAAATCACCTACAGCCGATGCGGCTATGACGATGGCGCTTGCATTGGCGGTTATCGGATTGTCTCATGTTCAAGGTTTCCGTCATAACCGCAAGCATTACCTGAAGCACTATTTTGAGCCGTGGCCTTTCTTCCTGCCCATCAATTTAATTGAAACGGCAGCGAAACCGCTCACGCTCGGTCTTCGTCTATACGGCAACATTTACGCGGGCGAAGTGATGATCGGTATTATCCTGGGTATGGGCTGGATCGGAATACCGGCACTGCTTGTCTGGCAGGGCTTCAGTATATTCGTCGGCGCGATTCAGGCATTCGTATTTACGATGCTCACCATGGTGTACATCGGTCAAGCAAGTATCCATGAAGAACACTAATTAGCAAAAAAAACCTAAAATTTCGAGGAGGATTTACAAATGGTATACGGTCTTTTAGCAGCTGCAATTGTATTTGGTCTTGGTGCGTTCGGCGCAAGTATCGGTAACGGTATGATCTTCAGCAAAACAATCGAAGGGATTTCCCGTCAGCCCGAGCTTCGTGGATCCTTGCAAACAACTGCATTCATCGGCGTTGGTCTCGTTGAGGCATTGCCGATCATTTCCCTCGTTCTTGCATTCATCCTGATGGGGCAAGCGGAGTAGGATATTGGAATTAAGGCGGGGAGTGCCTTTTAGCCTCCACGCCTTCGTTTTGCAAGCCATGAACGAAAGCTGAGAACAGCTGTGTGAAAGGAGTGAAGATCCGTGAACATTATTTGGTCAAACTTTTTTGTTCAATTGGTCGCTTTCCTGATATTGTTCCTTTTGCTGCAACGTTACGCTTTCAAACCGTTGTTCGGCATTATGGAAAAACGACGTCAGATGGTGCTTGAACAAATGGAAGGCGCTCAGAAAAACCGCACCGAAGCGGATCGATATATCGAAGAACAGAAGCAGGCGCTTCAGCAAGCGCGCAAGGAAGCTTTTGAAATCGTTGAGCAAGCTAAGACTATGGGAACCAAACAAGCGGATGAAATCGTTAAAGCTGCTCAAAATGAAACCAATAGGTTGAAAGAAGCGGCTCTTCGCGATATTGAAGCTGAGAAGAACAATGCGGTTGCAGCTTTGAAAGCGCAGGTTAGCGGCTTGTCCGTCCTGATCGCTTCCAAAATCATTGAGAAACAAGTTGACGAGCAATCCCAGAAACAGCTTGTTGATCAATATCTGCAAGACGTAGGGAGTAAATCATGAGCCGTAGTTCGGTAGTTGCCAAGCGGTACGCCAAGGCGCTGTTCCAATTGGCACAGCAAAAAGGGCTCGTAGCGGAAACGGAAGACCAGCTCAAATTGATCATTAACGTAGTAGAGAGCAATGCCGATGTTCGCGCGTTCTTGACGGCGCCTAACATCACTCTCGAAACCAAGAAACAAACGCTTATCCAAGCTTTCGGAGCCGAGGCTTCGCCAATCGTCCTCAATTTGGTTGGCTTGCTGATCGAACGCGGGCGCGAAGGGGAATTGGCCGCCGTATTGGCTGCTTACCTTCAAGTTGCGGGCGACGTACTTGGTCGCGCGGACGCGCACGTGATTTCATTCCAGCCTATGAACGACGGCGAGCAATCCAAGCTGGCGGACAAGTTTGGAGCATTGCTTGGAAAAAGCATTCGGGTAACCAACAGCGTCAACCCGGATTTATTGGGAGGACTTACCGTTCGGATCGGCGATACGCTGTACGACGGCAGCCTTCGCGGAAAGCTGGAGCGGCTGGACAAAGCGCTTCAAGCGTCAACGAAATAAGATAACGATAACCAAGCATAAGCGGTGAAACCGCACGAACAATACCATTTGTTAGCAATGGAGACAGGGGTGAACGAATTGAGCATTAGGCCCGAAGAAATCAGCACATTGATTAAGCAACAGATCGAGCAGTATCAATCCGAAATTCAAGTCGTTGACGTAGGTACCGTCATCCAGGTCGGAGACGGAATCGCGCGCGTTCACGGTTTGGAGAAATGTATGGCCGGCGAATTGCTCGAGTTTTCGAACGGCGTAGTGGGCATGGCCCTCAACCTGGAAGAAGACAACGTCGGTGTCGTTATCATGGGACCTTTCACTGGAATCCGCGAAGGCGACCAAGTGAAAAGAACCGGACGCATCATGGAAGTACCGGTCGGCGAGGAAATGCTCGGTCGCGTCGTTAACGCGCTCGGTCAACCCGTAGACGGCAACGGTCCGATCAACACGACGAAATCTCGTCCGGTTGAATCCCCGGCTCCGGGCGTTATGGCCCGGAAATCGGTTCACGAGCCTATGCAAACCGGTATTAAAGCTATCGATGCCATGATCCCGATCGGCCGCGGCCAACGGGAATTGATCATCGGCGACCGTCAAACCGGTAAAACAACGATCGCGATCGATACGATCGTTAACCAAAAAGGCAACGGAGTTATTTGTATCTACGTGGCTATCGGGCAGAAGCAATCGACCGTTCGCGGCGTTGTTGAAACCCTTCGCAGGCACGGCGCTCTCGATTACACGATCATCGTAACCGCAAGCGCATCCGAACCAGCTCCGCTCTTGTATCTGGCGCCTTATACGGGTTGCTCGATGGGCGAGCACTTCATGTACGACGGCAAACACGTTCTGATCATCTATGATGACTTGACCAAGCAAGCTGCCGCATACCGCGAGCTTTCCTTGTTGCTCCGCCGTCCTCCGGGCCGCGAAGCTTATCCGGGCGACGTATTTTATCTTCACTCCCGTCTGTTAGAGCGCGCAGCTAAGCTGAACGATGAATTGGGCGGCGGTTCAATGACCGCGTTGCCGTTCATCGAGACGCAAGCGGGCGACGTATCCGCCTATATTCCGACCAATGTTATTTCCATTACCGATGGTCAAATCTTCCTGGAAGCGGATCTATTCTACTCCGGCCAACGTCCGGCGGTTAACGTCGGAATCTCGGTATCCCGCGTAGGTAGCTCCGCGCAAATCAAAGCAATGAAGAAGGTCGCTGGTACTCTTAAAACCGACCTTGCGCAATACCGCGAGCTAGCGGCATTCGCGCAATTCGGCTCCGACCTCGATAAAGTTACGAAATCGCGTTTGGATCGCGGTATCCGTACGCTTGAAATTCTTAAACAAGGCGTTAACCAACCGTTATCGGTTGAGCGCCAAGTCGTTTCCTTGTACCTCGTGACCAAAGGTCATGTCGATACGATTCCGGTACAGGACGTTCGCCGCTTCGAAGCGGAGTTCTTGTCCTACGTCGACGCGAACCGTTCGGAAATTTTCAGCTCGATCCGCGATACGAAAGACTTGACTCCGGAAACGGATAAGGCTTTGGTAGATGCAATCGCAGCGTTCAAGAAGGTCTTTGCCGTAACGGCGTAAGTCTGCAACATAAGCTTGAGCCGGGTTTGCCGAAGGCAGGCCTGGCAATAAGGTGGTGACACGATTGGCTAAAGGGATGCGCGAAATTAAGCGCTCGATCAAGAGTAAGCAGAATACGAAGCAAATCACCAAAGCGATGGAAATGGTGGCAGCCGCTAAGCTTAGGAAATCCCAGGAGGCTGCGATCGCATCTCGCCCTTATACGGACAAGATGAAGGAAGTCGTATCGAGCATCGCTTCCGGCGCAGGCGGCAGCAAGCATCCAATGCTGCAAAGCCGACCGATCAAGAGAACGGCTTACCTGGTCATTACTTCGGACCGCGGTCTGGCCGGCGGATACAACGCCAACATCCTTCGTAAGGTATTGCTTACGATTAAAGAAAACCATCATTCGCCGGATGAGTATGCCGTATTCGTCATAGGCCGGAAAGGCCGCGACTTCTTCAAGCGTCGGAATATCGCGCTGGTGGATGAGATTACCGGGCTATCCGATTCGCCGAAGTTCTCGGATATTAAAGAGATCGCGGCAAAAGCGGTTCAAGGTTACGAAGCCGGAACATTCGACGAGATCTATCTTGCGTACAACGAGTTCTACAATGCAATTACCCAGGTTCCAACGCTTAAACGGCTGCTTCCGCTTAGTCAAATGCAAGCGGGCGGAGACAAAGCGGACTACGAGTACGAGCCTTCCCCGGAAGAGGTGCTCAACGTACTTCTGCCGAAATATGCGGAAACTCTCGTATTCAGCGCGGTGCTCGAAGGTAAAGCAAGCGAGTTCGGAGCAAGAATGACGGCAATGGGCAACGCAACGAAAAACGCGACGAAGATGATTGCGGATCTGACGCTCACGTACAACCGTGCGCGGCAAGCGGCAATCACCCAAGAAATCGCGGAAATCGTCGGCGGAGCGAATGCACAGCAATAAATTTCGTGACGGTTGATCTCAAGCCCCGACGGGGAGAGAGTTTAATTGCACTTCAGGAGGTAAAACCATGAGCAAAGGACGCGTTGTTCAGGTATTGGGACCGGTTGTCGATATCGAATTCGACCACGGCCATCTGCCTGACATACTCAATGCGATCAAAATTGAAGCGAAAGCGGATAGCGCCGGCGCACGCGAAATTAGCCTTACGGTTGAAGTCGCGCAGCACCTTGGCGACAATCTGGTACGCGCGGTAGCGATGTCCTCCACCGACGGTCTCGTCAGAGGCACGGAAGCGGTTGACCTTGGCATACCGATCACGATTCCGGTCGGGCCTGCAACGCTAGGTCGCGTATTTAACGTACTGGGCGATTCGATCGATGGTAAAGGCGTAGTAGACCGTACGCACGTGAACCCGATTCACCGCGCGGCTCCGACTTTCGACGAGCTGACTACCCAGACGGAAATGCTGGAGACGGGAATTAAAGTCGTAGACTTGCTCGCGCCATATACCAAAGGCGGTAAGATCGGTCTGTTCGGCGGCGCCGGCGTAGGCAAAACCGTTCTTATGCAAGAACTTATCCACAACATCGCATCCGAGCACGGCGGTATTTCCGTATTCGCCGGCGTAGGCGAGCGTACTCGCGAAGGAAACGACTTGTATCACGAGATGACGGAATCCGGCGTAATCGCGAAGCTGGCCATGGTGTTCGGCCAGATGAACGAACCTCCTGGAGCGCGTATGCGCGTTGCGTTAACGGGTCTGACGATGGCGGAATACTTCCGCGACGAAGAAGGCCGCGACGTTCTTCTGTTCGTCGACAACATCTTCCGGTTCACGCAAGCGGGCTCCGAGGTTTCCGCATTGCTCGGCCGTATGCCTTCCGCGGTTGGTTACCAACCTACGTTGGCGACCGAGATGGGTCAGCTTCAAGAGCGTATTACGTCCACGAAAAAAGGTTCCGTAACGTCGATTCAGGCGATCTACGTACCTGCGGATGACTATACGGATCCAGCTCCGGCTACGGCGTTCGCGCATCTTGACGCGACGACGAACTTGGATCGGAATATCGCGGCAATGGGGATTTTCCCTGCTGTTGATCCGCTGGCTTCCTCTTCCCGGATTCTAGCTCCGGAAATCGTGGGCGAAGAGCATTACCAAGTAGCTCAGGGCGTGAAGAAGTTGCTTCAGCGCTACAAAGAGCTTCAAGATATTATCGCGATTCTCGGTATGGATGAGCTGTCGGAAGAAGACAAGCAGGTCGTTCACCGCGCTCGTCGCATTCAATTGTTCCTGTCCCAGCCGCTGCACGTTGCAGAAGCGTTCAACGGGATACCGGGCGTTTACGCTCCGGTCAAAGAAACGATTCGCAGCTTCAAAGAGATCCTCGAAGGGAAGCATGACGATCTTCCGGAACCGGCATTCCATAATGTCGGCTCGATTGAGGATGCCGTCGAGAAAGCGAAGAAACTCGCTGCTGCGGTTTAATCAGCCGCCGGTTTGGAGGAAACGATATGAGTACCTTTCGGTTAGAGATCGTCACTCCGGAGCGCAAGGTTTACGAGAAAGACGTGAACATGGTCGTCGTCAAGGGCGTTGCGGGTGAACTGGGGATCTTGCCCAACCACATTCCTTTGGTAACTCCGTTGAAGATCGCTCCGGTTAAAGCCAAGATCGGCAATTCGAACGAATTCATTGCCGTTCACGGCGGTTTTATGGAAGTGCGCAAAGACAAAGTGGTGATCCTCGCGGAAGCCGCCGAAATGGGCGCGGACATCGATGTGTCCCGTGCTCACATGGCGAAGGAACGCGCGGAGCGCCGTCTGGCGCAGAAGCAATCCGACATTAACGCCCAACGTGCGGAACTGGCGCTTCAACGTGCCATCAGCCGACTGGAGTCCGTCGAAGAGAAGTGAATTCATAACGGATATCGCCCTCTATCAGATTCGAATCTGATGGAGGGCGATTTTTGTATGGGCCTTATGGAATTGATCGTCGCCATGATTCTTTTCAGCCCCTATCGGGTAAGTTATTAGGGGTATAGACAGAACATTGCTGGAGGGATTCCATGACGAAGTCCAAATTAAACGATTCGCTGAACGTGCAATTAGCTAACTGGTCGGTCTTGTACTTTAAGCTGCATCACTTTCACTGGTATGTGAAGGGTCCTCACTTCCCGGTGCTTCACGTGAAGTTCGAAGAGTTGTACGATCTTGCAGCTCTCAAGTTGGACGAGCTGGCGGAGCGGATTCTTGCTATTGAAGGCAAACCGGTATCCACGATGAAGGAGTTCCTGTCCGTAGCCACGATTAAGGAAGCGGACAAGGCGAAGACGGAGAACGATATGCTGTCGGCTACGATCGCGGACTTGCAAGAGCTCGTTCAAGGGCTGGAGGAAACCGCGGCGCTGGCGGAGGAAGAGGCTAATGACGCCCCGACGGCGGATATTCTAACGGGTCAAGTGGAAGAGCTTCAGAAGCAAATCTGGATGTTGAAATCAACTTTAGGATAAGTATATAAGGAGTAAATGGTTCATAGGATACCACCGTGTGCTGCATGGCACGGTGGTTATCTGCGTTAATGGGGGGCATTGATGAAGCGTGTGATACTTATAAGCAAATCTAATGAGTTTCCAATGAAAACGCTATTTTCATGGACGGGAAAGGGTGCATTTGTTATAATTATGGGGTAAATTTACCTATTTGCGGAGGCGTTGAAGTGGAGAAATACATCAATTCATACGTCATAGTATCCGTCTTCCTCATCTTGGGTATCGCATTTCCGATTTTCGTATTGTGGCTTGGCTCGGTGTTGCGTCCTAATAAACCGACGCAAGAGAAGACGACCACCTACGAGAGCGGAAACGAACCGGTAGGAGACAGCCAGATCCGCTTTAACGTTCGGTATTACGTGTATGCGCTTATGTTCGTCGTCTTTGACGTGGAAACCGTATTCCTTTACCCTTGGGCCGTTGCGTATAAGCAGCTCGGTCTATTTGCTTTGGTAGAAATGACAATATTCGCGGGATTGCTGCTCATCGGGCTGGTGTATGCTTGGAGAAAGAAGGTGTTGAAATGGAATTCGATTTAGCGAACGTATCGCCGGAAGACCGGAAAGAAGTGGAGCGCAACGTATTCTTCGGCACCGTCGACCAGCTGAAGGGCTGGGCTCGCAGCAACTCTTTATGGCCGCTAACCTTCGGATTGGCGTGCTGCGCGATCGAGATGATGGCCGCGGGCGGCGCGCATTACGACTTAGACCGTTTCGGCGTTATTTTCCGGACATCCCCTCGCCAGGCGGACGTCATGATCGTGTCGGGAACGGTCACGAAGAAGATGGGGCCGTTGCTCAAGCGCCTGTACGATCAGATGCCGGAGCCGAAATGGGTTATTGCCATGGGTTCGTGCGCGACCGCAGGCGGTCCGTACGTCAATTCTTATTCCGTTATTAAAGGCGTGGACCAGATCGTTCCGGTCGACGTATATATTCCGGGTTGCCCGCCCAATCCGGCGGCTTTGATCTATGGGATTAACAAGCTTCAGGAGAAAATTCGCTACGAGGCCAAGACCGGGAAGCAGGTGACCAGCCGATGAGCGAAGAGGATAACAAGGGACCGGTAGAGGTTCCCGCACCGACCGAGTCGGTTGAGCCTAAGGCTGACGCAAAGGCAGCTGCCGAAGAGCCAGTGACACCTCCCCCTGCCCGCAGGGTGGAAACGGACGAAGAGAAGGCGGCGCGCCGCAAGGCTGCTCTTGAGGCGCGGGAAGCCTCCAAGGCAGCAGCTGCCCAAGCCGCTGCGCAGGCCGCGCAAGCGGGAACCGAAGGCCGAGCTGCGGCCAAAGCCGCGGGCGATGGGGAGGGAACGTCGACTGTAGATGATGAGCCGCCGAGAGCGCCATCTCCCAATCAACCTCGACTAGATCGCGTTGCCGCGTTGCTGCGTGAGCTCGTGTCGGAGGATGCCGTAGAGGAAGCTTATATTAACGAGCCGAACGATCATCTTCCGACCCTTGTCATTAAGAACGAACATTGGCAAATCGCCGCGCCCTTATTTCGCAATCATGCTGAGCTGAATTGCAACTATCTACGGAACGTGTCCGGCGTAGATTATGAGACGCATATGGAAGTTGTTTATTATCCGCTTAACTTGGACAGTCGCGATTGCTATTGCATTAAGGTTCGCACGGACCGGGAGCAACCGTCGGTTCCGTCGGTTACGCCCATCTGGGAGACCGCGAATTGGAACGAAAGGGAAATCTACGATTTGCTAGGCGTCGACTTCCCCGGGCATCCGGACCTCAGACGCATCATGATGCCCGACGATTGGGTCGGGCATCCGCTTCGCAAAGACTACGTTCCGCTTGACCCGGAGGTGTAAGCACGCGTGATTCGTACCGAAGAGCTGCTGCTCAACGTTGGTCCACAGCATCCAAGCACGCACGGAGTGTTTCGGATCGTCGTCAAATTGGATGGAGAAATCATCACGGAAGCGACCCCTGTCATGGGGTACTTGCATCGGGGCACGGAGAAGCTCGCGGAGAACCTGAATTTCACGCAGATCATTCCCTATACCGACCGCATGGACTACGTTTCGGCCATGACGAATAACTATGTTCTCTGCCACGCGGTGGAGAAAATGATGGGGCTGGAAATTCCCGAACGCGCGGAGTTCATGCGCCTCATTGTCATGGAGATGCAGAGGGTTGCGAGCCATCTGGTATGGTGGGGAACTTATTTACTCGACATAGGCGCAATGAGTCCTTTTCTATACGCGTTCAGCGACAGGGAAAGAATTCTCCAAATGTTTAACGAGCTCTGCGGAGCTAGGCTGACTTACAATTACATGAGAGTCGGCGGAGTGAAGTGGGATGCTCCGGACGGTTGGATCGACAAGGTCAAGACCTTCGTCAAAGATATGTACAACCGTCTGGATGAATATCATAACCTGGTCAGCGGAAACGAGATCTTCCTGTCCCGTATCAAGGGCATCGGTCAATATGACGCGAAGACGGCAATCGATTATGGTCTATCGGGCGCGAATTTACGCAGTACCGGAGTGAAGTGGGACTTGCGTAAAGCCGAGCCCTACAGCTTGTACGATCGATTTGAATTCGACGTTCCGGTCGGCAAGAATGGGGATTGCTTCGATCGTTACGAGTGCAGGATGGAAGAAATCGTACAGAGTCTGCGGATTCTGGAGCAGGCGCTTGAACAATTCCCCGGCGAAGGAGAAACGATGGGGAAGGTTCCCCGCGTCATCCGCCCTCCGGCGGGAGAAATTTATGTGAGAATCGAATCGCCGCGAGGCGAAATCGGGTGCCATATCGTTTCCAAAGGCAAAGCGGAGCCATTCCGCTTGAAATTCCGACGGCCATCATTCGTTAATCTTCAAATCTTGCCTAAGCTTCTCGTTGGAGAAAGCATGACGAATTTGGTCACGATTCTAGGCGGAATCGATATCGTGCTCGGGGAGGTAGACTGCTAATGCAGCACTTCTGGGATCGGCCTTTAAGCTGGGGGACGGCAGGTATCTTCGTAGCTTCGGCGATAGGCGTGCTCGGTTTCGTTATCTTTTTCGTCACGTACGCGATCTACTTCGAACGTAAATTCATCGGCTGGATGCAATATCGCCAAGGTCCGAATCGCACGGGTCCTCTCGGGTTGCTGCAATCGGTAGCCGACGTTGCCAAGCTTCTGTTCAAGGAAGATACGATTCCGAAGAAGGCGGACAGAGGGCTGTTTATCCTTGCTCCCGTCTTGGCGTTCGTGCCGTCGTTTGCCGTTCTGGCATTCATTCCTTATACGCTGGAGTTACAGTTCGCCGACCTAAATGTCGGTTTCCTATACTATATCGCGCTATCGGGAATTACAACCATTGCGATCGTGGTCGCCGGATGGGCGTCCAATAATAAATACTCTCTTCTCGGGGGCATGAGATCCGCAGCGCAGATGATCAGCTACGAGGTCCCGCTAGTCATGTCCGTCGTCGGTGTCGTGATGATGACCGGCAGCTTGAATCTCCGGGAGATCGTCATCGCCCAAAGCGGATACTTCTGGGAGTGGAACTTCCTGCCCCAGATTCTCGGGTTCGTCATATTCCTCATTGCCGCGGTATCCGAGCTTAACCGTACGCCTTTCGATTTACCGGAAGCGGAGTCGGAGTTGGTCGCGGGTTACCATGTGGAATATAGCGGCTTCCGGTTTGCGTTCTTCATGCTGACGGAGTACATCTATGTCTATGCGATTGCCTGCTTGACGACGATTCTGTTCCTAGGCGGGTGGAACCCGCCGATCCCGCAACTGGACTTCGTTCCGGGAATCCTGTGGTTCTTCCTGAAGTTCTCGGTCATCGTGTTCTTCTTGTTCTGGATACGGGCGACTTTCCCGCGGCTGCGGGTTGATCAATTGATGGGAATGGCATGGAAGGTACTGCTGCCGCTCGCGATCCTCAATATTTTCTTGACGGCAATTGGCATAGAATTGATGGGATAGGGGGGCTGACGCCATGAAAGGAATGCTCAAAGGGCTCGGCGTTACACTGAAAACGATGGGGACCAAGAAGGTGACGCTGGCATATCCCGACGTTCCGATCGAGATGCCGGACCGGTTTCGCGGCATTCAGTATTTCGAGCCGGACAAATGCATCGTTTGTAATCAATGCGCGCGCATCTGCCCGACGGATTGCATTACGTTAACCGGCAAAGCCAATCCGGATCCGGAAAAAAAGGGCAAAGTCATCGACACTTTCGACATTAACTTCGAGATTTGCATTCTTTGCGATCTTTGCACGGAAGTATGTCCGACGGAAGCTATCGTCATGACCAATAATTTCGAGCTGGCGACATACAGCCGCGATGATCTGTACAAGGATAAACAATGGCTGTACGAGAACAACCTGAACATCCGCGAAGATAACAATAACATCGGCTCTCCGAAGGGAGGCGCCAAATAAACGGTGTTAAACTTTAACGTTGAGTTTACGGGCGAGTTCGTTGCGTTCTTCCTTTTATCGGTGTGCGCGATCGTCGGCGCGGTCATGGCCATCAACTTCACGAAAGTGGTGCATACGGCGCTTTCGATCGCCTTCACGTTCATCGCCATTGCGGGGCTATACGTTCTCCTAGAGGCGGAATTTATCGCGTTCGTGCAGGTGCTATTGTACGTTGGTGCCATTACCATTCTTATGATCTTCGGCATTATGATGACCAAGCATGACGGCGAAGGACAAGAGCAGACTAGACCGCTGCTTGAGACGCTGTCCGCGATCGGCTGCATTTGCCTCTTCGGAATCTTGTTCTACGGAATTCGAAATGCCAATTTTCCCGCGGAATCGGCTCCATTCACGGAGGATAACACCAGGGAAATCGGAATGCAGCTTTTCACGCAATACGCGATCCCGTTTGAATTGGTTTCCGTCCTGTTAACGGTGGCCTTCGTTGGGGCGGTTGCCCTCGCGAAGAGAGAGGAGGAACCGCAATGAGCATGCTGTCCTCTTACTTGACGCTTGCGGCCGTCCTCTTCTGCATCGGATTGTATGGCGTACTAACGAAGCGGAATGCGATTATCGTGTTGCTGTCCATCGAGCTTATGCTCAATGCGGTGAACCTTAACTTGATCGCTTTCTCCAAATACGGAGTCAATCCTTCGCTTGCAGGACAAATCTTCTCCTTGTTTACCATAACGGTCGCCGCAGCTGAAGCCGCGGTCGGCATTGCGGTTTTGATCGTGCTGTACCGCAGCCGCGCAACGGTAAACGTGGACGAATTCGACGAGTTGAGGAGGTAACTACCATGAGCACCTTCTTTGCCGAGTACGCCTGGCTCGTCCCGGTGTTTCCATTCGTCGCCTTTACTGTCTTGACGGCAATGGGCAAAGGGTTGAAGAAAGCGGGAGCATGGATCGGTACGGCAGGAACCTTCGCTTCGTTGGTCCTATCGCTCTGCATTGCGGCTGAGCGCTTGTCCGGCGATTCGCCCGACTATAGCAATCAAATGGATTGGATACAGATCGGGAGCTTAAAACTAACTGCCGGCTTCGAGGTAACGAACCTGTCAACGCTTATGCTTGTCGTCGTGACGCTGGTCGGGTTCCTCGTTAACGTCTATTCGCAAGGTTACATGAAGAACGATGAGAGGATTTCGACCTTCTTCGCTTACGTCGCGCTGTTCACGAGCTCGATGTTAGGCTTAGTTTTGTCGGATAACCTGCTTACCTTCTATATTTTCTGGGAGCTGGTCGGCGTATGTTCTTTCCTTCTGGTCGGGTTCTGGTTTCAGAAGCCGGAAGCCAAGGCCGCCGCGAAGAAAGCATTCATCGTCACGAGGATAGGGGATTTGGGTTTATTCGTCGCCCTGCTGCTGCTTTTCTGGTACATGCCGGGACATGCGTTGGACTTTACTTCCATCCATAACGTGTTCAATGATTCGCAAGGCGGTGCGATCTCGACGGGGATTACGACACTGATCGCTTTGCTTATTTTCCTCGGGGCGGTCGGTAAGTCCGGTCAATTTCCGCTGCATGTATGGTTGCCCGATGCGATGGAAGGTCCGACACCGATCAGCGCGTTGATCCATGCGGCGACGATGGTCGCGGCCGGCGTGTTCCTCGTGGCGCGAACATTCGATATTTTCGAGGCGTCCCAGGTCGCAATGAGCACGGTCGCGATTATCGGAGTGTTCACAGCGATATTCGCGGCGACGATCGGTATGGCGCAGAATGACATCAAACGGATACTCGCTTATTCAACCGTCAGCCAATTAGGCTACATGATGCTAGCGCTCGGAGTCGGCTCGGTAACGGGCGCAATGTTTCACCTATTTACCCATGCTTTCTTCAAGGCGCTGCTATTTTTAGGGGCGGGAAGCGTCATCCACAGCGTACATACGCAGGACATTCGAGAAATGGGCGGCTTGGGCGGCAAAATGAAGATTACGGCTTGGACGTTCGGGCTCGGGGCATTGGCATTATCGGGAATCCCACCCTTCTCGGGATTCTGGTCCAAGGACGCGATCCTGACCGCGGCTTTCGATAAGGCGCCTATCCTATTCGTTGTCGGCGCGATAACCGCATTCTTCACAGCGTTGTATATGGCAAGGTTGTATTTCCTTGTGTTCATGGGCAAGCCTCGCGAAGGACAACATGCCAAAGAATCTCCTGCGGTCATGACGATTCCTCTCGTCATTTTGGCGGTTCTGGCCACTATAGCAGGATTCGTGGAAACTCCTTTTAACGGATGGTTCGGCCATTGGTTGTTGGGCGGCCAAGAAGAGCATCAGGCAAGCGGATTGGTAATGGTTATATCTGCAGCCGTGGGTTTGCTCGGAATATATATTGGATGGCTTATGTACGCAAAAGGGACGATACGCCGAGACGCGGTATCCTCGAGAGTTCCCGGACTGGTGGTCTTGCTGGAACGCAAATACTACATCGACGAATTTTATCAATTCGTATTCGTGAAGCCGCTTCAGGGCTTCGGTAAAGCGTTGGAGCTGTTCGACGATTACGTCGTGGACGGCATCGTTCGCTTGTCGGGTCATTCGGTCGCGGCGCTAGGACGGCTGAACTCGAGGCTGCAAAGCGGTCAAGTTCAAGCTTACGCCCTAACGGCGCTTCTCGGAATTATCATACTGATTCTCGCGATCGCCGGAAGGAGGTTCTGGTAATGCTTGAAAACCTTCCGGTGCTGTCTCTCATTGCCTTTGCGCCTCTAATTGGAGCGATAATCGTTCTCTTGCTTCCGGGCGCGCGAAGCAGCTGGCTGCGCGCTACGGCTATCATTTTCACATTGATTCCGCTTGTACTGTCGTTGTGGCTATTTGCTGCTTATCAGCCTGCACAGGGTGGCGGAGCCTATACGGAGCATTCGACATGGCTAGCGATTCCGTTGAACATTGAAGCCTTTAGAGGCGGAATAACGTCTCTGCAGCTTGGGTTCGATTACCATCTGGCGGTCGACGGTATATCCATGCCGCTGCTGTTGCTGACTAGCATCGTCTCGACGATGTCCGTGCTTGCTTCCGTACATATCCGCAAGCGGTGGAAAACGTATTATTCCTTGTTTCTTTTACTCTTAACCGGCATTTATGGCGTATTCTTGGCAAGAGATTTGATCCTCTTCTTCATTTTCTTCGAGATTACGCTTATTCCAATGTTCTTCCTAATCGGGATATGGGGATATTACGGACGGGAAAAAGCAGCCACGAGGTTTCTTCTTTACAACGGATTAGGTTCCGCGGCCATGCTGATGTCGTTCCTGGTGTTAATCGCGACGCTCGGCTTCTCCATGGTAGACGAAACGAGTTATATGTTTAGCGGAAATTACGACGTGCTGTTAAGTAATCTAACTGACCCGAACGTTATGGCGAACATGGACACGGAAAATGCCCGATACTTCGGAATTTTCCTGACGGATAACGCGAGATGGGCGGCTTTCATTCTCTTGCTCGTAGCCTTTGGCATCAAGGTGCCTATCTTCCCATTCCATACTTGGATGCTGAAGGTACATACCGAAGCTCCGCCGGCAATCGTCATGATTCACTCGGGAATCTTGCTCAAGATGGGCGTGTACGGCCTCATCCGATTCGCCGTGTTCTTATTTCCGGAACAATTGCATTCGTGGACGACGGCGCTTGCGGTACTTGGAGTCATTAACATTCTCTACGGGGCTATCCTAGCGTGCGTGCAGCGGGAATTCAAGCTAGTGCTCGCTTACTCAAGCATTAGCCACATGGGGATCGTATTGCTTGGAATTGCTTCTCTCGAAGAAGTAGGCTTGCAAGGAGCGATCTACCAATCGGTCTCGCACGGTTTAATCTCCGCGCTGCTGTTTCTCATCGTCGGCAGTTTATACGAACGTACGAATACTACCCAGCTTAACGAGTTGGGGGGACTGGCCAAAGCTATGCCTTTCATGTCGGGCATCCTGCTGGTTGCGGGTCTCGCTTCCCTTGGGTTACCGGGCTTGTCCGGTTTCGTAGGGGAATTCCTCTCGTTCCTTGGCCTGTTCGGATCGATGAAAATCTTGACCGCCATAGGGGTGCTCGGTATTCTATTCGCGGCGATCTACGTCTTGCGAAGCATTCTGAACATCACGTACGGTCAAATGCCGGAGCAATTCTCCGGTATGAAGGACGCTCGTTTTATAGAGGCATTGCCGATGGTTACGTTAGCGGCTTTAATCGTTCTGCTTGGCGTATACCCTTCCATATTAACGGATTTGATGCAAAACGGGTTCGCTGGAGTACTAGAACAACTACAAACGAGGATGGGGGGATAACATGGATCATCTTCAGACATTAACATGGAGCGATACCTGGTATCTTGCCCCGGAGATCGTATTGTCGGCGTTTACTATCCTTCTGATCTTGTTGGATTTATTCCTTCCGAGTAAAGTAAACCGGAACGTCATCGGCTGGCTGACCCTTGCAGGACTGATCATCGCCTCCGTATTCGTGGTCTTGTTATTGCTGTCATTAGGAAGCGAAGCTGAAGCCGATAGCGCAGCTGGATCCTATTCCTTACTGTCAGGAAGCTACCGGATCGACGACTTTGGGAATTTGTTGAAATTGGTTTTTCTGGGGGCTTCGGCCTTTATCGTATTTTCCTCGCTTGGCACTGTTAGAGAGGAAGACGTTCCGGTAAAGGGCGAGCTGTATTATCTTATTCTTCCTGCCGTTCTTGGCGCAATGGTCATGTCTTCATCCGGAGACTTGATTACTTTGTTCGTCGGATTGGAGCTGCTAAGCATCACCTCGTATGTGTTAGTCGCGACAAGAAAGAGAAGCCGTCTATCCAGCGAAGCGGCTTTCAAGTATGTCGTAACGGGCGGCGTTGCTTCAGCATTCATTCTCTACGGAATGTCTTTCTTGTACGGGGTGACGGGTGGAACCAATGTGTTTGTCATCTCCCAGGGAATGAGCGCAGCTCTCGAAAATTACGAGGCATTGCTATATATTAGCTTTTTCCTCATGATAGCGGGATTCGCCGTTAAACTGGCTTTAGCGCCATTCCATGCTTGGGCTGCCGATGTTTATCAAGGCGCTCCTACGCCGGTAACGGCTTTTCTGGCGGTAATCGCCAAGGGTGCTGCTTTCGCGATGCTTTATCGTATTTTTATGAACACGGTATTCTTGGCTTTCGATTCGGATAATACGATGAAGAACGATATTTTCTTAGCCTTGTCCGTATTGGCGGCTGCAGCTATGATCGTAGGAACTGTGGGAGCATTGCAGCAACGGAACGTGAAGCGGCTGCTCGCGTTGTCGGGGGTGGCGAATGCCGGTATCCTTCTGACTCCGCTTGCTCTGTCCTTAACGGAGATGCACGCCTCCTTGTACTCGGAGTTCCTGTATTTTTTGTTGGCCTATGCATTTATGAACATTGGCGCATTCTCCGTCCTCACGATCGTGACCAGGGATTCCGGCAACGAGGCGCTTTCCGGGTTTGCCGGTCTTTACCACCGCGCGCCGTGGACGGCTGCAGCCATGACCGTTCTGCTCTGCTCTTTGGCCGGACTACCGGTGACGGGCGGGTTTCTCGGGAAGCTGTTTATCCTGTTCGGAACCGTTCAGACCCATACCTATTGGCTAGGCGCGGTTCTTCTACTGACTACGGTAATTTCTTATGCGGTGTATTTTACCCTGATTCGCCAAATGTTCATGAGAAGCGGTGCCATTGATTCCGGTTTGCTGTTATCGATACCTGCCGCGATCACGATATGGATCTGTACGATCGCAACGTTGGTGCTGGGACTAATGCCCGTACCTATATTGGAATGGATTAACGATATTTTTTCCGTATCGACGGATTTATTTATGTTGCAAGGTTAGATCGCAGGATGTTCCGAAAGCAGTCCTCAAGTCGTAATGACTGGGGGCTGTTCATTTTTATTTCATCGACAAATTGCGACCTTAGACCTGATTTTTCGTCACAAGCAGGGGAATCGCTATCGAAAGAGAAACCTTATCATAAACCTATAATTTGCGTGGGACAAAGGTTGTGGTTAAGTTGCTTAGATTCTGGTACATACAGGTCATTATATCTATTAGCATATTGTGCTCGGAGCTTCTTCTTCCTGAGGTCAGAATTTCTCCTGAGGTGAAGACTTCCAAGTATCAGACCGCGGAATCGGCTCCATCTTCAAGCCTTGCGGCTCCCGTTAATTCCTCAGCCCCTGCATTCTTGAAAGCCATAGGAATACCGGAAGCGTGGTCGATGATCAATAGGGACGTTACGGCAACTATCGCAATCGTGGATACGGGGGTGGATTATAATAATCCGGAATTAAAGCCTTATTTGTTGGAAGGCAAGAATCTGATTAATGCTCGCATGACCGCGCAAGACGACAATGGACACGGCACCGCGGTGGCGGGTATTATGGTCGCTATCGCCAAAGCAGGCAACTCTTCGAGCGGACTAGGGAGATGGAAAGGGCGATTCTTGCCGGTAAAGGCCCTAGACGAATTCGGTTCAGGCAACGAAGAGAAGCTGACCCAAGGAATAAGGTATGCCGTGGAGCAGGGCGCTAATATAATCGTTTTATCATTAGGGTTAAGGCGTGATGCCGTGGGGTTGCGGGGGGCTGTCGAATATGCCGAAAGCAATGGGGTACTCCTTGTGGCCGCAAGCGGAAACGATGCCGCGGTATTCGGCGACAAGGCAGCCGTACAATATCCTGCAGCATATCCGACCGTGTTAGCCGTTGCGGGCTCGGAGGGCGTTAAGCCGATATCCCAATCTACTTCAGGCCCGGAGAATGACGTTAGTGCAGCATGGCGAGTGAATACGATGGCTGTTGGCGGAGGGTCCATCGAGATGGAGGGTACATCGATGGGCGCGCCTCAAGTTGCGGCTACGGCGGCCATGATCATGGCCGTTCATCCGGAATGGAAGCCTGCGCGGATACGCGAGACTTTGCGAAGGACTGCCATTACCAATGAGACAATGGGCTGGAGCATGGGTATGGGCTACGGATTCTTGTCGGCAAGCAAAGCCATTCAAGCAGATTCCACTATCGATTGGAGGGAACCAAACGATACGAGTTCATCTGCACGCGTGTTTCCATTAGGAAAAGAAGTAGCAGGTAATTGGGCGAGCCTTTCGGATAATGATTGGTTCGCATTCGATGCTCCGTACGATGGCGTCTACAGCATATCGGGAAATGCAGCCAGATTGTTCTTATACGGTGAAGAGGGACTTATTCAGCCCCGATCGGCTAATTTACTTCCGGCTGGCACGATTAAGCAATGGGTCTTGAAGAAAGGGCAATACTCGATGCTGGCTCTTAGACCGCTAAATACAACCCCAGTCGCAGACAACTACCGGTTTGTATCTGAATTCACGTTAAGCCCGGACGCAAGGGAGCCTAATGATAGCGCGGCATCGGCGTTTACGTTGCCAGCCAGAAGCCAACGCTGGTTCGGAACTTTCCATAAACGGGGCGACGTGGATTGGATGGTCATGACGTTGCCTAAGCCCGGAATCGTAAGGTTTTCGGTATCTGCCGATACGACAAGAATTGATCCAGAGCTATGGGTACAACCGGCAGGAGGAACGGCGATTATCGTTGACGACCGCGGCGACGGCGGGAACGAGCAATGGATTTTAAACAACGCACGAGCGGGGAAGTACTATTTTCGGATATCTAACGCGGTTTCATCGAACCCGGAAGCAGTAATCGGGACGTATGCCGCCTCTTTGGAATATATTACCCAGAAAGAAGATTTTTACGAACCGAATGAAAGTCCGCTAACGGCTACTCCGCTTTCTCCAGATAAAGTTTACAACGGATTAATTCATGCAAATAAAGATCAAGATTGGTATCGGTTTACCATTTCGAAAAAGCAATTAGTTAAGCTGTCGGTCGGCCATATTCCAAGTTCAATGACTATTCGCTTTGAATTACGGGATAGGAAGCTGCAGACCCTGCAGAAATGGAACAACGAGGATGGACGAAAGACTTTGCTCGGAGAGAAACTTTTATGGCCAGGAACTTATTATGTAAAAATCACGGCAGATCGGGCCAACAGGAATCAATATTATGGGCTCAGGCTACAACTCACAATGAAATAATTAAAAATCGTTAACCAGGGGGAGGGTTGAAAAATGGGAGACGATTCTGGTTTGTTCGCTATGGCCGGGTGGAATGGTTTGTTTTCCATATTCGTTACATTGGGATGCGTAGTTGTCTCATGGATTGTCATCCAAGAAATTAACTTTGACAGATTCGTCCGTCAACCTCGAAGCCCGCAAGCCAAGGTACTCCAATTGCTTATGGCAATTGGTCTTGGACACTTAGTCTCACGGTTCGTACTTGATTATTGGACGTGGGTCGGCACCTTAAAATGGCTTTTTCGCTCGGGGTAATCATTTTTCGTCAGCGGTGTGGCGTATTCGAAAGAATGGGTAATAATAATCAGAACAGCGATATGTCAAGTTTTCGGCTCGAATTCGCTCGAAAAAATGAGAAAAACCCCATAAAATGCCGCTTGTGCCATTGAAGGGCAGAGTGGTATGATAAAATTTGGGTTTTTCGGGGCCAGGCTTATTGCCACATGCTTCGGAATGAATCTATAACGCGCGGAGGGAACCACCCATGAGCAAAATCATCGTCCGCGGCGGACGTACCCTAACGGGAACAGTCCGCGTGCACGGCGCAAAAAATTCCGTCCTTCCGATCCTTGCTGCTGCTTTATTAGCAGAAAAAGGATCCTGCGTCATTCATGACGTTCCCGCCCTGGACGATGTTAAGAACATCCTGCAAGTACTTGCAGCTTTGGGAGTTAATGCACAGCAAGGCGACGGCAGTGTTCGTTTACAAGCTGTATCGTTAACTTCTTGGGAAGCTCCTTACGAACTGGTAAGAAAAATGCGGGCTTCGTTCTTGGTTATGGGGCCATTGCTGGCTCGTTTAGGTAAAGTAGTCATTTCTTTGCCGGGCGGATGCGCAATCGGAACGCGTCCCATTGACCAGCATTTGAAAGGGTTTGAAGCAATGGGTGCGGAGATCGGATTCGGTCAAGGCTCCATTGAAGCCAGTGTGAAGGGTAAATTACGCGGGGCGAGAATTTATTTGGACATCGCCAGCGTTGGGGCTACGGAAAACATTATGATGGCCGCCACAACCGCAATCGGAACGACTATTATCGAGAATGCTGCCAAAGAACCGGAAATCGTTGATCTTGCCAATTTCCTTAACGCAATGGGAGCCAAAGTCCGCGGCGCGGGCACCGGCATCATTCGTATCGAAGGCGTAGACCAACTGCGTGGTGCAGAACACCACGTAATCCCCGATCGGGTCGAAGCGGGAACTTACATGATCGCCGCTGCTATTACAGGCGGAGATGTGTATGTGGAAGGTGCAATTCGCGACCATTTAGGCCCTATCGTCGCTAAGCTTGAGGAGATGGGCGTTGTCGTTGATTGCGACGAGAATGGCATTCGTGTCAAAGCCTTGAACCCGCTTAATGCGGTTGACGTTAAGACCTTACCATACCCGGGTTTCCCTACAGACATGCAAGCTCAGATGATGACTCTTCTGCTGGTTGCGGACGGAACGAGCATCGTTACGGAAACCGTATTCGAGAATCGGTTTATGCATGTGGATGAATTGATCAAGATGGGCGCCGAGATCAAGGTGGATGGACGTACGGCTATCGTGACAGGCGGAACCAAGCTGTCGGGAGCCAGCGTATGTGCAACTGACCTCAGAGCGGGAGCTGCATTGATCTGCGCCGCGCTAGTGGCGGATGGAAGCACGGAAGTAAGCGGCATTCATCATATCGAACGTGGCTACATGGACATAGTGAACAAATTGGCTGCTCTAGGTGCCGAAATTTACCGTGCGCCTTCTCCGGAGGATGTATTGCGGGAATCCGAGCAAGCTTCCTTGCAGCCGGAAAAGCTCCTTCAGCAGTTGGAACAACGCGCGGCGGCGACTTCGGAAGTCAAGATTCGCAACATTCAACCGACGCTCGCTTAATCGCCTGTTCTTATACTTAGCTAATATCGAATGCCCCAAGTCCTCCAGCCTTCTAGGCTTGGGGGACTTTTTTCTCTCTCTGACGATATCCCCTTGGCTCAGAATAAGGAGAGCTGCCGGGCTTCCCATTATTGGTTCCCTTTTGACGATATCCCTTTGGCTCAGAATTGAAAAATTCGCATAATTATCAAGCTTCCATCTTTAACTACTTTTGACGATATCCCTTTGGCTCAGAATTGAAAAATTCGCATAAGTATCGAGCTTCCATTTTTGACTACCTTTGACGATATCCCTTTTGCTCAGATATGAAATTATGCTCAAGAAACTCGTTTTCCATCACTAACTCCCATTTGGCGGTATCCCCATGGCTCAGCAAGAGAAGGTGATATAGCATAGCCGCTAAAAATGATGGCATGAGTAGCCTTCGAAAAACAATCGTATTTGAGACCGAATAAACAACGTGAATTTGTTACCCTACTTGTTGAGCCTTCCTATCTGTATTACGTGTGAGCCGTAAAGATCTTGTGTTAGCAGCGCGACCAATAAGAATCGGATTAGTTATGGTAGGCGTAATTGCACAATCCTGTAGCAAATCGTTGAATCTCGAGCTGTTTTTATGATTTGAATGATAGCAGTATTGGTCAAGGTATGCTTGCAAATGCTTAGGGCCAATACCGCGAAACAATCTCCCCAGCCACGAAGTCACATAATAACTTTCCCAAACCAAAGTTTTGTTCATCCCACGGCCGTATCGTCGCGTGATTATCGTATTTTTTGCAAACAATGGCTCCACATGCTTCTGGATAAACGGTTTGGGATCGGGACTGTCGTATTTATCCCGCAGCCCTTTTTTGGATTGGAGCTTTATTTTAATATAACCAATGTCCCCTTCTTTATTGTCTGAAGTACCGATAAGAATTGATTGTTCCTGCTTATCCAATTCAAAAGTCGGTGTTAATCGTCTGCAATATAAAGCATCGCTGACACGAACGATCCCTGACAATAAATGAGCGGAGTCCGAATGACTCATGGCATGGCGAATCTTGTGGCAAATCAGCCAAGCGGTTTTGTATGTAACTCCGATTAGTTCGGACAGCTGACGCGCATTAACGCTGCTCGGTCTAGCATGAAGGTGAATAGCCTGAAACCATAAGCGCAAGGGTGTTCGGCTGCCTTCCATGATTGTGCCGACTATTACGGAGGTCTGAGTTTTGCAACTATGACATTGATATAAAGGTAATCGGCGCGTAGAGATCAGGTAAGCTTCGGAATGCTGACAGCGCGGGCAGCGAAAGCCGTTCGGCCACTTAGCGTTGAACAGTGCTTCAATACAATCCTTATCGCTGTCATATCGGCTACAGAATGCCTGGAAGGCTTCTGCATCAAGTCGCAAGCTCATTCCAAACACCCTCTCCTGAAATGGATGCGAATATTCTGAGTGACGGGGATACCGTGAAAGAGAGTATGAGACAGGGAGTACAGAAAATATTGCTGAGCGACGGGGATACCGTGAAAGAGAGACGAGGTACGGGGAGTGCCGAAGGAGATGCTGAGCGACGGGGATACCGTGAAAGAGAGTATGGGACAGGGAGTACAGAAAATATTGCTGAGCGACCGGGATATCGTGAAAAGAGAGTGAGGACGGTGGGACGCGAAAAGAGTTGCTGAGCGACCGGGATATCGTGAAAGGGCTGTCAGTCCCGGACAGGTTCTACCTTCTCCGAATCTCGCATATTTTGAAAGCATCGGTTTGGCTATTATATTCGATGCCTCCGAAATTCATTTAGGCAGAGGTGGGCCGGTGATGTCGAGATTTGCAGTGAAGCGGCCTCGCGCAAGATTCAATCTTTGGCACGCATTCTCCGCAGGGATATTAATCTCCGCGATCCTATGGTTTGCGGTACACGGTGCAGCAAAAGAAGATGGGAGAAAAAATTCGCACACCTCAGGAGTCGTAGAATACGGAATGCAAGATATCTCACAACCGCAAGCGAAGACTATTCCGCATCACAATTCAGGTGTTAAGCCTGAAACGCCAAAAGTTCGGAACAATGCAGAAGGAAAAGAGCTTACATCGAACCAGTCTTTGATAAAAGTTTATCTATCCAAGTCTCGCAGCATTGAAACCGTTCCTTTGGAAACTTACGTTAAAGGCGTCGTGGCGGCGGAGATGCCGCTAGATTTCGAGCCGGCGGCACTTCAAGCGCAAGCTATCGCGGCCAGAACTTATATCATACGAAGAATGCGGTTGAATGATCATTCAGGTATGCCCGTCATTAACGCGGATGTGACGGATACGCAATCTCACCAGGTATACCGCTCGCTCAATGACATGCGCATGCTTCAGAGGGAGAATAAAGCAGGCTGGAGCAAAGTGAACGATGCGGTCGAGAAAACGGCGGGCGAGGTTATTACCTACGGCGGTGAGCTGATAGAGGCTTTATTTTTCTCGACGAGCAATGGACGCACGGAAAATTCCGAAGAGGTTTTCCCGAATCAACTTCCTTATCTGCGGTCCGTGGCAAGTCCATGGGACAAGCAGGAATCACCAAGAGCGGAAGAGGCGATTGAGATGCCCTTGAAAGATTTTTATGCTAAATTAGGCGTAGGAGTAAGTCCTGCTAGCATAAATCTCGCGGGAACCAAGCCTATCCGCATACTAGAATGGACAGCCGGGAAGCGAGTGAAGCTAATGGTAGCGGGGAACAAGAAGCTAACCGGCGAGGAAGTTCGCAATAAACTAGGATTACGTTCCGCATCCTTCGATTGGAAGATCGGCAAAAACAAGATTACCCTCAAAGTCTATGGAAGCGGACACGGAGTAGGGATGAGCCAATGGGGGGCGGAAGGCATGGCGAAGGCGGGGAAATCGGCGTATCAGATCATCGCTCACTATTATACCGGTGCCCGAACGGAGAAAGTTTCAAAGCTTGCGAATGGCTCGTAAATCCGCCCTTAAATAGACTTTCACTATAAAAATTGTAATCTTTCAAAGTAAACAGGTATAAAACCTCTTCACCTGGTAAGAATGGCTTACTGAGGTGATGATAATAATGAATGAAGGAAACAACAACAACAAAACACCAAGAAAAGTCGAAGAGTCTTACAAGTCAGTTGCGGGATCGTCTCCCGCTGTCAGGCCTACCGGATGGAAAAAGTTCCTTTCCAAGCGCTGGGTATTCCCTGCAGCTTACATGGCCGCGGCAGCAATCATCGTTACGATTCTCTGGCTGAATTCGGGGACGGATCCGAAAGATCCGCAGCAAGCCGTTCCCGGTCTGACAGGCGTCGAGGGCGAAGCCACGGTTAACGGAGAGAACAGTCAGGAAGCAACAGCAGTAATCGTTAACGGAGAAACTCTTCGTTGGCCGGTAGAAAAGATCGAGGATATGACCACGATTCTTCCGTTCTATGATGCAACGGCGTCCGTGGAAGAACGCGAAGCGGCTATGGTAGAGTACGATAACACGTTCTCTCCGCACATGGCTACCGACTTGGCACGCAAAGATGCCGCGTCGTTCGAAGTCGTGGCTGCTCTGAGCGGTAAGGTGACGGTAGCAGGACAAACTCCGACCAACGGCTACGAGGTGCAAATCGAGCACCCGAACGGATTGGTTACCGTGTACCAAAGCTTAACTGATCTGAAGGTTCAAGTCGGTGACGAAATCGAGCAAGGCGATGTGATCGCATCCGCCGGACAAAGCGAATTGGAACCTGCAGAAGGTATTCACGTACACTTCGAGGTCCTGAACAACGGTCAATCCGTTAATCCGAGCACGCTGATCAAATCCGCGAAGTAAAAGAGATCGCAAGAATGTAGGGAGACTTCATCGCAGACGATGCGATAGAGTCTCCCTATTTCTTTTTGCTCTGGGAGGGTCGTCCCATTCAGCGTCCAGCGGTGCAAGTTTTTTGCGAATCGGACGGAACGCCCGCAATTAACCCTTACAAGCTGGATTTGCAACACCATACGAATATCGTAATCGTTGGAAAAGCCGACAAATAACCATATGTACATGCCTTGAAGACAGCGGGGAATTTCCCTTCCGTCTTTTTTCTTAGGGCTAAAGGAGCACTAAAAAGCCCGCTAGACCTATGAATCGCGTCAAAAAAGGGACTTTCCTAGCTTGTCAGGCTTGGCAACCTAGAATAAGTGACCGCGCCCCTCATATACTGTACCAATCTATTTCAGCAGGGAGGCGGGAGCGTGCACGATTACATCAAGGAACGCACGATCAAGATTGGCCGAAGCATAGTGGAGACGCGCAATACGGTGCGTACGATAGCCAAGGAATTCGGCGTCTCCAAAAGCACGGTGCATAAAGACCTAACTGAGCGCTTGCCGGAAATTAATCCGGACCTGGCAGACCAGGTAAAGCACATTCTTGAGTATCATAAGTCGATCCGGCACCTAAGGGGGGGGGAAGCGACCAAAATCAAATACAAGAAGACGACCGTCAAAAAACGGGAAGTTATGACAGCGGGGAAGGCATAATTTTGCTAATGATGTCGAAAAGAAAGAAGGATTTACCGCATTAGCAGCGAATATTATACTATTACGATATCAGACACTCCATATTTGGCGAGGGATAATAGACGCATGTTAAGCAAAGACATTGGCATCGATCTGGGTACGGCTAACGTATCCATTCACGTAAAAGGCAAAGGAGTCGTGCTCGACGAGCCTTCCGTGGTCGCCATCGAGAGCGACACCCGCAAGGTACTTGCTGTAGGAGAGGAAGCCCATCGAATGGTCGGGCGTACTCCGGGCAATATCATCGCTATCCGTCCGCTTAGAGACGGCGTTATTGCCGACTTCGAAGTGACGGAAATGATGCTTAAGGCGTTCATTCAACGCGTTGGAGGCCGGAATTGGTATAGCCGTCCGCGAATTCTGATATGCGCTCCGTCGAATATTACGTCAGTGGAACAGAAAGCGATCCGCGAAGCGGCCGAGAGAAGCGGCGCCAAGGAAGTCTTCCTCGAGGAAGAAGCGAAGGCGGCTGCGATCGGCGCCGGGATGGATATTTTCCAACCGAGCGGAAATATGGTAGTCGATATAGGCGGAGGTACGACGGATGTTGCCGTTCTTTCCATGGGCGACGTCGTAACCGCCTCTTCTCTTAAAGTCGCGGGGGACAAGTTCGACGCCGCGATCATGAGATACATAAAGAACAAATATAAGCTGTTAATCGGCGAACGTACGAGCGAAGATATCAAGATCAAGATCGGAACCGTCCATCTCGGCGGCCGCAGGGAAGAGATGGATATTCGCGGCAGGGATATGGTCACGGGTCTGCCTCTTACGGTTACGATACATTCGGATGAAGTTCGCGAAGCATTGTGGGAGCCCGTAATGTCCATCGTTGCTTCGGCTAAGACGGTTTTGGAGCGTACGCCGCCGGAATTATCCGCGGACATCATCGACCGCGGCGTTATTCTGACCGGCGGCGGCGCGCTTCTCGACGGACTCGACGCATTGCTCTCGGACGAGATCAAGGTACCGGTCCTCATCGCGGAGGACCCTATGCATTGCGTCGTTAAGGGAACAGGAATCATGCTGGAGCATCTGGACAAAATGACCCGCAAGCTGGGATAACCGACGCGAACGAGGAGGCAGCTCCATGTTAAGAGGATTGTATACGGCAGCATCCGGAATGTTGGCCCAGCAGCGGCGTCACGATACGATAACGAACAATATAGCTAACCTTAACACACCCGGATTCAAGGGAAGCAATGCAATCACTCGCACATTTCCCGAGATGCTGATATCCGCCATGGGCGGAGCCAATCCTCCCGAAGGCAGCTTAGGTAAGCTGAGCACGGGAGTGTTCACGGAAGAAAACCTGATGAGTATGATTCAGGGCGATTTGAAGGAGACTTACCGTTCTCAGGATTTGGCTTTGATCTCGGACATTCTGGTGGACGGGGCAACGTTCGACGAATCCGGCAAGTACGTGGACGAGAACGGGGAAGTGACGTATAAGCCTCAAGCGTTTTTCACGGTTGCGAATGCGTTTGGCGAGGAACGTTATACGAGAGACGGAAGCTTTAAGACGGCTCCCGACGGCACATTGATTACATCGGACGGACTCGAAGTATCAGGGGCAAACGGACAGCCGATCGTCGTGAATGTTCCATGGGAAGAAATCGGAATATCCGCCGATGGCAGACTTCTTAACGCTGTTACCGGATTGCCATTAGATGGTGAGCCGCAGCTTCGCATCATGCGAGTGGATAACCCTAATCTTCTTGTTCGCGAAGGGGATGGCCGATTCCGTTATGCCGGAGAACCTGCTGGTATCCGGCAGATTGCGGCAGGCGACCGGGTACAGGTACGCCAAGGATACTTAGAGCGATCCAACGTGGATTCCGCGCAGTCGGCGGTTGATTTAATGGCTGCCTTGCGCGCTTATGAAGCGAACCAGAAGGTTATTCAAACGTATGATCGCAGCTTGGACAAAGCCGTTAATGAAATCGGTCGAGTATAACAGACGCCCAAAGGAGGAACTCCTAAGTGAATAACTCGATGATTACCGCGACAGTTTCCATGGGCGCGCTTCAGCAGAAGCTGGACATACTCGCAGATAACTTCGCCAACTCCAATACCGTGGGCTATAAACGCAAATCCGCGGTATTCGAAGATATATTGACCAGTCTTAATCCTCAGGTAGAGGATTTCAACCAGCCCGGCAGAAGGACTCCGCTAGGGTTTACCCAAGGCTGGGGATCAAGATTGTCAGCCATACAGACAGACATGTCCCAAGGCGTTCTCCAGCAGACGGGGAACATGACCGATGTTGCAATTGAAGGCAACGGACTGTTCGAAGTTCGCACGGACGGAGACATTAACGGAGCTCGGGCCTTTACGCGCCACGGTCCGTTCCAGTTAATGCCGGATGCGAATGGGGATCGGATACTCGTTACCAATTCAGGGCAACGGGTTGTCGGCGATACGGGAGCGGGCGAAGACTTTATCCGCGTTCCGGCCGGATATAATTTAAGCATCGGGACCGATGGAACGTTAACGGCGGTTGGCAGCGAAGGAACAGACCCGATCGATCTGGGCAGACTAAAGCTGGTGCAGGTCACCAACCCCGAGCTGCTGCAGGCGATTGCAGATAATCTGTACGGAGTCCCCGAGAATATTAATCCGGACGCTATCGTACGAGATGTGGCGTTACTCCCTAACGGGGAATCCAGCATAGCCGTTCGCCAAGGCTTCGTGGAGCAATCCAATGTAAACATGGCGGAGGAAATGACTGATCTAATGATCGTACAACGTGCTTATCAACTGAGCGCAAGAGCTCTTACCTCGAGTGAACAGATGATGGGGATGGCCAATAACTTGCGTGGTTGAGTTGATAAGCGGATAAGGTATAATTCCGAATCCGTAACGTTGTGCGTCGAAGGAGACGAAATCTTCATGACAGCACCCAACCGTTCGAATGATACCAGCAACCGATCCTCCGGGAGGACGATTGCCCGAATCGTTTGGATGAGCATAAAATTGTTGATTATTCCCGTATTATGTATTGCCGCGTTAATCGTTGGATTGGCGATCGGATATGTCGTTCTGGGAGACAAACCCCTGTCGGATGTATTCGATTCCAACACATGGAAGCATATGTATGATCTCGTGTTCGCGGAAGGCGGCTAATACCCTAGCCTGCGTCTTGCAACCGGGACGACAACTCCCCGGCTTTTGCTCGGGGAGTTTTCATTTGTAAGAACGAGAGTTATAATGATGGGGAACTTTAGAGAAATGGGGGAAAGCCGGGAATGAATGTGCCTAATACACTGACGATGTCCCGATTCGTGTTAATCCCCTTGTTTTTGTTCTTATACTTAAACGACCAGACGATCGCTGCTCTGTGCACGCTGCTGGTCGCGGGGTTGACTGATTTTCTGGATGGCTATATCGCGCGTCGCAGTGGGCAGGTTACGGTAACCGGCAGTATGCTCGACCCGCTTGCGGATAAGCTGATGATGCTATCCGTCATCTTGGCTCTCTTAATCAAGAGCGTACTTCCTTTAACCGCATTCGTGGTCATGGCTTTCAGGGAACTGGTCATGATCGTCGGTTCGGCTATTTATCATTTCAGAGGCTTGAAGACAGTGCCGGCTAACGTGTTCGGCAAAGCGACTACAGTCATCTACTATGCGGCGATTACGCTCATGTTCCTCGAACAACCGGGCGGCGTGGCCGTGTTGTGGTGCGGAATTGCTTTGTCCTTTGTTACTTCGGTTATATATTTTATGAAATTCAAAAGCTTGAATAGGGTAGCCTGAATGTGCGCGGGCGTTTTTATCGCTCCACAAAAGAGCCCGCCGCCGGCTGGAGGATCGGCTGGCGGCGGCAAGCTCTCTTATATCAACCTCTGCGACTGCAGTTCGCCTCAGGGATGATTGTATTATTTCCGTATTTATGCGGCTTATGCGCAACCGAAACATTGTGACAAAAAATCGCTGCGTCGACGCGGCATAATTTATTGCACCGTACAGGAGGAAATCATTATGTTGGACATCGTACAAATCCAGGAATTAATTCCGCACCGCCCCCCGTTCTTGCTCATCGATCGTATTCTGGAGCTTGAGCCGGGCAAACGCGCGGTCGGACTCAAGAACGTGACCATGAACGAGCCTTTCTTCGTGGGACATTTTCCCGGATATCCGGTTATGCCTGGCGTGCTTATCGTTGAAGCGCTAGCCCAAGTAGGAACGGTGGCTATGCTGGCTTTGGAAGAAAATAGAGGGAAGCTCGGTTTCTTCGCGGGGATAGACGAATTCAGATTCCGCGGACAGGTTAAACCAGGCGATACGTTGATCTTGGAGCTGGAAGTGACTCGCCTGAAAGGCCCGATCGGCAAAGGACGCGGTACCGCTCGCGTCGGAGATACTGTCGTGGCCGAAGGCGAGCTCATGTTTGCTTTATCGGACCCGTCAAAGGGCTAAAGATAGAGAGAAGGAGAGATAACTATGGCTAATCCGAAACAACTCTACGAGGCGTGGTTGAATGATTCCAACATCGATGAACAGACGAAGGACGAGCTTCGGGCGATAGAGGGACAAGCAGCGGAAATCGAAGACCGTTTCTACCGGGATTTGGAGTTCGGCACAGGCGGCTTGCGCGGCGTTATGGGCGCGGGTACCAATCGGATGAACCGTTATGTCATCGGTAAGGCGACTCAAGGGTTCGCCAACTTCTTGCTGGAGCAATCCGAATCGCCGTCGGTTGTTATCGCTCACGATTCGCGCAGCAACTCCGACGTTTATTCGATAGAGGCCGCATGCGTACTCGCCGCGAACGGCATCCGTACGTACTTGTTTCGCTCTCTTCGCCCAACGCCTCAGCTATCGTTTGCCGTTCGCGACTTGAAAGCGACCGGAGGCATCGTCGTAACGGCCAGCCATAATCCGCCTGAATATAACGGATACAAAGTATATGGCGAGGACGGCGGACAGCTTGTCCCGCACCAAGCCGAGCAAGTCATCAACCATATCCGGTTGATCGATTCCTTTGATCAAGTAAAGAGGCTCACGCAAGCGGAAGCCGAAGAGCAAGATCTTCTCTGCTGGCTGAACGATGACGATGATCAACGCTTCGTGGATCGGGTAGTGGCACAGACAGTGCAACCGGACATGCTCAAGAACGGCGCGGGAGAAGCGCTGGGCGTCGTGTTCACGCCGCTTCATGGCGCGGGCAACATTCCGATTCAACGGGTGCTGGCGCAAGCTGGTTTCTCGAACGTTAAGGTCGTTTGGGAGCAGGAGCAACCGAACGGGATGTTCCCGACGGTCAAATCGCCGAACCCGGAGGAGCAGGAAGCATTCGCTCTTGCGATTAAGCTAGCGAATGAATCCGATGCCGATATCATCGTAGGGACGGATCCGGATTGCGATCGGATGGGCGCTGTCGTAAGGAACGATAAAGGAGAATTCGTCGTTCTGACGGGCAACCAATCCGGCGCGTTGATGGTAAACTATTTGCTATCGAATCTTCAGGCAAAGGGCAAGCTGCCTGCTAACGGGGCAGTCATCAAGACTATTGTCACTAGCGAAATGGGCGCGGATATCGCTGCATCCTATGGTTGCGAAGTATTCAGCACGTTGACGGGCTTCAAATATATCGGCGAGCTGATGACGAAGTTCGAAGAGACGGGCTCCCATGAATTCCTCTTCGGTTACGAGGAGAGCTATGGTTACTTAACGGGAACTTACGCGCGAGATAAAGACGCGGTCGTCGCTGCTCTGCTTATCTGCGAAGCAGCAGCTTATTATAAGTCGCAAGGCAAGACCTTATATGAAGAATTGCTTGAGCTCTATGCCAAGCACGGAACCTATTTAGAGAAGCTGGAATCCCGTACGCTCAAAGGCAAGGATGGCGTTGCGCAAATCGGTGCGATCATGAACGATTGGCGCGTAAGCCCTCCGGAAGAGATCGCGGGAGTAGCCGTGACTAGAGTGCTCGATTACGCGAAGGGTCTTGACGGCCTGCCGGCGGAAAATGTATTGAAGTTCATGCTCGCGGACGGCTCGTGGTTCTGCTTGCGTCCTTCGGGCACCGAACCGAAGATTAAGGTTTATTTTGCGGTACGCGGTACGGGGTTGGATGGAGCAACAGCTTCCTTAAAGCGGCTTGTTGACGTCGTCATGGCTCGGGTAGATTCGCTGGCTTAGAAGAGATGAAGGAGTGACCGTTGTGCCCCAGTGGCTGAATACTTGGAATGCAAGGTTGGCAAAATGGCTTTGGTGGGTCGTACTTCTTGGCATCGTGGCGGCATTGCCCGTCATGTATGCGAGAGTGCAGACGGAAACCTCCGCGAATGAAGTCGCTATCGTCATGGATTATCGCGATTTACTGCAGGTCGGGAATTCGCAAGCGAACCCGCAAGCTTTCGTTCAGGAGCAGCTTAAGCTTCTGAAGGAAGCGGGCGTGAACGGCATGGCCGTGTTCGAAAGCACGCTTGAGGAGTTGTCCTGGGATGGGGAAGTGACTGTCTATAACTCGACTCAAGCCGCTTTGCTTGAGGGGCGCGTACCGCCTCCCGAGGATAATGGGACCTATGTGGTTTTTAACAGGCCGGAGCATGAGCAAACGCTTCGTCCGATCATCGAGTGGGCGTTCCGCCATCACGGCGCAGAGGTGACAAACTGGTCGGTGAAGGATCACTCCGGCTTACGCCTGAACATGGGCTACGACGATGCGTACATTCATGCCATGCAGCCTAACCCGATCGCGATGGGGATGCTGAAGGATGCCGGCTTCCAGATCGTGCCGAGGCTGTCGGATCGCTTTGATCCGTTCGACGCCCAAGAGGTGGACAAGTGGCTGCAGTCCTTTAAGGAGCTCGGGGTAACTCGGGTATTGTTCGACGGGGAAGCAGTTACCGGATACGGCAAAGGTATCAAGTTCGGCGGCGTTCAAAGGTTTGCGAGCGAGCTGAAAAAACACGGGATCGGCGTTGCTATTTTCGAAAATCTGAAGGTTCCGCAGAAGGGTATGGCCAGGTTGGCCAACCTGCTGAAATACAATGCGATCAGGGCTCACTCCGTCGGAGAAGCGGAAATGACCGTAATCAAGAAGCCAGTGCTGGAAGATCGTCTCGTTTTGGCTGTAAAGGACCGCAACATTCGCTTATTATATTTGAACGCGGCGGCCGTGAAAGATTCGGCCAAGGGTCAGATCTCTCATCCGCTGGAAAATATCGTCGACGTGCTGAAAGGCGACGAGGAATCCGAATCCGTTGGCGCCGTCCAGCAATTGAAGGAATTCGGATTCGAATTAGGGGTTCCGAAGGCGTTCGAGGTACATAAGGCTCCACAGGAAATGATACTGAGAGGAATAGCGGCTCTGGGAGCCATCGCTCTAGTGGCGCTGACGTTCGGCTTGTTCATTCCGTCATTGCTGCTGCCGGTCATCGTGATCGGAGGCATCGGCGGAGCAGGATTGTACGTGCTTAGCTCCACTTTAATGGTGCAGGCTTTGGCCTTGTTCGCGGCTATCGCGGCGCCTACAGCCTCGGTTGTCTTGTTGATCAAGCGAATTCGGGTGCTCAGAGAAAGCGCGGAGGATCAACCGATATCGGGCTACCGCAGATTGGGCGGCGCCATATTGCTGCTGGTTAGGACGACTATCCTGTCGTTGGCGGGGGTTCCTTTTATCGTGGCGCTCCTGAACCACATTTCGTATAGTTTGGTTTTGCAGCAATTTAGGGGCGTAAGCCTTCTGCATTTGGTACCGATCGGGTTGGTTGCTTTATACGTGTTTCTGTATGGAGCGGGGAATTCGGTCCTCGGGAACGCGAGAAGAATTCTCTCCATGCCCCTTACAGTGCTATGGATCGTCGGTATCGGGATTCTCGGAGCGGCAGGGATGTATTACTTGACGAGAACGGGCAACGCCGGACAAGTATCCGGTCTGGAATTGCAGTTCCGTTCCATTCTTGAAAATACGTTCGGCGTCCGTCCGCGGACGAAGGAGTTTTTGCTCGGGCACCCGCTGTTCTTCGTCGGTATATTCCTAGCGCTGCGGTATCGCTGGGCTATGGTATTCCTTATCGCGGGTACGATCGCGCAGTTGTCGATGGTGGATACGTTCGCTCACATTCACACGCCGCTATTGCTCTCGCTCATCCGTATCTTCCTGGGCCTTGGCATTGGCGTAATCATCGGCCTCGTCATCATCGCGGCATGGCAAATTTGCGAAAAAATATGGAGAAGATGGAAGAGTTCGGGGCAGGCGGCTTAGCTCACTTGCGGCTTTCTCGTCGCTTTCCCGCTATCCCTTTCGCTCAGTAACTTGTAAGGAAGTATCAAAAACTAAGGATATCCCCTTCGCTCAGATCATGCGGCGTAGGGGATTTAGTTCGAGGAGTAACATGGCGGGATTGGTTCGGGGCTTCAGCGAGTCGTGAAGTTGCGGGTTCTCTTTCACGGTATCCCTTTCGCTCAGACTAATCGCAAAGGGGAGAAATGTGGCTTGATGGAGCGGTATTTTCTAAATTCCTTTTAATGTGCCATTAAAGTTTTTTAAGGACGATCGTTAATCGTAATATGTTACTCTGATGAGGAAACTTATTGCCAGAGTCGTAATATTTGAAATAGAAATGGTTAGTTTGTAGGAGCGGGCTTCTTGGAGCATCCTATGACGAAGATCTTTGGCGATAGGGGCGGGGAAAAATCGTACAGCTTGCAGAAGGACGAACAGGAAACGGCAGGAAAACTCACCGATTGGTGCTGTCGGGGTATTATGGTTTTCGCAATAGCGGGGACGAGGCGGTACTCAAAAGCATTCTGACGGCGCTTGAAGAGGCTGCGGGGAAAGCGGGAATCAAGATCGAGCCGGTCGTGCTTTCAGGGGATCCGGACTGGACTCGCAAGCAATACGGAGTGGAAGCCGTGCATCGCACGAAGCTCGGCGAGGTTAGGCGGGCGCTTAAGAGTAGCGATGGTCTGATCAGCGGCGGGGGGAGTCTCCTTCAAGATGCGACGGGGCTCGGCTCCATCCCGTATTATCTGGGGATTATGGCTTTGGCTCGCTGGTGCGGCAAGCCCACGTTCGTGTATGCCCAGGGGATCGGGCCGGTAAACCGGAAAATGTTTCAGCCTTTCATCGCCCGAGCGTTCAAGCGAGCGGCTTACGTGTCGGTGCGCGACGAGGAATCGGCGACGTTGCTGCGACGTTACGGAGTGCCGGCGGCCAGCATCGAAGTGGTGCCGGATCCGGTGATGGGCTTGCCGGCGGGGGATGTCGCCGGCGGCAGCGCCGCGAGCGATCGCGGCGCCGATGCGGCGGCGAACGCCAACGCCGCCGCAAGGGCCGAGGACTCGCCACCCGTGGTGGGCGTGTCCGTCAGGTTCTGGCGCAGCGACCGCGCGGACCTGGACCGCGCGGCTGCAGCGCTTGAAGCGCTGGCCGGACGCCAGGCCGTCCGGCTGCGCTTCCTGCCGTTCCATCGCGGCGCGGACGAGGATGCGTCGCGCTACGTGATGGAACGGCTAGCGGGCTCCGGGGCCTCGGCGGAGCTCGAGATGGCCCCGGCGCACGATGACCCGCAGCTGATGCTGCGGGAGGTCGGCCGATGCGCGCTGCTCATCGGGATGCGCCTGCATTCGCTCATCTATGCGGCGAATCAGAACGTGCCGCTGCTTGGGATCTCGTACGATCCCAAGATCGACCAATTCGTGCAGCGTCTCGGTCAACGCGTCGTCGGTACAACCGAATCGCTGGACCCCGACTACTTGGCGCATCAAGCAAGCGAAATCCTGCGAAATCCGGAGCAATGGCATCAATCCTGCGACGAGGCAATTAGCCGGTTGAAGCAAGAAGCCGCGAGGCCCTCGCAACAAATCGTCGAGCACATACGTACTTAGTGTAGGGATTGAAAATTGTCAGCCGATAATCAAACTCGATAGCTGGAGAGTGACCGCATTTGAATCCCAAGACGAAGCCGTTTCCTACGGTTTCCCTGTACGGCGTACCCTTTTCCAAAATGAATATGAAAGAAACCGTGAACTATCTCACTAGAGCCATTGAATCGCGCAATCCCCACCGGGTGATCACGGGCAATCCGATCATGCTGATGGTCGGTCTGGACAATCCTTCTTTCCATCGCACCTTGTCCACCGCCGATCTCGTCGTTCCCGACGGAGCGGGCGTCGTCTGGGCGGCACGCCGCCTCAAGCAACCCGTTCAGGAGCGGGTCGCCGGCTTCGACCTCATGCACGAGCTGCTGAGCGAAGGGGATAACCGCGGCTGGAGCGCGTATTTGCTGGGAGCGTCCGCGGATATTATAGAATCGGCACACGAGAAATTACGTCGGCAATACCCTGGCGTGCGTTTCGTCGGGTACCGGGATGGTTATTTTACAGATAGGGATGATGGTGAAGTAGTCGCTGCCATTCGAGCGGCTAACCCCGACCTCCTCTTCGTCGCCCGTTCTACGATGAATCAGGAGCCATGGATAGAAAAGTACCAATCCGTGCTCGGCGTTCCGGTCATTATGGGAGTCGGGGGCAGCTTTGACGTCGATTCAGGTAAACTTAAGCGTGCTCCGGCACTTTTCCGCAAGTTGGGGATGGAGTGGTTTTACCGGTTGCTTCAAGAGCCTTCCAGATTCAGGCGGATGCTCGTGCTGCCGCAATTTGCCCTTAAAGTGATTAAAGACGGAGATAAAGTCCTCAAACCTAAGAATCCATCGTGAAAACTTTCATGAAAATGAGGTAAATCATGAAAAACGGCTGAAAACGAGGGAATGTTAGCCTTGTTGAATTCCCTGTAGCGGGAGTATAATTCATTCCGGTACAGAAAAAGGGGAGTTGTAGATGTTGTCTGGTTGGATGTTAGGAATTGGACTTATTTCATTCATAGCGGCTATGGCGCTTGCGCTTGTTCTAACGCCGCTCGTCAAGAAGCTGGCGGTTCGCATCGGCGCGATCGACATGCCGAACCATCGTAAAGTTCATACAAAAATCATGCCCCGTCTAGGTGGCGTAGCGATTTACTCGGCGTTCACGGTGGGATTGTTACTTATATTGCCTTGGTTGCCGGATGGCATTCTGAGCGCTTATGATCGCAACTTGATCAGCGGGCTTCTCGTTGGAGGCACGGTAATCGTATTGCTGGGCGCATTGGATGACAAATTCGATTTGTCCGCGAAGCTAAAATTGCTCGTGCAGATCGGCGCCGCGTGTATCGTCGTATTCGGATATGATGTTAAGATCAACTTGTTGAACATTCCTTTCGGCTCCGCGATGCAGCCGCTCGGCGAATGGCTCAGCATTCCGCTCACGATCTTCTGGATCGTCGGCGTAACCAACGCGATTAACTTGATCGACGGTTTGGACGGGCTTGCAGCCGGGGTTTCCGGTATTGCCGTTGCCACCATCCTCGTCATGGGTATCATCATGGGTAATACCACGGTTATCCTTTTATCCGCGATTTTGCTCGGCAGCATTGTTGGTTTCCTATTCTTTAACTTCCATCCCGCGAAAATATTCATGGGAGACTCGGGCTCGCTATTCCTCGGTTTCGCTCTGGCGACTCTGTCCATGCTCGGGTTCAAACAAATTACGGTCGTTTCCTTCGTAACGCCGCTTCTCATCATCGGCGTTCCGTTGTCGGATACTTTCTTCGCCATCGTCCGTCGTTGGATTCATAAGAAACCGATCTTCGCCCCGGACAAAGGGCATCTGCATCACTGCTTGCAGCAGCTCGGCTTCAGCCACCGCAAGACGGTGCTTATCATTTACGGAATCGCCACTTTCTTCGGCGCTTGCGCGGTCGTACAGTCCACCGTATCGAACTCGGGGCTCGGCAACTGGATTACATTCATTGTTATCGCTGCTCTCGTATTCTTATTGCAGATAGGCGCCGAGCTTATCGGAATCGTCGACCAGTCTCGCCGTCCCGTTCTCGACTTCCTCGCTAGACTTCGCATGAAGCCTCAGACGGATTCTCGGGGAAAGTAAATTAGCACTTATTCGTGACCAAAGACTCAATTGTCCTTCCTTATCACCATAAGGTGGGGCAATCGAGTCTTTTTTTTCGTCGTTTCGTCTAAACATTTCCCTCCGGATGCCCGATAACAGAAGTACGGAACTTTTGCTATACATAAGGAGGATTCTTTCGTGAGAAAAATATTATCAGCATTTTTGGCTCTCGCACTAGTCGTTACTTTAATACCCTTCGGTCTCGTCAAACAAGCGACGGCTGCAAGCGCAGCGACATACTTTATTCCTGACACTACGAGTCTTCGAGACACGGCGTTATTGACAATCGACGTACCTGCCGCATCAACGTTGCTTACGCGGGCAAATGCCTACACGACCAATAACGGCAACCTTACTATTAAGGGTACGTTTGCTTATGTATCTTCAACTACGATGAGCGTTAAAATCGATCAGTTGAATCTTCAGCAGAACGGCACGTGGACACCGGATTCGACGCACTTTACGACCGGTTCCGTTCAAGAAGACACAGGTTCGACGAATCGTTTCACCGCAAGCAACCTTACTTTGTTTGCCGGGATGAATAGAATTACGTTCACGGGGACGCAAGGTTCAATTCAACGTTCAGATGTATTTTATGTCTTGTATGACCAAATCCCATACATACAAAGCTTGAAAGTCATTAGCGGTTCTTCTACCATTAATCTGAACGAGGGAGCGCAAGCTGTTGTTCCATCGGAGACCATTACGCTGCAGGGGGTTGCCAAGAACGCAAATAAAGCAACCGTTAGCGTGAATGGGGGGGTTGCGGTACTTACTTCCGTATTGGAAGACGGCACGTTTTTCTCGCCTGCGTTAACATTGGTACCAGGATTAAACACTCTTCAGCTATCCATTACTAATGGTACCAATACAATTAACGTTTCGCGCGATATTTACTATTTTGACCCGAATAAGCCCTATACGAGCGTTCAGTTGGTGCATACCTCCGGGAATTATCAATTGTTGAATAAAATACCGCAAGTTACGAATGGAAGCGCGAATACTGTACCTCTTGAAGATGCCACCTTAGATGTGACGATGTTAGTTCCTTATAACTCGGCGGCATTCGGCGGTACGGCTACTTATTCGATTAACGGCAGCGTAACGGCTACCGTGTATACTGCTACCGAAACCATCATTCCGGGCAGCGACGGCATTACGCCCCAGTATAAGCTTATTAACTTCGTGACTCCGGCGTCGTTCGATTTCCAAGTGTCCGGTTCCGCTTATTTGCCGGATCAGGTTGCCAATCTGACGGTTACTTACGGAACATTCAGCACGACGTTTAATGGGAAGTTCAAGTATTTGCCGGGAGAAACAATTATTACGGATATGCAGTACCTGCCTGGTTATGATGGAATATCGAATATTACGGGAGCGGCTAAGGAACCATTAAATGGGGCTGAAGTCAGCGACTCCACTTTTTATATCTTATTAGATGCAGATAATACGACGATACCGCCATTATCGGGGAAGTATCTCCCGCTTAGCACTACGTCTCTAACTCTTACATTAATTACACCGCCAGGAGTTGGGACCAAACAAGCAGTATACAGAGTAGATGATTTCACCAACGGCCAACAGAAAGTACAATTTAAGTTGGGTACTTCTACATCAACGTATAACGCCGATATTTCTTATATATCCAAGAGTTACATTTATGTAGCGAATTTGTACGATGGACAGACGTACACTTTCGATTCACGCTTAACAGGCAACTCATTGACGATATCCGGTCAATATATGGGATTCAAAGCAATCAGCGGCGCTCAATACTTTATCAATGGAATAGCCATGACCACTCCGGCACTCGGCGTTGCTACAGGGACTCCAAGCTTTAGCTTGTCGCTTGCTATCGGAGGCTCGGGTCCTCTCGTGTTCGGCGAGAACCGGATCGTGTTCAAAGGCGTCAACACAAGCGCTACAGGGATTACCCAAGAGATTGTTAAAGAGATCAAAATTTATTTGATCGATACGAACGTCTCGACGATCACGCGTTTCCAGCCTACGCTTAGCGTAGCTACGCGTGAAGCATTTACATCTGCAATACTAACGTCTTACACAACGACCCAAATGGCGAATATCTTTTATGTGTCGCCGGAGTTTCTTTTCAAGACGGACAAATACGTTACAAGCGAGAGTGGCTATGATCTCGTGCTTCGAGGCGGCGGAGCTTCGTCGTTGAATTTGAAACTCGGCTCGATTTCATTCTTCACGAAGACCATTCCTATTGAAGGATCTCCAACACTGGAAACGGGCGTTATCTATACGGATCCAAGCACGGGTAAAACCTATACTTATGATTTCGCGGGGGACGAGAAGGACTTTATTTTAAGGATCCGCGATATCGCTTTCGCTGCACCAGAATCGCACGTATATAATCTGGAGCTTATCAATAGTACGGGTGCTAGAACGAATCAGCTAATGGAGGTTACGCGTGAAGTATCTCCCTATCGGATCTTGTCTCCGCAACCGACCGTCGGCGATCAAATTATCGTAAATAAGAACTTCGTTCGCTTCGATATTGAAGCCGAGGGCGCGACGGAGGTTCTTGTTGACGGTGAAATCGCGGCCAAGCGTACGGACTTGAATAATCGTTTTACTTACGAATTCGTTGGTCTCAAGCCTGATAAGCAGACAGCGATTAAAATTCAAATCAAGCGTGCTGATGCGACTTTAAACGATACCGTGCAAGTGTTTTACACGAGTTCCGTTCAAGTGGACAGTCAGTACATGCAGAAACTGACGAATAAATTCGACGTGTTCAACAAGAGTCTTCAACTCACCTTTCCTAAGGGAACAGTTCTGAAGTCCGCTAACGCTAACGTGACTGGTATCACGAAGCTCTATAACAATACGATGTTCTTGTTCGGCATAGCGGATCCAGTGAGCGGAGTCGTAGAGAAAAGGAACGATTACGGCAACATCATCAACGTCAACAACGACGATAGGACCTACCAAGGTTCAAGTCCGATAATCATTCCTGATTATCTCGTCATTCGATTCGGCAACAACACGAATACGACTAACTTTACAAGAATTTCTCCAACCTACTGGATTAGCGGGGGTGTAGGAGAACTCGGCAACAAAGGCGAGATCGGATATAAGCCTGCGACCAATGGACTTGCACCCTATTCCGTAGAAGGCAGGTTTACCGAGTATGAGCTAGAGCGCAAAGTCATACCGACCAATCGCGGAGAGTTAACGATGAAGTACGATACGAACGTCGTTGACGAGGTTGGATACACGGTTACGGTATTCCGCTATACGGATAACGGGAACTGGGAGAACATCGGCGGAGAAGTAGACACCAAGAAACACACGATCACCGTTCCGTTCGATGATTTCGGATATTATATGGTAGTGAAATTAAGAAAAGGCTTCACGGACATCACGAATCACACATGGGCAAGAAATATTTTGAATGGCTTGTACTCCAAGGGCATCATGAACAATGTTCGCTTCGATGAGTTCGGCGCTAATGATCTTACGACGCGGGGAGAGCTTGCTACTCTACTGGTTAAGGGATTGAACATCCCTCTAAATCACGAAGGAAATCAAACGTTCTTCGATATAACTCCGGGAACGAAGACGACGACATGGGATTACGAGCATATCGAGACGGCTGCTAGAGCGGGTATCGTAACCGGTCTTGACGAAGGTTTCTATGGAGCCGGTATTCCGGTAACGCGTCAGGAAGCTGCGGTCATGATCGCTAGAGCCTTAAAGCTAAAGCTCTCCGTGAATAACAGCAAACTTGAGAGCGGTCTAGCGAAATCATTTGTCGACTCCGGACTCGTCCATTATTATGCTAGACCATCTGTCGAGGCCGTCAATAAAGCAAAAATCATGACAGGTACTGCCGTGACTGTGCCAGGGCAGAAGAAACCGATGTATAACTTCAACCCTAAAGGATATATGACTCGTGCAGAAGCTGGTAAGATTACAGTTGCTCTACTGCAAAAGAGTTCAAACATTTTCCCTAAGAACTTAAGCTAGTATAATTAGTGAGGGGAGGGGGGCCAAACGGCGTTCCCTTCTTTCTCTTTCATTGGTTCTACAGGAAATGATTTACCAATGACTATCTCTCACGTCCAAGCTATACTAGAAAAGCGATAAGCCCTTACATAATAAATAAGGTTCGGTCGTTGTCCGAAAGGTTAAAAAAAGTTAGAGGATTTTAAAATAATCCGCAACTTTTCTCCGTGCTATGCGTTTAACATGATGAGTCTTTCGAGAGGGACTCGAGAACTAATCTTCTACTCTCTCTATGAAAATCTTCTTTACGCTGCACAAGCGCCTCATGTATAATGGGGAAAGTGGCATATTTTACCCTGCCCACTTTGTGCTGATTTTCGATTCTATTCTTTTGTTTACGAGTTTCTGCGACATGATCTACTAACTAGGCATGCCGTCAGACATCAATTATAGACAATGCTCTACTCAAGGAAGGGGGTGAAACACCGATGAGAGATTCGAGCTATAATTCTTACACACAAACAAAACAGAAACATTCTCGAGGAGGAGAAAAAAAGGTTATGAAAAAAAGTTTATCCCTTTTACTAGCTCTTACATTAGTGTTCGGCCTGTTTGCCTCCATGGCATCCGCTGCTGATGCTGTAGCGCCAACAACTGCTGAGAAATACAAGATGTTGGTTGACGCTAAGGTTTTGAAAGGTACTACATCCGGAGATCCTATGTTGGACTCCAAACTGACTCGCGCTGAATTCGCTACAATCGCAGTTGCAATCGGAGGACTTACTCCTGCAACTTCCGGCGCTACGTTCACTGACGTTAAAGCAAGCCAATGGTGGTACGGTGCAATCGAAGCCGCTGCTAAAGCTGGTCTGGTTAACGGTTCAGGCGGAGGTAAATTCTCGCCTAAAGCTGACGTAACTGTTGAGGCAGTAATCAAAGTTGCTGCTCTGACTGCTGGTATTAAACCAGTTGAGGGCGCTGTTGTTGAAGGATCGTCCGCATGGGCTGGTCCTTACATTAAAGCTGCTCTTGACGCTGGCATCATTGCAGCAGGTCTTGACTACAAAGCAGCCGCTACTCGCGGTCAAACGATCGACGTAGGTTATACTGTATATCAATTATTGACAGTGCCAGCTGAATTGGCAGTTTCCAAGATCTCCCAAACAGGCGCTAAAAAACTCACTGTTGAATTCAAAGGCGCAATTACTGCCGATGAAGAAAAAGCATTGACTGCAACTGTTAAAAACGGTCAGATCAACTACCCAGTAACGATCAAAGTTGCTGACGACAAGAAATCCGCTGTATTGGAAGCTACTTTCCTACCAGCTGGAGAGTACTCTGTAACTGTTAACAAATTCGATGCAATTAAAGTAACTGTTGTTGCTGCTGTAGTTACAAAGATTGAAATCGGCGCATCTACACTTCAAGCAACATACAACCAAGACTTGCAAGTTAAAGCTCTTAACCAATTCAATGAAGAAGTTAAGAACGAATCGGTTGCTGTTCAAGCTTACAGCAGCCAAAACGGCGATCTTGTTGCAGCTGGTAAACTGGCTGCGGGCAAACTTAATCTCTCCGGAGAGAAAGTGGATAACACTGTAGTTGTAACAGCAACTCATTACAAAACAGGTCTTTCCGCTTCGAAAACTTACAAGTTGGTAGCTGGTAGCTCTGCTACAAGTATCCAAATTGGCCAAGTAGCTCCATTGAAAGACAAAACTCGTATCTCTGTTAATGAAACAGGCTTAGTTCTTCCTGTAAAGCTTGCTGACCAATATGGCGCAAACATCAAACTTCCTACAACAAGCGCTAGTGGTTCAGCTAAAACATCCGTTCAAATCGGCGGAATTGATTTTGTAGTAAGCGATGTAGCAATCGTTGATGCAGCTTCTTTCGCTGTTGATGCTGATGGCGTAATGACTTTCAAAACAGGTGCTAAAGACGGCACGGTAGTAATCACTGCTGTTAACCCAGCAACAGGTGCTTCCGCTTCTACAGTTATTAAAGTTGAAGCAGATGCAGCATTGAAAACATTCCAAGTTAGCGCGCCAGGCGCAATCGTAGTTGTTGGTGAAGCTGTAACGTTCCCTTATGTTGCTGCTGACACTTTCGGCGCTCCAATTGCTGCTAAAGATGTTCCTTCTAAAGTAGCTGGTCTTGCTGCTGATTCCACTGGTTTCACAGTTCAAGCGAACGGTCTTACAGTTCCTACTAAGTGGAAAGCAAATGGCGATCTTCAATTGACGTTCCCAGCTAAAGGAAACGTGAACGTAATCGTATGGTTGAAAGGCGCAATCGTTTCTCAATTCAACGTTGAAGTTAACGATGTAGCGTATCCAGTAAGTATCACAGGAACTAAAGATCTTAAAACGACTTTGACAGTTTACGGTCAACAAGATCTTGCTTTCAACAAGTTGGTAGTCCTTGACAACTACGGTCGTACAATGGATTCCGCAACTGGTTGGGCTCTTACGTTCACTGAAGAAGGCAATGCAAACACATCTATCGCTGCCGGTAAAGTTACTGGAGATGCAGTAGGTGCTGAGAAAGTAACTGCAAAACTTACAAAAGGTACAGAAGAAGTATCTTATGATATCGCGTTCAACGTAATTAAAAACGAAGACGTGAAAACAGTTGAAGTTAGTGCTGTCGGAACTGTATATGCGGCTACTACTCCTGCATATGTTACTTCCCACTCTGCTGATCTTACCCTAACGGGTAAAACAACTAGCGGAACTGAAGTTGCAATCCGCGCAGCTGACTTCTACAACCTTGTAACATCCTCTGATTCTGCAATCGTTGCTGTTCCAAACAGCGGTGTATTGAAAGTCAATGGTGTTGCTAAAGGTACTGCTACTGTAACCGTTTGGAAAAACGGCACTAAGCTGAGTGAGCAAACTGTAACAGTATCTGATGTTGCTCCAATTGCAACAACTGTTAAATTTGCAGATGCTGAAGGAACTGCAACATCTGCTACTCCTTTCGATGCAAAAGCCAAATTGGAAGTTAAAGACCAATACGGCAAAGATTACAACAAAAATGTCGGATACTGGTACTCTTCTGATGCAACTGTTGCATCTGTAGATGCTACTACCGGTGTTGTATCGTACGTGAAACTTGGTACTGTTACAATCACATACGTATCTGTTAACGGTCTTTCCGCTAACATCGTTGTGAATGCAGAGTAATGTAAACAGAATTAAGGAAAAAGAGCTTGGCATATGCCAAGCTCTTTTTTTTTGTAATAAAATATCGATTACGAAATTTATTACTCACTCGAAACTTATTGACTATAATAGACGTTATATTAGGTAGAGAAGTCTTTGAGGAGGAACTAAATTGGTACAAACAAGAATTCTATTAAGTAAAACTGTAATGATGATTTTAACAATGGTTTTGTCGCTAGGTTTCATGTCAATGTTTAGTCAACGCACTTATGCAGCTGTTACTAATGCTCCTGCTCCTATTCGGATAACAAGTACTGCGACTGTACAAGTAAAATCCGCTGAATTATTTACTCAGGAGAAAGGCTTGTATCTAATCTATACATTAACGTATACCAACAATGGAAACACTACGCTCCAATTAGATGATTTCTGGTCTAAGGCTAAGAGTACCTCGGGGAAAATCTACTCAACAAGTGTCGTGGATAAGGATAAGAAAACAACAAGGTTGAGTGGTAAATCCAGCGTGGATATCACATACTACTCGCCTGTTGATGACAATGCAACCCTATCAAAGCTCATAATAAGTATCGTGAAGTGGGATTTCTCGGTACCGAATTATACACGAAACATTGGAGCATTTAATTTAGCAAAGGGCTATGGCGCAACAACCGCAGCATTCCTTCCCAAATATCTATTTTCCAAAGAGAGCAAGTTAAAAACGGCCATTAAAGGGGTTCAGAGCTCGATTGATAATGATGAGCGGATTCTAAAAATAAACTTCTTGATGGAGAACTTAAATACAAGGGAATATCGTGCAACTACAACTCAATTCTATGTGGTTGCTACTGATGGATCCGTCTACGCTGCAAAGAATGATACGTTGAAGGATTTAATTATTCAACCGAAAGAGAGAAAGATAATCACACTGCAAGTAAAGCTACCTGTGATAGCGAATGAAAAAGGAATTAAACTTCTTACCGGTTATTTAAGCGAAGCAGATGGGATATATATACCGATTGCATCCTACCAAGTACCAAAGGGAGCAACGCAATCCTCAGCGGAAGTAAGCCAATTATCCTACGGAAATTATCTCATTGAAATCACAGGCTATGGAAGGCTTCCAACAGGTACACAAGATACATTGACTGCAAATTTTAAGATAACCAACAAAGGTAAGACTGGTTTGAAAATCCCGCAATTAAAGGCATCTTGGTCCTTTAATGGAATTGCTCAAAAAGCTGGAAACGAGTTAGTAGTAGCTTATGATCAAAGAGTTCAGCTGGAACCGAATGCTTCCATACAAATGATTGCAAGTACACAAGTGCCCTATTCAGCAACATTAAGCGATATAAGAGTGAGCTTAAAAGAAATTGCAGACGATCAAACCGAAAAAGTAGTTGGTCAATTTAAATCCATTAAAGTAAATGAATTCAAAGATGTAACGAACCAGATAGCAGAATTTGATCGATTGGCTGCTAAGACCAGTTTAGAGTTACTGAGGGTACGTTCATCGGTAGAAGGTAGACAATTTAATATTAGTGGAGATCTTGCAATTACGAATTTAGAGCCTCGCACAAGTAATCTGCAGAAGTATGGGGTATACTTGCGCGGTGAAGATGGCTTGATTTATCCACTAACAATTGGTAATTATGCGAAGACTGTGATTACGAATGGTAAGATACTAGTTCCATTCAGTGGGAAGGTACCTGTGTCATCTGAAACTGCTAAAATGAATATCCTAATCGCAGAATTGATACCAACTGTAAATGAAGGCAGTACGCCGTCGACAACAATTCCAGGTTCTGTAGTGAGCATGACAACAGTGTGGCCGGCAAGCATACCTCAATCTCAGTTCTTTAATCTTAATGTCGGTAACTATAATCTCTCTATGGATAAGTTCTATGCTTATTTAGATTATAGTTCTGGAGGAATTCAAGGACTAAATCTAGACTTTGAATACAGTATGCTTATTGATTCAAGTTTCGATGATATTGCAGGTCCATACAAGCTAAGAATAGAGATCGAAGATCAGAATTCGAATAAGCTAACATTAGCAAAAGATATCGAGATGGATAGCAAGAGTCAGGAGTTTAAGGAAGGCCAGGCAATTAAAAAAACAATTCAATTCACGGATCCTAATCTTTCAAGCCAAGCTGAATTCTTTAAAGAATACAAATTATCAATCTATTGCGTTACGAATGATCAGAAGGTGTTGTTAGCTCAGAGAGCTATGCCATACTTTTATATTCAATGGCTCGAATTCCAAGATAAAGAAAAATAATAACTAAACAACCACACTCCTACATGCTAGCTCGGGAGTGTGGTTTTTTTAGTTAACTTCTTTTACGACAAATTAAGACAAAGTAAGGGTATAAGTGTTAAACTATATAATATTGATACTATATAGTTGGGGAAATATGTATGGACCTAAGTGAAACAATAAAACAGCAGCCCTACCAAGATCGGAATAAATCCGTAGGGACAATTGCAGAACAAAGAGTACGTGCGGACAGAATTACATTAAGTGTTCGAAGAGTAATCCTAATGGCCGAATATTTAGGGTTTATTCTTACATTCTATATATTAATGATGGTTAGAGTGCTACCCAACTATGATCATGTTGATCATTACAACCCAATTGCTTGGGCTAGCCAGATTTCTGTTTTTACAGATTACGCTTTGTTTCTAGCAATTTTGTTAGTGCTGCATGCTTTTACACTTATTCAGAACCAGCTTTTTTCAGGTAAGGCGGATCGCTCGATCTTAGAAGAGTATTTATTTGATTTTCGAGCTATTATATTCTCTTTCTTAATTACTGTTGGAATCACATTCTTGTTGAAGACGACATTTCTATATTCCAGGATAACATTAGTATTATTCGCTATTTTAATGCTTGTTGAATCATTGTTTTGGTTGGTGACAAGACGTTCCATAATGAAGCATCTGAATAACAAGGGGACACTTAGAAGCAATATACTTATTGTCGGTGCCGGAAGAGTTGGTTTAGATGTATACAATAAGGTCATAGTATCGCGAACAAACAAAAATCATTTTATTGGATATTTGGATGATTATAAATCCAATAAGGACGTAATAGGCACAATAGCAGAATTGGAGATGATATTACAGAAGCAAAGAATTGATACAATTTATATTACGATTCCATCGGAGAAACATATTATAGAATCGATGCTCCGCACGATATACAAGTATGATGTTGATATTCGAATAATACCAGAGATGTTCGATCGAATGACGACCGTCTTTGCTTTCCGTAATGATCTTGACTATCCATGTTTGCAAATTGTGAAGACTCCGTTAAGAGGATTGAATGTGCATTTGAAACGGATTTCAGATATTAGTGGGAGTCTTATTATTATGTTGGTTTTATCGCCTCTCTTTCTTATTATAGCCATACTAATAAAGTGTGAGTCAAAAGGGAGAGTGTTCTTTAAGCAACAACGCGTCGGTAAGAATGGGCTGCCCTTTCAAATGGTTAAGTTCAGATCAATGTTTAATGGTGCTGAACGGAACAAATCTTCTCTGCTTAATGACAATGAGATGACAGGACCCGCCTTCAAGATGCGTAATGACCCGAGAGTTACACATATCGGGCGGTTTATTAGGAAGTACTCATTAGATGAATTGCCTCAGCTATGGAATGTTCTGAAAGGGGATATGAGTCTCATAGGGCCTAGGCCCCCCCTTCCTGAAGAAGTAGAGAGATATACGGATTATCATTGGCGACGAATGGATGTTCTCCCCGGTATGACCGGGTTATGGCAAGTAAGCGGGCGGAGTGATCTAGATTTCGAGCAATGGATAGATCTTGATATCTATTATATTGAGAGATGGAGTATAGCTCTTGAGATGAAAATTCTGCTTAAAACGTTACCTGCAGTTGTCAAAGGTTCAGGCGCATATTGATGAGGAGTGTCACAGTTGAAGAAACAAATTGAGATAAGCGCTATGGAATGGTTTGCTTGGGGTTGGATAGGTCTGTTGTTACTGCTTAGCATTATGAACAATGGAATCTTTCAAGGGCTTGGACTGAATAGCGGTAGTTTGTTTATTATATATGAAAGGCCATTGATCTACGGATTCTTCATAACAATTGCCGTCATGATCTGGATCTCAATTCATGTATATCAAAAACACTTCCAACTGGAACGTAAAATGATTTATATGCTTGTTGCCTCGTTACTTTGCCTTACCTATGTGCTAAGTAGTTTCAATGCGGAATCGCCAATCCTTGCAAAGTTTGGCGTATTTATTAGTTTGATGGTTGTTGTTTTTTTCATTGCTGGCGCATTTATAGCCCAGTACAATCGAATAGTTAACCTCCTCCCTAAAATCTATTTGATATTTGGGTATATTATTGTCATCTACGGTTTTATGAATTTATTAGGTAATACCTATCTATTGGACTCTTTATCATTTATTGACGGTGTTCGAATAACTTCCATTTTTCAATATGCGAATGCCTACGCTGTAATGTTATTGACGTTATGGATTGCCATTATAATCGAATTAATCAGAACCCCTAATCGATGGGCACGTATATTACACGGGTTCATGTTAGTGCCAGTGTGTGTTTCCTTTCTCCTTACTCTTTCCCGTGGTGCACTAATTGTATTGCCTATTATAGCTATTGTTATCTTGCTTATGTTTAAGCTCAAACAGCAAATCATGTTCATCGTCTATTCTGCCCTAGGTATGGGTTTATCCTTGCTAATCTATACGCATCTGGAGAAAGCAGGTGCAAAAGTATTCAAACTGATTCAAAAGGCAAGAGCAGAGCAAGTTCCGTTCGATACGAAATTCGTATTTTCATCGCCTTCAGTAACTTCATGGGTTTATCTTATAGGCATATCAATAATTATGAGCGCGCTTGTTCAACTAATCGTTGTTTACTTTGTACCTCGTTTAGCGGATAAAGAGAGAAAAGATAAGTCAGTGTGGGTAGATAAAATAGTTCCGGTAGGGTTGTTGGTCGTATTTCTTGTTGGCGCAATCGCGGTGACTAGTAATAAGGTTATTCAACTACTTCCTGATGCAATACGGGCTCGTGTTGAGAATGTTAACTTACAGACACATTCCGTATATGAACGATTGACGATGTACAAGGATGCTATTGAGATTTGGAGAGAGAACCCAATCATAGGTGGAGGAGCAGGCTCATGGGAAGCCCTCTATGAACAAAATCAGTCTTACTCTTATATTAGTGCTCAAACACATGGTTACTTGACCGAGCTACTTGTTGAAGTGGGCTTAGTGGGATTGATCATATATGTAGGTTTTATAGTATCTATTTTCTATGTTTTTATTCGATTTTATCGAAAGTCAAGCGAGTCGGAGAGGATAAGATGGATATTTTACTTTATAGTCCCCATCACCATATTGATCCACTCCCTGATCGACTTCGAGATGAGTTACATTATGTACTTGGTGTTAGTATTCCTGTGCTTAGGTGTAATGACGGGTACTCAGCGTCAACCTATTGAACTTAGTTTGAAAAAACAAACCATGTTAAGAGTTAAGTGGGTCTCATTCGTTTTTACTTCTGCCCTAGTGCTCGTAATGGCCATATCATACGGTAATCAATTGTATGCGAATAGCAAATATAAAAATTCAGAAAGTGCCCTAGTTAATAAACAACCCTTTGATCAAATAGTAAAGGATCTAGACTCAGGGTTATCAAAATCACCCGGGCATCCTGTGTTGTTATATCAATTGGCATCACTGAATTACCAAGCCTATGATCAAACCAAAGAAGACAATTACTTAAAGATTGCCGATAGATACATAAACAAACTAGCTATTAAAGAGCCTCATTATCGCCAAAATATTGAACTGAACTATCTCATTAAATTGAAAATGGGTGACAGGGAGAAGGCAATAAATATTCTACTTGAAGGTGTGAGGATGTATCCATTCGAACAGTCGCTATATGATAAAACAGCTACAGAGTTATTAAAAAAATGGGAAGAGAAACATGCTGCCGGTTCTAGTGATGCAGATTTAGTTGCTAAGCAAATAGTAGAGTTATATGAAGAGATGAAACGCCGTGAACAAATGATTTTAGAATTACCTAAAACAGTAGTCTTGAATAAAAAGTTTGCAGTTAGTGACACAGTGCGATTGGCATCTGAGAAAGTAAGTTCTTAGAACGTAAATTAAAGGGAGGTGAACGGATATTCGAATTTCAGTCATCATACCAACTCTAAATGCAGCTTCCTATATTAAGAAGTTAATAGAGAGCTTGAGAAGTCAAACAGAACAGCCGTACGAGATTATCGTCGTAGATTCAACTTCAGACGATAATACTGTTGCGATCGCCAGAGAAATGGGAGTGATTGTGCTCACGGTTAGCCGCAAATCATTCGATCATGGTGGTACTCGCAATTATGCAGCATCACATGCAACCGGCGATATCTTCGTATTTATCACGCAAGATGCGTTGCCGTCGGATAATGTTTTTCTTGAGAATCTAATTAAACCATTTGAAAGTTCTGATATTGCCGCGGCATATGGCAGGCAAGTTGCAGTGTCGGGTACACCAATTCTCGAAAGGATTGCCAAAGAGGTTAATTACCCATTGGAATCCATGATCAAATCGCTAGCCAATGTAAAGAGGTTCGGGATAAAGACATTCTTCTTCACGAATGTATGCTCCGCTATACGAAGTAAGACTTTTCGGGAGATTGGTGGATTCCCTGCTCCTATTATGTCAAACGAAGACATGATACTAGCTGCCAAGTGCATTTTAGCAGGCTATTCCATTGCTTATGCCGCAGAAGCTCGCGTAGACCATTCACACGATTACACGCTTAAAGAAGTATTTGGACGCTATTTTGATATTGGCGGCTCTCTAAGACTTAATAAATGGATTCTAACTTATGCAACGGCTGAGGGTGAAGGTACTCGGCTTATGAAAACGCAAATGCATCAACTTATGAAGCCGAAGATGTGGCGTTGGATACCTAGATGGATAGCTGAATCAGCTGTTAAATATCTTGGATATCGCCTAGGGCTTATGTTCCACGTTATTCCGCCGAAGCTTCGTCCGAAGTGTAGTATGCATCCTTTTTTCTGGGAGCACAGAGAGATCACTAAATCCATGTGAAAGGATGATGGATGATATGAATCCAAAATATCTCAGATTAGCAGCACTTATTGTAATTGTAATGATCATCGGGGGAGGTATCGGCTGGTATCAGTCCGTAGAGGCTGATAGCACGTCTACTCCTGGAAATATCGACGATCCAATAGTAACGAAAAGCTATGTAGATCAGAATGTTGCTAAGCTAGTGGCGGAAGAGATAGAGAAGTTAGGCTCAGGAGGATCAGGCGCGTCAGCTAAGTTAGAGGTTGTTACTGTTCCATGGGGAAGCAAGGTTATCGTGGAAGATGGCGGAGAATTAATCGTGCGAAGCGGTAAAGCTGTTGCTTATAGCACGGACAAGAATGGTTTGTCAGATATGACTGATGGATTGGATATTGCTCCTGGTAAGCCGGTTGCAGCTAATCATTTGATTCTATTCCCAAGAGGCGGCCGCGGCGTTGAGGCGGATCCTAAGCAGACTAAGGGTTTGATTGTGTTGGTTCGTGGGGAATATATATTAGAAAACTAGCACATCTTAAAATTACAGAAAGGGCGCTGGTGATAATGGAAGGCCCAACAATGCTTACTAAACAACATTATCGTGTCTCGAAAGCTATGAGGCAAAATAAAAATAATCATAAGAGTTGCGTATTATGGCTTACAGGACTGTCAGGTTCAGGGAAATCTACGGTAGCTGATGCATTAGATAAGTATTTTTACGAAAATGAAATAAAGTCATATGTTTTAGACGGGGATAATATTCGACTAGGGCTTAACAAAAACCTGGGATTCAGTTCAGCTGATCGAACTGAAAATATTCGGCGTGTAGGAGAAGTTTCGAAACTTTTCGTTGATGCAGGTACTATCTCGATTGCGGCTTTTATATCTCCTTTTATGGATGATCGAAATGAAGTTAGAAGGCTTTTTGGAGAGGGAGAGTTTATAGAAGTCTATATTAAATGCCCTATAGATATATGTGAAAAACGTGATCCCAAAGGCCTCTACAAAAAGGCAAGAGAAGGCATATTGCAAGAATTTACTGGAATTAGCTCGCCTTATGAAGAACCCAATGATTCCGAAGTTGTAGTACAAACGGACAAATACTCTATTGAAGAGAGTGTACAGATGATCGTTGAATACCTAATGAAGAAGAAGATTATCAAGTAGATAGTTAGACTAAGTTAGGTAATGCAAATTCTATTTATAAGGGAATGTTCGAAGTGGCTAACCCGATTCAATTGATTAAAGCTTTATGGTACCACAAGAATCTTATTTCTCAATTTATTATAAGGGATGTTATTGCCAGATATAGAGGTTCCTATTTAGGTATATTGTGGTCATTTATTAATCCTCTACTGATGTTGGTAGTATATACATTTGTTTTCAGTGAAATTTTTAAGGCTAAGTGGGGAACAGACAATGGAAGTACGATGGAATACGCTCTAATGATTTTTTGTGGACTAATTACTTTTAATATATTTGCTGAACTCCTCGGCAAGGCGCCAAGTTTGATAATTAATCATTCGAGTTATGTTACCAAAGTTGTTTTTCCGCTTGAAATATTACCAGTTTCAATTATGGGCTCTACTCTAATTCATAGCGGAATAAGTTTGCTGATATTAATATTTAGTAATCTTATTGCGTTTCGCGAAATACATTGGACATTAATCTTAATACCTATTGTACTTTTACCATTAATATTTTTGTCAATAGGGATTGGATGGGTTTTGTCTTCGTTGGGAGTTTATCTTAGAGATATTGGACAGATAGTAGGGATTATTCTTCAGGCAATGATGTTATTAAGCCCTATTTTTTATTCGGTCTCAACGCTTCCTAGTACTTATCAGCTTTTATTCGCTTTTAATCCCGTTAGTTATGTAATAGAAGATATGAGACTAATCGTTCTGCAGGGACAATTACCACATTTCTATTCTCTTATAATTGAATATGCAATCGGAATATTAATCTTTTATGCAGGATATATCTGGTTCAATAAGTCTCGCAAAGGTTTTTCTGATGTATTATAGATATTAAGTTATGATGCGGCGGTGTAGAAATGGAACGACAAACTGCAATTTCAGTTAGAGGGGTTTCTAAAATATTTAAAATCTACAATAAGCCCCAGGACCGGTTGAAACAAACATTGTTCAGAGGTAAGCGTCGTTATTATACAGAATTTAGTGCTTTAAATGATATCTCTTTTGACGTATACAAAGGAGAAACCATTGGGATTATAGGTCGAAACGGTTCAGGGAAAAGCACACTCCTTCAAATAATTGCAGGCACGCTAAACTCTTCTAAAGGTACTGTGGAAGTTAACGGAAGGGTCGCTGCTTTACTTGAACTAGGTAGTGGGTTTAATCCAGAATTCACCGGGCGAGAAAACGTATATATGAATGGTTCCATTCTCGGACTGGATAAAGAACATATAGACCATCTGTATCCTAAAATATTAGAATTTGCGGATATAGGTGATTTTATTGATCAACCGGTAAAAACTTATTCCAGTGGGATGTCTGTTCGACTAGCATTTGCTGTTCAGGCAATGGTTCCCAAAGAGGTATTGATTGTAGATGAGGCTCTAGCTGTTGGAGATGAATTGTTCCAAAGGAAATGTTATGCAAAAATTGAAGAGTTTAAGAACCAAGGCGGAACCATATTATTTGTTTCGCATTCTGCATCCAGCATAATTGAATTGTGCGATCGTGCTGTTTTAATTGATTCTGGAGAGATGCTATTGGTAGATCGTTCGAAAAAAGTCGTGAACCTCTATCAGAAGCTAATATATGCACCTTCAGATAAACGTGAGCGACTAAAAGAAGAGATAAGAAATGTAGTAACAGAAGATAGACCTAATGTAATGGTGATTGAGAAGAGAAGCAACTCCGCTGATGATAAGGAAATGTTCGACTCAAACTTAAATCCAATAGAAACCGTTCAGTATGAAACAAGAGGTGCTCAGATATTTGATTCGGAAATAACGACATTAAGTGGTGAAAAAGTAAATCTGTTAAAAACTGGTAGCCGATATGTTTGGCGCTACTACGTAAATTTCACCCAAGAATGTTACAATGTGAGATTTGGTATGATGATAAAAACAATAAGTGGATTAGATCTAGGTGGTGCTGCAACATCATTGGCAAGTGAGGGAATACCTCTCGTCCAACCAGGTCAGACTATAAAGGTAGAATTTACTTTTAGTCCAAGATTGAATGCTGGGATGTATTTTTTAAATGGAGGAGTTCTTGGTATCACGGATGATGGGGAAGTTTATCTGGACCGTAGGATTGATTTAGCTGCATTTAAGATACTACAACAAGAGGGAAGCTTGATTACTTCTACAGTGGATTTTGGAGTAACGCCCAATATTAGTTACTAAGAAATTGATTTAAAAGGGGGACTAGGTAATGAATAGTCCAAAGTCTAAAGCGATTTGCATATTAGGAATGCATAGAAGTGGTACTTCCGTAATTACAAAAGCGATAAATCTGTTAGGCGCGTATGTGGGAGATGAAAAGGATTTGTTGCCCCCAGTGGAAGGAAACAATCCCGAGGGCTTTTGGGAATATGGGGACTTTGTTGTTCTACAGGATAAAATACTTAAAGAGTTTGGGCTTACCTGGGATACTGATAAACCATTACCGACAGGATGGACTAAATCACCTCTAATTCGTCCTTTCCGCGAAAGAATTAAGACAATAATATCTGAAAAATTTTCTGACAAACCACTATGGGCCTGGAAAGACCCGCGCTCATGCCTGTTATTGCCATTATGGCAGGAAATATTAGAAGAATTGAATATTGATATTGCTTATGTTGTAGTTTTTCGAAATCCATTAGACGTGATGGCATCTTTACAAAAGAGAGACGATATTAGTCAAGATTATGCTGAGAAAATCTGGTATAACTATTCATTGACATCATTATATGACTTGATAAGCAAACAAGATTCTCAAAGAATCTTCATCCAATATGATCAGTTTATATCTGATGCACTCGGGCATTTAAAAGAGATACAGAAGAAGCTTCGTATTAACTCTTTTAGCAACGTAGAGAAAGAAGGAGTAGAGGGGCTTATTAAACCCGATCTTCGCCATAGTTTCACTACTCAAGAAGAATTATTACAAAGCAATGAGATTTCTTCACAAACTAAAGAAATATATAATTATTACTTAAACAACATTGATCTATTTGATGATGATAAAACAATAAATTACATTAAAACGCAGCATCAAGCACGGCTTGAAGAGCAATATACTAAATACGCAACTAACGATAGCATACAAATCTTTTGGAAAAGAAATGACGAAGAATTTGAAGAAGCTAATTCAAATATGGATACCATCTACAGTGGCCCTCTTTTTCATAAATATGAGTTCGAACTTCCTGTTTCAAAAGAACATTCGATACGAATTGATCCATCGATTGGATATTCAATATTTGAAATACGAGATATTATTCTTTATGGGATTGATGAGTTGGGCGAAGAAATCGGCATTTTTTCACTAGATAAGGGTAATACAAATTTGCATATAACAAATGGAGTAATAATAGGGAACACTTATTTAGTATTAAGTGGAAATGATCCTCAGATTTATTTAGATAATATCACAGTGGTGGAATCCTTTGCGAAATATAAGTTAGTAATCGATATGTGGTTTGGGGAAATCATATCTCCATTTTCTGCAATGATGATACAAACAGAATTGAATGCTTTAAGGACAAGGGATGAGGAAAATTCTGCTGCTCGATTGATGGCAACGGAGATGTTGAGTAGAGAAAGTTCTATCCGGAACAGCGAAAGGGAGATCTACAACGCATTATTAAAAGAATTCAATCAAATAACGGCTACCCATCAAAATGAAAGAATGAAATCCTCCACATTATCCAAAGAATTGGGTCTAATCAGTGAGAAATTTGAAATTGAGAAGGATAAAAATATTGTTCTTAGAAGAGAAATAAATCAAGCGAACGAAAATATTAGTACACTAGAATCCACAATACGAGAACAAAATGAGTTGCTTAACACGATATTAAAGTCAAAGTCATGGGGGCTAACTAAACCCCTAAGACTATTAAGCTCCAAAGTGAAAAAAATCATGAAATAATAAAACCGATAGGGTGAGATTCGTGCAAAGTGGTTTGGTAAATCAGAAAATAAGCGATTTGTTACTTAAAAACAAAATAAAATCAAATATATTACGGAAATCTACTAGTTATAAAGTGACTTCCATAACAAATCTAAAGTATGATTTTACCAATGAGGCCTTTTATGCAGTGGACTCAAATAACCCAATTGAAATTTCTTTAGATCTTGCAACGGAATCAACATTTGTTAAATTTTGTTACCACATCACAAGTAGTGCAAATAATGAAGATATTAACTTAAAGAGCGGAAACGAATCCTTTTTATTGAAATTTGAGCATAGCAATTCAGCGTTTTTCTATAAGTTACGCAATAAATCAAAGTCTATTCTAATTATTTTGAAACCAAAAGATGGTTTCCAAATTCATCAACTTGAGTTTATCCATATTAGTAAACTGGAATATCAAATTCAGAAAGCAAAACAATATTATAAAAAAATTAAGCGAATTAGTAAAAACCAACCGCTGTTGGTGCGGAAATTCTTCAAAGAAATTAGGCAGTATGGAATAAAGAATACTCTGCTAAAAACGAGAGAAAAAATCAGGCATTTCGACGATAGAACGAATAATATTACAATTCTAAGATCTGTGCAGGATTCAATTGATAAGGATGCGATATTAGTAATATCACACGATGCTCAACCTGTTGGGGCACCTATGCTTGCTTTAAATATCGTAAAAACTCTAACGCAGGATTTTAATAAAAAAGTATACGTAATCCTTATGAAAAGCGGTGTTCTTGAAAGCGAATTTAGTAGATTTGCTATGGCTTGCTACTGCTTAAACCAGAGTTCTATGACATATTTGGAAAATGAAGATAATGTAATGGATTTACTCCATGAGCTGCGCAATCGAGGCGTAAATAAAGCAATCTCTAATACGGTTGTATCAGGTGCACTAGCAGAGGGCTTAAAGAAAACAAATATTAAAAACATCACATTAATTCATGAACTTCCCACAACAATAAAAGCTTATGATTTTATTAAAAATGCAGAAAATATAATTGAATATGCTAACAAGATCGTTTTTCCTAATACTTTTGTAAGAGAAAAGTTTATTGAACAGTTCGAATGCCCAGATATAAAGTTGGTTACTCAGTCACAGGGCATATATAGTAAATCTTTAACTAGCTTTTCTAAATCGGAGCTTAAAGGAAACCTCTTAAATGAAATGGGGCTGTCCGAAGACTCAAATATAATTTTGGGTTGCGGTTACGCAGATATGCGTAAAGGTGTGGATAAGTTTTTAGAGGTAGCGGATATATTTTGTAATCAAAAGAATTTGAAGAATTATCACTTTATTTGGATTGGACATGGCGATCCCATAATGATTCAGTGGTTAGTCCATGATGCACAGAAATTAGGAATCTCAGATAATTTCCATTTAATCGGATATAATGAGAGCCCTCAGATTTATTTTGCGGCAGCCGATTTTTTCTTGCTAACATCCAGAGAAGATCCTTTCCCTACTGTTGTACTTGACGCTATGAGTCACTACACTCCTGTCTTAGCCTTTCAAGATACGGGTGGTGTTCCAGAACTACTTAATAATATTGGTGTCAGCAGTATTCCATACCTTAATGTTAATCATATGGCAGATGAGATTTTACGTTACTTAAATAATCCATCATTATATAAAAAGGTTATAAATGAGGGCAAGAAGTTAATAGATGCCTCCTATAACCATGTAAAATATGTTGAATCTTTGCTGGCATTACATGGAGATGACTTAACTCTATATAAAGAAGAAAAAGAAGTGTTAAGAAAGAGACCATTTAAAGTATCGGTAATTGTCCCTAATTATAATTATGAAAAATACTTAAAAGAGAGAATTGTAAGTATTATTAATCAAACCTATGAACCTTTCGAAATTATATTGTTAGATGATAACTCTACGGATAACAGCGTGAAGTTAGCTGATGAAATTTTATCTAAGACTCACATTCCTTACAAAATAATCAGCAATCAACAAAATAACGGATGTTTCAAACAATGGATTAAAGGTATAAATGCCGCACAAGGTGATTATGTTTGGATAGCTGAAGCTGATGATTTTTGTGAGTATAACTTCTTAGAAAAAACGATTACTTATTTTCGTGATGAGAGCGTAAATTTAGCTTACGCTCAATCTGAGATCGTTAACGAATATTCACATAAAGTAGGATTCTCATACAATGAATATACTAAAGACTTAAGCGAACATAAATGGTTAGAATCATACATTAATAAAGGACAAGATGAAATTGTTGATGGTTTGGGAATTAAAAATACAATTCCTAATGCCAGTGCCGTGGTGTTTAGGAAATCAGCTTTAAGTGGTATTGAAGATCAATTAAATCAGTATCAAATTTGTGGTGATTGGTTCGCATACGTATATGTATTAAAAGAAGGGAAAATTGGATTTAATCCTAATGTTCTAAATTTTCATAGAAGACACACTCAAAGTATAATTAGCAGCAAAGAACAATCTCCTGATCTGTACTCTGAACTCATTGATATAAAAATGTTTATTTCGAACACATTTCAAATCCCTTTCCATATGAGAGAAAAGTTTTTGAAGCAAATCGAACTTGAGTATGAGAGGCTAGGTTGTAAGGGGTTTGAATCAAAAAATATATTATATAATCCTTTACTAGCTAAGAAATTTGCTAATCTGGTACAGTCAGTCGTTACTAAAAGTAGCGAGATAAATTATCTTGAAAGTAATAAAAACATTATATTTGTTGCTCCAGATTTTGAAGTTGGTGGCGGACAAATGCTCGTGGTTCGGCTGGCTAACTTCTTCTCGAACTATCAAAACGTATACATCTATAATGCTAGGCCTTGGCAAACAGATCGGCAGCTGATCAGTATGATTTCAAATAAAGTAAAGATTCTTATAAGTACTGGATCTCCTGTTGAACTTGCTGGATATATAGCGCAATATGATATTGATGTCGTTAACTCTCACATATGGTGGTCAGACAAAATTACGTATAAGGCTGTTTGTGATAATCCAAAGGTTCGTTGGGTTATCTCCATGCATGGTTGTTACGAAGCAATGCTAGATCAAACAGACATTGATGTTGAATTTAACAATTTAGTTAATCCTATGTTTGAAAGATCTAATCATATTGTCTATGCTGCGAGCAAGAACAAAAGAATTTTCGAGGAAAAAGTTAGAAATATTGAACCTGAGAAATTTCATCAAATTTACTATGGCTATGAAAAACAACTAATTTCGACTAAGAGAACACCAGATATTGGAATTAAGAATGGGGACTTTATCTTCGGATTAGTATCAAGGGCAATTAAAGAGAAGGGTTGGGAAGAAAGTATCCAAGCATGCATGACGCTGTATGAAAGACATCCCAATATTCATCTTATTCTTGTAGGAAAAAGCACATACTCTCTTGCGTTGAAAGAAAAATATAAAGCTGTTCCATACATTCATTTTGTAACTGAATTTACTGAACCCTCTGAATGGATTGGCTGGGTAAAAGCTTTTGATGTAGGTATTTTACCAAGCTATTACGTTTCGGAAAGTCTACCTAATACAATTATTGAATACCTTGCCTATAATAAGCCTGTTATTGCAACAAACATTGGTGATATAAAGAACATGATAACGAATTCTGAAAATGATAATGCAGGTATATTAATCGAATTAAATAGTGATAGGGTAGTAGATACTAACGTCCTCCATGATGCAATGGAGACAATGATAAGCAATAAAGTTGAGTTCAAACAATATAAGAAAAATACACAGTTATTGTTTAAGCAGTTTGACATGGAAGTTTTCGCGAAAAAATACTTTGAATTATTTTGATTATTGGAGGTTTTGTAGGTGAAGAATGTATTTTTATTAGGTGGGGGAGGGTTTATTGGAACCAATCTAGCCAGATTCCTATTGGAAAATGAGTTGAATGTTACAGTATATGGACGAGGAAATTCAAAAGTGTTTGATGGGATTCATTATATACAGGGGGAGCTCTCTCAACAAAAAGATTTTGAAGTGCTCTTAATGGGGCAAGATGCCGTAATTCACTTGATTAGTACGGTCTCCCCAGCATCATCCATGTCAGATTTCTTAGCGCCGTACCAAGTAGATGTCATTAAAACAATAGAGATATTAGAAGCTTGCAGAAAATTAGATATTAAAAAAGTCATATTTATTTCTTCAGGCGGTACAGTCTACGGTACAAGTAAAGAAACAAAGTTAATTGAAGAATCCAATACAAATCCAATTAATAATTATGGTATAGCAAAGTTGACAATTGAAAAAATTTGTTTAATGTACAACGAAGTATATGGAATGGAGAATGTAATATTAAGAGTTGCTAATCCATATGGCGTGGGGCAAGATCCTGCTAAAAAAGTAGGTGCAATATCAGTGTTTTATTCAAATATTATTAATAAAGTCCCTATTTCGATTTATGGAGATGGAGAGACTACACGTGACTATGTTGAAATATCGGATGTAATCAGAGCAATCTATCAGGCACTTTATTACAAGGTGAAAAAGGATTGTGTACCAGTATTTAACATTGCTACAGGAGTTGGCACGTCCTTGAATGAAATAATTAATGAAATTCAATCGGTTTTGGGTGAAAGAGCTATAATTAACTACATTGGTGAAAGATCAATTGATGTTTCACATAACGTGCTTGACATTACAAAGGCTCAAAGAGAATTAGGATATGAAGTGTATTATAATTTTGCAAATGGGCTTAGAAAATTCATTGATTCAAGTATTGGTGTTACATGATTGAAACTACAGTTATCATTCCTAATTATAATGGAGAAGCATTTCTTAAAGAATGTCTTGATTCTTTGGCAATTCAGATATATAAAGATTTTGAAGTGATTATAGTAGATAATGCATCCTCAGATAATAGCTTGAGCATTATTGAGAACTTTAAATTATGCTTTAAAATGCCAGTCACGATAATATGTAACGAAACCAATTTAGGATTTTGTAAAGCAGTTAATGATGGAATTCGTCGAGCTACTGGAGAGTATGTAGTATTATTGAATTCAGATACAGTCGCTACTCCAAGTTGGTTGCAACAGTTGGTAAAGTTAATTAAATCCGACGAGAATATATTTTCGTGTGCAAGTAAAATGATTCAATATCATGATAAAAGTAAAATTGATGATGCTGGTGATTTTTATAGCTTAGTTGGTTGGGCATTCCAGGAGGGACACGGTAAATCGATAGACAAATTCAATAAAAACAGAAAAATATTTAGCAGTTGTGCAGGTGCAGCAGTTTATCGTAAAAGCATTCTCGAAATTATCGGATATTTCGATGAGACTTTCTTTGCTTACTTAGAGGATGTAGATATCGGATATAGGGCTACTATTGAGGGATACAAAAATATGTATTGTTCTACAGCCTTGATATATCATATCGGGAGTGCAAGCACAGGAGGTGGATATAGTAACTTCAAAGTCAAACAGTCAGCACAGAATAATATTCTCCTAATTTATAAGAATATGCCGTTATTGCAGATCTTGATTAATTCCCCATATTTATTAATTGGTGTAAGCATTAAATATTTATACTTTTTGCGAAAAGGGTACCGTGCCGCTTATGTTGAGGGGCTTTTATCAGGGTTTAGAAAAATAAAATCGGTGCAAAAAGTCAAATTTAATAAAAAAAACCTTCCTAACTATTTGTTGATTGAAATATTGTTGGCAATTTATACTGTGAAGTATTCTGCTGAAAAAAGTTGTATGAAGCTTAAGAAACTATTTAATTAATAGTCATATGGATTAAAACAAGGCAATCCACGATTTAGTGAGGTATTTGATACCTATAAGTTCTTGCATTTATCATATATTGTTCCGAAAAAAGAATCCAAAGTAATTGAAAATTCTGTAAGTCGTGCTTACCCACTATAAAAGATTCCAAAGAAAATAAGCCCATTACGAGGGGATATCCTAATACTTAAAATCCAAAAGAATCTATTTCTCGGAAAATACAATCCTAGCAAATAATAAGGAGTGTCCACATGAAAGGCATTATTCTAGCCGGAGGAACCGGATCGCGTTTGTTCCCGTTAACCAAAGTAACCAACAAGCACTTGCTGCCCGTAGGCAAATACCCAATGATCTTCCACTCGGTAGCTAAATTGAAAGAAGCAAGCATTACGGACATCTTAATCGTCACAGGTAAAGACCACATGGGAGATGTCGTCAATCTGCTCGGAAGCGGGCGCGAGATGGGCGTTACGTTTACATACAAAGTACAGGACGAGGCTGGAGGTATTGCGCAAGCTTTGGGATTAGCCGAGCATTTTGTTGGGAACGATTCTATGGTTGTCATCTTGGGTGATAATGTTTTCTCCGATAGCATTGCTCTCTATGTGGAGAGCTTCTCTCAACAAGGCCAAGGGGCTAAGATCCTTATTCAAGAAGTACCCGATCCGAAGAGATACGGAGTGCCTGAACTTCGAGGTGACCAAATCGTATCTATTGAGGAGAAACCTAGTCATCCGAAGAGTCACTATGCGGTTACTGGCATATACATGTTTGATGACAATGTGTTTGAAATCATTAAGACATTGAAGCCATCTGGACGTGGAGAGTTAGAAATAACGGATGTAAACAATGCGTATATCGCTGCTGGACAGTTAAAGTATGACATTCTGCAAGGCTGGTGGACGGACGCGGGGACACACGCCTCGCTTACTCATGCGAACGAGCTGGCGAAAGACCTGATTTTCGGGGAAGATTTCGGCAAATTGAAACTGTAACATGTAGATAGGAGTAATAAAATGAAGGTTACGACTACTAAATTACCAGGTGTGATATTAATTGACTCAACAGTATTCGGGGATCATCGAGGGTTTTTCATGGAATCTTATAGTTCTCGTCAGTTCTCTGAGCATGGCATTGAATGTGTATTTATACAGGACAACCATTCCTTGTCTGCGGAAGCGGGAGTTCTAAGAGGGCTTCATTATCAGTTGAATCCGAAGGCTCAATCCAAGCTAGTGCGGGTAGCTGCAGGTGCTATTTACGATGTTGTAGTCGATATCAGGCAGGGATCACCTACGTTCGGACAGTGGGAAGGGTTTATTCTATCTTCCTCAAACAAGCGCCAATTGTTCGTGCCGCAGGGGTTTGCTCACGGCTTCTGCACATTAGTTCCGCAAACAGAAGTGCTGTATAAAGTAGATGAATTCTATTCGCCGGATAAAGATCGAGGAATAGCTTGGAATGACCCCGTACTCGGCATTGATTGGCCATTACTTCAACCTATTCTCTCTGACAAAGATTCCAAACTTCCGTTACTAGCCGATGCGGAAATCAATTTCGTATATAAAGGGTGAAAATAGAATGAAACTACTCGTTACGGGCGGTGCCGGCTTCATAGGCAGCAACTTTGTGCATTATATTCTTAAGGAACATCCCCAGGATCAGATTATTAACATAGATTCTCTTACGTATGCGGGTAACTTGGAGAACCTGAGTACGGTGGACTCGAATCCAAACTACAAATTCGTTAAAGTTGATATTACGGACCGTATGGCTCTGGAACCGCTATTCCAAGAAGGAATAGACGTAGTCGTAAACTTTGCGGCAGAGTCTCATGTGGATAGAAGTATCTTAGAACCAGATGTCTTCGTTCGCACAAATATCATGGGTACGCAGACTTTACTGGATCTGACCAAACAGTACAATGTGGCTAAGTATGTTCAAGTATCCACCGATGAGGTGTATGGTACATTGGGGGACACTGGTCTCTTCACGGAAGAAACTCCTTTGCAGCCGAATAGCCCCTATTCCGCTAGCAAAGCTGGTGCGGACTTGCTTGTGCGTGCTTACCATGAGACTTTCGGCCTCGACATAAATATTACCAGATGCTCTAACAATTATGGACCTTATCAGTTTCCTGAGAAACTAATTCCGCTCATGATCCAGAATGCCTTATCCGACAAGCAACTTCCTGTATACGGCGATGGTCTGAATATCAGGGATTGGCTATATGTCGATGATCATTGCAGTGCGATCGATCTTGTCGTTAGAAAAGGCCGTCCAGGTGAAGCGTATAATATCGGAGGCAACAACGAGCGTAACAATATCCAAGTTGTAAAAACGATCCTTAATGAGCTGAATAAACCCGAGTCGCTAATCACCTATGTTCAGGATCGTCTAGGTCATGATCGTCGATATGCAATCGATGCTACAAAAATCCGAAATGAATTGGGTTGGAACCCAAAGCACAATTATGAATCCGGAATTCGAGAAACGATTCGCTGGTACTTGAACAACCTGGAGTGGATGGAACAAGTCCGTTCTGGAGCCTATCAACAATATTATGAAACACAGTATGGGGAACGGTTGGGAGGGTAACAGATGTTCGAGGGTAAGATTACTTTGTTAGTAACCGGAGCTAACGGTCAACTAGGGCAAGAGTTGGTCAGACTTGGTAATGACAGTGTAAATATAATCGGTTATGGCCGGGAGCATCTTGATTTTACAAGCTTGTCCCAGTGCCGCGAAACGGTTGCTGCGGTGCGTCCGGACGCCATTATCCATACAGGTGCATACACTGCCGTTGATAAAGCAGAGTCTGACTCAGACGAAGCTTATCGCGTGAACGCGATCGGAACCCGCAATCTTACCCTTGCAGCTAACGAGATTGGTGCTAAGCTTTGTTACCTAAGCACTGACTATGTGTTCGACGGAACGGCGTCACAGCCTTACAACGAATACGACAATACGAATCCTCAATCCGTCTACGGTAAATCCAAACGGGCAGGAGAAGTACTTCTCCAGTCGATTGGTCATCGTTATTTTATCGTGAGAACGTCATGGGTATACGGTAATTACGGCAATAATTTTGTGAAAACTATGATGAAACTTGCGACTGAGCGGGATTCTATATCCGTTGTTCATGATCAAGTCGGCTCTCCTACATATACTTACGATTTGGGCCGTTTTCTCATCGAGCTAGTACAGACGGAGGCTTACGGTATCTATCACGCTTCAAATACGGGAACCTGCACTTGGTACGAGTTTGCTCAAGCGATATTCCAAGAGAGCGGGTTATCCATGCAAGTAGAGCCGTGCACGACCGAGCAATTTCCACGTCCAGCTCCACGACCAGCCTATTCGGTGCTGGATCATTCAGCTATTCGCCAGAATGGATTGCAGGATCTAAGGCCATGGCGTGAAGGATTAAGAGCCTTCTTGAAGGAAATGAGTATATGAACCGGATGGAAGATCAGCCACGAGTAACAATTTGCATAGTAACCTACAACAGCGCCAAGTATATGAAGGACTGTTTAGAAGGTGTTATAAGCCAAATATGGTCTCGGCTAGAAATCATTATTATCGACAATGCATCGTCGGATGATACCGTAGAAACAATTACGAAAAATGGTTACGATGTACGATTGATAGCAAATAACGAAAACAAAGGATTTGCTGCAGCTCAGAATCAGGCTATCTTATTGGCTAAAGATTCCGAGTATGTCCTAGTGTTAAACCCAGACGTGGTTCTGGATCCGAATTATGTTGCACATCTCGTTGCCTGTATGGAAAGACATCCGAAAGCGGGTAGTGCCTCAGGTTGTTTGACTCTAACGGATTCCCCGCAACAGATCGATTCAGCAGGATTAGAAATGAACTGGGCACGGAAAGCGGTGGAAAGAGGAGCGGGTAGATTAGCTTCTGATTTTTCTGAGCCATCCGAAGTGTTTGGAGTATCAGGCGCTGCTGCCATATATTCCATGAAAATGATAAACCAAGCCTCTATCGAAGGGCAGTTTTTCGATGAGGATTTTTTCGCATATAAAGAAGACGTTGATGTCGCTTGGCGAGCTCGGTTACTTGGGTGGAATTCCTGGTATGAGCCATCGGCCAAAGGCCTCCATGTTCGCCAGTGGGGATCCCATAACAGCCGAAAACAAATTAACATTAAGATACGAAGACATTCTTATCAGAACAGGTATTTGATGATGGTTAAGAATGAGATTTTCGATCTTTCATGGTGGCTAAAGTTACCTCTCTTGCTTGCTTACGAAGCTGCCATGAATGGATATCTCCTCCTTCGAGATCCCAAAGTACTTGCAGGCAGTTGGCCAGCTCTTATTCATTTGTTGCCAAAATCATGGCGCAAGAGGAAGATTATACATTCACGTATACGAAGTAGCTAGGTCTGTAGCGAAGAGATATGTCGTCACTGTTACATTTTCCCCATATCCCCATAATGTAATAAGCCTTGAACGTGAAGGTCCGGTACATACTGTATAAGTTGAACTAGAGACTTTCTGTAAGTTCACGTCCTCGAATATGGCTACTCCACTTTTTCGATACTTCCTTCTGTAATCTTTCTATAACGCCATCCCTCCTCTGTAGCATTTCACGATATTTGCCGGTGGTTTTTATGATTCGCTAATACGACAAATTTATCTATAAATCGGCTTTATTCAGTATTAAGTAAACTTATATGTCAAAAAATACCTATGAAAAAAATGGGACTAATGATATATTGCTAGGAGACAACGTTGAGAGTAGGCACCCTATTGTGACAACAAAGTTAGTTCTCAAGGAGCTAAAACGAGCTGCATTTGCATCCAGATCCTCTCTTCGGTTATTTCCTATGGGAGCCGCTTGGACTATTGTTGGTTATATTCTCCTGATTATGCCTTTTAACCAGGGAATGTTCTACGGAGGAAACGCGAATTTCGAAGGCGGGCTGTTCCAGATTTTCTTACTGGGAGGCATGTTGTTTGCTTGTCTTGCCGCAGCCTCATGGATAGATAGGAACAATCGGATACAACAAGATCCGTTAGCGATAATCGTCTGGTTATTGCCTATAGGATACTATATAGCTTCTTTCGACGGTCCCTCTTCGTATTCCGGTCGAACATATTTCTATTTCTATTTATGTCTTACAGCAGTATATTTGCTCGCTAGAAAGTTGTCTAATAAGATCCATTGGATGATTGGATTGTTTCTGCTCTCAGGTACTCTCATTTTATTCTTCGGGTACGCCAATTTGTTTGGTAATCTCCACTATTTAGATGCATTATGGGGAGATTTTCGTTTCGCCTCCGTTTTTCAATATCCAAATGCTTATGGAGCACTTGCTCTAGTAATGATTTGCTTATGTCTCTATCTCGGGGTGAACTATCGGAACAAGTGGTTACTAATGGCAGTTACTTTCCTGTTAGTTCCCACGATAATCTCGTTCGTGATGTCTCTCTCAAGGGGGGCATTTATCGTGGCTTTTCCTGTTCTGGTAGTCACGTTGCTATTATTGCCCTTTCGTAAACAGTTGGTATTAAGCTGCCTTGGATTATCGGCTTTGATAATGGCAATCCCTCTGTCAAGACTAATGGTCACGATCGGAGGCCCTCTGCAGATGAGCATGGATGTGTCGTCGAGTTTACGTGGGTGGGCGATACTTTTTGGTTCCGCTATCGTGTACGCGGCTCTAGCTACACTTATTATCCGTTCGATCTCGGATTGGATGTACGACTTGGGCAAACGGGAGCCGAGAGATCGGTGGATTATCCCTTCGATCTTTGTTCTTACGGCAACAGTTGGCGTTTTAATTCTAGTCTTAAAACCTCATTGGATTTCTTTCCTCCCTGATCTCTTGGAGCAGCGGTTACTTAAAATCAACGGAAAAGAAAACAGTATGCTTGAGAGATTCGCATTTTACCGGGATTCGATTAAGATGTGGCAACATCAGCCGATATTCGGCTATGGAGGCAGCGCTTGGAAAACATTGGTATATACTTATCAATCAAATCCCTACGCAAGCATCTTGGCGCATAGCTTTATTTTCCAGACTCTTGTTGAGACCGGGATGTTCGGAATCTTATCGTTTGTGCTCTTACTTGTTTGGATATTGATACGAGTGTTTCGTAATAGGAGCCGATTGAGTCCGGAATATGGTGTAATGATTATCATTTTGGCTGTATTAATAATGACTTCGGCCATTGATTTCAATATGAATTTTGGTTATCTGATATGTATGTTGTTTATAGTCATGGGGATGGTAAGCACTATTGGAAGGCAAGCTTCTGCGAAGATCAAGCCAGTTCCTGTTAGGTTAATTTCCAATGCTGCGAAGCCGATTGCCCATCTGCTCTTTGCTATCTTTCTCCTATACCAATCCGTGAATCTGATACAAAGCCACTCGTCTTTTAATGCGGCGCAGAATGCGATGCTGCAAAAGAAGCCGGAATCCGTTACTTTTTCTTGGATCGACGATGCGATAAAACACGCTAAAGATCACCCAGAATATTCAGCGTTTAAAGTAATGGCATTGCTTATGCGCCACGATGGGCAGCCTGACGAAGTTTATTTGGAAGAATCTGTAAAGACATTGGGACAAATTAAACTCTTCGAGAAACAGAATATTACTTTAATCGAAGCAGAATTAGCCTTATATAAGGTACAGAATCGCATTGACGAAGCTCAAGAGCTCGTTATGAACAACTTAGATGTCTATCCGTGGAACACAATTCTTTACGATCAGGCGATCCTGGGTTACTTTACAAAAGGTTTTATTGCTAAACAGGAACATAACTTGGCAAAAGCGGAACAATATTTTCATTCTGCTGTTGATATCTTCAATCGCTTTGACAAGCAGAAGAACAAGCTTTCCCAATTGCCGATGGGCCAAGCCAAAGGTCTACCGTTCAAGTTAGCGGAAAAATCCATGTTGGCTCTCGGACAAATCTATGCCATGCTCCATGATTGGGCTACAGCGGAGAAAATATTGAAACCCTTCGTAAGTCAAATTCCCAAGACACGAGACGAGCTAAACGCGAATCGATGGTATGAAGCCGTTTTGTTTTCCCAAGGAAACTCGCCGGATGCGGTGAAACAACTAAGAAAAGCGGATCCTGATGGTGGGCCAATGATGAAGGAATTACTTGCTTTCATACAAGAAGGATATTCCAGTTAGAGAGAGGAGGTGAAATCAATGATAAATAGAATGATCCGCAAAGTTTCTTTACTGGTAAGCTTGACTATGGCTTTGTCGCTTCTCGTTTCTATTGCAGCTTATGCCGCAACGGAGTTCAAGGGAGTCACGAAATCATCTGATGGCGTAACGGGTTGGGTCTATTCCGATCACAATCTCGGAAATGCAGTGACCATTCAAGCTTACGGCAACAACGGATTCGTAGATAATGTGACGTCTAATGCGTATTCCGTCGTAGACAGCGTATACCATGGAGTGTATACCGATGTATATGGTACGGTTTACAATGATACGTACACTACTAGTTCGTACCGTTACTTTTTCCACCATATCGTGAATGCCAACACTAACGATGATCTTTTGTACCGTTTCGGAGGATCAGAGTCGGGGCCTTATAACTTCACTAGCAGTTATGGTGGAGGCGGTGGGGTTCCTGTTGAGGAGAAGCCACCACTGAAAGGCAATGTAGCAGTGGAACTAAAGGATGGACAAGCTTTGATCAACGTTTCCGATCTGATTAAAGCAGAGGCGGGTTCGACGATCACGTTCTCTTCGACTCTCGGCAACTACGAACTTCCAGTATCTCTTTTGTCGTTTGACAAATTAGCGGAAGAACTCGGTACCCCGGCAGCTGATTTGAAGCTAATCGTACAGATCAAGGATGTTTCTAACGGAGACAAGTCCTCCCTTGAAAACTCCGCCAAAGCACTTGGCAAGAAATTGCTGGGTGTGCCAGTAGAATTTGTGATTAAGGTAGAGGGCAATGACGGCAAGTCCGTAACGATCTCCAACTTCGGGCAATACGTCAAGCGCGTATTGAAACTGAGCGGGACGATCAACCCGTCAAAAACCGTTGGCGTACTATTCGATCCAATCACCAATAAGGTGAAATTTATCCCGACGGTGTTCAAAGATGGCGAAGCGATAATGCTGAGCCGTTCGAACTCCATTTATGCGGTATTGGAATCCGAAGTAACGTTCTCCGACTTGAATGGGCATTGGGCTAAAGCGGACGTGGAGTTACTTGCTAACAAACTTATCGTCGAAGGTTCGAACGGTAAGTTTGATCCGTCAGGTAACATCACTCGCGCGGAAGCTGCGTCGTTAATCACTCGTGCATTAGCCCTGAAGTCTTCAGTCAGTGCAACAGGTTTGACGGATGTCGCTGCGGATGCATGGTACGCTGAATCAGTCAATGCCGCATTCGAAGCAGGCATCATCAAAGGTTACAAAGACGGTCAATTCAAACCGGAAGCAATCGCTACCCGGAGTGAATTCGCTTCAATGCTGTCGCGTGCGCTGCAAATAGCGGGCAAGAAGCTTTCTCTAACCGATGCCGAAGTTAATGAAGCGCTTGGCGCCTTTGTTGACAAAAGCGAATTAGGATGGGCAAAAGCTGATATGGCTGTAGCAGTAAAAGCAGGTATTATTAGCGGTTCTAAGGGTGAACTGTCAGGTGAAGAGACTGCGAATCGTGCGCAAGCTGCAGTAATGCTTTCGCATTTCCTGTCCTACGTAGAGTTTATCTAATTACATGATTTACGAATTGGAGAGCCATTCCTCACAGCATTTTTATGGGCTGAGGAATGGCTCTTTACCAATTCGACGTGAAAGTGAAATAGCTGAATTAAACAATCCAATGTCGGCTGATGTCTCCTACATTTTCCCCAAAGTCCCAAAATGTAATACGCCTTGATTAGGGTGACCCGGCACATACTAGGTCCATCACAATTCAAGGAGGCTCTTCATACTATGGCGAGAAGAAATAAGCTGATTGTACCGGAATGCGCAAACGCACTGAAGCAGATGAAATTTGAGATTGCTGCGGAACTCGGTGTACCGATTAGCGGTTTCAGCGGCGAGGGATTCGATACGGAATTTGCCGGTGAGCTTGGTAGCATATCATCCTCTAATTATGGGAAACAATATTATGGAGATCTGACTTCCAGGGAAACAGGGGCTCTAGGCGGAGGCATTACCAAAAGGTTGGTTAGCCAAGCGCAGCAAACAATTATATAGCTTGGTGGGTAGGCTGCCGTACATTGACACCCCTCGACAATTCCGGTATTATTATTTATCGAAGGTTTATCTTAACAGCCTTTTCCAATGGGAATAGGCTGATTTTTATATGTGGAGGTTGGAGACTTTGTCGATTAAAGGACGGCATCTCTTCACATCCGAATCGGTCACTGAGGGCCATCCGGATAAAATATGCGATCAAATATCGGACGCGGTTTTGGACGCGTTCTTGGAAGCGGACCCTTATGCCCGCGTAGCATGCGAAGTATCGGTAGCAACTGGACTTGTACTTGTTATCGGTGAAATCAGCAGTAAAGCGGATTATGTCGATATCTCCGCGATTGCGCGTCGCACGATTAAGGAAATCGGGTATACCCGTGCTAAGTACGGCTTCGACTCCAGCACGTGCGCTGTGTTGACTTCCCTTAACGAACAGTCAGCGGACATCGCGCAAGGCGTTAACGCTGCTCTTGAGAGCCGTGACGGCAAAGATATTCAACAAGAGAACGAAGATATCGGTGCAGGCGACCAAGGATTGATGTTCGGTTTCGCATCGAACGAGACACCTGAGTTCATGCCTCTCCCGATTGCTCTAGCTCATCGTTTGTCTCGTCGCTTGTCCGAGGTGCGTAAGAACGGTAAGCTTGACTACTTGCGTCCGGACGGCAAGACTCAAGTAACGGTTCAATACGAAGACGGTAAGCCGGTTCGCGTGGATACAATCGTTATATCGACGCAACATTCCGAGGATATTACGCTGGAGCAAATCCAAAACGATATTCGCGAGCACGTCATCTATCCGGAAGTTTCTTCCGAATGGCTGGATGCCGATACCAAATTCTTCATCAACCCGACGGGCCGTTTCGTTATTGGTGGACCTCAAGGAGATGCCGGATTGACTGGTCGTAAGATCATCGTAGATACTTACGGTGGATATGCACGTCACGGCGGCGGCGCTTTCTCCGGTAAGGATCCAACGAAGGTTGACCGTTCCGCAGCTTATGCGGCTCGTTACGTAGCGAAGAATATCGTAGCTGCTGGTTTAGCTGACAAATGCGAAATCCAATTGGCTTACGCGATCGGCGTAGCTAGCCCGGTATCCATCAACGTAGATACTTACGGAACGGGTAAGGTTGAAGAAGAGAAGCTTGTTGAACTGATCGTCAACAACTTCGACCTTCGTCCGGCAGGCATCATCAAGATGCTTGATCTGCGTCGTCCGATCTACCGCCAGACAGCTGCTTACGGCCACTTCGGCCGCACGGACGTTGATCTTCCGTGGGAGCGTCTGGACAGAGTAGAAGCCCTTAAACAAGGCGCTCAGGCATAAGTTCAACTCATCTAAATAATAGCGAAGACCTAAACCCAATTGGTGTTTAGGTCTTTTTGCATTCTTTAAATATGTCTAAAGGTATAGAAGTTTGTCGATTTATATGGTATTTTCGTAGGAACGGGGAGGGAAAATTTCCCTTTACTAATAAATTTCAGGAGGTAAGCGGAATTGAGAAAACTATTTAGCGTAGGATTAGCAACTCTGGTTTTATTCACGACCCTGTTCTCTGGCGTTGCGGCGGCGGAAAATGCGATGGACGTGGAACAGCAACAATCCGCTCCATTCTCTGACGTGTCCAAGCATTGGGCGAAAACGGATATCGACCTTTGGGGCAATAGAGGTGTCGTTAAAGGCACGTCCGGCCAGTTTCAACCGGAGCGGGAAATCACTCGCGGCGAGTGGGCGGCGCTGATCAACCGAATTTTCCAATATCAATCCGTTAAAGACATTTCATTTTCGGATGTTCTTTCTTCGGACTGGTTCTACAAGGATATACAAGTAAGCGTGTCAGCGGGATATATGAAAGGCAACGCAGAAGGTAATTTTAATCCGAAGAAACCGATTACCCGTCAAGAGGCTGCGGTAACGATTGCCCAATTGTTGTCGCTTCAAGGCAGCGAGGGTCTTTCCTTAAAGGATTCTACGGATGTAGCCACATGGGCTAAAAGCTCCGTCGGTGCTTTAGTGAAAGAAGGTTTAATGAAAGGGTATGTCGACGGTACCTTCCAGCCTGCTAAAGCCTTAACTCGTGCAGAAGCGATCAGTATCTTGAACCGCGCATTTAATCTTTACGGTACTTGGTACGGAGAGCAAGGAACCTTCGGTCCGGAGGATGGGACGGAAGCTGTTAAAGGCAGCGTCATTATTGATAAACCGGGAGTTTCTCTTCAGAATCTCGATATTGCCGGCGATCTCATTATTGGCAAAGGCGTAGGCGATGGAGATGTATATCTCAAAAATGTTACCGTCCGAGGTAAGACATTCGTCTACGGCGGCGGCGAACACAGCATACATTTAGAGAATGTCGTCATGGTGACGGTTATCGTTAACAAGTTAGACGGTACGGTTCGCTTGGTTGCCAAAGGTACCAGCGTTATCCAAGAAGTAACGCTTCAAACAGGCGCGAACGTGGAGACGGAAGGGAATGCGGATATCAACCGCGTGAACCTGGATAGTGCGTTGCCGGAGAAATCGCGCGTGATCTTGGCCGGACATTTCGATACGGTAAATATCGAAGCAAAAAGCTTGCTGGTTCAGATCCCGCAAGGATCCGTGGATAACTTGAATTTGGGCTCCACGGCGACGGGGACGACAATCGATACGAGCAAAGAAGCTTCGATCCTGAATCTGATTTTAAATGCAGCGGCAAGCCTGATCGGCAAGGGTACGATTCAGAATGCTACGATCAACAGTACGGGGATATCGATGGAGCAAGCTCCTCAGAAAGTCGTTACGGGAGAGAATGTGCCTAAAGATGTTTCGGTTAATATTGGAGGATTGGACAAGCCTGCGGGAACGATCACGGCTCCGCAAGCACCATCCCCATCTAATGGAAATAATAATAGCGGAGAAAATAACGACGGTAACGAAGAAAACAACGGAGATCTGCACCAGCCATATGACGGAGGAACTTGGTACACCTTTGGTTTGAATGACGAAGTGTTCTCAGTAAGTCAAACGGTATATGTTACGAGTCCGCGTAACGGCACGGCCTATATTCTACGGGGGAGTATTAATGATGATGTAACCCTGATAGAAGCTGCTGTTCAAGCAGGACAAGCCAAGAAGGTGGAAGTGCAGGCTAATGTTCGAACTCCAATGTCCTTAACTGGATTCGACTATTACTATTATTATCGGATCGTCATTATCGACGCGAATGGGAAGTTCTCATACGGACGGGAAATTACGATTCTTGATGGTGAATCTGTGGCGTTAAGTCAGACTTCATTTGTTCATTACGGTACGGAAAAAGAATACTTCGAAATTGAGTTTAATAGAGACCTTAAATTAGTAGAAGGAAAAGACTTGAAAACTTCTGTAACGCTGTCTACCTATGGAAGCACGGGTTTTTCTCCTATGATCGATGAGGATCAACTCACGATTGTGCGGAATAAGCTCGTGATCAAGCCTGCCAACGGATATCTAGGGAAAAGCTTTCAGTTCAAGCTTCTCGCAGACAATGTAGAAACCTTGGATGGCGAATATCAGAATATGGAGTTCATCAGTCAACTCAAAAACTCTTTTGTTAAAGTCGAGATGATCGATCCTGTCGTTACGAACAATTCCCTAACCGTTCCTGCCGGCACGGTGTTAAAGTTTAAGGTCAACATGGAGACTACCGTCTATTTTGTTTTGGAAAATACGTGGGGCGGCATTGATGCTTATGAAGATGAAGTTGCGGATGGAAGAGGATTAAAGGCGATTGTACCTGAGGCGAATCTTAACGATATTATTGAATTTAACACAGCTAACCTGGTACCGGGGAAATATAAAATACAGGCTTGGAATGGTCACATCGTATGGGTAACGTTAACTGCTGCCCCTTAATTAAGTGTTGAACAAGGCCCTTACCGTAATGGGAAACCTTACGCAGGGGTCTTGTTTTTATTTAAACAGAGAAAATAATCCCATAGATTAGGAAGCAAGCCCCTTAATTTCTAAGGTCTGTTCGCCGAAATATAAGTTACTACGTGTGTTCATCGGGAGGTATTTTCTTTTGCAGCTTAAACGAATTCTTTCACTCGCTCTCATTCTTGCACTATTCGCCCAACTTTGGGTTGCCGGGGCATCTTTTGCGGCACCTGGGGGGCCGTTGACAGTGTCGACTTATCCGACGGATAACGACGCGACAGTTCCGGCGAACGCTAAACTTAAAATAAGATTCGATGAAAACATACTAAAAGGCAGCGGTGGCATGGTGTATATCAAGAACTCTAACACCAATGCCGCTGTTGCTAGCTATGATGTCATTAGCAGCCCTTATATCACGATTGACCCGACTAGCTCAAGTACCATCTTGATCGATCCTGCAAGCTCGCTTGCAGCTGGACAGAATTACTATGTTGAGATCAGTCCTAACACGTTCGTGAATGGTTCAGGCGAAGGATTTGGCGGGATCAACAGCGCGACAGCGTGGAATTTCGGGGTTATACCAAGCGATACTACTGCGCCAACGGCTGCTTTGTCTCCTGTTAACGGAGGGACTGCTGCTTCTACGGATGCTTTGAAGATCGCGTTCGACGAGAAGGTCTTGGCATCCGCGGGTAATATTCGGATCGTACGTAACGATACGGGAGATACGCAATTAATTTCCGTTCTATCTCCAGCTGTTACAGGAAGCGGTATCGTGGATGGCAGCGGAAAAACGGTAATCACCATTCAGCCTCCGATTCGATTAGTATCAGGGAAATCCTATCAGGTACAGATAGATAGTACGGCTTTCGTGGACGTTGTTGGAAATGGGTACCCGTCTCCAGTTTGGAGTTTCTCCACCACTACATCGCCAATCGTGCTGAATGCATCGGTTCCGGCAGACAATAGCATGAATGTGAACACGGGCGCCTTCACGGCTTCCATGACATTCGGGTCCGCTATGCTTATGGGATCCAATGGCAACATTTATCTGAAAAAGGTACTTACGAATGAAACGGTAGAGACGCTTAATATGGCGATAACAAGCGATGCTGCCAGGATTACTGGGAGCGGAACAACGACAATAAGTATCGCCTTTAATAGCGTATTGCTCGCAAACACAGGCTATTACATTATGATGGATCCAGGCGTGCTTAAAGATACGGGGGTTAATTCTTACGAGGGTATCGTAGATGCGGTGTCTTGGAACTTCACGACGATTGCGGGTGCAGATAATATCGCACCGCTTGCAACGGCCTTAACTCCCGCAAATGCAAGTACGTCGGCCCCTGTTAATGGCGGACTAAGCATTAAATTTAATGAACCCGTCAAACCGGGCAGCGGAACGATCGTCATTCGAAACATAGCAACGACGGGCGTATTCTGTTCGATTCCCGTTACCCATAGCTCGGTGACGGGTGGAGGGACGGATACGATTACGATTACTCCGTCGGCATACGGTTCATGTGGTAATTTTGTCAAAAATACTTCTTATGCGGTTCAGATAGGTAGCTTGGCAATAACGGACATGTCTGGTAATCCATACGCGGGTATCCTCCCGAATGACTATTCGACATGGTGGTTCAAGATCACATCGGATTCCACTATCCCGGAATTGCTTAGCACTACGCCTGCTACGGGAACGAACAGCGTAAAAACAAACGCTGTACTATCCATGCTGTTCGACGAGCCGGTTCAGTTGAATCCGGGTATCGATGCAACGTTATATCCGATGGTATCGGGTGCGCTTGGAACGGGTATTCCGGCTACGCTTGCTGTAGATATCTCGAATCCCCGTAGAGTCACATTAACAACTGCGGGACTAGCGACAGCCTCTACGTACGTTGTGCGTGTTCCTAGCAATGCGATCATGGATGTGGCATTGAACCCGTTCCCGGGTATACTTAATGATTACCGTTGGACATTCCAGACAATCGGTTCCGATTCCGTTGCGCCCGTGTTCTCTAGTGCGGCGATGGATGGCAGCGCGGTAGTCTTGACTTATAACGAAGATTTGGATGAAGCAATCGTTCCGCATCCGTCGAACTTCTATGTAACGGTGAATGATGTGCCAAGGCAAGTGAACGGGATTGTCATTAGCGGCAAGAATGTTAGATTAACGCTGCAATCAGGGGTAGCAGTTGGCCAGAGCGTTAAGGTTTCCTATACAAGGGATTCCGACCCGCTTCGCTTGCTTCAGGATTTATCCGGAAATACAGCGGCGGCATTAACTGCGAAGGACGTAACCAACACTTCCGATACGACCCTTGCCCGCCCGGTTAGCGGACTTCTTACCGGTACGACGCTCACTCTGACGTTCAATAAGTCTCTTGCAGCGATTTCCTCTGGCGCTGCATCCCAGTTTGTCGTGAAACTGAACGGGGCAGCGCAGGGAGTAAGCGCAATTTCGGTTAGCGGTACCACGGTTACGCTCAGCCTGCCTTCGAGCGGAGTAAACATTCAATCGGTAAGTGTGAACTATACCCCGGGAGCTGCTCCTCTAAGGGATTTAAGCGGTAACGCGGTGACGGGATTCGCCGACTTCTTCGTGCAGAATACCAACGATTCGATCCCGCCGACTCTAGCCTCGGCAACGGCATTGGGAACGAAGATTACCCTAACGTTCAATGAGGGGTTAAATCTGTCTTCGGTTCCATTAAAATCTAGCTTCTCGGTTATCAAGGGCGGCGTGACTGCCGCTATCTCGTCTGTGGCGGTTATGAATAACGCAGTTGAACTGACGATGACACAGGCGATAGAAGCTGCCGCGATCCTTTATGTTTCTTATATTCCGACCAGCCAAGGCATCAAGGATTTAGCCGGCAACGCTGCAGGGGCTATTAATAGCTATCAGATCGTTGCAGGAAACGCGATCCCGGCTGTCCTCTCCTCCGCGGTTATCAAATCAAGCGAGCTTACGCTAACCTATAGCGCGCCGCTCAACACGACATCCTTGCCATACGCTTCGCAATATTTTGTCAAAGTAGACGGCGTTCATTCCAGCATCAGCTCCGTTAACGTAACGGGAACTCAGGTTAAGCTGACGCTAGCGACTCCCGTTAAATCTAACCAGGTCGTCCTCCTGAGTTATATGGCTGCCGGAGTTCCGTTAAAGGATCAATTGAATCAACCAGTTCCGGCAATCACGGAAACAGCGGTTACCAACCAATCTTCGACGATAGACAACATTCCGGAGTACCTTGAAGCGGATGGCACCGGAGGGCTTCAGTTCGTTAATTCCAAATCTTCTACGACGGCAATAGGATCTACGCCTTCAGGTAAATCCGTAACCCGCTATACTTTGGATGGAGCCAAGTTTCTTGCCGCTTTTGATGTATTTAGATCTAGCAGCGGAATTAGCGTTCCGAGGATTACTTTCAAAGTTCCTTCCACGGAGCCGGGAGCATTGGTAGCGATCCCGATTAGCGCTATCATGGACGCTTCTTCTAGGGCATCTAATGCTTCATTCCGCGTGGATTATGGAGATTTGCAATTCGAAATCCCTCTTACGGCGATCAATTACAGTAAAGAGTTGTACTTGGCCGGAGGAAATACGACTTCGTCTTACCTTCAGTTAAGCATTGAAAAGAATCCTAATGCACCAGTTGTATCGGCTTTGAATATCAGTGGTGCCCAGTCGCTTGCAACTCCGGCTGACTTCTCTGCCGGTATATTAACGGGAAGCAATGCTAAACCGATAGACAGCTTCGATCAATACGTCAAGAGAACTTTCGTATTGCCAACTGTGAATAGTTCTACGAATAACCTATCGGTTATCCGCTTGGATACGGCGACCAACGAGCTATCTTACGTTCCAACGGTGATCGAGAACGGCGGCGGCAAGACTAGAATTAACTTTTTACGCAGAGGGAATAGCTCTTATGCGGTCGTTAGGAAAAGCGCCGCTTTTACCGACATGGATAATCACTGGGCCAGCAATGACGTATTGTTGTTAGCTTCCAAATTCGTCGTAAGCGGATATACGATTAAGACCTTTGCTCCGGGTAAAAGTATTACGAGAGCCGATTTCGCGGAATTCATTGCCCGAGGGATCGGATTGGACGGAGACCGTACAACGGCTTCCAGATACACGGATGTGTCTTCGACTAATACCTCGGCTGCTTATATTGGCGCGGTAAGTAAGGCTGGGATCGTAGAAGGGGGCTCGGATGGTAAGTTCCGCCCTAATGCTGCCGTAACCCGCGAAGAAATGGCCACGATGCTTGTGCGCGCTATGAACTACGTTGGCGTTCAATCTAACTCCTCGAGTGCGGGTTTGAGTAACTTCAAGGATAAGAGCAAGATAAGCAAGTGGGCATTGGATGGAGTCGCGATCAGCGTGAACGCGGGTTTCATCAAGGGTTCAACGACTCAGACGATCAATCCCCAAAGCAACGCAACGAGAGCGGAAGCGGCCATCATGATCAAACGATTCTTGGAGTACGTGGATTTCCTATGAGCCACAAAGAACTGATTGCGCAAGGGTTGAAGTGGCGGGCCGTGAGCTTAAAGTATCCATTCGATCCGGACTTGCCCGTGTTGTTCGTGGGGAGCAAGATGTTCGCCTTATTCGGTAGGACGGGGGATCACGAGAGCGTTAATCTGAAGGCGGAGCCGGAAGAAGCTTGGCTGCTTCGGCAGCAGTACCCTAGCTCCGTGCTTCCTGGTTATCATATGAACAAGAAGCATTGGAACACGGTCGTGCTGGACGGCTCCGTTCCCGGCAGCGAGGTCCTGGCTATGATGGAGCAGTCCTACCAGCTAGCATGGGGTAAGTTGACCAAGCGGGAGCGGGATGAGCTTAAATAGTGTAACAAGTGGGAAGCGGCGAACTCTGCCGCTTTTTTCTATGCCCGAGTCCATGCAATTCTATTAATATTTCCTGACATTTTCGTATAGTGTGTAACTTTTCGCCTGTTCATGAGTCTAATAGAGTAGGGACAATAGTAGGCTGCGACGCCTCTTCCCAATTCTAATAGACTTACAGGAGAATCAAATGCTGCAAATTACATCTCAATCTAGACACAAGCGTTCACGCTTCATTCTGCCGTTTCTCGCCGGAGTACTTGTATTTACCGCTTCTACTAACACAGGAATCATCCCTTCTACTTATGCTGCATCCATCACGGAAAAGGCGGCAGTTACTTACAAGCTTGTAAAACAATCCGAATCTATCGTCACGTCCGGCGTACGCCAATTGACTTATGCATGGGTACCGTCCGATGCGACGAAACCAACTGAAGTGCTTTATGTACTGCAAGTCGATCTCAAGAACCCGTACGTGCAGTTAGATGCGATGGGCGGGCCAAAAGGTAGTGTTACGGCTAGGCAGTCCGTTGGCGCGATGGCTAGGGAAACCGGCGCGATTGCCGGCATTAACGGAGACGTGTTCCGTACGGGTAGCGGCAGCGAAGGTGTTCCGATGGGAGCGCATATCACTTCCGGTCAATTACTCGTTAGCACGGAACAACTGCAAGGCATGTATGCGTTTGGAGTAACGAATGACCGTCAACCGATTATTGATAGATTCGTATTCTCGGGTACGGTTACTGCCGCAGACGGAACCTCGTTTGCACTAACGGGACTAAACAAATCCGCTTACCGTACGGAACCGGACAAAGCTTACAGCCATGTAGACAAGCTCTATATGTATACAAGTGCATGGACCGCCCCGGAACGTCCGGCAGCAAGCGCAACGACACCGACGGAAGCGTTAATCGTAGACGGTATTGTCACGGAAATATCGGCAGGCCAACCCATAACGACTCCAATCCCTGCGAACGGGTACATCCTGCGCGGTCACGGGGAGAAAACAGCTGCGGATTTCATCAAAACGCATCTCGTGGTAGGCGACAAGCTCCAAGCGGATTATTCCCTTCAATCGCTAAGCAGCGGGGAAACGTACGATCCGGCTAGCTTCAAAATGATGGTGAGCGGACATACGCTTCTATTGGACAATGGAGCTGCTGCTCCTTTCTCCAGAGATATTAGCGGCGTAAGCGGCAGCGCGGATCGCGCTCGCACGGCTGTCGGATACTCGAAGGACGGAGAAACGGCCTACCTTCTGACCGTGGAGGAGAACGGCGGCCGCGAGGGCGTGACGCTCAAAGAGCTGCAACAGATGTTGGTCGAGATCGGCGCTTGGAAAGCGGTCAACCTTGACGGGGGCGGCTCGACGACAATGGTATCCCGTCCGCTTGGGGATTTCCAGGTCCAGTTGACGCATCCGACTTTTTACGGGACGACTCAGCGGCATGTTGCAAATGGTATCGGTATTTATACGACTGCACCTCAAGGCTCACTCAAGGGCATCGTAGCCAGCGGCATAAAAACTCTGTTCATGGGCCAAGAGGCGACATACTCGCTGAAGGCTTACGATACTTATTACAATCCGATTGATCCCAACGGCTTAAAGCCCGCGTGGCGTCTCGATAAGCCGCTGGGAGCATTCGCGGGAAGCACGTTCATAGCCTCCAAACCGGGGACGGCTATGCTTAGCGTCAAATCGGGAAGCGCATCGGACGCAATCCCGATCGAGGTCATCGGCGAGGCTCAGGTCGCGAAGTTGCTCGTCGAGCCCAACTCGACAGTATTAAAGCCGGGTACCGTCATCAACATGCCGGTGAAAGCGCAGTTAACGGACGGTCGTCTGTTATCGGTTCCGGCATCGTCGGTCACGTGGGAATTCCGTGGATTCACGGCAACGTCCAGCGATGGCAAGATAACCGTCAATAAAGTCCAGAACAATCTCGCGGTCGGTTACGCCATAGCGAGATACGATGGCTACGGAGCGGTAGCCGTTCTGTCTCCGAGCACGGAACAATCGCTGGAGAACTTCGAGAACGTATCCTATAACGTAGGCTTCAGCGGCACTCCGGTAGAAACGGTCGGCACTTCTTACATCGCGACGGGCATGCCCGGAAGGGAAACATCCAAGGTGCTCGCCATGGATTATGATTTTACGATGGGAACCGGTAAGAAGTATGCGAACGCCATTCTTAATGATGGCAATGGGATCGCCATGAACGGAACTCCAAGCGCGCTTACGCTGGATGTGTTGGGTGACCAAAGCATGCACTGGCTGAGAGCGGAATTCATAGACGCTAACGGGAAAGCCGCATACGCCACGATCGCGGATCAGATCGATTGGTCGGGCTGGAAAAGCTTCCGGGTAGATTTGGCGGCAACAGGACTTAAACTTCCGGCTAAGCTTAACAAGCTTTATATCGTCAATCAGGAAGCGGATCAGGATGAACGTGCGGTAGTTGGCCAATTGGCTTTCGATAATCTTGCACTGCAATACCCTTCGGGGGCTATCGAAGTAGAGCATCCGACAATCGTCATGACGGTCGGGAAGACGCAAGCGACGGTCGATGGAGTGAAGGTTAAATTACCGGGAGCGCCCTTCGTCCAGAAGGGAACGAACACGAATTATCTCCCTTTGAGATTCGTTGCGGATTCTCTTGGCGCGCAGGTAGTATGGAACAACAAAACTAAGAGAGTTACCGTATTACGCGGCGATCGAATGCTCGAATTGTGGGTTGGAAGCGAGAATATGACGGTAAATGGAGTTCGTCAGCCGATCGCCGTCGCGCCTATCGTTATCAAAGGCAGCGTGTATGTCCCGGTTCGCGTCATATCGGAGCAATTGGGGCAGAAAGTAGATTGGGCGAGCAAAACAAAAACGATTACAATTCACTAATTTATATCGAAAGTCCTATTCCATCGCTCGATGAATCTATGAAATATGGTATGATGTAAGCATTGCTAGCAAATGTCGAGCGGCCTATAGTTAAAGGGAAAGAAGTACACAAACGGGCGTTACCGGGTACAGGGGTGTCAAAATGATGGATTATCATGTGGACCAGATCGATCGAGTAATCCATAATGCCATCTCCGTCATGGAAGATAGCAAGATTCAAGTCTTCGAAATATGCGAGATCGCCCGTCGCGAGCTTCATTCCCTGATGCAAGAGCTAGAGACCGTATTGCACGAAACATCGCAAACCATAGACAAGGTAGATGGTCTGGAGCGGGATTATCGTCTTTCCAGAATCCGTCTGACGGAAGTGAGCCGGGATTTCGTACGTTATTCCGAGCAAGATATCAAGTCCGCCTATGAGAGAGCAACGCAGTTTCAATTGGATTTGATGGTCTACCGGGAAAAGGAATCTTACTTGAAAGCCCGTCGGGACGAATTGCAGCTGCGCGTGAAGAACGTGGAGCTCTCCATAGAACGAGCGGATACGATAAATCTCCAGATGAGCGTCGTGTTAGATTACCTGTCCGGCGATCTGACCGAAGTGACGCGGATTCTAGAGTCGGCGAAGAACCGGCAGATGATAGGCCTTAAGATCATCCTGGCCCAGGAAGACGAACGCAAGCGGATCGCGAGGGAAATTCATGACGGTCCGGCCCAGTCTCTGGCCAATCTGGTGTTAAGGACAGAGATCGCGGAGAGATTGCTCGAAACGAAAGACCTGGAGGTCGTTCGCGACGAGCTCGTTGACTTGAAATCGCAAATCCGCATTGGTCTGGAAGAGATTCGCAAGATTATTTTCAACCTGCGCCCGATGGCATTGGATGATCTGGGGCTTGTACCGACGCTCCGCAAGTTCGTACAGGACTTCGAGGAGAAGACGAGGATCAGGGCGGTATTCGAAACATCGGGCAAGGAAAAACGACTGCCCAGTCCGATGGAAGCGGCCATGTTCAGGCTCGTGCAGGAAGGCTTCAATAATGCCCTGAAGCACGCGCAGCCGACATTCGTCTCGCTAGAGCTTATTTTTCTGGAAGAGACCATGCAAATGCTCATTGAAGACAATGGCGTCGGGTTCCATCCGGATGTCTTGGAAACAAAGGGTAAGTCGCATGCTCATTTCGGACTCTTAGGGATGAAGGAACGTGTAGAATTGCTGCAAGGCAAGATCGAGTTCGAATCCATACTAGGACAAGGCACGAAAATATATATAAATGTCCCCATTAAAGCAGAGCCGGGAAAGGAGTTAATCGCACATGGAAAATAAACCAGCGTTACGAAAGATTAAGGTTCTCCTGGCTGACGATCATCAGCTTTTCCGAGAAGGGCTGAAGCGCATTCTGAACATGGAGAGCGACTTGGAGGTTATTGGCGAGTGCGGTGACGGAATTCAGGTTCTAGAATTCTGCAATCACGAGAGACCGGACGTTGTCCTGCTCGACATTAACATGCCGACGGAGAACGGGGTGGTGGCGACCGAGCGTCTTCGCGATATTTTTCCGGAGATCAAGGTTATCATTCTCTCGATCCACGACGACGAGAGCTACGTGTTCGAAACTCTTCGCAAGGGCGCGACGGGTTACCTGCTTAAGGACATGGAGGCGGAATCTCTCATCAATGCGATCCGCACGGTAGCGGAAGGACATGCATACATACATCCGAAGGTTACGGGCAAATTGATCAACCAGCTTCGACGGATGACTTATCTGGACGAGATCGGAGCCTCTTCGGGAGCTGCGGCTAGCCGGGAGACGGTTACGAAGTTCATCCCGCGCGGCAACAATCCTTTGACCCGTCGGGAAGCCGAAGTCCTTCGCCTAATGGCAGAGGGCAAGAGCAACAAGTCGATCGGGGAGAACCTGTTCATCAGCGAGAAAACGGTCAAAAACCACGTCAGCAGCATTCTGCAGAAGATGGAAGTGGACGACCGCACGCAAGCCGTAATTAATTCGATTAAATACGGCTGGGTGACTGTCTAAACTCAGCTAAGTATTAACTTTATCAAGTATTAACTACATAACGCAACTCTGCTTCGTTCGCGTCTTCTTTGGTCTCTCACCGGCCAAGGAGGCGCGAATTTTGATTTGTTCCTCAATTACGATCGCACCCGGGATCCGCCACCCGCCACCCGGCATCCGCCACCCATCACCCGTCACCCGCCAACCACCACCCGCTTGCCGCCAACTCAAGTAACCATCCTTTTCTTTATTGAGGCGGTGATTCTGACTGTTACAAGGCAACTTTGACATAATTGAGCTCATGAGACGGAGTTTATGACCGTCACAGACAGCAAAATATCACATTTTGGCGCAACATGTAGCTTGTAACAGTCAATATGACCGTCTCATAAAGTAAAGTCGATCCAGCCAAGCGCCATACGGCCAAACTGACCGTTACATTCTAAACACCCAGAAGGTCAAGATTAACTATGGGGTTTACAAGGTAGTATTTAATTTGTTTGGACCGTTCGTTGGGCGGAAGAAGAAACTGTTGATCTAAGAGGCGATGGAGTAACTTGCGCGCTTTTTTATCCCCAATCTTAAGGTGCAGACATACGTCAGACACATATAATTTGTTTGCTTTACGTAGGCCGAGCCGTAAAATGTCCCTCTCTTCTGCCGAAAGATCAGATAGTTGATCTACTTGTCTATGATTTACCCACCTTCCTATGAACTGCAATAAAATCTGCTGGCACATCCGCGGTCTATCGTTCACGTCATCATAAGAAAAACGAATAACCTTCCAACCATCTAGGATGAGGTGATTTTGCCTCATCAGGTTGTCCGAGAATTTAGTGCGGCTGATTTCTTTTGCGTGGGAGTTGTAACCATCCAGCTCGATATTCAACATAATATTGCCCGAGAGAAAAGCGAAATCCAGAAATCGGTTACCATCTTTAAAGTCGCTCACTTCGTATTCCGGATGCAAGCCGTCGAAGTTCTGGAATGCTGGCCACCATACCTTTTCAAGCAACATTTTTTCGCCATGACTATGACCTTCAATTAATCTCCGTAGTCTTTCTCCGCGACGACCTTTCTTATGTTTGTCCATGAACAAAGAGTGTGCGCTTTCGAAACTCATATCCTTAGCCCCCAATAAATAGAAATAGCCACTCACCCGTTCAGCGAGAGCTGACGAGAAAGCGGCGTGTGCTTCACGACCCTAAATATGATGAAATTCAAGCTTATTGTATTCCGCAGCCTAAAATCTGTCAATATATTCCGTCGCAAACAAATGAGAAACCGCCTGCGGGAACTCCCGTCTCGCTTGCGGCATATATTGTGGAACGAGTAGACGGAGCGCTTGAGATGGCTGAGTATCGGCCGTTCGGCGGTTAGTCGCTCACCTTCATACACCCAAAGGAGGTGGCCGCCGTGATTCCCGATCTTTTGTGGATAATCGGCTTTTACGCAGCGGCTGCGGCATTGGCGCATTGGATCATACGGCGAGGCTCGGGAGAAAATCGTCGTCATTACGTGCTGGTCGCGGGCAACCACCAAATGCAGATTGAATGGTATATCAGGGCGCTGCAGCAATTTTCGAGACGGACGGGGACGGAAATCGGAATAACGGTCGTGCTGGATCAATCGACGGACGATACGGGGAAGATCATGGAACGATTTGCTCGAAGCCATGCCGGAATAGAGTGGATTAGGAAAGAAGCCGAGTATCCGCTAACCGACATAGCCGCTGGCCTTGAGCAGGAGGATAGGGTTACGGAAGAAGATGGCAGACAGGTTGGAGACAAGAAAGTAGTTTGGGTGGAATTGAGCCGCACGGACGCCGTGAATCGATTGCCGCTCTGAATGGTTGAAGAATAGAAGGAGGATTGAAAAAGGGTTGCCGCAGCGAGAAATGTATCATACAATACGGGTAACTGAACAAGAATGGAAATCCGGGTGAAGCACACTCTGGGTCGCTGCTGATGGCGATCGGGGGTGTGTTTTTTGTTGTTGGCTTAATCGGTTCGGAGGGGGAGGGTGGAAAAATGAAGGTCGTTCTCTATGCGGTACAAATCGGGGCTAGTCGCAAGGCGTTCTTCTCTGTTGCTTGGGAGGTGGACGAGTGTTATTGGAGTGACAAGGCGGAGCGCATCATACGGTTGAGGGAGAAGATACCGCTTGGATGGGCCGAGAGAGTTTATGGGCTGTTAGGGGAGCAGTGGAGCAATGTTGTCGTTGAAAAAAGGAAAGGGCATTCGCCGGCTCAGGATTGGAATGACGATTTGAAGTTGGCTGTTCGATGGGTGAGCGGGGAGGGCGAGGCGGGCAATAGCTTGTCCCTCGATGTGGAAGATGTGACGCTAGACCCGCATAGGCATGCGTTACGCGACATGGAGTACCTTGTCGAGACGGCTCGGTTAGCCAGCCTTAATCTAGCGGGGCGTGCGTTGCTTCGGGAGGAAGCAACGCAGCTGCTGGACGGCGTTTTGCCGACGGCCGACGCCTCCGCCTACCTCGCGACGCTGCAGCTCGCGTCGCTAACCGGGGCCCTGCAGCTCGCCGCTGCCGTGGCCCCCAAGCCATCCGCTCCGCCGCGGAGCGGGCTGCGCGCTTGGGCCGAGCGGCTGCGCCTCGCTCGCCCGACGGGGCTAGCGGCTTCGCGCCGCCGTCCCGCGGAAGAGCTTGCCTGCCGGCGATGCGGCAGCGGCAAGGACAAGCTGCGGCGAACGCCTTGCGCCGCTTGCGGGCAAGCCTGCGCGTATTGCGAGGCTTGCCTGACGATGGGACGCAGCCGCGAGTGCGGGCTGCTCGTCATCGGCGTAGCCGGGGCAGGTAAGGACCTGCCCATCCCTGTTCCCGTCTACTCGAGCCAGCCTGCCCCTGCGGATACCGCCCAGTCTCTTGCTGCCAACACGAGCCAGCCTGCCCCTGCGGATACCGCCCAGTCTCTTGCTGCCAACTCGAGCCAGCCTGCCCCTGCGGATACCGCCCTGTCTCTTGCTGCCAACACGAGCCAGCCTGCCCCTGTGGATACCGCCCAGTCTTTTGCTGCCAACACGAACCAGCCTGCCCTTGCGGATACCGCCCAGTCTCTTGCTGCCAACACGAGCCAGCCTGCCCCTACGTATTCTGCCAAGTCTCTCGTTACCCACATTACCCAGCATGCCCCAACTTATTCCGCCCAGTCTCTTACCGCATATACAAGCCAGCGTAGCCAATCATTCCAGCCTGTCACCCCCAACGCCCTTGCCAAGCGCTGGGGCCTCAGTCCAGCCCAAAGCGCCGCGGCAGCCCAAGCGCTACAGTTCTTAAACCGCCCTTCCTTTTCCCGTAGTGGCCATACCTTCCTGCTCTGGGCGGTCACGGGAGCGGGAAAAACCGAGATGATTTTCCCGCTTCTCGAGTCCGTACTTGCCAGAGGCGGTCGAGCTCTCGTAGCGACTCCCCGCCGGGATGTGGTGCTCGAGCTTGCGCCGAGGTTGGCCAAGGCTTTTCCGGATTCCGCTCGGACCGTTCTCTACGGCGGGAGCGCGGATCGCTGGGAGAACGGGGCTCTTACGCTCGCTACGACGCACCAATTGCTTAGATTCCAAGAGGCTTTCGACCTCGTGCTGATCGACGAATTAGACGCTTTTCCCTATCACAACGATCCGATGCTGCATTACGCCGCAGACAAATGCCGCAAAACAACGGGAACAACCGTCCTGCTAAGCGCCACCCCTCCATCAACTATTCAGAGGGCAGCCATTAGGAGGCGACTTCCCTGCGCGCGCGTGCCGGTTAGATATCATAGGCATCCACTGCCGGTACCTAAGAGGCTTGTTTTTCCTGCCGTATCAGACCTTCTACGCAAGCGAAAGCTGCCATCCAAGCTGCTGAAAGCCCTCGAGCGATCAGCTAAGAGAGGCGCGCAAATCTTCCTATTCGTCCCGTATGTCAAACAAGTAGAACCGCTTGTCATGCTTCTTCATCGCCATGCAGCGAAGCTAGGTATCGATCCGATTGCGATAGCAGGTACCTCTTCAAAGGATGCCGATCGCACGGATAAAGTAGTTTCGTTCCGTGAGCATTCAATTGGCCTGCTCGTTACAACTACCATTCTGGAGCGCGGAGTTACGATTCCAAAGAGCGACGTATTTATTCTCGATTCGCATAACCCGATGTTCGACTCGGCATCATTGGTTCAAATGGCCGGGCGAGCTGGCCGCTCAGCGTCGGATCCTTCTGGATTTGTCTACTACGGAGGTCCGGCATGGACAACCTCCCAGAAAAGCTCGATCCGCCAGATCCGGGACATGAACATCTTGGCTAAGCGAGATGGTTACTTGATTTAGCGTTTAGACTCCAACGTTCGAAACAATACAACCTCAATATTCGTTTAATAGGAGTGCTCCTCATATGCCATTGAAAATCAGTTCCTGGTTCGCCCCTGCTAAACGAGCTTGCCTGATCTGCGGACGAGACTCCGCACAAGTCACGGCTAGCATCCCGATCAAACATCCGGAAGCACGTCAAGCGATTACTTCCCTGTGCGGCTCCTGTAGACAATCTATTCCGTGGATCGCTCATCCGGTATGCCGAATCTGCGGCAGGGCGGAACGCTGCGAGGACTGTATCCGCAGGCAAACTAGGTACTATTCAATCAGCCGATGCGCCGTACGCTACGACGATCGGATGAAAGATTGGTTAGCGCTCTACAAGTACCGGGGCAACGAAGGCGTCGAATCCATCCTGACCGCGATGCTAGCATTCGCTTATGAGCGTCTGTGCGAAGCAGCCGCTCATTCCGAGTTTCACGCAATAACTTCCGTGCCTTTAGCGCCAGAGAGATTACAAGACAGAGGCTTTAACCAAGCAGAACGATTAGCGCTTAGGTTATCCGGATGGTATGGGGTGGAATACCGTCCGATGCTTAGCCGCCTGCGTCACACCGAGAAACAAAGCCTCAAAACCCGTCGCAGCCGCGTAGTCGACATGAGAGGCAATTTTTCGGCCGCAACCTCGGAATTATTTTCAAATGTTGCGTCCCCACGAATTATTCTAATTGACGACATCTACACGACCGGCAGTACCTTGGACGAATGCGCGCGGGTGTTGAAGTTAGCTTCCCGGTCGGAAACTACGGCGGAGATATATGGACTTTTATGGGCGCGTTCATAGCAATTTCCGTCATTGCTGACAAAAGAATATTCTTTTCGACGTATTTCATCCTATGTTATGATAGAGAGACTTGCCAAATGATAGGAAAATATATCGGGTGAATACCAGAAGGAGGAGTCATGGAACGTCGCGCTAAATTAACGGAAATCGATATCATACGCGGCATCGCCATCTTGGGCGTATTGATGGTGCACTCCACCTCGTTCGCAACGGTGGATATGAAGGAAGCGAGCTTATATGGCGTATATAATTTCCTCAACATCTTCTTCAAGATCGGGACGACGTCATTCATCCTTCTCAGCAGCTTCGTATTGTTCTATAACTACTATCCGCAACCGTTAACGGTTCAGCGATTCAAGAAATTTTATCGCAACCGCTTGATGTATATATTGGTTCCGTACTTGCTCTTCTCGGCGCTGTATTTCGCATTGCGTTGGTACCAGAACGGAGCTGCTTGGGATTTATCCTTGATGTGGCCAAGCTTCCGGGACAAAATATTGACGGGGCAGGCGTATACGCATTTATATTTTGTGTTCATCAGCATTCAGCTATACCTGCTGTTTCCGATTCTGCTATTTCTGTTCAAGCGATTCCGATGGTTGGCGGCTTCCGCAGTCATCGTGGGCGTGGGGCTGCAATGGGCATTCTTTCTCTACAACAGGGAGTATTGGCAGGTTACGAATCGCGGCAGCTGGTCGCCGACCTACTTCGGGCAATATTTTCTCGGGGCGTGGCTTGGCATTTACTTCGACCGTATTAAATCCTGGCTGATCATCGCAAAAGAAAACATGACGAAGTCCAAAGTTATCGCGTGGGTTAGCCTATGGGCAGTTTGGCTGGCTTCAGGGATCGCCTATGTTACGATTTTCTACAATCAGAGAATGTACCAGACGGTCTATCACAATGCCCTTTATGACGGCCTGTGGGATATATATACGATGCTCACGTCGATAATTCTGATTCAGATCGCTTTCCTTATCGGAGGCCGGATGTACAGCTCGTTCTGGGTTGGAAGGCTTCGCCATCTGGGGATTGTATCGTTCGGCGTTTACTTGTTCCATCCGCTCGTCTTGCTAGTATATAGGAAGTTTCCGTTGCAGGGCGGAGGTACGATGATCCATCATGCGTGGTATGCCGGGGGCTTTCTATGCGCTCTAGTCATCTCCTGGATCGTCGTAACGATTCTTAGCCGAATGACAAATTGGTCGTGGCTGCTGTTCGGCAGTGTTCCTGCGCAGATGAGAGCTGCAACGCAACGGAAGCCAGTGATAGAGACGCCAGCCGCAACGCCTTCTGCTACAGCCTAAATAAATCGATAGCAAGAATTAGAAAAATTTAGTACAATAATGTGGCGAAGGTCGATTAATGTCGGAGATCAGGGAGATATTTGCGTGAATTTAATCAACTGTCCAAAATGCGGGAAGTTGTTCAACAAGAATTTCCGCGATGTCTGCAATAATTGCTACCAACAATTGGAGAAAGATTACGAGAGATGCGTTGCGCATCTCCGCTTGCATAAAGGCATGGATATCCAGCAGCTATCCGATGAAATGGAGATCAGCATCAAGCAGATTACCAAATGGATCCGCGAAGGCCGAATATCGTTGATGAATGCTCCGAATATGTCTTATCCTTGCGAAGCCTGCGGAACGCTTATCCGTGAAGGGCACATTTGCGATTCGTGTAAAAAACGTCTTAACCGAGATTTAAAGAATGTAAGCTCGACCGGAATACTTCAACACAATCCGGATGACAAGGGCAAAGGTGCATACCAGATCGGAAATCATCTGAATGACCGGAAATAAACGCAACTCTAAACATTTCATAAACATTGACCGATAATAGGGGTAGACATTATCGGTTTTTTTATATATTGGAGTGATATAAATGAAAATTAACGATTCCCAGCGTATTGGTGCGTATCGCACTTATCAACAGCAATCCGAAACGCGTGCAAGCCAAACCTCCGGCAAACGCCGCAAGGATGAGGTTCAATTTTCCGCAGAGGCTATGGAACTGTTGGGAGCGCAACGCACAGAAGATCCAAATCGCGCTCAGCGTATTGAGGCATTGAAGAAGGAAGTTGCTGCTGGAACTTATAAAGTGGATTCGGGCAAGCTTGCCGAGAAACTGTTGCCATTCGTGAGAGAGTAGCAGATGTAATATACAGGGCAGAAGGTGACGAAATGGCACTTCACGAATTGTGCGAAGCCTTAGAAACTTTACTGCTTCAGCACGAGCAGATGATCTCATTTGCGGAACAGAAGAAAGAGGCCTTAATCGCGAATAACGTGGATGTCCTGAATGAAATGGTCAATAAGGAATCCAGACTGTTACGGTTAATCGTCGAGACGGAAAATAAACGGGTTCAAGCCGTTAACGACTTTCTCAAGGAGAGGGGATTAAGTTCGACCCCTTCCACTAATGTAGCCAACATCATCCGCATGATCACGAACGCGGAGGACAAGCTTAGGATGTCCGATTTAGCCGACAGATTGAGCGCTGCCGTCGAACGGTTAAGAGCTCTTAACGACGTGAACATGAGACTGACTCAACAATCGATCGAATTCAACGACTTTTCCCTGGATTTGTTGGCAGGCGCATACGACGATCAGGATTATGTGTATAAGCGGCCATCGGATCAATCGCATGCGCAGCACAATCTCAAACTATTCGATTCGAAAGCATAGAACACACATCTTCAAGGCGAAATGGGGAAGAGAATGATGAGATCTACCTTCCACGGGATAGAAACGGCGAGGCGCAGTCTATTTACGCAACAAGCCGCTCTCCAGACGACCGGACATAACGTTGCGAACGCGAACACGGCAGGCTATTCTCGCCAGACCGTTAATATGATAGCGTCCAAACCGATGGAAGCGGTGGGAATGTCGCGTTCTACTGCTAAAGGCCAGTTGGGAACGGGCGTTGAGTTTAATTCCATCACTCGTATTCGCGAGAAATTCCTCGATACGCAATTTCGAAATGAGAATAAGACCTACGGCAGCTGGTCAATTCAAGCCGACACCTTGCAGAAGTTAGAGACGATCGTTAACGAGCCTTCCGATACCGGATTACGTGCCGTTATGGATAACTTTTGGAAATCCTGGCATGATCTAAGCGAGAATCCGGAAGATATCACGGCTAGGAAGCTGGTTCGAGAAACCGCGAAGGCGGTAACGGATGCATTCAACCAAACCGGCAGGCAACTGGATGAACTTAGCGCGGATATCACCGAGAACATCGGAGTCAAAGCGAACCAGATCAACACATCCCTAGAGACCATCTCTAATTTAAATCTTCAGATCAGACGGATCGAAGGTCTCGGCGATAGCGCTAACGATCTTCGCGACCAAAGGGATTTGCTGATGGACGAAATATCCAAGGTTATTAACGTGACGAGCGTAGAAACCGCGGACGGCGGGTTTCAAGTATCCATGGGCGGTACGGTGCTAGTTGCGGACAATGCTTTTACACCCGTGACCGTTGAGGGGCTACAGGCTAGCGCTGAAGCCGGCGATCTCAATGGCGGCGAAGTTTACGGAATGATTGTATCTCGTGACCAATTCGTCACTAACTATCAACAGCAATTAAACACGTTAGTAAACGGGCTGGCTAACGGGGATATCAAGGTCACGATTCCGGCAGGTTCCGTATTGCCGGAGGGAACGACACTGGACGGCGTCACTTATACAGGTGCGTCTCGTACATTGGCTTCGGATTTAACCGCAACTGTTAAAGGGCTTAACGGGTTGCATAAATTAGGTTATACCATGATGGATCCTCCGAAGGCTGGCGGCGCGTTTTTCGCTTCCAAGGACGGGGGACCGATCACAGCTGGAAATATTACGTTGAGCACGGATATTCTAGCGGATGCTGGCAATATTGCCTCTTCCATGCGCACCGCGGGAACGCCGGAAGAGGTCGTGAAAGGTAACAAAGATTTGGCGATGTTGATTGCTCAGTTTAGCGAGATGAAAATCGACTACTCTTCGGTATCTACTGGTGCCGCGACCGCAATAGGAACGGTGAATGACTTTTTCAGATCCGTAGTAGGACAATTGGGTGTGGAAACGGATGAAGCCAATAGGCAAGAGGGCAACTCCAAGATCGTCGTAGACCAAGTGGATTCCCGTAGGCAATCCGTTAGCGGCGTGTCTTTGGACGAGGAAATGAGCAACATGATTAAGTATCAGCATGCTTATAATGCAGCAGCCCGTTTCATGACCACGATTGATGAAACCTTAGACAAAATAATTAACGGAATGGGTACCGTTGGCAGATAATCATTAGCATCTCCCGATTGAGAGGATGATTAAAATGGTAGGACGCGTTACGCAAGGTAGCATAACTAACCAATTGCTGCGCAACATTAATAAAAACATGGGACAGATGCAGAGTCTGCAAGAGCAACTGTCTACGGGTATGAAGATCAACCGTCCCTCCGATGATCCTGTAGGAATCACTTATTCGCTTCGTTACCGGAGCGACCTGTCGCTTAATGAACGCTATCAAGGTAACGTGGATTCGGCCACCGCGTGGTTGGATTTCAATGATACAATGCTTTCTCAAGTAGGTGATATTACGAAGCGACTTAAGGAATTGGCCGTACAAGGTTCCAATGGAACAAATCCACAAGTCGCTTTGGATAATATCGCAAGCGAGATGAAGCAATTGAAAGGGCAGCTTGTCGATATTGCCAACAGTCAATTCAAGGGGAAATACGTGTTTAACGGGCAATTTACGGACAAAGTAACGTACGATCCTGCAGTTAACCCTGCAACTGTTATTACAGATAACGGAAATCTTGATTATGCTATTAATACAGGTATCCAGCTTACAGTTAATCTTACGGGCAATAATGTGTTCGGTTACCCGCCAACCGGCGTTGCGGCTCCAAAGAATGAAGATGATAATTTATTCCATGTTATCGATCAGATGGTAGCGAACCTGACGATTGGCAATAATGCAGGAGTATCTGGACAACTCCCTGCGCTTGAAACCAGAATAAGTAAGGTGCTTACACAGCAAGCGGAAGTCGGTGCGCGTGTCAATCGCGTCGAACTGATGGAACAGAGATTGAAAGACTTGAATCTTAATCTAGAGACCTTGCAATCTAAGACCGAGGATGCGGATATGGAAGACTTGATTATCAAGTCCAAAGTAAATGAGAGCGTTTATCAAGCTTCGCTCTCAGTCGGGGCCAAAATAATAGCGCCGTCTTTAGTGGATTTTCTGAGATAGAACAAGGCTGAGGTGATTGCCGCGTGGTTCCCTTCTTATCCATACAGTCCCAGAGGGGGCTCATTAGTGTAGAATCCGAGCCGGCTCGCGTTGATATACGAAGACCTCGACCAGATGTCCATGTTGAATCGACTTTGCCGGTCATCACTGCTAATAACGGGCCAGGCGAACTGATTATCGACCAGTCGAGATCTTTAAACGCGCTGACCGGCGGGAAACCGGATGCGTTCTGGAAGCGAATTTATTCGCAGTATAAGGATATCGCGCTGCAAAACAGGATACGGATTGTGGAGGAAGGCAACCGTTTAGGCGATTTAAGGATATCCGGCAACCTGATTCCGGATCTGGCGCTAGATGAATTTGTGGAAGGTGCTCCCGACTTGCAAGTGTATGGCGAAGCTTCGCCGGATAACGTCGACATCGACTATGTACCAAGAGATTTAAACATGCAAGTGCAACCAGGTAAACAAAATATGAATGTACAGGTACATCGTCCGGAAGTGACGTACCACCGGGGAAGTGTGAAGGTTGAAATGATGCATTACCCTAAGGTGACTATTACGCCGCCTCAGATTAATATTAGGGTATAAAACAGGTTCAGGGTATGATAGCTATAGGCGAGATCGCGCGCCGTAGCTATTTTCTTATTTTCAACAATGGAGGAAGTTATATGAAACTGGACACGGCGAGGTTTGGTGAGCTCGAAGTAAGGGAAGAGGACGTTGTACAGTTTTCTGCGGGGATACCTGGATTTGAGCAGTCACACCAGTTTGTGCTGATTGCAAACGAGGATCATTCTCCTTTGGCCTATTTACAATCAGTTGATGATGGAGAACTTGCATTCATTGTGGTCGATCCGTTTGAATTTTTTCCGAATTACGAATTCGAATTGCCCGAGCTTGCGATGAAGGAATTGCAAATGGAGTCCGCAGACCAAATCATCGTCCGGACAATTGTAAGCGTTACTGGCGAACTTGAGCACGCGACTGCCAACTTGGTTGCTCCCATTGTCATGAATAAGAGTTCAAGGTCAGGCAAGCAAGTGGTCCTCTCGCAAACAAACTATACGACGAAACACCGTTTGTTAGCGCCGGATGCTACGAAATAGAAGGGGGCGGAAATAGATGCTGGTGCTTTCCCGCAAGAAAGGACAGTCTGTTATCATACAAGATCAGATTGAAGTGACCATACTGGAAATTGACGGCGAGACAATAAAATTGGGAATATCCGCTCCGAGGGAAGTCCAAATCGTACGTAAGGAACTGCTCGCCTCGATCAAGGAAACGAACCGGGATGCTGCGGGATTACAACTGGATGTCCGCAGTCTGTCTGACAAAATCAAAAAAATGAAAAATTTTTCCGAATAGCTATAATGCAATCCTAACCAGCGTCCGATAAAGTAATAAGAGCAGGTTCCGGGCGGCCGATCGGAACAAGCCAAAACCACATGGATGTGGAAGAACACACACTCAAGGAGGAAATTAATCATGCGTATTAATCACAACATCGAAGCTTTGAACACCCACCGTAACCTGCTATTGAACAACACTGCTGCAGGCAAAAGTATGGAGAAGTTGTCTTCCGGATTGCGTATCAACCGTGCGGGTGACGATGCAGCCGGCTTGGCGGTATCCGAGAAAATGCGCGGACAAATCCGCGGTTTGGAACAAGCACAGCGCAACACGCAGGACGGTATTTCCTTCGTGCAGACGGCGGAAGGTGCAATGAACGAAGTGAGTTCAATGCTTTCGCGGTTGAAAGAACTAAGCGTTCAGAAGGCCAACGGAACTTATTCAGCAACCGACAAAGCGAATATCACCGCCGAGATGACACAACTAGGATCACAGATTGACAGCATTATTAATAACACTACATTTAATGGCATTAATATTACGGCCAACGTGACGATTCAAACTGATGATAACGCTCAATCTATCCTTATCACAGGGGTGTCAAACGCTGGTCTGACGGGTCTGAATGGTGCAACGACATTGGCTAACATCGAGACGGCGATCACCAACGCTTCCACGGAACGCGCCAAACTCGGTGCTAAACAAAACCGTCTAGAGTACACTTCCAACAACTTAGGCACGACAGTTGAGAACTTGACTGCTTCCGAATCCCGTATTCGCGACACGGACATGGCGAAAGAGATGGTTAATCTTTCGAAGAACCAAATCCTGCTTCAATCAGCACAAGCGATGCTGGCGCAAGCGAACTCTGCACCGCAAGGCGTTCTCTCGCTCCTTCGTTAATCGTTCAAAGCAATCTGACAGAGACCTCGGATTATCCGGGGTCTCTGTTTTTGTTTACGTACGCAGCGAAAAATAAAACTAAACAATGCGCCTCCATCCGTCGATATATAGAGTAACAATATTGAAGAACGGAGTGAGCGAAATGAAGGTGCAAATAACCAATAACACCTCCCAATCGGCAGTTCAACCAGCAGCACCCGCAAAGCAAACCTATCAGTTGGCTACCGGATCGCGGGATTCGATCGCGAAAGAAGTTCAGGTTCGAACAGGAAAGGATTTACAAAAAGCAGAAGATCAGGGAACCAAAATTTCAGTTGGCCAAGAGCAGTTGGTCAGGGCGATCGACCGGGCTATTAAAGCGTTAGAAGGCCCATCTACGTCTTTCGAAATGAAGGTGCACGATCAGACTAACACCATCATGGTGAAAGTCATCAACAAGGACACTGGTGAAGTCATTCGTGAAATTCCTCCGGAGAAAACGCTGGATTTGGTCGCAAAGATGATGGAGTTCGCCGGCATATTAATTGATGAGAAAGTATGACTAAGGAGGCGCCAATATGAGGATTTCAGGTTTTTCGTCAGGGCTGGACATTGATCAAATTGTCAAGGATTTAATGAAGGCTAAGCGCGTACCGCTCGATAAGTTGACGCAGCAGAAAACGACGCTAGAATGGCAGAGAGAGCAGTTCCGGGACATAAATATTAAATTAGTTGATTTCCGCAACAACAAACTGTTCAATTACGGCTTAGAAGGATCGATCAATGCCAAGCAAGTCAACATCACCGGCAATACGACCGCCGTCAGCGCCAAAGCGACTTCCAGCGCCGTAGCGGGCACGATAACCGTCGAAGTGGACGCACTTGCGACCGCGGCTTCCGTAAGAAGCTCCAACGGCGGAGGAATTGGTGCAGTAGACACCAGCCAGACGCTTAGCGCTCTTAAGGGAGCAGGGACGATTAATTATACGGCGGATGGATCCGGAAATGTCACCTTTACGGTTAACGGCGCTTCCATTACACTGAATGAAACTACCGATACATTGGCTTCGATGGCTGCGGCGATTAACGGCAACAGCACCGCAAATGCCAATGCGTTCGTAGACAGCGAAACCGGTAAAATGTCGATTACATCCAAGACAACCGGGGCAGGTAACATAACGTTTGCTGGAGATCTGCTGGATAATTTCGATATGACCGTCTCAACTGCGGGAACAGATGCCAATGTAATAATCAACGGGATTGCAACGACTCGCAAAACCAACACCTTCACGGAAAACGGTGTCGAAATTACGCTGAATGCAGCCGGGGGCGCCGAAGCTTCTTTAAACGTTGTATCAAATACGGATAAAATTGTCGATACGATAAAGTCCTTTATCAAAGATTATAATGATGTATTCGATTCAGTTAACAACAAGATCAATGAAGAGCGAGACCGCAAATATCCGCCTTTGACCGCTGACCAGAGGGCAGATATGAAAGAAGACGAGATTAGGCTGTGGGAGGAAAAAGCGAAGAGCGGCCTTCTCCGTAATGATTCTACTCTTTCAAAACTGATTAGTGATGCGCGGCTGGCTTCCATTACCAGCGTAACGGTTGGCGGTACGCAAGTTGAATTGGCTTCACTAGGCATTGTGACAGGAACATGGGAACAGCGCGGCAAGCTGGTTATTCAGGATGAAGCAAAGCTTCGCGCAGCGATTGAAGCGGATCCGGATCAGGTCATGAAGTTTTTCACGCAACCAACGGCGGAAACCGATCCGACCTTAAAGGTTTTGCCGACCAATCCCGACAACGGCTTGTTTAACCGTCTTACTAACGTCGTCATGACTGCGTTGGACGAACTTGCGACAAAAGCAGGTACGATCAAATACAGTACGGACATAAACGCTGCATTTCTTCCGACCAGTAATATTGGTGAAAAATTGACGTCGATCGATTCGAGAGTAGCTGATTTAAACCGTCGACTGAGCTTGATTGAGACGCGTTACTTTAAACAATTTACGGCCATGGAGGTTGCCATGAACAAGTATAACGCGCAAGCCGGCAGTCTATTCGGAGCTTCGAATTAATGAGGAGTGAAAGACATGGTTTCGAACCCTTACCAGAAATATCAACAGTCTACCGTCCAGACGGCGTCTCCAGCACAACTAACACTCATGCTGTATGACGGCGCAATCAGGTTTATTAGGCAGAGCATTGAATCCATTGAGAGTAACAACATTGAAAAAGCCAACAGCAGCTTAATTAAGGCGCAAAAAATCACTAATGAACTAACCGCCTCGCTTAATTTCCAGTACCCGTTGTCAACGGATCTGGCGCGTATTTATGAGTATATAGTACACTTGCTCATAACGGCGAATGTGAATAAGAGAAAAGAACCCGCAATCGAAGCGCTGTCGTATATGATGGATTTAAAGGAAGCTTGGGCACAAGCCGCTAAACAGGTTGTTTCGATCTCGTCGCATCATGGATGAACTGCTGAGGCTGGTGCTGGATGAGTCGAAGCAGTTAAGTCAATTGATTCAACCGGAAGATTATGAACGATTTGAACGTTTTGTAGAAACAAGGCAGTTATTGACTGTAGCGGTAGAGCAAAAAGGGGATTTGACGCAGCAGGAAAAGCGTCTGATTCGTGAGATCTTACAATATGATCCGATCATTATGCGTCATATGCAAAGTTTGAAAGATGAGGCTATGCAAGGATTGAACCGCCTGAATGCCTCCAAAAAACAGAAAGCGGCGTATAATACTTCAGGTTTCCATGAAAGTATTATGTTTAATAAGCGAAAATAGCGGGCAAAAGATCCGTGCTCATTTCGTGTTTAAGAATAGATGGAGGTACGGGTATGGGCGGCGAGACTTTTGAAATTGAATCCGCAGTGGATGAAATAATACGATTTTTACCGGGATTGATTGAAGCCAGTGAAGACGTCTCGGATATATTTTACGAGTCGGTTACGGAGCAGAGCTGGCAGATGTTTGGTCAATTTGTGCAAGCAATGGACGATCTATATAGAGCATCAAAAACCATTCATAACGAACTTGTGCAATCAGGAGATTATGCTGCCATTCACCCTGTATTTGCAAATTTTATTTCGCAAATGACAGAGCAATTTGAAACTTTGAACAGTCACGTTGATAAAGAGGAGTATGTCCAAGCTGGGGATCATATCAGGTATGAACTTGCTTCATTGTTTCAACATCTGAAGTCATTTCTTGGCGATGAGCAAGCGGTTAAAGAACGTAGGTTTGCTGCTAATCTTGCTTTTCTGGAGCAACATTTTGCTTATGTGTACGAAGTTGTTCGCGGCTTGAAACCAGATCGTTCCCGCTATCAAGTAACTTATACCCGAAATGGGCTTCCCAATCTTTGCGTATTAACGGCAAGCAACCAAAAGATTAATATATACAGCAATTATGATCCGTATCACGAAGCTGAACGATGGGTAGAATCGATTGACGATACCATAAACGGTAAATCAAATGTGCTCGTTTTCGGATTCGGTTTGGGTTACCACTTGCTGCAATTGAACCGAAAGTATCCGGAACATCAGCTGGTTATTTTCGAGCCGGATGAACAATTACTTCTTGCGGCTATGGAAGCTGTCGATTTTCAGGAGTTATTCTCTAAGATCAATATCAAATTGTTTATTGTGGGTTGGAATAAAACGCTAAGGGATTCCGCGTTTTATTATTTCGCGAGACGTGAAAAAGGCGAAACAGCTATCACCGCAATTCCCGTGTATGATAAACTGGATATCCGCAAAAAACTGGAGTTTTTTGAAGATGCCAAAACAGCCATTATGCTATTTGAGGTATCGACACGGACTCGAAATGTGTTCGGCTTTCAATGGCTCCAAAACAAGCTGTACAATTTGGCTCATATAATGAATACCCCCTCGATTCGTGGATTACAAGACAAGCTGACGGGCATAACCGCTGTCATTGTAGGCGCAGGCCCTTCTTTGGAAGCAGACATCAAGAATTTGCGGAAACTGAAAGAGCATGCGCTGATCATTGCTGCCGGTACTTCAGTTCAATCTTTAATGCATTTCAATATCGCCCCGCATTTGATAGTATCCGTAGATGGTTCGGAAGCCAACTACGATGCGTTTAGTCATCTGGATGTGAATGATGTTCCCTTTTTGTATAATCCGCTGATACACAACAAAATTATCGAGAACAAGAATAAGTTGTTTCACTTTTTGATTGATGGTGATTTGACCTCCCGTTACACGGTCGGATGGAAAATGGATGACCCCGTTTTTAGTTCTCCTCCTTCCGTAACCGGACCGGCGATTCAAGCAGCGATCTATATGGGATGCAAGGAAATTGTTTTTACGGGCCAGGACTTGTCGTACCCCGGCGAACACATTTATGCTCCCGGCGCCAAACATGTAAGCCAGGAAAAAAGCGATTTCATGATAGAAAATGCTGACATGCAGGTTGAAAATGTTCAGGGCGGAATGAATCGGACGAATAGTATGATGCGCGTTACGTTAAGGGAAATTGAAAAACTTCTTGAAAGTTATCCGGAAATCCGGTTTATCAATACTTCCCAATCGGGCGCCAAAATCGAACATACCGAATGGCAATCTATGGAGAGTGTTCTTGCGCGATTAGATAAAGTAATCGTTCCTCATGATTTCATGGACGAGTCGATGGCAAATCATTTGCAACCTTATAGTGAATCGCGCAAGACGGAAATAACAAATCGCTTGTTTCAAATGCCAGGGAAGCTTGCAGAGATGGAAACGAAACTGAAGCGGATCGAACATAAGCTTGGAGGGCTTCGGGAGTTAGGGCGAATGAAGCCGAACAAGTGTCAAAATACAATGGTGGAAATCGAAGAGATGTGGGAACCAATTATGAATAACGAGCTGTTCACCGCCTTAATCGGAGTGGCTATTCCCATCGAAGTTATTGAATATGATCGTAATCTTCCAGAGCTGGCTCAAGAGAAAAATATCGTCAAAAAGGCTGATTTGTTCTGCGAAGTGCTGGGAACCTTTATTAAAGCAATGAAAGACTGTTTTCCTCAGTTAAATGTAATTGTGCAGGAAGCTGTGCGCAGAGTAGAGTTGCAAACGCAAATAACGGCAGCAGAAGGGCTGTCCCGATAAGGAGCAGCAATTTATGGTTGGATTTCGCAAAGTGTTGGTTACGGGAGCTGACGGCTTTATCGGCTCTCACTTGACAGAAGCGCTCGTTCGTCGAGGATACGACGTGCGCGCTTTTGTACTTTATAACTCTTTTAACACCTGGGGCTGGCTTGATCATTGTTCGGAAGATGTGCGGGGAAGCTTTGAAGTCTTTTCCGGAGATGTAAGAGACCCGCACGGTGTAACTGAGGCGATGAAAGGCTGCGATGCCGTCCTGCATTTGGCGGCACTGATCGCCATTCCATACTCCTACCATTCTCCGGATACTTATGTGGATACGAATATCAAGGGGACGCTAAATGTTCTCCAGGCCGCAAGGCAGCTTGAACTCAGCAAAGTGGTGCATACTTCCACAAGCGAGGTGTATGGAACCGCTCTGTATGTGCCGATAGATGAAAAACACCCTTTGCAAGGACAATCCCCTTATTCCGCGTCCAAAATCGGAGCCGATCAAATGGCTCTTTCGTTTTACCGCTCGTTCGGATTGCCGGTTGGGATCATTCGCCCATTTAACACATATGGTCCCCGCCAGTCAGCCCGGGCCGTCATCCCGACGATCATTACCCAGCTCGCTCAAGGGAAAAATAAAATTAAACTGGGATCCGTCCATCCAACTCGGGATTTCAATTTTGTCGAGGATACCGTCCGCGGATTTATCGCGTTCATGGAATCGGAACGGAGTATCGGAGAAGAGATCAATATCGGAAGCAATTACGAAATATCCGTTGGAGAAACTGCTGACATGATTGCCCGTCTGATGAATGTGGATCTGGAAATGAATATGGATCATCAGCGTTTGCGCCCTGAAAAGAGTGAAGTAGAGCGGCTATGGGCTGACAATCGGAAAGCGGAGTTGCTGCTAAACTGGAAGCCTCAATATGCAGGGCAGTCCGGGTTGGAAACGGGACTTCGACAGACGATCGAGTGGTTCACGCATTCTTCGAATCTGAAACATTATAAAGCCGATTTATACAATATATGAAATTCATCGTGATAAGAGGGAGTCGGTCTCTTGATTAAAGATACACAACTGTTGGGATCGATAATCGTAGACGTGATCAGGCAAATCGCCGGGAGCGATAGCGGGATCCTTTCTTTGCATGAACCCGAATTTTCCGGAAACGAATGGCTATATGTCAAGGAGTGTCTGGATACCGGATGGGTTTCTTCCGCTGGGCGGTTCGTCGACCGATTGGAAAGCGAACTGGCCGCGTTCACGAACTCTCGGCACGCGGTTGCCGTTGTGAACGGTACGGCTGCGCTTCATATCGCTTTGCTATTGTCGGGAGTCAAGCCTGGAGAAGAGGTGATCGTTCCGTCACTCACTTTTGTAGCCACGGCGAATGCGATAGCCTATTGTCAGGCTGTTCCTCATTTTGCGGATGTTTCCTCTTCAACGTTGGGGCTGGATACGATTCGGCTAGGCGAATATTTGCGGGAAATTGGCGAGCGAACGCGCGATGGGGCGTTGTACAACCGGAAAACAGGCAAGCGAATTCGCGCCATCGTCCCTATGCACACATTCGGACATCCTTTAGATATGGAAGCTCTTCTCGATCTTGGGGAGCAATATGGTCTCGCTGTCATCGAGGATGCGGCGGAGTCACTGGGTTCCCTCTATAAAGGCAAATCGACGGGAACCTTCGGTCTTTTTGGAATACTGAGTTTTAACGGAAACAAGATCATGACCACCGGCGGGGGCGGCGCCATTCTCACGCAAGACAAAGAGATGGCCGCTATGGCCAAACATCTGACGACGACCGCCAAAATTCCGCATTCGTGGGCGTTTGAGCATGATCGCGTCGGGTATAACTATCGGATGCCCAACATCAACGCGGCTCTAGGCTGCGCGCAGTTGGAAAAAGTTCCTGAATTTTTGACCCGGAAAAGACGATTGGCGGAAGCTTACGAACAACGTTTTCTGTCGGTGCCAGGTGTTTCTTTCCTCAAAGAACCAGATTATGCGACAAGCAATTACTGGTTGAATGCCATCATTCTGGATAAATCGGATCTAATACTGAGAGATGAAATATTACGGCTCACCAACGAAGCAGGTATATTGACAAGACCGGTGTGGACGCCATTGCATCAACTTCCCATGTATCAACAATGTCCTCGCATGGAATTGCCAGTAACCGCCGATCTACTAGGGAAGATCATTAACCTGCCAAGCGGTCCTTCGATCTTCCGGGAGGGAATATGAGAAAGCTATGTGTAGTAACCGGCTCCCGTGCTGAATACGGGCTGCTTTTCTGGCTCATGAAGGAAATACAGGATGATCCGGAGCTGGGGTTGCAGCTTGTCGTCACTGGAATGCATCTGTCTCCCGAGTTCGGTTTGACGTACCGCCAAATTGAGCAGGACGGCTTACAAATCGATGCGAAGGTGGAAATGCTGCTTTCTAGCGACACTCCGGTCGGACTAACGAAGTCGATGGGGCTGGGACTAATCGGGTTTGCCGATGTGTTTGAACGTCTGCGTCCGGATACCGTAGTATTGCTCGGAGATCGTTATGAAATCATGGTTGCGGCCCAAGCGGCTATGATCGCCAGAATTCCCATCGCCCATCTTCATGGCGGGGAAAGTACCGAGGGAGTTATGGATGAAGCTATCCGACACTCCATATCGAAAATGGCGCATTTGCACTTTACCGCCACGGAGAAATACCGCCAAAGAGTGATTCAATTGGGGGAGCAGCCGGACAAGGTGTTTAATGTGGGAGCCGTAGGATTGGATAATGTTCATCGGTTAACTTTATTGAATCGGGAACAGTTGGAGCAATCGCTTTCATTTGAGCTGGGAATTCGCTGTTTTCTCGTTACCTATCACCCTTTAACGTTGTCCCGTCAATCTCCTGCTGAGTATATGGAAATGCTTCTTCGCGCTCTGGATCATTTCAAGGATGCGAAGATAATCTTCACTAAATCGAATGCCGATACGGACGGTCGCATCATCTCACGGATGATCGATGAATATGTGAACGAGAACCGGGAGCGGGCCGTATCGTTCGTTTCTCTCGGTCAGTTGAAATATTTAAGTCTTCTGAAATATGTGGATGCGGTGATCGGAAATTCGTCCAGCGGCATTATCGAAGTGCCAATGTTTCGCAAACCTACAGTAAACATCGGACAAAGGCAGAAGGGCAGGGTCAAAGGTTCTTCCGTAATCGACTGCGGCGATACATGTCAGGAGATTATTGAATCGGTGCAATTGGCATTGTCTCCGGAATTTCAAGCTAAGCTGCCGGATTGCAAGTCCTTATATGGAGAAGGAAATTCGGCGCCGGTTATTAAAGAGATATTAAAGACAGTTCCTTTGGAAGGAATTTTATTCAAAACTTTTTATGAAGCTAAGATCACATAATCAGCTTATAAAGCTTCTAAAGGAGGTAGTGGAATGAGTTCACCCGTATTCATCATTGCGGAAGCGGGAGTCAATCATAACGGATCGCTTAACCTGGCTCTGAAGCTAGTAGAAAAAGCGGCTGAAGCCGGAGCGGACGCGATAAAATTCCAAACCTTTAAAGCGGACAAGCTCGTTTCTCGGCATGCGGAGAAAGCGGAGTATCAGAAAAAGTTGACGGATCGGAATGAGTCCCAATTGGAAATGATTCGTCGGTTGGAGCTGTCGGTCGCTGATCATCGGGCTATCATCTCTTATTGTCGGGAAAAAGGCATCGAGTTTCTTTCCACTCCTTTCGATGAAGAAAGCTTTCACCTTCTGGTTCATGAATTCGGGTTAAGTAAATTAAAGTTTTCATCCGGAGATTTAACGAACTTGCCTCTGCTGCTGGCGGCAGCTCGATCGGGATGCAAACTTATTCTATCGACGGGCATGGCAACGCTTGGAGAAGTGGAAGAAGCATTGGGAGCGGTGGCATTCGGTTATACAGCCAGCAGAAATGAACAGCCTTCTTTGTCTTCTTTTCACAGTGCATACAGTTCAGTTGCCGGGCAGGAAGCGATCAAGGCCAACGTAATTCTTCTGCACTGCACGACGGAATATCCTGCGCCATATGAAGACGTTCACTTGAACAAAATGATAACCATGGTGCAAGCATTCGGACTGCGCACGGGATATTCCGATCACACCTTGGGGTCCGAAGTTTCGGCAGCGGCTGTTGCGCTGGGTGCGACCGTCGTTGAAAAGCATTTCACGTTGGACAAAACGATGGAAGGCCCCGATCATCAAGCGTCGCTTGAGCCACATGAACTGGCGGAATTCGTGCGTCAGGTGCGAAATGTGGAACGGGCTCTAGGCAGCCGCGTGAAGAAGCCAGCCGTATCGGAATTGAAAAACATCGCTCCGGCAAGAAAGAGCATCGTAGCCTCCCGATCTATTAAAGCGGGAGAACGGCTGGATGAAAACAACCTGACCTTTAAGCGTCCGGGAACCGGGCTTCCACCGTCCGCGTTCTGGGAGTTGCTTGGTCGTACCGCACAGCGATCCTACGAGATAGATGAGTTGATTGAACGATGGTAGATTCGAAGCCTATTATTTTACTTGGCGGCGGCGGCCACGCTCTTGTGTGTTTGGATTTGTTGATTCGCTGCAAACGGCAGATTATCGGTTATGTGGCACTGACGCCTACGGAACAAATGGAGAAGCCGTTGATTCCGTTCCTTGGAAACGAGCTTATTGCCGACGCATACCCGCCGCAAGATTTCGAGCTAGTCAACGGGGTAGGAGGGGCTGTTGGTTCCTCTCGCAGGCAGCATCTATTTGAAGAGATGAAGCGACAAGGCTATTCTTTTGCAACGCTGATTCATGATCATGCGATTGTGGCGGATAGCGCAATCCTTGCTGAAGGCGTACAGGTGATGGCGGGAGCGGTTATTCAGGCTGGAGCTTTGATCGGTGCCAACAGTGTGATCAATACCCGAGCATCTGTCGATCATGAAAGCTGGATCGGCGCCCATACCCATGTTGCGCCGGGAACGACATTGTGTGGCGGCGTCCATGTCGGAAACGGGGTATTGATCGGCGCCGGGTCGACGGTCATCCAGAGTATTTCGATCGGAGAGCGCAGCGTGGTCGGCGCCGGATCGGTCGTCGTGAGAAACGTACCGGCAGACACGCTTGTCGTCGGCGTACCAGCGAAGGAGAGAACCCGATGAAAAAAGTCGAAGATGTATTTATCTCCCAAGAAACAACTATTCTGGAGGCTCTCCAAATTATTGATAGAGGATCGGTGCAAATTGCACTTGTCGTGGATGGCGAACGGCGTTTGATTGGAACCGTTACGGATGGCGACGTTCGGCGGGGTATTTTACGTGGAGTCGGCCTGGATTCACCTGTATCGCAAGTGATGAACCGCGAACCGCGTACAGCTAAGACTGATATGGATCGGGACATGATCTTGAGTGTTATGCAATATTTGAATTTACGCCAATTTCCCGTGCTGGACGAGTCGGGCCGAGTTGTACGGCTTGAGCTGATTGATGAACTGTTGCAGCGGAACAGTCGGGACAACTGGGTCGTGCTTATGGCCGGGGGACTCGGAACGCGGCTGGGAGAACTGACGAAAGACCTTCCAAAGCCATTGCTGAAAGTCGGGACGAAGCCGATTCTGGAAGTGATCTTGGAAAGCTTCATAGCCAACGGATTTCACCGGTTTTATTTATCCGTCAATTACAAAGGGGAAATGCTCAAAGACTACTTTGGAGACGGTTCTCGCTGGGGCGTCGAAATCCGCTATATACATGAGGATAAGCGGTTGGGTACAGCGGGAGCGCTAAGTCTGATTCCGGGAATTCCGGGTCAGCCGTTAATCGTGATGAACGGGGATTTGCTGACCAGGGTGAATTTTCGCCAATTGGTTGATTTCCATTCGGATTCGAAAGCGAAGGCGACGATGTGCGTCCGTGAATACGAGATTCAAATTCCATACGGTGTCGTTCAGGTGGATAATAACAAACTGCGTAAAATCGAAGAAAAACCAATGCAAAAGTTTTTTATCAATGGCGGCATATACGTTTTGGATCCCGAGGTTCTTCACATGATTCCGCAAGACACTTATTTCGATATGCCAAGCCTTTTCGAAGCGATCATCCAAAAGGAACTGCATACATCCGTATTTCCTATCCGAGAGTACTGGATCGATATCGGACGGATGGATGACTTTGAACGGGCGAATGTCGAAGTGTATCAAGAGGGGTTCCTATGATTAACGGTCAAAAAGTGCTGGCCGTCATCCCGGCTCGTGGAGGCTCCAAAGGGGTCCCCCGCAAAAACATCCGCGAACTTGCAGGAAAACCGCTGATCGCATGGACCATTGCCTGTGCATCCTCTTCGCGCTATATTGACCGATGTATCATTAGCACTGACGATTCGGAAATAGCCGAAGTGTCCCGCCGTTTTGGAGGAGATGTTCCGTTTATTCGTCCTGCAGAGCTTGCGCTGGATGATACGCCCGGCATCGATCCTGTGCTGCATGCCATTCGTTCAGTTTCCGGTTATGGTATTATAGTTTTTCTTCAACCAACGTCACCATTGCGGGTTGCTGCCGATATAGATGGTTGTTTGGAGCGTATGGTCGATTCTAGTGCCTCTTCATGCGTATCGGTCACTACAGTGGATAAATCTCCTTTCTGGATGTATCACGTTAATGAACTCGGTACGATGCGACCATTGCTGGATATTGAGGACCGGAACGTTTCTCGTCAAAAGCTTCCTCCCATTTACGTTTTAAACGGGGCTATATACGTTGCAACTCGCGAGCATTTGGAGGAACATAGAGGTTTTTTGCAGCCCGAGACGAAAGCATACATGATGCCCCGGGAAAGGTCTCTGGATATTGACACTTTGTTTGATTTTGCAATGGCCGAAATGCAGATACAACTCATTTCAGACTAGTGTGGGTTTAAACTTTGGAAAACGGAATGACACCGCTTACAAAAAACCGTTGACACAAATCTTTCACAAATGTTATATTCGAAATGTGGGCTGGGCAATTTTGCCTAGACTTAACGTCATTTGAATATGAAGGGAATGTTTAACGCATGCAAGGTAAAGTTAAATGGTTCAACGCAGAAAAAGGTTACGGCTTCATTGAAACAGAGCAAGGCGGCGACGTGTTCGTTCACTTCTCCGCTATTCAAATGGACGGCTACAAAGCTCTTGAAGAAGGCCAAACTGTTGAGTTTGACATCGTTCAAGGCGCAAGAGGCCCTCAAGCGGCTAACGTTACAAGACTGTAATCATACCGACGCATCGTCGTCGAACAATCATACAAGATGTGGCTTTCATGTAGTTAAGCAATGCTGTGCTGCCCTGGAGAAATCCAGGGTTTTTTTATGCGGATTTTCTAATTATTGGCTGGAGAGACAAGTTTTCAGATAATTCAAATTTATTTTCGGAATGTTTTGAAACCCCTCCTCCGGGTATGTTATCATAGAGTCATGCAAAGGAGGAATGCCCATGAAATACAACATTCGTGGCCAACGTTTGGAAGTGACAGATGCTCTTCGTGAGTATGTTGAGAAGAAGCTAAGTCGTCTAGAGCGGTATTTTGAAGCGCCTCCCCAATCAGATGTATCCGTAACCTTAAGCGTCACCAAAGGCCAGCAGGCCATCGAGGTTACCATTCCACTTCCCGGAGCGCTATTGCGCGCAGAGGAGAAAAGAGAGGATATGTACGCATCGATTGACTTTGTAGTGGACAAACTCGAACGGCAAATTCGCAAACACAAAACGAAAATCAACCGTAATTTCCGGGAAGCCGGTTCGGCAAGGGCTCTCTTTAAGGAGGATTTCGGCAACGGCCAAGCCGTTACTACGCTCGCAAGGGATGAAGAGGACGATCTGGAGCTCGTTCGTACGAAACGCTTTAATTTGAAACCGATGGACGTTGAAGAAGCGATTCTTCAAATGAATCTGGTAGGGCACAATTTCTACGTATTCGCGAATACGGAAACGAAAGAAGTAAGCGTCGTGTATCGCAGGAACGACGGCAAATACGGACTAATCGAATCCGCTGAATAAATACATTGAATATATGTAAGCCTCGGCTCCCATTGCCGGGGCTTTTTTGCGCAATGAACAAACGTAGACATATGAAATAATGATGTAAATTAATCAATCTGCTATAATGCAATAAAGGGGCTGATCATGTGGATGAAACGAAAGAAATCCTTTTAGCTATCAAACATGTCGTCGAAGTCATGGATGCAAAAATCACCTCTATTCAACATGATGTAGCCGTATTGAAGTCGGATGTAGCCGTATTGAAGTCGGATGTAGCCGTATTGAAGTCGGATGTAGCCGAGTTGAAAAAAGGCCAAGAAAGACAAGACCGCATTTTAGAGTCCTTGGCACTTCATTCTCTGGAGCAAGAAACGGTAATTAGGGAGTTGCAGAGAAGCAAGTGACGACTTTGCACCAAGAATAATCATACATCTGCGCGACCGGGATACTTTGATCCTAATCGCGCTTTTTTGCTGCGCCTACCATTTCCAATAGCCCTTCCTTGCCCCCTTTTCCCCAAACTGATAAAATGAGAAGATGTTGTTAGACCCGCGAGAGAGAGGGGTACATCCTAATGCTGGGACTTGTTAAAAAAATATTCGGAGATGCCAATGAACGTGAAGTGAAGCGGCTGCTTAAAACAGTCGATCAGATCAATGGCTTGGAGTCTTCCGTTGCACCGCTAAACGATGAACAACTTCGCGCGAAGACGGATGAATTCCGCGGCCGCATCGCCAAAGGCGAGTCCCTTGATGATATTCTTCCAGAGGCGTTCGCCGTTGTCAGAGAAGCGTCCAAACGCGTGCTGAAGATGCGTCATTTCGACGTGCAATTAATCGGCGGTATGGTGCTGCACCACGGCAAGATCGCCGAGATGAAAACGGGCGAAGGGAAGACGCTGGTCGGAACTCTAGCCGTTTATTTGAATGCCCTTCAAGGCGAAGGCGTGCACGTCGTCACCGTCAACGATTATCTTGCCCAACGCGATAGCGCACTTATGGGACAAATCTATTCATTCCTAGGTATGACCGTCGGCTGTAACTTACATGGCCTTACCCATGAAGAGAAACAGGAAGCGTACGCTTGCGACATTACTTATGGTACGAATAACGAATTCGGATTCGATTACCTGCGAGACAACATGGTCCTTTACAAAGAACAGATGGTTCAGCGCCCGCTGCAATACGCTATCATCGATGAAGTGGATTCCATTCTCGTCGACGAGGCTCGGACTCCGCTAATCATTTCGGGGCAAGCGCAGAAGTCTACCGAGTTGTATTACGCCGCAGATCGGATGATCAGCCGTCTTACGGACGTCGAAGATTTCACGGTGGATATCAAAATGCGCAGCGTAGCCCTGACCGAAGCAGGGGTTACGAAAGTGGAACGCGCCTTCAATATCGAGAACCTGTTCGCTCATGACAACGTGACGCTTAACCATCATATCAATCAGGCACTCCGCGCTAGATATATCATGAAACGCGATGTCGATTATGTCGTTCAAGAGGACGAAGTCGTCATCGTCGATGAATTTACGGGACGTCTGATGGCGGGTCGACGTTATAGCGAAGGCCTTCATCAAGCAATCGAGGCGAAAGAACAGCTGACCGTACAGAACGAGAGCATGACGCTCGCGACGATTACGTTCCAGAACTATTTCCGGATGTATCGCAAGCTGGCCGGCATGACCGGTACGGCAAAGACGGAGGAAGAAGAGTTCAAGCGTATATATGGCTTGGATGTTATTCAGGTGCCGACGAACCGTCAAATGATTCGAAGCGATATTCCGGACGTCGTCTACAAATCGGAGAATGGCAAGTACCGTGCCGTTGTCGAAGAAATCGTGCGCCGTCATGCGACGGGACAACCCGTGCTCGTCGGTACCGTTTCGATCGAGAACTCCGAGCGCATCTCGGAGATGCTGAAGAAGAAGGGCATCCAGCACAAGGTGCTGAATGCGAAGTACCATGCAGAGGAAGCTGAGATCATCTCGGGAGCCGGACAGCATGGCACCGTTACGATCGCCACGAACATGGCCGGACGGGGAACGGATATTCATCTCGGAACTGGCGTGGTCGAGACTGGCGGACTTCATATTATGGGTACCGAGCGCCATGAATCCCGCCGGATCGATAACCAGCTGCGGGGTCGTGCGGGTCGCCAAGGGGACCCTGGTTCTTCGCAATTTTACCTGTCGATGCAGGATGAGCTCATGCGCCGTTTCGGCGCGGACAATATCATGGGCATGATGGAGCGTCTGGGCTTTGACGAGGATTCCCCGATCGAGAGCCGCCTGATCTCCCGCGCCATCGAGTCCGCTCAGAAGCGCGTAGAAGGCAACAACTTCGATACTCGCCGAATCGTACTCCAATACGATGACGTCATTAACCTGCAACGGGAGAAGATTTACGGAGATCGCCGCGCAATTCTTAGCTCCGACAATATCCGCGACGTCATTACCGGAATGATCCGGTCCGTCATCACCCGTGCGGTAGATAGCCATTGCTCCGAAAGCGACGTGCCGGAAGATTGGGATATGGATAGCCTCGTAACTTACGCTCATGCGCATTTCTTGCCTGAGGATCGCCTGAGCAAGGATGACTTGTGGGGCAAGGAAAAAGAAGAGATCGTCGAATTCCTCTTGGAGCAAGTCGAGAAATTATACGATGAGCGCGAGGAGACTATCGGCGTCGACACGATGCGCGAATTCGAGAAGGTAGTCGTACTACGCGCCGTAGATAGCAAATGGATGGACCATATCGATTCCATGGATCATCTGCGCCAAGGGATTCACTTGCGCGCTTACGGCGGAAACGATCCGCTTCGCGAGTATCAATTCGAAGGCCATAACATGTTCCTGGCCATGATCGAGCGCATCGAAGAAGAAATTACGATGTATATCATGCGGGCTCAAGTACAGACGCCTCCTAAGCGCGAGGCGGTGGCGGAAGGCCAAGCCGTCGACGCGAAAGCGGAGGAAGGTCCGAAGAAGCCGAAGACCCGCAGCGCAAACGCGGTTGGACGGAATGATCCATGCCCGTGCGGAAGCGGGAAGAAATACAAATTGTGCCACGGTCGCATAGAATAGACCTAAGCTGAGCGTTCCGTTCGCTAAGCTGCATGCACAAGACTTCATGAGGTGATTTCAACATGTTCGAGCTAGACGTATCGGTTAAGCAAGACCTTCGCGGAAACGCGAAGCGACTTCAGCAACTCAGGGGGTCGCTTTGACTTAGATCTGAAGAAAGAACAGATCGAGAACTATGAAGTCAAGATGAGCGAGTCTGATTTCTGGGACGACAACGAGAAGGCGCAAGCCACCATCGGCGAGATGAACGCCCTTAAAGCGGTCGTCGATCAATTCGAGGGTTTAGAGAGCGAATGCAAGGATCTAGAGGATATGCTTGAGATTCTGGAAGAGGAATCCGACGAATCTATGGCAACCGAATGGACGGATAGCGTGAAGGGTCTGACCGCCAAGGTCGACTCCTTCGAGCTTCAGCTCCTGCTCAACCAGCCTTATGACAAGCTCGATGCCATCCTGGAGCTTCATCCCGGAGCTGGCGGTACCGAGTCGCAGGATTGGGCGCAGATGTTATATCGGATGTATACGAGATGGGCGGAGAAGCGCGGCTTCAAGGTCGAACTGCTCGATTATCTTCCTGGAGACGAAGCGGGAATCAAGAGCGTCACGATACTCGTCAAAGGCCATAACGCATATGGATATCTCAAAGCGGAGAAAGGCGTTCACCGGCTCGTGCGGATATCTCCGTTCGACGCATCGGGCAGACGTCACACTTCCTTCGTATCCTGCGATGTCGTTCCCGAGATCAATGACGAGATTAATATTGAGATTCGTCAGGAGGATTTGCGGGTCGATACTTACCGTGCCAGTGGAGCCGGAGGCCAGCATATCAACAAGACGGACTCAGCCATCCGAATCACGCATATCCCGACGGGTATCGTGGTAGCTTGCCAGACCCAGCGTTCCCAGATTCAGAACCGTGACAAGGCCATGAAGATGCTCCAGTCCAAGCTCTACGAGCTGAAGATTCAGGAGCAGCAGAAGGAACTGGCGGAAGTGCGCGGGGAACAGATGGAGATCGCATGGGGGAGCCAGATTCGCTCTTACGTTTTCCACCCGTACAGCATGGTCAAGGATCACCGCACTTCTGTGGAAACCGGCAACATCGGAGCGGTCATGGACGGCGACCTCAATGCCTTCATTGACGGCTACCTCAGGAGCCAGATCAAGCAGGAAGTTCAATAGAAATGCATAGCTTACCCGGAAACTTCTTACACTGAACAGGTGTGGGAAGTTTTCTTAGTATAACGACGACTTTAACGAGGTAATGCATAAACTTGGAAAGAGGAACATCCATGTCCGCGACACCAGATCATGAAAGATCAGTAATCCCCACGCTAACCAACAAGAGAGCAACTCCGCGGTTCTCGCGTGGCGTAAGAACGCTGTTTAGCTACCTGGCTATGCTGGTCGGTTCTTTTTTCATAGCGGCCAGCTTTAATCTGTTCCTATTGCCTAACCGGATTGCTTCGGGGGGAGTGTCGGGCATTTCCATCATCCTGAACACGCTCACCCAGATTCCTCCTGCCTATACGCAATGGGCGCTTAACATTCCGCTTTTCGTAGCGGGCGTTCTTGTACTCGGCAAACAGTTTGGCGTGAAAACGGCGATTGGCTCCGTCGTGCTCCCGTTGTTCGTGCTGATGACCGCCCATTGGACTCCTCCGACTGAAGATCCTCTTCTTGGGGCCCTATATGGCGGTCTCGGCGTTGGGATTGGTCTCGGACTCGTGTTTCGGGGAAGAGGCTCGACCGGCGGATTGGACGTGGCCGCTCAGATTGTTCACCGGGTCCTCGGCATTCGGCTCGGACTAGCGGTCGCCGCTCTCGACGGCCTTGTCATTTTATCCGCCGGTTTATTCATTTCTCTGGAGAACGCGCTCTATGCGTTGATCGGTTTATTTGCTACGAGCAAGACTATCGATATCATTCAGTCCGGACTTCAAACCTCGAAAGCGGCGTTTATCATATCCAAGAACCCGGATCGCGTAACTAGTGCGATTCTCCATGAGTTGGACCGAGGACTTACGAAGCTGCAGGGGGTTGGGGGATATACCGGCGATGACCGTCCTGTGTTGTTAGCTGTGGTAGCGCAGAATGAAGTAGTAAGATTGAAGCTGCTCGTCCGCGATGCGGATCCGGATGCTTTCGTCATCATCACCAATGCCGCGGAAGTGTTGGGCGAAGGATTCCACGATGAAAGGATATTATAACGGAGCAATTCACGGGTTAAAAAGGGAGTCTAAAAATGTTTCCAACCATTGAATAAATAATACATACAGTGTATAATCATACATAGTTATTAATTGAGAAGCTTCGTTCCTAGGTATGGGGAAATCGGGGGAATCATTATGTCATCATCACAAATCCGCGCGGCTATCGTTGGATCTACAGGCTACGGCGGCGTCGAACTTATTCGCTTACTGCAATCTCATCCAAAGGTGACCGTCACTTCGGTGATTTCCTCTTCTAATTCAGGAGCGCCTATTGCGGAGGGTTTTCCACATTTAACGGAAATTCGTACCGACCTGCTAGACGGGATCGACGTGGAGCTCATCCGTGCCAAGGCTGACGTGGTTTTCCTTGCGACGCCGCACGGCATCAGCATGAAGCTGGCACCGGATTTCCTTGATGCCGGTCTTAAGGTCATCGACTTGTCCGGCGATTTCCGATTAAAGTCCGGCGATACTTACAAGCAATGGTATAAGCATGAACCGGCCGATCAAACGCTAGTAGAACGCGCGGTATACGGTTTGGCTGAGGTTTACGGCGAGCAGGTGGCCAACTCGGATTTCATCTCCAATCCCGGATGCTTTACGACGACGTCTCTCCTCGGATTATATCCGGCGGTCAAGTCAGGTTGGATTAACCCGGACAGCATTATCATTGACGCGAAGTCCGGCGTGTCCGGAGCGGGACGGGGATTGAATCTAAGCTCCCATTACTCCGAGATTAACGAGAACTTCAAGGCTTACAAAATAAACAAGCACCAGCACACGCCGGAGATCGAGCAAGTGCTTACGGAAGCGGCGGGACGCCCCGTCATCACGACGTTCACGACGCATCTCGTGCCGATGACGAGAGGGATCATGTGCACGATGTACGCCACGCTGACCGAAAGACGTTCAAGCGCGGAATTCGTGGAGCTATACCGGCAATTTTATGAAGGCCGCAAGTTCGTCCGCATTCGTCCGGACGGCAATTGGCCGGCGACTAAAGAAGTATACGGCACGAATTACTGCGACATCGGCTTTTCCGTCGACGAGAGAACGGGACGCATTACTTTCATATCGGTTACCGACAATTTGGTCAAGGGAGCGGCCGGTCAAGCGATTCAAAATCTAAATTTGCTAATGAAATGGGACGAAACCCTCGGGCTTCAATTCACGCCGGTTTACCCTTAATTAGCGGATGAGAGGAACGGACTTGTTATCATGGGACACAAGAGTTACTCCATAGTGGAAGGCGGAGGCGTTACGACGCCTAAGGGCTTTAAAGCCGGAGGCCTTCATTGCGGTTTGAAAAAAACGGATCGCCACGATCTCGGAATGATCGTTTGCGAGGTTCCCGCGGCTGCGGCAGCCGTATATACGACCAACTTGTTTCAAGCGGCACCGCTTCTGGTGACTCGCGAATCTCTAAGCGAAGGCGGCACCCTGCGCGCGGTTATCGTGAACAGCGGCAACGCCAACGCATGTACGGGAGAGCAAGGGGAAACCGACGCCCGCGCGATGCAGGCGAATACGGCGGAAGCGCTAGGAGTGAGTAAGGATCAGGTAGCCGTCGCTTCGACCGGCGTCATCGGGGAGTTGCTGAAGATGGATCGGGTAATTCCCGGCATCGAGAAGCTTCCCGGGAGGTTGCGATCGGACATTCAAGGCTCGGACGATTTCTGCCAGGCAATTCTGACGACGGATCTCGTGAAAAAGGTAAGCTGCGTGTCCCTATCGGTAGATGGCCGGCAAGTGACGATCGCGGGCGCTGCCAAAGGCTCGGGGATGATTCATCCGAACATGGCGACGATGCTCGGATTCGTTACGACGGATGCGCGGATTGGGTCCGCCCTTCTGCAAGAAGTTCTTCGCGAAGTAACGAACGTCAGCTTCAACATGATTACCGTCGATGGCGATACGAGCACGAACGATATGCTGGTGGCGATGGCAAGCGGATTAGCGGAAAATGAGGAGCTTACCCGGAACCACCCTGACTTCCCGGCGTTCGTGGACGGCTTACGGCATGTGTGCGCGGAACTGGCCAAGGCAATCGCGCGCGACGGCGAAGGGGCGACGAAATTAATCGAGACGACCGTTATCGGCGCTGCAAGCGACGAAGCGGCGCAAGCGATCGCGAAGACGATCATCGGCTCTAGCTTGGTTAAGTCGGCGGTTTATGGAGCTGACGCCAACTGGGGAAGGATTATCGCCGCGGTCGGCCGGGCAGGACAGCCGGTTAACGTGGGTACGGTAGACATCCGTCTGGGGAATATTCTGGTGCTGGAGCAGTCGCGGCCGATTCCCTTCGACGAAGAAATAGCATTAGAGTACTTAAAAGGCGATACCGTCGGCATCAACGTCAACCTGAACATGGGAAGCGGGCAAGCGACGGCATGGGGCTGTGACCTCACGTACGATTACGTTCGCATCAACGCCGCATATCGGACGTAAGGAGGTCGCGACGCATGAAGGATCAACGTTTTGTAATGAAATGCGGCGGAAGCACGCTAGCCGCGTTGCCGGATGCTTTTTTCGAGGATTTGCGCGACATGCAGGAGAAAGGCATTCAGCCCGTCATCGTGCATGGCGGAGGTCCGGCAATCAACGAGACGCTCGGGAAGCTTGGCATCGAAAGCCGATTCGTGGGCGGATTACGCGTGACGGATGAGCCTACGCTAGACGTCGTTGAGATGGTGCTGGCGGGACGCATCAATAAGGAAATCGTTCGCAAGCTGCAGAAGAACGGCGCCCAGGCGATCGGGCTATCGGGTACGGACGGTAAGCTTATCTTGGCGAAACCTGTGGCGAATGCCCACGAAGTCGGGCTTGTCGGCGACGTAACCGGAGTGAACGCGTCGTTGGTAGAGGGCATCATCGAGCTTGGTTTTATCCCGGTCATTGCTCCGATCGGCATCGATGAAGAAGGCCAACGTTATAACATCAATGCGGATACCGCGGCTGGCGCAGTCGCCTCTGAGCTGGGTGTGGATACGATGATCGTCGTGACGGACGTTCCGGGGATCATGCGCACGGTGGACGGGGAGAAAATCGTTTTGCCGCAGGTTACTTTCGCAGACATAGAAGAAATGATCCGAAGCGAGGAAATTTACGGCGGCATGATTCCGAAGGTTCGAGCTGCGATGAGCTGTCTGCACGGCAACGTCAAAGAAGTGCTGATCGTCAACGGCTCCGCGGATCGCGTGCTTAGCCGAGCGGTGACGGAAGGCGACATTGGTACACGGATCATACGGTCTTAAGTCATTTTTGGACAATAAGAAAGTATAAGTTTCTAAGTCCTTATACTCATCTTATCGCTCGATACAAACGTATACTGCCGTCCAATGGCCGGCGAAGCCGTTTTACTAGGGAAAAAGGAGTGATCGGGATGAGTGACAGCGCGTTGTTTCCGACCTATGCGAGGTTTCCAATCACGTTGGTGAAAGGAAAAGGAAGCCGGCTATGGGATGATCAAGGGAAGGAATATCTTGATTTTATGAGCGGCTTAGCGGTTACGAACTTAGGGCACGTGCCGGACGCCGTCAAGAACGCTCTCGTTCAGCAGCTCGACCAGCTGTGGCACGTATCCAACCTGTTCAGTAATCCGACCCAAGAGAAGGCGGCGAGATTGCTTGTCGATAACAGTTGCGCCGACGCGGTGTTCTTCTGCAACAGCGGCGCGGAAGCGAACGAAGCGGCGATCAAGATCGCGCGCCGTTATCACCAGAAGGTAAAAGGCAACGACCGGTACGAGATCATTACGTTTAATCAATCGTTCCATGGTCGCACTTTGGCGACGCTGACCGCAACGGGGCAAGATAAAGTGAAGGAAGGTTTCCTGCCTTTGCCGGAAGGCTTTCGCCATGTGCCTCTTCACGATATCGATGCTTTGGAAGCGACGGTGAACGACAAGACGGCTGCCGTTATGCTGGAGCTGGTCCAAGCCGAAGGCGGAGTTATCCCCGTCGATCAGGACTTCTTGCGGAAAGTGCGCGCGCTGTGCGATCGTCACGGGATTCTGCTTATTTTGGATGAAATCCAGACCGGCATGGGCCGTACGGGCAAGCTGTTCGCTTATGAACACTATGACGTGGAACCGGACGTATTCACCTTAGCCAAAGGAATCGGAAGCGGGTTCCCGGTCGGAGCGATGCTCGCTAAAGCTCATGTTAAACAGGCTTTCGTGCCCGGTGCCCATGCGACGACCTTCGGAGGAACTCCGATCGCCATGGCTGCCGTCGCGGCCACGATCGAAACGATGCTCAAGGAGAAAGTCGTAGAACGAGCGGCAGAAGCTTCCGATTATCTCATGGCACGGCTGCAAGAGAAAGTAAGCGGTCTGCCGAACGTAACGGGAATTCGCGGCAAAGGGCTGCTGATCGGTATCGTCTGCACCGGACCAGTCGCAGAAGCGCTTGCGGAGCTGCATAACCGCGGATTGTTGGTCGTGCCTGCGGGTCCTAACGTCATCCGGTTGCTCCCGAACCTGCTCGTTACTCGCGAGGATATCGATACGGCGGTAAGTTTAATCGCGTCCGTGCTTACGGAACAGGCGGCGGCGAAGTCCGTCAGCCCTTAAGGATAAAGGAGGGTTTTGCTATGACATCCACGACGGCAAACCTGGAAGATATGGCATTGCAGTTGAAAGGCCGCGATTTTCTGGGCCTTATCGATTACTCGCCGGAAGAAATCCGTTATTTGCTGGATTTAGCCATCGAGCTTAAGCGCAAGCAGAAATCCGGAGAGGTATACCAACCGCTCAAAGGGAAGTCACTGGGGATGATTTTCGAAAAATCGTCCACCCGCACGCGAGTTTCCTTCGAAGTCGGAATGTATCAACTGGGCGGTCAAGCGTTATTTTTAAGCAAGAACGACATTCAGATGGGACGCGGGGAGACGATTCGCGATACCGCTCAGACGATGTCCCGGTATTTGGACGGCATCATCATACGTACGTTCGGTCATCGCAACGTAGTCGAGCTAGCTCGCGGAGCGACCGTTCCGGTCATTAACGCTTTGTCCGACCAATCGCATCCATGCCAAGCGCTTGCGGATTACCAGACGGTGCTCGAGATGAAGGGTAAGCTGGAAGGCCTTAAGATTTCCTACATCGGAGACGGCAACAACATGACCCATTCCTTGATGATGGGAGCGGCTAAGCTGGGCATGCATTTCACCAGCGCTTCCCCCGCAGGGTATGAACCCGCTGCCGACATCATTCAACTGGCTAAAGAAGCTGCAGCCCAAACCGGTGGACGCATAGATGTACTGAGAGATCCTCGCGAAGCCGTCGAAGGCGCCGATATCATCTACACGGACGTCTGGGCAAGCATGGGTTTCGAGGAAGAGCAGAAGGAACGCGAGAAGGCGTTTAAGGACTATCAAGTCAACGAGCAGCTCGTGAAGCATGCAAAGTCCGACTATATGTTCATGCATTGCCTGCCTGCCCATCGCGGGGAAGAAGTAAGCGAAGGCGTAATCGACGGCAAGCATTCTGTTATTTTCGACGAAGCCGAGAATCGCCTGCACGCGCAGAAAGCGGTCATGGCCGCGATTATGTAGGTAGGGACATCAATCAAGACTAAAGGAGCTCTCATTCTAATGGCGAAAAATAAAATCGTTCTAGCCTACTCCGGAGGCCTGGACACCTCGGTCATCCTGACATGGCTGAAGGAAACGTACGATGCCGAGATCATTACCTTCACCGCCGATATCGGCCAGAAGGACGAATTGGACGGCTTGGAGGAAAAAGCGCTCAAAACCGGAGCATCCAAAGTATACATCGACGACCTCCGCGAGGAGTTCGCGAAGGACTTCATCTATCCAATGTTCCAAGCAGGCGCGCTGTACGAAGGCCAATACCTGCTCGGCACAAGCATCGCCCGTCCTCTCATCGCCAAGCGCATGGTGGAAATCGCCATTGCCGAAGGCGCGACGGCTATCGCGCACGGCGCGACGGGCAAAGGAAACGACCAGGTTCGCTTCGAACTGACGGCTGCGGCTTTAACTCCGAACATCGAAGTCATCGCTCCATGGCGCGACGAAGCGTTTCGCGAAGCTTTTCCGGGTCGCGCGGAGATGATCGCCTATGCCGAGAAGCATGGCATCCCGGTTCAAGCTTCGGCTTCCAAGCCGTACTCGACGGACCGCAACCTGCTGCATATCAGCTTTGAGAGCGGCATGCTGGAGGATCCATGGTTCGACTCCAGCGCGGCCGACGTGGAAGATATGTACGTACTAAGCGTCTCTCCGGAGAAAGCGCCGGATCAAGCCGAGTACATCGAGCTGGATTTCGAAGGCGGCAACTGCGTCGCGGTAAACGGAGAAAGCCTGAGTCCGCTAGCCGTCATGGAGAAATTGAATGAAATCGGCGGCAAACACGGCGTTGGCCGAGTCGACATGGTGGAGAACCGTTTCGTCGGCATGAAGAGCCGCGGCGTGTACGAAACCCCGGGCGGCAGCATTCTTTTCACCGCTCACCGTAAGATCGAATCGTTGACCATGGACCGCGACGTTATGCATCTTCGCGACTCCTTGATCTCCAAATATAGCACTTTGGTATACAACGGCTTCTGGTTCGCTCCCGAGCGTATCGCTATTCAAGCGCTCGTGAACGAAAGCCAGAAGAACGTGACGGGTACCGTCCGTCTGAAGCTGTACAAAGGCAACATCATGGCGGCGGGACTCAAGAGCCCCGTAAGCCTCTACAATCCGCACATCGCAACGATGGAAGCGGATCCTACGAAAGCGTACGATCAAGGCGACGCTACCGGCTTTATCCGCCTTAACGCGCTGCGTCTGAAGGTTTCTTCGGGCGTCAACGGCGCCTCCGGCATTAACTGATAAAGACAAAAGGGAGAACCGGGCGCGCAGCCTGCCGAACCATCCCCCGCTTGGCGGGGCAATGCGGGAGGCACTTTCGCTAGCCGGCGCTCCCCTTTTGCCGTTTAAGCGCGATACACGAGAGAGGGGTATACCGAATGAGTAAGCTATGGGGCGGCCGTTTTACGAAAAAAACGGACCAGCTTGTGGAAGAATATACGGCTTCGATCACGTTCGACAAGGAGTTGGCGCAGGAGGACATCCAAGGCAGCTTGGCGCACGTGACGATGCTGGGCAAGTGCGGCATCCTTCCGGCCGAGGACGTCGAGAAGATCAAGGACGGTCTCTTGAAAGTACGCCAACGCATCGCGAGCGGGGAACAGCAATTCCTGATCGCGGACGAAGATATTCACATGAATATCGAGAAAGCTTTGATCGACGAAATCGGTCCGGTCGGCGGCAAGCTTCATACGGGACGCAGCCGCAACGACCAAGTAGCGACGGACATGCATTTGTACTTGCGCAAACGCGTCGTCGAGTTCGTCGATCAGCTGCATAAGCTGCAGGCTGCCCTCATCGGACAAGCTAAGCAGAACCTGGATACGATCGTGCCGGGTTATACTCACCTCCAGCGTGCTCAACCAATCTTGTTCGCTCATCACTTGATGGCTTACGTGTCCATGTTCGGTCGCGATATCGAGCGCCTTCAGGACAGCTACAAGCGTATCGACACGCTGCCTCTTGGAGCGGGCGCGCTTGCGGGCACGACCTTCGCGATCGATCGCCAATTCACGGCACAGCAATTGAACTTCGGCCGCGTCTACGAGAATAGCCTGGATGCCGTCAGCGACCGCGATTTCATCGTTGAATTCCTGAGCGGAGCTTCGCTGATCATGATGCACTTGTCTCGTCTTAGCGAGGAGCTCATCCTCTGGTCCAGCACCGAGTTCCAGTTCGTGGAGCTCGACGATGCGTTCTGCACGGGCTCCAGCATTATGCCGCAGAAGAAGAATCCGGACGTACCTGAACTCGTGCGAGGGAAGACCGGCCGCGTGTACGGCAACTTGGTTGGCCTTCTAACCGTGCTGAAGTCGCTGCCGCTGGCATACAACAAGGATATGCAGGAAGACAAGGAAGGCATGTTCGATACCGTTAAAACGTTGCAGGGAGCGCTCCAGCTATTCGCCTCGATGATCGAGACGATGAAGGTACGCAAGGAGAAGATGCGTCGCGCGGTTGATCAAGACTTCTCTAATGCGACGGACATCGCCGATTTCCTCGTAGGCAAAGGCCTGCCATTCCGTCAAGCTCATGAAGTTATCGGGAAAACGGTACTGTACTGCATCCAGCAGAACAAGTTCCTGCTCGACCTGACCTTAGAAGAATTTAAGCAGTTCTCCGAGCTGTTCGACGACCGGATCTACGCGGTGCTCCAGCCGGAAGCGGTGGTAAACGCCCGCAACGTGTACGGCGGTACGGCGACTCCCCAGGTGGAAGCCGCAATCTCTCGCGCTCAAATCGAGCTTTCCCGCACAGTGGAATGGATTTCGGAGTACGAGGCGAAGAGTCGGTAACTTATTATTGGATTCAAATAGGCGTGGCTATTGAGAGCTGCGTCTTTTTCTTTTAAGCAAAGCATTATTAAGTCCATTAATGTATATCATGAGTATATACATTTTTGCGGGTGGTGAGATATAATTGGGAAATAAGAAAGGGAAGGATGTGTTAGGTATGGCGACTGTTACGTTAAGCAAGTGGGGAAACAGTAGCGCAATTCGAATTCCGAACCAATTCCTGAAGAGGCTTAATTTGGAAGAGGGGGCAGAGCTGCAGATTATGATGACTACGGACAATGAAATCCTTATAAGGCCTTCGTCAAGACCTGAGGAGTCGAATGAAGACTTGCGTGCTCACCTGAAGACGCTTCTTGATCAGATAAAGCCAGAAACGAAGCGTCACGAAGAGGTCGATTATGGCGTTGAAGGAGACGAGTTGATTTGAGCGTCCCAGCTCGCGGAGATTTAGTTGTTATGGATTTTGATCCACAAGCAGGACATGAACAAGCGGGACGGCGTCCGGCAATCGTACTTTCGGAATTAGCATTTAACCAACTGACAGGCTTCGCGGTCATGTGTCCGATAACGAGTAATGCAAAAAATTACCCCTTTGAGGTAACGGTCCCGGAAGGACTTCCTGTATCCGGTGTTGTGCTAACGGACCAATTAAAAAGCTTAGACTACATCAAACGCAGGGTCAGAATTATAGGCAGCGTTCAGCCGGAACACGAGTCGTTCCTTAAGGCGGTACTCCGTAACGCCCGTGCTATATTAGCATAATAAAGCTTTATTATACAGGAACACAGGATACCCTTCCTCTAATTTGAGGCAAGGTATCCTGTATAAAACTTGTGGCCTCTGAAAAAATGACGATCGTTTTGCCTTCTTACTTCTTCACCAATTCGAAATCATCGAATACCGCCCAGTTATTCGCATTCGCGTCATTCCAGATGCCGATCTCGATTTGACCGGTAGTCACGTTGATGTTGTCGATCGTATATTTCGTATAAGTCGTGATTGGACCGGATCCCATAACGGCATCGAGCTCTGCAGCGCCGTAGTTTTTGGCGTATAGCTGCAGCACGTTCTGACCTCCGCCGGAGCGGACCCATACGCTGACTGAATAGAGTCCGTTGGGCACTGTCTTCGCCTGACCCGTGAGCTGCTTGTAGCTGGTGGAAGCCCAATGGGTCAGCTTAAAACTTCCGCTTAATGGGCTATCCGTGTCTACTTTTTGCGCCAGAGCGCCACTGTGCCATTCCGTCCATCCCGTCAAATCTCCGGTTTCAAACCCGGGATTCGTTAAGAGGTTTGTAGGAGGAGGCGGGGGTGGCGGAGTGCTTCCACCGAAATTGATCCAATTGAGGTTGAACCCCGATCCGCTTGCAAATACGCGTAAAGTGGTCTGTCCGGCGTTCAGGTTAACCGAAGAGGTCAACGTCTCCCAGCTCTGCCAGCCTCCCGTATTCGGTACGGCTGTCGTGTCCAAAACCGTATCTCCCGACTTCAATTGGATCTGGCCGGACGTTGACGGACTGGCAACACGGTATTGCACCGTATAGGTTCCGGCTGCCGGTACGTTGACATTATAGTCCATCCAGTCTTCTGCGTCGATCCAGCCTGCGTTGAGTCCTCCGCCCGTATCCGAAGTGGTTTCCAACTGGATGCCGTTCATGGCGCTGTAGTTTTCGGCTTCGATTTGGGCAGGGATTGTTGTGGAAGCATTCAGACGAGAATCTCTCTTCGCTTTTTGGTCCAGATACAAGGATTGCGGCGACAAATCTGCTCCCGTACCGATCCCCTCCACCAGGTCCTGAGGTGCGGAGCCGTCGGAGCCCGGCACCGTATACGTCACGCCATTTGCCGCTCCGCGGGTTCCGATCACATAGCCCTGACCGAATTGCTTCGATGTCACGATAGACGACTGACCGGGTGCATAGGCGATACCGTTCGTATTCCAGATGACCGATTGCGTTGTCGTCCACCCATGCTCTATCGTTCCATACGGTCTATATACGGCTTGGATAAAGTCTCCGTTCATCGTCATGTTATCGAATAAATTGGCCATGCTTAAGTGCATATGGAAATCCGAGGCGAGACGGGGAGTGTTCGATGTGCTGTTGTGGATGACGTTTCCGCTCGACCACATGTATTGGAAAGTGAAGTTATGTCTTCCGTTCGTGGCCGCAGCGTTTTGCACCAAATTATCCGAGCCCTGCGCCAAGTACATGTACCCGTTACCGCCTTCGCCTCGATACTGCGGTTTCTGAAAATGGGTATTCTGAACGGTAACCGTTCGGGATTGGTATACCGCTATACCGTGGGATAGCAAATGATAATCCCCGCTGTTTGAGCCAGGCTTGTAGCTATTCACGTTATCTACCCAGCTGTTTCTGGCGTTTGAGATTAAAATCGCCTTGGAGGCGTGAACATCGTAAGCCCCTGTGCCAGGCGTGTTAAAGTCCAAATCTCCCCAGCCTGTTCCCGTATGCTGTCTCATGCCGATCGACAAAGCTTCGATCCCTGCCTCTGAAATCGGTTCTCCTATTTTGTATACGCGCGCATTATCCCTTGTTTTCAAGTCGTAACGGATCGGAATGTCTATCGTCAGCGTGTTGGCGGTTGCATTAATCGCCGTAATTTTCCGATAGAACGTCGGTCCCTTCAGCGATGCATCCCATTTGCCGGTCATCCCGTGCTCCGCAATGAACTCAGCTGTGCAATCGGAGTGAACGATGATAAATTCGTTGACGTTATACCCAGTGACGCTGTTAACGGGGATGGTCATCGCAAGCGGCGGTACATCGCTTCGGATGGAGGTAGAGGTATTCGTTGGCGTAAACCAATCCGCAGATGAGATCGGAGCCATACGGATGACCGATTTCGTCCGCATGCTCGTTGAATCGTTGTAAATGAACGTCGATGTTTTTCCTGTGCCCCGAAGCACGACATTGTTTTGATTGATCCAAAGTGCACTGGTATTTGTTCCTTGAGGCTTCACGCGATACGTCCCCGCAGGCAAATACACAATGCCTCCGCCGGCTGCTCCGGCAGCATTGATGGCATTCTGAATGGCATTCGTGGAATCGGCGGCCCCGCTTGGATCCGCCCCATACTGGGTGACGACGTTATAGGTGGCGCCTGGCGGAGTGGCGGGGATGCTTTTCTCGCCTCTCCAATAGCCGGCATATGCAAAGTCCTGAAGAATCCGGCCTTGCGCATCTTTATACCCCGGAGTCCAATCGGATGGATATAAAGAACTTCTCCAAGGAGTGCCTGCGTTTGCCGATTCTGCAGGTATGACAATTGGCGCGATTAAAGCTAACATTCCAACGATTGCGGCCAACTTCCGAATCCATTTCTTAGTTATCATCGTAACCTCCATCATTTAAAATTTTTTAAGTACGATACCTTTTCTGGTTGTCCGACCGGACGCAATCCCCTCCTTTCTATAGACTATGGCAGCGCTTTCGATTTTTATGATAGCAACATAACATTTTCATGACACGCGGCCATGCAATCGGAAAAAGGCTATCGAGATATGATCTCGATAGCCTCAGACTGTCGAGAAAGTCTCGACGGTCAACTAAACACCCGGCCATGAAAAATTTTCTTCACAGGAGGGCTTTTGCATTGCGATTGTATCAAACCGGCTCGACAGGCCCTTCATCCTCGTCGGGATCGGGAGTTTCGCTCGGCGTAGGCGTAGGCGTCGCGCCTTCCGGGTGCAGCCTCGGATCGCTCGGATTGACCGCGATCAGCGTGTCCTGCGAGCGGTAAGTATCCTTGGACAGCTTCTTACGCTCGACGAACTCCCCGTCTACCAATTTCACCAGATACGATTCAACCACATAACCAGCTTCGCCCTTCTGCATGGTGTCCTGCTTACCTGGCGCAATTATGGCGTTGGCGACGTAAACGGTTTTCGGAGGATTAACCTTCACTTCCTCCGTTTCCGTGCGATAGGACACATTGTCCGGCATAGTGCCGAAAAATTTAACGGTGAGCGTCTTATCCTTCACTACAGTACGAATTAATAATTGCTTTCCTGTCGAATTTCGAAACTTGAAGTTGACGTAGCCGTCTGCGAACGTCGCGTCGAGCCCTTTAGGCAAATAGTGCACGACGAGCGAGTGATTGCGGCGTTCGACGATATCAAGGCCGGTCAATAACGCGGCATTATACAGCGTACTGGATACTTGGCAGATTCCCCCGCCGATACCGGGTGTCAGCTTCCCCTTAAGAATAACCGGAGCTTCTTTGTAGCCGAATTCTTTCTCCGCTTTGGCGACGATCTTCCCGTATTCGAATACTTCGTCCGGCATGAGCAACGTTTCGTTTAACGCTTTGGCGGCTACCGTCACGTTGTGCGTGCGTCCTTCGCCGCTTGTCGCGAAGGAGGTCGTGAATTCGACGATCTTGCGCTCTATGCCTTCTTCTTTTAGCTTAGCTACCGTTATTTCGGGTGGAGTCTCTATTACTTCGGTTTCCAACAACAGTGTCTCTTTCGGTACTGCAGTCAAGTTAGCCGGCTCGTGCTTCTTCAATTGCTCGAATAAAGCAGGTAAATCAAGCTGGCGCCCTAGCTTTTCTTCGGTATATACGACGATGTCCTGATCGTTAATCGTCCGTGCAGCATTCTCAGAACGACCCGTCACGAGAGAGCCCCAAGCCTCGCCAGCTGCCTTATCGAACACTCCATCATCCCAAGACACCTTCATTCCATAGGTCGATTCGATATCCCCTCGGTAACGAAGTTTAGCTCTTTCCCACCAGGAATAATCCCGGAAGCGCTCGATTGAGTTCATGGCTTCCGCTGCGTCTACTTTAAGCCCAAGCTGCTTAAGAGTCAGAGAGGGTATGGCAGACTCGACCGCACCATCATCGCCAAGCTCCTTCGGATCCACGCTCACGGAAGTCGATTCCATCTTCGCAACCTGTTCCCGTACTTCTTTCAGAGCTTCCTCGGCCGACTGCCCCCCGACATTCAAACCGCCAACGATAAAGTTATCCGGCAGCGTATCGACGCTGCCGTAACTGATCGCTCCGCCAACCCCTGCGCCAATGAGGACGAGTGTCAGCAAGCCTGCGATGAACCAACCTTTTTTCATGCGGGAACCCCTCTTTCTACACTCCATCTATCTTACAAATCTTTCTAATTATATATACAACGAATCTCGCGAATCGTTTTCACCAAATATTAAAAAATTCTTAAAATTCAACTAAAGCCCAAGCCCGCCATAGGTTCGCCGCCCACGACTCGACATAATTCTCCAGTTTAAAGATCGACAAAGAGAGGATTATCAGGCATGATGTCGAAGTAACTAAGGTCTGAATCTTAACAGGAAGTGATACCGTGATTGAAATGCAGGACATTTGGAAGACCTATGCCGACGGTACGACCGCGCTTCAAGGCGTTAACGTCGTCATTGACCGTAACGAGTTCGTGTACATAGTGGGTCCTTCCGGTGCTGGGAAGTCCACGTTCATGAAGCTGATTTACAGGGAAGAAGTGCCGACCAAAGGGCAAATTTCCGTCAACGGATTCAATATAGGCAAGCTGAAGCATCGTAAGATTCCTTACGTTCGTCGCAATATCGGAGTTATTTTTCAAGATTACAAGCTGTTGCCGAAGCTTTCCGCATTCGAAAACGTGGCATTCGCCATGGAGGTTATCGAGACGCCTCGCCGTTTGATTCGCAGGCGCACGATGGAAGTGTTGGAGCTCGTAGGACTCAAGCATAAGGCAAGCAGCCTGCCTGCCCAACTCTCGGGGGGAGAACAGCAACGCGTGGCGATTGCCCGCGCTATCGTCAACAGTCCCGCGGTTATCGTCGCCGATGAACCGACGGGGAATTTGGACCCTGAAACCTCATGGGGCATCATGAATCTGCTGGAAGAGATTAATTTCCGCGGTACGACGATCGTCATGGCCACCCACAACAAAGAGATCGTGAACACGCTGCGCAAACGCGTCATTGCCATTGAACGGGGCAGCATCGTTCGCGATCAACAGAGAGGGGAATACGGCTATGAAATTTAGTACCGTAACCCGCCATATTCGCGAAGGCGTTAAGAATGTCGGCCGTAACGGCTGGATGACATTCGCCTCAATGAGCTCCATCGCGGTATCGTTGTTTATTCTCGGGATTTTCATGTTGCTCGCGCTTAACGTGAACAAGCTAGCCGATCAATTGGACAACCAGGTTCAGATCAACGTCTATCTCCAGGTCGATACGGCGAAACAAAAGGCGGAAGAAATCGAACGCACGATCAAGAGAATACCCGAGGTCAAGTCGGTCACTTACGTCCCTAAGGAAGAAGGCTTGAAGCGATTCCGCGAAAGCATGGGCGAAGAGGGCAAGGAAGCATTGGAAGGCTACGAGAAGGAAAATAATCCATTGCCCGATGCCTTCGAGGTTGAAGCCTTCGATCCTCAGAAGGTAGCATACGTAGCCAAACAGATCGAAGCCATTAATTTAACCGATCCATCTAAATCCATATCCAAGGTAAAATACGGCAAAGAAACGATCGAGAAGCTGTTCAGCATAACGAACGCCGTGCGCAATATCGGAATTTTCATCGTGTTGGGCCTTGCCGTTATGGCCATGTTCCTGATTTCGACCACGATCAAGATGACCATCATCGCCCGTCGCCGCGAGATCTCGATTATGAAGCTGGTAGGCGCAACGAATAGCTTCATTAGATGGCCGTTCTTCATTGAAGGCGCGATTATCGGGTTCGGCGGATCTTTCATCAGTACCGCGGTCCTACTGTATGGATATTCCCAGCTGGTGCAATCGACTAGCGCGGCCGTTGGTTTATATATGATCGAATTTTCGTCCTTAGACGAGATCAGAGTACTGGTTGGCGGAACGATTATTGCCTTGGGAACGCTGCTCGGAGTATGGGGCAGCACGATCTCGGTTCGCAGATATTTGAAAGTCTAATGGTTATTAACCGGTATTTGGAAGCGATAAACCCGTTTTCGAAGGAGGACTCCCGTGAAAAGAAGATTATTGCTGCTGGTGGCCATGCTATTGGTTACCGGACTTATAGCCAAGCCATACGATGGTCAAGCTCTCTCCGAGGTCGAGAAGATCGAGCAGGACCTGAAGAAGCTGAAGAAGGACATGGAACGCGCTGCGCACAACCAGAGATACGCGGAAAATACGGTCAAGGATTTAACCGGCAAGCAGCAAGCAACCAAGGAAGATATTCAGAATTTGCTGAATCGCATCGACGCGGTTCAGAAACGGCTCGAAACGACGCAAGGCAAAATCGCGGCGGCGGAAGAAAAGCTTTTCCTTACGGGGCAAGAGCTAGAGGGTGCGATCAAGCAACGGGATAACCGGATGGAACTGATGGACTCGCGCGTTCGGATGGCTTATACCGCTGGTCCGGTATCCTATCTTGACGTGCTCCTGAGTTCGACGAGCTTCTCCGATTTCCTGGATCGCTTCGACGCGGTCGAGTCGATCGCTGCCCAAGATCGCAACATCGCCGAAGAGAAGAAGAAATATACGGACGAAGTCGCCGATATGAAGCTGCAAAGGGAGCAAGAGCTTAAGGAAATCAAGAATCTTTACGAAGAACTCGAAGGGCACCAGGCGCAGCTTCGTCAAGACGAGAACGACAAGGAAGTGTTGGTCTCCAAGATTGCCAAGGATATCGAAGACCTGGAGGAAATTAGCGAGGAATCCGCGAGACAACTGACGGAGCTCGCGAAGCAAGCCTCTGCCTTGGAAGCGAAGAAGAACCGGATCAAGAATTATTACAAGGGCGGCAAACTGGGCATGCCTTTGAAATCGGAATACCGGTTGTCTTCGCAGTTCGGATACCGTATACATCCGATAACCGGGAAGAAGAAGCTGCACGCCGGCATGGATATGGCAGCGCCTAAGGGGACGGCGGTATACGCGGCAGAGACGGGCGTCGTAATTGTCGCCCAATCGTGGAGCGGCTACGGAAACTGTATCATCATCGATCATGGCGGCGGATTGTGGACGTTGTACGGGCATCTGATGAACGGCGGCATTCTCGTGGAGAAAGGCGAGACCGTCAAGCGGGGAGAGAAGATTGGTCAGGTCGGCTCGACCGGCCAATCGACGGGCAATCATTTGCACTTCGAAGTCCGCAAAAATTCCGAACCGGTCAATCCCGCGCCTTATTTGAAATAACCGCAAGAGGGCAGCCGATACCCCGACTCCGATAGTCGGGCGTCGGCTGTTTTCCTTTATTTTATACTAGGATAAACGGTCCGAATATGTAATAATCTAACAATATGCCATCAATCGAGGAGTGGGTTGCGCGTGTGGTTCCGAGGTCGCACCGTTGTGGCCATGATGGTGCTGACAACCATTGCCGCCTGTATGGCGACTTACGCTTATTTCGAGCTTCCGGAGTGGGGATTTCAATCTTCCTCAGCGCAAACAGGCACGGCTGCCCCTTATATAAAGGACGGGCTGAGCCAGGATGAGCTCGATAAATTGAATAAGGCCTTAGGTCTGATCGAAAATCGTTTTATCGATCCAATGGATCGGGAGAAGCTAGTCGACGGAGCTATCCAAGGAATGGTGGAGTCATTGCGCGATCCCTATTCCGTATATAAGCCGGAAGTTGAAGCAGATCAGTTCAACGAAATGCTCCAAGGGGCATTCACGGGGATTGGCGCCAACCTTAGGGTCGATAACGGATCGATTGTGGTAGAAGCGCCCATTCGCGGATCTCCTGCGGAGAGGGCTGGACTGCAGCCGGATGATATTTTGCTATCCATTAACGGGGAAAGCTTGCATGGGCTGACGCTGAGCGAGGCCGTTGGCAAAATTCGAGGTCCCAAGGGTACTAAGGCCAAACTGAAAGTACAGCGCGGTGGAGCGGCGGACCCGATAGAACTCGAGCTTGTTCGGGATCGTATCGACTTGGAAACCGTGCACTCCGAGATAGGTTCAGACGGAGTCGGTCATCTCATCATTAATCAATTCGGCGAGGATACCTCCGTTCAAGTCGCGGAGGAACTGAAAGCGATGGAGGAGAAAGGGCTTAAGGCTCTCGTCATCGACGTCCGGGATAATCCGGGGGGACTGCTCCAGTCCGTGATCGATGTTGCGGATCAGTTCATGGAGAAAGGAAAAGTCATCGTGCAGTCCGAGTATCGGAACGGCAAGCGCAAAGTCGACGTGGCCGCGAACGGAGCGAAGAACGATAAGTTCTACCCGCTGATCGTGCTGGTCAACAATGGCAGCGCCAGCGCCGCGGAAATTTTGGCGGGAGCGCTGAAGCAATCGGCGAACGCGGTGATTATGGGCGAAACCACCTATGGCAAAGGGACGGTTCAAGTACCCTTCAACGATGAGTTGGGCGATCGCAGCATGGTCAAGCTTACGGTGTACAAGTGGCTTCTGCCGGACGGAACCTGGATCCATGAGAAAGGCATTACGCCGGACATCGAGGTTATCCAGCCTGAATATTTCCTTGCCTCGCGCCTTCCCAGGGATTACGTCCTTAAATACGATACCACCGGAGAAGCGGTTACGAATCTTCAGAATATCTTAGCAGGTGTCGGATTTCCCGCGGATCGTACGGACGGTTATTTCAGCCAAGCGACCAAATCGGCTTTGGAGCAATTCCAAGCGAGCGAGTCGTTGCCGGTAACGGGCGACGTCAACGCCGAGACGGCGCAACGGCTTGAAGAAGCACTTTACATTAATTTGCAGAATCCCGTTCATGATAAACAATTGCAAGCGGCATTAACAGAAGCGCGGGAAAAGATCCAAGTATCGCCTTGAATAGAAAGCCGTTTATACTTGGCAGAAGGAATTTTCCCGCTATTGTCGAATACTTAGGAGGTTGACCTTAGGTCAACTTCCTTTTTAACATTCAGAAAGTATAAAATTAACCAACTAGCAACCAGCTCGGCTGGCAGCACCCCCGCAACCCCACCATCATCGGCAGAAAGCTAAGTGTAAAATAGTCAGTTAGTTTGAAGGAAAAGGCAGCCTATCCGAATCTAATTGCAGAACATACAGTTAGTTGAATGAATGGAGTCCGAATATCAGAATTTTGAAGGATATAAGTGTATTTTCTACAACTAGTTTCTTCAAACGAGTGAGTATTGAGTTTCTTAGTGTATATTGTGCAACTAGAAATGAAGGGTGGACTTGGCCGACCTGCACGGACCTGCGTGCAACCCTGTTTTCATCGGTCAATCTAAGCAGACTTTGCAATTGGGCCTCGAGCATTTACTTACAGCTCAAACTTATTGCTCAATACAAACGTATTCCGCTGTCTGAAGGACGGGGAAGACGTTTTACTTAATGAAAGGGGAGGGGCAAGTGGATCCTCTGCTGAATGTATTGCGGGAAGCGGGACAAGCCGTAATCGGATTGTTCACGTTGCCGTATCTCTATATCGCGATCGGTCTTGTTTGGTGGCATGCGCGCTTAGGAGTGACGTTACAGCGCAAGCTGTTTCACGTTAGGCTCTACAGCACCCTGTATTTAACGTTAACAAGAGTCGTTGCCGGCATGGCCGTCGGGCTCGTGCTTTCCTTAGCGGGGCTTGGAGCCGGCGCGGGTCTGACTTCGGAAACGCTAATGTTCTTATGGATCGCCATGGGAGTATTGGCTTTGTTCCAACTGCGTTATATATGTCTTGCCTATGCCGCGGGTGCTTTAGGTTTGCTTCAGGTCATCTTTCAAAGGACGGGCATGGAGACCTCGGAGGGTACATTCGCCGATGCGCTTAGCACGCTATCCGCTATCGATGTTCCCGGATTGCTCTTCATGGCGGGCTTGTTGCATATTGCCGAAGGTTTATTGGTAAGGTTCCAAGGCTCGAAGCTGGCCATCCCCTTGTTTCTTCAAGGCAAGCGCGGAAAACCGATGGGAGCATACGCGTTATCAGGAGTGTGGCCGATTCCTTTGTTATGGCTCATCCCGGCAGGGGGAGAGGGGTTCACGTTGCCGTGGATTCCCTTGTTCGGCGGCGGAGGAGAGACGGCGGCTTGGAGCTTGTTGGCCTTCCCCGTGCTAATCGGTTTCAGCGACCGGACGACGGCATACTGGCCGGAGGAAAAAGCCCGTTCTTCGGGTAATATGCTTATCCTATACGGCATTGTATTAGCTGCATTGGCTGCAGGCTCCGAATTCTGGTCCCCGTTAACCGTCGTCGCATCCTTGGCGGCATTCGTCTTGCATGAAGGATTGCTGTGGTTTAGTCGCATGAAAGAAGCGGGCAGGGATCCCCGATACTCCCAGGACGGAAGCGGCGTTAAAGTGTTGGCCGTTCTGCCCAACACTCCCGCGTTCGAGATGGGTTTTCAAGTAGGCGAGCTGATAAAGAAAGTAAACGGAATTTCCGTACGAAATAAAGAAGATTTGCATGCGGCCCTTCAACGGCAATCCGCGTTCTGCAAGCTTGAGGTTGTTAATCGAGACGGTCATATCAAGTTTTTGCAGCGCGCAAGATACGAAGGAGAGCACTACCAGCTCGGCCTGATTCTGGCACCGGACGAGGATGTAGAATACGTTGCGGCGCCCCGATCTGCATCGATCTGGCAAGGGCTCAGGGAAGCGGGCGCGCGCAGGCTCGGAAATTCGCCGACGATGATGGCCCGCAGGGAAGCCAAGCAAGCGGCAGCGGAGCAGGCAGCGGCTGAAGAAGCTGCAGCACTGGCTCTGGCTGCCGAAGCAGAGCAGATCGCGGAGGATGCCGGTCTTCCGCCTCGCGGCACGCAATCGCGAAAAAACCCTTGACTTAACATGTCGTGTGATGTATTTTGTAATGACATCATCAGGAAGCAGGCTTTCTAGGGTTCCACGATACATGGAATGGTATCGGTTAGGTCCGAGAGGAAGCGCGTCTTGGCCATCGGCTAAGATGAACACGGCGGGATAAAAACCCGGGAGTATCGATGACGGCTAGCAGCGACGTTTCGCGTTGCTCATGCCTCCGGTGCTTTCGGGTTTGTTGCGTCTTCTCAAAGAGACGAATTCCTTAAGCAAGCGGGGAGAAAATACGAGGTGGAGGTGCGGCATGAATCGTTATTGGTTGTTGCTCTGGTTAGCGGGGCTATGCGAAATTGGTTGGGTGTCGGGTCTGAAGCACGCGACTAACGCTGGAGAATGGGCGCTGACCGCGATCGGAATCCTATTGAGCTTCTTGGGTTTGATCTATTCGACCCGCGTCCTTCCGGTGGGCACCGCCTATGCGGTTTTTACGGGAATAGGGGCTGCGGGCACGGTACTGGCGGAGTCGATCTTCTTTGGCGTTACTTTGGAAGCGGGTAAGCTGGCTTTGGTTATCGTGATGATCATCGGAATAGCTGGGCTTAAGATGACGACAAAGGTTGCGACGGGGGAGGTGGAGGAATAATGGCGTGGATCGTATTGGTGTTAGCGGGGTTGTTCGAGGTCGTCGGCGTACTCGGAATCAATCGGCTGAATAATAACAAAGGCGTTCTCAGCATGGTTCTGATGCTTGGAGGATTTACAGCTAGCTTCATCCTATTGTCCATTGCTATGAAGGACATCTCCATGGGGACGGCGTATGCGATATGGACGGCGATCGGAACGGTGGGAGGGACTCTCGTTGGAATGTTATTTTACGGAGAGTCCCGCCAGATCCGCCGGATTTTTTTCCTCTGTATGGTCGTCGGAGCCGTTATCGGGCTTAAGATTCTTGGAAACTGACCCGTGGCTAATGAATGCTAGACAGCTGCCTTGCGTTTGTGGAGGAGATAGGAGTACGCAAGAGGGATGAGAGAGCTCCCCATTGTACAAATCAGCAACACCGCAATAGTCCAAGTCGCCGGAACGAACCAGGCGCTGACGAACATAACCAGTCCGGCTATTACCCATAACCGTCCGGCCAAGCGATGAGTCATCCGCCAGTTATTGTCGTCGGATAAAGCCCAAGGCGTCTTGATTCCGATAAAGAAATTGCTGCGCAATTGGCCCATTCGGTTTCCGATAATGATCCAGAGAATACCCAGTCCGCCGTTGATCAGGTTTACAACCGGTAATTTTTCTCCGAGGTTATCCATAATGACGACCAACATAATGGCGTGGATAAAAAAGCTGATAGACCAGCGCATTAGATTGTAATAGCCTTCGAAACGGGTATAGTTGCCTTTGCGGGGATCGATATATCTCAATAAGGAAAGGACTGTCGGCAACACTAAGCCTATACCGGCATACAATAGCCAGAAGCTCCTTTTGGCCATGGTGTCGTCCGCTTCGCCCTTCGTATTGTAGTGCGAATTGACGGTATCGGGAAGTTGATCGTTGAAAATAAGGTATAGGATCGCGAATAACAGCACGTTCGCGCCGAGCAGAATCCAGTCTTTCCTCGACCAGGTCATTTTCGGATTTTCATTTGCGTTCGTCATCATGTGACTCTCCTTTTGTTCCGATCATGCCGAGGAACCAACCCATGGCTTCCTGCATGACGGTAAGGTTAATGGAATAAATGATGCTCTGACCTTGTCTTTCGTCTTCGACTAACCTTGCTTGCTTTAGGATATTCAGATGGTGCGAGATACTCGGTTTAGATATGTTGAATTGGTCGGCGATGTCGCCTGCGGAGAGGTCTTTCTCTTTTAAAAGTTGGAGAATCTTTCTGCGTGTGGGGTCGGATAATGCCTTGAATGCATCGTTCATGGATGGAATTCCTCCTTTCATGAGGGATTTTAATTTAATGTTTAGATAAACGTCTAAATCTTATATTTAGATGATAAGCTAAATATTGAACATCGTCAACCTTTTTTCGCGCGAAAAAGGCACACGTTTAGTTAGACTAAAGCTAACTACGAACTACCGCGCCGACTCCGAGCACCCAATTAGTTAGACTAAAGCTAACTACGAACTACCGCGCCGACTCCGAACACCTATTTAGTTAGACTAAAGCCAACTACGACCCTCCGAGCCGACTCCGAGCACCCAATAATTAGTTAGACTAAAGCTAACTACGACCCTCCGAGCCGACTCCGAGCACCTATTTAGTTAGACTAAAGCTAACTACGCCCCACCATGCCGACTCCGAGCACCCATTTAGTTAGACTAAAGCTAACTACGACCCTCCGCGCCGACTCCGAGCACCTATTTAGTTAGACTTAAGCTAACTACGAACTACCGCGCCGATTCCGAGCACCTATTTATTTAGACTAAAGCTAACTACGCCCCACCGCGCCGACTCCGAGCACCCAATTAGTTTGACTAAAGCTAACTACGACCCTCCGATGCGACTCCGAGCACCCAATTAATTAGACTAAAGCCAACTACGAACTACCGCGCCGATTCCGAGCACCTATTTAGTTAGACTAAAGCTAACTACGTCCCACCGCGCCGACTCCGAGCACCCAATTAATTAGACTAAAGCCAACTACGCCCCACCGCGCGACTCCGAGCACCCATTTAGTTAAGACTAAAGCCAACTACGCCCCACCGCGCGACTCCGAGCACCCATTTAGTTAAGACTAAAGCTAACTACGACCCTCCGATGCGACTCCGAGCACCCAATTAATTAGACTAAAGCCAACTACGCCCCACCGCGCGACTCCGAGCACCCAATTAGTTTGACTAAAGCTAACTACGGCCCTCTGCGCCGACTCCGAGCAACCTCCCTCCGAGCCGACTCCGAGCACCCAATTAGTTAGACTAAAGCCAACAACGCCCCACCGCGCCGACTCCGAGCACCCAATTAGTTTGGACTACGCAAATACGGACGAATTCTGCGATTCGCGAACGACGAGCTTGGCGCCCATCTTGATCGCGTTGTCGTAAGCGGGGAATCTGTATACGAGGACCCCCTTGTCGTCCAGCCATTCGATAACCTATTGGTTTACGGCTGCTTGTTGCTTTTGACGGTGCTAACGGATAAAGATATAATGGATGAAGATGAGAACATACATTCTGAATAACGAGCGAGTCGAGAGGGGGAAAATGGATCATGTCCGTATCGGATATAGCGGATAAACCTTTCAAGCTGGTATCGGAGTATCAGCCGGATGGGGACCAACCGGGGGCGATCAAGCAACTGGCGGAAGGGATAACGGCTGGGGCGAGGTATCAAACCTTGCTCGGGGCGACAGGCACGGGGAAGACGTTCACGATCGCGCAGACGATCGCCAAGGTAAACAAGCCGACGCTTATCATCGCGCACAACAAGACGCTGGCGATGCAGCTTTGCAGCGAGTTCAAGGAATTTTTCCCTGAGAATGCGGTTGAATATTTCGTAAGTTACTATGATTACTACCAGCCGGAGGCTTACATTCCGTCCACCGATACCTACATCGAGAAAGACTCTAGCATCAACGACGAGATCGATAAGATGCGACATTCCTCCACGGCCTCGTTATTCGAGAGACGGGACGTCATTATCGTAGCGAGCGTATCCTGCATCTATGGCCTCGGTTCCCCGGAGGAATACCGGGATTTGCGACTGAGCTTGCGCGTCGGGATGGAGAAGTCGAGGAACGCTATCCTTCATAGGCTGATCGACATTCAATACGAACGGAACGATTTGAACTTCGTGCGCGGAACGTTCCGCGTACGCGGGGACGTTATCGAGATTTTCCCGGTATCGCGGGGAGATTCGGCGATCCGCGTGGAGATGTTCGGGGACGAAATTGAACGGATCACGGAAATCGACGTCCTGACGGGCGAGATTACCGGCCAGCGGGATCACGTCGTTATTTTCCCGGGATCCCACTTCGTGACGGGCGAGGAGAAGATGAAGCGAGCGCTTGTGAATATAGAACGGGAGCTGGAAGAGAGACTCGTCGAGTTGCGGGACGCCGGCAAGCTTCTGGAAGCGCAACGCCTGGAACAACGGACCCGTTACGATCTGGAGATGATGGCCGAGATGGGCTTCTGCTCCGGTATCGAGAACTATTCCGGACCGATGACGTTCCGCGAGCGCGGGGCGACGCCGTATACGTTGATGGACTTTTTCCCGGATGATTACATGATCGTAATCGATGAGTCCCACGTGACGCTGCCACAATTGCGCGCTATGTATAACGGCGACCAAGCCCGTAAATCCGTGCTGGTCGACCATGGCTTTAGGTTGCCGTCCGCTAAGGACAATCGGCCTTTGAGGTTCGAGGAGTTCGAAGAGAAGGCCAAGCAGCTCGTCTTCGTATCCGCTACGCCGGGTCCGTACGAGCTGGAGCATTGTCCGACCGTCGTGGAACAGATCATTCGTCCTACAGGTTTGATCGATCCCATTATCGAGATTCGTCCGACGAAGGGACAGATCGACGACCTGCTCGGCGAGATTCGCGATCGGATCGCCAAGGACGAGAGGGTGCTCGTGACGACCTTAACGAAGAAAATGTCCGAGGACCTGACCGATTACATGAAGGAAGTCGGAATCAAAGTGCGTTATCTCCATTCTGATATCAAGACTCTGGAGCGGATGGCGATTTTGCGCGATCTGCGTCTTGGCGTGTTCGACGTGCTTATCGGGATCAACTTGCTCAGGGAAGGTCTCGATTTGCCGGAAGTATCGCTGGTGGCGATACTCGACGCCGACAAGGAAGGGTTCCTTCGTTCGGAACGTTCGCTCATTCAGACGATCGGCAGAGCCGCGCGGAATTCCAGCGGCCGAGTGATCATGTACGGGGACAAAATAACCGATTCCATGGAGAAGGCGATCGGCGAGACCGATCGTCGCCGTACGATACAGCTCGCGTACAACGAGAAACACGGCATTACACCGCAGACGATCGTGAAGAGAGTCAGGGATTTGATCGAAGCGACCAAAGTCGCCGAGACGAAGAGCACCTACCTGACCGGGGCCGAGGATCTCAGCAAGCTGTCGAAGAAGGATCGCGCATCCATCATCGAGCGGTTGGAATTCGAGATGAAGGAAGCGGCGAAGAGCCTTCAGTTCGAGCGCGCCGCCGAGCTTCGCGATGCTTTGCTGGAGCTCAAGGCGAGCATGTAGCCGCGGCATCTTAGAGAGTTACACTAATTTACAAATCATTTGCATGACCCGCCGTAGTTCTGTATAATGAACGGGAACACACATTCCTATTTGTGTGCGACTGCGGCCGGGTTGTTCGAGAGAAGCCTCCCGCCATGTCGCGAAAGGGGCTTTTTAGCTTTGGCTAACGAGAAAATCGTGATCAAGGGCGCACGCGCCCATAACTTGAAAAATATCGACGTAACGATCCCGCGCGACAAATTCGTCGTCTTGACGGGGTTGTCCGGTTCCGGTAAATCCTCGCTGGCGTTCGATACGATTTACGCGGAAGGGCAACGCAGATACGTGGAGTCGTTATCCGCATACGCGAGGCAGTTCCTCGGCCAGATGGACAAACCGGACGTGGATTCCATCGACGGATTGTCTCCGGCCATCTCCATCGATCAGAAGACGACCAGCAGAAACCCGCGGTCTACCGTGGGTACGGTAACGGAAATCTACGATTACTTGCGCTTGATGTTCGCGCGTGTAGGAAAACCGCATTGTCCGGATCATGGTCTCGAGATCACTTCGCAGACGGTAGAGCAAATGGTCGATCGCATTATGGAGTATCCCGAAAGGACGCGCCTTCAGATACTGGCGCCTATCGTCTCGGGTCGCAAAGGCGAGCATACCAAGCTTCTCGCGGATATCCAGAAGCAAGGTTTCGTGCGGGTGCGCGTCAACGGCGAAATTCGGGATCTATCCGATACCATCGAGCTCGAGAAGAATAAGAAGCATTCCATCGAAGTCGTCGTGGATCGCATCGTGGTCAAAGATGACGTAGCCTCCAGGCTTGCCGATTCCTTGGAGACCGGCTTGAAGCTTTCCGGCGGGCAGATCATCGTGGATATCATAGACAAAGAAGAACTCATGTTTAACTCCAATCTGGCTTGTCCGGAATGCGGTTTCTCCATAGATGAGCTGGCACCCCGGATGTTCTCGTTCAACTCCCCTTACGGAGCTTGTCCGGAATGTGACGGTCTTGGCGTGAAGATGGTCGTCGATCCCGACCTGCTTATCCCGGACCGCAGCAAGAGCATCGATGACGGAGCTTTCGAGGCATGGGCGGGAAGCACGTCCAACTACTACCCGCAATTTCTGAATGCCGTATGCTCCCATTACGGTATCCCGACTGACGTGCCTGTCGAAGAGATTAACGATAAGCAAATGCAGGTCATTCTGTACGGAACGGGCGGGGAGAGAATTCGTTTCCGCTACGAGAACGAATTCGGCCACACCCGCGACGCACAGGTTCCTTTCGAAGGCGTCGTTCATAACCTGGAGCGCCGTTACCGGGAAACCGGCTCGGAGGGCATTCGCGAGTTCATCGAAGTCTACATGAGCGCGAAGCCGTGCGGCAAATGCAAAGGACAACGCTTGAAGAAGGAATCTCTGGCCGTTACGATCGGCAAGGAGAATATCTCGTACGTGACCTCCTTGTCGATTGGCGAAGCGCAGAAGTTTTTCTCCGGACTTGAACTAAGCGAGAAGGAAAAGGCCATCGCAAGCCTAATTCTTAAGGAGATTAATAATCGACTCGGCTTCCTCGTGAACGTAGGTTTGAATTATCTGACGCTGTCGCGCGCTGCCGGAACGCTTTCCGGCGGAGAAGCGCAGCGGATCCGGCTCGCGACCCAGATCGGTTCTAGCCTCATGGGCGTACTTTATATTCTTGACGAGCCAAGCATCGGATTACATCAGCGGGATAATGACAGGCTGATCCAGACGCTTAACCATATGCGCGATCTTGGAAATACGCTTATCGTCGTCGAGCATGACGAAGATACGATGATGGCCGCGGATTGGATCATCGATATCGGACCTGGAGCGGGCGTGCACGGTGGAATGGTCATCGCGGAAGGCACCCCGGAACAAGTGATGGCTAACGAGAAATCGCTGACCGGCGCTTATCTGAGTGGTCGCAAGTTTATCCCCGTCCCCGTGGAGAGACGCAAGCCTGACGGCAGATGGTTGGAGATTAAAGGCGCCAAGGAAAACAACCTCAGAAATCTGAACGCCAAGTTTCCTCTCGGGGTCTTTACCGCCGTCACCGGCGTTTCGGGATCGGGTAAGTCGACGCTAGTCAACGAAATCCTGTACAAGACGCTTGCGCGGGATTTGAACAGGGCGAAGACAAGACCGGGAGCGCACAAGGAATTCAACGGCCTTGAGCATCTGGAGAAAGTGATCGACATCGATCAATCTCCGATCGGACGTACGCCGCGGTCCAACCCGGCTACCTACACCGGAGTGTTCGATGATATCCGCGACGTATTCGCGATGACGAACGAGTCCAAAGTACGCGGCTATAAGAAGGGCCGGTTCAGCTTCAACGTCAAGGGCGGACGCTGCGAAGCGTGCAAGGGAGACGGAATCATCAAGATCGAGATGCACTTCTTGCCGGACGTATACGTCCCTTGCGAGATTTGCAAAGGAAAGAGGTACAACCGCGAGACGCTGGAAGTGAAGTACAAAGGCAAGAGCATTTCCGAAGTGCTTGAGATGACGATCGAGGACGCGACCGAGTTCTTCGTCAACATTCCGCGGATTCACCGGAAGATGCAGACCTTGATGGATGTCGGCTTGGGCTACATGGATCTTGGACAGCCGGCAACAACCCTGTCCGGGGGCGAGGCCCAACGCGTGAAGCTCGCAGCTGAGCTCTATCGGCGCAGCACGGGTAAGATGCTCTACATTCTTGATGAACCGACAACGGGTCTTCACGTGGACGATATCGACCGGCTGCTGCAAGTGCTGCATCGCCTGGTAGACTCCGGAGAGAGCGTGCTCGTTATCGAGCATAACCTGGATGTCATCAAGACGGCGGACTATCTCGTGGACCTCGGTCCCGAAGGCGGAAACGGCGGCGGAACGATCGTGGCTACCGGCACGCCGGAGGATGTTTCCAAGGTAGCCGGCTCCTATACGGGCAAGTATTTAGGTCCCGTTCTGGAACGCGATCGCGTGAGGACGGAAGCGGCATTAACGAAAGTGTAAACAAATTCCCAACATTTAAGTAAAAAAGACGAATCTCCTTCCTTCGCAAAGGGGAGATTCGTCTTTTCTTTTATTCCTCGATTCTAGTCGCCGATATGGACGTGAGATTGTTGCGAGGGATTAATTAGCGTGATTAACTGCTTTTGCAGTTTCACGATAGTCCGCTGCTTCTCGAGAATCTGCTGCTTCTGCTTAATGATTGTCTGCAAGTCGCTTTTCGCGGAGCTCCACTGTTTCCCTTCGGCATGCTCATGAAAGCTATCCCAGGCTTCATGCTTCTGACTGCGTAGAGAGCGAATCTCGTTTCGCGAAGCTTTCATTTGGTTGATAAGCTGTTTTGCCGGCTTGATTAGCGTTTTTTGTTTATCCGGCGAAAGCGTCTTGCGAACCTCGCGAATGGTTTCGTTCTGCGATTTCATCTGTTCGAACAAGCCCTTCTGCTCGGTTCTAATCTGATCCAATTGCCCTTTAAGAGCTTGGATGTCCGCGGGATAGGACTTCCAGTCGAGCGGAGACCTTTGCTCGTGAAAATGTCCTCCTTTCGGCGCGGGAACGGGCGCAGGCGTGGGCTCGGCCAAGGCGAGAGCCGGTACGCTGATCGTTAACAAGATAAGCGCGAGGAGCGCCGACAGTCTGTTCTTCATAGGGGGTTCCTCCCAATTGATGGATTCCCCACTAGTATGGACAACAAATCATTTTCCATTCTTTGGGCCATCATTTCTAATCTGGTTTTCCGTTATTGGCCAAGTCCGCTTGGTAAGCGATCAAGCTGATAGGATGACCTACCTTCTCCGACATCCTCAGCTCCATTTCCTTGATTTCTTCGACTTCCTCCGGCTGCAATGCAGCTAAAGAGAACGACTCCTCGTGCATGTGGATTCCTCCAGTTTTTTGATCATAGTATGGGAAATCCTTCTCTGTTTAAGTCCTTTTCCTGAAAAAAAAGAACCCCCGGCAAGCGGGAGGTCTTCGGTATTAGTCCTTAGGATGCAACGGAAAGGATTTCAGTTAATTTGCCTTGCATCGTCTCGATGCCTACGCGCTCCACAAACTGGTGGAAGCTTTCGTCGGACTGACGGGAATCCTTGTAGAAATTAATGAGTTGCTCCAGGACGTTAGGTACGTCCGTGCTTTTGACGCGGCCTTTCAAAGCCGTGTTATATTTGGCGCCAGGGCCGAGCGTGCCGCCGACCGCGATGTCGTAAGCATCGACCATGCCTTCTGGTGTTTTCACCAATGAACCTTGCAGGCCGATATCGGCTACATGCTTCTGTCCGCAACTGTTCGGGCAACCGATGAAGTGAATGCGTACCGGCTCATCCAATTGTACGTGTTCATCAAGGTACAAAGCCACGCGGCGAGCGTATTCTTTGGTTTCGACGATGGCAAGGTTGCAGAACTCGTTACCCGTGCAAGAAACCGTCCGGCTCATGAAGCGGTTCGGATTCGGGTTCAAACGTTGAAGCAACGGTTCACTCAGCAAGGCCTGTACTTGATCGTCCGGCACGCCGGTTAGCATGACGTTCTGCGAAACGGTCGTACGAATCGTTCCGTCGCCGTATTTGTCCGCGTAGTCGGCAAGAAGATCGAATTCATCGCTGTTCGTGCGTCCTACGGGAACGTTCAGGCCAACATAATTAAGGCCGGGCGCGTTCTGAGGATGTACGCCGTCGAAGTAGGCAGCGTTCCAGCCAACCGTGCGATCGTCGCCCAAGGAAGGCATTTCGCCGATCAGCTTGATCAGCTCCTCCTGGAATTTCTCGATGCCCCATTCGGCTACGAGGTATTTCAAGCGCGCGTAGTGGCGCTTTTCGCGGTATCCATGGTCGCGGAATAGAGTGGTTACGCCGATAGCTACTTTAAGCATCTCTTCGGGTCTAACGAACATATCCAACCGGCGGGCAAGATGCGGCTTAGCGGACAATCCGCCGCCTACCATGACATGGAAGCCCAGCACCTCTTGGCCGTCGATGATTTTCGAAGCAGGCGTGAACGATAAGCATTGGATCTCCGCGTTCGCGCTGTTATAAATATTGGTGGATACGGACATTTTATATTTCCGGGGCAGGTTGGAGAAGTCGCGGTTGCCAAGGAAGAAGCGCTCAAGCTCATCCACCCAAGGAGTCGTGTCGAACAGCTCGTTAGGGTCGATTCCGGCAAGCGGATTGCCGACGATCGTACGGGGACAGTCGCCGCACGCTTCGAAAGCGGACATGCCGACGGCTTCCAGACGGTTGAAGATGTCCGGCATATGCTCGATTTCCAACCAGTGATATTGAATGGCTTGACGCGTGGTAACGTCGATTAGATCGCGTCCGTAATCGCGTCCGATTTGAGCAAGCACCCGTGCTTGAGCAGACGTAAGAACGCCGCCGGGAATACGGATACGCATCATAAAATGGCCGGTGTTCGGCTTTTGCTGATAGACGCCCGCCCATTTGAACAGGTTGAAATCCTCCTGAGGAATGGAAGCGAAGCCCTCCTTGGAGTATTTCTCGACGATATCCCGAATAATATCAAGGCCGTCTTTCTCCATCTTATAGAACTCGAATTTATTCAACTTGGACGGATCGCGATCCATCCACACCGCTTCGTAAGCCATTTATTGCGACTCCCCTCGTCGGGATATCAATCAATTCCGATACCCTTTGTTTGAATAGTGTTTAAATCGTATCATAGTTTACACGGGGGGACAATGAGGATACGGGAATACGATCCATAAAAGTTACTGATACTATTTGTAATCCCTACTTATAGTAGATTGGTGACATGCTCCCATCACTTATAGAAGTGGGGGCTTCCCAGGACATACCTGTTAACAGAATATCATTACTGGGCGATCCCCGCCAGCCCGGCGGTTCTCTATTCATCTATGCAATGCCTAGTATTCTAATCCCTTCGTCCCGTATGTTTCCGGCAGCATTTTCATCCCTCTGATGGGTGGTGCCACAACCGTCACATACCCAAACGCGATCCTTCAGCATCAGTCCCGTGTTGATCGTTCCGCATGCTCTGCAGCGTTTGCTGGAAGGAAACCATTTGTCGATCCGAACAAGCGGTTTTCCTCGTTCGGTCAGTTTGTAGCTGAGGAATGCTCTGAACATTCCGTTTCCGTTATCCATCGTTGCTTTTCCGAGGGAAAACGTTCGGGACATCGCTTTCATGTTTAGATCTTCCACAGCTACTGCATCCCATGCTTCAACTAACCGTCTACTCTCTTTGTGCAGGAAATCTTTCCGCTGGTTGGATATCTTCTCATGGAGCCGGGCTACCCGAAGTTTTTGTTTCTGCCAGTTTGAGCCACCCTTTTTCCTTCTGGAGAGTATTCTCTGTTCTCTTTTCAGCCGGGCTTCCATCTGGCGGAAATATTTCGGATAGTCTGCGGATGTGCCCATGTGGTCGATGTACAGCGACGGTGAACTGTAGTCCAGACCCAGTACGCTTTCAAGGCGGGGGATGAAAAGCTCCAAGTTTGCCTTGTATTCTGTCAGTATGGATATATGGTATTTCCCACTTGGGTTACGGCTGATTGTCGCTGATTTGATGGCATGTCCATCTGGAATCTGTCGGTGGAGCTTAATTCGGATACACCCAAGTTTAGGGACACGGACATGTTTCCCGTCTTCTGCAATTCGAACCGTCCCATTTTGATTGTTGGTCGTGTAGCTCTGAACCGGGTTTTTCCGACTTTTGAACTTCGGATACCCGAGGCGCTTGTCACGGAAGAAGTTCCGGAAGGCCGTCTTCAGGTTCAACTCCGCATTGCACAGCGCGAGGCTGTCTACTTCTCGCAGCCAGTCGAACTCGTTCTTGAATCCAGCCGGTGTCCGGTACCTCTGCTGCTTCAGCTGTTCTTTATCGTCTTTGTATCGTTCAACCTTCGTCTGACGTTCTGCCAGCATCTGATTGTAGAGAAACCGAACACAGCCAAACGTCTTACGAATCATCGCCAACTGCTCTGTTGAGGGATAAATTCGGAACCGATAAGCTTTATTCATGTGATCACCCCTTAGGTAGATTATACCACAAATAGGGGAATATTTGTTCGCTTTTTTGTCGACAAACCAAAATCTACATGCACCGATTCATCCCCCACCTTCACGCTCACTACGTGAGTATGGTAGTGTTTAGAGGTGCGGGACTTCTCGGCTTTTAGGTTAAATGTGTGACAAAGTTGTTACGGCATGAACTTCGGACTTGCAAGCCGGGCGTCCAGAAGCTAACATAGATGAAGATGGGTTCATTAGGTCGATAAAGGAGGTCCCCTTTATGTATTTCGCTGAGACAGTACCGGTAACGGAGGCGGCTGTAGAGAGCACGTACACAAACTTCGATATCTTTATGGTTATATTCACGGTTCTCATCGCCATAGGATTGGTACGTTTGTTAATGCAAAGGCCTCGCAAAAACGTGCTGGCGATCGGATTTTCAACCGTTGCGCTTCTCGTATTTTTGATTGCCGATTACAAAATGGTTAGCGGTTGGTAAAAGAATCCATGTAACGCGAATGGGTCGAGAGCTTTTGCTCTCGGCCCTTTTTTTTTTTTAATATTCCCCTAATAACTTCAAGTTGAGGTGCCGATATAAATACATGGAAAAGATAACCTATTTTGTATTAGATGATGTTGGGAGAGAGACGAGTTGAGAAAGAGAAATCGTCGAAATTGGATGCTAGGCATCGTGATATCGGCATTTTTGGCTTTGGGCGGAACGCTGGGGGCAGCGGCTGCGGGAAATAGCGTGGCAATAGACGCCAAAGTAATTGATGGCGAAGTGTATGTGAAAGCAGCATCCCTGTTGTCCCAAATCGGAGGAACGGGTACGTATAACTCTTCAACCAAGAAATATACCTATTCGCCAAATTCGATCATACCGGATGTCATTAAGAAGGTTTCCCCCTCGGTCGTAGCCATCATCGGCAAACCCGCGGATGAGCATTCAAGCAACCGATTTTCGCTTGCTCATGGTACCGGGGTAATCGTGAAGAGCGACGGCTGGATCGTTACGAATGCCCATGTCGTCAAAGATATGGACAAGATCGTTGTCGTGACGGCGGACGGCAAAGAGTATGCGGGAACCCGCAAGCAAATCGATTACACGAGCGATCTTGCGTTGGTGAAGATTAACGCAACGAAACTGAAAATAGCCAAGTTAGCTTCAAATCCGTTTAAAGTGCAGGTAGGAGAGTCTGTTATTGCCATCGGAACACCGGTGTCATTTTCCCTTCGCAACACGGCAACGGTTGGGGTTATTAGCGGGATGAATCGTTCGGTAACGTCCGACTATAACTTGCTGCAGACGGATGCCGCCATTAATCCGGGAAATAGCGGCGGTCCGTTGGTGAATTTGAAAGGCGAGGTCGTAGGCATTAACTCCATGAAGTTCGTGGACGTCGATATTGATAGCATGGGCTTTGCGATTCCAGCCGATACCGTACAGTACGTTCTGGATCATTTCTATAAATACGGCAAGGTCAAGCGTCCATCCTTGGGCTTGGAGCTGGAGGAAAGCTGGTCGGCGGTCGTGGGACTTCCTACGGAAGAACCGATGACAGTCATAGCGGTATCCTCCGCCAATGCGGGCAAAGCGGGAGTCAAGGCAGGAGATCAACTCTATTCCGTTAACGGGAAGCAAGTAGCATCGGCCGTAGAGCTTAATGAGCTGTTGAAGGCGCATTTGCCAGGCCAAACCGTTGACGTGACTCTGTTATCCGATGGAGATTTGATTACCAAGAAGCTTGTTTTATCCGAAAGCCTAGCGAATTAAACATCATCGTAACGTCGAGGGGAGTACACAATCATGTCAGCATTCATTCGTTTAAAAGGCAAAGGTTTGGTCGCTTTATTGCTGGCGGCGGTTTTGTTCGTTCTTGCCGCCATTCCTGTTTCTTCCGCGGAAAGCGGAACCAGCCTTGAAGTTCGCGTAAAGGTTGGGAGCAATCAGATGAAAATCAACGGAGCAGCCGTTAAAGTCCAGCCTCCGTTCAAATCCGCCGGCAATGTCATGGTTCCGCTAAGCGTATTCACGAATACGAAAGGCTTCGGAGCGAAGGTGCAATTAAAGAATAATAAAATCATTACGTTAACATACGAGAAGCATATCGTAGTTCTGACCCTAGGCAGCAAATCGGCGACCATCGACGGCAAAAAAGTGACGCTGGCGGCAGCTCCGGTCAATAAACAAGGGGTTACGATGGTTCCTCTGACGATCCTCGTTAAAACCTTCGGAGCGAAACAAGCTATCGATGCCAAGACTAAAGAAATCGTCATAAAAGCGACGGTAGCTTCAGACAGTACAGGCTCTCAGTCGGGGATCGATACGGACTCCGGCAAGTCCCAAATCGGAGATAGCCATTATAAATGGTCGATGAATTATCCTACCGGACTGGTGCAAGATGTTCAATTTACTAATGGAGAATGGATATCCTTCAGCGACGTGAAGGGCGATTACTACATGGCGATCAGCATAATGGAGGCTGAAGATCCATTAGACGTCGAGGATAAACGCGACCTTATTAAAGAAAACATGGAAGATGATGAAACGATTGTCGACGTAAAAACAATTACGCGTTCTGGCGGATCGTTCGAGCGAATCGTTACGAAACAATACGATTTCTTTTACGAGTATCGGGGAATCCAAGCAAACGGTTATTTTTATACGGTCGTATTCGGCAAGCAAGCCAAGTCGGCTTCGGAATTGAACCAGCATGCCGGTCTGCTTGACAGCTTCCAACCTAAATACGATTCGTCTAACAAATCGCTTAAAGATTTGGCGCGAATAATAAATGGCAAAGTCGTGTTCGAGAATAAAGATTATGGACTGAAAATTCATCTTCCTAAAGAATGGTCCGAAGATACGGAGGATACGAATCCTTATTTTTACGGCCCAGATAGTACTTCCCTTATGTTCCAGGTGAATTCTATTAAGCCGGGGGATACGCTGGAAGATTTAATCAAGCGCAAGCTTCAATTTTATAAAGATCAGATCGTGCAGACTTATCAGAAGGATCCGATCACGACCGCTATTACGTGGAATGGTATTCCGGCGACATTAGTGGAGTATTCCTATACTTACGATAAAGAAACCTGGTGGAGCGAATACGAGGTTTACGCCATTAAGGGTAATAACAAGTATTATCTCAACTACACGTTCGAAGATAAAGACAAAGACACGGATGAGGTAAAAGGCGTTCTGGAGGAGATCCTGCATGGAATGAAGGTTGATTTCTCCGTGATCGAGAAGTCCTTTGGGGAGATCCCCGATCCGAATGATACGGCGGACTACCAAGCCTTGGTTACCAAAACGAGCAAAACGGACGAATTCAGCATAACGGTACCTAAGTATTGGACAAAGGGACTTACGGACATGGAGTCCGGGAGTATTCTGTTCTCAGGTTACGGGTTGGATATCTATATAGGGATTGACCCGGAATCATCGCTAAGTGAGCTTCAGGAGTCGATGGAAACGGGTTTTGAGATTAGAGAATATAAGGTAGATTCTAAGACGAACGTAACGTTTGCGGGCGTTAATGCGACAAAGTATGAAATATCTTCTACCTACAGCAATATGCGAATTACATCATATCTCTTCGAGAATAAAGGTAAAGTATACTTGATTCAAGGCAGCATGAACGATTTTAGCGGCACCGAGATGAATCGTAATCATTTCAATGCCGCGATAAATTCATTCCAGTTCACGAGCAAGTAAGCGGCAGACTCAGGCCGCCCTTTGGAGGGATCTTCCTCCGGAGGGCGGTTTTCCGCTTTTCTTGGCCCCTTAGCGCGGACTTTGGTATACTAGCAGGAGAAGATTGCCGCATAAAGACGCGGTTTGGAGGGTACGCACTAATGACGGACAAGAACGCCTTGAGGCGTGAAGATATTGAGTTGTTGGCACCGGCAGGGGACTGGGAATGCATGCGGGCGGCGGTCGCGAACGGAGCGGACGCTGTTTTCTTCGGCGTGGAGAAGTTTAACGCCCGGGCTCGCGCTCGCAATTTTCAAACGAATGAGCTTCCGGAGATCATGGGTTTCTTGCACAAGTACGGAGTGAAAGGTTTCCTAACCTTTAATATCCTCGTATTCGAGGACGAGCTTCCTGAGGCGCGCAAGCTTATCGAGGCTTGTATCGACGCGGGCGTGGATGCGGTTATCGTTCAGGATCTTGGCCTAGTGAAAATGATTAGGGAGATCTCGCCGGACTTCCCGATCCACGGCTCGACGCAGATGACGATCACCTCTCCCGAGGCTGTCGAGTTTACGAAGCCATTCGCTCTGGAGAGGGTCGTTCTCGGCCGGGAAAACAATCTGAAGCAAATCCAGAAGATCGGCGATCAGGCGAAGCTTCCGATGGAAGTGTTCGTGCATGGCGCTCTCTGCGTTTCCTATTCCGGACAATGCTTGACCTCCGAGGTATGGGGAGGACGTTCCGCCAATCGCGGGGAGTGCGCGCAGGCTTGCCGTTTGCCATACGATCTGATGGTGGACGGCGTGCATCAGCCGATGGGGGACATCGCTTATCTACTCTCTCCTAAGGATCTCGCAGCCATCGACATCGTTCCGGAATTAATCGAAGCAGGGGTTACCTCTTTCAAGATAGAAGGGCGTCTGAAAAGCCCCGAGTACGTGGCGAACGTCGTAAGCAAGTATGGCAAAGAGATCGACAAATACTTCGGCGGCGACGAGTCCGAGCCTTCGAAGGAAGAAGTTCGGGAGCTGCAGCAAAGCTTCTCCAGGGGATTCACGCACGGATTCCTGGACGGTACGAACAATAAGCAGCTCGTGGAAGGAACTTTCCCGAAGAGTCGGGGAGTCTACCTCGGTACCGTAGAGAAAATCCTTCGCGATGCGGTCGTCTGTCGATTGGAAGCCCCGCTTAAGCGCGGAGACGGAATTGTTTTCGATGCGGGGGATCCGACGAAAAAAGAAGAAGGCGGACGGGTGTACGACGTTCGCGACTCGGGCGTGAAGCTGGAAGGCGAAGCGGCCGAGGGCGAGCTCATCGAGATCGTTCCGGGTAGGAACGACGTGGATCTGAACCGGATCCATGAGGGAGACCGGATCTGGAAAACAAGCGATCCAGCTTTGGATAGAAGGCTCCGCAGCAGCTATGAGACGGAGAAGCCTTATCGGACGTTCCCGCTTGCCGTATCGGTGTTCGGACAAGAAGGTTTGCCATTGCGTACGATCTGGACGGATATCGGCAAAGGTACGACGGTAGCCGTGGAATCCGAAATTCCGTTGGAGCGCGCGGAAAAACGCCCGCTCGGTCAAGAAGTACTTCAAGAGCAGCTCGGCCGATTGGGCGGGACGCTTTACTATTTGGATCAGTTGGAAGTTGCTCTTAAAGGCGAAGTTATCGTTCCAATGCGCGAATTGAACCGGATGCGCCGGGAGGCAGCGGAACAGCTGGAGATCCTTCGGGAGCAGCCTCCGAAATACATTAAGCGTCAAGTGGATGAATACGCGGATTCGTTTACAGCCGATCATGACGTCTCCGTACAGCCGAGCGAAGTGGAGATGACGGCTCTCTGCCGGACGCTCGAGCAGGTAAAAGCCGTCGTCCAGACGGACATATCGCTCGTCTATGCGGACTTCGAATTCATCAAGCAGTTTCCGGACGCGATTGCCGTCTGCCGCGAAGCGGGCAAACGTATCGCGCTCGTTACCCCGCGCATTCATATGCCGGGAGAGAACGGGTATCACCGCAATATCTTGAACCTGAAGCCGGATGCCGTGCTCGTCCGCAATACGGGCGCTCTTTACTATTATTTGAAGGAACGCATGGAGAAGCCGGATGCCGAGCATCCGCTTCTGATCGGCGATTTCTCGCTGAACGTGGCGAACCATAAGACCGTTAATCTTTTCCGCGAAGCGGGGTGCGATTGGGTCACTCCATCCTATGATTTGAACATTCAGCAGATGGTCGACATGCTTCGCCGTGCCGATACCTCCCGGTTGGAGATGGTCATCCACCAGCATATGCCTATGTTCCATACGGAGCATTGCGTGTACTGCACCTTCATGAGCGAAGGAACGGATTACACCAACTGCGGACGTCCGTGCGAGGAGAAGCGGGCATCGTTGCAGGACCGGATCGGGATGTCCCATCCCGTTCGCGTAGATGAAGGATGCCGGAACACGGTGTACAACGCGATCGAGCAATCCGGCGCGGAGTACCTGAGCACGTTCATGGAGCTTGGCGTACGGTCTTACCGTGTCGAGTTCCTGGAAGAACCCGCCGACAAAGTGCGCGAGGTCCTGACGCTCTACCGCGCAGCCATCGACGGCAAGATCGGCGGTACGGAAGTATGGCGTAAGCTTAAAGCCATCAATCAACTCGGGGTCACTCGCGGTCAATTGGTGAAGTAACCGGTAAGAGGGAGCCGTTTCCTAGAGCAAGTAGGAGACGGTCTCTTTTTTATCTTGCTGCCTGCCGGATAATTTACCTCCCTCTAACACAAACATCGAAGTTCGTTTTCAATCCGGTGCTACAATCGGAACAAAGCAAATCCGCGTTATAGCGAGCGGTAGACATAGAGGAGGCGCAATCCATGAAAATGGCAATCGTAGGAGCAGGTGTCGTGGGGCTGGCTACAGGAGCGGGGTTTGCGGATCTTGGGCACTCGGTCCATTGCGTGGATATCGATACGGGGAAGATCGCTCTATTATCCCGGGGAAGCATCCCCTACCACGAACCGGGCTTGGAGGCGTTGGTCCTTCGAAATACGTCCGCCGGGCGGCTTACCTTCGGACATAATCCCTCCAAGCTTCTGAATGACGTGGAGCTTTTATTTATTACGGTCGGCACTCCCTCCGGCGACACGGGCGAGATGTCTCTTGCGGCTCTCTGGTCGGTAATCGACCAAATCGAGGCGTGGCCGGATACGGATATTAGACGAATGATTGCGATAAAGAGCACCGTTCCCGTCGGTACGGCGGAGAGAGTGGAATTGAGGCTGAGGAGTCGTCTTCCGGACAATTGCTTGGTCGACGTGGTTTCCATTCCCGAATTCATGAGGGAAGGGAGCGCGGTGCGGGACTTTTTCGAGCCTTCGCGAATCGTGATCGGAACCGCCTCGGTTGATGCGGAGGAACGGTTAACGCAGCTGCATCAAAGGTTGCCGGGTCCGATTCTGGCAACGGATCGCCGGAGCGCGGAGCTTGCGAAGCTAGCCGCGAACGCATGCCTTGCGGTAAAGATCTCCTTCGCTAACGAGATCGCCGCGCTTGCGGAACAGACGGGTGCGGATTATCCTTCCGTAGCGCATTCGCTGGGATTGGATCCGCGGATCGGTCCGCATTTTCTTGCCGCCGGACTAGGATTCGGAGGATCCTGCCTTCCAAAGGATACTCGCGCGCTCGTAAGAATGGCTGATGAGGCGGGAGCGCCGCAAACTCTTGTGGAGGCGGCCGTTCGCGCTAACGCCATGCTTCCGTTGCGTATGGTTCGCAAGCTGGAGGCAGCGCTCTCCGATCCTGGACGCCGCAGAGTTGCGCTTCTTGGCCTTGCCTTCAAGCCGGGGACGGACGACATGCGCGAAGCCCCGTCCCTGCGTCTTATCGCGGAGCTTAGCCGGCGTCATCCGGGAATTACGTTAACCGCGTACGATCCGGAAGCTAACCACGCCGCGCGCAAGCTGCTGCCATCGAGCGTAAAGATATGCGATTCCGCGGAAGAGGCTCTGAAGGGTGCCGATGCGGCGATATTAGTGACCGAGTGGCGAGAGTTTCGTCAGATTAAGGCGGACGACTTTAAAATTTGGATGAATCGCCCTATAATTATGGATGGAAGAAATGCGCTTGACGCCGCAGCGCTTAACGCGCAAGGCGTCGTATGCATTGGAGTCGGACGTTTGCCGGTCGTTCCGAATGAGTCTGCGCGGAAGTCCGGGGATCTCGTACCGAAAGTCTAGAGAGGATGCCAGTCATGAGAATTCGCAAGGCCATCATACCCGCAGCGGGAATGGGAACGCGATTCCTTCCGGCCACGAAAGCGATGCCCAAGGAAATGCTGCCGATTATCGACAAGCCCGGAATTCAATATATCGTCGAAGAAGCGGTTGCGTCGGGCATTGAAGACATTCTCATCGTAACGGGCAAAGGCAAGCGCGCCATCGAGGATCATTTCGACAGCTCTTACGAGCTCGAGCAAAGCCTGTTATCCAAAGGCAAGCTGGACCTTCTCTCGGAGGTGCAGAAGCCTTCCGATCTGATCGATATTCACTATATTCGGCAGAAGGAGCCGCGCGGGTTAGGTCACGCCATTTGGTGTGCCCGTAAGTTCATCGGCGATGAGCCGTTCGCGGTGCTTCTAGGCGACGACATTGTTCAATCCGACGATGTGCCCTGTCTCAAACAAATGATGGACGTCTATGATAAAGTCCAAGGCTCGGTGCTCGCGGTGAAAAAAGTATCTGATGACGAGGTGTCTAGATACGGAATCGTCGATCCGGATTCTTCGGGCGGCGATGGAGATCGGGTTATGAGAGTGCGCGGCGTCGTAGAGAAGCCGGCACCGGACTATGCTCCGTCCAACATTGCGATTATCGGCCGTTATATTTTAACACCGGCTATCTTCGCTATCTTAGAAAACCAGGACGTTGGCGCCGGCGGGGAAATTCAATTAACCGACGCGATCTATCGTCTGATGCGCGACGAATCGGTTTACGCCTATAAGTTCCGCGGGACCCGCTACGATACCGGCGAGAAGCTGGGTTACCTGAAGACGATCATCGACTTCGCGTTGGAGCGTCCCGACTTAAAGGACGATGTACGCGCCTATTTGATGGAGAAGCTAAAGGGTTAGCTTGTCGACAGTTTGTTTACAGCTAGTTTACATCAACTCCATTAATTGTTAATATCGTTATATATCGTACAGCGTGAAGCACACGCCGCTTGTTCCCCTAAGGGAGCAGGTGGCGTTTTTTATTTTCGGAATGAGGAGATGGGCAGAATGTTTGAGAGGCAGTTTAAGGAGTATTTCAGCGAGCAGAAGCGTTTGGCCAACCCAAGGAGATTGGAGATGTTAAACAGGAAATTAACGGGAGAGATCGAGCTGCTTAAAGAGGTGATCTATCCGGTATTAGGTTCATTCCATGGGTTGGAAATGGAGTATGAAATGATGGGTTTGACGGGAGTGAGGATATTCGGTGATTTCTTTTACGAGCCGCTTCGGATGATCATCGAATGCGAAGGCTTCGTTACCCATGCGGAGGTGATCACCCGGGACAGGTTCGACTTCGAGAAAATGAGAATCCGCACGATTGCTCAGTACGAATATAGATTCATTCCTTTTAGCTGGAATGAAATAGACAAGAAATCTGAAGTCTGCAGGCGGCAGTTGTATGCGATCATTGGCCAATATAGCAGCTCGGGCGCGGCAACCCCATATCAACTATCGGTTTACGAACGAGAAATCATTCGCTATGCGATACGGCTGAATCGCCCGTTCGACCTGGCTGATGCTTGTTACTGCTTGCAGATGGGGAGAACGACAAGTATAAAAGTACTAAAGACATTATTGGGAAAAGGTTTAATTAGACCGGTAGGGGACGCTAAACTTCGGATTCATGCCTATGAGTTAGAAGATGCTGCTAGATCATTGTTTTTATGATTTTCGCACGCAGGTTCAGATTCTGAACCTGCATCGCCTCAGCGAGTGCACGAATCGCCCGCAGGTTCAGATTCTGAACCTGCATCGCCTCAGCGAGTGCACGAATCGCCCGCAGGTTCAGAATCTGAACCTAAAGCGCCTCAGCGAGTGCACGAACTGCCCGCAGGTTCAGAATCTGAACCTGCATCGCCGCAAAGCGCGCACGTACCGCCCGCAGGTTCAGAATCTGAACCTGCATCGCCACAAAGCGCGCACGAACCGCCCGCAGGTTCAGAATCTGAACCTGCATCGCCACAAAGCGCGCACGAACCGCCCGAAGGTTCAGAATCTGAACCTTTCGCCCCTTACACCCCAACTCCCTCTCATTCCTTCTTGGAAGAAGCCTCGAATTCCTGTAGACTAAAGGGATACGAAACCTTAAATACCTACACCGATGGAGGCTATATGCTCCCTTCCTTTTACAGCAGCTGGAGACACGTGTTTAAGCTAGACCCGGAACGTCCGATAGACGACGCAACTTTAGACGCGATATGCACATCTGGCACGGACGCGATCCTTGTTGGCGGATCAAGCGGGGTTACCTTCGATAACACGGTGGATTTGATGTCGCGGATTCGCAGATACGAGGTGCCATGTGCGTTCGAGCTATCCGATCCTACTTGCGGCGTGCCGGGATTCGACGGTTATTTTATTCCAAGCGTGCTCAATACGAAGCGATCCGAATGGCTCATTGGCCATCATGTCGAAGCATTACGAGACTTCGGTCATTTGCTCCCATGGGAGTCGATCGTAGGAGAAGCTTACTTGGTTCTGAACCCGGATTCGACGGTTGCGCGCATCACCGGAGCAGAGGCGAACATCACGAGCGCGGATGCAGTCGCCTATAGCCAAGTGGCGGACAGGTTATGGAATGTGCCTGTTCTATACGTGGAATATAGTGGAGCTTTCGGCGATATGGAGATTCTTAAGCGCATTAAATCTAACTTGAAACAGGCGCATTTATTCTACGGCGGCGGAATCGATAGTCCCGAACGGGCGGCGCAAGCGGCACAAGCGGCGGACACGGTCGTCGTGGGCAACATCATCTATGAAAATCTGGATGCCGCGCTCTCTACGGTAGGCGCTGTTCATCCTTCGATAAAGGAGCAAGATCATGTTTTTTGAACGGGATAACACGAATTCGGTAGATATCGATGCCTCTATTAATAAGCTAAATCCGAAGCAGAAGGAAGCGGCGATTGCCACCAACGGCCCACTCCTCATCATGGCAGGCGCGGGGAGCGGCAAGACGCGGGTGCTGACGCACCGTATCGCGTATCTGATCTCCAAGCGTCTTGCTGCCCCTTGGAGCATTTTGGCCATTACGTTTACGAATAAAGCCGCCCGGGAAATGCAAGAGCGGGTTGCCAAGCTTATCGGCCCATCCGGCAAAGACATTTGGGTAAGCACCTTCCACTCGATGTGCGTGCGCATTCTTCGCAAGGATATCGAGCGCATTGGATTCGGCTCCAACTTCAGCATTTTGGATTCCACGGACCAACTGTCCGTTATTCGGAACGTCATGAAGGACAACAACATCGACACGAAGAAAATAGAGCCCAAAGCCGTTCAAGGGGCTATCGGAGCGGCGAAAAACGAATTAGTAACCCCGCAGCAGTATGAGCAACGCCAAGGGGATTACTTCGAATCGATCGTTGCCAAAGTGTATACGCAATATCAACGGAGACTTAAAGCTAACAACTCGCTCGACTTCGACGATTTGTTGCTTCTGACCATCCAACTGTTCAAGGACGTTCCCGAGGTGCTGGAATTTTATCAGAACAAATTCAAATACATCCATGTCGACGAGTATCAGGATACCAACAAAGCGCAATACACGTTGTGCAAAATGTTGGCGGAAAAGCATCACAATATCTGCGTAGTCGGAGACAGCGATCAGTCGATCTACCGTTGGCGCGGAGCGGACATTACGAATATTCTGAATTTCGAAGCCGATTATCCGGAAGCTCAAAGCATCTTGCTCGAGCAGAATTATCGTTCCACCTCGAATATCCTGGACGCGGCGAATGCGGTCATTAAGAACAATATAGGCCGCAAAGCGAAAAACCTCTGGACGGATCAGAACGGCGGCGACAAGATTACGGTCTATCAAGGCGATTCCGAACACGAGGAAGGTTACTTCATCGCCGGGGAGATTCGCAAGAACCGCCAGAACGCTCGGCGTTACGCCGATCATGCGATCCTATACCGGACGAACGCGCAGTCCCGGGTCGTGGAGGAAATTCTGATCAAGTCTGAGATTCCGTACCAGATCGTCGGCGGCATCAAGTTCTACGATCGCAAAGAGATCAAGGACATCCTTTCTTATTTAAGATTAGTGTCCAACCCGGATGACGATAATAGCTTGAATCGGATCGTGAACGTGCCGAAACGGGGCTTAGGCGATACGACGATGGCGAAAGTACAGGAAGAAGCGTCGCGCAAAGGCATATCCATCCTCAAACTCCTTAACGAAGGGGACGGATTGCTCGGTGACGGGTTGTACCGCTTGGACATCCAATCCCGTGCCAAGGCAGCATTATCCGAATTCCGCGATCTCATTAATAATATAAGCGCGATGGTAGAATATTTGTCCGTAACGGAATTGACCGAGAAGCTGCTTGAACTCACCGAATACCGTTTGGAGCTGCAACGGGAGAATACGCTCGAATCCAAGTCGCGGTTGGAAAATATCGAAGAGTTCCTATCGGTTACGCAGGAATTCGAGAAGCGCAACGAAGACAAGTCCCTGATCTCATTCTTGACGGAATTGGCTTTGGTCGCGGATATCGATTCAATGGATGATGACGATGAGGATGGCGGAGACGCCGTCATTCTTATGACGATGCATAGCGCCAAAGGACTGGAGTTCCCGGTCGTTTTCATCGTCGGGATGGAGGAAGGCTTGTTCCCGAGCAGTCGTTCGTTCATGGACAACGCGGAGATGGAGGAAGAGCGCAGGCTCGCTTACGTTGGAATTACAAGGGCAGAGAAGAAGCTCTATCTCACCTGTGCCCGGATGCGATTACTCTATGGTCGGACGAGTACGAACGCGCCTTCGCGCTTCCTGGAGGAAATTCCAAGCGAGTTGAAGGAAGCGGTCGAATCGGCGAGCGGGGGACGTTTCGGCTCTTACGGAGGATATAGCTCCCGACTCGGCGGCGGAAGCGGCAGCGGATTCGGAGCGCGCCCGGTATCTCCCAACGCAGGCGGAGGCGCAACGTCGGGCTTCGGAGCCCGGCCTGCCGTTAGTCCGACGAATAGCGGTTCCGTTATCCGTCCGCAGACTCCTTCCGCAGCCAAACCAGTTGGAGACGGAATGGCTATCGCTGCCGGCGATAAGGTTCAGCATGCGAAGTGGGGCGTCGGCACCGTCGTGGCCGTCAAAGGAACGGGCAACGACGCGGAATTGCAAATCGCGTTTCCGGCGCCGACCGGGGTCAAGAGGCTGCTCGCTGCCTTCGCTCCGGTGACCAAGATATAACAAAAGACCGCCAGTCATGACCGGCGGCCTTCCGCGGGCTCCAAGGAGCCCGTTTTGTATTTATTGCACGCGTGGGCTGTTATCTCCCTTATGCCCATAGCCTTGATGGTGATAGTCCGGATTGCGCAACTCCTGCAAAATATCCATATACTCGATATGCCTTTTGGTCTCGATGGTACCGATCTTATAAATGTATCGGTAAATCTCGACCATGCTATCGTTGTAACTATTTGTGGCTTTATCATGGTCCGCGGATTTATACGGAATTTGCGCCCGGATGTAAGTCTTCTCCATAGCTTTCTGTTCCCGATTCAATAGCGCGAGCAAGTGGTCGCGTTCGTCCTCCGATGCAAATACGGTAAGCTGGTCCGTCAACGAAGGCTCCTTGCCTACCATGCTTTCAGAGACGGAGACGTAATAACGTTGCTTGTCCATCTCCCTCACCTCCTAAGTTGTGTGGCTAACAATCATTAAACCGGGGTCTGGGGAGTGAAACAAGCGGCAGCTTGGAATGAGGGCTCTAAAGTCGGATTTGACACGCTTCCGGAGCTGAAATAGACTAGGGAAAAAGCCTACCATTATTTGATAAAAGCGAGGTCGATCAAGCATGGCGCAAACGGGATTTCTGGAGCGGATGCGGGAGCTCGTCGCTGAGCTCAACGCGCATAGCCATCGTTACTATACGGAAGATAATCCAACGATCAGCGATAAAGAATACGACGTGCTTTACGATGAATTGTGCCAATTGGAGGCGGAGAGCGGGACCATTTTGCCGAACTCTCCGACCCGCAGGGTTGGCGGCGATATTCTTAAGGGCTTTGAGCCGCACCGTCATCTGTCCCGGTTATGGAGCCTGGACAAAGCTCAAGATATTGAAGACCTAAAGGCTTGGACGGCGCGGGCGAATCGCCTGATTGCCGATTATAATGCCAAGAATCCGAACCGGCGGCTTCCTCCCCCGGAATACGTGGTGGAACTGAAGTTCGACGGCCTTTCGCTCAACTTAACTTATAGCGGTGGTGAGCTTACCCAATCCGCTACGAGGGGGAACGGGGAAATCGGCGAAGGGATTTTGGCGCAAGCTCGCACGATTCGTACGATTCCGTTAACGATCGATTTCGCTGGCGGGACGATTGAAGTGCAAGGAGAGGGATTTATGCGCTTATCCGTTCTCGACGAGTACAACAAGACGGCGGCCGAACCTCTCAAGAACGCGCGCAACGGTGCGGCAGGAGCGCTTCGCAATCAAGATCCTCGGGTCACGGCATCCCGTAGGCTGGATGCTTTTTTCTATAACGTCGGTTATTCTGAAGGCGTCTCTTTCGCTAATCATCGCGAGATGATGGCTTTCTTGCGCGATAACAAGTTCCCGGTTAATCCTTATATCGCTTATTTTTCATCCGCCGATGATCTTGTCGCCGAGTTGGAATCCATCGTCGAGCGGCGCAATACGCTGGATTATCTGATAGATGGTGCGGTAATCAAGCTTGCGGATATGAGGACTAGAGAGGTTCTCGGGTATACGGACAAGTTCCCGCGTTGGGCTGTCGCGTTCAAATTCGAAGCGGAAGAAACGACGACGGTATTGGAATCGGTGTCTTGGGAATTAGGCAGGACGGGCAAGGTGACTCCGCTTGCGCGAGTCGAAGCCGTTGAGCTGGCCGGCGTTACGGTACAGAATTGCACGCTTAACAACATCGGAGATATCGAACGCAAGAACTTGTCGCATGCCTTGGGTACGCGCGTATTCATCCGCCGTTCTAATGATGTTATTCCCGAGATTCTTGGCAAGGCGGACGACGAGGAAGGCGGTACGATCGAGGTTCCGACCGTTTGTCCGGGTTGCGGTTCCCCGCTCGAAATGAGAGGGGCGCATTTATTCTGCAATAACCGACTAGGCTGCAAACCGCAGATCATCGGCCGGATCACGCACTTCGCGTCCCGGGATTGCATGGACATCGAAACCTTCAGCGGGAAAACCGCGGAGCAGCTGTACGAGGAATTGAAAGTTCGCGAGCCTGCGGACTTATATAGCCTTAACTATGATGATTTGGTTAAATTACAACGATTTGGCGAGAAGAAGGCAACTAACTTACTTGCGGCGTTGGAAAAATCCAAGTCGCGAGGTCTCGCTCCTTTCCTGAATGCGTTGGGCATCCCGAATACGGGCAAGGCTACCACGAAAATGCTAGCCGACCACTTCGGGGATTTGGATCGTTTGATGGCGGCGGAAGCGGAAGAGCTGGTGGGATTACCGGATGTGGGCGGTATCGTGGCGGAGAGCATTTACGGCTATTTCCGCGATCCGCTCGTGCAAGAGAGCATCGCCCGCATGCGCGAGCTGGGCGTAAAAGCCGAAGCCGCTTCGCCTGCGGCGGCGAGCGCGGATGCAAGTCATCCGCTGTTCGGTAAAACCGTCGTGCTAACCGGAACGCTTTCGGTCATGACGCGGGACGAGGCTGCGCAGAAGCTAGAGGCCCTCGGGGCCAAAGTGTCGGGAAGCGTTTCGAAGAAAACCGACCTTGTCATTGCCGGCGAAAGCGCGGGGAGCAAGCTGACCAAAGCTCGCGATCTTGGCGTTCCGGTCCTCGAAGACGAGGCGGAGCTGGTTCGGCTGTTGGGCGGAGCGTAAAAAAGGAATTCCCAGGGGTGAATCCGAATTCGGATTCACCCCTTTTTCTGATACTGGCTGCCAACTACTTGCAGAATATGGACGAAGCTTTCCTTAGGCGGATCAATTACGCATCCGGTTTTCTTTTCCCGACGAGAAGCAGCGCGAGATTATTTGATCGTACGTGCATTCATCTTCATTTATATATTTGCATGTTTATATAGTTATATACCTTAATACAACACGTCTAATATTTTTCTGCTATCCTCCGCGTTAAGCTTAACGTAACCTCCTCCGGCAGACTCGCTAACGATTTCTGCGGTTTTTGAGTTCGATGAACGCCAGATCCCTTAAATCCTCGGTTCCGCTGATGCGAGCGGACTCGTATTGATGATTGAAATCCTTCGATCCGGATTACGGGACATAGAAACCATCATCTTGCTCTCGTCGGCCTGCTTCAGCATAAACTTGATCTCTGCAGCAATCGTCGCATCTTTAATCGTTTTGTAAATTTCGTAGTGTCTGCCTCTTATATCCGGCTTGCTTAGTTCCAGGATTAAGTTTCTGTCAGGTGTGAATTGGCTCTGCGGTATTGTTTGATTATATGCGGCGAGTATCAGACACGCTAACGCGAAAAGCAATAGGGATCGCATATCGCATCTTCCTCCTTATAGGAAAGAAGACGAAACGAAATGGAATAGGTTGCAATTAGAAACAGGGTCGCTTCCGAATGGAGGCGACCCTGTTTCTAATTGAAGCACTGTTAAGTTCTTCTAAAGCGACCTGCACGAATTTGTTTGATCCAGAAGTAAATGGTGCATCCGATGCAATAACCGAGTACCGCGGCTCCAGCTGCAAGGAGGAGCATGACAGCAAAGGCATATCCGGCTATCTGCCAATCGAAACCGAAAGAGATGAGGGCAAGAGTTAAGAAGAGGACGGCTAACGTATTATTGAATCTTTGAAGTTCGGCGGCTTGCGTCTCTCGTCCCTTATCCTTAATAAGACGCTTGGCAACGAATACGAAGAGATTCAACCGGCCTTCCGATAATAGACCCGCTAGTTGAATTACCCATAATGCGGCCAATATCCATGGTTGTTGGAAAAGCAATGAGAGGATAACGGTTAGAACGATTCCTATCTGGTTGGCTTTAACATAACGCATTGGAACTTCACGCATGCATAATCACCTCTTTATCAATATGTTTACTTGTATTTAATGTAACCGTTTGTAAGGGATATAGCAATGGGTAGTGCCGTAGTTATCATTATTAATGTAGTGAACCTACGGACATGCGTTTTCTAAGCATTATTAACTGTATTATATTTCCTGTATAAAAAGGGTTGCAATCGGGTTATAGGCTGTGATATATTATTTAAGCCGCTTCAAGAGGGCACACGATAAACAAGAAAAAAGAAACACGAATTGTTCTTTGAAAACTGAACATTGAGCGTAAGAAACAAACAAGTAAGACCAGCATTGAATGAGCCTTTTGGCTCTCTATTATGGAGAGTTTGATCCTGGCTCAGGACGAACGCTGGCGGCGTGCCTAATACATGCAAGTCGAACGAATCTAGAAGTTAGCTTGCTAACTTTTAGGTTAGTGGCGGACGGGTGAGTAACACGTAGGCAACCTGCCCCCAAGATCGGGATAACATTCGGAAACGGATGCTAAGACCGGATAAACAATTCGCCCGCATGGGCGGATTGGGAAACACGGCGCA
>NZ_SOMN01000064.1 GCF_004564235.1 Cohnella luojiensis
CCCGCACCCCGCACCCCGCACCCCGCACACGTTCCCCCCTTTATCAAATGATTTGCTAGACATTGGAGTACGTGAACATCCTCCCTTAGGTTTATAATTAGGTAGAGCGTAAGTCTGACTTCTACCTTGTCTCTACTGGAGCGAAGAAATCTATGAACCTTGAATATATCGAATTAAGCAGGAAGAAAAGATTCGATTTGTGGGTTGGCAGGCGGTTGACCGGGAAATATACGCGAGATACGGGGCTGTGGAGGTTTGCCGTTGTTTCCATGTGGCTGCTAAGCTGCGTGGCTGTTGCGGTTGCCGCCATGGGCATGTCGACCGGGTTCGGGTCGTTGTTCGATGTTGTAACAGGGATAGCTTTGAACACGATTGCAATGGCCTTTTCGGCTGCGTTTATAACCGTTGTGTTAGCGATCATAGGCGCGAGAGTTCCTCGGTTTACAACGGGAAGTTTCTTGTATATGAACGTACTCGTTTATTTTATTTTGTACTTTTCCGAATTCGGCTGGAAGGGTGCGCTTGTTTACTCTGTCCTTTTTACGGTGACGGCTGCGGGGTTGGGGTTGTTGGCGTGGTTGTTGGCGAGAGTTGGCGGAAGGCGTCGCGTGGCACTGTGGGCTGCGTCGATGGCTGTAATCGTAATGGCAGGCTTCTATGTTAGGCTCGATACGATAGAGAATTCCGCGGATCGCGCGGATGGTAATGATGTGCACGCACAAGCCTCGAGTTTTCCTGATCCGTCCGAACCGGGAGAGTATGCATACCGTTCCTTCACTTACGGCAGCGGAAAGGATCGGCATCGCTCGGAATTCGGAGATGAAACGGACGAGCTGTCGGTGTCGGTCAATGCATCGGACTATATCAAGAACTGGCCATGGCTGCGGGAGAAGTTCTGGGGTTTCGACGAGAGACGGCTTCCCTTAAACGGAAGAGTGTGGATGCCGGAGGGAGACGGGCCTTTCCCGCTCGTGCTTATGGTGCATGGCAATCACCTGATGGAAAAATTCTCGGATGAGGGCTATGGCTATTTGGGCGAACTATTGGCAAGCAGAGGGATGATCGCCATCTCGGTCGACGAGAATTTCCTGAATTATTCGGTATGGTCGGGCATTCCCAAGGAAGATATGAAGCTGCGCGCTTGGCTTCTGCTTCAGCATGTGCGGCAGCTTCAGGTTTTCAGTCAGCGGGAAGAATCGCCTTTCCACGGCCGGGTGGACTTTGGGCGCATTGCCATGCTCGGGCATTCCCGCGGCGGGCAGGCAGCCGCGATGGCCGCCGACCGAAAGCAATGGTTCCCGGAGGACAAGAGCTTGCCTGAAGAGGATAGCTATTCGATTCAAGCGGTAGTCGCCCTGGCGCCAACCGATACCGAAGTAGAGGGCAAGCGAACAGAGCTGAAGGACGTATCTTACTTAACGCTTCAAGGCGCGAAAGATGCCGATCTGGTTAACTTCTACGGCGACAGGCAATATGGCCGGGTTGCTTTTTCGCCGAATTCGGAAGCGTTTAAGGCTTCGCTCTATATAGAGGATGCCAACCACAGCCAATTTAATACGATGTGGGGCAGATCGGATAATGCATGGCCGACGGGTCTGTTCGTTCGTCCTCCCGAGTTGCTTGCGGCGGAGGATCAGCGACAGGTCGCCGAAGCATACGTCTCGGCGTTCCTGGAAACCGCGTTACGCGATAACGAGGAGTATGAGCCTTTGTTCCTCGATTACCGATTAGGCTTAAGTTTTCTGCCGCAAACTCGTTATTATAATCAATATGAGAGCGGAAGGTTTGAGCGGATCGCGGATTTCAATGGGAAAGATAGAGCCGTCCTTTCTCCGGGGGTGACGGCTGAAGCATCCGGTCTAGCCGACTGGCGCCTTGCGGAAGCTCTGGACCGGCAAGGGAAGAGCAAGGGAGATCAAGGCATGCTTATCGAATGGAAGAATGGGGGCTCTTACTCGGTTCTTCTGGATTCCTCGGTGATAAAAGAACCGTCGAATGAAGATGTTCTGATGTTTTCACTCGCGTATATAGAGCATGAAATAGAAGATGGGCTGCAAGAAGACAAGTTATTGGAAAATGAATCGCTAGAAGAAGCGGGCATATCCATAGACGTCGAGGTCGTAGACCGCTCGGGGAATGCCGCAAGGTTGCCGCTAAGCCAATTCATGGTCACGAATCGGCAAAGCTCGACCCGTTTCACTTGGCTCCCGGGTATGGAGGATGAGTTTTCAGAAGGGAAGTACAAGAATTCTGAGGAATCCGTATTTCAATCGTTCGGGCTTCCTCTTGAAGCCTTTTTGAAGCAAAACAATCAATTCGACCTGTCCGATTGGTCGAGGGTGACGCTCATCTTCAATGGCAGTCCGGGCAAGGTCATGCTGGACGACCTGGGGTGGATGCGGGAATGAGAATAGCGGAATCGAAAAGAAAGCAAAACCGTTTGGCGTTCTCATCAGTCTAATAGCTAAAGGGAGGAAGCTTCATGACGACTGAGCAGTTGGTTCGCGCCGCCCAATCCGGCGACGATGAAGCGTTCTTCCTCCTCGTTAGCGGCGAGAAGGAGCGTCTATATCGGATTGCTTTCGCGTATTTGAGAAGCGAATCGGACGCGTTGGAAGCGTTGCAAGAGGCGACTTGTCGTGCTTACGCGAAGCTTCGCAAGCTGAAGGAACCGCAATATTTTCACACGTGGCTTATCCGGATCTTGATTCACTATTGCATCGACGAACAGAAACGCATGAGTAAAGCATCCTCCCTTCCGATAGAAGCTTCCCCGAATAAGGATCCTCATGCGACGCTGGATGATCGGTTGGAGTTAGAGGCTGCCATAGAACGGTTGAACCCTCAACAGCAACATATCATCATCCTTAAATACTATCACGACATGACGCTGACGGAGATAGCCAGATTGCTGAAGAAGCCCGAGGGAACGATCAAGACGTGGCTTAACAAGGCTCTAACGCAGCTGCGCGCTCATATTGGCAGAGAAGGGGGCGGTGACTTTGTCCAACCTAATTTCCTTGGAAGAAAAGCTTGACGCCGCCGGCTTATCCAGAAGAGATGTGCTGATGCCCGACAATATCGATGAATACTTGAGAAAAGGAATAGTTCAGGGCCAAGCTCGTCGCAAGAAGTCAACGACAAGAATCCGCCGAAGAGCATGGTCGGGAATCGCGATGGCTTTGTTGCTTATCGCTTGCGTCACTACGATTCGGATCTCTCCCGTGTTCGCGTCATTCCTTCGGGAGATTCCGGGAATGGAAGCCATCGTGAACCTTGTACGGGAATCGAACGACCGTGGGATCGGATTAGCGTTAAACAATGATTTTTTCCAGCCCATCGGTGCATCGGATGAATATAAAGGCATCAAGCTAACGGTCGAAGGGATTATCGCGGATGACACGAGGGCCGTTATCTTCTATTCCGTCGACAACCAATCCTCGAATGAACGGCTTACTCTGGAACGACCTCGATTAATGGATGCCAATGGGAAGGATTTCGCACGCGGCATCAGTTGGGGCAACATCGCACCGGGAATCGAAACTAAGGATATCGGGTTTCACAGGGGGACCATCGACGTTCAATTACAAGAAGGGGATGAGCTTCCGGAAACCATGGTGCTGACCACTGCACTGGTCGCGGGAGAGACGAATGTTCCCGTAGACTTAGAGGCGACCGAACCGCCGGAGTCAACCCCTGACCCCGTCGTAAATCATCTCTACACAGTAAACATTCCCGTCGACCGTAAGAAATTCGAGGGGCTGAAGCAAGAGTATTCTTTGAACCAAACCATAACAGTAGAAGGTCAGAGAATCACATTTACCAAAGCGACGGTTTACCCGCTAAAGATCGCGGTCGACGTCGAAGTGGATGAGTCGAATAGCAAACAGGTTTTCGGGCCTGCGGATATCCGGATGACGGACGAGGAAGGCGGCGTTTGGAAGACGTTCATGACTTTCGGGGATTTCCGTTCGAAGACAACGATCTACTTCGAGAGCAATTACTTCCGCAAGCCCATGGAATTGTATCTGGAAGGAGAATGGTTCCGCGCCTTGGACAAAAGCAAGATGGATATCGTCATCGATACCGATAAGCGGAAGCTTCTACAGGCGCCGGACGGTTTTCTTAAGCTGAAGAGCGTCACTCCATTCGGAAAATACAAGAAAATAACCTTGCAGCTCGCGGCTAAAGAAAAAACTGCAGGGATGTGGGGATACAATGTCATTAGCGGTGATTTTATTGACGCTTCAGGTAAAGCTTACAAACAAGCATATATTCCTGGCGGAACCGTGGTGTCGACAAGCTCGACCGGCGAGAAAAACGAGCAGGAAATGTACTATTACTTGGACGACAAGAAGTACGAGCAGCCGCTTACTTTCAAAGTCGGCAGCTACCCGAGTTTCATTCATGCGCCTTACAAAGTGCGGATTAAATAAAACGGGCATTCCCGGGGTCTGAATCTACCTCGTGGGACAGTGCGTGCGGGGGAGGGATTCGAGAGAATACCCCGTGATGTGTTACTATGGAAGTAATGCAAGCAAAGGAAAATAAGGAGAGGGAGGGTACCATGGCGTTACAGAGGAAGCTTATCATTAAGGGCGGCGTCGGCAGAGCCTTATTGGATACATCTAAGCTGGGTTGCAAGTTCACGTTGGAGCAGTCGCCTCGGGGGTGGAAAATGCAGATAGCGGACGTGCAAGCGGAGTTGGCGGCATCGCTCGAGAGTATGATACAGGAGATACATTTCTTCTACTACGAGGATGACGAGGAGTTGCGAAGTCACCATAAATGGTGGCTAAGCGATCTGGATTGTCCGGTGATGTCGTACGATCCGCAGAGCGCGACGCTCACTATCGAAGTGTCCGAGCGCGTTGGCTTTACCGTCGATAGCTCCGAGCATGGGCAGAAATAAAAGAATGGGGCGGAAGACCAATGTCATTAAGTTAAACTCAAAGACAAGACAGGGAATAAAAATGGAATCCGAAACGGCATGGGGAAAAGCCCTGTGCCGTTTGTTTTTTTGGTGCAAGCAAGGAAAAAGAGTACAGCAAACAAAGCGGATGGAAGATCCGCTTAAAAAATGTTCATGTGATACCACTAGACATGCGTAAAACCTAACATGAATAAAATAGATTCAATTTATTACTATTTATGTAAAATTATGATGAAATATCTCTGGTGAAGCAACATAAAAACTCCTATTGTAAAGGTGTAGGCGTGTTACCCTACTTCCTCTACAAAGGAGCCACCATGGGTAACATAACGCAAAAATCAGTTCTATGCAACTGTTTAAATCTATTGGATATTTCACCGTTTCATTGTCCCTTCACAGACCGTTACACCAAAAAACTTTCAGTGGGAGCTGCGATTGTTCTTTTTGTCGAAGGACAACTTCAACAAAGGAAAGCTCTTGCAGACATCGTACTGAACTTGGAAACCAACAAAGATCTTCAGGCCTATACCGGAATCACTTCGATTAATGAATCGTCCTTAAATCGAAAGTTAAATTCCATCCCCTTAGCTTATCTCGAGTGGTTATTCGCCCGATTGGCTCAGGAACTCAAATTGCGAAAGCGTGGGGCTAAGGGGATTCGGCATTTTGGAAATCTGACTCCCGTTGATTCTACCACCCTGTCCCTTCCGTCCGTATTGGGGGATTGGGCGTATTTTCAAAATAAGCACAAGGGAGTAAAGATTCACACTCGGCTGCTCTCGCTTGAATCCGACTTCCACATCCCCGATGAAATCGTCCTTTCTACTGTTGGGGTAGCGGATATGCAAGCGGTCAATCGACTGGTCACGCAAAAAGACACGACTTATATCTTTGATCGAGGCTATGTTCATTACGGTAATTTCAAACGGTGGATAGAGGAATGCGTGCTGTTTGTCGCCCGCTTGAAAGCAAAAACGCGTTATACCGTGCTGCATGAACGCTCCGTTTCGAAGGACAGTCACGTCATCTGCGATGCCGATGTAGAAATATTGGATCAGGTCTCCGGCCAAACCTTCCGAGCTCGCCTTGTGCGGTTTCAAGATAACAAAGGCAAGATGTACGATGTACTAACCAATCGTAAGGAACTAACGGCTGAAGATATTAGTGAAATTTACCGTTGTCGTTGGCAAATCGAATTGTTCTTCAAGTGGATCAAGCAGCATTTGAAGGCAGTGAAGTTCCACAATAACAGTCCCCACGCAGTATGGGTTCAGCTTTATATCGGTATCATTACGTATCTGTTATGTGAGTTGATTCATCTGGAATCTGAGTCAAAGCTCAGTCTATGGGACTTTATTCGGAAGCTACGCTATTACGCGATGAAAACCTGGAACGCATTCAAACGGGTATTGAAAAGGAAGCCTCGAAGCACTTCGAGAGGTAGGCAGAAATCCCTTGAGCCCCCAGATAAACCGCGGTGGACAGGAACAAAGCGAAAGACGGTAAAAATCATTCTAGAATGACAACAAACGGTTTTATCATATGGAATTAAATGGTAATCGTCTACGATTAAGTGGTTATTGTCTTTTTTGCTTATCTCGCAAAAAACCAACTGTAAAAATATTACTTTTCAGAAGATCTGCTACTTATGTTAGGTTTTACGCATGTCTAGTGATGTGATACGAATTATGCTACTCTGTAGACGAAGCTGACAGCTGATTTATAGCGGATTTTGCGCGTATTCTTCTGCCCTGGGCGAATGGGTCGAATCGGCAAAATGTTTTTGCGAATCAGCGCTTCA
>NZ_SOMN01000065.1 GCF_004564235.1 Cohnella luojiensis
CGGAAGCATTAGATCGACTGTTGCCGTGGTCATCGTCGTTACCTCTCGCTTGCCGAGTCTTTAAATCATAAATCAAGCATACCGTAGCCCTCATCTCGAATACAGGTGGGGGCTATTTGACGCTTACGTCAAAAAGGCATATACGATCATTTGTATAGTAACTAAAAGCTTGTATAACATGCTTTCCCATTTACAACCTTTCTCGCAACCCATCAATCATTTCCGTTAACGAATAAGGCCCATAATCAGGCTTTCCCCAGAACCTGGATACGAAAAAGATTGGGTTCGATTTTATGCTTTTTATACCTGCAATATCGACAATAAAGGGAAGTTGATTGGGCCCATCTAACGACCAGCGACCGCCGAACGTTAATCGAATATACTCTCCAAGTTCATAAGACTCATTCATAATTATTTTCCAATCTGGTTCTTTTGTGCCTTCATTTGAGCTTTGATGGATATTGCTTTCAATCAGTTTAATGATATTAGGGTCGCCAAAGTCATATTTATTTGCACCAACCGATTGTCTAGATAAAATTTCCGTCCAAAATTCTCTATAGATTTCTTTACTAGGAAATACGTCTGGTTTACTCATAACATTTAACCAATCTAGACCTTTATTGATAATAATACCTGTTAATATTTCAAGCACAGAATAGAACGTATCATCGTCACTATACTCCAATGTATCCGGAATATCTTTCGCTAAGTCTTTGGTATACATCGTTTCTAAACTAACAGATGTACTTAACAAGAATCGAATTCGATTAGGATTTGAACCAATCTTCTCGAAGCAAACAGATTGGAGGACTTCTCCAACCTTTCGAGTAAAAGCCCAACTCACTGAATCCCGTTTACCTGAATACTCAAAACCGAACATATCCAATTTTGGTAATACAATTTTCTTCAATCCCAATAAAGTTGAAATTGTACTTCCACACCTTTCTGGTATTTTCTAATTTATGCTGATACCGGAGGTGCACCTGGCAATCTAATATTTTTTATTCCAGGTGCAATTCGAGAAATAATAAACGCAATAACAACACTTGCTGCACCAGCTATCACTTTTTGTGCGTCTTCAATATTGATTCCTGATGGTTTGTCTTTGATTTCAAAAAAAATCATACCTGGATCAGAATCATATGTCCGCAACTTTACAATTTGTTTAGTAAAACCTGGCACAACTAATATCATACCATTTGGATCAAATGTTGTTCCTGGTTGAGCGTTATATCTTTGGGAAATAAATCCATCAATATACTCCTGTAACTGAGCTTTTGCTTTCACATTAGCCTCTTTTTGTTTTGTCATGTTTACATGGAGAGGTCTGGATTGGGTAATTGGTTTTAATTCATATACTTCGCGCACCCCATTATGATCCAACACCATGTCCGCTCTACCATAACCAGATTTTGTCGTCTTTAATGGAACCAGCACTTCTGTCGAGGCCTTCATACCGCTTTGATTTGCATAAATAGCCAAGAAAACCGATTCTACTGTTATATGAATTAGTATGCCATCTTTGCTATTGTATCCCAATCTTGGTTCAGGGTCATTTTTCGGCTTACTCATATCAACATAATGCCCTGTAGGATCAGTATACTCAATCGGATTACTATGAGCATACGTATAAAGATTTAAAGTAAGCGGATTCCCAATCTCCCCCTCATACGTATCCTCACTAATAAACCGAGCAGGACGAGGATCGTAATACCGCGCTTGTAGATAGTAGTATTGCGTCTTCCTATCGAAATAGTATCCTGCATATCGGAACGGGTTTTCTTTGACGAGGTCGGTAGTGATGTCTTTGGTTGGTTCCGTTTCTTCCGTCAGGATGGCAGACAGATCCAAGGTTATGATCGGAGTTTCCGCAGATTCTCCTTCCGTTAGAGTTGTGCTTTCCGTCGCCTCTTCTTCTGAGAGTTCTTTTCCATTGCCTTTACCATTACCGTTCCCGTTGCCAGGATGATAATCCGGCTCCGTATTACCGCTGTCGTCTTCCGGCCCCTGTACCGAGCCCGGGCTCCCGTTGCCAGTACCGAGATCGCCGATCCAGCCGATGCCTTCACGGACACGCTCGCCGTAGCGATTGTACATACGGGTGACGAGACCCCAAGCATCGTACTCGTAGCGGGCAGCGATGTTGCCGTCTTTGTCCGTCATGGCCATAACGTCACCGTGTCCGTTATAGACATACCAGAACGTCTCGCCTTTGTAAGTGATGGACAACGGACGGTCGTTCGCATCAAACGTATACGACTTCGTTACTTCGCCAAGTGCGTTCCGCTCTTCAGTAATGACCCAAGTATCGCCTTTGTAGGTGAAATTGGTTACGTCCTGCGTTTCCCCCGTATGATTGAATTGCGTCTTGCTAGTACGTCGTCCCAGCATGTCGTACGCGTACTTCTCGCCAAAACCATCCGGGAACGTCACTTTCGTTAGTTGTCCGAGCGCATTCCATTCGAATTTGCTGCGGCTGTCTGTTAGCAGACTGCCTTGGTCGTCATACGTATAGTCGTATTCCTCGTAACGGGTCAGGTTCTCCCGATGGACGAGTTGATTGCGGGTATTATACGTATAATTCGTCCCGATAACGGTATATCCTTTACCGACTTCGCGGATGCGTTCGAAAAGTTTCGTGTGCTCGCCTGGCGGTAGATTGACTTCGCCATTCACGACGTTGTCGATCGCGGCTAAAATATGCTCCATTTGACCTGTCTCGAACAGGCTATCAATGTCACCTCCGCCACCTAGCTTCTTGTACAGACCGAGCTTCTTGCCGTTACCTTTCTCTAGCGATTTCAGCCAGCCGCAGCCGCCGCCATTGTCGCTATTGTCTTTGCCGTTTCCGTTGCCATTATCCTTATCCTTACCATTGCCATTGCCATTGTCGTTCCCTCCGCCGTTCCCGTTTCCGCCGGAGTTTCCGTTTCCGTTAGTGTTATCGTTACCGCCTGAGTTACCGCTCCCTCCGCCATTACCGTTTCCGCCGGAGTTTCCGTTTCCTCCTCCATTGCCGTTCGAGGAAATGTGAACTTCGCCGGATGCGCCGGTTTTCCCATTGCCGTTACTATTACCATCACCATTGTTATTACTGTTTCCATTGCCATTATCGTTCCCATTACCTTTACCGTTCCCGTTCCCGTTCCCATTCGGTTCGCAGGAAGGAGCACCGCTGTCCGGTTTGGACGATTTGCCCGGCTTTACCCCGAACGATTCAAGCACCTTCTGAACGAGCTCTTCCGTCGTGATAACTTGGTTCTTGTCCTCTACGGTTCCTTGAATAACAGCTTTGCGGACAGTCCGGTTACCAGCGCCGTCGTATTCATACAGGATTACGTCACCGTCTACCGTTTCCACCCGCTGCAGCTGCTCCCGGTCATTATAGACATAACCAGAAGATCCGTTTTGTTCTTGAACACCGGTAATAAATTCACGTGCATTGTAATTATACGCGCTGGCATGCAATGCCTCATCTGCGCGGGTCGTCTTTTGCGTATCGATCAGATGGCCCGGTTTATAATCGACGGAAGTTACCGTTCCGTTCGGATATTTTACCGCCGTTACGTAACCGTCGGCATCGTACTCGTATTCATACTTGTACCCTTTGCTGTCGGTATAACTCGTCGGACGGCCGTTTAGATCGAGCTCATATTCCGTACGTTCGCCGTTCACGATCTCGGCTATCTTTTCCCCGTTATCGTTATACTCATAGACAACGGTATCGCCGTTCGGATACGTTGTCTGTTGCAATTGGTTGTTATCGTAATAGCCGTAATTGATCGTTCCGTTCTTATCAGTACGGGTCAGCATATTGCCCGCTTTGTCATAGGTGTAGGCGTACCAAGTACCGTCGTTGTAATCCTCCCGAACCTTACGGTTCATGAAGTCGTATTGATACTGCGTCGTCAGGCCGCCCGGTTTTTTCTCGACGATGACGTTGTCATTCGGATCATACTGGTATTCGAAAACATCCTGGCCCGACTCACCGCGTACGACTACCTTCTGAAGACGGCGTCCTAGCTCATCGTAGTCGTAGGAAGTCAGTTGGGTGTTTCCATCTTTCTGGCTATTGCCGAGGTCACCAATCCAGCCGATGCCTTCGCGAACGCGTTCGCCATAGTGGTTGTACATGCGGGTGACGAATTTTACCACTCCTGAAACGAGTCGAAAATTTTGGTGAAAGAAAACCACATGGAGTTGTTACACTCGCATGTGGCCAATAAAATGCCTGTTCTCTATCCTATTATCTGGAAACTAAAATGTAAACAAGGCACGCAGAAGCGAAATTTCGTACTATTCCTTAAATGATAGCAGTTCTTGTCTAAGTGCATTCAATTCTGCTAATTGGCGTTCAACGAGAACATCGTTTTGTGGGTCATTCAGATTTCGGAATTTAATTTTAGCAAAATAATATCTTGTGATTGCCCTCATCTTGCTCTTGATTTCTTCTGATCGAGGAGGATGTTGTTTATCCATAAACGAGTTTATTTTTTTTCTCTCTTTTTCTGTATAGATGTCCTTATTTTTAATTACATCCTCTAATGTATCAAGAATAATGGTTGCTTCCTCATAAAAACTTTCTTTTTTGTTATCCGAGCAACCAAAAACACATAGCAGACAAATTAGAATCATAAGATTTCTCATGTTCAACTCCTCGTATTAATTTTATGTGGAATTACTTACCTTCCTCCTCTTGACCTTCCTGCCCACCACGGCCTTTTCCTTTTCTTTTATAATCAAAATCAACAAAATAGTAATCGTGTGCCGCTACCATCGCATTAAACGTTGAACTGCTTCTTTTTTCCCATCATTATAAATATAAAAGTCATAAACTATTTTCACTGGCCCAATTGACTCAATTCCCATATAGATATCATTGGGATGAAACTCCGGATAGTCGGGATCAAAAGGAGTGTTGTCTAAATCGATAATTCTAATATCATCAATTCTTGATATCCAATACCCCTATTATAATCGGTTAATTTTTCGTACTTTTTAAGTTGCGCTGCAGCATCTTCATAAAGACCGTCTCCAATTTCCCGGCCTAACTTCTTTGGAAACCAACTTCTCCAGTACCTTTTTGCTTTCACTTCCACATAAAACCATTATGAACAATGTCTATTTCGTATCGTTTTACTGGATACTCAAGTTCTGGTAACGTGCTTGTATCATTTTTGTTCCAATAACTTTTTCGTATGGAAAAATGGTACACCCCCGCTATTAGCGAGGTTGTACCACAAGAGTTATTACTTTTCGTTATGGGATGAAAATGAAAATTTCTACTACTCATTGTCCAGATTAATATAGGCAGGAGGAATACCGTCAGACAAGTAGACTGAATGATTACCTTGATAAAATGAAATTCCAGCACTACATGCCTTCTCAGAATTAATTATTAGCAAGACCGGGGTCGTATCCTTCCTTCTCCCAACCATTAGCGCTATCTCCCTCTCTTTGGAGAGATGAACAAATTGTCTTCCCATCGGCTTCAAGCCTTGATCAAAAATAGTATACATTGGCGGAACATTGACAAATCTGCACTCTAACATCAACTCTTCTTTCTTAATGGGTAAGTGAATCACTAGTTCTCGTAAGATAAGAAGAAAAACCACATGAAGTTTCACTCGCATGTGGTAGAATAATTTATTCGATTATATCAGAGTAGGTTAATCCCTTTGGGTGTTACCGCTCACGCACTTTGTCGGTGCAATAATCACCGTCAATGACGTGAGCATTTGTATGTCAGGCACGTCAGGCAGGTGGAAGGTGTAACGCCAATCACTCACACTAAGGAAAACCGGCGAGTT
>NZ_SOMN01000066.1 GCF_004564235.1 Cohnella luojiensis
GCTTTCTCGCCGCTAGATCGGTAAGCAGTGACGCGAGCTTCCCATTTCTTACGAACATCTTCTTTGGTCATGAAAAATCCTCCTCGATTTGATACTGAGGAGGATTATCCCATAACCGTTGAAGGGAGCGAAGGTGGGGAAGATTTGACGCTTACGCTTAAATCATAAGAAAACAAATAAACAGAACTTGCCAGATTCAGGAAAGTTCTGTTTATTTGTCGTTAGATTGTACCTAAGGAGGAAAATGATAGAATTCTAATCTACCTCAGGGAGGGATTCGACACCGAAACTCGAAATATACTACAACATGCAATAGTAAAAACAACATTTGCCGAATTCTCAAATTGAGAAACGGGGGAACCAATTTTGGGTGAATTAACCTTGTTACAAGGGTTATAGGGAACCTTCAACCGAACCCTCAGCTAACCTCGTAGGCACCGAAGGGAGTATCAGCATTGAAGAAAGTTGTCCTGTCGTTACTAGGAATCATCATGTTTTTTACTTTTAGTGGAGGAAGTGTTTATGCAGACCAAATTGATTTGAGAGAATCGGTAGACGAAGTGGTCGGCACCCCATATAAATGGGGAGGAACAACCACGAGTGGATTTGATTGTTCAGGGTTTATTTTGTATATCTTCAAACAATATGATACCAAACTACCAAGAACATCTAGCTCCCAATCTCAAGTCGGAACCAAAGTTGCTAAAGATGATCTTCGTCCAGGGGACCTCGTATTTTTCAATACCAATGGCAAAGGGGTTTCTCATGCAGGAATATATGTAGGTGACGGTAAATTCGCTCATTCTTCCAGCAGCAACGGCGTGCGAATAAGCAATATGTCCGATTCATATTATGCCAAGAGATATGTGACCGCTCGCCGTGTTGTTACTGGTGAAAACTATGAGGATATGATTAACGACGAACACGAGATAAAAGAGGATTCTAACGAACTGAAATAATAAGCTATAGGACAAACCTGCTTTAAAAAATCACCCTTCCAAGGGTGATTTTTATTTTGCTCTGTGTTAGGCATTTACGACATGAATGGATGCAGTCATACCGGCTTCTTTATGACCGGGTAGGGTGCAGATCACCTGATAGTATCCCGCTTTATCTATACTAACGATCATGCTGCTTTTTTTGCCAGGTGCTGCATGAATATGAATGTTTGTACCGGCAATTTCACAGTCATGCTCTATTTGTCCTGTATTGTCCAGTGTAAGTTTGATCTTTTGTCCCACAATGACACGGATAGAGGATGGTGTGAAGGAAAATTCCATTGCCCGTATAACAAGTTCGTTGTCTACCTTATCTCCTGCATCAATCTGATTAGTGGAAAGATTATGTATGTGCCTGGAATGCTCTGGAATGGGGTTAGGTGAAACCATTTGGTGCCTTGAAATATGATCGTTTTGGCTTAAAAGTGTGAACGAAAGAACTAACGCAATAGCCAAGAACATAGAGATGGGCTTGGAAAGTAGAAAAGATTTTTGTCTTAAAACGTCGGTTTTGATCTCCCCATGAAGCATTAGAAACAGCAGAAATACGATACCGCAGCAAAGAACGGACATGATTTTTACCATTACCCCAGCATAAGGGGCAGGCATCATCACCATGAGCATTGTTCCCATCATTCCGCCCATGATCCCCGACAATAATCCATCCATTACGGCCATTAAACTGATAGGTGCCCCGGCCATTATTCCAATGGCTCCTCCGATTAGTATGCTAATCAATGTAGATTGAAAGAATTGACCAGGCAGCCATAACGTTAACAGGGTTCCCAATGCTAAACCAACCGTCATTCCCAGAACCATCGCTGCCATCATACCGACCATACAGGTTAAGTGCTTGCGAAAGGTAACGATGAAAGCTGTGATCCAGACGGTAAGTATGCCAAATAAACCACCAAACAGAATTGTATCCATACCATATACCCCCTTACCCTATCTATAAAAACATTATGGCTTGACCAACAAATATATGAATAACCCTGATAAACATTTCAGGGAATTGTTATCCTTGTAAGAAATAATAAAAAAACCTGAATCCTATGTATAAATGGATTCAGGTTGTTGTTGCTCCATTAGCTGTATTTAAGTTGCATTGCAAGAGAACGACATTCTCTAGCGCAGTTCAAACACATCTGTCCACACATTTGGGATTCTTGATCAGGGTGTTTTAGACATTCATTTCCACAGACCTCACATACATATGCACAATACTCGCAAATTGACTTCATTAGTAAACTATTTCCAGCTATGAATTTGGCGCACAGATCACAAACGGATGCACAATCGGCTAATAATTTTAATTGGTGTCTCCTTAAATGTACATCCGGTCTATTCAAAATCATATCACACGTTTTATAACACATACTTGCGCAATCTTGAAGCATTCGAAGCGTTCCTGTTGACATCATCATCTGAGATTGAAGCATGATCAGCTCTCCTTTAATTTGTTATCACTTTGGTAAAGTATTCATTGTGCTAATGTCCTGATCCAATGAAATTCACTTATATTTTGTTGGTTAGCGATTAACATGTTAGTGTATGTTGGTTTACACTACAGGTTGAAGTACTTATTATGAATAGATAGCTGATTCTGTAAAAAAGTAGGGGCAGGGAATCCGAATGTTAAAGAAAAGTTTAATTATCGGAATATACATATTGGCAGCAGTTGTTCTTGCAGTATACAGAAGCCCTTTGATTCGATGGATGTCTTCTGAAACTGTCTGGTATGTTGATATTTTGATATTTCTATCCGCATTACTCATTTCAATAGTTCCCGCCATTCCGTATGGGATAGTGGCGGTCGTCATTGGAGCAAAATATGGCGCGTTGATAGGTGCTTGCGTGAATATTGCCATTTCTGTATTGGGAGCAATCATTCTGTTTATATTTGTCCGGGCTACTTTTTCTGAAGAAGGACGATTTAAAGCCGCTAATATGAGAGGAATTGTATTCTTCACTACATATGCCGAACGCAACCCTTTTTTTGCTGTTTTGTTTGCCCGATTATTACCGATCATACCTGCTCAAGCCATAAATATCTTTGCGGCGATTATGAGAATACCATGGAAAGTCTATCTCTATGCGACCATACTTGGAAAGATCCCCTTTATCCTAATGGTCTCTTTGTTAGGTGCTCAATTTCTCAATGCACCAGACTTTAAGATTACGATCATCACAATAAGCGTGTACGGATTTTTCTTATTTTTAGTGTATGGTGTATTTCGAATCTACTCCAAACATACTTGAGAATTCAGTATGGGTGCATCAGGAATGAGTGTAATAAATTTCTTTACCAGGGTTGGAATTAGGGGCGGACGGCTTGCTTGGATTACCGGATTGCTTAAGGATATCTCCTATAATATACAAGGTCAGATCGATCACCATCTCGAAATCGTTCCGGCTTCCGGTATGTAATATGGCAGTGAACTAAAACAAGCAGGTCCAAAATGATTGTTCGACTTCCAATATCCGGTTTAACACAAGGGGGAGAAGTCAATGTCGCTTTCTTTCGTGATAGTTGATGACGATGCGGTCAGCAGACGGATGCTGCAAAATATTATTGAGGATTGTAGGCTTGGCGAGGTTACAGGCACGGCGTGAGGGGGGATAGAGGGGGCGGTAAATTTATTATGATTTCGCAAATAGAGAATAAAGAAATGGTCGGAAAGGCTTATCAGAAAGGGATCGAGTTTTTTATTCATAAGCCGATTAATCGAGTGGAAGTAGAAGCCGTATTGGTTAAGGTAAATGAAAGGTGGAAATACGAACGTTATATCTTGGAAATCAAACAATCTTTGGCGAAATTGGGTGTCGTTGATTTATCGACGGTTCGTAGAGAACGGCCCGTTCGTGATATTGCGATGGTTATTTTAATGGACATGGGAATCATCGGCGAAATCGGAAGTAAAGATATCATTTCCTTAATAGAGTATTTAATAGAACATCGGCAGGCAGACAGCTCCCCGCCGTTAAAAGAATTATATGAATCGGCAGCCCAAACCTATAAACAAAACAAGAAAGACGTTGAGAAAGAAAGCAAAGCGATTGAGCAGCGAATTCGGCGAACCATCATGACTGCGTTAAATAACTTAGCTTCGATCGGTTTAACGGATTATAGCAACCCTAAGTTTGAATATTATGCTCCGCTTTACTTTGATTTTCAAGACGTCCGAATGAGAATGAAGTTAATGGACGTAGAGCTGAATCCTGAAAAAGGAAAGGCAAACATAAAGAAATTTTTGAAAGTCTTTTATATGGAGGGCTGGAAAAAATGAGACAATGATTTTGTGATATTTGTATGTTTATCTGTTAAATATCTTAACATGCAAAATGCAATTCATAATTTGCAAACGGATACATGAGTAATTACAATTACGGATCTTTCATAAAAGAACATGATGTAAGTTTTATTTTCGTCAAATGTAACTTTTTATGTAGGATCATGTAGGGTTTTGTAGAGGAAAAGATAATGTAAAAAAGGTAGACATATGGCTTTTCCGTTTCTTAAAACGATTTCCATTTTTATTGTCGAGGTGATAAGTTTCTAAAACGGGTTAAGTGCGCGGTTGCAGTACAGCATCAAAGTCGCCAACAAAGCCGAAGCGACTATTAGAAGTGCAATCATACTTAGGGAGGATTATATGAAGATGAAAAAAACATTTGCGGCACTTATGATTTCCGTACTTATGATCGGTATTTTGGCAGCATGCGGAACGAATGATTCCGATGGATCGAGCGGCGATCTGACCGTCATCAAAATTGCTTCGCAATCCCCTCTGTCGGGAGGAAGCTCGGTTCAAGGGGAAGCGGTCAAGCTCGGAGGGCAAATGGCGCTCGACGAACGGAAAGAAGAATTTAAGAAGCTTGGTTTCGACCTGCAGTTCGTTCCATACGACGACCAAGGCGACCAGAAAAAAGGGGTTGCCAACGCCGAAATGATCGGCGCCGATAAGGCGATTCTGGCCGTTCTCGGACATATGAACTCAGGAGTTTCCATTCCATCCTCCGTTGTTTACGAGAAATACAATATCCCGATGATTTCTCCGGCTAATACGGCAACGGATGTCACCGACCGTAAGTTGAAAGTCGTTAACCGTGTCGTTGCTCGCGACGACTTCCAAGGACCGGCCGGCGCTGAATATGCGGTGAAAACGGTCGGCGCGAAAAATATTTTCGTTATTCAAGACAAGACTTCATACGGTCAAGGATTGGCGGAAGCGTTTAAGACCGCGGCCGAGGGACTGGGCGCAACGATTGCCGGTTATGAAGGCATTACCGTCGGGGAAAAAGATTTTAACGGCGTCTTGAACCAAGTATTGAGCAAAAAGCCGGACTTTATCTTCTTCGGCGGCTTGTACAACGAAGGAGGCCTGATCGTTAAACAAGCGCGCGAGAAAGGCATCACCGTTCC
>NZ_SOMN01000067.1 GCF_004564235.1 Cohnella luojiensis
TGAATTGCTTTTGTTCTCGCCAAGGTAACCACTCCCAAAAGTAATTTTCTACTTAGGGAGAAGATTAGATATTAATGGCATTAATTCCTTTAAAGAATTCCTAGAATGTTATCTGCCGTCTATATAATATGCATTGATGAAATAAAGCCCAACTTATTTATCTTGTTTGATAACTTGTCTAAAAATGTCTCATTTCCATCTAGATCTTCATTAATAAAAGTTAATAGATATCCACTTCCAACGCTCTGAAATGTTGCGATGCCTTCTGTCTCAAATAAGGTGGCTAAGTTTTTACCCGAAGTCCCGTAAAGTAAAAAATCAAATTCAACTTCTCCTCGATTTACAAATTCAGAAGAATAAACAATTTCAATAATTTCTTTCTTCAAAGCAAGAACTTGTTCATATGAACTAAATTTTAAGTAACTAGAATAATCATTCCTAGCAAAATGGTGACCATAAAATTTTCTCTTCGTAAACTGCCCACTGTCATCTATTATGTTCAATACTTCTAAAATAAGCTTCCCAACATATTGGATATAAATATCAAATATGTTTGGAGATAAATTCACTCGATCAGCTACACTAAATGCATCTGTGTCAACAGTAAGGTTATCGTTAGTATACGTCTCAATATATATAACTGTTGGAAGAATCGTTTGTCCTACCATAAATTCAATTAAAATATCCTTCCTATTTTCTTGAATCATTTTTTCATAGATAACGCTATGAGGTATTTTAATTTTTTTCTGAATATACTCTACAAATCTCAAGTTATTCAAATCCATATAAACACTCCCAAGACTATATTAATTTTCATCATCAAAATACTTACTCTTCATATCTTTTTGATGCACAGGATGTGCATTATCAATAAGGTTTTTATCTTTTCCATTGTAATAAATCTTAATGTGCATGCCATTTTTAGTTTTACCAATAGCTATTCCTTTTTTAATACTCTTATCAACAATTTCTTTTTGTGCTGCCACTTGGGTCAATGTATCTTACTGGATTGTTTTTAGTATACACATACAAATTCAAGCTCTGCGGCTGCTCAATCTCCCCCTCATAGGTATCCTAGTTTATAAACCACTCGCCACTTCCTGTTAAAATTTAGTATATCACCCTGCCAGTTGTTCTGGAATAACCGGCATTTGTTACCGCCTGTCGCCGTGTCTGACAGACGCAATCCCCGCAAAACCAGCCAGCTTCTCAGCATTTGCGAATCGTTCAATCGCCCCGATTTCTGCTACGAAGCTTGCCGCTGTGACCTTGTCGATACCCGGCATGCTATCCAAGGTACAGTCAATGTCCCGAAGTAGAGCATCCAGTTCATCTTCCAACTTTTGCATTTTTGCACAATCAAACCCGCTTGTTCTGATAGCCTCGCTCGGTTTCGCAATCTTCGGCGACCATTTGCTTGATCTGTCTTGCTTTTAGAAGCGATAAAAATCGGTTGCTTGTCTGCTTCAGAAACTCGCCAGTTCTGAGTCAGCCACATTTCGTAAGCATCGTGGATTCCTTGAGGCGATTCAATAACCGCAGCAGGCGATTGAACTGCTGCCTTTGCTTATTCGATTTATCATTCTCACTGTCCACGATTGCCATAATAATGACACCCATAATCGCAATAGCGACTAGCAAACCGAAACAGCCAAGATACCCCGATTAAATTGTGACCATCTTGAGTCTCTCGGAAAATCCAAACAATTTTGACATTCATGAGTCCGTTGTAAAATCGTATTTAATTTTCGTATTCATGAGTTGTTCGTAAATAACTTATTTTAAGAATCGGTCAAACCATTTTTCAGATTAGAAAAGCCATTTGGAGTTGTTACACTCGCATGTGGCAAACATTTAATCCGCATTACAGAAAAAACTAAACGGCCTCAGTCCCATGGAATTCAGGGCGAAGGCCGCTTAATGTCTTTACTTTTTATACTCTCTACTTGACGGGGTGCAGTTCATGTAAAAGAGATTATTATACTTCTTTACAGTTCTTAACGTAGTGTGATTATAAGGAGTTAACTATTTCATTTAGCTTACGATTCACAGGCGATTTGGAATGCTTGGAAAATAATACGTATATATTCCCTTTTATAAGTTCTTCAGCACCTTCTTCAGGGTTTCCTTTTTTTAGAAATTTCTTATAGATTTCTGATCTTTCAGAAGATAAATCATTTTCATTTTTGAATTCATATACCAAAATAACTTCCATTGTCATTGGTAGTATCACTGCATGTTGCTTATCTGCGTAAGCGTCAAACCCTCCCCACCTTCAAGCTACCTAATAGCTATGGGATAATCCTCCTCAGTATCAAATCGAGGAGGATTTTTCATGACCAAAGAAGATGTTCGTAAGAAATGGGAAGCTCGCGTCACTGCTTACCGATCTAGCGGCGAGAAAGCAACAAAGTGGTGTAAAGCTAACCAAGTGGATCGCCGCCAGCTTTACACTTGGATGAGACGAATCGACGGAGCTGCCGCTTCAATATCTGTTGTCCCTGAAACGACATGGTTAAATGTTAAAGTCGCACCCGAAGCGGAAACGAGGTCTGCCAACCTAAACGTTAAACTCGGTTCGGCCGTCATAGAAGTCCATCCTGGATTCAACCCCGTTCTGCTCCGTGACGTAGTGCAGGCCCTTCAAGCCTTATGTTGAACGAGCTTAGCGCAAAGCAGGTATATCTAGCTTGCGGCAGCACAGACTTACGCAAGTCCATTGACGGACTGGCAGTACTTGTCCAAGAGGGATTCGGTCTGAATCCGTTCTCTCCATGTTTGTTCGTATTTTGTAACCGCGAGCGGAACAAACTTAAGATTCTGTATTGGGAGCATAACGGCTTCTGGCTGTTCTACCGCAGGCTCGAGCGTGGAACGTTCCAGTGGCCGACGGATAAGGGCGACCCGGTCAGTATCACTTCCCGTGAGCTCCGTTGGCTCTTGGATGGGCTAGCACTGAATCAGCGACAAGCCCATTCGAAAGTCATCGCCCAAACCATCATTTAACAGCCATAGTTCGCCGTTTCGACATACCTTAAGGCAGGTATTGAGGCTTGCCCGCACGAAAAGATTAGGTATGGAAAATCGAGCGGAAAGTTGCCCTACAACTGAATTGTATGAAGCCACCATCGCGAAACAGGATGCCCAAATCGCAGAGCTAACGGCCAAACTGAACTGGTATCAAGAGCAGTTCCGACTGGCACAGCAGAAGCGATTCGGAGCGTCGAGCGAGAAGACGCATCCGGATCAGGTTGAAATGGACCTGTTTAATGAAGCCGAGGTACTTGCAACGCCGGCTTCTCAGGAGCCGGACGTGGAGACCGTCACCTACAACCGTAAGAAGACGGGCGGTAGCCGCGAAGCGAAGTTGGATCAGTTCCCGGTCGAGACGGTCGTCTATACGCTGCCCGAGTCGGAGCAGATCTGTTACTGCTGCGGAGGCACTCTGCATGAAATGAGCACCGAAACCCGCAACGAAATCGCCATCGTTCCCGCTGAAGTGAAGGTCGTTCGGCATGTGCGTCAGGTCTATGCTTGTCGCCATTGCGAGCGCGAGGAGATTCGCACGCCTATTGTTACGGCACCGATGCCAAAGCCGGTTCAGCCGGGAAGTCTAGCTTCCCCGTCTATTTTGGCTCATGTCATGAGTCAGAAGTACGTGGATAGCCAGCCATTGTATCGGCAAGAACAACAGTTTGCGCGACTCGGCCTTACCTTGTCTCGGCAGACGTTGGCGAACTGGATGATGTACGGCGCCAATCAGTGGCTGTCGCTACTTGTGGATCGCATGCACGAGCACCTGCTGAAGCAGGACATTCTGCACGCGGACGAAACGACGTTGCAAGTGCTGCGAGAGCCGGGTAAATCAGCCGAGACGCAATCATATTTGTGGCTGTATCGAACCGGGCGCATGGGACCGCCTATCGTCTTGTACGATTATCGACCTACCCGCGGTGGTGAGCATCCCCGGAATTTCCTCGCGGGTTTCAGCGGATACTTGCACGTAGACGGGTATGCGGGATATCACAAGGTGACCGGAGTCATCTTAGTCGGATGCTGGGCACATGCCCGGCGCAAATTCGACGAAGCGTTGAAGTCGTTGCCTGTTTCGCAAGACAAAACAAAAACAACGGCGCAGGAAGGGCTCGAGTTCTGCAACCGGTTGTTTACAATTGAACGGGATTTAAAGGAGTCATCTCCTGAGGAACGGTATGCTATCCGCCAAGAGCGAAGCCGCCCAATCACGGATGCTTATTTGGCATGGCTACGTCAGCAACGTTCCCGGACGCTTCCTAAGAGTCTGCTTGGCCAAGCCATTACCTATAGCCTGAACCAGTGGGATAAGTTAACGGCGTTTTTAAGCGATGGGCGATTGGAGATCGATAATAATCGGAGCGAGCGCGCCATTAAACCGTTTGTCATCGGACGAAAGAATTGGCTGTTCGCCAATACGCCTCGCGGCGCCAAAGCCAGCAGCACGATCTATAGCGTTATTGAAACGGCGAAAGAAAACGGATTGAATCCGTTCAAGTATCTTAACCATCTATTTGAACAGATGCCGCAGCTTATTGATCCCAAAGATCCGGAAGCATTAGATCGACTGTTGCCGTGGTCATCGTCGTTACCTCTCGCTTGCCGAGTCTTTAAATCATAAATCAAGCATACCGTAGCCCTCATCTCGAATACAGGTGGGGGCTATTTGACGCTTAC
>NZ_SOMN01000068.1 GCF_004564235.1 Cohnella luojiensis
TGTGTACACTTCACCTGGCGGTCTCCCGTTTCGGCGCAACACGCGATAAGAGTGGTTGGTTAAACCTTGCTCTGCTTGGACTTTCACCTCGCAAGACAAGCCGAACTTGCTTGGCGTACTAACGTTCTTGTATTCACGACTCCCTACCACCTTAATGTCTTCGTTACTTATTCCTTCCTAAAAAGAGTGCTACTCTCTGGTCTTTATTTATAAGTCCACCAGCACTATCAATTGAGTTTTTTATCTTATCAAGTAATTCCTTCCTATTATCATCTGAAAGTTGTCTATGTTTTGAGTGGGTATTAAGTAGTGATATATAATCCTTGCTTGTATAGGTCTGAATCCAATTATACTCTTTAACGATGATATTATTGAAAATGCCTGTTTCTTCTGTTATTTTCTTTCTCTCTTTAATTGTTTCTTCAGGGGTAGGTAATTTTGAATCATCCAATTGTGGGGCAAGATCTTTATAGTGTGTTCGAATTTCTGAATGGAGATTATCGTACGAGGGAACATGAATAGTCCAGAAAAAGCCAATAGACCCGTCTTTGCTAAGTAACTCCCAAACTTTTCGATATCCAAATTTCGGTTCAATAAAATGGAATGCTGTTCCTGATATTGCTAACTGAAAACAATGATCTTTACCATCCCATTGTTCAAAAGAAGAATTTATCACTTGAATTGATTTATATGAATGAAACTTTTCTGAAGTCATTTGAGCCAAATTCTTTCCTAGTTCTATGCAAGTTATATTGCAATAACCATTGTTCACAAGTCCGCTAGTTGCCTGTCCAGTTCCACATCCAATTTCAAGGATGTTATCTTCCTTATCAATTTTAGAATAATTGAGAATATCAACAAACATTTCATTTGGATATGTCGGTCTACACTTTTCATATTCCAATGCAACTTCATCAAATGTTTCTTTATTCTCCATTGAAATTCCCCCAAGTAATTTAGTACCACACAAAATTACTTATAACCCTCGTTAAAATACGTTATTTCATTACCTTCAATTAATTTTCTAATCCCATCTTTATAATAAGGCATTAGTTCATCAGCCTTTTCTAGATCTATCCAAGCTATTTCAGAGATTTCTTTAGGTCTAACAATTTCTTTATTCCCACCAATAATTTCAGCCCTAAATGTAATAAAAATTACATGTTCATTTATCTTTTCAAATTTACATTCGTTAACTGCCACTATGCCATAAACTTTAATATCTAGCCCAGTTTCTTCTTTTGCTTCTCTTATTGCTGCTTGTTCTAATGTTTCATTTCTTTCAACCGCACCGCCTGGAAGTGACCAACTAGAGCGATCAATATTCTTGACCATGAGAACTTTCGATTTTGATTTATCAGTTATTAATGAGTAGGTTACATCGACTCTATTCATTGGATGTTTTTCCCTTCCAATATAAGGAATTAGATTCAATTAGTCTTCCTCCTATTCACGGCCTTCTTGAGTTAACTGATAAATCGTTATCTCACAATATACTCAATTGCAGGATATGAAATAATGTTTCTATCACGATATGTAATACTAATCGCATCACTATAAGTACTTATTATTCCGTTTTGAAGAATCACTGTTTTAAACCCTCTTTCCTTTGCACCATTATAGGTGAAAAGAACACAATGCTCTGCCGCAAAGCCTGCTACAATAACTAAACCTATTTCATGCTTTAATAAAATCTGTTCTAAATCTGTATTCCAAAATGCATTCGATTCTTCTTTTGTTATTCGGATATCATTTTGTTCGACTTTAATCTCCGAGATGATATTGAGTACTTCTGAGTTAAGATCTTTTGTTCCTTCAACATCTTGAATATGTATAACACAATGATTTTTAGAACGAAGTAAGTCTGCGACATAATTTATGTGTTCACATGCTCTTTCTACATTAAGTTTTTCCTTTTGATCTTGTAGAAAGACTTCTTGCATATCTACAATTAAAAAACCAATTTTCATCGTAAGTCTCCTCTTCTGCTTTAAGCTATTTCTTAACTGTCCCAAATGAAATCTTCATATTTGGAGAATAGGTAAGCCATGATCCATCTCCAAATTCCTTGGAAAACAATAATTCCGCTTCGTATTGGTTCATTGCTTCATCATTCGTTAATCCTCTCATAATTAAATTATTCAAGACGTTTTTTAAATTACCTGGTTCTTGGCCTAACCCTTCTTCCTTTAATGAGTGATAAAGTTTTTCTTTGTTATTTGGGTCCATGTTTTGGTCTAAAAAATTAACCCTGTCACTTACTCTGCATTCTACATCCTTCAATCCTAATTGACTAAGGATTATTGGGATTCGCATTCCAATATTTCCGTCTTTCCCAGATTGTTTTGCGTCTTCTTCATATAATTTTTGAAGTATTCCTAATTGAATTACTTTAGACTGCTCGAGACCATCAAGTCTGTAATTTGACATGGTTGCAATCCAGTGGGGCTCGTAACAAATATCCCTTCCATTGTCCAAGACACTATCCATCATCTTCTGAAGAATTGAAATCGGTTTGGTCATATGTAATAAAAAAGCATGACACATAGCTATGTCATACATGTGCTCTACTTTAATCTCTTCAATGTCGCCAACAATAAATTCAGTTTGATATGGCAGGTTAAGAAATACTTCCTTTGCTTTGTTGATTAAGTCTTTACCTTTATCTATGCCGGTGTAAGTTGATCCTTCAGGAAATATTGGAAGCAGCTTAAGACCAAGATAACCATAGCCACAACCAAAATCGATTATGTTTGCTGGTTTGTCGATCTTCCAAACTCTTTGTACCAAAAATTCTAAGTAATCATCATTGTAGTATAACCACCGAGTATTTCTGAGATATTCTATTTGCTTGTCCCAATAATACTCAGACATTAAAATGGCTCCCTTGCTTGTTGCTTTCCATTAAATATTCTGACCTCAAAGTAATCCTTCATTCAAGTATTTATTCTTCATTAAAATTGTTCTAACCGTTGAAATTGTATTATGCCGTTTGGGAAGATTTGCAATTCTATTTAGCAGAATCCATCGAAGGCAAGCAATAGCCTCGAATTTTTCTAGTTCATTCGCAGTGTAATTGTTCATCGTTATAAATTCAGAACGGTAGGTTGAAGAATACTTTTCACTTACATAAATCCAAATTAAGATAATCGACCATGCAATATCGTATCTTGGATCACCAAGTTGGACGTTTGTCCAATCGATAATTGTATACTTTCCATCTGATTCAAGTATATTTCCCAAATTATAATCACCATGAATGACAATTTTGTTCCATCTTTGAACTTCCAACGAGCTGGATTAATAGTTCTTTAATATCTAACTGCTCGTCAATTCGAGGGAAGAAATAGTCTACAAAATCGTATCGAGGTATAGTTATACTACCCAATATATCAAAATTAAACTTATGTATCTCTGTTAGTATATTTGCAATTTCAGTAAGTTTCAATTTATTTACTTTATTTATAGGTGTACCATCGAAACTGGTTAATAAAACTTGATTATTGTTTTCATCAACTCCCCAACCAAATGGTTTAGAAACTGCTATGCCTCGATTAAACAAACACTCTAACATCTTATATTGAATTGATATATGTGGCTTTGAATCCCGATTCCATACTTTTAATACAAACTTAGATTCCGGCGTACTGATCCTAAATACATCTGCTTCAAGTCCGGAATCTATTGGACTTATGTCATTAGGGCCATCTTGTACTAACAATGATTGGAAATCGTTACTCTTTTCCTTCCAGGTGATACTACGGATAAGATCATTCATTGTTTTCTCTACCTTTCGGTGGGGATTTCTTATACCGTTCTGCGCGTACGGAGTCGGCCCGTAGCGTGAATGCAGCATTATCCGATGTTCTTGCTTGCTTGAATTACATTCACTTGCATTTTAAAATGTTATTTAGTTTATTTAATTGTCTTTCTAAAACTTCGATTTCACTACGCCATTCAAATTTAGGCCCAGTCCCTCCGTATTCTAATGTAACAACTAGTGGGTCTGTAAGAGTCAAGGCCTTGATCAACAATTCATAGTCAATCTCTTTCATCTCTAAATGTCTATCCCGAAGATATCATGCTCTGGATCTAGTGCTGGTCCACACACATGAATTTCACTAACTCGCTCTAAAGGCATCCTCTTTAGATATTCTTCGACATCTTCTTTCCTATGCCATGCAGCCACTCTAAGATGGGCAAGATCCAACATAAGCCCTACATCAGCTTCGGAACATATTTTTGTTATTACTTCCGAATCAGTTGCACTTCGTAATGTACCTCGAAATCCATAATAAGGTACATTTTCGATTAACAAATCAGCATCAATTTCTCTCTTCCATTTTAATACTCCATTGAGCATTCTATAATGCTCCCATAGGTTGAGACACGGGAGAGTGATAAATAAGTTATAATGAGACTATGGAAAAACGGAACCGATATACCTCAGAGTTTAAGACGAAAGTTGTGCTGGAGGTCCTCCGCGAGGAAC
>NZ_SOMN01000069.1 GCF_004564235.1 Cohnella luojiensis
TGAATTGCTTTTGTTCTCGCCAAGGCAACCACTCCCAAAAGTAATTTTCTACTTAAGGGGAAGATTAGATATTAACGGCATTAATTCCTTTAAAGAAATCTCGGAACTTTATCTGCCGTCTATATAGATGTGTTCTTTTCGCTCTACGGTTATTTCAATGTTCTGTGTATTCACGACGTTAGTCCCCTGCCGGACCGAGAGGCGAATGCCCATTCCTCGAGTCACTTCCAAATTCGCTCTAAACTGTATTTATCTTGTTCTATAATTAATTTAAAAACATCGGGGTTCTTCATTTCTTTCCATTCATTGAATCCAAAATCTTTTTTGAAATTTCTGATAATCAAAGACAACAAATTCCCATGTGTTACGATTACAATATTATAAGCACTCTCATTCATTAGTTCGTTTATTACTTCAATCCCTCGATTGGTAGCCTCTACGGAAGATTCACCGCCAGGTAACTTCAAATCCATGTCATCAAATGAAACTTTCAATTTATCCATCCAGTCTGTTAATTCAACTGAACATAAGATTCTTTCTGAGAGTCTTGAATCTATTTTCATTGAGACCTTTGTTAGATCTATAAATGGCTTTATTGAATGAATTGCCCTTAAAAAAGGGCTAGAAATAACCAAATCAATTTGCTTGTCCAGGAGAAAATCAGAAAGAGATTCTGATTGCGCTAGCCCTTCAAGTGTGAGAACTGCATCCGGCTCTTGACCTTTAGCTTTGCAATGTCTAATGAGATATATCGTCTTCATAAACATCTCCTCAAATCAGCACTTAGGCAATTGTACATAACGTTTTTGTATTTACGACACCCCACCACCCTATAGGACCGGCCGCGATGCGATCGGGTGTGTGCTGGTGTGTTCGGCTAACTCTACTTCCTTGCTACTGCATATGCCTCCCTAAATCCCTCATCTAACTTCGGTCCAGACCGAGGCGGCTTGTCTGCCGAAGCGTGAATACGGTGTATGTGATGGATCTGCCCGGCTTCTTCGAATAAAGACAGGACGTCGACCCTCAGCACTTTATTTATCATTTACCACTTCAAAGCTAAAGAAAGACATGAAATCAGGAATTCTTTCTCTGAATGCAAGCAAATTATGACCTGCACCATCAACGATATTGAATCTTATATTTCTTATCTTATCACTTAGAATTTGATAAACAGCTCTTTGAGATTGAACAAAATCTGATTTGCTTTGTTCGTCCGTTCCTTCTTTCGTACCACAATCAAGGTAAAACCCATTAATTGAATCTAAGTTTGAACTGATAATAAAATCTTCTATTTCTTTTTGATTAAACCAAAATGATGAAGATAGGGCCGCTACCTTCGTAAAAACCTCTGGATATCTGCAGGCAGCATAAATTGAAAATAGCCCACCAAGTGAGCAACCCGCCATGTATGAGCAATCTCTATGAGTCCGGTATTTGTTATTTATAATGGGCATTAGCTCATGAATAATGAACTCTAGATATTCTTCAGCTCTTCCTCCAAGTAGACTATCATCTTTAACATAACTCCTGCTGAACTCAACGTTTACCCACGGGCTAAATTCGTTTACCCGCTCGTTTCCTACCGTATTGGAGTCAATCCCGACTACAATAACTTCCGCTCGATTATTATCCAAGTACTCTTTCAATCCAAGTGATATACCATCAGTGACATCTTCATCCCGAAATACGGTTTGTCCATCATGCATATATAAAACGGGGTAAAGTTTTGTTCCTTCCATATATCCATTAGGGAGATATACTCTTATCAATCTTTCTTGATTAAAAGGCGTGATATTCATTATGAAAGTTTCCAAAAGGCACTCCTCCTGATTTACTTCTAGCCCCAGGACGGGGCGGTTGAACAGCTTACAAATGTATTTCGGGCAGATCTTTCACATAACGTTATGGTATTCAAGACGCCCCACCACCCTAAAGGAACGAAGTGACTGGCCGCGATGCAGTAGGGTGGTGTAGATGTGTCCCGGCATCTACTTCCTCGACTTTACTTCCAGGACCGAGGGGCGTATGCCCCGATGCGTGAACATATTGTTATCAGATGTCATTGCCTTCTCTGAATTTCTTGCAAAACATTTCTTCTGTTATCCCCAAAATACGCCACTGTTATCTTTATCAACGATTTTCAATTGTTTTTCAAAGTCTTCATCAGGTGTTATTTCTTCAACTAAATGCCACCTATCCTTACTATCTCTCCAATAAACATTCCACTTATTGTCTACTAATCGGAACTGAGCAATATCATGTTCAACCCAACCTTCACCCCTAAAAGCAGGTCGTTCTTCAATTAACGTGACATTATTGCCTCTGAATTTATAAATAATTTTGATTTGGTTCCTAATGTGTTTCGGCACTTTCTTCTCGGCATATTCAGATAGTATTTTTTCAATTCTCTTCTTTGTGAATGCATGTAGCATATGTGCACCTCGATGTTTGTTGGATTAAACATGGTTTTAACATTCTTCAATGATTTCTGATAACGTTCTGGTATTCACGACGAGGCAGCCTGTCTGCCGAAGCGTGAATACGGTGTTATACGACGTTCTTCTCTTCTCTGAGTAATCTTGAAAGGTCTGCCAATTGGATTATTTCATATTTTGGTTTAGTGCAATACTCATTTATTTTTCTTTTGGGATTAAACCAACAAGTATCTATTCCATAATTTATTTCACCTTGAATATCCGAACTTAATGAATCTCCACCTTTTCCTTGTTTTGAATATTAAGCTTATTGAAAGCATAATCAAAAATTCCTTGGTGGGGTTTTTGATATCCAGCATCTTCTGATACTATAATTTGTTCAAATGAATTAGATAGTTCAGACCTGCTTATTCTTTCGAGTTGTACTTCCTTCATTCCATTGGTTATTATAGCTATCCGATATCCATTTTTTAGAAGATTATTACAAAGATCGGCTGCTCCATCAACTAAAAATGATCCTTCTCCTAAATACTTAATGTACCGAATGTGATGTTCGGGACCTCTTCGACTTGGCTTACAAATTGTTCTATTATCGGTCTTGTATATGCATCAAATGTCTCACTATCTTCAAGCGATTTCCATGTTAATTCCAATATGTCTTCATTTCCTTTGATGTTATAGTCTGTTCCTTCAGTTCCCCCGACGATCTTCGCTATGAAGGTGTATTTCATGTCTTTAACATATATTTGATTAAGAAGTTCAACATCATATCCTGTTTCTTCTTTAACTTCCCTTATACATGCTTCTTCAGGTGTTTCACCTTCTTCAATTCCTCCACCTGGAAAATTCCAAACTATATCGCCCCTTTGGACATATTGACGAACCATGAGTACTTTTCCGTCGTTAATGATGAGCGCCTGCGATATCATACTCTTCATCTCCGTGTTTTTGAGTGTCTTTACTATGCTCTTCCCGAATTTCAATAACGTTCTTTTATTCTCGACCGTCCCTCCACCTTAAGCCCAATGGGCGGCAATGCGGTTAGGTAGTGGTGGATGTGTCCGGCTGATTCTACTTCCCTGCTACTAAAATGCCTCATCGAATCCACTTCTAACTTCTGCCGGACCGAGGGCCGAATGGCCTGATGCGTGAATATGGTATTAGGCGAAGGTACTTTGAGTTAGCCAAATTTATTCAATAATCAGCTTTATAAATTCTTCTTCAAACAGCCTCAATACCCGTTCTCTATTCCTTTGATCCTTAAATTTATACCATTGTTCCAATAAATTACGGTCGCCGGACAATGTATCCTTAAATCTTCTAAATACTCCTTTGCCTCCTCTTAGTGCCCGTTCAAGGGAATTTTGCATCTTCTTTTCTTGAACTGTTTCTGTGAACTCTTCCATGTCCTCAAAAGATTGCCATGATTCAATCTTTGGAACTCTGATGTATCGTTCCCCAAATTCTTCCTCAATTCTTTCTTTAAGTTCAGGATCTGTTTCTATATAATCACCAAGCATCTCAACATCCCCAGTTTGTTTATCAAAAAAGCAAGAGATTTCATGACTCGTTTGTTCGCATGCGAAAACTAATTCTTCGAATTGATGTGATGTTAGCTTGATGAATTCCAACTCCATTGATATCACCTTCCAACATGATTTTTACTTCGTACTTTCGCCGTCACGGTAGAGACGCCGATTACTCGACGCCCCCCGCACAGATCCCGGCGTGCGGATTTCCCGCACCGGGCTCTTCAAGAATACTCACTTCCGCACTTCCGGCCTCAGAAATCAAACTGAAGTTGGATATATCTGGATTCTACAATTCGAGGCTTAACAACAGAATACCTGCCTAAGCAGGCAGTGAAGGCGCTTTGGTTGAAGCTTCGTCGTTGGCTTCTCCGGTTTAAC
>NZ_SOMN01000070.1 GCF_004564235.1 Cohnella luojiensis
GCCACACGATTTCACCTATTTGTCAAGTCCTTTTTTCTTTTCCGCGCAAGAAAAAGAGCAGGCTATCTTTTCGATAACCTGCTCTTTTTCTTGATTTTTGGCCCTGCGCCTTAACTTAATGACATTGAGGCATCGGACCCGACTTTTCTGAGAGTGAAAAGTCAAAGTAAATATACTGCGGGAGGAATGTTGTTTTGGCAGCTAGTTTAAGCATCAAAAGGGATTGGTTCTCGGATCCGAAAGCAAATATTTTGGCAGGAATAACGGTAGCGTTTGCTCTAATTCCCGAAGCCATTGCTTTCTCAATTGTTGCAGGGGTCAATCCTATGGTAGGACTGTATGCCTCCTTTACCATTGCTGTAATGATCTCATTTTTTGGTGGAAGACCTGCAATGATTTCTGCAGCCACAGGTGCCATGGCATTATTAATGGTGGGGCTTGTTAAAGCTCATGGTGTAGAATATTTGTTCGCGGCGACGATATTGACGGGAATCATTCAAGTAATTGTTGGCTATCTTAAATTGGGCAGATTTATAAGCTTTGTACCCCATTCCGTAATGACTGGGTTTGTAAATGCGCTGGCGATTCTAATATTTATGTCTCAACTGACGCATTTCGTAGGACAGGGCTGGATTATGTATAGCCTCGTTGCATTAACGCTTCTGATCATTTATATACTACCCCGATTCACAAGAGCAGTGCCATCTGCATTGGTGGCCATTATCGTCGTGTCTGCGATAACGATCAGCTTAAAGATAAGTGTACCGACAGTAGGCGATATGGGAAATATTATCAGCGCGTTTCCTGTTTTTCATCTTCCAGACTTTATTCCGACACTTGATAATCTGATGATCATATTACCTTATTCCATTTCGCTGGCTCTTGTAGGACTTCTAGAATCACTGTTAACCGCAACCATTTTAGATGACATGACAGATACAAGCAGCGATAAGAACCGAGAAGTAAAAGGTCAGGGCCTGGCGAACGTGGTAACCGGATTTTTTGGAGGTATGGCTGGTTGCGCCATGATTGGTCAATCCGTTATAAATGTCAAATCAGGCGGCCGTACTCGTTTGTCTACATTTGTCGCGGGTACTTTCTTGTTATTCTTAATCCTTGTTCTTAGCAGCGTTGTGAAAGAAATACCGATGGCAGCTCTGGTCGGTGTTATGATTATGGTCTCGATTGGTACATTCGATTGGTCATCGCTAGTCCAGCTTAAGAAGATACCCATAGGCGATGCGCTTGTTATGATTGTAACCGTAAGTATCGTTGTTATTACTCACGACTTATCTTATGGGGTTATGGCGGGTGTACTTCTTAGTGCATTAATCTTTGTATCGAGAATCTCCAATCTCAGAGTTTCTTCTCGTTTAGAAAAGAACGGTCTAGATAAGGTCGGTAAGAAGGTTTACTCGGTTTCGGGTCAATTATTTTTTGGAACGACGACACATTTTGGGGAAAAATTTGAGTATATCGATGATCCCAACTATATTGTGATTGATTTCAGCCATTCCCATGTGTGGGATCACTCTGCAGTGAATGCCATTGCTAAGACGGTTACGAAATATCGGCAATTAGATAAGCATGTTGAAGTTGTTGGGCTGAACGAGGAAAGCAAACGTATTATTGATAAAATCGGCATTGAATCGTCTGGCGGTCACTAAATTAATTATCCGCTTGTGAAGTCCGCGTAAATCGCGGGCTTTTTTAGTTATCGGACTCTCCTTTATGTCCGTTAAAAACTAAAAACTAATAAGATTCGACATTTATTTCGATATAGATTGTAGATGCAAAGATGGGATTATGACATCTTTAAACCAAGAGAGAGGATGAATACTATGAAAAAATTATCTGGTTTATTGATTATCTGCTTCCTGATATTTGGATGGGCAGGTAACGTTGTGGCAGCTCAAGAAGTGAAGACTAATGTTACGGAAGACGGTCGTGTTCAGGTAATTATGGAGTTTGACGATATCAAGGAAGCCGAATGGGCTGCCGGTTACATAGGAAAAATGAAGTCGAAACAAGTGGTAGAGGGCTTCGAAGATGGCACCTATCGTCCGAATCAACCGATAACTCGGGTACAGGCGATCGTCATGGCTGTTCGATTAATGGGACTGGAAAATGAAGCGAAAGCCAAAACGCCAAATACGAAGCTGCATTTCAAAGATGCCGAACTCATTGACAAGGAGTTCAAATGGGCCAAGGGCTACATTGTCGTTGCTTTGGAAAACGGACTGTTCGATGCGACCGAAGATCGGATTCAACCGAACAAGCCCGCGAGCCGAATCTGGGTAGCCGGTCTCCTCGTGAAATCACTCGGCTTGCAGGCCGAAGCGCTAAGTCAAATGGCAACGATACCTGAATTTACGGATGCGGAACAAATACCGGCTGGAGTTGTTGGTTACCTACTCGTGGCGGTGGACAAAGGCATTGTCAGCGGTTACCCGGACGGATCCTTCAAGCCCCACAAAAACGTGACGAGGGCAGAGATGGCCGCTTTGCTGGACAGAACGAATGAAGGGTTGCTTGAAAATTCCGGGGCCGTCAAAGTAAGCGGTAAAATTAAAGACATTGATTTTGATGCTACCCGCGTGACGACCAACGTGGACCAGTTGATTTCAGTTACAGATAGCGTATATCGTCCGATGGACGGTCAGATTACGATTGATAGTTATACCGGCGAAGCATTATCTTACGGTATCTCTTCGGAATTGTTGGTACAGTATCATAATAAATTCATCCGTGCGGACCAGTTGGCCGTGGGTGATCCGGTAGGTCTTGTCGTGCAGGATCAAACGGTCATTGAAGCAGCGCTCTTAGATGCCAAAGGTATCGACGATACGACGGCCGCCATCCTTGGGTTTGAAGTGGAGATGGAACTAGGAGACGATAAAGAGTATAAACTGAAATACAAAAACATGAATGGCCGCGTAGAAGCGGAAATTGTCGAAAAGAATAAAAAATGGAAAGGTAAGGAAGCGGAAGCTTTCTTGGAAAAGTTGCTTTCGGAGATGAGCCTAACCCCGGATCTGAGTAGGGATGAAGTGCTGGAGACGGTTCTGGCAGCCCTAAATGTTAAAGAGTTTAAAGATATTGAGCTGAAAATCCAGTTTTCAAATGGGGAAAAGTTAACCATCGAAAAAGAGAATGAAGATTTCGTTTCGGATAATGCCGATGGCGGTGTGCGCGAATTCGAATTGAAAGCGGAATGGTCCGGGGAAGAAAAATTAAAACTGAAGTATAAGAACCATGAAGGGGATGTGGAAGCTGAAGTAGAGATAGAATCGAAAAATGATAAAGAAAAAATGAAGGGCGACGAAGCAGCCGAAATGATTGAAAACGTGTTAGAGCAGACTGCACTTTCAGATGAAATGACGAAACAAGAGATTACGGAAAGCATTTTAACCGCATTGGAAATCGACGCGGATGAATTAAAAGAGCTTGAAATCAAAATCAAATTTACCAACGGCACAGAGCTTGAAATCGAGTTCGAGCAAGACGATGATGAGGACGAAGAAGACGAAGATGACGAAGATAATGAAGATGATGAATGACATAGTACCAACCGGGTGGTCAAGCCCGGTTCTTTTTTTTGGAATCATGTTGTCAATGAGGATAAGCCTACAAACACCCATTGCGATAGTGTCCGGAAGCTGGTGCCCAATGGATCGTATTTATTAGTTAATGCTAAAATGAGGTGAAAGCCTGTGAACATCAAAGTGCATTGGAGACAACATTGCAGTTTGTGCAAAGAAATATTTCGATATTTGGATCAAAAAGAAATAGCTTATGAAAAGATAGATGGGGTCTGTCAAATCTTTTGTGTAAACTCTCTTAATGCTTCCCCCCGAGGGGGGATGTTATCGTAAATGCTGTCCGATACGATCCGGGAAAAACACGGAAAGCTGCAGCAGCATTTGACCCCAGTTT
>NZ_SOMN01000071.1 GCF_004564235.1 Cohnella luojiensis
TCCAACTTCAGTTTGATTTCTGAAGCCGGAAGTGCGGAAGTGAGTATTCTTGAAGAGCCCGGTGCGGGAAATCCGCACGCCGGGATCTGTGCGGGGGGCGTCGAGTAATCGGCGTCTCTACCGTGACAACGAAATAGACTGGAAGGGAAAAACTAAATGATTACAATATCGTGTACTAAGAAGCTGTTTGAACTTAGCCCTTTTGTTGAGGAACAAGATAATGAATCAAATGATGAATTCTTTAAGTGGCATGCGAATGTGTTTCGTATGGCCAAGAAGAACAACCTAATCTTTATGAACAATAGAACAAGATATTGTTTTATTTTGTTTGGGATAAAGAAGGAACACTTTAAGAATTTTAACGAGTTATTCATTAAATCGCTTTCTGAAAATCTAAGAGCAGAGGGAATACCAGACTCAAAGATTAATGAATACGTAAGTAAAGCAAACAGCATAAAGTTTACTAAAACTTATGATCGAAGTGTTATAGGATCGATGACAGACATGGTTAAGATGACCGAATTCTTAATAGAAGATTATTTTCCAATACAAGAAATGAATAATATAGATCTAAATAAAAAGAATAATCATTCCCCTATAGTAAAGCTGAAAAACTTTCCAGACCGTTTAATGAAAGAAGCTCTTGGAATCTAAGCCATTCACTCTTTGGGGCATTCGTCCCTTGGTCCGGCAAGGGTTAAGATTTTTTTGGAGGAGTTTGTGCAGGTGGTGCAGGCGGTCGCGGAGTTAAAGGTGTTGGATTAATTCCACCTTTCTTTACCATTCCTTCATTTAGCTTTTTGTTATCGCTCATCTGTTTTCTCCTTTTTAATTTTATTGTGGTTGCCCGATCTGTGGAAACTCTATTATTAAGTCATCTTTATTTTTAGTAAGATACATTCCCTTAACTTCATATAATCTACTGCCATCTGAGTTCCTGTAGACAATTACGTCTCGAAGGAATAATTCATTATTGTCATGAGTATCAGAATATGCAGAAACCCATCCTTGATAAACTAAATCATTGCTTAAATCCCGTATTGTAATCCATTCAATGTCCGGAGATTCAAATATATATTGCCAAACATCAGAATCGCCGAATTTCTTGGTGATTTTTAATTTTTGCGCAGCTCTGTGAATCATTTTTCGATTAACCATTATTGACACTAATACACCTAGGATGAATGAAATTAATGTCGCAAAGAAAACTTCCTTAATGTTAATTGTTGATTTACCATTGGTTAAAGCCTCGATGAATTGAACGGTTAATGTTGTATTATTGATTAAATTAATAATTTCAACTGCGATATACAATATGGAATAGGAAGTAAGTCCCAAAATAAACGAATATAAGATGAAATCTTTTAATTCACGGCCTCGATGCGTAGTCAGTTTATCTAAAATAAGAGTCGCTATTATTCCTGGAAAAAACAGCAAAAGCAATCTTATAGTAAGATCTGATAATTCCATTCGCTCACATCCATTTTTTAACTTTATTGATATACTAACATTATTTTCAAAATAGAGACATAAGAAAGTATGTAGCTCTTCGACGATGACTTCACCCAATTTCTCGAAAGAAGGCGTTAATACAGACGAATCTAGGGTAACAGCCATAGACTAAGATGTACGCTTAGGCTATGTTAGCCTTATCTTAGAGGAGGAAAAAGGTTATGCAACAAATTTCACCGGTATGTCATGATACCGTCTTTCCGCTTCTCGGAAGAAAAGTTTGTGCGGTCACCCAGGATGGTAAACATTATTATGGAACTATCAGCGACGTAAGGGATGGACGGGTGTTGTTGACCGGTTGTACGATCGGTGATGGACCCTTGACTCTTGCGGCAGCAAAAAACGAAAATAAAATTAAAAAACCAAACCCTAAGAAGAAAGCAAAGTTATCTGGTTTATATGATGGTTACGGTGGATACGGTTATGGATACGGATCCTATTGGTTTCCGTTTGCATTCATCACCTCGCTTTTTCTGCTTACACTTTTCTTTATTTGATTTCACAATATGGAGCCGGCAGGACATTCTGCCGGTTATTTTTTTGTTCGGGTTAATTAAAAGGACAATTGAGTAACAATATGGAATTGAATTCTAAGAAGATTAAGTACTCATTATGAAGAGCAAAAATTTGTAAAAAAGATGGTGAAAGCATGGATGATCAGCTACTAAGAGCAAAAAAAATGTTCACTTCTTATCACGGAAGTACATTCCATATGTATCGTAAAGGTGATTTTGAAGAATATAAGAAGTTTGACGTTCAAAAAGAAATGGAAATTGAATGGTTTAAGGAAATGATTGATGAGTACACCGTTGAATTATCAATTAGAGACTGGACTGCAGTGCATAACTTAGAACTAATAGCCAGTAATTATCAAGATAAAATGATACTCGAGAATGTTATTTCCTTTGCTGCTAGGCATCTAATGAGTGCTGATAGCATTGTTAAATTGATGTATGCCGAGCGGATAATCGAAATAATAAATAAAACTAAAAAGAATATATCCAAAGAACTCTTACATAAATCATATAAAACTACAGTGATTATCCTAGAAGATATAATCTCAAAGCCATTGATTATTGATCCGGGACATGAATTAAATAATTACGATTTAGTTGATAAAAGATCACTGAATAATCGAGCAAAAAGAAGTATTGAAGTGATTAAGAATGATCTTCACTAAGGAGAATACATATGAAGATTCAAGAAATTAAGTTGCTCGCGAACGACTTGGATAATTTAGTAGATTTCTACAATAGAATTTTAGAGCTTCCGATAGTTGAACATTCTTCCATTTATGTTTCTTTTCAAATTGGTTCATCTAAATTAGTGTTTGAACTAAGTGAAGAAGTTGTGAACCCCTATTATCATTTTGCATTCAATATTACGGAAAGTAAAAAGGACTTAGCATTAAATTGGTTAAAAGCAAAAGGAATTCATATTAATTTAATTAATGGCGAAGAATTCTATTTTTCAGAATCATGGAATTCTACTTCAATCTTTTTTTATGATCCCACGGGAAACATTGTGGAACTAATAGCACGGCACAATACTAAAAATAGATTGGGTCATGACTTCTCAACTGATGACCTATTAAATATAAGTGAAATTGGAATACCGGCTCTGGATGTCATAAACCTTTCTGAATACTTATTACATCAATACAAAGAACAAATCTATATTTCCGGGAACTCCATGTTCACGCCTATTGGAGATGAAGAAGGATTATTAATCCTTTCATCATTAGATCGAAACTGGTTAGGATCGAACAAGAAGGTCGAAATATTCCCGCTAGAGATTGTCATTGCAGATGGAAAAGAAGACTCGATGCAGATACTAAATTACCCGTATATTATACGAAATATCTGAAGTGCATAGGGCAACAGAATAATAGGGAGTTGAGGAAATAATGGATTACAGAGGATCCCAATTTTATGGTGAAGATCATAATTTCAAGAATTATCTCGAAAGAAGAAAATGGAGCGAGAATGCAAATGACTCCATTGAAAAACCTATTTTTATGGATTTAATTGGTGATGTTACGGAGAAGAATATTCTAGATCTAGGCTGCGGAACTGCTTCTTTTGGCATTGAGCTTTTGGAGAGTCTGTAAAATAGATTGTGTAAACTCCTAAACCCATTAAAATGGAAGTATACGAGAGGTTGGGGAGAACACATGGGATTATGGACAAAGCAGCAACTCCGAGCGTTTATTAAGGAGAACAA
>NZ_SOMN01000072.1 GCF_004564235.1 Cohnella luojiensis
CAATCCGCCTACTCCTCATGATTGTCGGTGATTCGTACACCACCCCCGCCAATTATATCTCTACATCTCCGTCATTACATATAAAAAATCGCCGCTCTACTTCCGACAACGGAAGTGAACGGCGACAGCATGCGCCCCTTGGTCCGGCAGAAGTTAGAGAAGAGGATTCGGAGTAGCAATTGGCAGTAGCAGGGAAGTAGAATCAGCCGGACACACCCGCACCACCTAACCGCATCGCGGCCGGTCACTTCGTGACCTTAAGGTGGTGGGGCGTCGTGAATACGGAGACGTTATCAGAAATTCTCGAAGTGCTTAAAACATATTCATATACATTAAGAAACCCGAATTTGTTGGAGGTCAGTTAATGAATGTAATCTTTTCGGAATATGGCATTGAAATAATCCAAAGAGATGGAAAACAATTTATTAATTTTGATGCCTGTGAAATAGTGGTTGAAATAATAGAGATAGAAATAACAGAAGAAGAATCACAAAAAGCTCAAAAAAGTGAAAAAGACGCTTATGAAGTAATAATTAAACTACAAAATGAAAAAAAACCATTTAGAAAATCATCTATTAAATTCGAACAGAAATTTGATTAGTTTTTCGAAGATGTCGAGAACTTCTGATAACACCATATTCACGCTTCGGGGGACAAGCCCCCTCGGTCCGGACCGGAGTCAGAAGTGGATTCGGGGAAGTTATTGACAGCAGCAGGGAAGCGAATTCAGCCGGACACATCCATTCCCCTAAGATAAGAGCTATCTAAGGGGAATGGACGTCGTGAATACACAAACGTTATGTGAAACCGCTTAAAGATTAAAGAAGAAGGTGATTGTATTTCTGCAGAAGTTATTTCAGAACAAATAAATGCTCAATTACCCAACATAAGATCTGGCACGTTAAGGTTTTATGGTGAACGGTTTGGTAGGCCAATGGATAACCATCATAGTATTATAAGGGCGGACTATAAAGAGAACTTGTTAATTTTAAGTTTTAATCAAAATGAAACATTATATATTAACCAACCAGAAGATTTTTTAATTTCACAAGGTGTTTTTATCATAAAGAGATCACTTGGATTGGTTTGGAATTGGTATTCATATGGGGAAGAACAAATAACCAAAAACTTAAGAGTATATAACTACATAGTTAATAATATTGAGGTAACATCAATAAAACTTGAAGGAGCAATTACAAATAAAAGAGCAGATGAAGGACAACCGGCAATAGAGATTTTATAGTATTTCAAAGGAGAAGCGGCATCACATAACACCATGTTCACGCTTCGGGGGACAAGCCCCCTCGGTCCGGCCGAGGCATTTGAAGAGGATTCGGGAAGTAACTCAAGCGAGGAAGTAGAATCAGCCGGACACATCCGCACCGACCAACCGCATCGCGGCCGCCACTTCGTGGCTTAGGTCGGTGGGACGTCGTGAACACATGAACGTTATGTGAAATTATCGTAATACAAGGGGCTGAACAATTGAGAGATTTCAATGCCATAACAAAATTATTTCTATTATTTCTGATATTAATTTTAGTATCTGTTGGATTCCCTTTATTTATTTTAATGGTTTTTGATATTATCTTTGCGGATTATTACTCAAAGGTGATTTTAGCTGGATTTTTACACTTAATCATTGGCGTTATAGCTATGATGGTAAATGCCACTAAATCTGTAATAATTTCAATTAATCATTTAAGAGGAAGAAGTCATAATAATTTATTTGATTCTAAGTTTTTTAAACAATTGGCTTTATTCTTTTTAGTAAGCATATTAAGTCAAATAGTTTTAAGTATTATATTTGAAAACCCTTTTTAAGACCCCCACCTTTCAGTTTCTTCTAAATAACTTGTTAGCAAAATCATGGATGACGATAACTTCACATAACACCATGTTCACGCTTCGGGCCATTCGCCCCTCGGTCCGGCCGAAGTTAGTAGTTGGTTCGAAGGGGCATTTCAGCAGCAGGGAAGCATGTTCATCCGGACACATCCATTCCCCTAAGATAGGAGCTATCTAAGGGGAATGGACGTCGTGAATACATTAACGTTATAAGAAATGGGCGAAGAGATGAAAAACACAATAAAAATTCTTTTGTTACATCTTTTGCTAAGTCTAATTGCATTCATTACTTATGTAACATTTGAAAGCTACTCGGGTATGTACTTTAGGACTTTTATATTTGTATTTGTACCCTTATTTAATATTTTTTTGGGATATAAATATGTGAAGGTAGAAGAATCAAAAAAACGGAGGTTAATCAGTCTTTCAGTTATTAGTCTGGTTGGTATTATTATTTGGTTTATTTGTTTTCTCAATTATATTAATGATGATATTAATGCAAGGATTGAGAGGGCCGTCGTTCCTATTGTGGTTCCATCTGAAGTAGTATGGATTTTTTATGGAATATATAATTTGTTTTTAGTTGCTGGATACTTTATTGCTGAATGGATAGATCTTGAGGGCTCCTTAGGTAAATATGAATTATCTTCTATTATTTTAGTTATCAATTTCATACCTTTATTCTTTATGTGGGTTGGATTTAGTATTAAGAAAATTATAAAAGAGCCATAATATAAAACTTAGTGTTAGTAGGTTCAATGAAGTCGCCCACTTCTTATAACACCATATTCACGCTTCGGGCCATTCGGCCCTCGGTCCGGCAGAAGTTAGAAGAGGATTCGAAGAGGCATTTCAGCAGCAGGGAAGATTAATCAGCCGGACACACCCGCACCACCTAACCGCATCGCGGCCGGTCACTTCGTGACCTTAAGGTGGTGGGGCGTCGTGAATACACGAACGTTATGTGAAATAACCGAGAGCGGTGAAGATCTTGAAAGAACAAGATGAACGAATGATTCCAAACAAGATTTACTTTTACATTCCAGCATCAATAATTTTTGCTTTTGTTCTATTGATTAGTTGTTTTATTGCTTTTGGATTTGAATATAACGAAAGATTCAAACCAGGATATATAGCTCCAGATTTAAATGATCAATTATTGGGTGCTTCAATTTTTTCTATTTATCTATTAATTGAATTTGGACTATTTCTATTATTCAATTATAAAAACTCACCTACAAGAAAACTGATAATAAGCAAATCAATAATAGACACAATAATAACAATAACAATAGGAACTCTCTTAAGTTCACCAATTCTAATGATTAATTACACCTAAAGAATTTTGATTGTCATTCAGGAAGTCGATTACTTCACATAACACCATATTCACGCATCGGGCCATTCGGCCCTCGGTCCGGCAGAAGTTAGATGTGGTTCGAAGAGGCATTTCAGTAGCAGGGAAGCGTTATTCAGCCGGACACATCCCACCACCTAACCGCATCGCGGCCGCCCTCCGGGCTTAAGGTGCTGGGACATCGTGAATACAAGAACGTTATAAGAAATCCCCGCAAAAAACTAACATATAAAAGAGAGAGTGAAATGAATGAACTTATTAATTCGAGAGATAAATGAAAATGATCCAATCATCATTTCACATGCCTTTAAAGAACAAGGATGGAATAAAC
>NZ_SOMN01000073.1 GCF_004564235.1 Cohnella luojiensis
TGTCGCCGTTCACTTCCGTTGTCGGAAGTAGAGCGGCGATTTTTTATATGTAATGACGGAGATGTAGAGATATAATTGGCGGGGGTGGTGTACGAATCACCGACAATCATGAGGAGTAGGCGGATTGCTGAATATATAAAAGAACAGGAAGATGTCAAGGTTTGGCGGCCTCATCTTCCTGTCCCCCCCGGCTTACGCCACATTTATCGTATTGAATTCTAAGACAGATGTAAAGTCATATTTGCTGGATGTAGCAGACGGTCTTCCGGAGACCGAGCGGCCGAGTTGTTGTACGCATTGTAAGACGAATCGCAGACCCCATCGACATGGACAGTTCAAGCGGTGGCTGAGCACGCTCACCGAACGGATCTTGCTGCCCGTCTTTCGCTTTCTTTGTCCAGTGTGTAAGCGGACAATGAGCGTCCTGCCGGCATTTGCCGAGGCGTACCATGAGGCTTCTATTGAAGTGAAACAAGAAGTGATAATACGCGCTGAAGAAGGCATGCCGGTTACCATCCTTGCTTCTGAGACCCGTCATTTTGCAGGCGGCCCCTACGCGGAAAAGACGCTACGGCGCTGGCTTCGCACTTGGCGTCAGCGATTGCTGCGCCACCAAGAACGCCTCTGGGAACGACTGCTCCATGACGACTTGGAGACGGAACTGCCGCGCGAGAGGATTTCGGATATTCGAGCCCTGCTGGTAGGTTGGAACAACCGTCTAGGTAGCAAGAGCCTCTTTTCGACGGTACTTCTTCTCGACCGCTCGCACGGCATGGCGGAAAGCCTTATCCATCCCACAGCGGTTGGGCATAGCCTGTCCGGATGACTTCCCCGACAATGAAGCGGAGGGCATTTCGCCCATCCTTTATCTGTGGAGGAACTCATTCATGGCTGTAAATCAGCAAGACGAACAAATCGCTGCTGCCCGCTATGCGCTCATTGCTCCCATTGTGAGTAGACAAACGCCGCTACTACCGGGAGAACTGCGTCAATGGCTGGAGCAAACCGCTGACCGCTTATTTGAATTACCGGGAACGGGGCGGCAAACCGTAAGTGCCCGTACATTGGAGCGTTATTTGGCTGCTTACCGCAAAGGCGGTTGGGACGCGCTTAAACCAAAGGCAAGGCAGACTGTGGCGATGACCAAGCTGCCGTCCGAGATTTTGCAACTGGCGATTAAACTTCGCCGCGAGCGCCCGCAGCGAAGTGTCGAGCAACTTATCTTCCTGCTTGAGCAAAGCAAAGCGGCGCAGCCGGGACAAGTGGCGGCTAGTACGCTCGCCCGGCATCTGCGCAAGGCAGGCGCCAGTCGAAATGAACTGCAACAGTCCGCACCATCCTCCGAATTTCGTCGCTTTGAGGCAGAGGATATCTTGACACTTGTACAGTCGGACTTCAAGCATTTCGTCTACCTCCCCGACCCCAATCATCCGGGAAAGAAGCGAAAGACGATTCTGCTCGCCCTTGTCGACGATTACAGCCGTTATGTGCTACATGCCCAAATCTACTGGGACGAGCAACTGCCGCGCCTGGAGGACAGCCTGAAGAAAGCAATTCTCCGCCATGGTATTCCCGAGACGTTCTATTGCGACAACGGCTCTGCATTCTCGGCACACCATCTGGCCCGGATCTGCGGCAGGCTTGGCATTCGTCTCGTACACAGCAAGCCGTACCGGCCGCAAGGCCGCGGGAAAGTTGAACGATTATTTCAGTTCGTCGATTCCAGCTTCCGTCCGGAAGTGCAGGCAGATGTGGACCAAGGTAAACTTACAACGCTTGCGGAGCTGAACAATGCCCTGCGTGGATGGCTGGATGGTTACTACCATGAGCGTGTACACGGTAGTACCAAGCGCTCACCGCGTGAGAAATACGAATCCAGCAACAGGGAGCGTAAACGCAAATCCCTGACGGAACTGAATACGTTGTTCCTTTGGGAGGAGACGCGAAGTGTGGATAAGGCTTGCTGTGTCAAGCTGGGCGGCAATATCTACGAAGTGGAAACTGCCTTGGCTGGCAAGCGTGTGCAGCTCCGCTACGATCCATTTGATCTCACAGAAGTACAGGTGTGGTGGGAGGATAAACGATATGTCGAAGCCAAGCCAGTGGAACTGAACCGTAAGCGGAAGAAGAAGCCAGATGAGCCGCAGCCGCGGCCACAGGAGCAAAAGGAAAGCCTGTCGTTCTTGGAACTGGCGGAGAAAAAGCGCCAAGCGGCATGGCAAGAGGACGAACTGCACTATGCACGAAAAGGCGGTGAGCGTACTTGAGTATTCGTCCTTTTACGAAAGAGTGCGACACCTGCTACGAAACGAAGGGACACCAGGAAGCCTATGCGCGGCTGAACATGGCGGTGGAAAACCGGATGCTCAGCGTCCTAACCGGTGAAGTGGGCAGCGGCAAATCCGCCCTGCTCCGAAGGCTATCCCGAATGCTTGATCCCATGCGAACACTGACGATTTATCTGAGCACCGCCGACTTAAAGCCACGTGATTTCTACGCGGCATTGCTGCGCCAACTGGAGGAAGAAGCGCCTTTCTCTGTCGCGAAAGCACGCAGGTTATGGACTGAAGTGCTCACCCGGCGAGAAGCACAAGGCGAACGGGGGCTCGTTGTTGTTATTGATGAAGCCCACGAGATGAGTGAAGCCATGCTGCTTGAGTTACGCTTTGTGATGAGCCACCAAATGGATGCTCGCTCCCTTTTCCCTGTGATACTGGCGGGACAACCGGAGTTGAGGAAGAAGTTGCGACTTAAGAAATACGAGGCCATTAGCCAGCGCGTGGGAATCCAGTACCACTTGAACGGTATGAGTCGGGAGGAAACGAGCGGCTACATTCGCCACCATATGGAGGCGGCGAATCTGACGCGGCCGGTGTTTGCAGAGAGTGCCATTCAAATGCTGCACGCGGCAAGCCAGGGAATTCCGAGGGTAGTGAACCAAATATGCGGGCAGGCTTTGTTTGAGGCGGAAGGAAAAGGGCTCGAAGTTATAGAAGAAGAACATATAGGCCGAGTCCTCTCCGATATGGACCGGCAACGGGGAACGGCGGGATAACTCGCCGGTTTTCCTTAGTGTGAGTGATTGGCGTTACACCTTCCACCTGCCTGACGTGCCTGACATACAAATGCTCACGTCATTGACGGTGATTATTGCACCGACAAAGTGCGTGAGCGGTAACA
>NZ_SOMN01000006.1 GCF_004564235.1 Cohnella luojiensis
AGTTACTTTGTCACGGGGCTTCAACCTTAGGATCTCTCCACCAGTTGCCCGTCAGCTACGAGGCGACTTGGCTCTTACCTCGACCGGACTTTCACCGGCTAGTTGTGCCTAGCTTGACTAGGCGCGCAAATAAGAAAAACCGTCAGGGCCTGACGGTCTTTTGGGTGAAGGATATTCGAAACTTTAGCGAATAAGACGAAGGCATCGTGAACGAACTGATACAAAATTAGACGTTTGCCTTTGGCGAGAGTTCCAACTTAGGTCATCGTATGCCGTATTACTAACGTTCTAGAGGTGACCGGCTTACCGGTTGCCTAACAATCGTAACGGAAATCCCAGCCGTTGCTGCCTTGGAATGAAAAAACCGGCTTCGTCGTCCTTCTGACGGCAGTATACGTTTATATCGAGCGAGGCCGACCGAGTCCACATCTTCATTTCTAGTTGTAAAATATACACTAAGGAACTCAATACTCACTCGTTTGAAGAAACTAGTTGCAGAAAATACACTTACATCCTTCAATATTCTGATATTCGGGCTCCATTCATTCAACTAATTGTATTTTCGGCTAGGCCCCTTAAATCTGGAGTCTGCCCCGTAAAACACGTTGGTTGGTTAGCGTAGATGCTTTTTTCTAGGGTTTACACCGCTTTGTAAAATTTCGAGCGATCTTCAAGCTGCATAACCCATCCATGGAACTTTACCGGAGGCATTTTTCTCAGACTTCCATGCATTCTGCGGTTATTGTAAAAATCCATGTACTTGTCCAACTCGAAATAAGCTTCTTCAAATGTCTCGAATGACATCTTTGAGAAGAGATTACTCTCAAGGATACTGTGAAATGACTCAATATAGGCGTTCATATTCGGTGTGCGTGGTGGGATTCTTTCATGTATAATGTCGAAGCTTTCACACGTATCTCCGAATAGTGTGCTAACGAACTGTGGGCCATTGTCGGTTCGTATGATTGGAAGAGGTTCTCCTGGCTCCACACGTTGTCGCATCGTCCCTATCAACGTCTGGACAACATGCTTAGCCTCACACACATGCCCCCTGTACTGGCCGACGACTATACGATCAAACACATCAATGATGCTAAACACGAAAAAGAACCTTTCCCGCCCAGCAACATAACCGTACTTTATATCTGCTTGCCACAACTGATTCGGACCCGTGATAAGATGATTTCTTGCCAGCCTGCGCGGATGCTTGGGTTTCGTAATACGTTGCTTTTGCAAGATGCCGAGCTCCTGACAGAGCCTGTAGGACTTCTTCTTATCTAAAATCAAACCATACTTGTCTCGTAGACATTGGGCCAGCAATTTGTATCCATAGACGTGTTCTTCGCCTTCTAGGAGCTCGAGTAACCACTCCTGGATTTGCTCGTCACACACCTGTTGTCCAGCTGTTGTGAATGAGTAGCCTGGGCAAGGGCGGCCTCTTTGGCCGCTTGGAGTTTGGCTATTGGGCAGCATGTCTTTTTTCTTTCGAGCATAGTAGGTTGATTCAGCCAAACCTATGATGCGTAAGACCAGCACTGCTGTTTCACCCCGCTCAATGAACTGGCTGGCTATTTCGTACTTATCGTCTGAGCGGGGTTCTTCTTTTTTAGCAGTTCACGCAGAATTTCAATCTCGAGTTCTTTTTCGCCAAGGATCCGGACTGCCTTGTTGTACTTCTCCTTGACCTCTTGAAGACGTTTCAATTCCTGAATCTGTTCATCGGTAGAAGGGATCTGGTCATGTCCGACTTGATCACCATATTCTCTGACCCAGTTACGGATCGTCTCTGGATGCAATTCATACTTTCTGGCCAATACAGCAATCTTGACTCCGGATAATGCTTCCCTAACAATCTGCATTCTTTTTTCCTCAAACACTTTTCCTGACTGCACATTGTCCGCCTCCCCTATACAAACAGTCTATTAAATTGGGGGGCAAGACTCCAGTTTAATTAGGGGGCCGTGGAGTTTTCTGCAATTAGATTCGGATAGGTTGCCTTTTCCTTCAAACTAACTGACTATTTTACACTTAGTTTTTTCCGATGATTGCGGGGCTACGGGTTGCGGGGGTGCTATTAGCCGACGTTGGTGGTTGGTGGTTGGTGGTTGGTGGTTGGTGGTTGGTGGTTGGTTAATTTTATACTTTCTTATATGTAAAAAAAGACGGCCCTCAGTCTAAAGACTAAGGAAACCGTCTTCCTATTCTTATCGTTTACCTCGTCGGCTGTCCGCATGCCGGGCAATAGTGGCTATCCGCATAGAGCGGCGTGCTGCAGCTATTGCAAATCTGACGATTGTCGACGTGGGCGGTTGGCCTCGCCTCTTCTTCCTCGCTTCCCGCGGCCCGGTCTTCCGCAACCGTATCGCCAGGCACGTAAGGATCCATCTGAACTGGCGGCTTATCGAATACTACCGGTTCGGGTTCGGGCTCGGGGAACGGGTGTCCGCAAGAAGGGCAGAACCTCGTATCTTCCGGCAAACGCTTGCCGCAAACGCAATCCTTCTCGTTGCGGATCGCCTTGATCCGATCGTCCAGCACGGCAATCTCTTCGCGGATAGCGGTGATCTCGTTGCAGCGAGGAAGCACCTTGGACTCCGCCAACGATAGGTCATTCGACAGGTAGCCTTCATATACGGATTCGCCTATTATCGCGAACAATTTGTCGATTTCTTTGCGTTTGCCGGAAATTTGCGCGTTCAGTCTCGTTACTTCCACGGTCTGTTGCGCCTTCTCGGTGGCCGTCGTTACCCCTTTGCTTACCGTATCCGATATTTTTTTGAAAATACTCATATAACTACACTCCTCTCTACTGCTTATTATCTCATACGGAACTTCATTAAACATAGTTCCATAATCCTTAATCGCCGCAAGGGGAATTTTGGAAGGTTAATCCAGAAAAAATAAGAAAAACCGTCAGGGCCTGACGGTCTTTTGGGGTGGAGGATATTCGAAACTTTAGCGAACAAGACGAAGGCCTCGTGAACGACCCGATACAAAATTAGACGTTTGCCTTTGGCGAGAGTTCCAACTTAGGTCATCGTATGCCGTATTACCAACGTTCTAGAGGTGACCGGCTTACCGGTCGCCCAACTCCAATCGTAACGGCAATCCCTGCCGTTAACCGTTCCGCCGGCTTGCCTAACTCCAATCGTAACGGCAATCCCTGCCGTTGCTTCCTTGGAATGAAGTAGGGCAGGGATTTATACTTTCTGATAGGTCAAGCATAAACGGCTGTCGCCGTCCTTGGGATGGCGGCATAGGTTTATGTCGTAGACGATTCAGAAATGAATAACGTAATTTTATACATTCTGAATCGTTAAGAAAACTCCTTGACGCCCGAATAGGCGCGCGCAAGGAGTTTCTACACCAATCGCTTTATGCGTCTAATTTAATGATTCGTAAGTCCCGGCCGGGAAGTTCTATATTTCCGCTTAAGGACTTATCCGTCAAGAGATCTACTCCGCTCTGCTCGCCTAAGGACACCTCGGATACTTCCGCGTTGTGGTTCAGCACGAATAAGTAGCTTACGCCGTCTTTCTCGCGTACGGAAGTCTCGATTCCGACCGACGCTGAAGCCACCAAGGGCTTAATACCGCGGGAAGCGCATAATTTCGGAAGCCACTCTTGCAGGAAACCCGCTTCCGGGCTTGTCGCCACGTACCAAGCATTCCCCGCTCCGAAACGATTCACCGTCAGGGCAGGCATCCCTTTATAGAAATCCTCTCCATACGCCGCAACCACTTCCGCTCCCTCGGAATGAATCAGATCGCAGAGCATTCCGCAGCCGTATGATTCCTTAAGCCATCCCGCCGATGAATTCATGACGATCTGATTGCTCTGCGTCGGAAGGAGAGCGTCGATTTCCTCCGACCAAATTCCCAGCAACTTCCGCAGCTCGCCTGGATACCCGCCAAGCGTGACGATGTCGTTCTCGTTGACGATTCCGCTGAAGTAAGTGGTAATGAACGAACCGCCATTTTCCACGTAGCGCTCCAAGCGCTCGGCAACACCCGGCTTGACCATGTACATTACCGGAGCCAGAACAAGGTCGTAACCGCTCAGGTCCGCATCCACTCCGATAACGTCAACGGCTATATTCGCCCGATAGAGAGAATCGTAATACTTATGGAGCTCTTCGACGTATTTCAGTGCGATTGTCGGTCCGCTGGACAGCTCTACCGCCCACCAATTATCCCAATCGAACAATATCGCGACCTTCGCCTTAACCCGGGAATCCAGCAAAGAGTCGCTTAACTTATACAGCTCCGAGCCAAGCTCGGCACACTCCCGGAAAACCCTTGTATTCTCGTGCCCGACATGCTCGATGACCGCACCGTGATATTTCTCGCAAGCGCCGATCGAACGTCTCAATTGGAAGAACATGACCGTATCGGCACCGCGGGCAACCGCTTGGTAACTCCACAACCGCATAACGCCGGGACGCTTCAAGGAATTGTACGGCTGCCAATTCTGCTGGCTCGGAGTTTGCTCCATCAGCATGAATGGTTGACCTTCCTTGAGTCCGCGCATCAGATCATGCATCATGGCCGTATAGCTATGCGGCGTATCCAAAGAAGGATAGTTATCCCAAGATACGACATCCAGGTGCTTGGCCCACTTGTGGTAATCCAGCTCCTTGAACGCTCCCATCAGGTTCGTCGTCACGGGGATGTCCGGAGTATGCTTCTTGAGCGCGGCGTACTCTAGTTTATAGCATTCCAGCAAGCTATCTGATTGGAAGCGGCAATAGTCCAGCGAGATGCCTTGGAAATTCGTCGCCGTGCGTCCGTTCCAACCTCTCCATTCCTCGCTAAGGGAATTCGGAGGAACGATCTCGTCCCAATCGTAAAAGGTATGGCCCCAGAAGCTTGCGTTCCATACGCGATTGACGGTTTCGATCGACCCATAACGCTCTTGCAGCCAAACCCGGAAACCATCCGCGCAATTATCGCAATAGCAATAGCCGCTATACTCGTTGGATACATGCCAGATGAGCAGCGCCGGGTGATTCTTGTAACGCTCCGCTAATTTTTCAGCCATAAGCGCGGAATATTTGCGATAGGTTGGACTATTCGAGCAAGAGTTATGGCGACCGCCGAATTTGCGCTTTCGTCCGTCGAAATCCACTCGCAGCACGTCCGGATATTTCTTCGCCATCCATGCCGGATGCGCCGCCGTGCTCGTCGCCAAGCATACGCCGACCCCGTCCCCGTGCAGCTTGTCCATCACTTCGTCGAGCCAGCCGAATTCATAGGTTTCCTCATTCGGCTGATTGTTCGCCCATGCGAATACGTTTAACGTCGCCACATCGATTCCCGCCAGCTTGAACATCCGCAAATCTTCGTCCCATACGGGCTTTTCCCATTGATCGGGATTATAATCTCCGCCGTACCAAATTTTCGGTTTATTTGAGTTAATCATGCGAACACCTCATGGTTACAATGTGGTAAAATGTCATATCTGCTTATATTATAGATGCAATCAATACGCCATCCTATATAATAATATAGAAATTGCATATAACAATATGGAGGTTTCACCATGATGCGAAGAGCCGTATTTCCCACGCCGTCCGAATCCTTGCCGCTGCAGATGGAGACGATCGGCTTTAACCCGGAACAGGAGCATATCCAGCGCCCCGAGGGTTATCCCTGTTTTCATTGGCTGCAGACGATCGAGGGCGACGGCGAGCTTAACGTACAAAACAAGATTTTTAAGCTGCCAGAACGCTCCGGCGTACTTCTCCATCCCGGCGTCCCCCATTTCTATTATGCCAAGAGCCCCATCTGGAAAACCGCGTACGTCACATTTACCGGAACGATGGCTGCAAACCTTGCGATCGATCTGCACGGGGCGTTCTCGGACAAAATCCAATGGGACCGGAACGACGACGAGATCACGCAACAGCTAGAGCGCATCCTTCAACTGGCCGAGTCCGGAGCGGATGCGTCAGGCTGGAAGAGCTCGGCTGAATTGTATCGGTTCTTAACGCTGCTCAAAACAAACGGAAGGAAGAACCACCTCCCCTCCCTGTCCCGCCGTTTGGAGCGAATCCAACAACTTCTCGATTGGCTGGAAAAAGAATTTGCCAACCCCGATATGGGATTGGCAATGATGGCTGAGCAATTAAAGATCGGCGAAAGACAGCTGAACGAGAGGTTTAAGGAACTGTTCGGCCAGACGGCCTACGCTTATTTGATCCAGCTTCGGCTTCGCAAAGCCAAGGAATGGTTACCCGCCCGGACGGATTGGACGGTGCGCCAGATCGGGGAAGCGGTCGGTTTCCGAGATGCAAGCCATTTCGTTGCCACCTTCCGAATGAAGGAAGGGATGACTCCGGAAAAATACCGGCGTCTCCACGGATCTTAATGCTCCGCGCGATTGCGGCCCAGTATGAAGAGGGAAACGTAAATAATCAAGATCAATGTGCCGAACAAGATCGTAAAAATGGCTGCATCCCTGTTAATGCCCTCGATAATTCCTTCGATTAAGCGGAACGGGCTGAACAGAACATCCCAGCTGTTTAACCTGACGACTCTTCCTAGATAAACGCCGAACCCGCCCAAGAACGACACGATGACAACGAACGATACGCCCGCCCCTTGATTGAGATAGTGGCTGACGATGGAATGAAAATGTCGCATGGACAAATATCCCAGCATCAGTCCGCACCAGGAAAACAAAAAGAACAACACGAGATCGAACCATAATAATAAATTTCTATCGTAATTCTTCCAGCTGTAACTATCGCTATAAATCAAATGGATGAAGTCCGTGGTTAAATACGGCGCGTTCGGATAAAGAAGCAACCAAACAATCCCTAATAGGACAAGCCCGAACGTTAAATTCTTACCCCAAGCGACTCGCGTCAACACGAGAGCGGACATGGAAACGAGCAATGGCAACCATGCGAGAAATAAATTCCACAACAGAAACTGATACTGCATATAATCCATCTGATAAGCTCTCACGGCGATGAGAACGGCACATAAAACCGAAGTTGCGGTCAAGACGTAAAATAAAGGATCGACGATCGGCTTGGCGAATGCGGGTACCTCGGGTTTCATCATCTCAATTCTCCTAACGCGGTTTTAAACCTGTATATTTTGATACATATAGTATCACTCATTCCTATTTTATACTATAAAAAAAGAAGCGCTCCCCGTCAATTCGCCGGAAGAACCACTTCTTAACCCGTTTTTATCAAATAATAGCCGCGTAAAAAAGGAGCTGAACTCGTCAGCTCCTCACGTATTATGACAATGGTACACCGAAACCCTTGCTGCCCAGCTGAGATGGCGACGTCAACTGCTCGAGCTTGCGCACGTATTTGCATACCGTCGAAACGTATGTCGCGTGCGACCAAGTCAACGGAGCAACCGAAAGCGGCTCGCCACTCTCCGGGTGGACTTGCTCGGGAAGGTTGCCTCCGGGCAGCGCGAACGTCGTCGCCTTCTCCAGCGTCCTCTTCGGCTCGGCAAGGTCTTCCGGCGTCTTGGCCGTCTCGATCTGGAAGTTTGCTACCCACAAAGTACAAATGATCCAAGGATTTCCGGGCACCTTATCGATATCGTCGGATTGTCGGAAGTAATAGTCGTTCGTGTACCTCGCGATGCCCCCGACCTCGGTATGGATGCGGAGTTTCTCCGAAATCGTCTGCATCGTGCGGGTGACCCGTTCGTCTTCCGCGGGGAAGACGCCGAATTCGAACAATCCGAACAAGCTGCTCTCGATCGTCATGTCCTTCACCCATCGTCCGTCTTGAAACATAAGACCTCGCGCGTAACGTCCGGCTTCCTCATCCCATAGATGCGTTACGATTCCTTGTTTGATCTGCTCCGCCACGACCCGATATTGATCGCTGCGGTCGTAATCCCCGAAGAGGTCGGAGAAATACGCCGCGGCCATCAAACCCCCGTACACGGAAGCGACCGTATAAGTCCATATTCCGTACCGCTCTTCCCAAAGGTCATAACTTGGCTTAGGCAAACCAAGATCCAGCTCCATGTATTCGCACAGGAATGCCGATGCTTTCCGGATCAACGTGCTGTATAAGGCTTGCGGAAGCTCGATTTCTCCATGGCGCGCATAGTCTTTCCACAGGGCGTACAGCACGAGCGCCGTCTCGTCTTCTTGGATCGGCAGGCGCGGAACGCCTTGCACGACGTAGGGATGCCAACTGGAGCCCACCGTGCCGTCCGGATTGTATTTATGGTGCAGGTAGCCTTCCGGAGAGAGATTGCGCCCGCAGAAGTGGAAGAACGGCGCGATCGTTCCGTGATAGCCGGCGAGCGACATCGCATCCGCGATAAGCGCTCCGTCCCGCGGCCACATGTAGCTGTAATGATCCCGGTTGTATTGCAGAATATCGGTATCGTTCGCGGCCATGATGGCTCCCCGTTCATCGATCTGCGTCCTGACGATGAGCAGGCTGTGCTTGAACTGACGAATAACGTGCGCAGGCAAATCGCCGAAGCTATTCCCCACCCTCGACAGCCAATGATTCCAGTAAATAACGATGCGGCTAAGCAGTTTCTCGGGATGGCTCTCCTGCACGTATTGATCGAGCCGCTTCACTTCTTCCATATCCGAGCCGACGGACATCCAATAGTAGATCGTCCTCTCGTTGCCGGGAGGCACCATCGTGCGGAAACTGATCGTGCTGTCTACCGAGCCTTGGGAGATGGAATTGCCCATCAGCTCGCCGTCCTCCGCGTCCCTCCATGTCCCTTCCGCGGACTGGAATCTCTTGATTCCCGTGGAGAATTGATAAATGCCGCCCCTCTCCGATCTTCCGTTGAACATAAAATAGGAGGAACGCTTGTAGTGAAAGAGAGTACGGTTAGCCGGGTAGAACGCCGCCGTATCCCCGACCTCATTACCGTCGATCATCAGGTCATGGTGGAAGAATACCCGGACATCCTTCTCCGTATCGCCCAGATTACGTACAACGACTCGCTTCAGGTAGATGCACTCCCGTTGGTGAATGCCATCGTTAAGCTGCAGCTCCAACCCTAATCGTTCGTGACGGGCGGTTACATTCGTGACGAGCGAATCGTCGATGTAGCCTAGATCAATGTTCCACTCCGGATCGTCCAACCATGCGAAAGCGCCGTCGCACCAGACGCCGAATCTGCAGGCATGTCCGCCTACGTGGTTTAACTGACCTACGAATGGGAAGTAGACATCGCGAATATAACAATTGCTGTCCAAGTTGACGAGCATTTTCCCATTTCCAATGACCAGATGTCGAGCCATGCCAATCCTCTCCTTCTTAGATGACGAGTTCGCGGTATAGTCGGTAATACAATCTTGCCGAGGCATCCCAGCCGTAATCTTTCTTAGCGCCATTGTCTACGATCTTAATCCAGTGCTCTTCCTTGCCGTAGAAGGACAGCGCCCGCCGAACCGTATAGAGTAAATCGTGCGCGGTAGCCGGACCGAAGGTAAATCCGGTCCCTGTTCCGGTATATTCGTTATACGGCTCCACCGTGTCGCGCAACCCCCCTGTCTCCCGAACGATCGGAACGCTACGGTAACGCAGCGCGATAAGCTGGCTTAAGCCGCAGGGCTCGAACCGGGAAGGCATGAGATACATATCGGAAGCCGCGTATACGCGACGAGCCAAACCTTCGTTAAAGCCGAACCATAGCGCGATCTTATCGCGATGGGCAAGATGCGCTTCTCGCAGCATGGCTTCGATATTCGGCTCTCCCGAGCCGAGGATAACGAGCTGTAGATTCTCCTTCATCAAAGCGGGCATGATGACTCCGATCAGATCAAAGCCCTTCTGTCCGGTCAGTCTCGATACGATCCCGATCATCGGAACGGCCTCATCGACCGGCAAGCCGAGCTCCTTTTGCAGCGCGGTTTTATTCTGATGCTTCTTAGCTATGGAATTCCGGTACGGAAAAGCCAAATGCGGATCGTTCATCGGATCGTAGACTTCCGTATCGATTCCGTTCAGGATCCCCCATAGGTCGTGAGACCTCTGCCGGATTACTCCGTCCAGCTTCTCGCCGTAAGCCTCCGTTTGAATTTCGTAGGCATAGGTATTGCTGACGGTAGACAGCTTGTCCGCAAAGCGAAGCCCTGCTTTCATGCAACTCGCCGAGCCGTAAAATTCAAGGCTGTCTTCCGTAAAGGAATCGTCACCGGTAGCTAACAGATCCTGCAGCAGGTCGCGCGAGAACACGCCCTGATATTGCAGGTTATGGATCGTGAATACCGTTCGGATATCCCGGTAACCCGGCCGATTGGCATATCTGGTCTTGAGCAGGAACGGAACGAGACCCGTCTGCCAGTCATGGCAATGGATGATATCCGGAAGCACGTCCAGCTTGTCCAGCATCTCAAGCACGGCGAAGCTGAAGAAGGCAAACCGTTCCGCCTCGTCCCCGTAGCCATATAAGTAACCCCGCTTGAAATAAAACTCATTGTCGATAAGAAGGAATCGCACGCCATCTACGGTTACCTCCTGAATGCCGCAGTACTGCCTGCGCCAGCCAAGCTGTACTTCCATGACCGCAATCGTGCTAACCGCATCGGCGATCGCCTTCGGGATCTCCCCGTATTTAGGCAACACTACGGTTACGTCCACGCCGCGCTTCGCAAGCGCTTTGGGAAGAGCGCCGACAACGTCGGCAAGCCCTCCGGTCTTCACGAGCGGCATCGCTTCGGATGCCGCGAACATTACCCGCATGAGTCCACCCTTTCCGATTATATGACTTTCCGCTTCAGAGCGATGAACGGCATTTCGGCAGAGCCTTTCAATTGCTGCAAGGCGCGAATCTCGACTTCCTTATCGAGGATGCAGTTTTCAAGGGAACCGTCTTCGCCGACTACGCCATTCTGCATCACGATGCTATTGCGCACGACGGCTCCTCTGGCAATTTTAACTCCGCGGAACAAGATGCTGTTGTATACGGTCCCTTCGATATCGCAGCCATTGGCGATCAGGGAATGCGAGACGTCTGCGCCGTTGCGGTAATGCGTCGGAGGCTCGTCCTTGACCTTCGTGTAGATGGAGCCCGGCTTGAAAAATAGCTCTTTCCATATCTCAGGCTGCAGCAGCTCCATGCTGTGCTGGTAATAGGCGGCAATGTTATTGACGACTCCAAGCACGCCCTCGTGCATGTAGGCGTTCACCTGAAGCTGATTCAAACGCGACAAGATCGAATGACGGACGAAATGATCGCGGCCTTGCGCGAGCGACGTCTCAACCAGGTCAAGCAATAGATCCTTGCTCAGAACGTACATTTCCATGGATACAACGTTGCTGTCCAGCCTGCCGAAATGGTCCTGCATCTCGACTATCCGGCCTGCGCCGTCCACCATTGCCTTCCGGGCTAGACCGGGCAATCCTTCCGGACTTCTCTTGCAAACGACGGTAATGTCCGCTCCCGTTTCCCGATGCTGATCGAGCACTTTGGCAAAATCCACGTTGCAAACCATATGGCTGCGGGAAATGACGACGTATTCCAGAGGGCTGCGGGCAAAATAATCGCGGTTCCGATAAAAATGATATAAATCGCCTTTGCCGAAATCCGTTTGATCCTCCATCGATGGCGGCAACACGAATAATCCGCTCTGCTTGCGATGCAAATCCCAATTGCTGCCCGAGCCCAGATGATCCATGAGCGAACGGAATTTACGGTGCGCGAACACCGCTACTTTCGGAATGCCGGAATTAACCATGGAGGAAAGCGTGAAGTCTATAAGCCGATAACGGCCTCCGAACGGCACCGTCGCCAAGCAACGGTTAGCTGTCAGTGCTTCCATCTCGTCCGCTTCGTGGATAAGATTAACGACCCCCATCATTGGCAGTTTCATACCGGCTCCGCCTCCTTAAGTTCCGCCTCCGGGCGGATCGTTTCCCCGCTGCCCACTACCGCGATATCTTCGGCTTCAACGCTTCCCACCAGACACCCATCCCCAACGACGGCGCCTTCTCCAACTATCGCCCGGATGATTCGGGCATCCTTGCCGATTATCGCGCCCGGCATGAGGATGGAATCCTCGACGAGACTGCCTTCCCCAACCCTTGCCCCATGAAAGAGCACCGAGCGGTTCACTTGGCCTTCTACCACGCAGCCTTCATTAATTAAAGAACCTTGCACTTTAGCGGTGGGAGCAATGTATTGGGCCGGCTGATTCGGGCTCGCGGAGAATATCCGCCAAGATCGGTCGTTCAAGCGCAAAGAAGGCTTATCTTCAAGCAGATCCATATTCGCTTCCCATAAGCTATCGATCGTGCCGACATCCTTCCAATAGTCGTTGAATTGGTAGGAGAACAAGCGGGCCCCGTCTCCAAGCAACGTCGGGATCACGTCCTTGCCGAAATCGTTGGACGATAATCGTTCCGCCTCATCGCGAATGAGCGCCTCTTTCAGAACCTGCCAATTAAACATATATACGCCCATAGACGCTAGATTGCTAGCCGGTTTCTTCGGCTTTTCGGCGAATTCGACGACCCTTCCGTCCTCGTCCACGCTTAGGATGCCGAATCTGCTAGCTTCAGCCCACGGAACGCTAATGACGGCTATCGTCGCGTCCGCGCGATTTTGCTTGTGAGCGTCAAGGAGAAGGTCGTAATTCATTTTGTAAATGTGATCTCCGGAGATGATGAGGACGTATTCGGGATCGTATCTTTCTATGAAACCTAAATTTTGATAGATCGCGTTAGCCGTCCCTTTATACCAAGTACCGCCCTTCTGGCGAACATACGGAGGCAGGACATGCATTCCGCCTTCCCGGCGATCCAGTCCCCAAGGGGTTCCGATTCCCAGGTGCTGGGTTAATACTAACGGCTGATATTGGGTGAGCACTCCAACGGTTTCGATTCCGGAATGCACGCAATTGCTTAGCGTAAAGTCGATAATGCGGTATTTGCCTCCGAAATGTACGGCCGGTTTGGCCAAATCTTTAGTCAGAACGCCTAAACGGCGACCCTCCCCGCCAGCTAGTAACATGGCAATGCACTCATTCTTGCGCATGAACATCACTCCTCCCCTAGTAAAACGGCTTCACCGCCCTAAACGATGTCACGCGTTCGTATCAAGCATTCATCTCTCTGATAGCCATAGCTGGGTGGATAATGCGGGAACGGGAACTTCAATACTGTGAGATTTGCCATGGAGCGGAATCGTCTGGGCGGTAACTCGAATTGGCATTTCCATGCCGCTTCCTCCGTAATCAGCCTCGTCGCTATTCAATAAAAGACGATAACTTCCGGATTGCGACACTCCGATTCGATAAACGGGATGATTCTCCCTTGAAAAGTTGCAAACCGTTACGATGGGACAATCGGATGACTTATCGTTGCGCTGGAACGAAAGCATGCATTGCGAGGCGTTGTTGACGTCAATCCACTCGAAGCCTTCCTGCTTGTGATCGCCCTCCCATAAAGCCCTATGATTCAGGTAAAGGAGATTAAGATCCCTTACATACCGCCGCATGCTGTCATGCAGGGGGTATTGAAGGAGGATCCAATCGAGTCCGGCATAATCCTTCCATTCTTCGAACTGGCCGAATTCACCGCCCATGAACAGCAACTTCTTGCCGGGATGGGTCATCCAGTAACCGTAGAATAAACGCAGGTTGGCGAATTTCTCCTGATAAGTGCCGGGCATCTTATTGAGCATGGAGCGCTTGCCGTGAACGACTTCGTCGTGCGATAGAGGTAAAACGTAATTTTCGGAGAATGCATAGTGAAGAGAGAACGTGATAAGAGAATGGCGGGAAGATCTATGGGCAGGGTCGGTCTCCATATAGCGGAGCATGTCGTTCATCCAACCCATATTCCATTTGTAGTTGAATCCAAGGCCGCCGAGATAGGTAGGCGAAGTCACCCCCGGATAAGAGGATGAATCTTCGGCCATCATGAGGCTCTCGGGATAATAGAGAAAGACGGTTTCATTAAGCTTGCGCAGAAAATGAAGGGCTTCGACGTCCTCGGTTCCGCCGTAACGGTTAACCGTTCGCATCGATTCGGGTTTGTCGAAATTCAATTCGATCATGCTGGCGACGGCATCCACCCTTAAACCGTCGATATGGTAGACATCCAACCAGAATAGGGCGTTGGAGAGGAGAAAGCTTTGCACTTGCGGTTTGCCGAAGTCGAAGGCCAGAGTTCCCCATTGCGGCTTCTCCGCTCGGCGGTAGTCTTCATTCTCGAACAGCGGCGATCCGTCGAAGAGCCTCAAGCCATGGTCATCCTTGCAGAAGTGGCCGCACACCCAATCCAGCAACACGCCGATTCCCCGCTGATGACAGCGCTCGATTAGGATCTTCAGCCCTTCCGCCGGACCGTAGCGGCTTGTTGCCGCATAATATCCCGTTGCCTGATAACCCCACGACCGGTCAAGCGGATGCTCGGTTAGCGGCAACACTTCGATATGGGTGAAACCCATAGAACATACATAGTCGACAAGCTCATGCGCAAGCTGCTCGTAGTCGCGGAATTGCTCCGGAGCGTCCATTCGCCAGGAGGCAAGATGAACCTCGTAGATCAGCATCGGCTTCTCATAGGGCGGATTGACCTTTCTATCAGCCATCCACTCCCGATCCTGCCAGACGTGATGATGAATCGAGGTAACAATGGAGGCGGTATTCGGACGCAGCTCGCTTTGAAACCCGAAAGGATCGGATTTCAGCTGCCGTTCCCCTTTCTCGCCTATGATCTCGTACTTGTAACGGGCGCCTTCGCCTATGCCGGGACCAAACCCGGCCCATATGCCGGTCGTCCCAACCTGCGCCATGTTCACGATGCGATTGTTGCCGTTCCACCCGTTGAAGTCGCCGATGACCGCAACCTCTCTGGCATGCGGCGCCCATACAACAAAACGGACGCCCGTGCTGCCTTCGATTTCCATGGGATGAGCCCCGAATGTACGATAGGCACGAAACAGCTGCCCGGTATTGAACAGGTACAGGTCGTCGGATGAAACCAAAGCCGGCGAAGCCTGCATGCAAAGTCACCTCCCGACGGATAGGGCCTACTGTAGAGCGCAAAATTTAATCTCTAATCATTAACCGCGTTAACTATTTGTTAACATTCCTAACAATTTACACGAAACTTACATTTATTATAGCGAATATTATGAAAAGATTCACCCCATTTTCAAAAAAGTCGTAAGAAAGTTCGCGGTTTCGACTCCACGATTTTCTATGTTTATGACGGATGGGTCATTCGTATTCCCTATGTTATTTTCTTGTTAACGTTTAAATTCAGATCAGGTTGAGTTAAATTTGAATTAACGGGATCGGAAAATCATATCGAGGAAGAGGTTCACTATGCCGCAAGGAAAATGGTTTCGCATCGGTTACGGCTTTATCGTCATTCTGCTCATCGCCTACCTGGCTTCGATGGTTGATTATCTATTCGATCCGATTGGCGCGGCGCTCGCGGCATTGTTCGTTCCCATCGTTCTTTCGGGGATGTTTTACTACATGTTTCGCCCCCCCGTTCGCTTTTTGGCGAGGCGGTTACCGCTTTCGCTGGCGATCGTGATCGTTTATCTGGCCGTGCTCGGGCTTATTTTCTTATTCTCCATGTTGATTTGGCCTCCGATCCGCGAGCAGTCCTTCACTCTCGTACAGAATTTCCCGGACATCGTTAAATCCGTCGGAGATTGGCTTACCTCGATGCAGAAGCATCAATGGGTGCAAGATATCAGCAAGGACGACACCTTCTCGACGGAAAATTTATCTTCCCAGTTGTCGACGACGCTTAAAGATGTATTGAATTCGATTGTCGGAAGCGTCCGAAGCCTATTCAATATGATCATGAACTTCTTCTTGTTGCTCGGGCTCGTTCCGTTTATTATTTACTACATGCTGAAGGACGGGAACAAATTTCCGGCGCTCGTTCTTAGGATGCTTCCCAATCGCTTGCATAACGAGGCGCTTACCACCCTGAAGGAAATCGACGCGTCTATCGGATCGTTTATCTTAGGCAAAGTAATCACCTCGCTCGTCATAGGCACGCTAACCTTCTGCGGATATCTCGTTATCGATCTTCCCTATCCGTTGTTGCTGGGGCTCGTCGCGGCGATTACGAACGTCATTCCCTATCTCGGACCGTTGCTTGCGGCCATCCCTACCGTTATCGTTGCGCTCACGGTCTCGCCGGTCGCGGTGCTGCAGGTATGCGCGATCATCATTATCTCCAACCAGATCGAATCCAATATTATCGGACCCAAGATCATGGGCAAGCAGCTCAACGTTCATCCGCTGACCATTATGTTGCTCGTAATCGGCGCCAGCGCCATCATCGGGCCGATTGGGATGGTCTTCGTCGTGCCCGCGTACGCCATCCTTAAGATCATCGCGATCAGGATCTATAATTTCAACAAGAACAATCGGATAGATAAGGAACCTAACTTGCTGTCACCTCCTCCGAGGATGTGACTATTTTGTTACCATCCCAGCTCCATTTGCCCACGGAAGGCCGAGTTAAGTCGCTTTCGTTACTCCCTCCATGTAAAAACACCCCAATTTCATAAAAAATCGGGGTGTTACGATTAAATAACCTCTATTTCCAAGCCATCTGACTCCAACGAAGCTCGTTGCGGAATTGAACCGGATTCGTGTTCTTGTCGATCACGACGCACTCGATGCCGACGATCTCCGCGAAATCGAGCATTTGCTCGGTCGTAACGGCAAAGGAATATACAGTATGATGCGCTCCTCCTGCCAATATCCACGCTTCCGCTCCTTGTTGCAGCGATGGCTGCGGCTTCCACAGAACGCGCGCGACCGGAAGCTTCGGCATCGCTTTATCGACTTTTACGCCGTCCACTTCGTTAACGATCATGCGGAAACGGTTACCCATATCGACCACGGATACGTTAATCGCCGCTCCGCCCTTGCCGTCGAACACGATGCGGGCCGGGTCGGCTTTTCCGCCGATTCCGAGCGGATGCACTTCGATGCGAGGCTTAGAGGCTGCCAATGTCGGGCAAATCTCGAGCATGTGCGCGCCCAGGACCAGCTCATTGCCCGGCTCGAAGTGATACGTGTAATCTTCCATGAAAGAAGTATCTACTCCGCCGGCAATGATTTTCACCAGGCGCGTAAGCGCCGCCGTTTTCCAATCGCCTTCCCCTGCGAATCCGTAGCCTTGCTCCATCAAACGTTGAACGGCAAGGCCGGGCAATTGCTCCAACCCGTGCAAATCCTCGAACGTCGTCGTGAACGCGGTAAACCCGCCTTCCTCAAGGAACGACTTTAGCGCAAGCTCGATACGCGCTTGATAGGCGATAGCGCTTCGAACGGGACCATCCGTGCGTCCTTCTTCGACGATATCGTATTTATCCGCGTACTCCGCCAGTAGTTCATTTACCGCTTCATCCGACACCGCGTTGACGCGCGCAACGAGATCCCCAACGCCGTAGCCGTTAACCGCCCAGCCGAATTTGATTTGCGCTTCGACTTTATCGCCTTCGGTTACAGCCACTTGCCTCATGTTGTCTCCGAATCTGGCTACTTTCAATTGACGGCTTTCCGCATAGGCCGCCGCCGTTCGAACCCATCCGCCGATGCGGCCGCGAACTTGCGGATCCTGCCAATGGCCGACAACCACCTTACGCGCGATTCCCATGCGGGCGCCGATAAAGCCGTACTCCCGATCCCCGTGCGCGGCTTGATTCGTATTCATGAAATCCATATCGATCGATTCCCAAGGGATATCGCGGTTATATTGCGTATGCAGGTGAAGAAGCGGCTTGCGCAGCTCGGTCAAACCGGCGATCCACATCTTTGCCGGGGAGAACGTATGCATCCACGTGATAATGCCCGCACAGGACTCATCGGAGTTCGCCTCGATGCAGATTTTACGGATTTCTTCCGGAGTCTTAACGACCGGCTTAAATATAATCGGGAATGGAATGCTAGTATCGCTTGCCAACCCTTCGGCCATTTCCCGGGAGTGGGAAGCGACCTCCTCCAACGTCTCCGGACCGTAAAGATGCTGGCTGCCCGTAATAAACCAGAATACGCAGGGCTTTAATTGCAACATAAGATAATCCTCCTAAGTATGAGTTATGAATATAACTTGTACGTACATGATTACAGACTTATTTTACAGCTACATTAAGCTTATTACAACATAATTAAATGATAATCCCATAAAGTTGTTCCTGAATACGTTCCTAAATGTTCATGTTGTACATACGAGTTATTGTCGCAAAAAAAAGAAACCGCCAATGAGACGGTTTCCGGCTAACCATTAAAACGCAGGCAATTGATCAAGGTTATTTTCCGGTTTTCCATCCGCATTCGAGCGAAGATGTTCATCCCCGTCGCGTCCCTTGAATACGTTCACGTTATCGATTTGATCGTTCTTGGCCATTTGTTGAGCTTCCTTATAGCCTACGACTTGGCCCGATGACAGCTGCAGCTCTACAATATCGCCATCGCCGTTTTTACGAACCGCCACGACCTGCTGTTTACCGCTTTGTTGCTCCACTCTAATCACCTCCACTTTATAGTCTCTGTAGATTAGAAAGAAACCATTCGCCGCGCGCAAAAAAACCCCCGACCAAAACGAGGTCGAGGGCGATACAACGATCTATATGCGATTGAAGCGCCAGACATAGCTCTGGTAATCGCCATGCAGGCTAGGAATCGGCAGCCCTGCGTACATGAGCTGGTCTCCTCCGTATACCGCGCCGTTATCCGCTGCCCGGTACTTGGCGTTCGCGTCCAGACCTTTGAACTTAATCCAATCGAGCGGAGCGTTCGGTTCCGCAAGCACGCGAATATAGGCCGCGAAAGCTTCCGATCCGTCTGCGGCGACCATCATCCAAGCGGCATCGTTCCCTTCGAAGGGGCTGCGCAGACGGTGAAACTCGCCGAATTGCACCAAGTGGCGAACCTCTTTATACTGCCGTACTTGGATTTTCACTTGCTCTTTCTCTTCGTCGGTCATTTGGGTCAAATCCAGCTCATAGCCGAAATTACCCGACATCGCGACATCGCCGCGCGTCTTTAACGACGTCATGCGATGAACCTGATGATTCGGCACGGCAGACACGTGGGCGCCCATCGTGCTGATCGGATAAACCAAGCTCGTCCCGTATTGAATCCTCAATCTGCTGACCGCATCCGTATTATCGCTTGTCCAAGTCTGAGGCATGTAATAAAGCATGCCCGGATCGAAACGGCCTCCGCCGCCGGAGCAGCTTTCGAACAAAATTTGCGGAAACTCGGAAGTAATGGTTTCCAATACGCGATAGAGTCCGAGCATATAGCGATGAGCGGTTTCGCGTTGACGTTCCGGCTTCAATAGAGCCGAACCGATCTCCGTCATATTGCGGTTCATGTCCCATTTTACGTATGTGATCGGAGCCGATCGCAGGACCGAGCTAACCGATTCGATCAAGTAGTCGCACACATCGTCGCGGGACAGATCGAGGATAAGCTGCTTGCGCGCTTCCGTTCTCCGTCGTTCGGGTACATGCAAGCACCAATCCGGATGAGCGCGGTACAGATCGCTGTCCGGCGATACCATCTCCGGTTCGAACCATAATCCGAATTGCATGTCCAGCTTGTTGACGCGAGACGCTAAATCCGCTAAACCGCCCGGCAGCTTGCGGTAATCGACCTTCCAGTCTCCTAGAGAGGAATCGTCGTTATCCCGCTTGCCGAACCAACCGTCATCCAGCACGAACAACTCGATGCCCAGCTCCTGGCCGACCTTGGCTATGTTCTCGATTTTATCCGCGTTGAATTGGAAATAGGTCGCTTCCCAGTTGTTCACGAGTACCGGCCTCGTCTGATCCCTATAAGCGCCCCGGCACAAGCGGCTCCGATAAAGACGATGATAGATTCGCGACATTCCTCCTAGCCCGTCTCCGGAGTAAGCCATGACTAGCTCGGGAGTTTGGAACTCTTCTCCCGCTTCGAGCCGCCATTCGAAATCAAAAGGATTAATTCCCATCGAAACCCGCGTCGTCCGGAATTGATCGACCTCCGCTTGGGCGACGAAGCTTCCGCTATAGACCAAACTAAAGCCGTATGCATCGCCATGATCTTCATCCGCGTTCGGGGAAACCAAAGCGATAAACGGATTGTGCTGATGGCTGCTCGAACCTCTTCGGCTCTCCACGGACTGAATGCCCGGAACTACTTGACGCCTATAAAGATCCCTTTCCCGGGCCCACGCTCCTGACAATTGCAAGAAATGGAACCGATCGTGGCGGAAATCTATGCTGCCGCTTAACGCCCTGAGCAATCGTAAAGTTGTTCCGCCTTGATTGACTAACTTAACGGATCTCGCGATCGCATCATGTCCGGCGAATACGGAGTAGGACAGCAGTACGTGCAGACCGGTTTTCGCGTCCTTAAGCTCCAGCATCAAAGTCTGAGCTTCCTCGTCTTTCTCCGCGTAGGTAGAAGGAAGCCCTTCCAGCTTCGGTTTACCATCCACGATCCGGTGCCCGACATAGGCAAGCTCCGTAATCGTCGACCCATCCTCCAACTGAACTTGATATGCGGGGTGACGAAAATCGCTCGCCCCATAAGCAGGATATTCTTGCGGCAGCGTATCGAAGGAGATCGAACGATCCTCGGGATACGGATTCGGCGAGAAGGACGACCTTTCCTGAAAAACAAGCATCCCCTCCCATGGAGCATCCGAAACTTTACGTCCCCAGTAGACGTGCATGGGAACGCCTTTCTCATTCAATTGGAGAATGTAACTCGCGTTCGGGCTTTGCAAATGAAACAATCGATGTTCCGCGCTATACTTGATACTCATTGTAATCCTCCATTAACACTCATATTGAAGAATAGTAACTCAAATCGTCCCAACGTTCAATTTAACCGATGATTCCTTTCAGCACAAAAGAATAACCGTAAGTCCGATTAGCGAACAAAGTATATTCCGGATGCGTTCTGGCGCCCCAACTGTCATCTCCGCCGACGCCCATTTGCTTGTAATTAACGCGGACAACCGTCTTGTCCGACGATGGAAGCAAGTGTTGGTGGTCGTACTGCTCCAATTCATGAGGAGTATACGGTAAGGCGTTCAGCTCGAATACGGGCGCTCCGCCGATTCTCATTCCCAGCCCGTCTGCGTTCGTTACGGCAGCAAAACGTACTTCCGTCTTATTGCCCGTCTCTTGCGGACGCAAGTACGGAGCGATTTGCTCGTTTACCTTGCCCGAGAACAAGCCTAATCGGGCTCCGCTGCTGCGGTCCCAATAATTCTCGTGAGGGCCTTTGCCATACCAGGCGACCGTATCAAACGAATGGTCCATCTCGAACAGAATCCCGATTTCCGGAATTTCCGGAAGACCCTCGCCTGGATTCAGCTTAAGATTTATTCCGATCTCGCCGTCGCCGCGAATCGAATATACAAGTTGACACGATGAAGCCGGTTTCGTAGGCAGCGAATAATCTACCGTAACTTCAATGCCCGTCGAGACCGCATCCGTAGTAAACTTCGCAAGCTTACGGTTTAATCCCGCTTCCCGCCAGGTCGCGCAGCGTACTTGATGCTGGTTGCCTCTGTCATTGTCGGTATACGCACGCCAGAAATTCGGCGCTGGAGCCTTCTTAAGAAGTTCGATTCCCTTGACCCTATACGACACCAAATCTCCCGTTCCGGTATCGAACCTAACCGAGAAATTCTCGCCTTCCGCGCTCCAGGACCGCGCATCGGTTTTAACCCGTACCGCGGGAAATCCCGAATTCGCAACGACTGCGGCCCTTACGGAAATGGGAAGCACGAATTGTTCGTATGCGATCTCGTGTCCCGCTTCCGCCCAAGAAGTGCCTTGCTTTAAGACGATGCTTAGCGTGAGCACGAATTCATCCTCGATAGACGCTTTGTTCGGATAGGCGCGAGTTAAATCCACGGTTGCCGATTGCCCGGGTGCCGCTTGGACGTCAAGTTTCCCTTCGTTGACGAGAACTCCATTGTTCGTAACTTGCCAGACGAAATCGTAAACGTTCAAATCCGTGAACAGATGGCGGTTCGTCACGACGAACTTGCCATCTTCCATGCTTTCGGCCGTAAACTTGACGTTCTGGTAGCACTTCTTCACTTCGAATAATTTAGGCGAAACCGTCCTGTCCGCGAAAATAATCCCGTTGCCGCAGAAGTTGCCGTCGTGCGGGGATTCTCCGAAATCTCCTCCGTAAGCCATGTGGGACGTACCATCCGGGTTCCGTACTCGGATCGCCTGGTCCACCCAATCCCAGATAAAACCCCCTTGCAGAATGGGGTACTTCTCGAACAAATCGGTGTACTTGGATAGACCGCCGCTGGAATTGCCCATCGCATGGCTGTACTCGCATAAGATGAATGGCTTGCTCGGAGTCGGTCTCCTTAATGCATAAGCCTCGATTTCGTGCGGCTTCGTGTACATCTGGCTCTCCATATCGGAGGCAGCCTCCGACTTGCGCCAATGGAATACCCCTTCATAATGCACCACGCGCGATGGATCCTTCTCCCGAAGGTAATCGTGCATGCGCATGAAGTTATCCCCGCCGAACGACTCGTTACCCAGCGACCAGATGATGACGGATGGATGATTCTTGTCGCGCTGAAGCATCGAGTTGCAACGGTCAATGACGTTCTCCCGCCATTCCGGCTTGCTTCCGGGAACGGTATCCCCTTCTTCCTGTTGGGCGTATTCCCAGGATCCATGGGTTTCTAGGTTGGTCTCGTCGATCACGTACAGACCGTATTCGTCGCACAGCTCGTACCATCTCGGGTTATTCGGATAATGCGATGTACGAACGGCATTGATATTATGCGATTTCATAAGAACGACGTCGCGGATCATATCTTCTTCTCCGAGCGCGCGTCCGGTATCGCATGAGAATTCATGGCGATTTACGCCTTTGAATTCGATACGCTCGCCGTTAATCCGCATGAGTCCGTCCTTGATCTCGAACTTTCGGAAACCGACTTTGCAGCTAATGAATTGAACGGCTTGTCCATCCGCATTATCCAGCCGAAGCACCAAGGTATATAGATTCGGCAGCTCGGCGCTCCATTTCAACGGATTGGCTACGGCTATCGCGCCTTGCACTTCGATTCTCTCGTTAGATCCCGCTGCGACGGCAATTCGAAGAGGCTGCCGCAAAACTTGACTCCCTTGCGCATCATATAGCTCCGCAACCACAGCCATGCTTCCCGCGTCCGCGCCGTAATAATTGACGACAGTCGCGTCTATCCTCAAGTCCGAGTCCTTGAATTGCTCGTCTAAATCAGTATGAATGAAGAAGTCATAGATATGCGTGTCCGGCGCGGTAAACAAATACACGTCGCGGAAGATTCCGCTCATCCGCCAGAAGTCTTGATCCTCTAGCCAGCTTGCGTCGCACCAACGGTATACTTCTACCGCAAGCCTGTTTTCACCCTCGATAAGATAAGGCGTTAGATCAAACTCGGCCGGCGTAAAAGTATCTTCGCTGTACCCGACCAACTCCCCGTTCAGCCACACGTAGAATGCGGATTCCACGCCTTGAAAGCTGATAAACACCGGTTTACCGTTCCAGTCCTGCGGAATTGTAAACGTACGAATATAAGAACCTACGGGATTATACTTCGTTGGCGCGAACGGAGGCTTCAGAGCTTCCGAATCGATCCACGGATACCTGATGTTCGTATATTGCGGGTAATCGTAGCCTTGAAGCTGCCAGTGAGCCGGTACCGCGATCTCGTCCCAGCCGCTATAATCGAACTCGCTCCCGTAGAAGGATTTAATCCGCTTGTCCGGATTTTCGGCGAAGGAGAATTTCCAAGTTCCGTTTAGCGATAAGTAATGTTTGGAAGATTTGCGATCGCCCTTTAACGCTTCTTCCAAGGAGTCATGCGTGATTAAGGTTGCATGCGCATACATTCGGTTAAGTTGGAAAATATCGGGATTGTTGTTCCATTCCGGATATCCGTTCGCGGGCGTGGAGTAAATCCATTTTGTTTTGGACAAGTTGCACACTCCCCATCATAATGTAACTATATTCATATTATAAAATCCTTAACCCCCTATTCATATTCAAACATATTCATATATCTATCAAAATTTGAAAGAGCGAGGTCGATGAACTTTGTTCTCATTCCCCATCGTGACGGAGAAAGATTCGCAGCTCCCGATTTATTTAACCAGCGCCGGCCATTGGGACTCCCAGGAACGAACGAAGAGACCGGAAGGATTCCCCGACTACCAATGGCTTCAAGTCCTTTCAGGTACGGGGGAATTGCGCGTAGGGGACAAGCGATACCTGGTTAAGCCGGGACAAGGATTTTTCCTTTTCCCCCACGAGCCCCACCTGTACCTTCCCGTTTCCGAACCATGGGAGGTTCAATTTATTTCTTTTAACGGCAGTTTCATGTCGTCCCTCATCAGGCAAGCAGGCATAACTAAATCCGGCGTTTACCCGGTCCATTCTCCCGACGGCCTTATCGCGCAAATGAAAAGCATTTACGCTTTGTCCACTTCAGGCCATCCCTTCCTAGGCATGGAATGCTCCAAACTGCTTTACGCCTTCTTGATGGATCTCATGAAAAACGTATGGATGAGCAATCCATCCGTAGCTCACAATCAAATAAAACTTCATCCGGTTACCCTGTTTATCGAAAGCAACTGCCACCGCACGGTCACGATCGACGAGCTAGCCGGATGTATCGGGGTAAGCGCCCAATATCTCTGCCATTTGTTCAAGGTCACCCTAAACATGCGGCCAATGGAATACGTCAATCGCGAGCGTATTCATAAAAGCAAAGAATGGATGTTCCGCGAACCGAGCCTGAAAATGCAAGAAATCGCTGCTCGCGTCGGCTTCGAGAACCCCAGTTATTTCAGCTCCGTTTTCAAGAAATTAGAAGGGATGAGCCCGGAGCAGTTCAAGAAGTCTCATGGCATGTAGCCGGTTGACATTGCATTCCCGTTTGGGTAGGATATAATCAACAAATTGACTTATGGAGCAACCGCTTTGGACAATCAAGATCATTTGCACGGAAGCATCGTCGTGAACATCTTTCGATGCTCTAACCTGCTTGAACGAATCGGCCGGAAATTGGCAGCCGAGGTCGGGCTCACGAGCGTGCATCAGTGGTTCATTCTTTCCGCCTTGTCCGACGGGGATTTATCCTTGAGACAGTTGGGGAAGAATACGCTCGTCACCAAACAGAACATGACGGGCATGATCGAACGCCTGAAGCAGGGACAATTCGTCAAGACGTACGAATGCCAGGATGACCGCAGAATCACCTTGGTTAGCCTTACGGAAAAGGGAAAACAGGCGCTTCAACACCTGGATCGATTCGGAATTACGAATAATGAGGCCTCTTTCGAGCACATTAAGCTCGAGGAACTCTCCTCTTTCAATAAATGCCTGCAGCAATTGATCGACAATATGAACGACGATCATTAGCTCCCCGCCGCTAGGCATATTTAGGCGATTCTATACGGTTATTTAGTCAATATATTGACCATAATGTCATCATTTCCGATATCTCAGTTTCAAATAAGAGGAGGACCATTAGCATGACAACATCCCGTCCCGTCACTTTCTCCGTTCTTGACCTAGCCAGCATCACTATGGGCAGCACGCCAGCCGTTTCTCTTCGGAATTCGCTCGATCTTGCGCAACATGCCGAGAAGTGGGGCTACCACCGTTTCTGGCTCGCGGAGCACCACAACATGCCCGGTATCGCGAGCTCGGCGACATCCGTCGTAATCGGTCACGTCGCGGCCGGAACGACGACGATTCGGGTAGGCTCCGGCGGCATCATGCTGCCGAATCATGCCCCTTTGGTCATCGCCGAACAATTCGGTACGCTCGAGTCCCTGTTCCCGAATCGGATAGATTTAGGTCTCGGAAGAGCGCCGGGCTCCGATCAAGCCGCATCGCGAGTACTGCGCCGGGGACTGGAAGCGGGCGGAGAGGATTTTCCGGAATTGTTGAACGAGCTTCGGTCCTACTTTAACCCCTCCGGCGCCGCTATTCATAACGCGGTTCGCGCCATTCCGGGTGAAGGGCTGAACATTCCGATTTGGTTGCTCGGCTCAAGCGGCTTCAGCGCGCAATTGGCCGGACGGCTCGGACTTCCGTTCGCATTCGCAAGCCATTTCGCTCCGGATTATTTGCTTCCGGCATTGGAATTGTACCGCAGCAACTTCCGTCCCTCGGAAGCATTGGATAAGCCTTACGCGATGGTCGGCGTGAGCGTCACCGCCGCGGACACGGAACAGGAAGCAAAGCGGCTAGCCACCTCGCAGCAGCAAGCCTTCCTTAATATGATCCGAGGCCGGTTCAGTCAATTGCCTCCTCCTGTGGATAGCATGGACGATCTATGGTCTCCGCATGAAGAAGCGGCTCTTCGTAAGCAATTCGGCTATGCCGTGGTCGGAAATCCGGAGCAAGTAAACACAAGGCTACAAGCAGTTATCGATGAGACCGATGCGGACGAGTTGATCATCGCTTCGCAAATCTTCGACCATGGCGCCCGGTTAAGATCTTTCGAGATCATTGCGGATGTCCGCGAACGATTAATCCGCAAATAATTTACCCGATATCCCGACAATTGCTTCCCTAGACGGTTAGCGACTTGTCGGTTTTTTATTGACTGTGGAATGAGAGGATGATATGATTTCCATTATTTCTTAGTATTCTCATAAGATATGGAGGTTTTATCATGCAAAAAACATTGCGAGCGGGTTCCAAGCTTGTGCTAGCCAGCGTTATTCTTCTCTCGAGTTCGATTACCGGTGCAAGCTCATGGGCATCGGCAGCTAACGTACATACGGATCAAGCCGCTTCCGCATCACCGTCGATCGTAAAAGAATATGCGCTGTTTTTGCAGGAAAAGCATGGGGTTGTTCTCCACGAGAAGGTAACCAAAGGCCAATTCGTATCCGCTATCGCGGGCGCGCTAGATTACGAAGCGCCCGCGAAAGCCGTAACTTTCTCAGATCTTGCCGATGGCTCCCCCTATTATAAAGAGGCCGCGGCGTTATACGAGAAAGGAATCTTAACTTCAACGACCGTTAAGGCATCGACTCGCTTGTCCGCGCTTGAAGCCGTACAGTTGTCATTAAAGGCCGCCGACCTTGAAGAACTAGCTTATACGTATCCGACAGCCAAAGTTAAAACCGCCCTCTCCAAGCTGAAGCTGAACTGGAGCTCGGGCGCGTACAGTTCCAGAGGCGCGCAAGAGCTGGCTGCGGCCGTAGACGCCGGATTGCTCCCCTCCGAATTCTATGGCGAAATCAAGAACGGCGGGAAGGCATCCCAAGCTCTCGCTACCTTCTTGATCGGTAAAGTCTTGGAAGTCAAAGGCCAATATAAGCACTATGTCGGTTACTCGTCGGATTCGGATATTTACGCCAAATTGAACGATGCCTATGACACATCCGATATCATTAGAGCGCCTGAGCTTCAGAAAATCGTCGACGAAGCGCTCAAGCAAAATCTCGTGACGGGCTACAACTTGAAGGATAGCCGTTACGATGCAAACTTCATAGATTCGCTGTCGTTAGTCTATGGACATTCGGATTTCCAGCACGCGCTCCAACTGATCGGACTCCTGCGCAGCGAGAAAATCATTGCCAAGGTTCAATTCGAGCCTAAAACCTCTGCCTTCATCTACTTAAAGGAATGGGGCGATCCGGGGGTATCCGACTTATACGAGGTCGTTCAAATCGAGAACGGCAACTACATCGAATACGCCAAAGAATACGATCTCGCGTTTGAATTCGCCACGGTCGCCGACAAATCCCGTTTCGATCAAATCGTGCTCCAGTATGCCAAGAAGAACGAAGACAACCAACCGGGCCTCATCTACGGGTCTTGGTGGCAGCCGCTGTACTACTCCTTAACCGAACTTAACAATTACAAGAAAATCTCCAACAACAAAATCGAAAAGGGCCGCTACTACGCACAATCCTTCTCTTTGAAGGAACAATCCGCCGCCGTAACGTCCGGCTTCCGGAAACTCGATCCTTCGTTGAAGGTCATCAACTATGATTTCTGGGTAGATGGTCCGTTCTATAACTATTTGAATGGCGAGTCCAAATAATGCAATAGCGACGATAAAAGACCTCCGGTTTCGCCCTTGCGGCGAGCTCAGAGGTCTTTTGGCCTTAGACCAGGACTTTATATGCTAACTAATCATCAGGCTCCGCTGCTTCGTCTCCACGATGCAGCGGCTGAACGCATTGGCCAGTCCCTCCAGATAAGCGTAATCGGTAACCCCGATCATCTCTCTTTCGCCTGAAGTGAACACCAACCAAAGCTTGTGGACGGGTTTAATGAATATATATAATGCTATCGATGCTATGAGGCCTAGAATTCCAATGAGGGATAAGATGGAATGAAATCGGAAGTCCCACGTGAATCCGGTTACAATTAGGAGGATTTCAAGAACCAGCAGCGTATAAGGGATCTGTCTTTTGGATTTGACGAGTTTAACCGAACACAGATGCTGCATCGCGAATCGGGTGTTGCCGCTAATGAACAATTCCTTCGTTATCGTAAAATTGTTATCCTTATAGATTGGTTGGTTTTCCATCTTATTTCCTCCTCAAGGATGTGTTCTACCTGTTAGTTCGACGCCCGGATGGAAATACCTACTTATCTCACTCTCCATAAGCGAAAAATCCTGCACCCAGAGTGATAGGAACAGGATTCGGAATCATTTTATGAAATTACCCCTTAATAACGCCCTTCTTCAAAATCACGTTCGCATAAAGCGCTCCCTCGCCGGTTGCAACTATTGCATAGGCGTTCTTGGCACGTTCATAGAACGCGAAGCGTTCCACTTCTTCGAACGGCGCCGTGAAACCCGAACGCGCTTCGATGATCTCGCCATAGACGTTCCAGATTGGAGTTTCCGCCGTATCTCCCGGTACCACTTGCATAAGCGCCACCGGTTTATCCACGTAAGAGTCCAATGGGAACAAACGAAGGATCGCATCGAGCAGCTCGGGAATGCCATGCCCGTCGGCGCGGATCAATCTCTGCGCGTGGCTAGCTGCTGGAAAGTTGCCGTCCGCGAGCACGATCTCGTCGCTATGCCCCATCTCCATGATTACTTTAAGAAGCTCAGGCGAAATCAAGCTGGAAATACCGATCAGCATATCCGTTACCCCCTAGATTGAACGCTACTATTAAACTCTGCCAAAGTGAAGAAAAGTCCCGTAGGCAGTCGACCAGCCAGCATCCGCACTCGGTTCGTACACGTCGATTGGGAACGAGGCAGCAACGAGGTTGCGAGCTTCCCTCAAATCCTTGCAATCTCCTAACGCCACAAGCTGCATCAGCATATTACCGATTGCGCTTGCTTCGATAGGCCCTGCCCATACCGGCTTTCCTAATGCGTTTGCCGTAAATCTACACAGCAGCTGATTTTGAATGCCGCCTCCGACCATATGCAGGCCTCCGTAATGACGAGCGGTAAGTTGCTCCGCCTGCTCTAGCGCCTGACGATAACGCAATGCCAAGCTTTCCAGAATGCAGCGAACGATCTCTCCCTCGGATTGGGGAATCGGTTGATTCGTCTCTTCGCAGAAGCCGCGGATTTTGTCCGCCATACCGCCAGGCGAGAAAAATCTCGGGTCGTCCGGATGAACGAGACTTCGGAACGGTGCCGCTTGCTCGGCAAGACGAACGAGCTCGGGAAAGCTTATCTCTTTCCCTTGCTCATCCCATTCCCGTTTGCACTCCTGAAGCAACCATAGGCCCATGATGTTTTTAAGCAATTGGTAGGTGCCGCCTACTCCGCCTTCGTTGGAAAATTCAAGCTTCATCGCCTCTTCGCTGAGCAGAGGTTGCGACATTTCCGTTCCAAGCAACGACCACGTCCCGCATACGAGAAAAGCAAAAGGACCATCACCCGCAGGTACCGCCGCAATCGCCGATTCCGTATCGTGAGTTCCGACGGCTACGGCCTGCATGGAAGGGATACCCAACTCGGCGGTAACGCCCGGCGACAATGGTCCAACGATCGTTCCCGGTTGGATAGGTTCTAGGAACAGGCGGGAAGGAATCCCTAGCTTATCCATCAATTCCGTATTCCATGCTTGCGTTCCCGGATGGTAGAGCTGTGTTGTGGTCGCCATCGTGAACTCGCATGACTTCACGCCGGTTAGCAAATACGTTAATAAGTCAGGAGTTAAGAGAAAGGTTTGGGCGATATCCAGCTTCGGCGAAGCGGCCTTCTTCATCGCATACAGTTGGTAGAGCGTATTGAAGGGCATGAATTGCAAGCCGCTTTGCAAGAACAAAGTTTCTTGCCCGATTAAACCGCTAACTTCCTCAATGAGGCCCTCCGTATGGGAGTCGCGATAATGATAAGGATTGCCGAGCAGCTCGCCGTTGGCGTCCAGCAGACCGAAATCGACGCCCCAAGTGTCGATCCCGAAGGTGGAAGGCTCGTAACCGCTTTGGAAAGCAAGGCGAATCCCTTTTTTCATCTCATGCAGCAGCCGCAAAATATCCCAGTGCAGGTGATTGCCTACTTGAATCGCAAGATTGGGAAAGCGGTGGATTTCCGTTACCTCAAGCTTTCGCTGCCCATCGGAATCGGATAACAGACGTCCGATCAAAGCCCGTCCGCTGCTCGCCCCCATATCGAATGCCAAAACCGTAGTTCCCGTTGTCATCGTTTCTCCTCCCCCTCCCCTATTCGAAACGAGAGTTTCTATTTCATTTTCTGCAACAATTCAATCCGGTAAGCTTCGCTCTCCAATGACGCGATTTCCTCGAACTCTTCTTTGGTCAGCACCTTTGGCTCCTTGATCGCCGTTGCGATGAGGAAGATTTTCGCGCTTTCCTCCACCACTTCCGTACGATAGTAAGCTTCGCGAAGGTTACGGCCGGTCGTTACCAGACCATGGTTGCCCAGCAAGATCGAGGCATGCTCGATTTTGGCGACTACCGCGTCGGCAAGCTTATCCGTTGTCGGTAAAACGTAATCCACATACACGGTTTTGCCGACTAATGCGGCTTGGTCCGGGAACATGATCGGCAAGTCTTTCTCCACTAGCGTAAAAGCGATGCAATAGGGCGGGTGCGTATGAACCATGGCGCCGATGTTCGGATTTTGACGGTAGGCGTACAGATGCATCAGAACCTCGGAAGACGGACGCAACCCGATATCGGTGATATGGCCTGTCTCGATGTCTACTTCCACCCACTGCTCAGGCTTGATTTCATCTAGCGCGAAACCGCTCGGGGAAAGATACATTTTACCCTCGAAACGGGCGCTAATGTTGCCTCCGGGCCCTACGACAAGCTTGTTGGTTACGGTTTTCTGCGCGTATTTGCATAATTCCTCGCGAATGGCTTGGCTGCTCATGGGTTTTCTCCGTTCTATGGACAGACAACCGCCGCCTGCTTCGGGAGGAAACAGGCGACAGCGTCGTCGACTTATTATTATTTGTATAACGGTCCGAAGTTGTTGCATGCGCGATAGTCGGCGCTTTCCGCGTTATCCGTTCCGAAGAGGCCCCATACGCGCGGACGGAAGATTTGATCTTCCGGCACGTTGTGCATGCTGACCGGGATGCGCAGCATCGAAGCAAGCGTAATCAGGTCTGCGCCGATGTGCCCGAAGCTGATCGAGCCGTGGTTAGCGCCCCAATTATCCATGACGTCGTATACGCTGCCGAACGAGCCTTTGCCCGTTAAGATCGGAGCGAACCAAGTCGTCGGCCACGTCGAGTCCGTACGTTTGTCGAGCGTATCGTGAACATCGGCAGGCAGGTCTACGGAGTATCCTTCTGCGATTTGCAGGACCGGTCCGATTCCCTTCACCAAGTTCAAACGTGACATCGTCATCGGCATGCCGCCGCGAGTCAGGAAGTCCGAGGAATATCCGCCCCCGCGGAAATATTCGACGGACGCCGGACGCCATGAGGTAGCATTCAGACACTTCTGCGCTTCCTCCGCGGAGATTTCCCAGAACGGCTTCATGGCCGGTTTGCAGTTTTTCGTCTGCTCTCCCGTTCCGTCGAGCGTCGCCGGTCCGGAGTTGATTAAGTGAAGCAATCCGTTCGCCGCTGCGCCGGTTAGCTTATGACCCGTAACGCGCTCAACGGAATCCGGGCTCCAGTAAGTACGTACGTCCGCGAAAATCTGCGCGGTGTTCGTCAGCAGATTACCGAATAACATGACCGCTCCGTTCAGGCTGTCGTTCTCCGTGGCGACCATGTAAGGCGCGCGGATTCCGTTCCAGTCGAACGAGGAGTTCAGAATCGCTTCCATGAAGTCCCCGTTAGGGAAGTGGTCCGTCCATTGGCGTTGGCCTTGGAAACCGGAGACGATCGCGTTATGCCCTTGCGCTTCTTCGCCGTAGTCGAGCTCGGCCAAACGAGGGTTGCCGACCATCAGGTCGCGGGCGATGATCGTCATCTTAACGACGGTTTCCCAGTCCTTGTCTTTGCGTTGGCGGGACGTTTGGATCTCGGCCGGATTGTTGTCCGGACCTTCGATGCAGTTTTCCTTCACCCATGCAAGCGCTTTCTCGTATTCCGCCGGATCATAGATTTTCTCGTCCATACGGCGTACGAATTCGCTCATGTCCACATATTCCGTGCGCAGCCCCAAGTATTCTTGGAAGAAGCTATCGTTCACGATCGAACCGGCGATTCCCATCGATACGGATCCCATGGATAAGTACGATTTGCCTTTCATGAGGGCGACCGCGAGTCCCGCTCTGGCAAAACCGAGTAATTTGCCCTTCACATCCTCCGGCACGTCCGTCGTTCCCGCATCCTGTACGTCTTTGCCGTAAATGCCGAATGCCGGAAGCCCTTTCTGAGCGTATGCCGACAATACCGCCGCAAGATAAACCGCGCCCGGGCGCTCCGTGCCGTTAAAGCCCCATACCGCTTTCGGAATCGCAGGATCCATGTCCATCGTCTCCGTGCCGTAACACCAGCAAGGGGTAACCGTAATTGATACTCCAACGTTTTCTCTTGCGAATTTGCTGGCAGCGGCTGCAGATTCAGCAACTCCGCCGATACAAGAATCGGCGATGACGCACTCCACTGGCGATCCGTCAGGGTAACGAAGGTTATCGGAAAATAGCTTGGCAACGCCGATCGCCATGTTCATCGTTTGATCTTCCAAAGATTCGCGAACGCCCTTGCGTCTTCCGTCAATCGTTGGACGAATCCCGATTTTCGGAAATCCGCCGTTCCATCTGAAGTTTTGCTCTGCCATAGTTTTTAGCCTCCATAGGTAAATATAATGTTACCGATAACCTTAAATTATCAGGGTAAACGCTTGCTGTCAATTCTTTAATTTTGTAAAATAAGTGTAGATATTGACGAGAAGGAGCGCACTTATGGTTACGATATACGATATTGCGGCCAAAGCCGGTGTCTCCGCGATGACGGTTTCCAGGGTTATCAATAACACGGGTAAAATCAGCGATACGACGAGAGCGAAAGTTCGTCGGGTCATGGAGGAATTAAACTACGTTCCTAACCATATGGCGCGCAGCCTAGTGCTTCAGCAGAGTAATTTACTGTTCCTGCTGATTACGGATATTACCAACCCCTTCTATACCACGTTGGCGAGAGGCGCCGAGGATGCGGCCAAGAAACACGGCTACCGCCTCCTGTTCGGAAACTCGGACGAGAACGTAGAGAAGGAAAAGGATTACGTCGATACGATATTGGCAACGAGAGCCGATGGCGTATTGGTTGCGCCAGCCGGCGACCCTTCATTGCCCCATCTGGAGACGCTTCGCAAGCATCAAGTGCCCTTCGTACTTCTAGATCGGGAGGTACCGGGGATGGACAGCGACATCGTGCTCGGCGATAGTAAGGAAGGCGCGCGCAAGCTTGTCGATCACCTTACCTCGCAAGGACATAGAAGAATCGCCTTGATTAATGGATCTCCCTACATCTCCAGCGCCCGGTTAAGACTGGAAGGCTATAAGGAAGCATTGAAGCTTAACGATCTCGCCTACGACGAGAGCTATGTACTGGAAACAGCCTTCGAGCCCCGCAGCGACTTGTCGGAGATCGAAAGCTGGCTTGATCGAATGGATCCTCTGCCGACGGCGATAGTCGCCGGGAACAACGTGCTCGCCGTCGAAGTCATACGAACTCTTCATGGACGCGGCATCCGTGTGCCCGAGCAAATGTCGCTCGTATGCTTCGACGATCTCGGTCCTTATTCCGAGATCGATCCGTTCCTAACGGTCATCGCCCAGCAAGCTTACCAATTCGGTTATCTCGGCATGCAGATGCTCGTCGAACGCATTCAAGAGCGCGGCGAATCCGGACTGCCCTGGAAGAAAATCGTCCTTCCGGCGGATATGATCGTCCGGCGGTCTGTTGCGGCGCTCCCATTGCGGAAGTAGTTAGACTAAATAGAACTGCGGCACTCTCAACAATGCCGGTATAGATTTAGTTAGAGCAAAACGCCTACTTTAGCCGATCTAGCCATACTTTTTATGGTTACAGCTTTCAAGTTGCCTACTTTAGCCGCTCTAGCCATACTTTTTATGGTTACAGCTTTCAGGTTGCCTACTTGAGTAGCTCTAACCATACTTTTTATAGTTACAGCATCCAAATTGCCTACTTTAGTTACAATTATCGGCATGCACATAAAAGCCAATCCGCAATTCAGACTGAGGACAGCACACGCTTCTTACACTCAAACAGTTATTCGGATTGAGCCGATCTGTAACAATAGGTGATCAAATGGGATTCCTCCTCTTGTTAGTAAGCAAAAGAAAAAGCACCCGAAGGTGCTCTATCCGAATACTTTATCCCCTGCCCAGGAAAATAATTGTTGTGTACCATATCTCAAAGAATACCAAGCAAATTGCAAAGTGTTGGTTCTCCACAAGATGAAGATTAACACGGCGATGAGAATTAGGCACCCACAACCTGGCTGATCAGATTTGAATGCTCCAATAACGAAAATGATGACCAATATTCCGCGTATTATCCAAAGCAATACTCTCTCTCCTCAACTAATGATACAGAACTTCCATCTTAACAATAAATATAATAAATATAATAACTATTTTTACGAGTTCCCTTGCTAATCCTTTGAGATCAGCCGTAATTAATCCTGCAGATAGTTTAGAGTTTAGGCGGGAACCTGCGCTTTGTCGCTTGTTCGAAGCTATAGGCGATTCTCAACAATGTCGGTTCGCTGAAAGCCCCGCCTACGAAAGTGACGCCGTGCGGACCTTTGGTCGTTGCGCCGCCCGGGACTGTAATTCCAGTCGAAGCGAACCCGAACGGAACCGTGATTATGGGGTAACCCGCCCTGGCCGCAAGATCGTATCCCCCTCCATCCGCCCCGAGGAATAAAATCGCATCTAGCCGGTGTTCCCGCAGCACAAAATCAATCCCCTGCATTCGAGCCAACTCTTCGTTTTTCTTAATACTATCCAAGTACTCCGTCTCCGTCAGCGTCCCGCTCGTTTGTTCCGACCAGATGAGCGTGCCTTGTCCGTATTTCAAAGCGATTTCCGCGTGTTTCTCGTTATACGCTATGACCTCTTTCAGCGAATGAACGGGGATATTCTCCGGTAATTTGACCAGATAATCGTTAAGCGTTTTCTTGAATTCGTAACGAAGCACGTTCCAATCCCATTCCGTCTCTTCGCAAGGAAGATGGACGGGATCGATAATCGTCGCCCCTTTGCCCTTCATCGTCTCGATCGCTTCTTCGATGATCTCCAGCCTGGCTTCATCCAAATCCCGATAGTAAAACCTAGGGACTCCGATCCTTGCCTTGCTTAGGAATTCCGCATCCAAAAACGCCGTGTAATCCCGATAGGAAGCGCCGGATGATAAGGTTGCGGGATCGCGTTCATCGCTCCCCGTTAGCGCCCCCAGGAGGATTGCCGCGTCCGTGACCGTTCTTGTCATCGGACCCGCAGAGTCTTGGCTGCTCGTGATGGGAATGATTCCGGTACGGCTTACTAAACCGATCGTCGGCTTCATGCCGACAAGACAATGCTGGTTCGCGGGACTTATGATGGACCCCGACGTTTCCGTGCCGATCGCCGCCGCCCCTAAATTCGCGGCGATGGCCGCGCCGGACCCCGAACTCGAGCCTCCGACGAATAATTCCCCGGGGCCGTAAGGATTAAGTACTTGCCCGCCACTTGAACTGTACCCGGACCACATTTCGGACGACATGAAATTCGCCCATTCCGTCATATTCGTTTTGCCTAGCAGCACAGCACCCTCGGCTCGAAGCCTTGCGGCAACGAACGAATCCTCGGCTGCTATCGAATCCGCCAGAGCGATCGAACCCGCGCTCGTGTGCATGTTATCATGAGTATCGATATTGTCCTTCAGAAGTATGGGGATTCCGTGCAGCATCCCTCGGCTTCCCTTATCTTCACGCTCCCGATCGAGCGACCGGGCAATCGCGATCGCGTCCGGGTTCACTTCCAGGATCGAATTAATAGTGGAATCATATTGATGAATGCGATTCAAGTAAGCTTGGACCAAATCTTCCGATGTGATTTCCCCGGATTCCATAGCCTTCTGCATGCCCGTAATATCCGCTTCGACGATCCATTCTTCCAATTTACGATTCATGAGCGAGACTCCCCATCACTTTTTAAGAGTTGATTCCTAGAAATCTTACCATAACATTCCTGAAATGGGCATTCGAAAAAAAGCGGAACAGAGACCTTCCTCTGTTCCGCTTCCGTTTATGGTCAACCTTCAAACCAGACGGTCTTCACGGTTCCCGGTTTTCGCTTGCCGATCGGTAGCTGCATGTCGGGGTAACCCACATAGATGAAACCAACGATCTGCTCGCGATCCCCTAACCCCAGCGCTAGCTTCATTTTCGGGTGATAAGCCGGATCACCTGTCCGCCATACCGCGCCAAGGCCGTTCGCATGCGCCGTAAGCAGCAAGTTTTGCACTGCAGCATGAGCTGCGGCGAGCTCCTCCGAAACGTTAACTCGCGGCAAATCCGATGGCACGCATACCGCAGCAATGACAACGGGGGCACGGAACGCTTTGGCGACTTCCTTTTCCAACCGTGCCACACGTTCTTCCCCGCTCAATTCCTGAAGCGTTTCCGCCGCAATATCCGCGTATGCCTGACCTAATACCCGCCTGCCCTCTCCAGTCATCACGATAAATTTCCAGGGCTCCGTGCCGTGGTGGTTCGGTGCCCAAACGGCCGCTTCAATCAGCTTTTCAATCAAATCCTTAGGAACAGGCTCATCCTTTACTTTACCGATGCTGCGTCGTCCTTGAATAATCTCCTCTAAGCTAGCCATGATCATCTTCCCCTTCATCTGATTGTCCGCACCGTCCCGTTCAGCCGCCCCGAGCCAGAAACTCATAGTGCGTGCCTTTCTCGATATAAATGATAATCTACTTTGATTATGAACTGAATAGGAATGGAAAACAATTGGGTGAAGAATGAACCTAACCCTGACATAATGTTGTCAGGGTCTACTCGGTATCATAATATGAAAAGGAATCATACAACGGCTAAGGAGGAACGAGAGAATGAAGCTGGATCGACTGCTTGCGATTACGATGGCTTTATTAAATCAAACCCGCGTTAGCGCGACAGAGCTAGCCGAGCGGTTCGAGGTTTCTTTGAGAACGATATATAGGGATATGGAATCGATCAACTTAGCCGGAATTCCGATCGTCTCTTTCCCCGGTTCCGACGGAGGGTATGAAATCCTGTCAGGTTACCGCGTCGATAAGCAAATCCTGTCCCTTGATGACTTCTCATCGATTTGCGGCGCGTTGCGCGGAGTGAAGTCCGCTACGAACAACTCGGATATAGACGGGCTGTTGGAGAGAATCGGAGCTCTGATGCCCAATAAATCGGGTTCCGTCGACACATCCGTGGATCTTGATTTTACCCCCTCGCCTAACGATAAGGAGAAAATCAAGCCTCTTCACCAAGCCATAAAAGATCTTCATTTGGTTCGGTTCGAATATTGGGACAGCAAGGGAAAAGAAAGTCTGCGAACGATCGAGCCGATGGGGCTTTTCCTAAAAGGATATGTTTGGTATATATACAGTTACTGCCTGGATAGAAGCGATATTCGAGTATTTAGGCTCTCCCGGATGACGCAGCCGCAGAGCTTGCCGCAGACGTTCGTCCGTCGCAACTATTCGTTGCAGGACGTTGAGCGACAGTTCTTGAGCCAAGCGAATTTCTCTAGGGTGGGCGCGTTACTGCGCTTTGATCCCGCCGTCAGAACGAGGGTGAGAGACGAATTCGGATATGACCAGATCCATGCGAATCCGGACGGGTCCCTTGATGTTAAAGCGAATTTCTCATCGAAAGAACGAGCAATCCAGAACATTCTTAGCTACGGCACTCACGTAAAAGTAATCGAACCGCAGGAAATACTCGAGGAAGTAAAGCTGCAGGTGGCTCAGATGCTCTCGCATTACTCTGCTTAGGATCAAAAAAAGCGATCGTTACCCGGATTTTTCCGAGAGCGCTCGCTTTCCTTCCGCGGAGCGACTTTTGGCCATTTAGTACCGGCGAAATAAGCGTTCCTGGCGCGGGTATTTGGTTGGTCGGGGGCACTTTCGGAGAAATAGCGGAACCCAGTTCAGTTATTGAGAGCATGGGCGGCACTTACGGCGAAATAGAGGAACCCAGTTCCGTTATTATGGCCCTTGGCGGCACTTACGGCGAAATAGAGGAACCCAGTTCCGTTATTATGGCCCTTGGCGGCACTTACGGCGAAATAGCGGAACCCAGTTCCGTTATTATGGCCCTTGGCGGCACTTTCGCGAAATAGAGGAACCCAGTTCCGTTATTGCGGCCATGGGCGGTACTTACGGCGAAATAGTGGAACCCAGTTCCTTTATTGAAGCTTGCGGTCTACATAGAATGGCCCGAAGGGCAGGAAAGCGGCGACAATCGCAAGCAGAGTCATGCCGATCGTGAGTTTGCGAACGATTACGGCATTAAGAATAGCTAACAGATATAAGGAAAATAAGAATCCGTGAATAATTCCGACGATCGTAACGACCTCCGGAATATCCGCGGCATATTTAAGCGGCATTGCTATTAAAAGTAAAACCAAGAACGAAATGGCTTCAAAAGTACCAATAAAACGTAATCGCCCGATTGGTGATTTTAACATTGCGCAACCTCCGGCTTGACCAAATTTCCTTTATCTTATCAACGTCCGGCAGGCAATGCCATGAACAAGTTGTGACTTTTCAACGCGAAACGTATTTTAGAGCTTCCCGTTCGCTCAGCGGCGACAGGCGAGTTTCCGCCACAAACCGACGAACCGCGTCTTCATCGGTTTTTGAATATTCCCGGAGCGCCCAACCGATCGCCTTGCGAATAAAGAATTCCTTTTCGTCCTTGCAACGGTTAATAAAATCGAACAATCGATCGACGTCAGTCCTCTGTTTGTATCGCAGTTGATACAACAGGGCAGTTCGACGCAACCAGAAATCGTCGGACTCTATCCAACGCTCCGCGTAAGCTGGAATCAAATCCGGATATCTCGTCAGGTGGTCGCCCATCGTATGGGAAGCCAAATAATCGACCGTATCCCACCATGACTTCGTCGTGATCAAACTCTCGAACGCTACGATATCCGTTTTTTTAGCCTGTTTGCCGTATTTCTCGAGATATGCCATCGCCACGTTCTGAAATTCGCGTTCGGGCAGCTGCCACAACTGCTGAACGACATAAAGCAATTCATCGCCGGCGGGAATTCCGTGCTTCGACCAGAACTCTTTCGTTAGGCTTGTCCGCTCGGGAGTCTTAATCCCTAGGAAGGGATACTGGTTGCGCATGTAGTCTTCCATCGATTTCGCCTTTTCGCGATCTGCATGCTGCCTAAACCAGGCCGCCAACGCGGCGATATATTCCGTAACTTCCGGCACCAGTATCAACTCCTCTAGAAATTCGGATCGAGACCTACCCGATCCGCAACCGTACGCATGAGCGCCGGAAGAGGCGCCTTAAATTCCCGGCCGTCAGGCAGCACGATGCGCCAAGCATGAAGCAGCTGATAATTCACTTCTCCGAATCTCTTGCCCCCATATTTAATGTCGCCGAGCAACGAATGTCCGATATCCTGAAAATGGGTACGAATCTGGTGCGTCCGTCCGCTGATCAGCTCGATTTCAACCAATGAATAGTCTTTTCCTGTTTGAACCACCCGATATCGGGTCTCCGCGGTCTTCACTTGGTCTGCGCCGCCATGCCGCGCGACATCGGTCTTATCCCCAACCACGTGCGTCCTGTTTTTCTTCTCGTCGCGGATGAGATCGCCCGATAAAGTCCCTTCGCCAACGAGCCGCCCCTCTACGATCGTTACATAGTATTTTTGCATCTCATGCTTCTGGATCCATTGATTCAATTGATGAAGCATCCCCGCCGTCTTTCCCACCAGTACGATGCCGCTCGTGTTGCGATCCAACCGGTTGGCCGTAGCCGGCATGAACAGAGGGCTGTCAAGCTCTCCCTTCCGATACAGGTACGCATGAACGCGATTAACGAGCGTGTCCTTCTGATCCGCTTTATCGGGATGGGTCAGCATACCCGCAGGCTTATTTACGACCATAAGCTCGGCATCCTCGTATAGGACGTCAACGTTGGCGTTAACGCCGACGTACTTCGTCTTTTTCTGACCAATGCTCGCTTCTTGATACGCCGCATCCTCTACGTACAAGACTAACTCGTCCCCGGCTACAAGCTCGTAGTTTTGATTTTTTCTTTTTCCGTTTACTTTCACTTTTCCGGAATCGATCATTTTATAGATTTGTCCCAACGGGATATTCGGCATCAGGTTTCTCAGGAAACGGTGCAGTCTCTTGCCGCCCTCCGAGGGGGTAACTTTGCGATTGATCATGAATCTCTATCTCCTCTGGCTGTAATACACGCGAATTTGGATATCTTGATTATAGTTGCCGAAGCCCGATCCGTACAAAGTCAGCCCGCCGACATGCGTGGCATCGTCCTCGACCGCGAAACGGAGGGTCCAGAAATGCTTGTCCAAACGCAAGTCGTTTAACGTCGTATCCGAGATTTGCTGCCCGTCCATGTAGGTACCGTTTCGGTTCACTCGAAGCACTTTCCATAAGCCGTATTGGTTAACTTGCGTCTTCCACCACTCCGGGGTATATCTTCCGCGGGCATTCCCTCCGAAATCACCCGGACTCGTCCATTCCCCTAACCGAACTTCGTTGAGATAGAACCGGATATCCGATGGCCAATGGTCATTCGCTCCCGGCGCTTCGGACGCTATTTCCAAAGAAATCTCCAATTCTTCGGGCTCTTGGCTTTGCAGCAAATAATTCGGCATTTTGTATTCCACGTAACCTTTGCCGAACCAGAGAATCGCAGCGTTTACCCGTTCGGGATCGAGGAAGTAACGCGGATCGTCGAACTGGCCGATCATCTTCTCGCGGGTCGCCAATCCGCAAGTAGGGAAAACCTCGAAGGAAGTATAATGCCCCACGGGAATATTCTGTTCATAAAACAATCTTTCCTCCGCCCCCGCGTAAGGAAGAGTGATTTCCACGTTGGTCTCGGCCAAGGAACATATTTTGTGGGTTCCGCCTTGCTTGCGGACCATTTTCGTATCGATTAATCCCGCAAGCTCAAGCTTGCGAACATGCATCGTCAGTATCGCGCTGCTAAGCGAAAGCCTTTCGGCGATTTCCTTCAGGTTCATCTGCTTCTCGGCGAGCAGCTCCAGTATCCTTAGACGCACCTCGCTAGCCAACGCCTCGTATAGAGGCAGCCATTTACGGTCAGTGTTCGCATGTATCATCGGGTTCCCCCCTCGCTTCGGCTCGTTCCTTTTCATTAAATTAATATATATATAAATCCTGAAAAGATCAAATAAATTTAAGAATTCTCTTGTTGCAAAATCGCTATTCATCCTGTTTAATGGATGTTGAAGTGTTATTTATATTTAATAATTAATAAATTTATTAATTTAAGGAGAGATTCCCATGTCCCACCACGCCAAAATGATCGTAGACAAAGATTTCGTTATCTCCACGATTGACGATCGCATTTACGGCTCCTTCATCGAACATCTTGGCCGCGCGGTATACGGAGGAATTTACGAGCCTGGACATCCTTCCGCGGACGAACGCGGGTTTCGCAAGGACGTCCTGTCTTTGATTCAAGATTTGCGCGTTCCGATCATCCGATATCCGGGAGGCAACTTCGTATCCGGTTACGATTGGAAAGACGGCGTCGGGCCTAAGGATAAGCGCCCTAGCCGACTCGAACTTGCATGGAGAACGATAGAGCCGAACCAATTCGGCTTGAATGAATTCGTGGACTGGTCCCGCGTTGCGGGAACCGATATCATGTGGGCAATCAATCTCGGCACGCACGGAATCGACGAAGCCCGCAACATCTTGGAATACGCGAATCATACCTCCGGCTCTTATTGGAGCGACCTGCGGATTAGCCACGGCTACAAACAACCGCATGCGATCAAAACTTGGTGTCTCGGCAACGAAATGGACGGCCCTTGGCAGATCGGCCATAAAACCGCGGTTGAATACGGGAGAATAGCGTGCGAGTCCGCCAAGGTCATGAAGTGGGTCGACCCGACGATCGAATTGGTCGCTTGCGGAAGTTCCAGCCGGGGAATGCTTACCTATCCCGAATGGGAATCGACCGTCCTCGACCATACTTACGAGCATGTAGAATTCCTATCCATGCATAACTATTACGGGAATCATGAGAACGATACGGCGACTTTTCTTGGCCGCTCCCTCGAAATGGAAGATTTCATCAAGAGCGTTGCGGCAACCTGCGATTATATTAAAGCCAAGAAAAGAAGCAAAAAAACGATGTATCTTTCTTTCGACGAGTGGAACGTCTGGTTCCATTCCAACGAAGCGGATAAAAAAATCGAGCCTTGGCAAATCGCGCCTCCTCAGCTCGAAGATATTTACACCATGGAGGATGCCCTTGTAGTCGGTTGCTTGCTGATTGCGCTGCTAAAAAATTCGGATCGCGTCCGGATGGCTTGTCTGGCACAGCTTGTTAACGTTATCGCCCCGATCATGACGGAGAACGGCGGTCAAGCTTGGGCGCAAACGATCTATTATCCTTACATGCACGCATCCGTATATGGGCGCGGCCAAGCGCTTGTGCCGCTCGTGCAATCGCCTAAGTACGACACCAAGGCTATTACGGATATCCCCTACTTGGAAACGATAGCCGTATACAATGAACAAGCTGGCGAAGTGACGGTGTTCGCGGTAAACCGGGATTTGAACAACTCCCTTCCCTTGGAGGTTGATCTTCGCAGCTTCGGAGAATGCCGAATCATCGAGCATTCCGTGCTCGAGAACGAGGATCTGAAAGCAACGAATTCCTCCGTTCAACCGAATCGCGTCAAACCGCACTCGAACGGCAACGCAAAGGCGGACGGCTCCAAGATCAATGCCGTGCTCGGCAAAGCATCTTGGAACGTAATCCGCATAAACGTTCTATAGGATTAACGCCTTCAGGGACTGAACGATAATCCGTTTTCCCTGGAGGCTTTTTTGTGAATTTTCATCATTTTTTTAGGAAAGTTACCCAAAACGCAAAAAATTATGTTATACTGAAAGCGCTACCAAAGCAACATCATTCTAAGGGGGATTGGAACGATGAATGTAGCACTGCAGGAGAAAAATGTGTACGAGGATTTCGAACCTCGTCAAGACACGTTGTTCTTCAAAGTCGGAGCACATGGATTAATCAGCTTTCACGGACGGAATTATAACATCAAAAAAAGACTGTCCGCCGATGAGAGAAATCGCCTAATTACGGATTCCGCGACGTTTTTCCGGATCACCTCGGATTGTTACGTGAACGTGCGGAACATTTCGGGCTTGGGCGAGGATCATATTTTCTTCGGAGATACCTCCAAGAGGTTATCCTGCTCCCACCGGAAACAACAAATGATCCGTCAGTTGATGAATCAATAAAGCTTGTATCGGGTGAAATTGCAACTTCGAAACAAAGCCTGAGTGAACCAAGGATTAAACTTCCTCGGTTGACCCAGGCTTTGTTTTCGTTTCTATCCCATCCTACCCTTTCACTGAGCCGCCAAGAAGCCCGCGGACAAAGTATTTCTGAAGGCCGAAGAACACGGCGAGCGGCATGAGCATAGACACGAATGCTGCCGCGGTCAACAAATGCCAATCGTTGCCCCTCGTGCCGACCATGTCGGCGATTTTCATCGAAAGCACCTGTACGCCCGGTTGATTGCCGATAAAGACGAGCGACACCAGATAATCGTTCCATACCCATAAAAACTGGAAGATGCTGATGGAAGCGATGGAAGGAACCGCCAGAGGCAGGATCAAGCGCGTAAAAATCGTGAAGTTCGATGCGCCATCCATGAAGGCTGACTCGAATAGATCTTTGGGAAGCTGACTGATATACGAATACATGAAATAAGTCGCCAGAGGCAGTCCGAAACCCGCATGCGCGATCCAGACGCCAAGAAAGGTACCGTTGAGCCCAAGCGCGGTATAGTCCTTCAATACCGGGATCATGGCCACCTGAAGCGGAACGACAAGAAGCATAATGACGATGACGAACATCGTCTTCCGCAATGGGAACCTTAGCCATGCGAATGCGTATGCCGCGAAGGTGGCGATAAGGATCGGAATAATCGTAGCGGGAATCGATACCGTTAACGTATTCAGGAACGCGCGCGATAATCCGCTGCCTTTCTTCGTCTTCACGCTTCCGTCGGTGTCCGTAATCTGGTACTGCTTGCCGGTAAGAACGCCTTTATAATTTTCCGTCGTGAAGGACGTATTCATTTTCCAGCCCGACTGTTGAACGTTAATCGTTCTGCCTCTTCTATTCTCCCAGATCAGCACGGAGCCATCCGGAGCTTTGACCCCGCTTCTGAGCTCGTCGTCCGTATACGTTGTCCCGTTCACTTCGATGGGCTGCCTTAAATCGGTGTCCTTGGGAAGCTGAATCTGATCCTTGGTCACGTTCTCCTTATGGGGAAACACGGACCACCAGCCGGTTTTCAGAATCTCCGTTGCCGGACGGAAAGAGGAGACGAATAATCCGATTGTCGGAACGAGCCAAATGAAGCAAATAAAAGCGAGAATGATATTGACGATGGTTTTGGACCCTTTCCTCTTTGGCCTGCGCCGCATCAGAATCCCCCCTGTTTGCGCATCTGCCGCAAGTTAAACACGATAACCGGAATAACCGCGATCAGAAGAACGATCGCTAACGTCGATCCATAACCGAAGTTTCGGTACATGAAGAACTGCCGGTAGAATTGAGTCGCTACCACTTCCGTATCGTATTGGCCTCCCGTCATGATCATGACGACGTCGAATATTTTGAGCGTGAACACGATAATGGTCGTCGTTACGGACAAGATGGTCGTCATAATGAACGGAATTATGATCCGGAAGAAAATCTTGATTTCTCCGGCTCCATCCATTCTGGCTGCTTCCAGCATATCCTCGGGTACGCCTTTCAAAGCAGCGGAGAATATCACCATCGCAAACCCGGTCTGCATCCATATGAGAATGACGATAAGGAACAAGTTATTCCAGGGCTGCATCATACTCGTCCAAGCTTGAGGCTCTCCGCCGAGCGCTACCACGACGGCATTCAGTAGTCCGACTTGTTCATCGCCGGGCTGATAATAATAGATGAACTTCCAAATAACCCCCGCAGCGACGAAAGAAATGGCCATCGGAAGAAAAATGATCGCTTTCGCAATGCGTTCGAAGCTGCTTCGATCCGCCAAAACGGCAATAAGCAGTCCTAGGACGATGCAAGCGGTTGCCCCGAAGAGCACCCATAACAAGTTGTTCCGAAGCGCCGTAACCAACAAACGGTTCGTAAAAATAGCCGCGTAATTGGCAAGCCCGACGAATTTCGTAGAACTTGCGTCAAGGAAGCTCATGTAGAGAGTACGGATCGTTGGAATAAGCAGCAGCCAGCTAAGAAGAAGAAATGCAGGGCCGACGAACAGATAGGGTTGAATACGCCGTCTCCATAAGTCAGAATACTTTTCAACGACCCAATTAAGCGACCAGTAAATCAAATATATACCGCCTACTCCCCATAGGATCGCTAATGCCGCATGGAGAATCGGATTTATTTCGCTGTCTCGAAGAACGATGAAAATCGCGGAGTGAAGAATCGCATTTAAAACCGGAACAAGAATGGACCAGAATAAGTTCCGGGAGAAATTCGATTTGGCTTTAGCTGTCGCTGTCGCTGTCGCCGTGGAAGTTATCATTAAGGTTCCAGCTCCTTCCATAAAAACCGGAGGGCAGCATACGTTGCCCTATACTGCCCTCCGCTTAATTCGATCATCTTTGTTTAATTAACTTTTTATTGCTTCCATCCTGCTTGAATTTCGTTCAACGCGCCATCCAAGTCAACCGTTCCGCTAACGTAGTCCGTCATTCCTTTCCAGAACGTGCCCGCTCCTACGGAGCCCGGCATCAAATCCGAGCCGTCGAACCGAAGAGTTGTCGCCTTCTGCGCCAATTCCGCCATCCGGCGTTCAACGTCGCTTGTATACCATGCCGGATCGGCATCGTTCATAGGCGCGATAACGCCGCCCGATTGAATCCAGGTTTTCAGCGATTCGCCCGTCGTGAAGAACTCCATTACGGCGCGTACTTCCGGACGATCGTTAAACATCGCGTAAATATCTCCGGCGACTAACACAGGGCTGCCGTATTGCGGATCGATCGGCGGCAAGTAGAACCAATCGTAGTCTTCGCCCGACTTCAAATTTTGCGGGAAGAAGCTTGTAATGAAGCTTGCTTGACGATGCATCCAAGCTTTCGGCTGATCCTCGAACATGACTTTGGGAGCGTCGCCGAATGAGGTAGTTACGATCGATTTCGTTCCGCCGTAAACGTAATCTTTGTTCAGCCAGATCTCGGACATTTTATTAACCGCGTTTTTAACGATGTCGTCCGTGAACGGAAGCTCGCCTTTGACCCATTTATCGTAATTTTCGGGGGTCGTCGTGCGAAGCATGATGTCCTCGATCCAGTCGGTCGCAGCCCAGCCGGTCGCCGCTCCGCTCTCGATTCCGATCGCCCATGCCGGATCGCCGTCCTTGGCGATTTGCTCGGATAGCGCAAGCAATTCATCCCACGTTTGCGGTATCTTGTAGCCTGCTTCTTCGAATGCTTTCTTCGGATACCACACTAAGCTTTTAACGCTGCTTCGGGCCCAAATTCCCGCCATTATGTTTCCGTTCGGTCCTTGCATCTTAGCCATGTCAAGCCAGCTTTTGTTGTAATTGGCTTTCAGCTTCTCGTCATCCATGAAGGAAGCAACGTCGATGACTTTGCCGGACTTCACGAAGGTATTCAGCAAGCCCGGCTGCGGGAAGTCCGCGATATCCGGAGCGCTTCCCCCGTCGACGCGAATGGAAATCGTCGCTTCGAACTCTTTGGAGCCCTCGTATTGGATATCGATTCCGGACTTGTCCTCGAAGGCTTTGATGGCTTCTTCGAATTTGACTTGGTCCACGTCCGTGAAAGGACCGAACATAGTTACTTTCGTGCCTTTATATTTGCCCGCCAATGCATCATCCAGCGCTGTGCCGCTCGCGCTTTCTTCCGGCGATGCGCTTTGCGTTGCTGCCGGCGTGCTGGCGGAAGCGGAAGGTTCGGTCGAGTTTGATGGCGATACCGATGCCGATGCAGGATTATTATCGTTATTTTTGCCGCACGCGGCGAGTAGAAGAGCAAAAACCAGAATCAGTGCAGAGATCACGGTGCGCGTTTTGTTCATTTTTTTCAATCGAATCAGCCCCTTTGGAAATTTGGTCATTCCATGTTTGTAACCGTTGATAATGAATTCGCTTTCAAATCTAATCGTACATTCTAACTTTTAGTTCACCTCCCTAAAAGAGTGCACAACGTTGTTGTCATAAGTTTTAGGTGTTCCATTGTCATGCGTCGCAACTTTGAAAAGCTTTTCATAATTCGACAAAAAAGAGGATTATAATCTTCTCGTCGATGCTCTCACCACAATTTCATGAGGCAAATACTCTCGCAATACCGGATCCTCCTTTTCCTCGATAATCGCGTCCAGCTTCTCTACCGACCGATAGCCGATTTCGTAAGTAGGCTGAGAAACCGTGGTCAGCTTGGGGATCGTTATCCTGGATAAGCGGATATTGTCAAAGCCGATGACGGAAATTTGGTCGGGCACCGATATCCCTCGTTCGTCAAGATAACAAAGAAGTCCGATGGCGAGCTCATCCGAAGCGGTAAATATTGCGGTCACATCCGGGCATTTGGCTAACATTTGGGCTGCGGCGTCAGGCGTTTCATAAGACCATCCATTCACGTAAACGATGTTTTCCTTGCACTCGTCGAGATCATTTTCCCGAAGGGCACGAATGAATCCATGGTATCTCGTCTGACCGGCGATGCTGTCGCTTAAATCGAAGCCGATCATACCGATTTTCCGGTGACCGGAATCGATCAGAAACTTCACGGCGTCAAAGGCGGCTTGTTCATCGTCGATTTTGACGGAAGGAAGCTCATACTCCATGGAATGAGTGGATACTAGCATGACCGGGATGCGCAGCCGCTTGATCTCATTATAGTAATCCGGAAAAACCGGATCGCTCGTGTACAGAATCCCGTCTACTTGCCGTTCGTAGAAATTGTTCAAGTAAGAAAACAATCGTTTCTTATCCCTATCGGTGTTGCAGATGATGAGGTTATAACCCAATTTCTTGGATGCGTCCTCCATGCCGCGAATAATATCCGCGTAGTAAGGATTCCGTATGTCCGGGATGACGACCGCCAGGGTGTTTGTTTTTTTATATATGAGTCCTCTAGCTAAAGCATTCGGTTTGTATTTCAGCTTCTCGATTGCATCGAGGACCTTGCTTCTTTTACTCTCAATGACTGACTCCGGAGCATTCATCACGCGAGAAACGGTGCTGATGGAAACGTTGGCTATCTTCGCTACGTCTTTGATCGTTGGCTTAGTCATCGTTATTCAGTCCTTCTCTTGAAAAGCTTTTCAAAAAGTTCTACCCTCATGTTAACGCTTACATAAATAGCTGTCAACTGCATTTTTTTCTTTGCTGCGCATGGAAAAAGCAGCCCCCGGGTGTAGATCGCGCTTGGCTTGGGGACTGCTCAACTTAAGGAACTAACCATTCCATAATAAGTCCTGCCGTCTCTTCGATCGCCTTCTCGGAAACGTCGATGATCGGACATTTCAACCGCTCCATAATATCCGAGGCAAATCGCAGCTCTTTCTCGATGCGATCCATCGACGCATAGTTGGCTTGGCTAGGCAATCCCAGTGCCTTCAAGCGCTCCGTTCGAATTTTGAGCAATCGTTCGGTCTGCATCGTCAGCCCTACGACAAGACGGTTAGATGCCGCAAACAACTCTTGAGGAGGTTTGACTTCTATGGTCAAAGGATAGTTAGCCGTCTTGATCCCTTTATGGGCCAGATAGATGCTGAGCGGCGTTTTCGATGTCCGGGAAACCCCGACAAGCACCACTTGCGCCTGAAGGAGACCGCGCGCGTCTTTGCCATCGTCGTATTTGACCGCGAACTCGATCGCTTCGATCTTTCGGTAGTAACTCTCGTCCATCTCGTGCAGGAGGCCGGGTTTGTATTTCGGAGAATCGTTAAACGTATCGATAAAGGCTTGCATCATCGGACCCATTACATCCACCGCGCGAACGCCAAGCCGAATCGTCTCTTCTCTCATCGTCTCGCGAAGCTCTGGCTGAACGAGGGTATAGGCGATAAACCCTCCGACTTGTAACGCCTCTTGAATGATGGACTTGATTTCTTCCTCGTGCTTGATGTTGCCGTACCTTCTTATCTTGACCTGCTCGGTCGCGAATTGCCGAGCCGTCGCTCTCGCTACGGCTTCCGCGGTTTCCCCTACGGCATCCGAACAGACGAAAATTACCTTCTGCCGTTGCTCCGACATCCCTTCTCCCCCTACTCAGCGATAAATCCCGAGGTTAAATCCACCAATGATTGCGTCATATTAGTTTTGGTAATTCGGCCGACGACTTCCAGGCGATTCCGTTCGCCTTGAGAATGCGCTTGTACGACGGGCATTCCCCCGACTTGATGGTCCAGCATCTTTTTGGCGGCTTCAAGCACGGAATCCTCGGGAGAGACGAAAGCGAGGCGCGGAACTCTTGTCATCACCATGCTGATAGGAATCGCTGCCGCGTTCGGATTTCCTAACGTAACCTTTAATAGATCCTTTAAGGAGACCATCCCCGTAAGGGCACCCTTCTCGTCCGTTACCGTAAGGAATCCGGTGTTCTCCACGAACAAGGAGATTACCGCATCGTTCACCGTTGCGCTCTCCGCGATGACCACAGGCCGATTCATGACATCCTTGACTTTCAGGTTCATGAACTTCTCGCTCTGCCGGCCCTCCGTGGTCATGACTTTACCGAGAAAATAACCTACCTTGGGCTTAGCGTCTATATATCCCAGCATCACTAACACGGATAAGTCCGACCTGATGGTCGGACGGCTGATTCCCAAACACTCGGCGATTTGCTCGCCGGTGATGGGTGCGTGTTTTTTAACGAGCTCAATGATGGTTAACTGCCTTACCGTGAGTTCGATAGCCTCTCACTCCTCTATTCGTTTAACCTTGTTACTTCGGAACTTTCTCCCAGTCTTTCAGGAATCGGTCAATGCCGTTATCCGTTAGAGGGTGCTTCCAAAGTACCGGCAGGAGCGATCCGGGAATCGTTGCAATATGCGCGCCTGCAAGAGCCGCTTGCTCGAAATGCCCGATATGGCGGATGCTTGCCGCGATAATCTCGGAAGCCAGTCCATATTGATCCAGCACTTGGCGCAGATTTCTGACGAGAGCCATGCCATCAACGCCGATATCATCCAGCCGGCCAACGAACGGGCTTATGAAAGTGGCTCCGGCTTTGGCGGCTAACAATCCTTGCGCTACGCTGAAAATCAACGTAACGTTAGTCTTGATGCCTTCCTTGGCCAATTGGTGCGTCGCTTCAAGACCGGCTTCCGTCATCGGCAGCTTAATGACGACGTTAGGTGCCCATTGCGCGATTTCATGAGCTTCCTTAAGCATGCCTTCAACATCGAGGCTTATGACTTCAGCGCTGACCGGACCGTCCACGATAGCGCATATTTCTTTGATTACGTCCTTGAAAATACGACCCTCCTTGGCGATCAAGCTCGGATTCGTCGTAATCCCGTCCACCAAGCCCAATTTAACGATCCTTTTGATCTCTTCCACGTTACCCGTATCCAAGTAGAATTTCATTTTCTTTATCTCCTCCTTGTGTCCAAGCCGTTATTGTTCCTATTTATGGTATACCACAAACTTATTTATGACACAACATTGAGAGTAAATCCGTTGTATGTTGTCATAATGACCCGAATTATGCTAAATAATCGATGATGAAGATCAACATAAACAGCCCCCACTCTGATACGGTGGGGGCTGTTGGGGCCGATCGTGCTCTCGCGGGCGATATAGCGGAACCTCGTTCCGCTATTGGAGCCGTTCGCGCTCTCGCGGGCGATATAGCGGAACCTCGTTCCGCTATTGGGGCCGATCGCGCTCTCGCGGGCGATATAGCGGAACCTCGTTCCGCTATTGGGGCCGTTCGCGCTCTCGCGGGCGATATAGCGGAACCTCGTTCCGCTATTGGGGCCGATCGCCCTCTCGCGGGCTAATGCCCTGCGGCAGCACGCTCTTTGCCTTTGTCGGATTCGCCGGCATTCTTGTTGGCGGCTTCGCGGTCAAGCTGCATCTCTTCCACGGATTTGACATGCAATCGCGCAGCGCCGCGATAACCTTCGTTGGTCGGAATAAGGTTGCCGGAGGCTAGTCGCTGCTTCGCATCGGAGATCGCCTCCCCGTATTGCGGCAGCCACTTCTCGTGAGCGACGAGCATTTCATCGACCATCTGCCAGATTTCCTTTGGGTTGCACACCGCTCCGACTAGCGGATCCATCATGAACGCTTGGCGCAGAAGCTTGTCATCGCCATGGATAGCCGCTTCTACCGCCAATCGTTGCACGGAAATACTCGCGTTGCAAACCGCGGCGGGTCCAAGCGGCAATTTGCCGACGAGCGGCATCGAGATCCCGTTGCGATCCACGTACCCCGGCGCTTCGATAATCGCGTCCTCAGGCAAATTCGCGATCACGTCGTTATTCCTGACGTTGAAATGACCGCGGTAAACCCGCCCGGTTTCTAATCCTTCGATAATATACGAGCCATGCTCTTCTCCGCGCTCTTCCGCCGCATACTTCATCGCGGGCTCTTTCATCCAGTTCGGAAAATCGGTCTCGAACCAGTTGCGCCCTTCGGTGCAAACGCGCAAGTAGCCGCCCGTCTCGCCGTTGATCCAGCTTCCCAGGTCGATCCACTGCTCGATCTCGTCCGGACGTTTCCGGTACCAGGGTACGTATTCGCTTAGATGGCCGTTCGATTCCGTGCTGTAATAGCCGAATCTGCGGAGCATGTCGATACGAACTTTCTCCGTACGGCTGAAATCCGGATGCTTCTCGAATGCTTCCAACAGCTTGCCTGTCAGATCCTCGCCGTTATGACGGATCTGAATGTACCACGTTTGGTGGTTTATGCCCGCGCAGATGATGTCGACTTCTTTCTTGTTCAGTCCGAATGCTTCCGCGATCTGCCAATGTCCGCCCTGTACGCCGTGGCAAAGCCCGATCGTCCGGACTCCGCCATACTGATTGCACGCCCAAGTTAGCATTGCCATCGGATTCGCATAATTCAGCAACAGCACGTCTTCGGAAGCAACCTCGCGGATATCCTGGCAAATATTCATCATTTCCGCGATTCCGCGTTGACCGTACATGATGCCGCCTGCGGACAACGTATCTCCGACGCATTGATCTACGCCGTATTTCAGCGGAATGTCGACATCCGTAGCGAAAGCCTCCAGACCTCCGACCCGAATGGTGCAAAAAACGTACTTAGCTCCCTCCAGAGCCTTGCGCCGATCCGTAGTAGCCTGGATATTTATCGAAAGCCCGTTCTCCGATATATCCCTTTGGCAAAGTTTAGTAACCATCTCCAAGTTATGTGCGTTAATGTCTGTAAAAGCAACCTCGATATCCTTAAACTCCGGTACGCTTAGCATATCCCGAAGCAGCCCTCGGGTGAACCCGATACTTCCTGCTCCGATAAACGCAATCTTAAATGCCATACAATCGCCCTCCAAGTCGTTATCAATTGAATGTTCCCGTTTGTTCAATTGTAACAAGCCTGTTAAAGGAAGCGTTATCGGAATTATTACCTTATCGAGAACAAGGTGTCAAAAATCCTCACTTCTTCATTTCTAAGTATCGGTGCGTATCCATCGAGTTGCGAAATTCAATCGGAGTCATACCGGTATGCTTCTTAAATAAGGCGTGAAAATACTGCCGGCTGCCCGCACCCACGTAATCGGAAATATCCGAAACCGGAATGCCGGTATGCAAGAGAAGCATTTTCGCCTTCTCCATTCTTACCGCCGTTAAATATTCCATCAAAGTTTGACCGGTTTGCGCTCTGAAGATCCTCTGCAGGTAACCGGGGTGTAAATTGACGAAAGCGGCTATCTCTTTTACCAGAATATTTCGATCGTAATTCTGATGAAGAAATTCAATGCTTTGCTTCACGTATTGATCCGCTTGCTGCCAGCCGTTCTTCTCCGCGTCGCGTCTTAGTCTGCTTATTCGAATCAACAGTTGCGACATTAACATGCGATCGAGCATGCCGCCGTCGTTCAATCGATTATCCAGCTCCAAAACCAAGCTCTTAAGCGCATGATAGACTTCGTCGGGATCCTGCAGCATCAAGTATGTTGCGGGAGAGGACACCATCGCGCGGAGCGTTTCTTCTTCTTCGGCTATTTGCTTAATAGATGGAAATCCATCCGATTGCATTTTAAATCCGAACTCCACATTGAGCATTCGGCACGTATTCTCTACGATAAGCCGATGAGGTACATTCGCATCCAGAAGAATAAATTCTCCTTTAGTGAGCTTAACCGCCCGTTGCTTACCCGCTCCCCCGCTCCATTCCACCAAACAATCGCCTTGGATGACATACATGATCTCGGTAGAGTCATGCTGGTGAAAGTTCATATGAAACCCTTCCCATTGCTTAAAGTAATACGCGAATACTTGAGGGGAAAAATCGGCTTCCAATAAATCCGCGTCGAATATGCTTCCTTTACCCATCGTAACCTCCTTACCATTCGCATCGGCGATAGGAGTAATCTTCTCTCTTCAATATGGACAATAATGAATTCAGAGTCAATTTCGGGAAAATACCGATAATTATATGACGCGAATCTAACACATCAATCATCGCCATTCAAAATACTCGAATTATGTGTTATATTATATAACATTAATTTTCGGGAGGAGTGTTCTTAAGATGGATATGTTACGCCTATTATCGGAAATGCCGAAAGTAGATCTGCACATACATCTCGATGGCTGCGTCAAACCCGCTACTCTAATGAGGCTGGCCGATCAACGAGGCATTGCCTTACCTTCCAACGTCGAGTCTGACTTGCTTCCTTACGTTCAAGTTGGCGAAGATTGCACGAACCTGACGGAATACTTGACTAAATTCGATTTTGTGCTCCCGTTCCTTCAAACAGGCGAAGCGCTGGAACAGGTTGCATTCGAAGTGGTGGAACAAGCAGCCGAGCATCGGATCAGATATATCGAAGTCCGTTTCGCCCCGCAATTGCACAGAAAAGACGGGTTGTCCGCCGGTGACAGCATACACCATGTCATCGAAGGCTTGAAACGGGGTGAAGCCCGCTTCGGAGTAAAGGCGCGCGTAATTGCCATCTGTATGAGGAACCATAGCGTCGCCGCGAATATGGAGGTCATAGAAGCCGCCTCCCATTATCTCGGACACGGTCTAGTCGCCGTGGATCTTGCGGGTGATGAAACGACTTACCCCGCTTCGTTATTCCGGGAGGTGTTCGCGCTGGCGCGAACGCTGGGAATTCCGGTTACCATCCATGCAGGCGAAGCCGCAGGCCCGGAAAACATCGAAGAAGCGGTGCTTCATCTTGGAGCTAGCCGAATCGGTCATGGCGTGCGATTAAAGGAAAGCGCGAGCGTGATGAGCATGATTAGGGAGCTGCGGATTCCGCTCGAGCTATGCCCGACGAGCAATATTCAGACCAAAGCGGTGAACGGATGGGACGCTTACCCCATCAGGGAATATTACGATCAAGGAATCCTGTTTACCGTTAATACGGATAATCCCGGCGTATCCGGAACGGATATCACGAAGGAATACCGGGTCATCGCCGAGAAATTCGGATTTACGTTAGTCGAGATTACGACGCTAATCCTGAACGGAGTAGAAGCCTCCTTCCTGGAATCTAACGAGAAAGCCGACTTGAAACGCGATTTCGAGGAGATATTGGAGAAATTGGGCGTTTATGATTTGAAGAAGCACTGACACCGGTCGGATCAACCACCCCAAGGGTACCGCCTCAACTCGAGGAGGCGGTACCCTTTTGCATCCGCCTATTGGAAATGACTATAATTGACCTTGAAGGAGAGGATGGATAAAATGGTCAATTTCCAGCAACGATTAGAGCAATATGCAGCTTTGGCTGTAGAGGTCGGCGTGAATGTGCAGCCCGGCCAAACGTTATGCATCATATCAACGATCGGCGCCGCGCCGCTTGTTCGCGAAGTGGCAAAGCAAGCTTATAAAATCGGCGCCAAATACGTCCACGTCGATTGGAGCGACGAGAATATCATCCGCACGCGTTCGGAGCTGGCATCTGAGGAAGGGCTTTCCTACTATCCGGCCTGGCATGCGCAAGGGAGAGTCGATATGGCCAAAGAAGGAGCGGCATTCCTATGGGTAGTAGCGGAGAATCCCGATCTACTGAAAGGAATTGACGCTAGCAGGATTGCGCTCACGTCCAAAGCCCAGCAAACCGCTCTCCAACCGTTCCGGCACTTCACTTTGAACAATAAAGTCGCTTGGTCCATTGTCGCCTATCCATCAGCCGAATGGGCAAACAAAGTATTCCCGGATTTGGAAGAACAGGAGCGCATCGACGCCTTGTGGGAAGCGATATTCGCGGCTACGCGAGTAGATGCCCCTAATCCGGTCGAGACGTGGAAAGAGCATGCAAACACCCTTCGCGATAAGGCCCAATGGTTGACCGAAAGGAAGTTCAAAGAACTTCGTTATCGGGCTCCGGGGACGGATCTTACGATCGGTCTGCCTGAGGGAAATCTATGGGCAAGCGCCGGAAAACATAATTCGGAAGGCAATCTGTTTATCCCGAACATGCCGACGGAAGAAGTGTTCACTTCACCTCACAGAGAGAAAGTAAACGGTACAGTGTCCAGCAGCAAGCCGCTGAACTACAACGGTAATTTAATAGAGAACTTCTCGCTGACGTTCAAGGATGGCCGAATCGTGGACTTCCAAGCCGAGAAAGCTTACGAAACTCTGAGAGAGCTTGTCGAGACGGATGACGGTTCCCACTACTTAGGCGAAATCGCGCTCGTTCCGCATCATTCCCCGATCTCGAACACCGATCTGATCTTTTACAATACTTTGTTCGATGAAAATGCGGCATGCCACTTGGCGATCGGCTTTGCCTTCCCTTTCTGCTTAGAGGGCGGGTTGGCGATGAGCAAGGAGCAATTGAAAGACAAGGGTCTCAACGATAGCCTAACCCATGTCGACTTCATGATCGGTCGCTCGGACCTGGATATCGACGGCGTTACGGATGACGGGAATGTTGTAGCTATTTTCCGGAACGGGAACTGGGCGATCTGAGTGAAGCCGAGATGGTTCGATTCTGGAATGGCGGATAGAGTTAACTAATTTTCATCGTTATCTCCGCGCGATTTGGCGGCGGTGGGTGGAGTTAACCAACTTTCTTCGTTATTTCCCAGCGATTTGGCCGTGGAGGGCGGAGTTACCTAACTTTCTTCGTTATCTCCGTGCGATTGGACCGCGGAGAGCGGAGATAGTAAAGTTTTGTTACTATCTCGGTGCGATTCGGCCGCGTCGGGCGGAGGTAGTAAAGTTTTGTTACTATCTCGGTGCGATTCGGCCGCGTCGGGCGGAGATAGTAAAGTTTTGTTACTATCTCGGTGCGATTCGGCGGCGTCGGGCGGAGATAGTAAAGTTTTGTTACTATCTCGGTGCGATTCGGCGGCGTCGGGCGGAGTTTATAAAAAACCGAGCGAAGGGATAACCCTTGCTCGGTTTTTTAAGCTCTCAATTAGCGAGTAATCTCTTTCCCGCCGGACAGAAGCCTCAACAGCTCGTCCCGTTTGGGAAGGCCTTCCCAATCGCCTTTGTATTGCGTCGCCAGCGAGCCCATAAAGTTGGCTCTCTTCAGCGCTGTCCGAAGATTGTCTTCGTTCGTTAGATTCCCACCCTCCAAGAAACCGGACAGGAATCCGGCAGCGAAAGCATCTCCCGCACCGACAGTATCCACGATTCTCGTCACCGGGAACGGATCGGCCTTTACGGGCGACGAGCCTTCGGCAAACCCGATGGAACCGCGTTCGCCCAGCTTGAGAACGACGGTTTTTGCCCCTAACCCGAGGAAGCGAGCGCCGTATTCTTCTTCGGTTTTCTCCCCGATCAGGAACTCGGCCTCTTCTATGCCGGGCAGGAATATATCGCAGAGCGGAATCAAGGAGAGCAGCATCGCGCGCGCTTCTTCTTCACCCCATAGCTTGCGACGAAGATTCGGATCGAAAGAAATCGTCATCCCGAGCTCGCGGGCTTGCTTCATTAACAATTTCACCGCGTCTCCCGTCTCGGGTCCGAGAGCTGGAGTAATGCCCGTTACGTGCAAGTGCTTGGCACCTTGCAGCCAGGAGTCTTCCACATCGCGCGGGGATAACCTGCTGACGGCCGACCCTTTGCGGTAATAATAGACGTTCGGATCTCCATACCCCTTGAATTCTTTGAAATAAATTGCCGTTGGGTACGAGGAATCTCTTACCACTCGGGAAACGTCAATCCCTTCGCCAGCTAAAGTAGACAGGATGACGTCACCGAACGGGTCGGCACCTAAGCGGCTAATCCAACGAACCTTAAACCCTAATCGTGACAATCCGATCGACACGTTCGATTCGGCGCCAGCGATTGAGCGAGTAAATAAAGGGGCGTACGCCAGCGAGCCTTCGCTCATCGGCTGCATCAGCACCATGCTTTCCCCAATCGTGACGACGTCGGTCCCCCTGGAAGAACTCATACCGTCTTAGCCCCTTGAACCTTGTTCACGAAATCTCGGGCTAGCTTGGTCAGTTCTTCGAATTTACCGTCTTTCACGAGTTGCTTATCGACAAGGTTTCCGCCCAAACCGACCGCAATCGCTCCGGCACCTAAGACATCATTGATATTCTGCAGATTTACTCCCCCGGTGGCCACCATCGGGATATGGTTCAAAGGCGCGCGGATTTCCTTCAAATAATTGATTCCAAGCGAGCCCATCGGGAACACTTTCACCGCGGACGCGCCCGCCTTATACGCACGGACGATTTCCGTCGGCGTCATCGTTCCCGGCCACACCTCTACGCCGTTCTCAACGCCGAAGTAAATGACTTCTTCGTCCAGATTGGGAGATATAATATATTCGGCTCCGGCCGCTGCCGCTTCTTTGGCTTGTCCCAAATCCAGCACGGTACCCGCTCCGATTCTCAGACGGCCTTCATACTTATCGCGAAACCGCGAGATCATGTTCAATGCGCCATCCGTATTCAAGGTCACTTCCAGGAATACGATTCCGCCGTCTGCCAACGCTTTGGCCGTCGCGTCCCCGGACTCTGCGGAAATTCCGCGTATAATGGCTACGATTTTCTCGCGTGACAAGGCTTGCATGATTTCTGAGGGCATAGGGATAAGCTCCTTTTGATGGGTGTAGTGGATACGATAATCGTTATTAACCAACGTATCCCATTTTACCACCGCTGTCCAATCCATGAAAGCTTGGAATTCCTGTACGAATATACGGTATGACGGCTAATTGGTTAATTTTTGTCCGACGCGGCCCGCTCTTTGGTCAGAGCTTCCCACATTCCATTCAGATAGACAGCCCCCAGAGCGCGGTCATATAGACCGTAACCCGGCTTACCGGTCTCGCCCCAGATCATTCGCCCGTGATCGGGACGAACGGGGCCGGCATAATTCACGTCGCGCAATGCCCGCATGATCTCTCCCATATCCAATGAACCCGCCGAGGACAAGTGCGCCGATTCTTGAAAAGAACGCTCGCCCGTATGCTTGATATTGCGCGCGTGCATGAAGTTGATTCTTCCTTCCGCGCCGAATCGGCGGATGAGCGCCGGCATGTCGTTGTTCGGATTCGCTCCCAGCGATCCGCTGCACAAGCATAACCCGTTCACCGGATGATCGTAGAGTCGAAGGAATTTATTCAAAGCATCCCCGTCGGTAATAATACGCGGAAGCCCGAAGATAGGCCATGGCGGATCATCCGGGTGAATAGCCATCCTAACTCCGACTTTCTCCGCTATGGGCATGATCGCCTTTACGAAATAAGCCAAGTTGTCCCACAGCTTCTCCTCATCCACCAAAGCGTATTGGTCGAACAACAACCGCAGCTCCTCTTTCCTGTAACTGCTATCCCAGCCGGGCAATTGCAACTCGCCGCTCAGAGGATTCATCCGTTGAACGACCTCTTCCTCGTAAATGAGCGCGTTCGAGCCATCCTCCAGCACATAGTCCAGCTGCGATCGCGTCCAATCGAATACAGGCATGAAGTTATAGCAGACGATTCCGACTCCCGCTTGGGCGAGGTTACGCAACGTTCGTCCATAATTTTCAATGTAACGATCGCGTCCAGGCAGTCCCAGCTTAATATGCTCATGGACGGGCACGCTTTCGATAACGCTGAGAGAAAGACCAGCGGATTCAACCTCTTCTTTAAGCTGAACGATTTTCTCGAGCGGCCATTCTTCACCCACCGGCACGTCATAGATCGCGCTTACGATTCCGGTCACTCCGGGAATTTGGCGAATTTGCCATAGCTTCACCGGGTCGCTGTCCCCAAACCAACGAAAAGTCATTTGCACCTCAACCATTCCCCCTTCCATCACTCTAACAACTTCAATCAGATCAGATCGTCATGGCGCCAAAGCCGCCGTCCACTCTAAGCATCGATCCCGTCACGTAACCCGACGCCCGTTCGGAAGCCAAATAGACGACCGCCCCTTGCAGCTCGGCCGGATCTCCGAAGCGTTTCATCGGAGTGTGTCCCATGATGGACGCAACCCTCTCCTCGGACAATATCGCCCGGTTTTGCTCCGCCGGGAAAAATCCCGGTAAGATCGCGTTCACTCTAACGCGGGCGGGCGCGAACTCGCGGGCGAGAAATTGCGTCATGTTGTTCACCGCCGCTTTGGAAGCGGAATAAGCGAATACCCGCGACAATGGAGGAGCCGAAGACACGGAGGACAGATTAATGATGCTTCCTCCTAGCCCTCGCTCGACCATATGCTTGCCGAACACCTGACAAGCAAGCATGACGCTTTTGGCGTTCACGTCCATGATCCGATCCCATTCCTCTTCCTCGATATCGAAGAAAGGTTTAGCGCTATTCACGCCCGGACAATTAAGCAGAATATCGACGCCGCCCGTCCAAGCCGCCACCTCCCGCAGCAGTTTCTCCAAATCCGCTTTGGACGTCGCTTCGACCGCGTAGCAACGCGCTTCCCCGCCCGCCGACTCGATTCGTTTCCGGATTGGGTCAGCATTCTCGACCTTGCGTCCCGTCAACGCCACCTTGGCTCCATATGCGGCTAACGCTTCGGCCATTGCTCCGCCAAGCGTCGAAGAGCCTCCGATCACGACCGCAGTCTTCCCTTTTAAGTCGAATAAATCCATTCTCCGTCTCCTACCTTCTGCATGGTTACGCGCTTATCCTTTAATTCTCTCTTGTAGCGTTCGGGCGTAGACCCGACATGCCGCTTGAAAAGCCTGCTGAAGTGCGCAAGATGTTTGAATCCCAGCCGGAACGACACCTCCGTCACGGCCATGCCGGGATGCAGAAGGAACAGAATCTTCGCTTCGTTCACGCGCTTGCGGTACACATACTCGAATATCGTAACTCCCGTCACTTCTTTGAAAATTTTGGCCAAGTACGACTTGCTGAGATGAAGCTCCTTTTGCAGCCGCTCCATATTAAGCTCGTCGTCCGCATAACGGTCTTCCAACAACGCGACGACATTCTGCACGGTCTTTTCCTTGTCGGACGGAAATTCCCGTTGCTCGCTAAGAGGCTGCAGGCACTGGTCATAGACGAAATGAAGCAAATCGACGAAAGCGAGCAATAGCCGCCCCGCCCCAACTTGGTCTCCCCGCTGCTGATATCCGTGCATAGTAACGAGTATCCGCTCCGCCTCTTCTTTATTCGCTCCGCGCAGACAAAGCCGGTAGTTCTTGAATTTCTCGAAGGGCTGCATGATAGGTACCGCTTGCGGAAGCTCCAAGTAAGGCCTTAATATTGCCGGATCGAAATGGATGATCGACCGGATGTAAGGGACCGACGGGTCGATCTTCGGGCAATGCAGCGTCATTCCGTACATCAAGATCAGATCGCCGGGAGAAAGATTATAGATCTGATCTCCGATCAAATAATTGCATTTGCCCTCGTGAAAATAGTAAACCTCGTAGAAGGTATGGGAATGAAATACCGGTTCGAAAGGTCCTGTAGAACGATAGCTATATTCAAACATGGGTTTGATGCTCCGCCAGAATGCCTCTCATATATTCCGCAAAATGGGTCATCATGTCCGCGGAATCCGGGAATTGCTTGCTGAAATCCTCCACTCCCAAATACCCGTCGTAACCCACCGCAACCAAATCGGCGATCACTTGCTTCCAAGGGACCATTCCTTCCTTAAGCCCTGCCCATTCGCATTGCCAGATCGCGTTGCCATCCTCGGACGTTCCTTTTACTTTCCACCCTGCGTTCTTCACGTGTACGTGCGCCAAATAAGGGCCCAGGATCTCGAGAGACATTCTATAGTTCTCGAAGCCTTCATGAACGGAATTGCCGGGGTCGAAGAGAACGCCTATGAAACTCGGATCCAAGTCCTCTACCAATCTCCGCGCGCCGGACGCCGAAGCCGCGAGAGTACCATGGTGAATCTCGACTAATCCCTTTATTCCGTACTGCTTGCAAAGCGCTTCGGCATTCTTTAGATAAGTCCTGGCATGCTCGAATAATTCATTGAACGGCTTGCTTCGGTCATATCCGGGAACGCCGACTCGTATGAAAGATGCTCCCAGGTATCGAGCGGCACGCAGCACCTGTTCGGTCGCCGCGAGATCGCCCGCCTGCAAATAGGGGGTAACGCTGATCGTCTTCATTCCATTCCTTTCTGCCGCCCGCTTGAAACGGTCGAGCTCCTCTTCTCCTCCCGCCGGAGAGATCGTGCAACGATTGTTGCCCCAGAATGAAGGCGCCTCGGCCGACAAACCTTGAGGCGTTTCCTTATAACGCCATTCGATGCCTTTTATGCCCGCTTGCTTGGCTGCGGCCGTAAGTTCGCCCGGGTCCAGCTCCGGCGTTGAAACCGTAAAAACCGACAACTTGATCATGCTGTAGTCCTCCTCTATAAGATTTGATTATTCGACGCGGATGGCTTTGGCTTGCGCCTTCAGGCAAAGCTCCGCCGCCTTGAAAGCGTGCGCCTGAGACATGGCGTTTTCCGTTCGGTTCAATCCGTCCAAGATCAACTCGCCGAAATACGGAAAGCCTACCTTGCCGCTTAAATCCATATGATATTCTCCCTCGCCGTTCACCAAGTAAAGTTGGTCTCCCTTGGCTTCCCGAGCGACGTCGACGTACTTGCGCAATTCGATGTAACCGTTCGTCCCCATAATGACCGTACGTCCGTCTCCCCAAGTCGAGAGTCCGTCGGGCGTCAACCAGTCCACGCGAAAATAATTCGTCGCGCCGTTATTTCCGACAAGGGTGGCGTCGCCATAGTCTTCCAACTCCGAAAATTGCTTGTTTGCGTAATTGGCAACTTTGCTATGGAGGACTTCGGCATCGTCGCAGCCTGCAAAGTACAGAAATTGCTCGATTTGGTGGCTCCCGATATCGCACAGTATGCCTCCGTATTGCTCTTTCCGGAAAAACCAATCCGGTCTTTGGGCGGCGTTCAGCCTGTGAGGTCCTAACCCAAGAACCTGAACGACTCGGCCGATGGCACCGTCCTTAACCAATTGGCCGGCGTATACCGCGCTCTCCACATGAAGCCGTTCGCTGTAATAGACGGAGTATTTGCGCCCTGTTCTGCCAACCGTATGCTTTGCCTGCTCCAATTGCGCCAACGAAGTAAACGGAGTTTTGTCGACGAAATAATCTTTGCCGTGCTCCATGACTTTGACGCCCAGAGGACCGCGATCGCACGGGATACCCGCGGCCGCGACCAGCGTAACCGTCGGATCTTGCAGAATCTGCTGCTCCGACGCGGCTGCGCGAACATGGGGGTAGGTTTCGATGAATCGGCGAACCTTGTCCGGATCGGGATCGTATACCCATTTTAACGTTGCGCCCGCTTCCTGAAGTCCGTTGCACATGCCGTAGATGTGTCCGTGGTCAAGCGACATTGCCGCAAAAGTAAACTCATCGTGCGCGACTACCGATTTCGGCTTGCCTTGAGGCGCGTAATTCATGCCATTCGCTTGGGACATGTCGAACCTCCTTTACCTTTTCGAGTTTGCCGATCGTTCGATTTGTTCCTGCAGCTTGTCATAGAATAGATTCTCGTCAATCGGAAGATCAACCCAGCCATCCGTCCAAGTGGACAGGAGCATGGCATTGGATAACGTTAGACCTTTAATACCTTCTTCGCCCGGCGCTATCAAAGGCGTTCCGTGAAGGATCGCGTTCGTCCAATTTTGCGTGATCTCCATGTGTTGGGCTCCTCCCCCGGAAACCGGGATCTCGAACTTCCAACATTCCGGCTGCGCGAAGGCGTTCGTATTCGTTCGGTTAAATTCCGATTCCGGCTGACGCAACCGCCAGAAGGTCATTTTATCGTCTTCGATGACGATCTTGCCCCGGTTTCCCGAAATTTCAAAACGGTTCGTGCCTGGACTTTCGTGGGTCGAAGTAACGAATACCCCGGTTGCGCCATTTTCGTATTCCGCATACGCCGTTACATCGTTCTCTACCTCGATATCCCGATGTTTGCCGAAGGAGCAGAATGCGCGGATACGAGTAGGCATAAGTCCGGTCGCCCATTGCCACAGATCCAACTGGTGCGGATCCTGGTTAATAAGAACTCCGCCGCCTTCTCCCGCCCAAGTCGCTCTCCATCCGCCCGAGTTATAATAGCTTTGAGAGCGGTACCAATTCGTGATAATCCAATTCATTCGCCGGATTTCTCCAAGCTCTCCCGAAGAAATCAATCCCCTAAGCTTCATATAAAGAGGATTCGTGCGTTGGTTGTACATGATCCCGTATACCTTTCCGCTGCCCGCCGCGGCTTCGTTCATTTCCCGCACTTGTCGCGTGTAGACGCCGGCCGGTTTCTCCACCAGCACGTGAAGGCCGCATGAGAAAGCATCGATTGCTTGAAGCGGATGCTCGTAATGAGGGGTACAGAGCAGCACTCCGTCGATCGCGCCGGAACGAAACATCGCTTCCGGGCTTTCGAAAGTCCGAACGTTGTCTCCCCATTGTTCCTGCGCCAGCTTTAATCTCTCCGGCCTAATATCGCTTACGGCTGCCAATTCCGCTCCTTTTACTTGACCTTCAATCAAATAATTCGCATGTCCGGTTCCCATGTTCCCTAATCCGACAATACCGATTCTCACCTTATTCAACTGGGATTCGCCTTCTTCCTCTACATGATTGGGCTTCTATCGTTATTGTAACATTGTTGACTGTGAATGAACTTCACTCTTAGGCTTGAATATACATATAAATTTAACTGTGAGTCCACTAAGAAGCAGAAAAAAACAGCCCTCTTCCTTTCGGATTCGAACTGCATTCTTAACTGCTTAGGAGACGCGCAACAAATAAATGACCATCGTCACCGTAACGATGCTTAACGCAGTGGATATAAGCACGGTTTGCGAGGCGAAATCCTTCTCGTTATCGAATTCAACGGCGAGCAGCACGCTAGATAGTGACGTAGGCACGGCAGATGAAACGATGAGTGCCGCAGACATCATTCCATCCAGATGAAGCAATAGAACTACGCCCCAGGCGAGCAAGGGACCCGCTAGCAACCGAAGAGCCGATGCGATCCCGACGTCCAGCGCTAGTTTCCTGGTCAACATTCCATTCATGCTTCCCAGCTGGACTCCGAGAGTGAATAGAGCTGTTCCGATGAAGGCATTCGATAAGTATCCAACGGAAATGCTGAGGAATTCCGGTAAAGGCACATGCAACCAACGCATTAAGAAGGCGAGCGGAATGACATAGATGACCGGCATCGACAGAATCACTTTGCGAATCTCGCGCCAATCGGCTTTATGTGCGTTGACATTATAGATTCCGTACGTATTCGGAACGAGCGATTGCATCATCATGATTAGGATCTGTACGGACAACGTATAAGCGTTAGCCGAGAATGCAAGCTGATTGATGGGGATACCGTAATTCGCGCTATTATAGAACAGAACGCTATTCCTCATCGCCGCTTTCTTGCCGCCGTCGTATTTACGCAGCCGGATGACCGCTTCCAGCAACGCATATTGGGCGAGCATGAATAGGACGAAGAAGAGCATGACCTGACCGAATAATTGCAGGGAAATGGCCGTCCCGTACAGCAACTCGAAAATAATCGCGGGTGAAAACAAATAAAAATTCAGCTTAGAGAGCGTCTTGATGTCCAGATTGAATATTCGGTGTAGAATGATACCCAGGCTAATGATGACCGACAATGGAAGTACGTTGTTCCATAGAATATGCAGAAAAATGTCCATGCCGTCTATTATCCACCCCATCCCGCGAACCGTCAAACCTTAATCTACGTGTTATACTATAGAGAGCATATCTTATGGAGAAAAGGATGAAAAGAAGTGGCATTCGGTATCAAGAGAGCGGAATTAAACGAGTGGAAAATAGCCGTTTCCCGCGGGGAAACGGCCTTCTTGACCCATTATTGGTTCGATCCCCGGTTTCCGGATATCCGCACGGTGACGAAAGTAGGCAATGCGGATCTGGAGCGCTTGACTCAATGGTGCATCTCGCGCGGACTTAATCCTAGGTATATCCATAATCGCCCCCCTTTTCCCCACTTCGACTTGATGGGGAGAAAGCAACGGGAAGTCCTACTGGAAGAAAATCTTACCCAGCATCTAGAACGATTCCGAATCAACGAATAGAAACCGCCAACCTCTCGCAATCGCGCGAGCATTGGCGGTTTCCACTACATCCTCATTATCATCCTCGGTTCCAATCGAAGCCGATCTTGTTCAGGAAAGCCCTCGCCAGAACGACATGTCCCGCTTGAGTCGGATGAACGCGATCCCACGCTAACGTCGCGGCGTATAGATCCTTAAGCACGACGTTAAACGCGGCCTGCGTATCCACGAATAAAGCGCCTGATTCCTCGGCGATTTTCTTCACGATCGCCCCGTATTCATCCATCGTCCGGCGCATGGCATCTTGCGCGTTACTCTCCAAATAGAACGGCGTCATCAATACGATTTTGTTTACGTGCGGCTTCGTTTTCTCAACCAATTGGCGCAGGGTCGCCTCATACTTATCCGCGTAAACATGCCATTCCTTAATGAACGGAGTATCGTATTGCCGCCAAACGTCGTTCGTTCCGATCATGATGGACAACCAGTCCGGCTTACGATCAAGCACGTCTTCCTCCCATCTGTCTTTCAGATCGACTACGGTATTTCCGCTCATCCCCGTATTCACGACCCGAATGCCAAGCTCTGGATATACGGCTTGCAGGAATGCATCGACCAACGAGACGTACCCTTTCCCAAGCGCTCCGAACAACCCTTCCCCTGCGGGCTTCGCCCGATCGCAATCCGTAATCGAATCTCCAATGAATAATAGCTTTTGACCTTTTTGCAGCAGCATTGTCGTCACTCCTTTATTGGGATACATTGTATCACAAATCGGTTTTGACGAGACTATCGTTTTGTTCCTCTTTCCACTTTCCATTAATCCAAGAGATGAGGAATGAAATGCCACCAAGAATAAGCAGCACAGCGACTTTGTATAACATTTCTTCGCCTTCCAGATCCAAGAACATCGCCTTGATCGCGACGATTAACAGAACCGCGGCGCCGAAGAAACGGAACAACGCCTGGCGTCGGTACGCTCCCCATAGAAACAATAGCAACGCGTATATGCCCCAGGATACGCTTAAGCTGAGCTGCAACAACTGATCTGCCGCTGCTTTTTCATAATAGACGAGGTAAACGTTCTGGATTTGGACAGTGAGCAAACCACCGACGATTAGATGCGATAAGAGCGCGAATATATTGGATAATAACTTCTCGAAGCCCTTGGTCATCTCCGAGACGATACCGTTGGCAGAATAATAGAACCCGATAGCAGCGAGCAGAATCCAAGACATGGCTCCCCAATTCAGGAAAGGAATATACGTGCCGAACCATTCGCCGCGAGGCGAACTCCAAGTGACCGCGAACCAATAGATTCCTATGGATAACCAGATGACGAGCGAAGATAAACTTAGGATCGTCCTATGCTTGATTTGTCCGATGACGGCTAGAATTCCGGCTATCCCTCCCCATACGAACACGTTGATTAACGGTTTGGATTCCATGCCGCCGCCCAGTTGCGAAGCAGCGAGAAGCAGCATGAGCAGCCCCCCAAGAAGTTGGCTTGCGGAAGCCATCTGAAATTCCTTCGTAAGCCGGAAGATAATTGCACCCGAGAGCATATAGACGAGACCGATCAGCGTTAAAATATAGGCATAGTGCAAATCTCCTTGCAAGATATAAATCGCCCAGCATCCGAACAATACTCCGTTAGCCAAGCTTAGATAGAGGTTCCAACCGTCGAAGCACCGGTTATTTTTCCAAGAGGACAACAGGAAGCCAACGAGGTAAAAAACAAACGCGGCCAGCGCATAACGGATCGGCATGCTCCATAGCCCATCAATAGGCGGATCGAAGTGCACGAAATAAACCGCATAGACTAGCCAGGTTCCGAGGAAGGCGATGATTCTAAGCTCGCTCCACCTTTTGGCGATGCTGAGAAAGAAGAACGCCGAGTTCAGGACGAACAGATAGAGAAACAAGGTGAACACCTGATCCGTCACCGGTTGCATGAGCAACGGAGACAGTAATCCCCCGGCAAGCGCGATGCTCATCAGCATCCTGGAATCGAATCGGTAAGCATAAGCAGAAACTCCTGCGGTCACAGCCGTCATTCCGATCAGTACGATCATTGGACTCCACAAACCATAATAGATTCCCGCGAAAGAAAAAGTAGAATATAAAATACATGCTCCTAAACCGATCATGATCTGCACGCTAGACTGCCACTTGATGTTTCTATTCGCCAATGCCAGTCCTGCGATGCCAAGACCCGTACCGCTAAGCAACCCAAAACCGATCTTCATGCTGTCGGTTATCCAGCCTTGTTCCATGGAATATTTGAACAACGTGATGAATGCCGCCAAGATGAACAGGACGCCTAAAAGCGATGTCCAATGCTTACGAAGAATATGCTCCATTTCCGATCACTCTCCCACAGGTTTAGAAGTTGGATTACGAGATCCTAGTATCAGCCGATCTAGAATCTTTACGATGCCGAGCAAGGTGAAGCAAAGGATTAACGCTACCAGCTCCAGTTGGAGAAGGTACCATGGCCACGGGGCTAACAAATCCAGCACCGAGGCCGTATTCGGCTTGCGGGCCAGGAACATGAAGTTGCTGCCGGTTAGGATGTTGGCGATCGCGGCGGGTATGGCCAATACATGGAGCCACCCGATTGCCCGAAATACCGAGGCCGCTGTCGGACGGTAGCCCTCTATGACCGTGAGAAAAACGCTCGCTCCGATGATGGCGCCATGTGCGATGAAGAAATGAAAAAAGCGGAATTGCGGGTAAGTCACATCCAGATTCGGAGTTAGGATTGCCTGCATCGCGCCCATAATGCCGAGGAAAAAGGCGATCTCATAGAGCTTGCGGTTTCGAGTAAGCAGCAGCATAGCGGACAACCACATCATGATGCTGCAGAGCTGGAACGGAAGGGAATGAAGGCCCCAATTATCCGTCAAGCCATACCATGCTTGAAGCGAAAGCTCACAGCTGACGAGCGTTGCGACTAGCGCGTATCTGGCGTTGCGGTTCGCCGTCTTCCCGGTTAATCGCTTACGGAAGACGACAATAGCGAGCACGAAAATCGCGGCCATCGCGATCCCTAATCCATGCGCTAACGAGAACGGTTCGAATGCCATTGTCTTCCCTCTTTTCAGCGAGTGTGATTTGCTTGTTTACAACTTCATTCTAGAAAATTCGCGCAAAAAAAATAGTACCAACTTTACATGGTACCCTTGTTGAGACTTATGTATCCGTGTCAACTGCTCCAAGCCGCTGCGAGCGGTCTAATTGAGTAAAGCGGGAGCTTTGGCTTCTCTAAGCCGCTGTGAGCGGTCTAATTGAGTAAAATCGGGAGTTCCAACTGCTCCAAGCCGCTGCGAGCGGTCTAATTGAGTAAAATCGGGAGCTTTGGCTTCTCTAAGCCGCTGGGAGCGGTCTAATTGAGTAAAATCGGGAGCTTTGGCTTCTCTAAGCCGCTGGGAGCGGTCTAATTGAGTAAAAGTGGGGGCTTTGGCTTCTCTAAACCGCTGTGAGCGGTCTAATTGGACTTTTAGTAGGATTAGAGCGGCTTCGCCGCTTTAAATCGACGGATGAGGTACTTTGAGTGGAAATAGAGCAGCTCTGCCGCTTTAAATCGACGGATGAGGTACTTTGAGTGGAAATAGAGCAGCTCTGCCGCTTTAAATCGACGGATGAGATACTTTAAGTGGAAATAAAGCGGCGCTGCCGCTTTAAATCGACGGATGAGGTACTTTGAGTTGTCAGAGCGAGGCACCCGGAGCGGTATGAGCAACGTTTAAAACAAACCTTTCTCTTTGGCTTCCTTTGCCGCTTCCTTGGAGCCTTTGGAGCCCAGCTTCTTGAGGATGTGGTTGATGTGGTTCTTGACCGTGCGGATCGAGACGACGAGGCGACTCGCGATTTCGGACTGGGAGTAACCTTTGTCGATTAGCTTAAGCAGTTCCAACTCCGATGGAGTAATCAGATCCTGCATTTTCTTCGTCTCGAAATCCCGTTCCAATTGCTTCAGCCTGCGGAATTCCTCGCGCATCCTTTCGGCTGCTGCGGGGCTAATCGGCGATTCCCTGCGCGCCGCCGCTCTGATCGCGTCCGGCAAAGCTTCGAAATCCGATTTAATCTGATAGTCGATAGCTCCCGCTTGAAATGAACGAAAGATAAACTCCTTCTCTTCCATAGAGGTCAACATAATAACCCGCGCTCCGGTTGAGACCGTCACCTCTTCGGCGAGTGCGATACCAGCCGGAACTCCGTCAAGCATAATATCCATGAGCACGACATCCGCTAAACCTGTTCCGCCATCCGCAAGCGCCAACCTAACCGCATCCGGATTGTCCGACGTATTTGTAACCTCTATCCCCGTCTGAGAGCCCAAAAACGCATGCAGCCCGCGAAGCCAATCTTTGTCATCCTCGACGATCCATACTTTGATCTTATCCATGGGCTTCTTTCCCCTCCGCGACCGAAACATCCTGTTGCATCTTAACTGCCTTAACGCTCCGCTTCGGGAAAATCAAATACACGCGCGTACCGATCCCCTTCTTGCTGCGAATATGGAGCGAACCTCCGTGTTTGCGCATGACGTAATAGGCATAAGGCAAACCGAGCCCGAAGTTGGCTTCCTTGCCGCTTTTCGTCGTATAGAACGGTTCAAGAGCTTTAGCCGCCTGTGCTTTGTCCATCCCGGGTCCGGTATCGCGTACCTCCAATGTCAGCTCCCTTTTCCCTTCGCGAAGGGTAATGAAGAGATGGCCTTCCCCATTCATCGCGTCGACCGCATTTGAAATAAGGTTATTGAGCGCCTCTCCTACTTGCGCGGGATCAAGGAAGCACTGCCAGCCTTCAGGAATCGTGACGTGCAGTTTAATCTTGCCAAGCAATGGCTCATATGGCTTCAGCGTACTTCTAACAAGCGTCTTCACATCGACCTCTCTAGGCTGAACGACTAGATCCTCCGTGCGGCGATGAACCCGGGAGATCATATCCTGGATATGACGGGATGCATCTTGGAGTACGCGAATATCCTCCAACAACTCCCGTTGGTCCGTCCTCTCGGCGTAAACCTTCATTTTCTCGGTGAAAAGCCGCATTTTCCCTACGTCGTTCTTGATCGCATGGTGAAGAATCGCCGTTCCTGAAGTGACCGCCCGCAGCGTCGAGTCGAGCCTGCGTCTATCGATCAACACCCGAACCCCTAGGAATCCATAAGTGAAAAGCCCGATAAGGAACACCGCAACCCCGAGCGCGACGAACCATACGTTATATTTCCACATTCTCAATATCCCGAAGCTTGGAAGTATATAACTCATCATCATGGTAAAAAGAACGGGCGGCAACACCGCTAGGCAGATCAACCAATGGGTGTGGGGGAGCGAATGATGGCTCGATCTCTTGGACAAGACCAAAGCCGTCGCCAGCAAGAAATAAGGAACCGCCCACCAAACGACGATCGAATGGGAAATCGGCTCGTATTCATTATATGGAGGGGTAAAAATAACGCAAAGGATAATAGGGGTCGTCAAAACAAGCGAAGCTATTCTTAATACTTTCCGCGATAAGTTAATGGGATGGTAAGCCATCGCAAAAAGAAGATAACCATACGGAAGTCCGTAATAAGACGTCAATGAAGCGCCGGCTTGGACGGTATATAACGCGTCCTCCAAGCCGGCATTAGGATGTTCGGAATGAATATAAGGGATAAATACATCGGCAAGCGTAGCAGCCATAGCTCCCGCTCCCCCGCTTAAGGCAACCGCGCCGAGCCTGCGGTTTACGGGAGAACGAGGGTCGGCAAGCAACAGAATAAGCGCAATAGCCCATAGGGCAATCCAAACGAAAAGCATGGGAAAGCTCCTAACTTAGAATTGCTGGCTTTTGAGCCAAGATCCGCATATGGAAGTCCAAGAGGCGACATGCGGTTCATCCTCTGCCAGTCCTAGACCGTGCCGGCCATGCTCGTATACGTGCAAATCGAACGGAACTTTGTTCTTGCTCAGCGCGGCCGCGAAGAGCAACGAGTTCTCCACGGGTACGGCACCGTCATCCGATGTGTGCCATAAGAAAGTCGGCGGAGTGTCTGGCGTGACTTGACCCTCGCAGCTCAAGAGTTCGATTAGCTCCGGATCAGGATTGTCACCGAGAAGATTCAACGCCGAGCCTTGATGGAAAAATGGCGGTTTCAAGGTGATAACCGGATAACACGGAAGAATGGCGTCCGGTCGGCATGACTGCCTATCGATAGGATCAACGGCTTCCGGTTTCCCGGAATCGTAATGGGTACCGACCGATGCGGTTAGATGCCCTCCGGCCGAGAAACCGAGTACGCCGATCTTGCCGGCATTGATTCCCCACTCGCTCGCATGGTGCCTCACATAGCGTACCGCTCTCTGAGCATCGGTCAACGCGCAGGGATAACGGTATGGCGCGACCCTGTAACGCAGTACGAAAGCATGGATACCGATGCCGTTAAGCCACTTCGCGATCGGTTCTCCTTCGTGGTCGGCGCGCATTCCATATCCGCCTCCGGGACATACGATGACGGCACCTCTTCCTTCTCCTTGTACGAGATAAGACCTAATCGCAGGGATATCCTCGTCTTTATTTCCTTGCGCCCACGGAGCACCATCCGGCCATAACTCGATCCACTCTCTATTGTTATCAGACAAAGCTATCCCTCGCAATCTAGTTGTCTCCAACCGAACTCTATCTTTCCATTGTAATAGCATACATTGGAATCGACAATGCTTTATGAATACTTCTAAGCGCAATATCCAATAATAACTTTTGATGAAAAATTTGGAATTCGACCGACTATCATGTGCGTATTGGGGGCAGAAGAATGGAACAACGTCCGGAGCCAATCCGTACTTCCGTTGACTTGAACGTAGAAAAGCTGCTGCAACGGTTCGCGGACAATGAGCATTTAGTTGTAAGAAATATCCATAAAGAGGAAGGAAGTCCTCTTGCTTCCATTGTGTATTTAAGCGTCTTGATTGATGAAAAAAGATTAAACCAACAAATCATCCGAAAAATAAGCGAAGATCTTCGGCTGCAGAACGGATCTGCGGAAGATACGATAATGGAATCGATCCACTCTCTTGGAGAAATAAAGGTACTGCCGCAAATCGATGCGGCCGTGAGCATGATTTCCGATGCGGGTATCCTTATCTTCGTTGAAGGCCACTCCAAGGCATACGGCATTAATTTGCCCGGATATGAGACGCGCTCGATAGAAGAACCGAAGCTTGAGCTTAACGTTCGGGGACCGCGCGAAGGATTCACCGAAGACTTGCAGAAAAACTTGGGTCTCGTATATCGGAGATTAAAGACTTCGGAGCTGAAATCGAAAGCGTACCTGATTGGCAAGCAAAGTCAAACGAGCTTAATCCTCTTATATCTTGAGAACAAAGTTGACGGCGCGGTATTGAAGGAGCTCAAGAGCAGGATCGAATCCATAAATATGGACGTTGTGTCGGATAGCGCCGAAATCGAGGAATGGATACAGGATAGCACGTTTTCGCCGTTTCCTCAGATCCTTAATACGGAAAGACCCGACCGGGTCGTATCGGCGCTTAACAGAGGAAAGATCGCGATCATGATGGATGGGACGCCGATTGCGCTAATTACTCCCACCACGTTTTTTGAATTGCTGCACCCGAGCGAAGACCAATTCGAAAGGTTTTATTTTGCGAATTTCATGCGCGCAATTCGCATGATCACCCTGTTTATATCCTTATTCGGGCCTTCTTTATATATCGCCTTGACGACTTTTCATCTGGAAATGATCCCTACTCCGTTGATGATGACCTTCCTTTCCACGAAAGCGGGGATTCCCTTTCCGAGTTATGTCGAAGCGTTCCTTATGGAGATCGCTTTCGAAGTGCTGCGGGATGCCAGCCTGCGGTTGCCGCGCATCGCGGGCCAATCCGTCAGCATCGTGGGTGCGCTCATCATCGGAGAAGCCGCCGTACAATCCGGGATCGTATCCCGTCCGATGGTTATCGTCGTCGCCATGACCGGGATTGCCTCCTTTACCATTCCATCATTTAATACGGCTATCGCATTGCGCATGCTTCGATTTCCTCTGATGCTTCTTGCTGCTACTTCAGGCGTTTTCGGCCTCTCTATGGGCATGTTCGCCATTATTTTGCATTTATGCTCCTTACGGTCCTGCGGCGTTCTTTTCCTGGATCCGGTCGAATCCGCAAGCTGGCGAAATTCGTTGAAAAAATATTTCCTCCTGCCCGTCCGATATAGAAGAATTTCAAGGGTGAAAAAGCATGAATAGCATTAAAAAGCTTCTAATTGCATTTTCGCTTCTTAGCCTATTAGCAGGATGCTCTCCGGATGTTCGCGAAATCAGCGACACCGCATTGGTTATGTCCATTGGCGTAGATTACGACAAGGAAAATAAAAAATATACCTTTACGACTTATTGCATATTACCCGCTATGCCGGGAGGCGATAAAACAGGAAAACTTTCGGAGTGGGTGGCAAGCGGATCGGGCGAATCATTCTTGGATGCAGCCAAAAACTTGCGGAGCCGAGCGGGTAAATCCTTGATCTTCCAGCACGCTAAATTTTTTATCGTAGGAGAGGAGGCGGCACGGTATTCCTTTTATGAAATCGTCGATTTCCTATCGAGGAATCGTCAAATTCGCATTACCAGCTATCTGATTGTCAGCGAGGGAAAAGCGGCAGATAAATTACAAGTGAAATCCGATTCCGGAGATCTTATCTCGAACGAGTTGCTTGGAAAAGTCCGAAATGAAAAGGAATGGGGCAAAAGCATCACAATGATAATTAGAGACATCGTGAACCTTTTCCCTAGCCAATACCGGGGTTATGTAACGAGCAGGTTGAGTACGGCCCAATCAAAGTCCAAACCTCATGAAATCCTTATCTTAAAGGGGGGAGCCGTGTTCTATAAAGGAAAATTCATCGACTGGCTGGACGGAAACGATACGATAACTGTTCATCTATTATCGAAAAAAAGCCGATGGAAAGAACTTGAAATTGCGGAGGTTATCCATTTCCAGTCCTTGAAATTATCGGTTTTCTATCATGTTTCTAACTCCGTCATCCATAGCAGCTTTGTCCAAGGAACCCCGAAAATGAACATCGATATCCAATTAAATGCGACTATGGGGAATATGGACCATAATCTGAATCTTAACCGCCGGGAAGTCATCCTACAGTTGGAGCAAGCGGCGGCCCGGCAAATGGCGGCAAAGATTCAGAAAAGCATAGATCATTTTCAAAAGGGATTAAAAGTAGACGTTCTCGGGTTCTCCGATCGCTTTATTCAGTATCATCCTAAAGGTTGGACAATGTTGAAAAAGGATTGGGATGCCGTATATCCGACGATTCCGGTTCAAGTCCATGTTTCCGTAAAAATCGAACAGTTGGGAATGATCCAATCGATGGGAGTCGAATAAAAAATGATAGTTGGATCTATTTGTATCCTTACCATCTGTTATGGGATTGCGGGAGGGGTTCGCTTATGGAAACGGCAATCTAAATACGATGCCTTCCTGTTGTTTCTATTCTGCGGGTTTATTGCTGGTTATTTTATTCCCGGTATCGGCAATGCATGGCCTACCGTTGAAAATATATACAGCTTCTTATACGAACGGGTAGCTAAATATATGTTCGAAAACGTATTGAATATAAAGCTGGAGGCTTTCAGATGACATCGCAGGAAAAAATATCGAACAAGCAGTTTGGAAGTCTCGTTTTCAGTTTTTTGTCGGGATTCTCGACGTTATTCTTAATCGAAGCGAAATTGATCAAGCAGGATGTATGGATGTCCTACCTCTTGGGCATTACCGTTTCGATCGGGATGTTGTGGCTATTCGTATACGCGCAAAAGCAATACCCTCATTTAAGCATGGCTGAAATCTTCGACGAATTGCTGGGAAAATGGTTTGCGAAGCTCGCGCTTTGCCTTTATCTTGTCTATATGCTCGAAACGGGGGGAGCCGCGTATCGGGCATTATCGTTCTTCTATACGACAGCCATACTCCCGAATACGCCTAATATCGTATTAATGTTCCTTATTTTTCTTTGTACTGCATATGCCGTTTATCTTGGCCTCGGCACGTTGGCGCGATCCATTCAAGTGATCCTTCCGTTTTTTATTGTCGCGATTGTCATCGTTAGTTTTTTTATAGTACGGGAGATCGATACCAACCCTTTCCTACCGCAATTCCAAAGCAGAGCATCGGAAATCGTTTTCGGAGGAATGGTTACTTTGGCCTTTCCTTTCGGTAAGGCGATAATATTCGGATTTATTCTGTCGCGGGTAAAAAATGTAAAAAAAATCTTCTCGAGCACAGCCATCCCAATGGCTTTATCGGGTTTATATTTGTTAGCCGTGACCTATATGGTGTTCGGATCGCTAGGCTTCAACTTGAGTCATGCGGCTACGTTTCCCTATTTCTCGGCCGCTCAATTGGTTAGATTCGGGGAATATATGGAAAGAATCGAAATTTTCGTCATTAGTATTTGGACCGTATTCACATTGTTCGAAATCATTGTGATTCAATATATTTTCATGCTTGTGGCGGGACATGTATTTCGGATCAAAGAGACGAGATTTTTTGTTTTTCCCATATGCTTGTTATTTTTTGCCATTGCCCATAAAAGCTTTATTCGAATGATGGATCTATCCCTATATATCCTTGGAATTTATCCTATCTCCTCCCTGCTTCCAATCGTTATCATTCCTGTCCTGATCGCATTTCTGACTCTGGTCAAGAAGCCGCGCGGTGCCAAAAAAAGCGTCAAAATCAACCCTGTCGGATGATCTTGACGCTCATGCTCGCCCCTATTATTTTTTCTTGAACGCTTCGTTATAACAGCGTCGGCACACCGGCTTGTAGTCTTCGCTGCCGCCGACCTGAATTTGATCGCCTTCGTTAACCGGAATGCCGTCTTTGAACCGAATGACCATCGTGGCTTTTCGGTCGCAATACCAACAAATCGTTTTGATTTCCTCGATTTTATCCGCGTACACCAGTAAATTATAACTGCCCTCGAACAGCTCGTTCTGGAAATCGTTTTTAAGCCCGAACGCCATGACGGGCACGTTTAATTCATCGACCACGCGGGTTAATTCCACGATATGATGTTTTTTCAACCATTGTGCTTCATCCACGAGCACGCAGAAAAATCGGCCAGACCCCGAAAGCTGCGTGACGACCGAATCGTACAAATTCGTATTTTCGTCGACCGTAATGGCGGGACGCGTAAACCCTACCCTGGATCCGACCTTATCCGAACCGTTCCTCGTATCGATCGAGGGCGTGAAAATCAATACCGGTTTTCCTTGCTCTTCGTAATTGTGAGCGACTTTAATGATTTCGAACGATTTACCGCTATTCATAGTTCCGTATTTGAAATACAACTGAGCCAATGTGCTACCTCCGCAACGATGATGATGGATAGCAACATTATACAACAACTCAGGTTGTTTCCAAAGAGAATCGTGTCGGGATATGGCGAAACAATTAGCCCATAAGCTCGGAAATCATGACTTTCCGCCCTGTCTTGGAGCTTTCGATCGCGCCGAGAACCATCGCCATGCTATAAATATTGTCACGGCAATCCGTTTCTGCCCTTCTGCCTTCCTCAAGCGCGGCGAACATCTCGTCCAGGCAGCCTTCATGGAACGATTTCGGTTGCTCCGGCACTTCCGCAACCTTCCGGATATATTCACGAGTGAATCCGCCTTCCTGATTACCCGGTGCGACCGCTTCGGCATAGGGATTGCCCGTGCCATCCCAGATGGCCGTCCCCTTCTCCCCCGTCACCCGCCACGATGCTTCCCAAGAGGTAGGCGCGCCTTCCGCGCACCAAGAGCCGCGGTAACAGAACACGGACCCGTCCGACATTTCGAATATGCAAACGGCGGCGGCTTGTCCCTCATACCAAGACCCCGCAGGGTTAAATTCCTGACAATACACGGATACCGGGTCAGCGCCAAGGATTAAGCGGGCCTGGTCGAACGTATGAATGGCCATATCCAGCAGGAGAGGGCTATCCATCGTATCGCGGAATCCTCCGAAATGCGGACCGAGGAAGAAGTCTGCGCCCGCGTAACCCGGTTTGCCGATAAATCCTTCCGTGATCAATTCCCGGAGAGCGCGAATCCGATTGTCGAAGCGGCGATTCTGCATGACGGTATGCGTGCGTCCCGTCCGATCCGACACCCTAATGATCTCTTGGCATTCGGAGAGCTTCTCGGCTAACGGTTTCTCGGCGAAGACGTCGCATCCCAGATTCATCGCCGTCGTGCTGATGGTGAAATGGCTAGCCGGAATAGTGATATCGAACACCAAGTTAGCTCCGGTCTCTTCGATTGCTTCCTTAATATCCGTATACGTGCCGCAGGAGAGTCCATGTCGCTCCGCCATAGCTTGGGCGTATTCTTGCTTGATATCGACCAACGCGACAATTTCCGCATCCGAACGGCCTAAGGCATATTTAACCCAAGTATTGGCCATGCCTCCGCAGCCTGCCACCGCGATTTTATAAGTTGTTAACATCGAGAGCTCATCTCCTATTGTCTTTTCTCTATTATAGTTAATAAAAAGGAAGATTTCTCTAGGAAAAATCAAATAATGCAGCTTGATAGCTGCATTATTGTTGCCGCGGTGTACAGAACACATTAGCGCTAAATCTTGACCAACGAGAGCGAAGGATGAATCTCCGCGATGCAATCCGGAGTTTCCAGCCCCCTATCCTCTACGAAAGGGTTGACCGAGTAGGTTCGGAAGTCTGCCTCGGGCAGCGATTGCAACAACGACTGAAGCGCCTCCGAACGCGTTTCTTTCTGATTAAGCCATGCTTCCATGGACTCCTCTTCTAAGATCAACGGCAAGGCATGATCGGTATCGAATGCCGAGCCTCTCGTGATTACGGTGCACATGGGAAATTCGTTTCTTTCCGAATCCAACCACACGTCGTAAATCCCCGGCATCGCGAAGGTCGTCTTACTCCGGTGCACGACGCGCCAGGCGCTCTTGCTCTTTCCTTCCTGCTTCCAAATATAGAAGCCGCTGCAAGGGATAACGCATCTCTTCTTCGTGAGCATGTTTCGCAGATAGTTGCGGTCGCCTAACGTATCGACGCTGGCATTGATCGAATTTTTACCCCAGTAGGGCATTAAGCCCCACCTATGCTGGTTCAGGCAACGTTCTTCCCCCATCTGTTGAATGATGGGAATTTGTTGAGTCGGCGAGATGTTGTACCGTCTCGTGTAAGGAACATGTACCCGGTCGATGCGGAAATCCTCCGTTAAGTCCGACAATTCCGCGGTTAGCGAAAAACGATTACACATAGCATCAGCCCATTTCCAAGAATTTACTAGTTCTCAGTGTGGGCTGATTCAAGGTAATTTATGTATCCGAAATTAGTCTAAGCTTCGTAGATGACTTGTACCTCGCCCTCACGATCCGAAGCGGTCTCGTAAGCCGTCGTATTCCCATGAATCGCAAAAAATAAATCGCACGGACTGCTGGCCTCCAGCGTTTCATGTCCCATCCGAATGGCGGGTGCGACATATGATTCCTCGAACTCGTGGATTCCCTTGACGACGCCCGCGGATAGCTTGCCATCCTCAACACGGACGATTGCGCTGGACTTCTTCGGCAGATCGATTAGAATCTCGTATTTGCCGTCGCTAACCCGATAGGTTTTCTCCTGCTCATCGAGTCCAAGAATAAAATAATAAGCGGCATTTTTCCAAGGATGCCTGTGTACCCAAACTTGCGCATCTGACTTAAGGCTAGATAAATCTTTATCCATTCCTAGAAGCAACTCGAGAACGGAAGTCGGGTCAGACTCTTCGCCGAACAAGTTATGATCCCGATAAACAACGATTCCTTTTTCTACTTTGTAGGTGTCGTCTTTTGGATGCGCCCCTGCAAATAGTCGATCTATTAATAGCGTACACGGAAGCATATTCTCATCGAGTACAGGCACATCATGGGTAAGCAACAGCTTGCCGCCCATTCGTACGTATTCCGCAAGATATTGTTGAACCGCGGCTTCCATGAAGAATCCGCCCGTCAAGACGATAAGAGGATGCTCATCGATTGAAGGCACGCCCGAAGCGAGATTCAACAGCTTGTAATCGATATTCGATTTGCGGGACACCGTTTGGAAACGATCAAAGCCATTCCGACCCAAGTGAATCGGTTTTCTACCCATTTTCGTAAGATCATCTTCCATTCCCCAGCATCCGACTTGAGCGTAACGGTTATAAATCCCCCATGTCAAAGGAGAATAAGCCCGGCTCTCCATTAAATCGCTGCCGAATTCTTCAAAGAACCTATTCAACAGTTTCATAGCATAATATTTGGGCGTAAGCTCGCCCTTCTCCGTGATCGGAGAACAATCGGGATAAGGCTTTTCTTGCATGGAGTCAATGCCGTCATCCCACTGGTCGGTGCTGACTCCGGTATAAACGTTGTAGCCCGAAGCCCCGCCCGCTACGGCCATGATAGTCTGGAAGAACGGAATAGCCGTGTACTTATAGCGATAATCGTATAACTTGGAAAAGCCCCAATTTTCCTCTAGGTTAGGTCCTCGCCCCCGCTTGGTCAGGAGCAGATAACGGTTGAACGCGGACTCGTCATGCGAGACTACGCCGATCCAATTCGTATACCCGTAGTACTGATTCGTGAACTTCTCGATCTCCAAGCGATTAAACCAATCATCATAACCTTGCGCGCGGTCATGCGGCGGATTCAGGTTTAAGATATAGGGCAAATCGGAATCGATATACTCCCCCCAGCCCGAGTAGAGCTTCTCCATATAATAGGACTGATATTCAGCCCAATCCAAGTAAATCAGAACTCCTGCTTCATGTTGTATCTCCTTTAATTCAGAAGGAGGATTGATCTCGGCAAAGCTCCGAGCGGTGGTCCGGTGCAATTCATTGTAGTTATCGATGGTTTTATACTTTTCCACAAGGAAATTTCTGAACGCGTCGATCGAGGTTACCGAATAATCATACTCCGTGACCGGATGCTGGGCATCCGAGTAGACGCCTTCGTTTAAGATTTGCAGAGAAACGATAGGACCTCGCGGATAGGTATTCGGTCTGATTAATTGCTCGTTTACTTGCTCGAACCAGATCTTAACGAGGCTGCTGAACTTAGGATCGGTCGGAGCAGGGAGCGTATGGTGCCACGTCCGCTTCGCGCCTTCCCCATTAAGCATCGGATCGATTCCGGAATCGTTGTCGGGATTTACGAAATCGGGAAGTCCGCCATAATCGGTTTCCGCATGGATGAACGGGCCTGGCTTGAGCAACACGTACATTTCCTTCTCGGCGCATATTTCTATGAATCTCTTTACATTACGGTTCGGAAGCGTAGCTCCCTCAAAATCTATTCCGCCGTTCACCGCATGATGCCGCCAAGGAACATAGAAGCTGACGACGCGGATGTGAGCGCTCTTCAGTTGCTCGATTCGATCTGCCCAGTTATCGACCGAGTCGCGATAATAAGGATAATCCGCGGATAGGAAAAAGGTTTTCTTCCCGTCCAGATGAAACACGCCGTCTTTGATTGCAGTATGGCTCATCTAATCTTCCTCCCGTACATCTAGTTCGCTCATGCTATAGTTCTGCTTGTACCCATAATATACGGGGAGTGATGATGAGACATCACTCCCCGTATACAAACTATTGGATATTTCTTTCCGTATAATAAGCTTCCGCTTGTTCCTTGACATAAGCTACCACTTTATCGATGCCCGCTCCTTCAAGCTTCTTCCGGTAGGTTTCCAGAGCTTTGTCCACGTCCGGGACCAATCCCATCATCAGCGGTTGCCCGTATTGCTTGAAGACTTGGTTGACAGCTGCCTGCTCGGCTTTAACCGGTTCGTAATCAAGAACGACCGGCTGGAAGATACTTGGTCTGCTTATCGCTTTGAATTCTTCGGTTAATTTATCGAATCCATCCCAACTGCCTTCTTCCTTCAACATATTCGGTTCATACCTCCAACCCCAGCCCGCGATGTCGTATTTCTTCCAATCCTGCGCGACCTCCACGCCCTTGGGAGGAGCCACGTATGTTTTGCCGTCGGCATTAAGGGAATAGTGAGTACCTTCGAATCCGTAAGTCATTAAATTGAAATATTTAGGATCGTTACGAAGCTTATCCAACACCATCAACGAACGCTCTGGATTTGTCGAGCTCTTAGGAATAGCCATACCATTGTTAATGGACAGGTTAGGAACCGCATAATTTTGGATTCGTGTAAATGGGAAGTAAGCCACTTCGATTTCCGGGTTCGTCTTCTTCAGATCCGTGATGAAACCGCCGGCTCCAGCAGGGTTACGCCAGTAAACTGCTCCCGTACCCGCTTTGATCAGATCTCCTGCCGCCGTTTCAACGGACAGAGTACTGGAAGACCAGAAGCCTTTGCTCGCCCAAGTCTTCATTCTTTTCGCGTAATCCGCGAATTCCGTCGTAAACGGATAAGCAACGATGTCCCGTGGATTGTCATAGGATTTAGCCACCACGACGCTATTTCCGTCTCCGCCGATCGCTTCGAATCCGGTTATGGCCTTAAACAACGTGCTGACTTCATTCCAAGCGGATCCACCGATCGGCGTTACGCCTGATTTCGATTTTTTAACGCCGTCCATATAAGCTTCAATGGAATCCAAATCTTTGACCTCGGGCAGGTTTAATTCTTTGCGCCAGTCCTCCCGATAGACGATACCGTTTGGCGTGAATTCCGGGTATGTCGCAGGGACTGCGAAGATTTTGCCATCTACCTTAGCCTCGCTCCAATCCTGCTCCGGAACGGTGCTCCAGGTCTGAGGAGCATAGGTTGGCAACAGGTCGGTGAGGTCCAGGAATGCGCCTTGTTTAGCATACTTAAAGTAATCAGCCCAACTGGAAGCGAAGATCATATCTACTTTCTCTCCAGTTGTGAGCAGCAGGTTGTACTTTGTAGCCCACTCCGTCCATGTCGTGAAATTCAATTTAACTGTTGTATTTAAGTCCTTTTCGAGCATTTTGTTCCACTCTTCGACGACTTTAGGAGAGTCAGCGTGCGAATCGCCGAGTAAATACCAGACAAGCTCGACTTTCTTGGAAATATCCGGTTTCGCAGGATCAGATGCGGACGAGGATTCCGCAGGAGTTGTTTCGGATCCGGACGATTCCGCTGCTTTCGATTCTGCGGCAGGCTTGTTTTCTTTACTGCAAGCGCTAATGAGTGCGGTAAACAAAGTTAGAGCAAGAACGATGGCAAAAAATCGGGCATACTTTCTGTTCATACACTTTCCCCCTCGATTGAATTTAATGGATATATGTTAGCCGGTTGTCCGGTTCTAACCTTTCACCGCACCGATCGTCAGTCCTTTAATAAAGAAGCGTTGAACAAAAGGATATAAGAAGACGATTGGACCCGTAACGACAATAGCCACTGCCATTTTTAGCGTCTCCGTCGGAGGCTTGAAATCCGGCGATAAATTCCCGGCGATGTTCGTATTCAAGACGGCGGCGCTGGCTAGTATTCGGTAAAGCAGGAATTGCAGCGGATATTTCGATTCCGTCGTAATAAAGATATTGGGCAAGAACCATTCATTCCAATAGGCTAGGGCCAGGAAGAGACCTATGGTCGCAAGACCGGGTATCGATAGGGGCAAGATTAGTCGCCGGTAGATCGTAAATTCGCCAGCTCCGTCGATTTTCGCGGATTCCGAGATGGAATCGGGAATCGACTTCATGAAGTTTTTCATGAGGATGATATTCCATGCGCTTAGCATGGGAGGCACTAAAAGAGCTAAGTAGCTGTCTTTCCAACCCAAGTATTTAACGATCGTGATGTACCATGGAATCAAACCCCCGCTGAATAACGTCGTGAAATAAATGATAAAGGCGACGGGATTCCGGAAATGGAATTCCTTGCGGGACAAGACGTAACCTGCCATCGAAGTGAAGAACAGGCCAAGCAAGCTCCCGGCTATCGTTAATAAGATCGTTACCTGATAGGCTTGGAAGATCTGCTTCGGATCACTGAATATGGCCCTATAGGCATCTATCGAGAATTGATCCGGAATGAGCTTGAAGCCGTCCCTGATGATCTCCATCTCCGAAGAAACGGAGCCGGTTATGATCAATAGAAACGGAAGCAGGCAAAGAACGGCTAGCAAGGAGATGACCAAATATCCGATAACATTAAATAAGATCGTCGCCTTCTCCATACGGATTTTCATTTGTATCTCCTCCTAGAACAAAGCATAATCTTCACGGGTTTTCTTGATGATGTAATTGACGGCGCACACAAGCACTAAACCGAATGCCGATTGGTACAATCCCGCTGCGGTACCCATCCCGATATCGAAGTTAACCGTTAAGGACCGGTAAACGTATGTATCGATAATGTCCGTCGTTTCGAATAACATTCCGTTGTTTCCGATGATCTGGTAAAACAGGTCGAACTGCCCCTTCAAGATGCCGCCCAGGCTAAGCAGAATGAGCAACACGAACGTCGGAACTAGAAGAGGAAGAATAATGTGCCTCGTTCTTTGAAAAATGTTGGCACCGTCAATTTTCGCAGCTTCGTGATATTCGTCGCTGATGCTCATGATGGCGGCCAAATAAATAATCATGCCGTAACCTAAACCTTTCCAAACGCTGAAAAAAACGATGATGTATTTCCAAGGCGCGGTATGTAAGTAAAAGTCGTAAGGTTGCAGGCCGATGCCCTTTAAGAACGTATTCACCGCGCCGTTCTCGAAGTTGAATAGATTGAATACGAAAGCTCCAATCAAGACGAAGGATAGGAAGAAAGGCAAGAACATAAACGATTGTGTAAACTTGCGAAACAGCTTGCCCGGCAATTCGCTCAAGAAAATAGCGCAAGTAACCTGTAGCGCATTTCCTAGGAAAATGAAAGCTAGATTGTACAAAATCGTGTTTTTGGTCAATGCGTACAGCTGTCCGGATTGAATCAGGAATTGAAAGTTCTGAAAGCCGACATAAGGGCTCTTGAACAAACCGCCTTCAAAGCTGTAGTTCGTGAACGCATAATACACGCCGATCATCGGTAAATAACTGAAGATTACGAAAAACACCAAAGAGGGGACGATCATCAGCCACAATACCTTGTTTGTACGTAAATCAACTAATAGTCTTGACATGGGCAACTTCCTTTCCACCAAAAAGAAATCGTTTTCATTTCGTCCTATATTTATGGACTTCTTTTCTTCAACAGCATCAGTTCTTAGCGGATGATGAAATCGATTTCTTTAAAAAATGTTGATTTACGTATGATATCGCCTGTTTATGTACCATTTTACACCGAATTGTTTGAAATCGATTTCATCATGTATTATAATAAAGCATATTCACAATTGTCAAATACATTTTCGGTAAAGTTGGGTTGATGAAATGGACATTAAAATTATTGACGTTGCGGCGAAGGCGGGCGTTTCTCCGGCTACCGTATCCAGGGTATTGACTCAAAATGCAGCCGTAACGCCCAAGACCAAAGATAAAGTAATGCGCGCTATCGAGCAACTCGGCTATCATCCAAACGCCGCGGCGAAAAATTTGCGCTCCCAACGTTCGATGACGATCTGCGTTATCGTCCCGGACATCAATAATGCCTATTTCTCGGAAATCATCAAAGGGATCGAGAACATGGCCTACGCCAACAAATATAAAGTCATTATTTGCGATGCGCAGAATCAAAAGGAAAGAGAGCTCGAATATCTCAATCTGTTGATGGATAGGACGATCGACGGCGCAATTCTCATCGCTACCCAGCTTAACGACGAACAGATTCGCCAAATCTCCGACAAGGGTTATCACATCGGTCTCGTCGGCCGATATATCGAGCACGAGAGAATTCCTTGTATCTATACCGACAACGTGAAGTTTTCCAGAGAGGTCATTCACCACTTAGTGGAGCAAGGCCATCGTCGAATCGTGTTTCTAAGCGGATACGCCGAAGCGATAGACAGCTACGAACGGTTGGAGGGCTACTTGAAGGCGCTTAGCGAGCATCAGATCCCCTTCCGTCCCGAATGGATAGATAACGGCAACTTTGACGAACCCGGCGGATACGAGGCCATGAAGAGATTGTTCGATAAGAAAATAGAGTTTACCGCCGTCTACGCAGCAAACGATGAAATGGCGCTCGGCGTCTATAAAGCGTGCGCGGAATATAACATCCGAATTCCCGAGCAGCTGGCGGTCGTCGGCGTAGACAACAACCGGATAAGCAAATACGTTACGCCTTCCTTAACCACGGTAAACCAGCCTAAATACGCAATGGGCGCCATTCTCGCCGAGAAATTGCTCGATCAGATGAATGGCAACGTTTTTTCGGAGAAGCGAGTATTCAAGGTCGATTCCGAATTGATAATCAGACAATCTTCCTCTTCCCTTACTCCGACCACTACAACTTAAAAAATTCCCTATGATCTACAGTAACGAATTCATCACCGTAAATCATAGGGAATGGATATGGATTATGCCTCGAACGGTCCGTTGCTCATTTTATCTTCCTCGTTGTCGCGAATCGTCTTCTGCAGCACGAGGCTGGTGACGATTAGGAACGCGGCTGCGATTGCATAATATCCGACTACGTAGAATGGCTCTTCAAGCGTCGTTAAACCTATGAATTCGAAGGCAACGGCCAGAATGAAACCGACCCATGACAGGAACGTGAACGCCGACGTATTGCGCTTGCGGTGGTGAACATTCTGCTCGCGGAGATAATCATCCTCGTCGTTATCGCGGATAACCTTCTGAAGTACGAATGAAGTAATAATCAGAAGTATCGCAACCGCGGCGTAATAGCCTCTTACGGAAAGCGGCTGCTCCAAGGTGTAGATCCCTCCAAACTCGAAGCCGAAGGCGAGAACGAAAGCACCCCAGGCCATGAAGGTGTAAGTCGGCGTGTTCCTGCGGCGGTAGAAATTGTTCGCGCGCTTCTGGGCGGGACTTGCTTGCGGGTTCGAATTCAGGTTCGTGCTTGAGTGGCCATCTTCCATTGTGATTTCCTCCTATGAATAATTGCGTTTAACAGTTTCTGTTATTAAGGCAATTATAAGGGGAACACCGCGAAGCGTATAGTACTAACTTCTTATGGTACCAGCGGGGACATCAGAAATTTTCGGCTTCCTTCGCTTTTCTTTTTTTCCAAGCCATCTCATAGATGACCGGAACGACTACCAGCGTCAGCAAAGTCGAAGTAAAGAGCCCGCCGATAACCGTAATGGCCAATCCTCCAGAAATCAGGCTAGTGGATGAACCGGATAGCGCTAACGGGAGAAGCGCCAGCATGGTGGCACATGCCGTCATCAGAATCGGACGAAGACGGGTTTTTGATGCTTCCACGATCGCTTCCGTAATCGAAATGCCGGATTTACGGTTTTTCTCGACACGATCGAGCAATACGACCGCGTTAGTAACGACAATTCCGACGAGCATGAGCATGCCGATCATAGCGCTCATCGATAGCGATTGTCCAGATATCAACAACGCTCCGAGCGATCCCACAGGAATAAACAGCAGGGAAGATAAGATGATGAACGGCGTGAGTAAGCCGCCAAACGTCATGCTCATAACAAGGAATACTAGACCTACCGCTACAGCCATGGCAATCCCGATGCTCGCGAAGCCTTCGTTAATCATTTCCAACCCGCCGCCGAAGCTTACTTCGACGCCGCTTGGCAACGCTAAGCTTTCGATATCCTGCTGTACTTTGTTCGTAATAGCCGCAGTATCCGTACCTTTGATGGTACCGCTAATCTTCGCGTACGTTTTCCCATCCTCATGGTTAACCGTAATGAGCGCGTTCTGTTCCGTAATCGTGGCAATTTCCTTCAGCTTAACAACACCACCCGGAATCGTTATGCCAATATTCTCTAGCTGATCTTTGGACTTAATCTGTTCCTCATAAGACAAGGTAAGATCCCTGAATTCATTATCTAAATGATAGGTGCCCGCATCAACAGGCTTCAACTGCTCGTTAACGGCTTGCATAACCGCAAAGGCGTTCACGTTCGCATCGATGCCAGCTTGGTTTAGCGAAAGCACCCATTTCGGCGATACATCGTTCATGTTATTGGATATATCCTTCAAGTCGGAGTTCTGAAGCATCAAGTCCTCGACCTGCTTCGCCGCCTTCAACAAATCGTCTACGTTGCTTGCGTACAAGCTAACATCTACATTGTCGCCGGTCGGCAATCCCTCTTGCGCTCCTTCTTTAACGCTTACCGTCGTATCCGGCACTTCCGTCGTTACTATCACAGGCAGCTCGGCATTTATCCGGTCGATCGCTTGAACCATGTCCGTGCCGTCAACGAACTGTACGGCTACCGTTGCTTTGTTCTTCCCGCCGGAATCCTCGAACGGATTGCCCGTAGAGGAACCGTCGATGGACACCTGGTAGTTCTCCACGCCATCTAAACCCTTCACGTAGCTTTCCACCTTCTGGCTCACCGCATCCGTCTGTTCCAATCCGCTTTTAGCCGGGAGCGATACCTGTATCGATGCAGTAGGAACGGAATCGGCGGGCAGGAACGCGACTCCAAGAAGCGGAATCGTACTCAGAGAGCCGATAAGCAATAGAATCGATAAGCCAAGCACAATGCCTTTACGTTTCAGTGCCCCGCGTATGATCTTCTCGAATCCGTTCGAAAGCTTGCTTCCTTCTTTATGCGGCTTAACGTTCTTGAAAAATTTCGCACCAAGCACAGGAATAAGCATGATTGCGACCAGAAGCGAGGTGACGATGGAGATAACGACGGCCAGCGAGAAAGGGCGGAAAAACTCCCCGATGATTCCGCTAACGAACGCTAGAGGAGCAAATACGACTACCGTCGCTAAGGTTGAGGAGCCTACGGCGCTAATGACTTCCTTGGTCGCCTTGTAGGCTAGCTCCTTCCCTTTAAGCTCATTGCCTTTCTCCTGCCGCCACCTGAATATATTTTCTATGACGACTATGCTGTCGTCGACGATTCGGCCGATCGACACCGCGATACCGCCGAGAGTCATAATATTGAGCGTATAACCCATCTGATCCATGAGCGCGATCGTCGCGAAAATGGAGATAGGCAACGATATGATGGAGATCAACGTCGCCCGCACGTTCCGGAGGAACAAGAAAATGATGATGACGCAGAATAATGCGCCGTACAATCCTTCTTCAATTAAAGAAGATACGGACTTCTCGATTTCTTTGCCCTGATCCAAGATAACATGGACGTCCAGCTCGGCTTTATCCTGATAAGTCGCGAGCAGGTCCTTTACTTCATTGGCAACATCAGCCGTGTTTGCGTCCTGATTTTTGATGACTTCAAGAATAAAGCTTTGTTTGCCGTTATAACGCGTAATCTCATTCTGCGAAGAGACTGTCGTAACGGCAGCGATGTCCGAAAGCTTGATTTTACCCGATCCGGACACAGCTTGAGCATTTGGTCCTTGAGGCTGCCCCGGGCTAAGCTGTAAATTCTCGATTTGCTCCAAGGAGTTAACGCTGCCTACCAGCCGAATCGGAATCGTCGTTTCTTCTTGCTTAATAGAGCCTAACGGAAGAGCATAATCCAACGCTTGTATCGCGCTTTGAATGGAGCTTAACGAAATGCCCATTTCATTTGCCTTAGCTTTGTCCACGACGATTTTAAGCTCTTCGGTTTTAATCCCTTTAAGGGTAACGGAGCCGACGCCTTCCAGCTTCTGCATCTTCGGAACGATTTCATTCTCTAGTCTATCAGCCAAAGCTTGCGTATTATCATCCATAGGAAACATAGCAGCTTGGTAGATTGGTCTGGTTCCGACGGATAACCGTTGTATGGTTATGTTCGCTTTGTCCGGCAGCTCAAGAGCATCTACAGCGCTTTGCACTTCGCCGGTCAGCTTATCCATATCCGAGCCGAACGGAAATTGCATGAAAATGCTTGCTGCATTTTCCGACGAAGTACTCGTTAACGAATCGTACCCCTTCATCATTTTAAGGCTGTCTTCGATCGGCTTCGTAATCTCTGTCTCGACTTCCTCCGTGGAAGCCCCCGGATTAACAGCTTGGACGAATACGGCCGGGAATTCAATGTCGGGAAACGTTTGCTGCTTGATCTGGGTAGCGGAATAGAATCCGTACCCCAGTACCAGAATACTGAGAATAACGACGGCTACCCCATTCTTCAGACTAAATTTACTTAACGCGTTCACATGAATCTCTCCTCTCTTTATGAGAGAAGTATATAATCCTTGTTTGTCCTCTCTGTGAACTGGAGATTACAAATTCGGATCGGAGAGATGTTAACGAGGGAACGAGATCGTGAACGTTGTCCCTTGCCCTGGCTGGCTCGACACCTGAATATCGCCATAGTGAAGATCAATGACTCTTCTTACGATTGAAAGTCCAATACCGCTGCCGGCTATTTTTCGGGTTCTGGACTTGTCTACTTTATAGAAAGGTTTGAAAATAGACGCCCATTCCTCTTCGGGTATCCCCTGCCCGCTGTCCGCGATTGAAACCGTAATCCGATCCCCGTTCTCCTTCGCCTCCATGCGTATGGAACCACCCGGATCAGTAAATTTAATACTGTTGCTTAGCAAATTGTTCCATAATTGAACAAGCTTATCCTCGTCCCCCATGATGCGAAGCTCCTCTAGTTCAAGATCAATTCGGAGATCTTTGGACATCCATTGGGGTTCATAGGCGATTACGACTTTACGAAGCTGCTCATCCAATCGATATTCCCGCTTCTGAAGGGTAAGATGCTCATATTCAAGGGAAGATAGTTGAAGCAAGTCTGTGGATAATCGCGACAGGCGATCGCTTTCTTCCGCGATAATCGTTAGCAAGCGATTCCGGCTTTCCTCGTCCATTTTCTTATGGATGAGCGCTTGCGTGAATCCTTTGATGGAGGTGAGCGGAGACTGGATCTCATGGGAAACATTGGACACGAATTGCTGCCTCGTCTTCTCGAGCATGCCAAGCTCTTTCGCCATTTCGTTAAAGCTGGAGGTCAACTGCCCGATCTCGTCTTTACGTCCCGTTCTTAACGTAATTCGGAAATCGCCTTTGGCCATTTTCCTAGCCGCTCTCGTCAGCAGTTGGAGGGGTCTCACGATAAATCTCGCAGCTATAACAATGAGGATACTGCCGGCAATCATAATAATAAGCAGCTGCGTACGGTATAATTCGGCGATCTTTGAAAAGAATACGTGGAACTGCGGAGTAATGAATAATGCGTAAGACTCCCCGTTAATAGTAAAGGGCAGCCCGACAACCATTTGCTCTGGCCCTTTTTCAGTATTAGCTCGGTACACTCCCCCGTTTAGAACGTAATGAAGGGATTGTTCGTTTATCGTAATCCGCTTATTGTTAGTGATCAGGTTCTCGTGAAGCAGCTTCCCTTCCGCGTTATAAATATTAATGGAATAGATAGGAAGTGCTTTAATCCCTTTCATCAGCGATTCTTGATTGTTCGGGTACGATTCCCGATAGGACTGAATGATGGTTTTGCCGCCGGATATCAAATCATTCTGAATCAGTGTCTTAAGCTCCTTTATGTAAAGCCAGTTCATAACGAAAAAAGAAAGGAACAGGCTGATCATAATGGTTCCCAAGAAAGTAAGGATGACGCGTACGTACAGTGATTTAATCATGGCGCACCTCTAATCGATAGCCAAGTCCTCTTAACGTCACGATTCTGAATTCGTCGCCGTAACACGCAAACCGTTCCCTTAACCTCTTGATATGGGTATCGATCGTACGCATATCGCCTTCGTATTCATAACCCCAAATCTGATCGATTAGCATATCCCGAGTGAAGAGCTTTCCGGGGTAGCTGGCCAGCTTGTAGAGCAGCTCGAATTCTTTTAACGGAATCGTTGTCGTTTGGCCGCTATCCTCGAAACTGATCTGGTAGCTTTTTTTATCCAATACGACATTCCCTAGCTTAATAGTCTGAGACGTGGATATCCGGTATCGCTTAAGCAATGCCTTGATTCTCATGACCATCTCCATAGGGTCGAACGGCTTAACCAGATAATCGTCCGTGCCGAGCTGGAAGCCTTTAATACGATCAATGGACTCGCTCTTTGCCGTAATCATAAGGATGGGTAAATCGCCTGAGTTCCTGATCTTGCGGCAGAGCTCCCATCCGTCCATTTGGGGCATCATGACATCCAGGACGACTAGATCCACCTGGTGTTGGTTCATATAATCCCAAGCTTCCCGACCGGTCGATTTGTCTATAATGGCCATGCCTTCGTCCTCCAAATATAACCGGACCAACTCGCGAATATGCTCGTCGTCATCTACGACTAAAACTGTTGTCATTAGGGCTCCCTCCTCAATCGACACTTGTATCATTGTAATATAACTTTATCATGCCTATTTGAACCCATTGTGAACAATTGATCTTAAATTCGAAAAAAAAAGAGCCTGCAATTAGATTGCAAACTCCATAATAAGTAACAGATCCCTTTGTTATTCGAAATAATAGGTTAACCCGATTGCGCCAACGCCCGTATGTGTGCTGATGACAGGCGTCGTGTCTTCAATGCTAATCTTATCGTAACCTGTGATGTCGATAATGGCCTCCTTCAGCTTGGAAGCAAGTTCGTACCCGGCGGCATGGATAAGGCCAACGCCTTTGATCGCTTTCCCCTTCACGTCTTCGGCGAATTGCTTCGCCAGAAACTCTACGACATGCGCCCGGCTTCGGACCTTCGCGATCGGCGTATACTCCCCGCCTTCGAGTGAAGCGATAATCTTAATCTTCAAGAGCGAGCCTATCCACGCTTTCCCTTTGCCGATTCTACCGCCTTTAACTAGGTTATCCAGCGTGTCGACGACCACGAATAACCGGGTTTGCAGACGGATCTCGTCCAGCCTGACGAGGATTTCCGCAATGCTCTTGCCTTGCTCCGCCATGGATGCCGCTTCTAACACTTGAAAACCAAGCGCCTTCGTAATATAGCGGGAATCCACCACTGTTACTCTGGTATCGGTCATCTCCGCGGCCATCTGGGCAGAACGGACCGTACCGCTCATCTCGCCGGTCATGTGAATGGAAAGCACTTCGCTGCCATCGTTGCCGAGCCGATCGTATACTTCAAGGAAAGCTCCCGCCGGGGGTTGAGAACTCTTCGGAAGCTCCTTGGACTGTTGCATCTTGCTGATGAATTCGGCAGGCGAAATGTCAACGCGATCCAAGTATGACTTATTGTCTATGCTTATAGATAATGGGACGACCTCTATGCCGTATTGTCGGATGATTTCATCCGACAGGTCGATGGTAGAATCCGTCACGATTTTGATTTTATTCACGGGTTATCCTGCTTTCGCCTGATGTAATGGAGACGTTATGCCCAAGGACTATCCCTGTAGTCTATCATTCTGCACTAATCCTTTTCAACTCTGTGCGTATTTATCCGTATGCAGCGTTAAGTTATCGTAATCCATCGCTCAGCGCACCTCGCTTTTCTTTCCCCGCGTCGCCGTGGTAAGGTAATGGGAGGAAAAGGGGGATCCGTATGTTTATGTACTTTTGTATAAGTATCGCTTTGATAATTATATCCATATCCATTTATGCGACAATCATAGAGCCCAGAAGATTAACCATTACTCGGCACAGGATTTATTCGGGACATCTTCCCGAAGGCTTTGATGGAATGACCATTGTTCAGTTCAGCGACATACATCTCGGACCCCATTTTTCCCTTTCGCAGCTTGATCAACTCGCTTCCACCCTTAACTCGCTGAATCCGGACATCGTCGTATTTACCGGAGACTTGTTCGATGCGCGGCGCAAGAGTAACTTCACGAATTACGATCCGACACCCGCGCTGTCGCGTATCCAAGCCCCGCTCGGCAAATACGCCATATACGGCAATCACGACTTCGGTCACACTCGGATGAATCGGTGCACGGGGACTTTTCTTCAGAAAGCTGGCTTTGCAGTGCTCCTCAACGAGAGCAAGAGAATTATGCTTCCCAGCGGCGAGTATATCACCGTTGCGGGACTCGACGATTTCAATTGCGGCAGCCCGGACATGGCATCCGCCTTCGCCAAACTGAGCGATGATGGGTTTAATCTGCTCCTCGCGCATGAACCGGATATCGCGGATAGACTACCGCGCTATCCAATCGATCTACAGCTATCCGGGCACAGCCATGGCGGTCAGGTTTCTTTGCCTATTGTAGGGGCGCTTATCAAATCCTCCCTGGGCCGTAAATATATCGGAGGGCTGTATCGGGTTCATAAAAAGCTGCGCGCCGAGCGGCCTTATCTGCTTTACACCAATCGCGGTATCGGCACGACCCGGATCAAGGTACGCTTCGGCAGCAAACCCGAAGTATCCGTGTTCACTTTGCTAACGAAAAAGGGATAGCAGCCACCGCCGCTATCCCTTAGTTCTACGCGTAAGCGATACTTCTTCGCTAATTGCAACCTTCTCGTGATAGTCCGCCCCTATTTTACGCCACGCAAAAGCACTGAACAACACGAGAATCGCCGTCGCAACCGGGAGCCAGCCATATTCCCAAGCCCCTAAACTAGGCAGGCGCGCCTTCACGACTTGAACGCCGGCCAACATCTCGCCCGCCGTATATCCCAGAATGGCCGAGCCGATCCACACCACCGCCGGAAAACGGTTCAACACCTTCAGAATGAGCTGGCTGCCCCAGATAATCAAAGGTATGCTGAGCGCGATCCCCGTCGTCATAAGCCAAATATTATTCTTCGCTATGGAAGCGATCGCGAGAACGTTGTCCAAGCTCATGACTAAGTCCGACACGAGAATGATCCCTATCGCCTTACCGAGAGAAGAGACGCTTTGCACCTCTTTGGAACCCCCATCTTCCATAACTAGCTGGATCGCGATATATAGAAGCAGCAGTGCCCCGATGATTTGAACGGCCGGGATATCCAGCAAGGCAATCGCGGCTACGGAAAGGATGATCCTAAGCCCGACCGCTCCGATGGCTCCCATCCAGATTGCCCGGCTTCTAAGGTGCTCCGGCAGGTTCCGGCTTGCCATGGCGATAACGACCGCATTGTCGCCGCTTAGCACGATATTGATCAACAAGATTTCCAATAACAAAAACAAACTATCAACCGTCATCCGATTCGCCTCTTTATCTCTGGGGATTTGGATTATATGAAGCTTCATAATCCTGAACGTATGTAGTATAACCATATCGTTCGCGTGGAAACCCCGGCTCTATCGGTTCACGAGAACCCAAATTTGCGTATTTTCAACTCCATCCAACAACGATTAGCTTGGTTTCAGTCTCACGTTAACGGAATTGCCGAGGCGGGCATTCCGTTCCGTTCTATTCGCACAATCTCCGGTGAATGCCCGCCCCTTGATGGTTAGGATCCATGGTGATCACCGAATCGAATTGCGCTTTTGCTTCCTCGAAGCACCGTTTTCCGATGAGCCCGAGTCCCATCATGTACCGACAGTGAATCTCGTTGCGTCTGTTCAGATCGTCTTCGAATACGAGAAAATCCGGCAGCGAAACGGCGAAGTAATCGAATTTGATCTCGTCCCGCAAATGCTTCTCCGCATAATCGATCAGCTTGTTGAAGCGACGGCTTGCTTCCTTTTCATTGCCGAGCTTGTGCCAGGCCAGCCCTTGGTAGAAAATCATATCCGGCGGCTGGTCGTTGTAATACATCGCGCTAGCCGGTTCCTCAAGGCCTTTCGAGGCAACCAGGAAATTCTCCCTAGCCTGTTCTTGATCGTTAAGCCCTTCGAAAGCGCAGCCAAGGTAATAATAAACGTGATTCTCTTGCGCTCCCGCCAGCTTACCCTCTCCCAAGTTTTCCGGATAGACAAGCGCCTCCTGCAGATGTTCAATCGCTTGCTCGAAACGTCCGGCATCCAGCTCCAGCTTCGCTTGCTCGACTCGGGATAACACGTGCTGCCCCGTCACTTTGCCTTCTCCGCCCTCCCATGGATGGAACCTTCTTGCGGACAGCGCAAGCATGGCCTCCTCATGACGTCCCAGAGCATTAATCAGAGTAACGTATTCGAGGTACAGATCGTCCCGCTTCTCGACGAGCGCTTTGCGCTTTTCCAAGTGGCCGAAGCGTTTGCCGGCGTCGTATCCGAGCTTCTTGTAAAGCTGATCAAGCTCGTAGAACACGCGGGCGTCTTCCGTCCGAAGGGCGTACGCTTTCTCTAACGATACGAGCGCCTTCGCCGAATCGCCGAGTTTATTGAAATACGCGAGCGCGAGGTTCCGATGGACGGTCGCAAAATCGACGTTGATAGACGCGGATTTCTCCCAGTGGGCGATCGCATCCCGGTGTCTCTTCTTATCATATAGGAGGTTGCCCAAGTAATAATGGGCTTTGTCGTCGTGATCGTCGGCTTTGATTGCGCTTTGCAGCACGACTAGCTCGAACAGGCTGTTCGGAAAACAATAATCCGGCGAGGCGGCGTTGCCAGCGCGACGGTATGCGGCGGCCGACTCGGAATTCCCTGCCAGCTCGTAAAGATAGCCGAGCGTATAGTGGAGCATCGGATAGGCATCCGCGCTCGCATCGGGAACGATTCCGAGTACGGATATCGCTTCCTCGTACAATCCGCTTCCCGCATAGTCCGAAGCCAGATTCAAGTAATTGTGGGGATCCCCGCGCATGAGACGAGCCAGCTCCTTAAGAGCATCGTCCGCTCCGGCTTGGTCTCCTAGCGCCTGCAACCCCAAGCCGCGTTCGTTGGCCGATCCGAAATCGGCGATATCGAGCGCGAGCGTTTCCTCGGCGAATGCCTTTGCGTCCGCGGAATTACCCAGCTTGCGCAGCAAGGCCGCCTTAAGGTGACGCGCCTTGTAATTGCGCGAGTTCCGCACGAGAGACCGTTCGACCAAATCCAGCGCTTCCGCGAAAGAGCCTTTCTCGCAAGCTATCTGGGCAAGCGAGAAGAAACCCGCATCCTGCCAAGCCGCCGACCAGGTCGATTTGTACAAAACGTCGAAAGCTTCCTCGGCGCGGCCTTGAAGTTTAAGCGCGAGGCCGAGTTGGTAGAGCGCCTCGCTGTCATAAGGATTCGGATTGCGCCAAGTGAGCGACTTCAGGGCCGTCCGGAAATGAGCCCCCGATTCGGCGAACAAGCCACGGCGAAGCAGCAACGTCCCGTAAGCGACATTGATGCGGATATCTCCGGAATCCCGCTTCAGGCCTTCCAAATAATAAGTCTCCGGTTCGAACGTAGCGTGACGGTATTGCTCAAGGTGCAAGCCAGCCAAATATAATTGCTCGTTGGTGCGAAGCTCCTGCGGCTCGGGAAGCGGCTTTGCAGCATCTGGCACCTCTTCGAGAGAAGGTTTCGCCGGCCTATAAGAAACCAGCAACCGTCCGCCAGCGTCCCTAACGCTTAATACAAGGTCATGGGCCAGATCGCCTTCATCCAACGTAACGACGGATTTAAAGGTCGTTTCGGGAGATAAATCGGCCGCTTCTTTCAAGTAAGAGCGACTGCGCCCTTTCAACTCGACGATCGCACTGGGGAACAACGATGTCGTATAGGCAAGCACAGACGCTTGGCGGTTCTTCTCGTCGATCTCGAGGTTAATCGCCGCATCGATCGTGGCGTTCTTGACGATGCCGATTTCTTTGTAAGGCATGAAATATTGTTTGAACGACTTCTCTTCGTACGGCTGCAGCCATGCGAAATCCGGTTGGTTGTCGGTGTACACGCCGGTCATCAGCTCGATATATGGACCGTCTTCATCCGTTAGATTGCGATCCCATGCTTGGCCGAATTCCCCGTTCCCCCAAGTCCATTGCTTCTTGCCGGGCGATACGTGATGATTCGCCACGTGAAGCAGGCCCGCTTGAACGCCATGATCGTAACCTCCGACGAAATTGTAATCCGATTTGTAGGCCATGTACGAGGTCGGTACCGGAATGTTCCGGTAACGCGAAATATCTACTCCGGCAGAGTAATCCATCTTATAATAAGTGCCCGTCGCGATCGGGAACCTCGAGACGTCTCGTTTGCCGTGGTCGAACACGGCGTTGACGTCCGGCGGGAACACCGATTGCGTGTGGTCGTTAACGGCTACGGCCGGATTCGCCCACCAGAGGAACGTCTGCGGCTCGGCTGTACGGTTATAGAGCTGCGCCGAGATTTCCAAGTACGCTTTGCCCGGATGGAGCGTGAAGCCTGCGGTGACCTTCGTACCGTACATCCGGTCGATCTCGCTCACCCACACGGTCGCGCTGCCGTCTTCGTTGTCCGACAACCGATATTCGACCGGACCATAAGTGTTCGGCCGATGATGCTGGGGCCAGTTGAACTCGATACCCCCGGATATCCAAGGTCCCGCGAGCCCGACGAGAGCCGGCTTGATGACGCGATTATAATAGACGAAATCGTAATCGTTCGTCTTGTCGAGCGCGCGGTAAATTCTACCGCCAAGTTCTGGCATAATCTCGATTCGTACGTACTCATTCTCAAGAATGGCCATCCGGTAAGTTTGCGGCTTCTTCTCGTTCTCGATCTTGTCGATGACTGGATGCGGATACACGCTTCCCGAGCTTCCTTGGTACACGCGTTTCTCCAAGAACATCGGATTTCGATCTGCTTCCCCGACCGCGTAAGTCGGGATCGATACGTCCTCTTCCCATAAGCGGACGGCTGCGTTCGTGCCTTCTTGCGGTTGTGCCAATGTCAACGTAATTCCCCCCTCGGCTTAATCAACTGCTTAACTTAACTTTACTTCTTGCTCAGGGTATCGCCAATTAACGGAATTCGGTTTATGATGGACTATATTCGGATTAGTGGAGGTCATGAGATGGATAACATCCTTAAACCGGAAGGATTCGAGGAGGAAAAGCTGTTCGTGCTCCCCCCGCACATGGCGGCCGAACTATCCCGATTTCCGCTAACCCGAGACTTATACGTAAGCGACATCGGGTTCTTCCCCCGCGCGCGACATCACTACCGCGAGAGGAAGGAAGGCTGTGAATCTCATATCTTCATCTATTGCAGCGACGGAGAAGGTTGGGTCGAATCGGAAGGTACTCTTTCGATCTTGCGCGAACGACAGCTAGCCGTCATTCCCGCAGGCGTTCCGCACCGATATGGCGCTTCGACGGCTGCACCATGGAGCATCTATTGGTTTCATCTGCAAGGAGAACAGGTGTTGGATTATATTCGGTTATACAATTTGGATTCCGGTCCTCTTTCCCTTCCCGCCGGAGCTTATGGGGAGATGGTTGAAGGATTCGACAAATGTTACGGGCTCCTATCCGACAAGCCCTACTCCCTGCCCGTGCAAGTGCTCGTCTCGAGAACGATCGGACAGATGCTCGGAACCATCGGGCTGAGGGCGGGAGGATCGGCCATCGACCGCAAGAGAGAGCAAGATCTCGAGCGCGCCATTCGGTATATGAACGAGCGGTTAACGAGCGCCATTAAGCTCTCCGATGTCGCGACGTACGCCGGCTTATCCAAGCAGCATCTGATCTATTTATTTAACCAGGAGACGGGAATGCCGCCTATTGAATATTTTCTAAGGTTGAAAATGCAAAAAGCCGGCCAGCTGCTTAGCCTGACCGGCATGACGGTGAAGGAAATCGCCGCTTACGTCGGCAATCCCGATCCCTATTACTTCTCTCGCCTGTTCAAGAAAATCATGGGCATGTCGCCTACGGAATACCGTAATGTTCCCAAAGGATAGCCAAACCGCGAATATCGTTTACTTATAGATCGTAAAGATCAAATCCCGATTTCCACTGCTTTCTGTTGACCAAGAGGTTCCGCCATTCGTCGACAGCCGCTCGAATCCTCCGGCATACGGATTGCTGTCGCTGTAGCCGAAGCCATATTTATTGTTGGTCGAGCTATCGTCGACCGTTAACGGCGATCGGAAGATCAGACCGTATTTTTTCGTCGTATCCAGCCCCGTCAGTCGCGGATAGATGGAATAAGGCGTAGCCGAGCCCGGGACATTGCTCGGATGAAGCGCGGCGCTGAATAGCTTCTGGGTCGGAAAGTTGCTCGCATCCAGCAGTACGATATCGAGATAGAGATTATCTTCAGGCTCTTTATTGACGTAACTCTCGTACAGATAAACATCCATCTTAGGCAAGCTGGGCTGCGTTAAAGTAAACGTCTGCATGCGCTGCACTTGGGCGCGAATATCCGAGTATACGGAGTACGCCGATTCGCTATCGTCCTGATCGACGATGTAACCCGTGATGCCGGTAATGTGATAGGCTTCGATTTCGTTAATCGAAGGGATGAACCTGGCTTTGGGAATATTCAACCGAATCTTGGACGTGCTTACCGTAGGGAAATTAAATACTCTACGATCGCCTAGCGTATAGCCCTTAGTCAAGTTCACATAACTTGACCCGTTCCAATATTGAAGCGCATACGTCTCGACCTGGAAATTCTGGTTGCCGTAATTATATTCATACACGACGACCTGGTTCACATTAGCGGCAGACCCGAAGTCGACTTCTATCCATTGGTTGTTGGACGTGCCGTTTTCTGCGCTCCATCTCGTGGACTGGCTGCCGTCCGTAACCTTGGAAGCCTCGTGTCCCGCCCAGCCAGACCAAGTAGAGGAGGCGATTGCCGTTTTGCCTGCGGCTAAATTCGTTGGCGGGTTCGGCAAGGACGAAGAGTTCGTCGATACGCGAACGATAATCGATTCGCCTGGCTTTAACGTCCTCGAATAACTGCCCGTATACGCGCCCAGCTTCGTCTGGCTGTACAGCTCGGTCAACGTATAAGACGTGCTCGGACTCAAGCCCAAATCCGCGAAAGAAACGGTTGCGGACGAAGAGTTGTTCATATCCCAGTTGGACAGCCCGACTACCTTGTCCCCGTTCGTATCCGTCAAGTAGACGGCTGTCGGAGAATGCTCCAGCTTGTGATAGAAATTCGTCATCGAGACCGGTTTGGCGGCTTGCCCGGATTTGACTAAATCCATTAAATCTTCATTGAACAAAATACTCATCCGATCCTCGGATATGAAGGGTACGTTATCTCCGACAAGCCAGTGACCTCCTCCGAGAATTATGGCCGTCGAAAGAAGCGTGTGTTCGTTCAAGGTCATCTTGTTGAATCCTGCGATCATGTTTTCCGGAAGCGCCATGTCCACGTCGTTGTATTCGTACAACGTCCCGTTCGTCCACCAGGAAGCAGCCGCATTAAGCGACTGGCGTTCAATGCCGGGGTAGGATTCCAGTCCGATCGTCGTATCAACGCCCGATCTTCGTCCGTGAGCATAACCGGACGGCAGAAGCGGAGCGATCGACTCATTGATATAAATATCTTGCGGCGCGGCAAGCAGCGTATCTCTCATGACCTGCATTCCGATACGGTAAGCTTGCATGCCGTTTTTGGTTGAATCGTAGAAGCTTCCTTCAAACATTCCGAAGTCGATAAAATCCAGCTTGACGTAGTCGAATCCGGGATTTACATGATAAGTCTGCATGACCCATTCCAGATACGCCTGTCCGCCAGGATGGGTAGCATCGACGATGTAGGTGTCGAGATACGACTTGATGCGGTTTCCGCCCGCGTCCTTGAGCGCGATGTCCCCGAACGTATAGGCGGTTCCCGGTACCGTATCCGTCAGAGGATCCCAGATGGCGAACGGAGCGGAGTACGCCCCCGCCTTCATTCCCTTGCTATGCACATAATCGACGTAGTCATTCAGATTTTGAACCGGAGTTTGCCCCGCCACGCCTTGATAGCAGCAATCCAGATTCATGTAGTTGTAGCCCAGCGATTTCAAGTTGTCCTCGAAATAATCCGTCATCGGATACATCGCATCCGCAGTCGGTTTGGCATAAAAGGAATAATAGGTATTGTATCCGATCGGAACTTCGCCGTTCCAGGCTAATTTAGGCTCGCCAACGGTATAGGCGTTACCGAAGGTTTCTAGACCTATGCGGTAGTCGGTGAAGTAGCCCAGGAAAAACTTGTCGGAGGAGACGGAAGTGCCGCTCTTCTTCCCTCCGGCGTTATAGACGGAAAATCCGGTCAGCGGACCATTCGCCGAACTCGCCTGCTGAAGATACTGCATGCTCTTCCACGTTTGCGTCGTCGCCGCACCGGCTACGATGCCGTGCTTGTTCGCGTTATCGAATACGGATGCGACCCAGTAACTGGTACCGTTGAATGCACTCCAAGTATCCGAGACTCCAAATGGTTTGTCGTAGCCGTTCTGGCTATTGCCGAAGTCGTTGACGGGCGCGACGCCAAAGTCATAATTGTTCGTATACGGCGAAGTATAGATGCGCTTGTCGGACCCGCTGCCGATATCCAAATTATTAGCCGCTATAGGCTCCAGGAAATTGATCGTCTGAGAGGTTCCATTCGATACCGTCATATCGGCAATAATATAAGACTGATTCTCGTACATCGCAATTCGCAATACGATGGTGGAACCGGATGCGAGCGAATTGGTGATGGTGAGCATCTTGCCGTTTGTTCCGTATCCATCGGTGCCGATCGTCGTCCAGCTCGCCGAGCGCGTGGCCGGATCCGAGGACCTGTAGCGGGTTGAGGTGCCATTCAAGGCATAATCGGAATTAAAGTTCGCAATGAGCGTCGTGCTGCCTTCCTTGAAATTCCCTGTTCCCGTCGACAAATCGTAATTCACCTTAATCACGCCGTTGGAAGCGGTTACAACATTTCCCGTTTGCGAGATGGTCACCGCGGCGGCGAATGACCTTCCCGCTCCGAACGGGAGCAACACGGACAGCAATAACGACAAAAGCAAGTATACTTTGACGCCTTTCTTTCTCACTAATAATCCCTCCGATAGGAATGAGTAAGAGCATGTCCAGCATGCTCTTCCACACCCAATATATACCAGAGAGAAATGGTCCGTAATCTAATAAATTGTGTAACTATTGTTTAGATTTTTGACAAAAGCTTCAAGCGAATCAGCTCGCTGCCGTAATCGCCCCTCAGCACGAGCGGAAGCCCTACGTTCATAAGCGTAGAGCCGCGTAGAACAGTCGACTCCCGCCCATCCCTATGAACTTCGTATACGGCTTCCTGATCAAGACCCTGCAGCACCAACCTTCTCTCTTCGGATCCGAAATGCTGCGATTGCAGGAAAGAGAAGACGACCGCCTCTTGCCGATCCTCGCTTACATATTGATAGGCTGCGACATTCGAGTTTCGGAACGATTCCAGCCTGAATAAGTCGCCTCTAAGAATCGTTGGCCGGATTTCCTTGTACAATTCCACGAAACGCTTGGCTTCCTCCATCTCGTCGTCCGGCCAGTGGCTGATATTCGCCCCGATACCCAAGCCTCCCATCATGGAGCTATGGAAGCGGTAGGACAGCGGCAGGCTTCTTCCATTGAATCCGTGCGGCGACTCCGTGACCCAGCACATCATGACCGCGGGACTGTAGGCGTAAGAGAAGCCCTCCTGGATCGTCAGTCGGTCGCGCGCGTCCGTATTGTCGCTAATCCACGCCTGGTCCGCGTATCGCAAGATCCCTAGATCGATTCTCGCTCCTCCGCCGGCGCAGGTCTCGAATTCAACGCGAGGGAATCGCGCCCTCAACTCCGCCCAAATCTCGTACAGATGTTCTACGTGCTTCAGCCATATGCCCTCTCCCGCATTCTCTTGCCGGGGGGAAATTCCGGGTTCCGTCACCGTACGGTTCATGTCCCATTTAATGAAGGAGATTTCGTATGAGGAGAGCAGCTTCGTCATAAAGTCGAGAACGAACTTCTTTACTTCGGGCAAACCCAAATTCAACAACAATTGATTGCGAAGCTGAGTGCCTACGCGTGTAGGAAATTGATAGACCCAATCAGGATGGTTACGGTAAAGCTCGCTGTCCGGATTGACCGATTCAGGCTCCACCCATAAGCCGAATTCCATTCCAAGACATTTGACCTCGTCGATCAGCTCTTGCAAGCCTCCGGGGAATTTCTCCGGATTTACCTGCCAGTCTCCTAATCCCGCGCGGTCGCTGTTTCGCTGGCCGAACCAGCCGTCGTCTACGACGAACCGTTCCACTCCGAGCTTGGCCGCTTGCTTGGCCAGCTCCTTCTGCCCTTGAACGGTAACCGCGAATTCGGTCGCTTCCCAGGAATTATAGAGTACTTTCCTGTCCTTGCCCGAAGGAAGCACGTATTTCCGTTGATACCCGTGAAGGTTCCTGCTCATTTCCCCGAATCCGGCGGACGAGAAGCCTCCGACAAAAACGGGCGATTCATAAGCTTGACCGGGAGCTATGAGGAATGAACCGTCGAAGTCGTTTACGCCTCCAACGACGCGAACGTGTCCGAAGGTCGTTTTCTCCAAGACGATCTTCCAGTTGCCGCTCCAGCCGAGCGCTCCGAACCATACCTTTCCGGAGGTCTCGTCCGCCTTTCCGTCGTCCATGGCAAACCAAGGATTGGAATGAGGGCCGGTAAACCCTCTTCTGGATTCGAGTACCTTCTTGCCTTCGGACAAGACGTTCGTCCTAAGCTGATACTCTCCCGCCCATCTGCCGGTCACATGCGTTAACCGGTAGTCCGGCAAGCGCTGAACGGTCCATACCGCGGCCATTACTTGCTCGATCCGAATCGGCTCCACTTCCTCGTTCACCACTTTGACATGCCGTTCGATCAGATCGAATTCGGGGATCGCCTTATAATGCATCTCCACCCGCAACGAATAATGCTCATCCGCGAGATGAACGATCAATTCGTTAGCGTCGAAGATTTCGTATCCCTCGTACTTTAATTTCAGATCGCGGACGCCATCCGCGAATGTCGCTTTGAGCGCAGGCTCCGCATAATTGCAGCCGCCCCAGCCCCCGTATTCCTCCGTCTCCCGGTCCACGTCCGCATCGAACGAGCTGTGGTGTTTGCCTTTCAGCAGATCGCCGCAATCTTCGGCGGCCACCGGATTTCCCCAATAGACATGCTGAACCGTACCCTTGCTATTGATGCCGAATAAATAAGAGGAATTGTCTGTGCGGATTTCGAATAAATTCGTTCTTTCCGAGTAAGAAATAGGCATGAGTGCATCTCCTTTTCAACCGCTACCCTTTTATTGCGCCGGCAGCAATCCCTTTGATGATATATTTCTGCATGAGCAGGAAGAATCCTACGATAGGAATGATTCCCATAACCGCATAAGCAAATGCCAGGTTCAGGTCGCTGCTGTATTGTCCGAAGAAGAAATACTGCTGCAGAGGAATGGTCCGGTAAAACTTGTCCTGAAGATAAAGCAAGGGCAACAAGAAATCGTTCCAAATGTAAAGAGCGTTAAGCACCAGCACGGTTGCCGTTACCGGCTTTAACAAGGGAAGGATGATCCGGATAAAAATACCCGGGGTCGAGCAGCCGTCGATTCTGGCCGCTTCTTCGATTTCCCTGGAGATGGCGCGAATAAATCCGGCATAGAACAGAACGCCCATTTGAACGCCGAAGCCGCCGTATATTAAAGCGATGCCCCAATGAGAGTTGAGCATGCTAAGCTCCTTTCCCATTTTATACAAGGGCAGCATCGTAATTTGGAAGGGCACGACAAGGCCGGCCAGAAATACGATAAATACGAAGTTATAGAAGGGCTTGTTCCTTCGGGCGATCGAATACCCCGCCAATGCGGATACAAGTACGATTAATAGAACGGAAATGACGGTTATGACGAGACTGTTCGTAATGGCCGACAAGTATTTCGATGCTTTCCAGGCTAAAGAGAAATTTTCGAAGCTCAGGCTGGACGGCAAGGCGTAGAAGGAATCGAACGTTTGCTTGGGCGTCTTGAACGCCATGAGCGCAGCTACGTAGAAGGGAAACAGAAAGACGAGTGCGATGACCGATACGATTGAAAACGTCGCTATATGGGTTTTGTTCACATTTCCACTTCCCGTCTTCTAAAGATGGAGATTTGCACGATGGTCACGAGAACGAGGATCAGGAAGAAGATCATGGAAAGCGCCGTCCCGTATCCGGCTTGGAAGTTGGCAAAGGAGCTTTTATAAATAAATGTCGAGATGACTTCCGTTGAAAAGGCGGGTCCTCCTTGCGTCGTCACGTATACCAGATCGAACACCTTTAAGGAACCCGTCAGCACCAACAGCATATTGATCGTGATGGATGGCGCGATCAACGGTAGTATGATGCGGAAGAACGATTGCCTTGCGTTCGCGCCGTCTATCTTGGCACTCTCGACAAGCTCGCTTGAGACTCCTTGCAGCCCTGCGATGTAGATGATCATCGGAGCTCCGATCCCCTGCCAGACGGCGATCAATATAAGTCCGAATAAGGCGTAATTCGGATCGCCGAGAGGGCTGGATATATCGAGGCCGAACATGCCGAATAAACTAGGAAACCCGATCGCGTAATTATATTTCCATATAAAACCCGAGAGGACGATAGAGATGACTCCCGGAAGAAAGAAGATCGTCCGGAAAGCGTTCCGGAACTTCAGATACGTATCTAGCAGCAGCGCGAGCAACAACGAAATCGCATTAACTAAGACGGTAACGATGATCGCATATTTGAACGTGTTGACTAAGACGATCCACAGATCGCTGTCGGAGAACGCCCTCACGTAATTGTCCCAACCTGTATAATGAACCGTTCTGGATAGTCCGTCCCAGCTCGTGAAGGAATACCTGGCCCCCATGACTAACGGAACGAAAACCGCGAAAATAAATAAACAAAGGCCCGGCAAGAGAAAGAGAAGATACCACATCTCGGCGCGGATTAACCGCTTTATATTTCCCATCGTTGTTTCCCTTCCTGTTCATAACGGCATAGGCTGGGCCTATGCCGTTACGTTCATTTATGCATTTGGTTTATTTGTGGTTTTTGCTTACCCAATCGTCCATCGTAGCGATGACTTCGTCTTCGGTTGCTTTGTCGAAGAACAGTTTTTGCAGGTTCTGAACGAATTGATTCGTCCAATCGATCGTTGTTTTGATATACACTTGGGAGTCGTAAACCTCGCCGCTGTCGAAATACGGCTGCAGCTCGTTAACCGCGGGAGCGATATCGGCGGATGCGCCTTTCACGTAACTAAGGGAGTTAATGTTCTTAACCCATGAATCTCCGCCCTCTTTGCTAGCCATGAACGCCACGAATTTCAGTGCCGCTTCCTTGTTCTTGGAATTGCTGCCTACGGCTAGGGATGCGTCCGGGTTGAACTCCAGTTTGTTCAAGCTCTCGTCGTTGCTGAACGGGTATGGGAAGTATCCGATTCCCGTTTCGTAGAGCTCGGGGTTTTTCTTCTGAATGTCCGCAAGCGGCCATGTGCCCATGTACATCATACCTACGTCGCCTTTAGCGAAAAGGTCGACGATTCCGTTATAGTCCACGCCCAGCTGATCTTTGTTGCCTAGATCGAAGATCTGCTTCGCATGTTGAATCATCGTTCTTGCCGCGGGGTTATCCGCGAATTTCACGGCGCCCGTCTCCAGCTTCGTGAAGAAGTCCGGCTGATTCTCGACTAACGCGGTGTTGCTCGGCAAATCGCGTCCGATCCACATTCCCAGCGTCCATCCGTCTTTCCAGCCCAACGCGAAAGGCGTTTTGCCCGCGTCTTTGATTTTCTTGCCCGCCGCGATCATGGCGTCGAACGTTCTCGGAATTTCGATGCCCAAATCGGCGAAGATTTTCTTGTTGTAGAACATCGCGATCGGCGTCGCGTTCACTGGCGAGACGTAATTTTTCCCGTCCGTCGCTTGTGCCGCAACAACACTCGGATCGAAATTTTCCAAGAAAGGCATGCCGGTCAAATCCTCAACGTATCCGCCGTCCACGAATAATTTCGTCTGGGCTCCGGCGTTCAGCGTGAATACGTCCACGACGTCTCCGCCGGCCATTTTCGTTTTGAGAAGCGTATAGTAATCGTCGTATTTAACGGGCTGAACGTCTACCGAGATATTCGGGTTCGCAGCCTCGAACTGATCCACGATTTTCTGTACTCCGTCCGTCACGTCGCTCTTGAAATGCATGAACGAAATCGTGATCGGCTTTTCTTCCGATGCCGATTCGGCAGGCGCCGCGGAACTCTCCGCCGGGCTGCTAGCCGCCGGATCGGATGATCCCGCGGAGGATTGGGAGTCGTTGTTTTTGCTGCCGCAAGCTGCCAGCAGCAAAGCCAGCAGTAACACGCATAAGCTTAGAACCATGCTCTTTTTCATTTGTTTGTATTTCCCCTCTTCATGTGTTTGATGGAGGACGGTGACAGAAACCTTTGTCCTGTACCTAGCTTACTTTCCGGCGAGAGGATTCGTAATAAAATAAATTGTTCAGCCGATGTTCAATTTTTTGCGGCTAACGCGATTCCTTCGGACATTCCCTATACTCGGAAGGAGTTTGCCCGGTGAATTTCTTGAATACCTGACTAAAATAACGTTGGTTCTCGTACCCCACGAGCTCCGAGATTTCGTTAATCTTCCGATCGGAGGAACGGAGAAGCTCGCATGCCTTTTCCATCCGCTTGCGCGTGACGTATTCGATGAAGTTCTCGTCGGTAACCGACTTGAATTGCTTGCTCAGATAGCTGGGATCCATATGAAACCGCGTCGCTATGTCGATCAAGCTAATGTCCTCGAAGTAATGCGCATCCAAGAAAGAGACGATCTGCAAAACCGAATGAGCGGAGTCCGATATTTCGCTATTCAGACCGTGGGTCGATATCGCGATTGCCAGCTGGTCCACGAATTCCCGAAGCTGATGGAAATCCAATATTCCCGCGATTTGTCCTCCATCGAATAAAGCTGGAAAAGCCGAAGCCAACCCTCTGGCTTCCGTGCTGGCAGTCTCCGTAACTTTGGCTAGCTCCCGGTGAACGTCGCGAATCGTAGTGGCCGGGCGTTTGCTTATCCGATTAACGAAATCGGTCAATAGCTTGCGGCTATCCTTCTCGTTACCCGATCCTATCGCATGGCTAAGAGCCTTCAAATCAAAAGAAGTCAGAATACCTGCCGACGAACCCGGAACGGGATACTCCGCCGACGAGAAGGATAAGCCCGAATCGTCCAGCTTATTCCTGTGCAGTTCGTCGTTTGCCGCGGCGTAAACTTCCGGAAGCCCGTCGAGCCGGGCGATCACCGGGCTTATGCCGAAGACGACATCCGTGCTTAGCGTCCGCTTCACGGCATCTTGAAAGTCGGTAGCTAATCGCTCGATACGGTCAAGACTATAGGAGGACGCCGGAAGAATGATGCCGATGCTCATTCTATCGTCGGATTTATACACGAAAGGGCTTTCGTCCATCATCACTTCGTTAAGAATATTCTCGGCGCTGAACATAAACAGATCCGCGTTACCATGGAACTTCGTCTTTGATACTTCGTTAAATTGACGGAACATGCATACGGCTAGCCTAAAGGGTTTCTCCGCATGTTCGAGCTGGAGCTCCTCGGCTTGATTGTGGATATCCGATAGGTTCGTGATCCGTTTGCCGGCGAGATTCTGTAGGAACTCTTCCCTCTTCAACTTTAAGATATCCTTGGCAATTTTTTTCTGTTGTTGCAGGCTCATATAATCGCGGCAGGCATCTATCGCCTTCGTCATCGCGCTCCTGAGCTCCGGTATGGAAATCGGCTTTAGCACGTATTCGCAAGCCTGGTAGGTCAACGCGGCCTTCAGATATTCGAACTGCGAGTATCCGCTGATCACGATGACCCGGATATCCCCATGCAGCTTGTATAGATTTTCGAGAAACTTTTCCCCGTTCATGACGGGCATGTTCATATCGGTTACTACGATATGGGGCTTGTTCATGCGGATTAGTTCCAATGCCTCTTGTCCGTGCTTTGCTTCCGCGATGATCTCGACGTCCAGGGCGAGCTCGTTGATCATCTTGCTGATCGATTTCCTTCCCCATGTTTCATCGTCCACTACCATGACTTTATACATGTCTCGCCCCTCCGTTTCGGTATGGAATCTTGAGCTTGATCGTCGTTCCTTTGCCTGGTGCGCTCTCTACGGCAAGACCGTGCGGCGCCCCGTATACGAGCCTGATTCTCTCGTGGACGTTCTTAAGCCCGATGGATACGCCCGAGAATACTTCCAATGATTTGTGCTCCAGATTCGACCGCAGAGAAGCCAGCTTGTCCGTCTCCATCCCCATTCCGTTATCCCGAATTTCTATGAAGACATATTCGCCATGCCTTACGGCGCTTATGCTGATGAGAAGCTGCCGGTTATCTTGCTTATCCATGGCATGCACGATTACGTTCTCTATGATCGGCTGCAAGACGAATCGTACGATGGAATGATCCATGAGATCGTTCTGAACGTCGAACTCCGTTTGCAGGGATTCCTCGAAGCGGAACTGTTGAATGTACAGGTAATTGTTCACATGGGCGAGCTCCTGCCCGATCGTCGATTCCATATTGCCCTCGTAGAAGCTATACCGGAACATATCCCCGAGCGCCCGGCACATCTCATGAATCTCGTAATCCCCGATCAGAACCGCTTTCCCTCCGATCGTCTGCAGGGTGTTGTATAGAAAATGAGGATTGATCTGCATTTGAAGGGCAAGGATTTGCGCCTCCTTGTTTCTCAGCTGCATCTGGTAATCGAGCTCGATTAATTCGCGAATTTTATCCGTCATGAAATTAAAGTTTCTCGCCAACTCGGAAAGATCGTCCCGATAGCGATAAGGCTTCAGCGTAACGTGAAAATTACCTTTCCGAACGGCTTTCATCGCCTTTCCGAGCAGTTGAATCGGCTTCGTGATAAACCGCTGAGCAAGAAGGGAAAACAGGAAGATAATGAGCATGACGACCGCTAGAACGCAGACGGATAGGAGTAACGTATTCTTGCGGTTCTGCGCCAATTCAGGGTTCGGATAAATAATCGTAAGCCCGATATTCGAATTGTCCAGATAGGAGGTGCCCATGAACAGATCCTGGTTGCGGGTAAACGCCACGTCGCGCGGATTATTGTTGGCCCATGCCCCCGGGTGCCGGAACGGCTCCACCGCGCTCTCGTATTTATCGTTCGTCTGGTAGAACGTATCTCCGTTTCCGTTCTGCAGCGTGATCACGTTAGGAGAGCGGTTATTCGCTTCCATTGTCTTGAGAAAGTCTTTCATTTGAATGTAGAAGACCAGCGACCCGTATTTCTTTTTGTAGAACGGATCGTAGATGGTAAGGGCATACACGAAGAAATCCTGTCCCAATGTTTTGTCGGAGTAAGTAAACATCCTATTTTCCTGAAACGGCAAATTGAGCATCTCCTTGTAGTTCGGGATGCTCCGTTCGAATTTGATCGCATCGTAGCTGCCGGCCCTCGACCAAGAATCTCTTAACGTATCGTCTTTGCCGTATATCATCATTTTAATGATATCCTTGTTCTTGTTCAGCACTAACCGGTAATAGTTTTCCAACGACTGCTTGACGTAGATGATTTCCGCGTCGTTATAGTTCGCGCCATGCGCCATCAGGTTAGTGATTCGATCATAAGCATAGACTTGTAAAGCCGACGTAGAGATATTGCGAAAATATTCATCCAAATCCTTCGATAAGTAGGCCGCGTTCTGGTCGGAGCTTCGGAACATCGTTTTCTCCAAGGAACTCGTGCTCGACCGGTAGAACAAATAGGAGAGAACCAGCAGCGGAATCAAGGAAATCAGAACGCTGCTCCATACGATCTTCGTGCTGATGCTCCGATTCATGAATAGCCATCTCATCCTGTGAGTCCTCCAGCCGCGGCCGATTTAGGTCAACGTTACCTCGAGATGCCAACGGTAGGTTCCGCGGCCTTCGACGGTTGCCGCTTCATTAGTATTCATAGCGTGATTCAGGTCGTCCATTCTTCCCGTCGCGGGCTCGATAGCGAAGTGGTAATAGCCTCCATAGCCGCCGGAATTGGCCCATATGGCCAAATAAGGAACTTTGTCCTCGGGAAACCGCAAAGTGATAGATTCTCCCGTGTCGGGATCGCTTAACGCCGCCATGCCGACGGTTAACTTGTTGGTAAAATAATATTTCTCCGCGACGCTTCGATCCGTTGCGCCAATGACGCTAAGATCAACGGTTCCTCCGCAGCTCGTAGCGTTCGGCCAAGAACGCTTGTCCTGGAATTCTCCCAAGCGTTGGCCCTCAGAATAAGATACCTCGATTTCCTCTAATCCTTCGGGCACATTCAGCTTCATACCCTCGCGCACTTGGAGGAGAGGGTGCGCTGCCCATAAGAAGGAGAAAGGGGAATCCGATAAATTGGTCAGGCTATAATCGATTCGCACCGTATTTTCGCTCGCGAAGGAATAGACTTTCTCCAAACGATAAGGGAACGCTACTCCCTCCACTTTACAACGCAACTCCGTCTCCGTACAGCTATCTACCCAACTCATGGACCAAACCTCGCCGTGGTCGGGTATTCGCCGCCCCTTCCAAGGCTCATCGGGGTATGTGCTTTCAATGATTCCGGGGAACATTTCGTCCCATCCGCTCTCGTCTCCAGCAGAGAACGCGGACGCATAGCCCTCATTGCCTAGAGCTTTCCCGCTGCTCCATAACCATTCCCGGTTCGTGGACCGGTTAACGAGGGAGACGACCTTGCTTCCTAACCCGGGAACGATGCAGAGGGAGATCTTCTCCGTCTCGCCGATCCATACGGGGTAACCTTCCCTATTCGACTTGGTCCATTGTCCTTGTCCCATTGTTATTCCTCGCTTTCATCACGTTCCGCCGAATACACATAATTGATTCTATCATCCGGCCTACGTTGAACAGTCTAATTTTTTGTGTATTCATTGTGTAAATTATTGGCGGAACCGTGTGAAATGACAAACAGGTTACCCCAAATAATGCTAAGGGTAACCTGTTTGTCGCGTTAGTTTGATTCTGTTACTAACCTAGGATGATGTCACCATCACCGCCACGGATGAAAAATGGGTTCGTACGCATAATTCGGCTCGAATTTTGCACCGGATGGCAGAGTTAGCTAAGTTCATTCGTTAATTCGGCCCGATTCGATGGTGGCGGCGAAGTTAGTACGATTTGGTTACTATCTCGGCTCTTCCGGGCTCCGGCGGGCGGAGTTAGTACGATTTGGTTACTATCTCGGCTCTTCCAAGCTTCGGAGGACGGAGTTAGTACGATTTGGTTACTATCTCGGCTCTTCCGGGCTCCGGCGGGCGGAGTTAGTACGATTTGGTTACTATCTCGGCTCTTCCGGGCTCCGGCGGGCGGAGTTAGTACGATTTCGTTACTATCTCGGCTCTTCCGGGCTCCGGCGGGCGGAGTTAGTACGATTTCGTTACTATCTCGGCTCTTCCGGGCTCAGGCGGGCGGAGTTAGTCCTTTACAAGCTAGGCCCGATCCGGTTGATGCTGAATTCCTGATGGCCCAGCACCTCCGCCTTCGTCCACTTGCCTTCGGCAACCTCGACGATTTCGTCCCAGATTCGGTTGCCGGCTTGCTCCAGCCCCAACTCGCCCGACAGCATACCGCTGACGTCGACGTCCATGTTGTCTTCCATCAACTTAAACGTGCGCGGATTGCCGGTAATCTTGATGACCGGCACGACGGCCGCTCCCGTCGGCGTTCCTCTTCCCGTCGTGAAACAGACGATATGCGCGCCTCCAGCGGCCATACCCGATACGCATTCAATGTCGTTGCCTGGAGAGTCCATGAAGTACAGTCCGCCCTCGGGAATGGATTCGGCGTATTCGATGACGCCTTGAATCGGCGCGACACCGCATTTGCTGATGCAACCGAGCGACTTCTCCTCGATCGTCGTCAGCCCGCCGGCGATATTGCCGGGACTCGGGTTTCCTCCCCGCATATCTTCGCCCATCCGCTCGATTTCCTTCTCGAATCGGTCCACGATGGAGATGAGCTTATCCGAAGTCTGCTCGTCCGCGCAACGCTTGGCGAGCAGATGCTCGGCTCCGATGATCTCCGTCGTCTCGCCGATAACGATCGCGCCGCCCGATCCGATTACGTTATCCGCCGCGTATCCCAACGCAGGATTAGACGAAAGTCCTGACGTCGCGTCCGAACCGCCGCACTTGACCGCCACCTTCAGCTTGCTCAACAGAACGGCAGTCTTCCTCTGCCGGTCCAATTCCGCCTTCATCCGCTTTGCCAATTCGACTCCGTGCCCGATTGCTTTCACCGAGCCTCCGATCGATTGTATATCGAACATTTCCACCGGTTTGCCCGTCTCCCGGATCGCATCCGCCAGCGCAACCGGATCTACAACCTCGCAGCCTAAGCTAATGATGATTACGGCGCCCACGTTCGGATTCCTCCCGGTTCCGGCGAGCACGTCGAACGTGCGGTTCTTGTCGGCGCCGATCTGGCTGCAGCCGTGCTGATGCGGGATCGAAATCGTATCCGGAACCATCTGCATGATCCGGTTGCACACTTGGTTCGCGCAAATGACGGTCGGAATAATCAATAAATGATTGCGGATGCCGATGTCGCCATTTTCTCTCGCGTATGCCTCGATAGTTCTCAACTCGTCATCTCCTTCCGCGCTTGGTCTCCGCGCCCGCGAATGCCTTCGATATTATGAACGTGAACATGGCTGCCCGCATCGATAACCCTAGTCGATCTGCCGATGACTTCCGCGTATTTGCGGATTTCTTCGCCTTCCCCGATCCGAACGACGGCGAACTTATGTCCGAACGCCACGGGTTCAAGAAGCAGCAACGTTCGGCTTTCCGCGCCGACGTTGAACCGAACTAATTCCCCGGCGGTCATATCCCTAAGCGCGGTGGCAACATGATCTTGTTCGTTCATTACGATCGCATCCGACTTCGCCGTGATTTCATGCGACATCCCCGTTTCACCGCTTCCTTAGAAAGTGCTTGCTTTCGTGGTCGAAGGGCACCACCTAGATTGGATCAGCTCGTGCAGCAATACTTCTCTAGCCTGCTCCGTATTGATATATCGCAAAGCTTCGATCGCGTGGCCTTGTACGTAGCGGTTGTCGTCTTCGAGCGCTTCGGCCAAATGCGGAACCGCAGCCTCTGCGGCAGGCCCGAGCTTGATCAAGGAAAGTCCAGCGGTAAACCGAACCTGGGCATCCGCGTCCTTCAGACATGCGATAAGCCCCTCCACCGTTGCTTCCTTCGCTGCTTTACCGATCATGCCAAGCGAATCCGCGATCGTACGGCGAACCCTCGGCGGCTGACTTCCGAGCATCGATACGAGCTTAGGCGCTACTTCCCCGGCGTAATGCCGAAGCTCGCCGAGCGCGAACGCGGCATGGTTAACCGTATGCTCTTTCTCGTCTTCCAACGCTCGAGACAACCCCGCGACCGCATCGTTTCCGCAAGCCGACAACCCGTAAGCGGCTAATAATGAGGCTTGTTTATTCGCTCCGCTAAGCGTATCCAATAAGACGTCCCGACCCGCATCACCGTAAGCAGCCAGCCGGTAAGCGGCATTCAGCGCAACGCGTTCATCGGATTCCGTTAACTTACCGGCTAGCAGCGCAAGCTTCTCTTTGCTCTCCATGTCCGCGCCGTAACGGAACCCGACCTCTCCGCGCAGCCAGTTCCAAGTGTCTTGCCAACATTCTTCCTGCGGGAATTCCGTCGCCAAAGCCGTATCGGGAACGGACCATTCGCTGCCCCCGTAATTCCATGAAGGCACGGATGGCGCAACCGTTCTCATAAACTCGAACTTCAACATATAACGGGGTTTCCCAATCAGGTTTCTCGTCGACCGGTGCCAAATATCATAGTGAATGAGCACGAATGTGCCCGCTTCCCCGTTCGCCGTCACTTCTTCGTCTGGATCATCCGTGCCGAACGTGCGAGTTTCGTAAAGATGACTTCCCGGAAATACGCCCGTAGGTCCAAGTTCAACCGGAGTATCCTGCGGAAAGTACATGATCATCGCCCACCAAGGATGATGGTTGCGAATGCGATCGTAGCCCCAATAGCTGTCTTTATGCCAACCGCCCGCCGTAGGTAACGCATTATAATGGCAATGTCTGTGCGTGTGCATCAGATAATTCGGTCCAAGCACGCTCGTTAACGCTCCGGTAATGACGGGATGCTCGAACACCTTCTGAAGCTCGCGGATTCTCGGCAAAATGTTGTTGCCGAGATTGCCTTCTTCTTCATGTACCTGATTCATGCGTTCGAGCAGCCGGGAATGAAATTCCTTCGAGAAATCCGTCTTGAGCAATAACACTCCGTCTACGATAAACCTTTTCATTTGCTCATCCGTCAATAATTGCGGTTCCCTTGTTTTCATTGCGTTTTTTCCTCCTCTATGTCGGTAAGTTCATTATAGTGAAGGGTCAACCCGCCGAAAATGGAAGAAGCTAAGAATGAAGGGTACAAAACTCAGCATACACAATGCGGGTGCGATCCTTTAGAATAGAATCGATAAGAGACAACCCCCCGGAACGATATAACGGGGAAAGCGTAGGTGAACTGATGACTTCCAGCAAGAGCGAACAGGCGATTTCCGATTTGCTTCATAACCTTCAGATCGACGTAACCTCTGCGCACCGGACGCAATGCACCTCCAATTGGCGGGATATCGACTATTCGCCCGATTACAATAAGTTCTATTTCATTCTTGACGGAGAAGGGTGGATCCGCGTCGACGACCAACAAATCCGTCCGCGTCCGGGCCAGCTTTGCTTCATGCCGGCGTATACGAATCAAGGCTATTCCGCCATTAGCGATAAGCCCTTCCTGAAATACTGGTGCCACTTCACGACAAGGGCGGGAGCGTTCGACTTGTTCCAGTGGATCGGCGTACCGTACTGCATCGATATCCAAGACAAAGAGCGGATGTCCCGGTTATTCGAACAATTGGTCGAACCGCAAGGAAATTCCGCTCTCGTTACCCTCATTCGGCAGAAAGCCGTTATGCTTGAAATATTGGCGACTTTTCTAGAACATGTGCCCGTACGTATTCTTCAGCACCGAAGCGAAGAAATTAACAGGCTGAACATCATTCACGATTACGTTGACAAACATCTTCATTTGAGCGTCAGCGTCGATGAATTGGCAGCTCTTCTTCACCTGCATCCGAATTATTTCATCGCTTATTTCAAGAAACGCTTCGGCATCTCCCCGCACAAATACGTAAACCGCAAAAGGATGGAAAAAGCGAAGACTTTATTGATGACGACCGCCCTTAGCATAAAGGAAGTCGCCGCTCTCACGGGGTTCGCCGATACGAATCATTTCACGAAGTTTTTCCGCAAAGAAACGGGCTTCAGTCCGACCGAGTTTCGCGGGATTTACGCATCATAAGCAAAAACCCGGATTTCGCATTGAAATGCGAAGCCCGGGTTCTGGCAGTTTAATCGCCGGCCGAATCCCATCGGCTGCGATATTGTTCCAATCTCGGATGAAGCACCTTGGGCTCTTCCGTTATCAGTAATCGAATTTTTGCAATCCAGTCTTCGAAGGAAGAAAAAGAAGCGAACAGGTTTGCCATTTCGGGTGCGACGAAAATAAAATGAGGGGCGGCTAACGATTCCGTCAAATGACGAAGCGCCGAATCGATCGGAGTATACTTTTTTCTCTTCCCTTCCCAACCATCGATTGCAATCTCGTCGCGTTGTCGTTCCCGCTTCCAATCCTGAAGTCGTTTTTCCCGCTTGTAATAGGGACTTATCGGCTCCTTCGACATCCTCCTCATGGTTTCCTCATGTATCGGATACAGCACAAGCTTCTCAAATGAGCGCGAAACCGCAATCTCCGCCGCGAGATCCAGTTCCTCATCCGTCGTCCGTTCAAAAGAATCATAGTAGATCAACGTGCCTTTTTCTCGTTCAACCGGCAGCTCATAGCCGTACGGAACGCTTTGTACCGTTCTATGCATACCCTTCTCCCCTTTAGGAAACATTTGGGACTATCATTCCCTACATCCGTTAAAGAATCCGTTGGGACCGGAACAGGATCCCGAGCAAGGAAAACAGCAAGAAAGCCCCTCCCAACAAAAAGAATATACTGTGCGTTGAAACATAGCGGATGCCGTATCCCCCAAGGCTTGGGCCGAGAATGCTGCCTATGCTGAAATGAATGGACGCGATTACGTTGGCGGCTGGCATGATGGCCCGAGGCAAAATATCCGCAACGAACGCAAGGCCAAGCGAATAGAAGGATCCTACCAATCCTCCTGCCAAAGCGAACAGGATACATAGGAATATCACCCGATCTCCCGCAAACGGGATCGCGCAGAAGACGAAGGCGCTCGTCAGCCCGCATGCCATCAGAATCGGCTTGCGTCCAATGCGATCGCTCCATATGCCGAGCGGCAACTGAAGAATAAGGCCGCCGATTCCGAAACTTAGCAGCAACAGGGATATCCACTCCTGGTTCAGCCCAATGCGCAGTCCGTATAAAGGAAAACTGCTATTCATAGAAGCTTCCATGAGACCGTAGAGCAAAGCCGGGATGAGGCCAAACCAAGCAAGACGATAGGTTCTGACGAATCTATTCTCGGCAGATACGCTTCTTGCTGAACGTTCCGGGGTTTCATTCGGCAATCGGAAAACGAGCTGAAGAACGGCTATAAAGAATAAGCCGGTTACCACGAACGGAACCGCCTCGCCAAACGGAAGCAGATTAATGCCGAGGGGACCCACGCTAAAGCCAACCCCATACGCCATCCCGTACAAGGATATGTATCTCCCTCTTCGGTCTGCCGGGCTGGAGCTTACGATCCAGAGTTGGGTCGCGTAATGCAAGGAGCTGTCGCCAACGCCGACGAGCAGCCGAAGGACGAACCATAATTCCAGCGATTGATTCAGCGGAAACAGCAGCATGGAAACCGTTACCAATGAGATCCCGGCTATAATGACCTTCTTGTATCCGAACCGAACGACCGGTTTCTCGATAAAAAACATCGTGCAGAAAACGCCGATATATAACGCGGTTGAATTGATTCCGTTCAGATCAGACGAAATACCGGAACGTTCCAGCATGATCGATAATAACGGAAGCAGAAGACCTTGGCTCATCCCCGCTACGACAACGACCAGCAACAAGGAGATGAACCGATAACGGAATGAAACGGAAGTAAGCGAAGTGTTGCCGACTAGCAAGTATAAAACCTCTCTTTGCAGTTACATGATGATTTTCCTTATCGACGGGCTATGTCCGCCAAACGCTTGACTCCATCCCTTAATTGTCCTTCACTGACGAAGGAATAGCTTAATCGAATCCACGACGTCATCTCCCCTAGCGGATCGCAAATTGTACCGGGGACAAAGGAGATGGATTGCCGAAGGCACTCGTTCAGCAAGGCTTCGACGGATAACGATTCGGGCAGTTGCAGCCAAAGATTTAGACCGCCTTGCGGAGTGACCCATTTCCAGTCCGTTGCCGCCAACTCTTCTTCGACGATGTCTTTCCGCATATGAAGTGCCGTGCGCAGCTTCTCTATATGTTGCCTCATCCGCTCCGATTCGAAATAATGGAGGAAAATTTTCTGATTGACGAGCGGCGTTCCGTTATCGGCTAGCGATTTGGCGGTGATAAGAGGTTGGAGTACGGCTTGGCGAGCCGCGACCGCGCAAATACGCAAGCCCGGAGCGACATATTTACTAAAGCCTCTCAAGTACACCACCCAACCATCCGTATCGTAAGTGAACAAAGGCGGTGGAGGCGGTCCGTCGAAATAGATATCGTGAAACGCGTCGTCTTCGATCAATAGGCAGCGGTAACGTTCGGCCAGCTCGACCAGACGTTTGCGTTGAGAAGACGGAACCGTATATCCTGTCGGATTGTGAAAGGTAGGATTCATATAAAAAAGCCGAGGTTTATGAGTTCTCATCAAGTTTTCGACTTGCTCCAGATCATATCCGTCAGGTTGGATGTCGACCGAATGAAACCTTGCGCCCTGCTGGCGGAAAATATCGATAGCCGCGCTATAGGTAGGCCTTTCCACCAAGATGGCATCCATCGGCCTTACGAACGTACGGGAGATCAGGTCTATGGCTTGCTGCGCCCCCGATGTGATCAATAGCTCGCTTGCGGTCAATTGAGTCCGCAACTCACCGACCAAATAACGGCCGAGCGTTTCGCGCAACTCCGCGTCTCCTTGCGGAGTTGAGTACGTGCCCATTAGTTTCGGGTAAATATCGAAGACCTTTTTCACGTAATCCGACAGGAATAAATTCGGCAATAAATTCGGATCTATGAGCGCCTGGGAAAATTGATATACGACCGGAATCTGTTGAATGTCGTTCATGCTGTTCTTTAAGTGCACGGACGCGGATAGGGGACGGTTCCCCTCATGTCCGACCGGGAAATGCTCCTGATTTCCAGAGCTTACGTAGTAACCGGATTTCTCCTTTACGTATGCCTTTCTGTCCTGCTTAAGCAATTGATAAGCCCGGAATACGGTTAACCGATTCATCCGCAATTGCTCGGAGAGCAGCCGTATCGAAGGAAGCTTATCATGGGGCTTCCATTCGCCGCGTTCGATCCGGGTGACGATGTGATCGTAGACTTGCCTAAAAAGCCGTTTGCCCTCATCCGTGGTTCTCGGCGCATTTTTCATGTCTACCCCCCCCTCCTTTTTAGTTCAATTGTACACTATAACCGTTCCATCTGTTCTACTAAATAGCATCTGTTCTGTTCTTCTCCTTGTATGATACCTACACAGGGGTGAACAGACATGATTATCGTAAACTATTTGCTGATGTGTCTCATTTTCGGAACGACTTTTCTGGCTATTAAGGTCGGGATCGACGCTTCTTCTCCGCCGTTCTTCTCGGCAGGGATTCGGTTTTTCGTCGCAGGCTTGATCTTGTTTATTTGGATGGTTTGGAAAAGAAAAGCCTCATTCTCCCTGCTCATTCGCAAAGAAATGCTTATTACGGGAATTTGTTTGACGTTCGGTACATTTGCCGGGTTGTACTGGGGAGAACAATATGTTTCTTCCGGTATCGCCGCCGTGTTATCGGCAACGGGTCCGCTCATGATTCTCGTGTTTCAGGCCGTCTTCCAACGGCAACGGACGACTGCCCTCTCTTCGATTGGCTGCATTATCGGTTTTACCGGCGTCGTCATGCTGCTTCTCCCGAACCTAACTTTATCCGCGGGCTTGGTCTGGGTAATGGGCTGCGTGGTCATCCTGATCGGCGAAATGTTCTATTCGGCGGGTGCTTTGTATTCCACAAAGGTCATTAAGCGCTACCCGGCCGCATCGCCTATTGCTCTAAATGCGGCCCAGATGATGTACGGCGGATTGCTGTTGCTTATCCTGTCCGCGTTTACCGAGCGGGTGCACTTCAACGGTCTAATGACGACGGAGGCGATCGGATCGCTTTTCTATTTGATTGTCATCGGCTCAATGGTCGGACACAGCCTGTTCTATTGGCTCGTCGCTAAGACAAATCCCGTCTTTCCGTCGACTTGGCTCTATATCTCGCCGCTAATTGCTCTTGCGGTAGGCGTGATGTTCTATCGCGAGACGATCACCTGGCTCTCCGTCATCGGCGTCGTTACGATTCTCTTTGGCACGCTGCTCACCAATATAAACAGCTTAAAGCAATTGATCCGACGGCGAAAAGCATCAACCTCTATGATCGTTCGGAAACACGCCTAAACGAAACCGAAGAAGCTGCTCAAAACTACCATGGCCTAGCGCCACAACAGTTTTGAGCAGCTTCTTTTTATATCGATTATAGATTATGCGGGGATGTACTGGAAAAACCAATACCATCGGGAAGCTTAACGGCACGGCGTGCCGTTAAGCTCGGAGAAACCTGCCCCAACTGGAAGAATAGCGGCACGGCGTGCCGCTATTACAAACAAACACCCTACAGCAGCGCTTTCAGCTTGCAAATGGCTTCTACGAAATAGTAATCTCCGTAGATCAATGCGCCGTTTTCAACTACGGCTCTTTTATAATCGCTGGGATGAAAAGCCGTCGTCCCGTTCGTGAGGATGCACTCGTCCGAATCGTCCCACACCGCGCACCGCTCCTCCAGCGCTTTCAAGATCAAGAAGGCGGATCTTAGATACAATGCTTGCTCCGCGTCCGGGGCCGCCTTGGCGATCTCGATTAAACCGCAAGCGGCAATCGCTCCCGCGCTGCTATCGAGCAGAGCGGAGTCGGCTGGTTGTCTATAATCGCACAGAGGCACGTACCCGCTAAATGGTAAACAGGATAACACGTAATGGGCGATTTTCTTCGCGGTATGCAGATATTCGGGCTTTTTCGTCCAATGATAGGTTTGCGCGAAACCGTAGATCGCCCAGCTCTGGCCTCTCGACCAGGAAGAACCGCTTTCGTAACCTTGTCCGCCAGGAGCTTCCAGCGCTTCACCGTTCGTTTCATCGAAGATCACGATATGATTGACCGAGCCGTCTCCCCTAACGAATTCCCTTATCGTCTTATCCGCGTGCATGATCCCTACATGCTTGAAACGCGCGTCCTTGCTTTGCTCGCTTGCCCAGAAGAGCAAGGGTATATTCATCATGCAGTCAATAATGGCCCAGCCCTGTTTATCCCCGTTCCAAGCGCGAATATACTCGCCCGCGATATTGCCTCGTGCGGATAAGACGCTTGCTGCGAGCATCGCCCGCTGTCTGGCCTTGGCATCCCCGGTTAATTCGTAATTCATTACGCTGGTCAACAACCACATAAATCCTGCGTCATGGTCCAATCTATCGTATCCGTACAATACTTCATCCAACTTCTTCTCGATGCTTTGAGCGTATTCTTTGTACGTCTCAACCTTCGTTTCCCGGTACATATGCCACAAGATTCCCGTCCAGAACGAATTCGTCCACCAGGAATCCGAGTCTTGCCAATCGTCGTAAACGCCATTGCGAGTCGTATACGGCATACCGTCCTTGATCCGCTCCGATGTAATGGCGACCTTACCCGCGATCCGATCCCAAGTGTCTAGAATGAACGCTTTGTTTTCCAGCAGCAAATCTCGCATCCGTTACTCCCCCATAGGTTAAGTCGTTGAAAAATAAGATGACTTTCTAAGTAGAGTATAGATTCGATCGGGATCCGTAGATAGGGTAGATCTTGCGGTTTACTTTGCATATCTTGCTATTTCGCCTTGCTTTATGTGTTATACTCTCTTTGATTTTCAACGTAAAGGAGGGTGAATCTACATGAACGAGTTAATGGCCTCCATCAACTTAAATAATGGCAATTTTACCTACTTGCACACGCTCACTAAGAGCCCGCACGATAACCAACATCACACTTACACGCAAGCTCGCTACGAGATCTATTATCTGATATCCGGCAACGTAGACTACCAAGTTGAAGACCAGACCTATACGCTCAGTCCCGGAGATCTTCTCATTATCAACAATAGGGAGATGCACCGTCCTTATTTTAATTCCGGCACGAGTTACGAACGGATCATCCTATTTTTTACACCCGAATTCTGCAGCCATTATCATGACGAGAGCTATCCCATTCTCCAATATTTCGAGCGCAAAAAACCCGGCAGCTTTAACCGTCTGCCGAGCAAGTTGGTCGAGCAAGAGCAGTTGGCCCGATACTTCATGGATATGGAAGAGTATCAAAGAAGCAATCATCCGGCAAAAAACGTCTTGATTGAACTAGCCTTTATCCAGCTGCTCATCCGCATGAATGAAGTCATCGCTTCCCACATCCATTCCTTCGAGCTCGAAGGCGATTATCACTCCAAGATCGAGCAGATCGTCGCTTATCTTCACAATAACCTATATCGCCCGCTAACTCTTCAGCACATCGAAGACACCTTTTACATCAATCGCTATTATTTCTCGCACCTGTTCAAGAAAATGACCGGGTTGAGCTTCAAGCAATATATCATCCATAAACGCATCGCGAAGGCGATAGAACTATTGAAGCTTTCCGTTCCGCCTTCGGAGGTTTGCACGATGACCGGCTTCGAGGATTACTCGAATTTCTATAAGGCTTTCAAGAAGATTACGGGGGTATCTCCCGTGAAATATAAATAGGATATTGGAATTACGCAAACCATTCGAATGTTTTTTCGCTACATGGTCCCTTGCCGAGCCCCTAAGTGATTGTCCAGCCAGTCTGCGAGCTCGCGAAATCCTTGCAAGGTGAAGGTGATGACCTGCTTCTCCGCTTTGTTGTCCGTTTCGATCACCAGCTTGTTCTCGCTTTCCGTGCAGACGACGGAGTATTCAACGATCCCTCCGTTCCTGTCTTCCTGCCATTGGCACATAAAACTGCTTACGAAGCTTTTCACTCTCCCATTCCCCCTATCGATATCCAGAGCGATTTGAGTCCCGGTATACGAGGTTGGCTCCTCTACCGGAGATCCTAGCAAATTCTCTTGCATTATTCCCGTCATCTCCGATTCGGGTTCCGTCATCTCCGATTCGGGTTCCGTTTCCTCCGCATCTAGTTGCATAGTTAAATAAGGCTCCGCGTATTTACGAATGACCTCCTGCAAGCGATTTTGATTAAAAGGCTTCATGATATACCCTTTGGCTCCGGCATCCATCGCCTCTAGGATCAGCTCCTTCTCGTTGCTAGCCGTACAGATCAGAATAACGGCTTCCGGATTAATCCCCAAGATGGCTTTAGTGGCTTCCGTGCCATTCATCTCGGGCATAGTCAGATCCATCATCACGACGTCCGGCCTCAACTCCTCGTACAAGCGTATAGCTTCTTTGCCGTTCGTTGCTTCGCCCGCTACTTCGTAACCAAACTCGCTTAGGCAATCGGTTGCCATCTTGCGCATAAAATTCGTGTCGTCTACGACTAAGAATCGATGAGCCATCATTTCGTCCACCTTTGGTTATTATTTCAACGCAATTAGCGCTTCTTCGACAGTCGTGAGGCCTTCCCGCGCTTTCAGCAAGCCGTTGTGCAGCAAATCTTTGTGGCCATTCTGCAAAGCGTGCTTTTGGATATCCGCAATCGGTTTTCCTTGGGAGATTCGTTCGCGAATGGAGTCGTCTATCGTCAGCACTTCCTGAATGGCGACATTTCCCCGGTATCCGGATTCCCCGCACGATCTGCAGCCTGCTCCGCGAATGACCGCCGGTTTTCCGCTCATCTGGGTGAAGATGAACGATCTGAAGTTTCCTATCGTTCCTTTTCCGGAGTTTTTGGCATCGTCTCTCGACACGAGATCAGCCGCTTCAAACCGGCGTATCTCCTCATCGCTCGCCGTTACCGATTGCGCGCAATGCTTGCAAACCCTCCGCAATAGCCTTTGAGCCACGATACAATTAATTGACGAGGCTAGCAAATCCTTCTCGCGTACCATCGCCATTAATCGCCCCAACGTATCGAAGACATGACGAGCCGTCATCGTACCGACAATCTGCAATCCGAACCTGGATGCGGAGAGCGCCGTCTCGGCGGTATCCGCATCCGCGATTCCGTCTACCAGAACCAGATCGGGCTTATGTCGCAGCGCGGCGCGCAGGGCCCGATCCATCGTTAAGCCCGTCTCTTCGTTAATCTCCACTTGCGTCAGAGAGGGCATTACTCTCGCGATTGGATTTTCCAGGCTGATGATTTTTCGGATCTTTTGTTTATTATGTTCGATCAGAGAGTAAGCGGTCGACGTTTTGCCTGCACCCGGCGGACCCGATACTAGCAATAGCCCCCCGGGATGCAGAAGAGCTTTCTCTACCTCTTTCAAATCGCTTTCGCCGAAATCAAGCTCACTCAGCTTGAGGAGCGGGGAATAAGGATCCGATAACACCAAATAAAGACTCTCTCCATGATACGTCGGCAGCGTAGATACGCGAACCTCCAATGGTTTATGGTCGACGTCCGTCTCATAGCGTCCGGTTTGCGGGACGCTCCGGGTTTCTACCGTTAAACCTGCCAACCGTTTTATCCTTTCTATTAAGAGAGACTGTATCGACTTCGCTACCTGCCCGTGTTCTTCGAACGAATTGCCGATTCTGAACCGGACCTTTAATCCTTGGTCCGACGCTTCAAGATCGATGCCGGACGCCTTGCGTTCCATGCCTGCTTTCAATATGCTATTCAATTCTTCCGCGGACTCGTCCGTTCCGTAATAGCGAACGATCGCTTCGTCCATCTCCGAGCGGGTGGCGATCATCGGAAGCACCCGGAGACCGGATACCATTTGAATTTGTTTGATCGCTTCATGGTCGAGGGGATCCAGCATGGCTACCCGAAGCCTCCCTCCGTCCCGACCGACCGACAGGACGCGATGCTTGCGGGCAAGGGATTCCGGAATCAGATGGACGGAGGCGGGGTCGAAGGTCGTCTCCGACATCTTCACGACGGGCACGCCCAACTGAAACTCTAACGCTTCCGCCAACTGGCGTTCGCTGATGAATTGATTGGAAATCATGATTTCCCCTAGCTTCGCCGGAGTGCTCTGTTGCTCCTTCAGCGCCTGCTCGAGCTGCTCGTCCGTAATCAGACCGTTCATAATCAGAAGTTCGCCAATGCGCATAATGCCCTCCTTTTAATATTGCGGAACAGCGGATATTGCCTATGAATCTATTTACTTGGAAAACGTCTCTATGATTTGGATAACGGCTGGACCGAGCAGGACGATAAACAAGCTCGGAAATATGAACAATACCAGAGGAAACAGCATCTTGATCGGAGCCTTCATCGCTTCCTCTTCGGCTCGTTGCTTGCGCCTTTCACGCACCTCATGCGACTGTACCCGAAGTACCTGCACCATCCCGATTCCGAGTTTTTCCGCTTGCAGGATACTGCTGATCAGTACTTTGAGTTCATCCAGCACGAGCCGTTCTTTGACTCCGGTGAGCGCCTCCCGCCTCGTCTTGCCCAGCCGAATTTCTTCGAGACAGCGCCGAAACTCTCCCGCCAGCACTCCTTCTTTTTTGGAAATGAGCTTGCTTAATGCGGCGTCGAAACCGAGGCCGGCCTCCAGGCTGACGGTCAGCAAATCCAGCACGTCCGGCAGCTCCTTCAGCGCAAGCCGGCAACGGGCTTTCGATTTCAATTTCAGATAGTAACCCGGAAGGACGATCGCAATAATAAATCCGACAAGCACGATCAGAACGGATATGCCAAATCCGGCGTTTAATAGGGTAGCGTAAAATGCCGACAAGCCCGCAATCGCGACAAGCAGCGTCAGCTGCGCGATCCGGTAATCGATCGGAGACATACCGAAAGGCTGCCCGGCTTGCAGCAATCTGAGCTCGATCCTAGCAACCTGACGCTCTTCCATAGTCCGCCTGAACCCGCGGCGGAATTCCTTCCATACCGGAAACATCAAGCGTCGCAGCAGAGATCCTTCCCGCTCAGCAGCAGGCTCGGACAATGCCGGCAAACTCGATTCAACGCTGCCTGTAATATGGGCAAGTCGCCGTTTGAGCCTTTTGAGCCGTTCTTCCCGAAGCACGAAGAACGAGTAAATCGTCAACGTGACCGTCATACAAAAAGCTGCGTACAGCATTCGCTTACACCTCGATCGTCGTGATTTTACGGATGAAAATAAACCCGATCACACCGGATACCAGACCGGCTGCCAGCATTCCGATTCCAATGGGATGATTGAAGAGCGATCCGATATACTCAGGCTCGATCATATAGAGGAGAATACCGAGCACGAAGGGCAACAATCCGATTACGATACCGGACAACCGTCCTTGCGCGGTCAACGTAACGACCTGTCGTTGAATGCGGCTGCGGTCGCGAATGGTTTGCACGATCGTTTCAAGAATGATCGCAAGGTTGCCGCCGATTTGGCGTTGGATCAAGATCGCCTGGATCATCAGGTCAAGATCCTCGCTTGGCATCCGTTCTTTCCATTCGGTGAGCGCATCCTCCATGGTCGTGCCGTACTGCATCTCTTTCAGCACGACTTCCGCTTCCTCCCGCACCGGTCCCTCGGACTCGTCAACGACGGTTTTCAGCGCCTGGGCAAAGCTGAAGCCGGCGCGCAGCGAACCGATCACAGTCGTCAGCATGTCCAGAAGCCCTTCGTTAAAAGCATGGACCCGCGCTCGCCGCTTCCTTCCGATCCACCAACGCGGCAGAATAAACCCGACAACCGCTCCAACAGGAAGCAGGAGCAGCTGATCGAATAGCAGATAACCGACCCCTGCGCACAAGGCAGTGCTGATCCATTGGAACAGCACGTATTCTTCCGGTTTCAGCGGTACTCCGGATAGGCGGAGCATCGTCTCAAGACGCGTGCTTCCCTTTTTGGTCAGTACCTTTTCGCGAACCGTCTGCTTGTACATTTGCATGCGGACAAGGAGACTGAACTTTTTACGGTTTAGCTGCTTCTTGTCGTTGAGCTCCAAAAAACGGTTCAACCGTTTCTCCATCCGCTTATTGGACAAGAACAACAGCTGCAGCACCGCGGAAAACAGCAGGTAACTGCTCATCGCGAACATGCCCACGATGATCCAGATCATAGCTTCACTCCTCTTCGATGAACACGGACGCCGGAATATGAATGCCGGAGGTTTCCAGCCGTTCGTAATATTTGGGGCGCACGCCGGTAGGCAACAGCTTGCCGATGATTTTACCGCGTTCGTCGACGCCCGTTTGCCGGAAGGCGAAAATATCCTGCAGAACGATGACGTCGCCTTCCATCCCCTGCACTTCGGTGATGTTCGTAATTTTACGCGTTCCGTCCTTTAGTCTGGACTGCTGGATGATCAAGTCGATCGCTCCGGCGATTTGCTCGCGAATCGCCCTGACCGGCAGCTCTATGCCGCCCATAAGTACCATCGTCTCGAGGCGCGAGATCATGTCCCGCGGGCTGTTCGAGTGTCCCGTCGCGAGCGAACCGTCGTGGCCGGTATTCATCGCCTGCAGCATGTCGAGCGCCTCGCCGCCGCGCACCTCCCCGATCACGATGCGCTCAGGACGCATCCGCAGCGAGTTGCGCACGAGATCGCGGATGGTAATCGCCCCTTTGCCTTCGATGTTCGGAGGGCGGGATTCCAGCGAGACGACATGCTCCTGCGACAGCTGCAGCTCGGCGGCATCCTCGATCGTGACGATCCTCTCGTCACTCGGAATGAACGACGACAGAACGTTGAGCGATGTTGTTTTTCCGGAGCCCGTTCCGCCGCTAACGAAGATGTTCAGCCTGGCTTTAACGCAAGCTTCCAGAAAAATCGCCATGTCGCGGGTAAGGGTGCCGAAGTCGATGAGATTGTCGATCGTGAACGGTTCCTTGGAAAATTTCCGGATCGTGATCGTCGGTCCTTTGAGAGCAAGCGGCGGAATGATGACGTTCACGCGCGATCCGTCAGGCAGCCGGGCATCGACCATAGGGCTGCTTTCGTCGACGCGGCGGCCAATCGGCGATACGATTTTCTCAATAATGTTCATGACGTGCTCGTCATCGCGGAACTGAACGTAGGACAGTTCGATTTTTCCGTCGCGCTCTACATAAACTTGGTTGGGACCGTTAACCATGACCTCGCTTATTTCCGGATCAAGCAGCAGCGGATTGATCGGGCCGAAACCCGTCAGATCGTGAATAAGCTCGTCGACCACTTTTTTCCGGTCTACTTTGCCCCGAAACGATTCGTCCTCCGTAATCAACTGGATCGCCATTGCGTCGATCTTGGGAAGGACGGCCTCGACGTCCCCGTCCTTCAAATCGTTCAAAATTTGCTTGTGAAGCTTGTTTTTGAGTTCCTGATGCTTGGAGATCTGCCCCGGCTGTTCTTTGGGACGAGGGTCGGTGCCGCGGATTTGCCTGAATGTCGTCAATAAGTCTTTCTTCGGCGCTATCGGTTGTTGTGCGCCTTCCGCCGATTCGTTAGAAGCGTCTTCGGTTCCTGCTTGAACCGATTTGGCTTGAACCTTGTCTAGAAGACTCATAGGTGGCCTCCTCTATGGAACAGTTGCTTTATGAATGAGTTCTGTTTCGGTTTAAACAACGAAATCTCGCGTCGCGAGATGAGCTGCTCCGCCATTTTGAAAACCGCCTTCGCAAGATCGGATTTCGCTTGGTTTGACACGAAAGGAATTCCGATGTTAAGCGACTGCGCTACCAAATGGAATTCGTTCGGAATATATATCGATGTATCGAAACCGAGAATGTCCGGCACATCCGCCGCCTTGATGACGCTCTCCATCGTGGCCCGATTGATGACCAGGTGTGTTTTGTTCCGGTAACCAAGCACATCAAGCGTATCCAGCATTAGCTTCGTATTCTTGATGGCTGTCATTTCGAGTGTCGTGACCACGAATATTTGATCGGCTTTCTCAATGAATTGCAACGTATTCTCCGGCAGACCGGCGCCGGTATCGACGATGAGGTAGTCTTGCTGAGACAGGAGCAAATCACATACGCGGTCGATAATGTTCGCCTTGATCATATCGGCGAATTCCGGCCGTTCCGGCGCTGCAAGTACCTTCACTCCGCTGTTATGATGAATGAGGAAGCCTGCCAGCGCGAAACGGTCCATCGAATCGATATCCGCAACGATGTCTTTGATGCTAAAAGTCGGATGCAGATCAAGCGCAAGCGCGACATCGCCGAATTGGAAATCGCCGTCCATCACGCTGATCTGAATGTTTTTCTTCGTCAGCGCGACGGCCAGATTGACTGCCAGCGCCGTTTTCCCGATTCCGCCTTTAGCGCCGCAGACGACGATCATTTCGCCTCTTTTTCCGCCTGGCTGCTCTTCATTCATCCTGTCCGCGTGGTTCATTGCCTTTTCCTCCCGTACCTGATTCCGTATTTCCGCTTTCAGGCGCTTACTTTTGCGTCTGCGTCTGTTCCTTCTCCTGATCTTTCACGATACGGCTGTGCAGCATCAGACCCACCGTTGCATCCGAGTCCTCATCGGCGTTAATGGCCGTTACCCCGTCCTCCGGCATCAACTCCAAAGTAACCTGAGCGTATTCCACATGGGGAGTTTCCGACTCTGCCTCTACCATCCGCCTTCCGATTGCGAGAACATGAACTTTCTCTAAAATGACTTGGGAAAGCAGCTTGTCAGTCACTTTGTCCTTTTTGGAATACACGACATCGACGAAGTCGCCAGGTTCGATGAGATTCGATACGGACTGTACGATGTTGACCCCGATCGATACCGCCCGATAACCGTCCCGCACTTTCTTGGAGACGAACATCGCCTCCTCCTTCTGGTCCTTCAGGTGGTTAGGGAGAAGCACTTCGCCAGCCGCCAAATTCGCAGCCGCGATTTTGCCTTCCGCATCTTTCTGGTTTTTCAATGCTTGCGCATGCGCGCCGCTTTCCGGAATTTGCAAGATCTCCAGCATCCCGGGGGAAATTTTCGTATTTTCGCGGATTTCCTGTTTCACCGCCACCACATTGACAAGTTTATCGTTCTTGAATGCCGGGGCCTCTTTATACTGTTTCATGTAATTGAAGAATAGCACGGTCGTGACGATTCCCATCAGCAGCGCCGCTATCAATATGAGTTTTGATCTCATCGGTGTCACCTGTCCTAAGCAGAAAATGTGTAACTACTCGATCAGTTTGATCGTAAAAGCGCCTTTGTCCACCGTACCCGGATTGGTATAGCCGGTACCTGTTCTTTCGATGAACATGCCGGTAATCGAAGTATCCTTGCTCGACATCGGCTCCGATATGTAGAAGTAGGCGAAGCCCGTTACCTTAATGTTCTTGAGTTGGTTGGAATTCTGGTCATACGGCTGATAGACGGGAATGAGGATGACTCGCGGGGAATCCCGGTGCGAATAATCACCCGGCGGGTATGGGTCCGAATCGATGCGGAGCTGTACGCCGTCTCTTGTCTTTCCCGCTACGTTCCCTGTCTCCGTCTCGATGATATCACCAACTTTGATTTCATTCTGGTATCCGTATTTCAAGTTATTTTCGTATGTACTGGCACCGGTGCCACCAAGCGCCAGTATGCCGAAATAGCCCGCTTCAACGCCGGAGCTGTCCACCTTGAGCTTATAGGGCTTGTTGTAAATAAGAGGAATCGATTCATCGATGCCTAGCGGAGCCACGCCGGAAGCAACCGCCATCGGCATAACCTGGGCCGCCGCTTCGACGATTACCGAAACGCTGTCTTTGCCGAATAGCCCGCTGAATCCTAACGAAACTTCCTTCTCTAGCTGCACGCGTACATTGGACTTCATTTGAATTTCCGTTGCGACCAAGCTTTCCTCCTCATGATGATGGAGCAAAATGTCGTCTATTATTTCTTTCACTCGGGATTCCTCTCCCGTAAGCTCCTGCGCGCCGGATAACGCCGCAGCATTGGCAACCTTCTGAAGATGGCTTTTGGACGCATACATCGTCCCGCCATCCACGACCAAACCTACGACAGTAAGCAGCAGAAGCATGGAAAATCCCATCAAAACAATCGTGCTTCCCCGTTGCTCCCTAACCAGCTTCCTTCCTAAACGTATTAACGTCATATTAAATTCCTCCTACTCCACGCGTATGGTAGAATTCGCTGAAAGAACCGGGTCCGGTATGATCTGCGTCATCAGCGGCGTAATTAGAGGGAGGGAGTAAGTTAAAGTTACGGTAACGTTCCCGCCGGATTTTCTTGTCGATTGCTCAGGCGATATGGTTACCTCCAACTCGGATGCATCCCCGACGCGGACATGATTTCTGGCATAGGAGACGATCTCCATATCATCCTTTCCAAGCCCTCCAAGCCTAACTGCCTCCTGTGCCGTCATATTGAGACTGACGAAGGCAAATAACAGCCGTCCCAGATCAACGATGCCGCATATTAGCAGCAGCAGCAGCGGAAGCAGCAGGGCAAATTCGACAAGCGATTGCCCCTTCTGTTCCTTGATCATCCCGCTCCCCATCCTTTCAGCCATAAACAAACCACGGATCCGCCGGCTATGGCAACTCCGTACGGATAAGCTCCCGAAGTCCAGTATCCCTGAATATGGGGTCTCATCCTAAAACGCAGGCAAAGAAGTACATATCCGACAAACCGGATCCGATCACGAATGCCTTCCTTAAAAAATACAATTGCCAATGCCATAACCGCACCGATAAGGGCCATATAGACAGATGCCGCGAAAACAAATCCTGCCCCTTTAAGCGCTCCGACCAATGCTAGCAGCTTGACGTCGCCAGCCCCCATGCCGCCGAGGAGATAAGGGATGATTAGGATCCCTAATCCGAGGGTAAATCCTAATAAAGAGTGCGCTAAACCTTCCCAACCGCCCGTGATGATATGAATTCCGAATGCAATGGCCAATGCAGGGAAAATCAAGTTATTATAGATCTTTCTGCTCTTCAGGTCCGTTATGACACAGACGGTTACGACAATCAACAGCACGATATTGACCCACACAACGGTTCCTCCGTTTCTCGCACGCGGATGAAAAGAAGGCCGTACGTTGAGTCAACGCACGGCCTTCGTGCAACCGTAACCGCTTAGGTTCCGGAAGGAGGAGCCATGTCGGTAACGCCCTCACCAACCGTTTTTTCCGCATTATCGAACAGGGCGATAATATGGCCGCGCAGCAAGACCAAAGCGCCTACGACCGCAACCGCGATCAGTCCAAGCACCAATCCGTACTCCGTCATTCCTTGTCCTTGCTCATCTTTCAAAAGGCTCTTGAATTTGTTCATCATTGTAAATTCCTCCTAAAATGAGTTTAGTTTGTTTTTGAAACTTTGCCGTGTGACCAACGCATACCCCTGCTGTTTCTAAAGTCCCCGCAGGAAGTTCGACTACCGCTCGGGTTCCCCGGAAAGACCTTCCGATACGTCCGGGCTTTAACCCCTGCTCCATACCTACGACGATGTTGTCTTCGCTTAGATGCAGCACATCAATGGGATACCTCATGAAAAACGAATGCACCCCTCGGCAAGGTCGAATATGTAGGCCGTTTCCTTCAGCAAGCGACTTAGTGAGCATAAGTCCTCTCAGTCTCCTAAGGAACGTATGCGCTTCCTCGATCTGATGACCGACTTGTTGTCCGCTCTCTTGAATGAACAGCTTCATTTCGACGCGACCACCCCCTGGTATGTAAAATGACCCACCTTTTCCCGAAAGGAGGGTTCAATTAAGACGCTCCCCTTCATCTTTCGGCAGCTGGCTGGCATAAACGACATGCGTCATTAGCCCCTAAAGCTTTGCGTCACAGGCTTTCGCCTGCTTTGCCTTTATCGAGATTCAGCGGAGTATTCCGTTCGCCGATTCGAATGATCTCATCATAAGCTGTGTCAATATATTCCTAAAATCCGCCTAAATCCTCAATTTTCTGAATATTAAGATAAGCATATCGACATATCTCGAACATAGTACAAATGATAGACTGCGTGTCGAAATTCAGAAGTATCCATAGGATAAGATGGGGATAAATACCTTAATTCCCCGAAACGATTTCCATAAAAATGTAATGGTGCATAATTAAAGGTTTATTTCAAATTTAAGCAAACCATGCTTTCGACATTAACGTTCTATACCTAGAGAACTAGAAATAAATTTCCTCGATCTGTCGAATTCTGCCACGACGGTTACGGTTCGGCACGATTAGGGATATTTCGTTCCGTAAAAGCAAAAGGCAGCCAACATCATTACGATGCGGCCGCCTCGCTAAAAAGGCTTTATTCGTCTTTTGCCCCTCGGCATCATTCTTTTAATGTATTTTTAGAGGTTGATAAGCCAATTTTCGGCATCAATTCGATTATCGAAGACTCTGAAATCATTACCTTTGTTAGACTCGGCCATAAGCTCCTTGAACTTACCTTTGATCGTCGAAGCAAGAGGGATCACGATAGCCGTCTTGATGCGATAGTTTATGAATTTTTGCAGCACCTGTCCTGCCAAGCCTGTTTGCAGCTTGCGGAAGTCGTCCGATAACGCATCTGCGTGAAGCATTAAGAGCGATGTATGATGTTCCATGCATGCGGTAACGAGACCCAGAGCACCTTCCCCGAATCAAGGCATGAATGACTCTTTTGGGTGACAAACTTCGTATCGAATTTTCATCAACTGAGTTAAAGCATCCTTTTCCAGTGCGGAGATTTCTTTCAGAATCGAATGGTTTCTTCTCTCTCCGAATCGCTAAGCAGCTCACGAGGTTGCTCGTATGGAAACGTAGCTTTCAATAAATTACACTTTACGGATACTTCACCGAACAGAGATAGGGCATCCTCAATCGACTGTTTCACCGGCCCCGTGAATTTGCCCTTCATCTCTCCTAAGAAAATCGTTGCATGATATCTAGCCTCATTCAAAACTTCCATAATCAGGCTGAACCAAAATTTTTGAATAATGTTGCTCTTCAATCCTTTTATCCAGTGCTCATAGGCTCTTGTACCAACAAAATACTTTTGTCCCGACCAAGTTTACGTCCCTTCCTCATTCAAACGAATGACGAAATCAAGCGCTTCCCGAAAAGCGGCGATTTCGTCTTTTACTGAGATTTGATCCGCCCAATGCAGGGAAATAAGACCTTCCGTGTCACCGAGATTCCGAGTCAGCCGGAAGATTTCTGGTTCTGGAGGTCCCGCGTTCGGTTGAACCATTCCCTCATCCAGAATGAATAGGAATGCAAGTCCCGTCATTCCGTAGATTTTGTACGACGTTAACGGAATTTGATAATAATCGGCAACGGATTTAATGGCACCTAGCTGGGATGCATCCAATCCGGAGAAGCTGAAATTCTCAAGTTTAACAACCGCGCCCTTTTCCACGGGTACGCCTCCTGAATGCTTAATGGTTTCGAAATTTCAATCCTTCCTATCTTCAATAACAGCAATCGCATCCATTTGAACTAAAAATCCCTGACTGACACCTGTGATAGCTCTAGCAGGATACGGTGCGCTGAAATACTCCTTGTAGTACTCGTTGAACTCGTTAAAATCGGCCCCTGTCCCAAGAAACACCGTCACTTTCACGATATCGCTCATCTTAGCACCGGCTGCCTCAAGAATCGCTTTCACATTTTCCAGCGTTCTTCTGGCTTGATATTTCAGAGTGTCATCCTTGCACATTCCCGTATCGGGCTCGAAGGGTCCTTGACCGGCAACGTAAACCGTATTTCCGACCTTGATGGCTTGGGAGTAAGGCATACTGCCCGGTTGCTGCGCTCTGTCCGTTAAAATAACCTCTTTCATTTATAAAAGCCCCTCCATTAGCGGCACACCATAAGCAGGTTGCCGTCAGGATCTCGGAAAGCAAACCAATGATCATTCTCGATCTCGGTTACGATTTCGGCTCCCTGCTCTTTCATAAAAGCATAAGAGGCGGCCAGATCGTTGGTCAGGAACATAAAGGCCGGTGTTTGAAAAGTCGGAGGACCGCCGGGTTCTTTGCCGCCCCACATCGGCATCGTATCCAGAATGATGCCGCCTCCTTCCATCGGCAGCGGGCATAGATGACCGTTCATGATCTCAGCGGACACTGCCGGAATTCCCAGAATCCCGCAATACCAATCCCGCGCTTTCCCAATGTCGCGTACGGGAATGAAGATCGCTCCGGTACGGTTTAACAATGGTGTCAACGACGGCGATTGCTTCTTCGGCGATTGATTCGTTTGCTCCGGCTCCGACTGATATCTTTTGATAAGTGCATCGATATCGATTCCATTAATGGTGAGGCCTTCAATATTACATTGATTTATTTGCAGATTCTTAAGGTTGCAGGACGTGATGGTGCTCCCGGTCAGCTCGCAATGTTCAAAACGCAGCGGCCGCTGTTCACCCTGATCTTCCCGATAGCCCGGATGACCCTTGGGCGGTAATCCGATGCTATGGATGTAAGCACCGCCTAGTTGCGCCTCGAAAATTTCTAGATCGGACAAGTTGGCATCATTGATCAACACTCGGCTCATATTCACATTTTTGAAGGTCGATTCGCTAAGCTCCGCACATTCAAATTCGGCACCCTTCACATTAGAGTTCCGGACAGCCAGTTTCTGCATCTGATCGATAATTTCCATCTTGTCATACCTCCAATAATAGATTAATGGTTTCTCTCGTAGGCAGTTATCATTATCTATCATACTGGAAAATGATTGAATTTGCAGGGAATTCTTGGAGTGGCAACGAGAGCGCGAAGCAAACAAAGACGACCGATAATCAGCCGCCTTCCAGCGATCTATTTAGCGAATTACAAGGCATTTTCCGGTACGGGCTATTACGTGCTGTCATATAATGTAGTGCGGCAATGATCCTCCTGCCGGGAGGTGATACAACATGGCAGTTACGTTCACGGGTTGGATGCTCTATGCGATGTGGGGCGTGCTTGGCTTAATGGCATTGGACTTCCTGGTTGGCATGTTTAAATCGCTAAAAGCAAAAAAAATCGATCATCACCTGGTTCTTGGCGTTCTAAAAGACCTGCTCTATTACGTTTTCCCTCTGTTAATGCTTTCCAGCCTCACGGCTCTCGATTCCACGGGATGGATCGTAAAGACGGGCTTTTTCGTCGGCGCGGTCGGAGTCATTTGGAAATACTTGATGGATATTAAAAGTAAAATTCTGTAATCCCCGCAAGCTGCAAAGTAAAAACAACTGGTACGACATTATTGTCGTACCAGTTAGTATGTTTATATATCATTCAGTTTAGATATATTAAACAGTTGGAATCGTTCCAGCGTATTACACGTATTCCACGCGGAGTGAACTCGTTGGACAAGCCTTTGCTGTAGTTGGCAAGAGCAGCTTTCGCCGCGGCATAAGCCAATGTCGCCAAGTTACAGGCATAATAGCCTGATCCGGTGGGACAATATTTATCACAATTAACTATTTAATTCCGAAGTTTGTTCAATATGCTGCTCACCCCATGCGCACATGGCATCAAGAATAGGTCTAAGAGACCATCCATAGTCCGTAAGTGAATACACGACTTTCGGCGGTACCTGTTCGTAAATTTTTCTTTTTAAGACCCCGTCAACTTCAAGTTCGCGCAGCTGCTGCGTAAGCATCTTCTGCGTAATCCCGCACATCAACCTTTTTAACTCGCTTGTTCGTTTTTCTCCCTTTATTAAATGACACATAATGACAACCTTCCATTTGCCTCCGATAACATCTAGCGTTGCTTCGACTGGAATATTGTAAGCCATTTTTAATCATCCTTTACTTAGTCTAGGGTACTTATAAGTACCTATATACCTTTAAAGTGCGTACTTATCATAATCATCTTGACGGTTATATAATAGCACTCATGAACGGATAGTACTCACTACTGTTCAAACAATTCAATATCAGGAGGATAACATGAACCAAACAGTTGCACAATCCGCTTCTCAACATAAAGCGACGCCTAGATCGGGAACTTGGGCGCTTCTTGCCCTTGCTATTAGCGCATTCGGTATCGGGACAACCGAGTTTGTACCGGTTGGTTTGCTTGCATCCATCGCGGATGACTTGAATATCGGCATCACGTTAGCCGGCCTTCTTATTTCGGGTTATGCGATCGGGGTTGCGGTAGGAGCCCCGATCCTCACAGCGCTCACGAATCGAATAAGCCGTAAATCGTTGCTCATGTCGCTAATGGTCGTCTTTATCATCGGCAACGTCGTGGCCGCACTCTCGCCATCCTTCGAGATACTGCTTATCGCGCGTTTCATTACGGCATTTTCGCATGGCGTCTTCTTTTCCATCGGAGCCACAATTGCCGTTCAACTCGTTGCTCCGGAAAAAAAGGCCAGCGCTATCGCACTCATGTTCACCGGTCTTACGATCGCCATTGTTACCGGAGTTCCGTTGGGGACATTTATCGGACAAGCATTCGGCTGGAGAGCTACCTTCTGGGGCGTAGCCTTGCTGGGCGTTATTGCGATCATTTCCAGCGCCGCGCTTATCCCTAAAAACCTTAAGCAATCTCCGCCCGCTAAATTCTCGGATATGTTCCGACTGCTCACGAATGTACGCTTGCTTCTGGCCTTCCTTATAACCGCGCTCGGTTATGGAGGAACGTTCGTTGCTTTCACTTATTTAACGCCGCTCCTGCACGATGTAACCGGTATAAGCACAGGAATGATTAACATTATCTTGATCGCTTACGGTATTGCCGTAGCATTCGGAAACTCCTATGGCGGGAAATTAGCCAACAAGAACCCTATTCGCGCGCTATTTTGGATGTTTATTGTTCAAGCGGCCGTACTCATACTTTTGACATTTCTCGCTCCATTTAAAGTGGCTGGCGTAATCGGCGTAATATTAATGGGCTTGCTTGCCTTCATGAATGTGCCTGGTCTTCAGCTCTATGTCGTACAACTCGCGGAAAAGTACGTGCCATCGGCGGTCGACGTTGCTTCGGCGATCAATATCGCTGCATTCAATATCGGAATCGCTCTTGGCTCGATAGTCGGCGGGGTAGTCATCGACTCCATAGGACTTGTGCATACCCCATGGATCGGGGCTCTGATGGTTGTCATCGCTATTATACTTGCTGGCATTTCAGCCAAACTTGAACGAAAATAAAGTAAGGGGGAATTCGCTTGTTCGAGCATCATCAAACCTATCAAAGAATGTATAGGGAAAGCGAGTTAACGCTTGGTCTTCACATCCCTCTAGAAAACTATCAAACGGAAACACCGACTATGGCTTACCAAATTGAGCTTGCTCGGGCTGCTGAAACCTATGGATTCACTACACTTTGGCTCCGGGACGTTATCTTGGAAGATCCTCATTTTGCGGACCCCGCCGTCGGTCAAATTTATGATATTTTGATATACGCTACGCATTTGCTCAGTCAGACAAATAGAATCGCAATTGGAACATCGGCCCTTGTACTTCCTCTTCGTCATCCGCTTAGACTCGCGAAAGAAGTAGCTACCATCGAAGCCCTCTTTCCCGAAAGGCTCATCATGGGTATCTCTTCCGGAGACAGACAAGCTGACTTTAGAGGACTTGGAGTGGACCACCCGAGCCGCGGCATTCAGTTCCGCGAAGCGTTATCCTATCTGGAAAAGGTGCTGTATGAGCATTACCCTACGGTCGACTCCGGATATGGTCATATCCATCAAGCGACACTCGTTCCGAAATTGAAGCAAAGAATTCCAACAATGGTAACCGGATTTGCGCAGCAAGATCTCGATTGGCTCGGACGGAACGGTGACGGATGGATGTATTACCCACAAGCACCGATCCGACAATTAGAAGCCATAAACGCATGGCGAGAGTCGGCTGCTCTGCAAAACCATGCTGCGTTTCGTCCATTCTCGATGCCCATGCATCTCGATTTAGCGGAAGATCCGGATGAAGAAGCAACACCGATTCGGCTTGGTTTTCGAGTCGGACGCAATGGATTGTTAGAATTACTCAAAATATACCAAAATATTGGCGTTAATCATCTATTCTTTGCATTATTCGATACCCCTCGTCCAGCAAATGAGGTCATACAAGAACTAGGAGAATACGTGTTGCCTCACTTTCCACCTCATCGTCCGATCCTGAATCCATCGAAAAAAAACCCGGGCACAGCGGCGCCGGGTGCAAACAATTAATAGGCTTATTGATGATTTCAGCGAATGGCCAAAGGGCTGTTCTGAACGACGGACAACCATTCGCGGGCAATGAGTTCATGGCCGGCCGCCGTAGGATGAACGCCATCCCATAGCCAATAGGCGGCACCGGTGCTGGACGCTGCCTTATCAAACGCCGCCTGCAAGGGAACGAAAACCGCATCGTATTCCTTGGCAAGCTGTAGTACGATCCGGTTGTATTCATCCATATGCTTGCGCCATTTGTCCCAGTTTTCCTCCGTCGCACCGGTTTTCAGGATAAACGGCTCGCAGAAGACCAATCCGGCATGAGGCAACACTTCCTTCGTTTCCGCGAGCAGATGCCGATACGCTCTTTCGAACCTGTCGGTAACTCCGCCGGGGTGACCCGACATGATCCGCCATGCGTCGTTTACGCCGATCAAGATGCTGATTAGATCCGGATTCAAGCTGATCGCATCCTCGTTCCAACGGGCGTATAAATCCGAAACCCGATTTCCGCTGATGCCTCTGTTGATAAAACGCGGCCGATCTTGGGCCAATTCACAACCGAGCCGCCCTGCAAGGATAAAGACATAGCCGTGCCCTAAAATATGGTTGGGGTCTTCGTTGCGGTCCCAGTTGCCATCGGTAATGGAGTCGCCTTGAAAAAGGATTGTTTTAGGGTTTTGTTTCATGACAGCTTCCTTTCGTTGTATTAGTCTATCTGTTATGATACCGCGTCACCGATTACCGTTTCAAGATGGATAACCCATTAACAGGTAAAACAATTGGGCCTGTGACCGATTCGCCTGTTTCAAGGCTGATATAATGGCGTGTATCCAAGGAGATAACTTGCTCAGTATTGCTAAAATTCTGAATGAAAACGAAGTCGCTCTCACCGTCCGTACGAATCTGTGCGTTTACTCCTTGTGGAAGCTCAACACCTAACGCAGGTTGTATACCCGCTTCTTTTGAAATCGAAGCATATAACCCAATGTAGAAGTCGGAGTCCTTGACTCGAGTAGCCAAATAATAGGCTCTGCCCTCACCCAGCTTATTTCTTGTCAGCGCAGAACGCCCCGCGTAGAAATCGCTGCGATAATCGGCTAACGATTCCGCGCCTTCTAGGTGAATAAGCTCGGCGATTTGATGTGCGTCATAATCTCCGGTTAATCCCAATGCATTATCGGGGCGGAGAACGACACCATTCAGATCCCGATCGTGCAAGCCTTCCGTTTCCTCAGACCATATCCCTAACGTTGCACGCAGCGGCCCAGGAAATCCCCCTAGGTGGCAAAGATCCGTCTCGTTCACAATCCCCGACCAGTAGGTGGAGACGAACGTCCCGCCTTTCTCGACAAATTGTTGAATCCGAGCACCATTCTCTTCGCTAACGAGGTATAGCATCGGTGCTACGACTAGCTTGTAGCGAGACAGATCATCCTCCGTTCCCACTACATCTACCGGAATTCCCAGCTCCCAGAAGGCACGATAATGCTGCAGCACGGTTTCCTCATACCGGAGTCCCGAATTCCTTATCCCCTGAGCATCCTTAACGGCCCATCTGTTATCCCAATCAAACAGGATTGCGACTTCCGCGGGAGTTATGGAACCGACAACTTCCGTAAGGCCTGCAAGTATCTCTCCGACCTCCGCCACATCGCGGAATACACGGGTATGTTCATGTCCGCTATGATCGATTACCGCGCCATGAAACTTCTCGCTTGAGCCTCTGCTCTTGCGCCATTGGAAATACTGCACGGAGTCCGCCCCATGCGCGACAGCTTGAAGAGAGGACAGCTTGTGCATTCCGGGTCTCTTTAATTTGCTAACGGATTGCCAATTGGTTAGGGATGGCGTGCTCTCCATTAACAAAAACGGCTTGTTCTTAAGAGAACGCATCAGATCATAATGCATCGCCGTCCACGCTGCCAATCTGGAATCATCGCCCTCCTCGGTATAGTGCCATTCGGGGTAAGCATCCCAAGAGATTACATCGAGCTCCTTCGCTAGCTTACGATAATCGATCCCCTCGGTCATATGCATGTTCGTTGTTATCGGTATTTCAGTATTGTAAGCACGAACAATGTTGATTTCATGCTTGCAGAAGTCGATCGTTTGGTCGCTTACGAACCGTCTCCAATCCAGATTCAGCCCATGCACCTGCGTTTCTCCATGTATAGCCGGCGACTCGACCTGTTCCCAGTCTGTATACGTATGGCTCCAGAAAGTCGTCCACCAAGCATGGTTCAAGCTGTCGAGACTTCCATACTTGCTTCTCAACCAGCTTCGGAAGGCTTGCTGGCAATACTCACAGTGGCATTCGCCGCCGAATTCATTCGAAATATGCCAACCGATAACGGCTGGATGATTCGCATATCGGAGTGCTATCTCTCTATTAATGATTGCGACCTTGTCTCTGTAGATAGGCGAAGAAAAACAATGATTGTGGCGGAGTCCATGCAGATTGCGAACCCGATTGGAGCCAACCCTTAACACTTCGGGATACTTGGCGGAGAGCCATGCCGGACGTGCGCCGCTCGGAGTCGCCATAAATACGGATATGCCATTCTGGGCCAAGGTCTCTAGAAGCCGGTCCATCCATTCAAAGGTGAATTGCCCTTCCTCCGGCTCAAGCTTTACCCAAGAAAAGATGCCGACGGACATGACGTTGCAGTTGGCCAGCTTCATAAGACGAATGTCTTCGCGCAGAATATCCGGATAATTACTCCATTGTTCAGGATTATAGTCGGCTCCATGAAGCATAACAGGCAGCTTCGAGCTTATTGGCGGAAATTTAGTTCCCCTATTCATTGTTTTGTGCAAGGAAAGCGTCGATTTGGCTCTGCATTTCCTGTTGAATTTTATCAATCCCAGCTGCCTTCATCTGTTTATTCAGATCCTCTAATCCTTTATCGACGTCTTTGATCACGCCGTATTCAAGGGGAATCGCATAACGAAGCATAACATTACCAACATTAGCAACCTCGGCCTTCACCTTCGTGTTATTGAATACGAAGGTTTCAAGCGGATAATGATACACGTTCGCATCCCAACCCTTCTGCATATCCGTTGCTTCCTGAGGGAAGGACTCATTGTCACGGTTTAGAGGAGAGTTAAAGCTCCAATTAGAGAATCCGGTATAATTATTGCTCGCGTCTGTTGCTTGGAATTTATTGTCGCCAACAGGCACGTAATGTACGCCTTCAATACCATTCATGATAAGATCATGCAATTCTTTATCATTCTGCATGAGGTCGATGAACATCAAGGCCCGTTCCGGGTTTTTGGATGTTGCATGAACCGATGTTCCGTTTTGCGTAGAAATGGCCGTCGACTTCTTGCTATTCGGAGTGACATCCGCCAGTGCTACTTCAAATGGTGAATTTTCCTTACGCATTAAAGCCATTAGTGCGCCTAGGGTCCCCATGTTATGTGATATGGATGCCGTCTTACCTTCTTTGAAGTCCAGTTGATGATCATTCTTGCTATTCAGTACGTTCTTAGACCATGCATTGTTATCCGCGAGGTCCTTATAATAAAGAAGCAGCTCTTTGAATTCCGGTGTTTCGTATACGTTAAAAATTTGTCCTTTTTCATCCGTTAGCTTGAAGCCTAGCGGAAGATCGAAATCCAGCATGTTCCAGTCTCTCTGTTGCTTGAGCAATACACGATCTAGGTTGTGTAATTTCCAATCTCCCGTTTCAGGAGTGAAAGGGATAACTCCCTTCTCGTTTGCGGCAACTGCTTTCAAATAGTTAGTATAAGCTTCTGGACTATCGATAACAGGAAGATTATATTTCTTACGCAAATCTTCACGGTAAAGAATCAGCTTTTCAATGGATTCCCCTCTATTCTGAGGGACCATATATAACTTTCCATTTACTTTTGCTTGATCCCAACTAACTTTAGGCATTTCTTTCCAAGTTGTTGGCATATATTTAGCGAGCATATCTTCGGTTAATTCCAGAAATCCGCCTTTTAACGCTTGATCGCCATATCCAGCCCAGTTCGCGGAATAAATAAGATCAAAATCTTCATTCGCCGCTAACTTCAATGGATACTTTTGCGCCCAATCGGACCAATCCAGGAATTCGCCCTCGATCGTTGCATTGATTTTTTCTTTAAGCTTCTTGTTAAGCTCAGTGAAAACCGCATCATAGTCCACCGGTTTAGGCCCTACGAAAATCATCTTCAGCTTAACTTCTTCGGAGGTATTCAATGCACCGTCCGTTGCAGCGGACTGCGATTCACTTGCTGGCCCAGTTTCCGCAGCTGGCTGTGTGCTTTCCGATGCGTTGTTGTTGCCTCCGCATGCACTTAGAATCATGACCAATGTGAGAACGATTGACAACAAAATCAATTTGCTCTTTTTTTGCATTTGGTATTTCCCCCTAATGAGTATATTCAAATTTATTGATAAACCAAGTTTCCTTGGAATCATCCTTTTACCGCGCCAATCGTTAAACCCTGTACGAAGTACTTCTGAATGAATGGGTAAGCAATCAGAATCGGTCCGCTTGCCACGATGGTCATCGCCATTTTTAACCCCTCTGATGGAAGAGGCGTCGTAGCAACCGCCCCTGATCCCGCCATGGCCTTTCTTATACCATCCAAATTACCGAGCATTTTATATAAGTAATATTGCAGCGGCATCAAATTCTCGCTGGATACGAACAGCAGCGCATTATACCAATCATTCCAGTACCCCAGTGCGAGAAACAATCCGATAGTGGCTAACGCCGGCTTAGCAAGGGGAAGAATAAGACGCATGAAGATCAGGAAATCGCCTGCACCATCTATTTTCGCCGATTCTACAATCGCTTCCGGAATATTGCTCATGAATGATTTCATGACGATGATGTAGAAGACGTTAAGCAGTAAAGGAATGATTAATGCCAGCGGGGTATCTTTCAGGTGGAGATAGTTAACCATCATTAGATACCAAGGGACAAGCCCGCCGCTGAACAGAGTCGTAAAGAAAAAGAAGAAGGAAAATTGATTTCGCCATTTAAAGTCTCTTCTAGAAAGGCAATAAGCGGTCATCGCTGTAAGGAATAAGCCGACTAGCGTACCCGCTAAAGTCACGAGAATTGTCACCGTATAGGCTTGTATCAACTGGTCGGGGTACTTAAACAGGATCTTATAAGCTTCCGTAGAGAATTCTGACGGGAAAAACTTATACCCTTCCAATACAATTCTGCTTTCTTCGGTTAGCGAAGAAGATATGATCAGAATAAAGGGAACTATACATAGGATAGACAGCAAAGCTATTGAAACATAACCAATAGCTGCGAATATTAGACGGTCCATTTGTTTCATACCCGCAGATTTGACAACTTTTTTATCGAAGCTAATTTCAGCTGCACTCATGTAATCACCTCCATTTAGAATAAGGCACGGTCTTTGTCATGCTTGCGAACGGCATAGTTTACAAGCATAATTGTCGCAAATCCAAGAACGGATTGATAAACGCCTGCTGCAGCCGACATTCCGATATCATTCGACGTAATGAGCGATCTGAATACGAAGGTGTCGATGACATCCGTAGCAGAGAATAATATCCCGTTATTACCTATCATGTTATAGAACATTCCGAAATCTCCACGGAAAATGTTTCCTACTGCTAACAATGTCAGAATAATAACCGTCGGATACAGGTTTGGAATGGTCACCTTCATAATTCGCTGAAAAATATTGGCGCCGTCAATTTCAGCTGCTTCATACATTTCGGTGTCAATGCTTGTAATAGCGGCCAAGTACATTACGGTTCCGTATCCCAGACCTTTCCATGCTGACACGATGACTAAGATATATGGCCAGTATGCAGGCGTGTTGTAAATGTCGATGGGTTCCATGCCAAATCCTTTGAGGATTACATTCACCGTTCCGATATCATAATTCAATAAATTATAGGCGATAGCTCCAACTACGACCCACGAAATGAAATAGGGGAGAAACAAGACCGATTGGGTTATTTTCCTAAACCATTTGCCTCCGACCTCGAAAAGCAGAATCGCGGCAAAAATTTGAAGTAAATTATTGATAACGATAAATGCAATATTATAAAGCGCGGTATTCCTTGTGACTCTCCATGCATCCCCTGATTCAAAGAAAAAGCGAATGTTGTCCAGCCCGTTCCACGGACTTCCGAATACGCCGCCCGCGTAATTGTACTGTTTAAAAGCAAGGATGATCCCTACCATTGGAACATAAGCGAATAGGAGAAAAAAGAGTACTGCCGGTGCTAGCATCAGCAATATAGCTCTATATTTAACTACATCATTCCAAAATCCGTGTCGATTCATTCTGCATCCCTCTCTTATCTCTGTTAGCTATATTATAAAAATTAGAGGTTAGCGATTTAATTAAGTGAAACAACTAAAACTAATACTAATTCAACGATACGGTTAAAAATCGACACAAAAATAGCCCAAAGTCTACCTTCGACCTGAGCCACATGGTTCATCATTCCTATATTTTATGCTTCTTTCGATACTCTCCAGGGGACATTCCCATGGCTTGCTTAAACTGTCTGTTGAAATAAATAATGTTCTTATATCCGACTTGTTCGGCAATTTCATAGACTTTCTTGGTGGGATCCGCCAAAAGCCCGCATACGCGTTTCATGCGCAATTCATTTAGAAAATCACTAAACAAAGTATTCGTTTCGGCTTTGAAAAGGGAACCCAGATAATTAGGAGTAAAGTCGAAATGAGCAGCAACCTCGTTAAGCGTTATTTTCTGATCCAATCTTTTCTCCACATACTGCGTGATTTCTTCGATCAGCTTTCGTTTTTGTCTTTGTTTTTTTAGATACAGCAGCTCGGATAACTCGAAAAACCTTCTTCTTAACCAAGAGAGAATGTCATGTACGGTTTCGAACTGAAATAGGACAAACGGTTGATGCGAGTCCCACTTTAGAATTTCATATAAATGCTCATTCATCTGCTGCAAGTCGGCATGAAGCTTTGAAGTAATGCGAATGACGAGATCATAAATATCGTTTTTCTGAGTTAGCGGCTTGTCCCCATTAAACAGTTGAATCAAACAATCATCAATGGTCATAAGGTCATATTCCAGCATGGCTTGCAGCATTCGATTAACGCTTTCTTCGAGATTCGATGCCATCGTTTCTTTCGGCGACCATTCGGCAGCATCTTGTATCAACCTATTTTTACCAACAATCCATTTAATGCTTAAAGCGGCATGGGCTTGTTTGAAGGAGTCATGCAGCTTGTCTATTTCGTTTGTGTACATCCCCGTACCGATCGTAATGGAATTCGAAAATTGTTGGCTGAAAGCTCGAATCAGCTCCTCAAGCAATCCCGTAAAATATTCTTCTTGAACCGTTGCTAGTAAAACGAAGTGAAAATCGTAGCTTGTCATGACGGTGCCTAAATGGTTCTCCAGAGTAAAATTACGGATAAAATTCGTGACATTAGTCGTAAACAAACGCCGCTCTTCTTCGTTCATATTTTTGATCTTCCACGTTATATCGTCAATCTCTATTATTGCGACAGCTGATCCGCCTCTTAATAATGGCGTTAAAAAGCCGTGTATGTGCAAATCGACCGGCCCCGGAGTTGCCTCATTAAACCAGCGGAGCAGCAGCTCCTCATTAATAAGCGACAAAGCTTCCGACAAGGAAATATCCTGTTTCCGTTCTTGCTCGATTTTTGTGCAGAGCTTGATAAGCATCTCGATCAGTTCACTGTCATCCACGGGTTTAAGCAAATAATCGCTGGCATTTAACTGAATCGCCTCTTTGGCATAGCTGAAATCTTGATGTCCGCTTATAAAGACGATATGGACATGAGGATTGATTTCCTTCGCTTTTCGCGCAAATTCCATTCCTGACATAATAGGCATTCGAATATCCGAGAGAATGACATCAATACGCTTCTGCTCCATCATTTTCAAAGCCGCGAACCCGCTTGCCGCTGTCCCAACCTCAAGCAAGGTTAATTGATCATTGCTCGCCACGCGACGCCTTAACCATTCCAAATCAACAGCCTCGTCATCCACCAATAGGATGTTAATGTTCATACCTCTGTGCACCTCATATGATGATATGATTATGATAATTGTTCCTCATTCTCGCGCATTTCAGTATTTTCAATCGGGAGGATAATTTGAACCGTCGTTCCTGCTCCATAATAACTGGCAATATGAATTCCGAAATCCGTTCCGTACCTAAGCTTTATACGTTCCTCCACGTTTCTCAGACCATATCTATCCAGATGAATGGTATTAGACAGCATTCTTTTTAACGTTTCCGATCTCATTCCTATCCCATTGTCGATTATTTTCAACTCAATACGATCCCCTAACCGTTTCCCTGTAATTCGGATGGCTATCGTTTCCCCAAACCAAGCATGTTTAAATACATTTTCCACGAACGGCTGCAAAATTAACTTGATTATGGGAATAGGCTTAATCTCAGGATCAATATCATAATAAACCTTGAAAGCATCCGCATGCTTCACTTTCTGAATCTCAAGATAAGATTCTACCTGCTCCAGTTCTTTTCCAATGGGTATATATACTTGTCCGCCATTCAAAGTCAGCCTATAAAACTTAGAAAGCGCTTTGACCATCTTCGTGACTTTTTGGACTTCTCCTAAATTAGCCAAGCTGCCGATCGTCGATAATGTATTATATAGAAAATGAGGACTAATTTGGGCTTGGAGTACATCTAACTCTGCCTGCTTTTTCTGAATGCCCTGCACATATACATTCTCGATCAGCTCTTGAATGCTTGTTGCCATCTTATTAAACGAATTGGCAATTTGCACGAATTCATCGTTTCCCGAAAATTCGATCCTCTTAAGAAAATTGCCTTCTTGGAAAGATCGTATCAATGTCACGATTCGCTTCATTTTCTTTCCTGAGAGACGGGCCACGATGAAACCAATAAATGCCATCACCAAGAAACTGATTAAACAAACCGTACCGATCACCTTTTGCATCCTGCTGGCATCTTTGTTTAAGTATGCGTATGGCACCAATGTTTCTATGACGAAATTCGTTCCGGGGATCTCTTCCCTTACGCTCAGATAGGATCCCTGGTATATTTGCTCATCCGGAGCACCTCGCATATACAAATTCGCACCTGTAGCCACATCAATAAGACGTAAGCTAATGCCTTGTTCAATCGGAAAAGTGTCGAAATTACCTAGCAGCTCATCAAACCGGGCCGTAACGCGAACATAACCGATTACGGATGAAATGCCGCTAGAATCAACCAGTTTACGAAAATGCGAAATATTATCCAACTGGCTATCCGTATCGATCTGCATCCATAGATTATTTTTGTTTAAGGATAGGATGGACTTAAACCACTCGGTGTTCTCTATACTTTGGGAGGAAAGAACATAATAATCGCTTCTATTTATCGGAGTCGACATATTATCGCCGGGAACCTCTAGCATCTTATCGTTCACCGTATAAACGGCCAATCGGATTTTATTCCCATACAGCTGTAAGGGCGCCTTCATTTGGGGGATCATGTCATCCCTCATCTTAAGCATGACTTCCAGCGGCTCTCCCCTATTCTGAAGAGCGTTCTGGAATGTAATACTAGTGAACAGCGTGTTAGACATTCGCTGGATTTCATCCAATTGGTATTGAATATTGTTCCTAGTCTGTTTCAAGGCAGTTCGAATATTGGTCTCCGCCATCTCGGTCCTAGATTGAATGAGCATCGTATAGGAAATGTAGCCGATCAACACATCTGTCAATAATACAAGCACGAGATAAGGAATCATCATCTTATAGGTAAATGGCATATATATCTTTCTTGGAATATATCCCCTCATTTGTTCCCCTCCTGAAAACTCGGGCATAAAACTTGTTTACACCATTCTACAATAAGTGAGTTAACTATCATATATTACACGAATTGACCTTTGAAAAACTCATCAAAATCGCAGCAAAAATAAGCGTGCTGAAGCCAGAAAGGCCAGTACGCTTATTTTTTAAGGACATTAGCTGCCTATCGAATTCCTGCAATTCGCCAATACCCTTTTCGGGAATTCCCTAACGACTCATCCCTAGCAATTCTACGTAAGAAAATCATACTGAGGGAGCTTAAGCTGCATTGCATGGTTGAAATCATAGAAACCACCCAAGTTTAACCCGTTAATATAAATAAACAGCCAATCCCTTCTGGACGGCTGCCTTCGATTATTTGTTGAAGTTGACTTCGATTAAATGAGAGGTTACTCATTTTTAGTCCTATAAGGATATTTTATTTTTATGCTTACTTCACTAATAAATGTTGATCCCAGTAGCAGGATAGCGCCGAATATTTGAACCACTGTCATTCTTTCGCCTATCACAAGAACTGAAATCAATAATGATGTTAGGGGATCTACTTAATATAGCGATACTTTGACCTTCTAGCCCGTTCATGTTCCTAATGAAGATTATGGACCCGGAATCAAGCAAGAGGACATTGAATCTATTTGGGAACGATTTTATAAAGCAGATAGAGCCCGAACTGAAAAGGCTGGTATAGGGCTCGGCTTGTCTATTGTTAAGCACATATTAGATCTCCATCAAAGCCCCATTCACGTGAAGAGTGAAGCGGGAAATGGATCAATCTTCACTTTTACATTCCCTATAACTCCGAACATATCTAAAAACCCTGAAAAAGAGTGATTCTCGTTCACCTTCTGTTCATAAAACATTGCTATACTGGATTTTGCACTAAGAAATCATGAAAACAAAGTGGAGGATGTCTCAATGAGTAAATTACCAAACGTAAGCAGCGACACCGGCAACGATGACGGCATGAGGCCGACCGAGGATCGACCACCGAGCACACCACGCTGGGTGAAAGTGGTTGGGATCATCGTCATCGTCCTGGTCATTCTGTTTGTCATCATCAAACTCACCGGCGTCGGTGGTGACCACGGCCCTGGTCGCCACATGCCGACCTCAAGCGGCATAGATCAAGGAGTGAAACAGTCATGGTCATGACACCCCGTCTCCGGAAGTTTGCGCTCACCGCGCATATCACTTCCTCGGTCGGCTGGATCGGCGCTGTCGTTGCTTACCTGGCTCTTGTTGTCGCCACTCAGACCAGCCAGGATGCACAAACGGTACGTGCCGCCTTTATCGCGATGGAGCCAATCATCAGATTCGCCCTCGTCCCGTTGGCCTTCGCCTCGCTGCTAACTGGGCTTATCATGTCACTGGGTACCCCGTGGGGCTTGTTCCGACACTACTGGGTCTTGGCGAAACTCCTGCTAACCGTCATTGCCACCCTCGTCTTGCTGTCGCAGCTGGAGCCAATTAGCTACATGGCAAGCGTAGCGGCAGACCCCAGTACCGATCTCGGCAGGCTGGGGGGCGGGGGTCAATTCCTCCACCCCGGGCTCGGCCTGCTGGTGTTGCTCGTGACCGCGGCGCTGTCGGTGTACAAGCCGCGGGGCATAACCCGGTACGGGTGGCGTAAGCAGCAGGAGAAGCGTAAGGAGTCGCAGCCGTAGATGCTGCGACTCCTGCTCCTTCACCTCCCTCTCACTGTCACAAATGCAGTACTATTCCGAAAACGCTGTGACGAATAAAATTGGCCGATCCTCTAACCATGCAAACTTCCTTCCAACCGAGGGTTAGGACGATAAGTACCGACCGGGATTTGGATCAGGGTGGTTTTTCCTTGGGGCGCCATCTTGTAGATCTCATCACACAACCTTACATCAAATCCGAGGAGCGGGTGCCCTCCCATCCCAATGGCGGACGCAGCCAGCAGTAAACGCTGTACGAGCATTCCCGCTTCCATCTGCCCAATACGATATCCTCTGTACCCCAGTGCCGTTTTGAAATGATCCCGATACCCTTCAACATGCAGGCAAATCGGAACTTGGAACAGATTTACATCATACATAGACATGCCCTGTTGCAGCCAGAACCGATGATCTCCGAGTCGTATTAGCCGCAATGCATGAGCAGCGCTGTCATATTGGTATGCACCATCCGGAATACCTTCAATACCATACAAACAAGCATTTAATGAGACACGGGATTCGGAATTCACATTGTCTCCATCCAAATCATTACGGTACGAGAAGGAAGCCGTCGCCTCCTGCAACAGGGCGGCCAACTGCAGTTGATTTATCTTTCTTAAAATGAAGTCCATCCCCGGTGAATACCGCTTTCGGCTGACCGACGTCAGATCATACGATAATCGGTTCACGTCTGGTAGAGCCACCGCCTGCTCCTCACTGTGAACGATCTTCTCCTTCTCCATCTCCCGAAAGGTTCGGGTTGTTTCCAGCATGGATTCTTCATTCATCTTGATCAGCATCGGATACTCCATAACTCTCTGTGACCGGACATGGTGTTGATGTTGAATCTCTGTCAATTCACGGCACAATTCGGAGGCAGAGACATTCCCGTCTCTTTTATTCCCGTTATCAAACCAAGTGATCTCAGGCTCAACCGACAACGGTATAACCGCATATACGCTTTCCTCCTGTTCAGATAGCCCGATCAGATGGTTGACGGCCCGATCTAGAAATTGGAAGTACACCCCCGAGGAGAAGCCAAACCGTTTTGACACTTCCAACAACTGTCCGATCAACACGCCGGCATCCAACCCTTGCAAACGGTAGGCAAAGTTATTGTATTTAAAGAAATTCTTCCAAAACATTGTCGACACAAAAACAGTACCAAAACAAGCCGATACGTCACAACGATTGCCAAGAGCCTGAACTAGATAGGAATCGAAAAGGCCTTCACGTAATAATACCAAGCGGTGATGGGCCACATCATAATGGTACATCCCGGCAGGTAAATCCTCCATTTTTAGATACACGTATAACTCGTTTGGATATAATCCTCCGCCGGAGGGAACAAAACGCCGGAACAATGTGGAATCCAAGGAATAGATAGATTGGCACAATTGGGTAAGCCCATATACATACCAAAGAAAATGGCCGATTTCACGAAGGCCGGGCTTCGCGGGTGCTTTCCGTTCTTCGAGCGTCAGCGGTACTTCCGGAGAAAACGGAAACACAGGCAAGCCCCGGTAGAGCTTATACGGAAGCGGAGCGTCATCCCAGTCCACCTTCCAATCCAGCGGTCTGATCTTACCCGTGTCAAAGTGAAGATTGTGCAGAAATGCCTCCAGACTCATCCCTTACCCCTCCTAGTGACGGCTTATGGAAATGGATGCGGATGCGGGTTGAGCTGTTCTACCGTAAGCGGTTGTTTAACATACCCGAGTTCCACTGGTACCCTCAACACCCTCTCCAGCCCTGCCAGGCGAGTAAAGTGATGTCCGAACGTCATCGGCAACATCCCCGGAATCAGCACTTTTACGCAATGCAATCCAATTCGACTGATTTCCGGTCTCGTCTGGTTCACTACATTCACATCGAGGTTCAGAAGGCGAAACACGTGGAGAATATCCTTCAGGTCTTCGGTCAGATCCGCATGCTTCACCTTCCGCTTGAACTCTTCTTCAAACGTTCGAATTGGACGATTTTCATCCAACAAAAATTGCAGGCGCTCCTGTGCTTGCGGCAAACTATACAGCATGGAATGGTCCTCCATGTGCTGCACCAGGAACGGATCGTTTAACATTTGCTTAACCTTATCTTGGTTCGCCTCAAACTTTTTATCAAGCATCAGCATCGTACTGGCCAGCTCATGAATCGCGCTTTTCACCGCCCGTATGGGGTCCAGATGAGCACCGGCCGCACAGATGAGATTCACTCCCTCTAGTTTCCTGTTTTTCGCTACTACCCAAACGGTTGGAATCCCGTTCTCCATCGTCGTATTAAACAAATAGAGATCATATCCCGCCACCGCCTCCAAACGATTGACCATCAACATTAGTTCCCGGTCGTCAGCAGAATAAGGGTCAACTCGCGGGACAGGTAATTGCGCGTACCAAGTCATCAGAAATGAATCTCGTTCCACCACTTCCAAAATGCCATAGAAAATGGCTTCCTCCAAACTTCCGCCTAACGCGCATCCGTTGGAAGTTTCATAGACGAAGCCATCCCCACAACCCGTGTTATAATAGGCAAGCTCCTGCGGAACCAGAATGGGACGCTCTTGTAAAAGGGAATAACCCCATACCCAATCCATTGAGCGGTCAGGATCAAACGGTCTAAAAGGGAAATCGGATCGCTCATATTGTTCCTTCGTGTGAAGCCCTACCTTGACGGGATTGAGCGCTTGATTTGACAGATTGCGGAAACTGTCGCGGACCACCGCCCGTTTGACACGGGGTGCCAAACCGCAGTACCTCTCCAAGCCCTCCAAAGTGGCTGCCAACTCACTTTCTGCATAGGAATGAGTCCGACCACCTGTAACTACATCCTCCGTGAATAACGGCAGATTCACGCTTGTATCGGCAAACGAGGACGCGAGGTCAAACCTTTTCCCATTTAAAATACCAGTCCGATAGTCCAGATAATCTTTGATCAGAACTTCCTTCAAATCATCGATCGAACGGCAGCGGTAACTGTCAGCGCTAATCTTCGGACTTGGCCCAAGTGAAATTGAAGCCTCTATCGACGAATCATCGGGCCATTCTCCACAAACCGAACATAACGGGTCGGGCAGGAAGAAGTGGCGTGAGCTCTTCAGCGTTTTCAGGTTGAACAAAAATACCCGTCCTTTTAATTGGCACCGTCGGCCTTGCAATACCCTCTGTGTCTCCGCAACAATCAGGTGACCCATCTGCAAAAGGCCCGTCCGCGATGCCCAAGGGTCACGTGAGATTCCCCCGTGAACCGCCAGTTTCCGCTCTAATTCCCGCATATCCTTGCGGTCGAATCCTCCCATAAGGCGTCGCAAGTCCGCACATTGGGAGCATCCAGGCGTACCCTGAACAACCAATGGCCCTACCACGCCTTCGCCAAATGAAACGAAGCCGCGAAGCCAAGGGATGCCCGCTGGTACCAACACCTTTTCCGCTTCGAGATGAATGGAGGGATGCCAGAAATCGTGCAGCACCAGAGCTAAATCTGTTGTTTCCGGAACGCTTGCCTTGAAGTCGGTCTGACGAATAACGTGGTATTGCGCTGACAGTTCACCGCACACGAAGTCTGCCAACAATCCTTCTCCGGCGACTAACACGATAGCACTCATCGGGATTCCTCCTCTCGCAACAACACGCCGAACACGCCTGCCATTCCCTCTCTCAAAAACGGTTCCAGCGCCAGATCGAATACTAACAGCTGCTTATGGTTCCGTTTCAAGATCTGCAAGGCGGACTGCAAGACTTCCGATTGAACCGCCTCTTCACACGCTGGGATCATAAGATTTTGCGGCCCCTTTTCTTCCAGAAGAACGGACGAAATCTCCATCGCTTGTGTCGCGAGGCACGCCGATTTGTTTTGAGCCTTCGACAGCGAATATTGCAGCGCCTTCCGCAGCGCCATTGTCACATTCAATCCAACGCATCCATACCAGAGGCCGCCCGTACCTACCCACACCACTGGGAAGCCGCATACTTCCGCTCCCAAGCCGATTATCGGCAATCTTTCCATCGTGATCAATGCCTGCAAATAAAACAGGCTTCGCTCATCTTCTAATGCATTTGCATTTAAGTGCACCTTAAAAATAGAAGGCTTTTGATCTGCCTGTTGCTTGCGCAGCTCCTCGTTCAAACATTTTTGCAGCCCACGACTTATGCCTTCGGTAGCCGTCTCCCCCGCTCCGATGCCGACAAATTCGTGGGGTTCTACCATACTACACTCTACTTCCTGATGTACGGGAATCGATGTACCGAGTAGACCGGCCATTCGTGACACATACGCTTCAATTCCGACAAGACCCGCTTCCCGGCGCGCTTCCTCATGCGTCAGACCTGTGCATATCATCTCCGGCAAAAGCTCAGCCGGTCCTTCCGAAAGCGGATCGGCTACTTGAACGCGGCACTGGGAGAGCGGAAGCTGCTTCAATTCCCCCTCCTCCCAAATATGGAAAATCCCCGATTCCGACGATGTCAACAAGCTGAAGAAAGGAAGCAATCCGCTCGACTTATTTCTTTCAGAATTTTGTTCGAGCAGCATTTCGAGATCTTGTACCCGTTCGGCCACTGTATGCCCTGTCACCAGCGGATGAGGCAAAAACGAATGCCAGTTTCCTTCCAGCGTCTCCAGATCCAACAAGTAAAATTTATGATTCCGTTCCGAATCTGTCACGCCTGTAACGGTTTTAAACAATTCAAATACGATTACATTCGACAACAATGCTCCCGCAGTCGAAGAGAAGGTGTGCAACTGCGAGTCTTTGCAAAGTGCGGATCGGTGTATGCGGCGCCACGCCGACTCCCAACTTCCCTCATTAGCCGAATGCACCAGCGGACCCGCCAGACCTGCCTGCTGCAGAACCATGGCGGGAAGTAATGCCTTCTTCTCCTCTCTGCAAACCGTATGAAGTGCCCGTACTTCCTTGATATCGCCAGCCTGCGACACATACAAAATCCAGTCAAACGGTTGCACAGCTTCCCGCCAAGAATTCATGCTCTCCTTCAGTAAGGTGACCTCCTCCAAAGTCACCTCAGGATCCGTTTTACGGGCATCCGCCGCCAGTTCCATTAATCGCTGCCGATTCGTTGGCAATGAGTCTGTAATCAGCACATGAAACCTCGGTAATCCGGATTCTAACAATGCCGCAACTAACGAAACAAAAAATGGGCCAGACCCGACCGCTAACACTTTGGCCTGACGATAGGATTGAAAACGGTACGCACCCGAATTGCTTATATTTTCCAAAAACTCAATTTGAGAAGCGTGCTTTTCGAGCACCTCATCCGGCAATTGATGCGAACGGTCTTGGCTTATATCCCTAATAAAGCCGTTTTGGTATAATATTTCGGCAATATTATACACCTGATCTATGTATGGATCCGACAATCCGTCCGTCAAGTCGTGCAACGTATACTCCCCATTAAACATCGGTATCAGTTTTTCAATCCACTGATCGATCGTCCTGCCTTCTAAACGGAACGAGCATAAGTTATTCCGAAAATATACACCGCCGTTTGGATCAGGGATATAAAAAGTGTCCCCTTTCACTTTCAAACGCATTGAAGGGTTTAAATATGTCATTCCGTCTCTCCTATCCATGAGCCACTCTAAAAACTGCTCTATCATATACACTTATCTTATGTATGGGTACGGCAACGATTCGTTATTTTTAGAGCCATAAGTTTAGCCGATAATATCTGTCGTGAAGATTCATGAAGCCAAGGAGGACAACTCTTAAAGAACAAAACTCCGCCGAAAAACTTACATCGGCGGAGTTTGGACTAGCGGCTTTTTAATAATACAAATCGTTTCCGTACTCAGGGGCAATTTTTTTCTTAGGTAACTACGGTTTTCTTCAGAATTATTGTCTATGTTCACACTTTATTATCTATGGCAATGAGCAGCATGACAATGTGCATGGCAATGAGTAGCATGACAATGAGTGGCATGGCAATGTGCATGACAATGAGTAGCATGACAATGTGCATGACAATGAGTAGCATGACAATGTGCATGACAATGAGTAGCATGACAATGTGCATGACATTGAGCAGCATGACAATGCCCAGCACCGTATTGTTGAGCTAGAACACTATTATACTGGTCTTGATTATCCCAAGGCCTCACCGTTCCTCCCGCAAAATTGTCGACACTCAACGTCTGAAGTTCTTGTTTGAAACCATCCATTTTTAATAACCTCCGTTTGTTAAATAATAGCTTGCTCCGGCTCCCTAACCAGGAACTGGAATAATACTGAACGAAAATAATCAACTGTCTGCGGAGTGAATCCACAAAAAATCCAACAGTCGAATTTCCCCTTCGACATGTGTATGCACCCATTCGCACTATGGTTAGTTGTCTAATTCACTTCCACGGACATCTCAGCTTGAACAGACTCGATGGGAGACGGTTTTCCTTGGAGGCTAAATGAAATGAAATAAAGCGCCTTGGGGTTTTCCCAAAGCGCTCATTGTATTAAATAATCAGTATACTGAGATCTTCTCCTCTCCGGAAGCGATCTTTACTTTCACTATCAAGTATTAGCTTACGTCTTCCCTTAACTTTTCCATCGACATACGTTCGATAAACTTGGAGAATTTCTCTTAATTTTTCCCTTCTTGCTGAAACGTTTGAATGAGCCGCAGAACAATCGGTACCAACTTATCCGCAGATACGTCGGTCACAAACGGGACCCAAGGGTCGCTTTCAATGACTTACCTTCCCCACCTACATAGATGTCGAACGTATCCCTCATTTTGACGACGCCAATGTCTTTGAGCAAAGGTTCACTCGTACCGAGCGCGCAGCCGGCATAGCCGATTTTGAGCGGACTCGGGACTTCATGTCCTGCAATGGCACCACCTAAAGCTTTCGCAATGTCCAATCCTGCATCCTCGGTCCCTCTACAAAAATTGCATGCAATCAAACTCTTGCTGTAAAATCCAGACGGATGAATTTCTAGCCCGGTGTCCTTCAGCTTCTGTTTCACTTCGTCCAAGCGATCTTCTTCTCCTCCACGTACATCTGTTTGAAGGTTGTCAGTCAATCCGCGAATCTTCGCCGACAATTGACCCCAGAACAGCGAGCTGCTCTGGCTTAAAAATACTGCCTCCCACTTCGAAACCGGGAGTGACTGCAAATTCTATCCTTGCCATCGACTTCATCGTGTCTCCTTATTTAACAAGTATTGAATTGTATCCCGATCTGATTTACATGGCAAGGCAAAGTATTGATCGTAAGTTTCAATTCCTTTTCCGGTAATGGCAACCAGGTCCCCCTTTCCAACTTGTTCCCACACATATTCAATCGCTTTTGTTCGATCCTCAATAACCATACAATGCTTTCCTTCAAAATCATTCGCAAAACCATGAAGTTGCTCTAATATGCTCTCGGGTTCCACGTCGTTCAAATCATCCTGAGTTAAAATAATTCGGTCGCTCCAAGCTGCCGATATCTCTAGCATGACGTGTCGCTTGGTGGGGTCTCCATTTCCCCGAAACCCAAAAATATGAATGACCCGACTAGGTTTACGTGCATGCAATGTTCGAAGAAATTGAAAGAATCCATCAGGAGTATGAGCGTAATCAATAATAAACTGTGCACCGTTAGGGTGGGAGTAAACCTCATATCGGCCAGGAACACCCGGGAAAGATTGTAAGGCATTCTGAATAATGGCGGCTTTTATACCGATTTGACGGGCTGTCAACCAAGCTGCAGCCACATTCCAGAAATTATAAATTCCTTCGAGTGATGTACTGACAATATAATGCTTGTCCCCCTCCCTTATCTCAACCTTCAATGGAGATTCCGATTTGACTACGATAAGTTCGATTTGATCTCTATCCGAGTCTCCAAAAGTCTTTACACTGCTCTTTTTAGTCAAAAGTTGATCTATAAGACGTTTTCCCCAATTGCATCGGCTTGTTATGATTGCTACTCCATTTCGTTTCATTTGTGTAAATAATCGGGCCTTAGTCTGAAAATAGTCTTCCAGTGTCTTATGATAGTTAAGATGGTCATGACTTAGGTTAGTAAATAAAGCGAGGTCGTACTCAATTCCATGAATCCGGTCTTGATCAATGCCATGAGAGGAGACTTCCATTATTACCACCTGATCTTGACTCTGATACAGTAACTGCTGTAACTGTAAAGCGTCGGGTGTTGTTTGTGTTGAAGGTATTTCCATTCCATTGATGTAATGAGAAACGGTCCCAATAAGAGAACAAGAAATGCCGGCTGATTCCAATATATATCGAAGTAAATGCGCTGTCGTTGTTTTTCCGTTAGTCCCGGTAATACCGATCATCATATGCCGTCGAGACGGATTTTCGTAAAATTCACTGGCAAGTAGAGCTAAAGCCTTACGGGCATTGCTAACACGGTAATAAGGAACTGATAAATTATTTAAGTTCTCTTCACCTACGATAGCCACTGCCCCTGCTTTAATGGCTTCCAAGATATAATTGTGGCCGTCGACTTTTAACCCCCGTATTGCAACGAACAAATCACCTTTTCTTACTTTACTGGAATGAAATTGAATACCCGATATAATAATTTCAGTTGAAGAGGGGTAATCGATTGTGACTGATTCTAAGAGTGAGGTCAGATCCATAGATACTCCTTTTACAAATTTTGTCCAATAACATCTCAGTTTTACCATTAATAAGATAATGTGGGCCAGAGTCGTAAATCCCAACTGTTTTATTATGAACAAAGGTCTTAACTCATATCCAATCCAGGTTGAATAAACCTTGAACAGATGCATCATTGTTAATTATACTGAATTCTTGATACTTAAAACTACATATTGTAATATTTTGGTACTACGAAAAACAAAACCGTTCCTAAAGGTGACTAAAGATGTTGCAAATAATCGCAATGATAACTATGCTCGTTGACCATGTTGGTTTGATTTTTTTCCCTGATACTTCATTATTTCGCATAGTGGGACGAATCGCGTTTCCTCTATATAGTTGGTTTTTGGTACAAGGGTACCTGCATACAAGAAACCATAAGAAATATATGCAGAGACTTTTCTGGTTGGCGTGTGCCTCCCAGATCCCCTACTCCCTAGCCTTACAACAATTGGAGTTTAATGTGATTTTCACTCTTTTGTTATCACTAATTGCGCTTTATGCTTTGGACCATTTGACACCGGCGTTAAAAATAATTGTGATCAGTGGAGTGTTCAGTTCTGCTATCCTTGTACCTATGGATTATGGCCTATATGGAATATTGTTAATCTTTATATTGCGTTATTTTAATCAATGGGGAATGATTGGTTGCCACATGCTTTTAAACCTGATGTTTTCATTAATCTATGGACCAGGCTACTGGATTCAATTATTTAGCATATTTGGGACTGTTCTAATCGCCAATGCCTATCCTATTCCATATCGTTCGGTTGTCATTGGCAAATGGCTATATCGGAGTTTTTATCCGGCGCATTTAGCCATTTTATACTTGATATCCTTCTGGGTTGAACATTTCGATATTCAATGAGTAACAGAGTAGTTCATAGTGAATATTTATGAAGTTTGATTGGAGGGAAGATCTATTATTCAGTACGGAGACCAATATGAGCACAATGGATCAAACCAACATGGATGGATAAGAAAAAAAACGTAAACAAAAGACAAATCTAAGACTCGGAAGCACTTGCGTTAAGATGTAGATCTGCGCCCATACAAGCCACCGATTAGAATGATAAGTCCGAATATAAAGTGATGTTTAATCCTCATGAAGGATCACGCTTCCATTCCTTTAACCTAGCTTCAAGAAGTTTTAGCAGCTGCGGATCAGCTTTTTGAACCACATCAAAAACGAAGAAATTCATCTTTGCTTTGGATAGATTGATAAGTGCTGAGACGATTTCTTCCTGCGCCTGTTGTCTTTTTATTCAAATGCCCCTTCTCGTGAAGACGGTTCATAACTGTCATAACCGCGTTGTACGAAAGCTCACCGTCCAAGAGCGATTGAACTTGCTTTATGGTAACTTCCTCATGCTCCCATATGATCTTCATGATCTGTGCTTCAAGAGACCCGAAAAACCGATTCAATCCCTCTTCGTGCATTTTCATCCGAGGTACCTTCAAGAGTAACGACCTCCTTCCGAACCCATTTTTACCACAAGTCTTTCTTTTTACGTTACTGTTTGAGCATTGCAATGAAGCCCGCTATCTTAGGATAGTGGGCTTGTTCATTATTGCAAATACACCAGACTCTTGTTCATCTACTCCTACACGATCAACGGGAAATCCGGATCACTTGTAAACAAGTTACTCGTTAAGGAAGGTGAAAAATACGGATTCGTTTGATCAATGCCGGATATCTCTCTCATCAAATCCATTTGCACGGACATGAATTTAAGATAACGGCAACCCACGGACAAGCGATAAACAATCTCGGCATCCTGAAAGACAAAGTCGTCCGCCTGGCGAACGCTATGGTTTTGAATTTGAAGCAAATAATCCCGGACAGTGGATGATCGAAGATCATGGCGACAATGAGTCGGTAAAAGGAATGAAGGCAATTATCACATACGAAGGTTCAAATAAAAAAGCGCACTAGCGGTAATATGCTGTACGGCGGACAACACTTCATGAATCGCTTTAGCGCACTCGTCCACGCTGTGTACTTGTTTCTTGGACCCTTCCGCCGCTTCATGAACCGTTAGCGCAATTTGCTCCGTTGCCTTACTGACTTGTTCGGCGCCTGTACCAACCTGACGGATCAAATGCGAAGACTCCTCGACATTTCATTAAATGAACCGGCCAAGTCGCTAACCTCGTCACGGCTTCTCACTTTGATCTCTTTGGAAGTCAGGTCACCCGACAAATAAAAAACCGATCAACATTTTTTTGCTGATCGAAAGCCGAAATCGTTTCTGCTCTTCCATTTCTCCCTGGAGATCTTCATTTAGCGATCCTCCCTAAACTGGTCCGGACGCCGCGAGGTCTTCCCGAAAATAAGCTATGAAGGGTCATTCCGCCAATGATCAGGGACATCCCGATCCAGGACAGCGCCGGTGGAATGGGGACGGGAAGAAGCAGCAATTCACCGGCCGCAGCGAAGACGACTTCTCCCGATTGCGTCGCTTCTACGGCGCCCAATTTCTGCGTGGATCCCTTGGCCATATCCGTCGCCTTGAAGAAGAGAACGGTCGCTATCACACCGGAACTGACGGCGACAAGCACTGACTGTCCGGTTTGACCTGCGCTCGGCAGTCCATCCTGAACAAATGCATAGATCGACATGCAGATCCATAGCGGAAGGCTCGCCAACGCCATTCCGAGTACCCGCTGATAGGCGTCCAGCTTTCCCTCGCATACCTCCATCATCTTCCGATTGCCGAGCGGATAAGCAAACGCGGCAATAGTAACGGGCACCACGCCGAACAGCAAATCTGTTGCGGAGAGATGCCCGGCCTGACTCAGTTGCATGACCCCCACGCCGAACAGGATAATGAGGGACATACTCAAGCCTTTCCAGTGAATGCTTTCCCTTATTCGAACAGGACCGTTTGGCGTTGATACAACTTTGTAAAACAAGGGGGCGAGCAAAGAACCTGCAACGATCGTAATTTGCCAGGTTCCCGCTATCAGCCATCCCGGTTCGTATTCTGCCGCAAAACATACGGGAGCGTACATTACACCGAATCCAACGAAGCTCCATCCGAACCAAGTCAAGAATCGCTTTTTCATATGCGACAGCAACGGTTTCAGATTCCCTCTGAACGCGACAATTGCGAGCAGAAAAGGAATCATAAATAAGAAACGCAGTGAAGCGGTGTACATCCAATTTCCGTCGGACAATTTCATCGCCTGATTCAATACAAAGGTAGATGAAAAGAAGAATGATGCCAAGATGCCATACAGAATCGGACGCATTATGCCAAATAGGCCTCCTTGACCTGATCGTCAGAGAGTAATGATTTCGCCTCGCCCTCCATGATGATTTCGCCGGTTTGAATCACATAACCTCGGTGGGCGATCTGAAGCGCCTGAAAGGCATTTTGCTCCACTAGCAAAATGGTCATCCCTTCGCGGTTCAACTCCTGAATGATATCGAAAATTTGTTCGACGATGATTGGGGCCAATCCCATCGACGGTTCGTCCAGAAGCAATATTCTAGGCTGCATCATCAGCGCTCGGGCGATGGCGAGCATCTGCTGCTCTCCGCCGCTCATCGTTCCTCCCAATTGGCCAAAACGTTCTTTCAAGCGAGGGAAATAGGCGAATGCCCGTTCCGTTCTCTCTTTAATTAGCTTCTTATCTTTAACCGAGAACGCTCCCATCTCCAAATTTTCCTTAACGGTTAGCCGCGAGAAAATACGCCTGCCTTCCGGCACATGCGCAATGCCATCCAACGCCGTCTGATGAGGAGGTTGGGAACTTATCTCTTTTCCGTTGAATACAATCGCCCCTTGCGTCTTCACCTGACCGCAAATCGACTTGAGCGTTGTGGACTTACCGGCTCCGTTCGATCCGATGAGCGTTACAATCTCCCCTTCGTTCACTGTCAGCGAGATTCCTTTCAATGCTTCAATCGCGCCATAATAAGCATGTACCTTTTGAAGCTGAAGCAAGCTCATGTTATCACTCCTTATTGCGCTGCGCTTTTGCCTAAATAAGCTTCTATTACCCTGGGGTTGCTGCGTATTTCTTCCGGAACGCCCTCCGCGATCTTAGTGCCGTAATCGAGCACCAAGATATAATCGGACAATTCCATAACCAATTTCATATCATGTTCGATCAATATAATCGTGATGTCAAGCTCTTGCCGAATTCGCTTGATCAGGTCGATCAACTCCACCGTTTCGCGCGGATTCATTCCCGCCGCGGGCTCATCCAGCAGCAGAACTTTCGGCTGGGTTGCCAATGCCCTGGCAATTTCCAGACGTCTTTGGGCGCCATACGAAAGGCTGTTCGCCTGCTCGTTAAGCAAGGTCTCCAACCCGACATATTCGAGCAACCGGTATGCCTCTTCTTGCGATCTATTTTCTTCCGCCCGGTTGCTAGGCAGACGGAGCAGCGTTCCGAACAATCCCGCTTTCAAATGAATATGCATTCCGACCATGACGTTCTCCAGAACGGTCATGCTGCCGAACAGCCGGATATTCTGAAACGTACGCGCGATGCCCCTTTCCGTGATCTGGTGAGGTTTCAAATTCAAGATCGATTTACCGTCCAGTACGATGTCGCCTTCATCCGGCTGATAGATTCCGGTAATCACATTAAAAAAGGTAGTTTTACCGGCACCGTTCGGACCGATAACCGCGGATATTTTTCCTTTCGGAAACGCAAAATCGACTTTGTCCACAGCAGTTAAACCGCCAAAACGTTTGACCAAATTCGTCACTTTGAGAATCGTCATTTGGCAACACCCCCGCTTTGCCCGGGCGATTGCTGAACGGGAATGGCAGCTAAAGTACGTTCCGCTTTAAAAAGCTCGGCATCCACTTTGCGATTTTTGGCGACGATTAATCCGTTCGGCCTGAAAATCGCGATGGACACCAAAATCGCGCCAAAAATGAACCTCTGCATTTTCGACGGTGATAACGCATTGGGAATACTAATCGTGCCATTCATCGTCAATTGGTTCAGCCAATTCGTCAGCTCCGTCAACACCTGCAGGTTGAGTATCGTAACCAGAGCGGCACCAAGAATGACCCCGGGAACGCTTCCCATTCCGCCCAAAATGACCATGACCAGAATCGTTATCGACTCGAGAAGCGTAAAGCTGGTCGGATCGATAAACGTTTGTTTAGCTGCAAATACGACGCCCATCATCCCGGAAAAAGATGCGCCTACGGCGAAAGCAGTCAATTTGGTGCGGATTAAAGGAATACCCATCGATTGGGCCGCGATTTCGTTTTCCCTAATCGCTTTCCACGAACGCCCCATCTTGGAATGCTCCAGCCTTCTTACGGTGAAAATGACGAGTACCAAAATCACGATGACGATAAAATAAAATTGATGCGGAAACGTAAACTTTAAACCGAACAGATTCGGGGGTTGAATCGACGAAAGTCCCATTGCCCCGTTCGTAATATTGATCGGTTTTTCCATGTTGTTAAAGATGATTCGAATGATTTCGCCGAACCCCAGCGTAACGATCGCCAAGTAATCCCCTTTGACCCGAAGCACCGGCAGACCGAGAAGCACGCCGAACAAGGCGGCAATAAATCCGCCAATCAGGATAAACACCCAGAACGACGACCCGGAGAGCGGGAATAATTGGCCTGAAATAAAGTTGTTCGCTTGGGGAGTGGCAAAAATGGCATACGTGTATGCCCCGATCGCGAAGAAAGCGACAAACCCCAAATCAAGCAGACCAGCGAACCCGACCACGATGTTCAGTCCGAGCGCCATCGCGATATAGATGCCGCATTGCGTAGCGACTTCCATGTAGGATTCGTGGGCAAGTCCTCCCGAGGTGGCGAACGGGATAACGATAAACAAAAGAATGCCGCCAACCGCCCACTTCACGGAGTTCTTAAACGAAGTAAAGTATAGCAGGAGCAACGAACCAAGCAGGAGCAAAAACGCAACAACGGACTTATCCAAAAAATAGACGCTCAATGCAGTAACAACGACAAAAAGCGTATAGATCGAAGCCTGGGTTGGCAGATTTTTCTTGAGCAACGTTTTCCATTTATCCATGAAGATCACCTACACTTTCTCCTTGACGGCTTTGCCGAATAACCCTTCCGGTTTGAAAATCAGGATCGTAATCAAGATAACGAATGCGACCACGTCTTTATACTCCCCGCCGAAATTGCCTCCCGTAATGATCCCGAGGTTCGCAGCGGAGAACATTTCCAACACGCCGATAAAAAGTCCTCCGAACATCGCGCCGCGAACGTTGCCGATTCCTCCAAGCACGGCTGCGGTAAAAGCTTTCAAGCCTAAAATAAAACCGATATAAGGATCAATCGTACCGTACTGTTGGGCGAACAAAACGCCCGTACCGCCGCCCAATGCGGATCCGATAAAGAACGTCAACGCAATGACTTTGCTCACATTGATGGACATCAGAGAAGCCGTTTCGCGGTCCTGCGCAACGGCGCGCATAGCTACGCCCCATTTGGTGCGATTGATGAAGAGATCGAGTCCGATCATGAGCAATACGGCAACAGCAAGCACGATAATCGAGTTCATTTTCAAAAATGCGTCATCAAAACTGTCCCAAATGGAAGAAGATTTAATGATAATGTTCTCATTGTAGAGCGAGATGCCTGTCACTAAGAAGCTCCCAGTCTTCAAGTCGGCAATAAAACGAACAATATCCTGAAGTAAAAAAGATACTCCGATAGCTGAAATCAG
>NZ_SOMN01000074.1 GCF_004564235.1 Cohnella luojiensis
TTACTTACAGTCTAAATCAATGGGACAAGCTGTCGGAATTCCTTAGCGATGGGCGGCTTGAAATTGACAACAATAGAAGTGAACGCGCCATTAAACCCTTTGTTATCGGGCGCAAGAACTGGCTGTTCGCGAATACGCCTCGCGGCGCAAAGGCCAGCAGCATCGTCTACAGCGTCATTGAAACAGCCAAGGAAAACGGACTGAATCCGCTCCAATACTTGACATACCTATTTGAGCAGTTACCGCAGCTTCCTGATCCGAAAGATCCAGAAGCGTTAGACCGTTTACTACCATGGTCAACGTCGTTACCATTAACTTGCCGCGTATTTAAATCCTGATTTGATCATAGAACAGCCCTCATCTTGGCAACAAGGTGGGGGCTGTTTGACGCTTACCTTATCTGCTTTATTGCTTTTCACAGGAATTTCACGTTTACCTATTTTATAGACTAAGTTGTGTTCATCGAATTTTTCTAATAGGTCACTAATGTGTATCATATCACTCTCCTTATTCAAATTTCCAAAATGCTATTGCTTAAAATTACTTTAATTTAAGCTTTCAACTAACAATTGCTTAAGTATTCACCAGAGACACCCTGCCAGTCCTACTCCTGTTGGAGTTAGGACCTCTGCTTCGGCTACGGCACTTTAAAGGGTAAAGTTACCGAGTGGATTTGAACCACTTAGATTGTGCGACTGTGAGGCCTACAAAGAAACCACATGGAGTTGTTACACTCGCATGTGGTTAAAGCACATGGGGCCTATATCTTACTTGTTTAACCTTTTAAATATTTGTTGCTTGTCTGAAGAAAAACTACTTAAATCTGTACTAATTGATAAATCGTTTGTCTTTACGTCCAACAGTATATACCTTTTTTTATCGTCAAAGAAATATACAAATTTTTTCTTTTTCACATACTCAACAACATTATTAGCAACGACATCTTCCACAGCAGGTTTACTCATATCAAAAAGAGTTAATGTTTCTTTACCACTCGAATCATACCCTCCCAATAGCTGAAAAGTACCATCTCCAAAATAGTCGACCGTATCCTTTTCAGTTGGATATTTAAGTCGTGAATTTGAACAGGAAACCAAAATGCAACAAATAAGAACAAAAAGTATACTCTTTCTTACCATTCTATCACCTCAATTGAATATATCATTCACAATTATATAAGATGTAAATTTATTTAATGCAGTTGTCTCCTGACTGAAGAATGCAAGGTCATTGCCCAACCAAAACTTTAAATTTTCCCAGTCACCTTTCGTTAGATATTTAGAATAATCCCCCCACTTAAAATCATATACGTCATTTATCGACATAGATGTTGACCATTTTCCGTCTTTTTTCTTAAAACCATATATGCTGTAATTAAATTTATTTATTGCAGCATTTAGATCTCCGCTTTTAAATCTGTCACTTGCGCTTGTAATGGAAAAATACCCTTTACCGCTGTTTGTTGCTTTATTAATATAGTTATTCATAATAATTTTGTACTCTTTCGATTTACGAACAAGCTTGACCTCGTAGGATGTTTGATCGCTAAAAATCATTGTGCTTGGTTTATCTTGTAGTGAGTGTCTCAACAACTTTCCAGTCAACATAAATCCTTTGCTCTCGATAAACTTCGGAATGAGTATTTTTTTCCACACTTGTCTTTGAACATATTGTTGTTGGTCATTCAAAAATTTACCTGTTTTTTTAACTGGATACGTAACTGTATCCCATACATCTCCTAGAAAATTGTGACCAGTGAGATCAGTATACTTTAGTGGATTATTCCCTGTGTACGTATACAAATTCAACGTCAGCGGATTCTCAATCTCCCCTTCATACGTATCCTCACTAATAAACCGAGCAGGGCGAGGATCGTAGTAACGAGCTTGCAAATAGTAGTATTGCGTCTTCCTATCGAAATAGTATCCTGCATAACGGAATGGGTTTTCCTTGACGAGATCGGTGGTGATGTCTTCAGTTGGATCCGTTTCCTCCGTCAAGATGGCAGACAGATCCAAGGTTACGATCGGAGCTTCCGAAGATTCCTCTTCTATCGGAGCAGCGGTTTCTGTTGCTGCTTCTTCTTTGGTTCCTGCTCCTTTACTGTTGCCTTTTCCATTACCGTTCACGTTACCCGGATGGTAGTCCGGCTCTATATTCCCACTGTCGTCTTCCGGACCCTGCACCGAACCCGGGCTACCGTTACCTGTACCGAGATCGCCGATCCAGCCGATGCCTTCGCGTACACGTTCGCCATAGCGATTGTACATACGGGTGACGAGTCCCCAAGCATCGTATTCATAGCGGGCAGCGACGGTGCCGTCTTTGTCCGTCATGGCCATAACGTCACCGTGTCCATTATAGACATACCAGAACGTCTCGCCTTTGAAAGTGATGGACAGCGGACGGTCGTTCGCATCGAACGTATACGACTTCGTTACTTCGCCGAGTTCGTTCCGCTCTTCAGTAATGACCCATGTATCGCCTTTGTAGGTGAAGTTGGTCACATCCTGCGTTTCTCCAGTATGATTGTATTGCGTCTTGCTAGTACGTCGTCCCAGCATGTCGTACGCGTACTTCTCGCCAAAACCGTCCGGGAATGTCACTTTGGTCAGTTGTCCAAGCGCATTCCATTCGTATTTACTGCGGCTGTCGGTGAGCAGACTGCCTTGGTCGTCATACTTATAGTCGTATTCCTCGTAGCGGGTCAGGTTCTCCCGATGGACGAGTTGATTACGGGTATTATACGTATAATTCGTCCCGATAACGGTATATCCTTTACCGACTTCGCGGATGCGTTCGAAAAGTTTCGTGTGCTCGCCGGGCGGTAAATTGACTTCGCCATTGACGATATTATCAATAGCGGCCAAAATATGCTCCATTTGACCTGTCTCGAAGAGGGTATCAATGTCACTACCGCCTCCGAGCTTCTTGTAAAGGCCGAGCTTTTTGCCGTTACCTTTCTCTAGCGATTTCAGCCAGCCGCAGCCGCCGCCATTGTCGCTATTGTCTTTGCCGTTTCCGTTGCCATTCTCCTTATCCTTACCATTTCCATTGCCATTGCCATCGTTCCCTCCGCCGTTACCGTTTCCGCCGGAGTTTCCATTTCCATTACCGTTACTATTGCCGTTACCGCCGGAGCTATCGTTGCCTCCACTATTTCCATTACCACCGGAG
>NZ_SOMN01000075.1 GCF_004564235.1 Cohnella luojiensis
CGGAAGCATTAGATCGACTGTTGCCGTGGTCATCGTCGTTACCTCTCGCTTGCCGAGTCTTTAAATCATAAATCAAGCATACCGTAGCCCTCATCTCGAATACAGGTGGGGGCTATTTGACGCTTACATTTAAGCCACCATCATCCGACATGCTTTTGCACAGGCAAAACATGCTTCTGCGCATTTTTTGCAATGTTCATGATGATTGTGTTTATTGCATTCGTTGCCGCAAGCCTCGCATACTTTAGCACAAAGTTCACAAATTTCTCGGACAAATGGGCTATTTATAGACATTGTGTTTGCAGCTAATGAACAAAGAGTTGCACACTCTCTGTCCAAAAGAATGCAGTCCCTCATCATATCGATATCCTTTTCTTTTAAACATGCATCAAAACAATGGTTGCATTCTTGCATACATTTTAAGCATTCCTCGATACAATTCTTATATTGCTCGTGAGACATTAAACGTACCTCCTTGCACAATTTGTACTACGATACGTAGTTATTACCCGTTCAACAGGTTAATAAACATCAACTACCATCCGTATTCGATTAAAGTAAAAGTAATAAACCCAAACGAAAGCACAATGGAAACGGTTGAGAAAATCAGGATCCAAATTTGTTTGCTACGATGCCTATTCAAACGATACATCGAATATAGAATCATAATTATAGTAATAACAATCATTGTCCTTCTTATCCAAACTACAGCTGACATGGAGGCCATCATGTTTGTTGAGCCGCCCAGTAACGTCAAAATTCCCATATGAAGCCAGTGGTGGGATGTGGCTAGAAAAGAGAGTATGATCGAAAATATGCCAGTTGCTGCTTGAGATTTTGGATTCATAGATTTATGATTCATCTTCATCTTTTAATTCCCCTTTTACACGCGTAATTGCAGTCGTAAACATTTTGAACCCGTCAGTAATCATTCGTTGGTCGTTCTCGGAAACATCTTGTAAAACCTTTCCATAAAAATGAATCGACTGCTGCCGTACTTTGTGTATCGTTGTTCTCCCTTTCTCCGTTAAGGAAAGCAATGTTTCTCTACGATTGTTTTCATTTATGTTGCGTAGAACAAAATTAGCTTTAACCAATTGGTCCACCAGCCTGCTGACAGAACTTCGATCAAGCAGCAGAATGTCAGCAAGCACACCTACAGATAAGGTTTTGCTCTCGAGCTCTTGCAGAGCAAAAACCTGAGATAAAGAAAGCGAATAACCGCACGGTGTTATCGATTGTTCAAGTAAACCAAAATGCCTCACAAACTTTTGAACGGTTGTTCTAAGTTCCAATAATGTATTTTGTTCCATTCTTGGACCTCCTCATTATTTGTATCATACAACACATGTATTATACACGAATTATTCAAAAGAAAAAGCAGAGCTCAGTCTGCTTTATGAAATTATTTCTTCCTTTAGACGCTCTAAGGTCATGCGCTGCACAAACCGGGAGTACTTCTCCTTAGGTTTGCCGTTCTCTTGATAATAGGAGATCAGGCGCTCGACTATCGGAATTAATTGAATCTCAGGAACTTTTCCCTTCCCCGCCAACGTAAATATTGAATCCATTTTTCATCTTGATGATCCCGATATCTTTGAAAAGCGGTTCGCTTGTCGCATTTGCACAGCCTGCATACCCAACCTTCAGCGGGCTGGGAACCGTATGACCTGCAACGATTTCGTTCAATTTAATAGCAACAGTAAGCCCTGCTTCTTCCACGCCTCTGCAGAAATTACAAGCGATTAAGTTCTTTGAGAAGAATCCAGTTGAATATACCTCTAAACCTGCTTCAACGAGTTTTTCTTTCGTTTCGTCGAAATGATCTTCTTCGATATCGATATAAAGCTGCTTAAACGTGGTGAATTCAATTTCAGCGTCCGCATGGAGCACATCTCCAATCGACCTCCACTGCTCTGCAGTGAATAAACTTCCCCCGACCAATGCGGGGAGCAACTGCGATTTTCATTCTATCCCTCCTATAAAAATCACATCAAACTTAAGGAACATCTACGACAAAAGGGACAATAAAGGTTTCACCGTTTCGTTGGAACTGCCCCCAAACTTTATAAACACCACTCTTTGGGAATTTCGTCATAAACTGAGCGTCTGGCCCTTTGGCTTTCTCATCTATCGGATGAACGTGTAAATACTGCTCAGCATCTGCGCTTATAATAACCACATGTCCAACTGCGCCCAAGTAGGGTTGCAAATCTGTAACCGGCTTTTTCGTTTTTGCATCAACCATGTTGAACGTTAAATTCAAGTCCTTATTTGCCATCAAATGATCAAAGGATAACTTCACGTCTATGTTGTTGATCGTTTTTGCTAAGTTTGTTTCTGCAATAATCTCTACTGGTTCTGGAGCAGAACCCTCTATAGATATCCACTCACTCTGGGAAGTCGCTGAACTGCCAGTCGGGACATAGTCAGCAATTAACTTGTAGTCCCCAGAATTCGGGAACTGTGTAGTCACAACAAATTTACCGTCACCTTTATATTCAGGATGAATATGGTCGAAGAACGATAAATCTTTGCTCACGACGATTAAGTGCATCTTCTTCTCGTGGTTGATATCAAACTTATCGATTGGCTTGCCTTCGTTATCTTGAATTTGAATTGTGATGGCAGTATCTGTATTCGGTTTCGGCTTTTCAGTCGAAAGCTTCCAGACGGCACTAGTTGATTGTGCGGCGCTTGTTGGATCCTTCTCTGCATGCGATCCGTGATCCATTCCATTGCTGCCATGATCCATCTGGTTATTGCCATTTTGTTTGGTGCAGGCGGTTAAAAAAACAAAAACTACAATTAACAATAAGAGTGATAATCGTTTCATTGGGTTACCTCCCGTAGATATAAAGCTTTATTCTTTGTAATCGCAATGCGTTTAGTACGACCGAAACCGAGCTGAGTGCCATAGCTGCCCCGGCAAGCCACGGAGCGAGAAAACCGCTGGCTGCAATCGGAATACCGATGACATTATAGGCAAGCGCCCAAAACAGAT
>NZ_SOMN01000076.1 GCF_004564235.1 Cohnella luojiensis
ACATGAGAGCAGAGGAGGATGCAGATGTACTGGGTGCGGGTGTTGGAGGATAGCGGCGTATGCCGCGCTGTCGGTGCCGTCGTTACGGCGGCGGTCGTGGTCGGTGTCGCTTGGCACGGACTTGGGGCGCTGTACCGCTTGCTGTTTTAATTCGGGGAGTACGCAAGGAGTTGCCGTGACCGGCAAGTGTATCGAGCACTTGTCGGCTCATGCAGGTAAGGTCACTACCTACACGCACAGCCATTCGGCTGCCACAGCAACTTGGGATTATCATATCACGCTCAAGGGGTCATGTGTAGGCTTCATCCTGCGCTCCCTGCCGCTTCCCCCATTCGAGGGGAGATAACGAAGATGCGTAAGCTTACCGTTTCACGGGCATTCCTGTACCGGAACGCACAGTTCAAGGATGTCGAAGCGCCGTTCATCCGGGTTCAGGGCAAGTGGCTGGAAGTGTTAGGATTCACCGCCGGAAGCAAGGTCGAGGTGGTGGAGAAGCCTGGAGAGATTACGATCCGACTCATGGAAGAGGGTGGTTGTCATGGCAAGGGTTAAGTATGGAACGAACATCGACAAGGACTTGATTCGCATGGCGAAGGAGAAGGCGCAGCAGGACGGGCTGGACGGCGCGAATGCCGTCATTGAAGCCGCCTTGCGAGTCTACTTCGCGAATTGCGCCACGGAAGTGTGGGAGAAGACGTTGCATGGCGGCTGGATTAAGAAGATTATTGTCCGTCCGGGCAAGGTCGTCATCGAGAGCATCCGCAGCCGCAAGGTGCGCTCGCGCTACAATCCCAAGACGTTCTCTGACGATTCGCTAACGCCCAAGGGTTGGACGAAGGTATGGAAGATGAAGCAGGGGTAAGCCTTCGGGCTTCCCCTTCTCCTTGCAAGAGCATCTATGAATTTCACTTGCAACATGCGGGTGAAATCCATAGGGGTTCTTGCCCCGAACAGCCCTCTACCGGGCAGGCAGGCTACGCTATCATTGCGGGTTTCGATGGAAACTGACGCTCGAGTTGAGGATGCCGCCTGTCCGGAAAGGTTGTTATACTTTTCCGTTGCTTACAAGAGCATCTACGGATTTCACTTGGTTCCACAGGTGAAATCCGTAGGGGCTTTTGCCCTTAAATTTGTTGTGCCTGACAGGTTTGGAAAATGGACTGGCTTTGCTATCCTTGCGGGCTTCGTAAGAAGTTCACGCTTGTGCCGAGGGTGCCGCCATGCTCCGCCTTGCATAGGTGCGACGATTACAAAAGGAGGCTACAATCTTGCAACCAGAGCAACTCCGCTATGTGTATGTTGGGGTTGATCTACACAAACGCCAGCATACCGCCGTCATCCTGAATTGCTGGAATGAGAAGCTCGGCGAATTGACGTTCGACAACGCTCCCGCCGCCTTTCCCTTCGTGCTGAACGCTGTGAACCAGCACGTGAAAGCAGGCATGACCGCCGTCTACGGCTTGGAGGACACGGGCGGTTACGGTTGGGCGTTCGGGCTGTACCTGTTCCGCCACAACCAACGGGTGAAATCTATTAACCCGGCTTTCTCCAGCGCAAAACGCAAAAGCTACGCAACTGTCCAAAAGAACGACAGTTGGGATGCCGAATGCGTGGCGCGGGTATTGCGCGACGACATGAACCATCTGCCCGACTTCAAGCCTGACGAGCATTACTGGGTCATGCGGCAACTGGTCATGCGCCGCAGGGGAATTACCAAAAGCCTGTCGGCGGTCATCCGGCAATTGCACGTCCAGTTAAGCTACGTCTATCCGAGCTACCGTAGCTATTTCAGCGAAGTGGACGGTAAAACGGCGCTAGCGTTCTGGCGGACATTCCCTTCCCCGCGCCATCTGAACAACGTGACGGCAAGCCAGCTTGCCGAGTTCTTACGCAAGTACAGCAACAACGCCTGTTCAACGAAGAAAGCGGAACAGATTCTGTGCAACGTTCGCGAGGATGGCGAGGGGAACGATCTGTATTTAGAGGAAAAGGAACTCATTATCCGCAGCCAAGTCCGGCAGCTTCGCTACTTCAAGAAGGAAATCGGACAATTCGATGTCGGGCTGGAACGTATGTTAACGCAGATTGACTGCCAACTGAACACGATGACCGGCGTCGATGTGGTTACGGCGGCGGAACTGACCGCCGAGATTGGCGATATCTCGCGCTTTGCGACCGCCGACAAGCTGGCGCGATATGCGGGGATAGCCCCGATCTTCGCTGGTTCCGGCGGCAAGGGTAGGTACTACAAGAGCAAGCAAGGCGACCGCTCCCTGCACAATATCTTCATGTCGCTGGCGATCCGGCAACTTGTCGTCCACCGGGGCACGAAGGAGCCACGCAATCCGGCCTTCCTTGAATACTTCCACCGGAAAATGGCGGAAGGCAAGACGAAGAAGCAGGCGTTTGTGTGCATCATGCGGCGGCTGGTGAACATCGTCTATGGCATCTTGAAGCACAAGACGGCGTACCGCCTGCCGGAAAAGACAGACTGCGGCTAAGCTACCCTTTAAAATCTTATGGGTACGCCGAACTGTGGATAACTCCTTAAAATGACTCAAAAATGCTTATTGTTGTATTAGTGAAGGGCACAGCCCAAGCGAAGGCGCGGGAGCTTTCATTTGAACTTGAAATGAGCTCCCGCGAACAACCGAAAACAGTACCAAATCCCGTAAAGAAGTGCTATTTTATGGATAGTGCCTCTTTGTCTTCAAGGTTAAGCTTTATAGCCTAGGATA
>NZ_SOMN01000077.1 GCF_004564235.1 Cohnella luojiensis
AAATCAATAATAGACACAATAATAACAATAACAATAGGAACTCTCTTAAGTTCACCAATTCTAATGATTAATTACACCTAAAGAATTTTGATTGTTATTCAGGAAGTCGATTACTTCACATAACACCATATTCACGCATCGGGCCATTCGGCCCTCGGTCCGGCAGAAGTTAGATGTGGTTCGAAGAGGCATTTCAGTAGCAGGGAAGCGTTATTCAGCCGGACACATCCCACCACCTAACCGCATCGCGGCCGCCCTCCGGGCTTAAGGTGCTGGGACATCGTGAATACAAGAACGTTATAAGAAATCCCCGCAAAGAACTATCAAAACATATAAAAGAGAGAGTGAAATGAATGAACTTATTAATTCGAGAGATAAATGAAAATGATCCAATCATCATTTCACATGCCTTTAAAGAACAAGGATGGAATAAACCAGTAGCTCAATATGAAAGATATATAACTGAACAGATTAATGGAGAACGAGTGACATTAATAGCTGAAATCGATGGCGTATTTGTTGGTTATGTGAATGTATTATGGGAGTCGTATTACCCTGAATTCATGGAAAAGAGCATCCCTGAGATTAATGATTTTAATGTTCTAGTAAAATACCGGGGACTTGGAATAGGATCAAAATTAATGGATAAGGCAGAAGAAATCATTAAGGAAAAATCTCTGATAGCTGGAATTGGGGTCGGCTTATTTAGTGATTATGGTATTGCTCAAGTGCTTTATGTAAGGCGCGGCTATATCCCTGACGGAAAAGGGATACATAATGGAAAAAACTACATAAGATACGGGGAAAGTGTAGTAATTGATGATGACATTGTTCTTTACTTTACTAAAAAGTTATAAGAATTTCACTTGATTGTAATGCTTCGAAGGCGGGGACATCTTATAACACCATGTTCACGCTTCGGGCCATTCGGCCCTCGGTCCGGACAGAAGTTAGATGTGGGTTCAGAGAAGTAATTAGCAGTAGCAGGGAAGCAGATTCAGCCGGACACATCCGCACCACCTAACCGCGTCGCGGCCGGCACCTGTCGGTGCCTTAAGGTGGTGGGACGTCGTGAACACATTAACGTTATAAGAAATCCCCGCAAGAACTCAAGTGCCAATTTGAAAGAGGGTAAATTCATGAAGCTTTATGATCTAGAACCAGTTTCTGATATGAGCCCAATAGTTGGCTTATTATATTCGATGATTTCTTACAATTATTTAAGACTCAAGCGATTAATTATGGATACCGATGAATATCTGTACTATCGGGGTCCAAATAATGATTTGAATTCTATTGCTCAACATGTAAGACATCTGATGGTAGTAGAACTTCATTGGATCTTTCGATTGCAAGGAAAACCTATCCCAAATGAGATGATCGAAAGATATGGGCCTATGTATGACGAGGAAGGTAAATTACCATTAGTATTCAATATGAAATTAGAAGATCTAATAACGGAATATGATGAAATTCAATTGAAGCTGAAATTAATATGTAAACAATTTAAAGATGAAGACCTGGAGACACAAATCCCATTTGAGAACGGAAACAAAGCAACAATTAAATGGGGAATCTGGCATATTGCCGATCACAGTAGGCACCATTATTCAAACATTGCTTTTTTGAAGAAGCTATATAAATTAAGTAATTGATTTGTAGGTAAATCCTTTGAAGGCGGGGACATCTTATAACACCATATTCACGCATCGGGGGACAAGCCCCCTCGGTCCGGGCCGGAGTTAGATGTGGATTCGGCGATGCTTTTGGCAGCAGCAGGAAGTGGAATCAGCCGGACACATCCATTCCCCTAAGATAGGAGCTATCTAAGGGGAATGGACGTCGTGAATACACGAACGTTATGTGAAATCCCAGCAAGTACATTTAAAACCGAGGAAAGAAGTGTTTGCTCTGAACATTAGAACTGCTGCTCGAGCTGTAATTATCAAAGACGAAAAGTTACTTGTCTTGAGAAGATCTGGGGTTCAGGGTGAGTTTTACGTTCTTCCAGGAGGAGGACAAAATCACGGGGAAAGTATAATTGAAACCTTAAAAAGAGAAGTGAAAGAAGAAGTTGAATTAGAAGTTATAGGAAATGAGCTCTTATTTATTAATGAATTTATTGCAAGAAGAGATTCTAAATTTTATGAACTTGAACCTGAAATACATCAAATAGATTTTACATTTTTATGTAACATTAATTACGATCAAAGTGCTGTAATGGGTCAGACACCTGATGTACATCAAATCGGAATTGCTTGGATCCCAATAATTGAAGTTATCGATTATGAAATGCATCCAAAGGATGATCTAAATTTTATAATGGGAGCACCAACAAGACATGCATTAGTAAATTGGATAATTAATAGAAATTCATATAAAACGCCTAGATTTATTGAAGGTTAAGCTTCGAAGGCTGGGACATCACATAACACCATATTCACGCATCGGGGCATTCGCCCCTCGGTCCACCCGAGGCATTTCGGAGATGCGGATTCAGGCGGACACACCCGCACCACCTAACCGCATCGCGGCCGCCACTTCGTGGCTTAAGGTGGTGGGGCGTCGTGAATACACGAACGTTATACGAAAGGACTGAAGAGCTGTTTGAAGTTCGTAAAAAAATATAAAGTACTTATTTCAATAGGTGTAGTTTTTTTCTTAACAGTTGCTTCTACACAATACTTAAAGCCGCATTATACTT
>NZ_SOMN01000078.1 GCF_004564235.1 Cohnella luojiensis
GGGGAGATTGAGAATCCTCTGACGTTGAATCAATATGTATACGTGCACAATGACCCGTTAAACTTTTTTGACCCGACAGGTCACAATGAACAAGGTGACGCTGGTGGTGGCGGCGGGACTTGGAACAGAGAAGTACCAGCCAACTGGATAATAAATGATATGAAAGCAGAATGGCTTATCAATGGACAATCAGGTCGAGCTTATTGGGCTAATGAAGCAGAAATGATTAGAGTAAAAATGCGTACTTCCAAGTATCATAAATTCCAAGAATGGGAGATCATGCACTCCTACGATTCATATGTTCCTGTTGAAATACCGTATACATTCTTGCAGGACACATTAGAATTTATCACGCCCTATGCTGAGAATAGTCCTGGCGGGTCTATTGAAACTGGTGCTATTAAGGGCTTAGCGGCAATGGGATTTATGAGAACAGTTAGTGGTTTTAGTGATGAAGCTGAGGATTTATTCAAGGAATTGAAAAAGAGCGGGGCGAAATTCACCAAGGCAGACACCATTGGTATAGTAAAAACTAGTACAGGGAAAGTAGCATGGCTCGAAAAGGGGAATTCTAAAGCTGGGTTACTGCATATTATGCTAGAACGTGGGGAACAACTTGCTAAAGCTGGGTATAAAGATGGTGAGCAAGTATCCAAATTAATTTTGGAAACAATTTCTAAGAACAAACCCATTGGTACCAAGGGTGCTGAAGGACTTGCTTATGAGGTCAAAGGATCAACTAATTATTTAAACGTAGTAATTTCTAAAAATGGTTTTATAGTTACTGCACATTTTGTAAGACCTAAAGAAGTAAAGAAATATTAAAAGAAGGATGTGATAATATGAGGCTATATGTTGAAAGAGTTGAAGTTGGAGCGGTATATGAAGGGATTATTTATGACTTTTGGGTTTATGCAAGAACAGAAGATGGGAAACGCATAAAAATCTTTGATGATAATAAGTTCAATTTGACTAATAAGATTGCATCTTATTTAGACGCTCTCTTATTTATATTTGATACACCAAACATTCATACGGAAGAGTCAATTACAGGGGTTTATGTTGGTGAGATATGCGTTAGGGACTGGGCTCATATATCTATTGATATACAAAATAAATATCATGCCATATCTACAAATTCAGGAACATTTTTATTTGATTTTGAAGAGAATGAACGGAATATTAGCATAGGAGAAACTATTACACTTGATGTCATGAGATATGATTTGGTCGCTTATAATTAAGCAATATCGTGATGTGTAGAACAATCCTAAGTAATGCCACATGCGGGTGTAACAACTCCATGTGGTTTTCTTTTTACATTGAATCGATTGACAATTGATACTCAAGACGAAATGAAACATCATGAACATGATGCTAATAGCGACCCGCGAGAACTGGGCAAGTTGAAATTGAATCCTTGATAGGGAAAGAGTATTACCGAAACAAGATGCAGAATGTCGCAGACGCAAGACTCGAAGGGCAAAACAGGTGTTATCGAGTAATAGTATAAATCATTACCTGATTACATTTCTACAACTCGGCTAAGTATGATTCTGGCTATGGTATTGTTGCTATAAATCTTAGGAAGGCAACTTCGAAAATACAGTACGCTGAATTTGAGATTCCTGATAATGGTGCTGACACAAATGACTGGGCACGGGATTTAGCAAGAAGGGATCAAGAATACTTGATATTAGGGTACATTCAACAACGTGCGATAGTGGGGTATGTAAAATGAACGAGCACATTTTAAAGGCGTTAGAGGTGGAAATAGAGCCATTGATTAGAAAAATTGTTTTAGATTTAAGACCGTCTAAAGTTGTTGATAAAGACACGTTTGAGCAGCTTTATTCGAAATTAAATGAGTATACGGAACAAATAAAAGGGCATGATTCGTTACTCCGATCAATGGCTGGGAAACTATTTTATTTGTTTAGCACGATGGTTCTTGAAGCCAAATACACAAATTATAACAGTGAGATAATGGATGAGGTATTTCGTTTAAGACAAGTCTTAATAGATGTATTTGATGAAAATATTATGATATAATCTGATCTTTTGTAGGCTGGTAGCAATATCAGAATAAGCCCTATCCTTCCTTATGACCGAACAAACGGCTTGCCCACAAGATGATTCCCCCGCAGGAGTGGCTTGCAGCCTTTCCATTTCGTTGGACAAAGTATCTGTCCGTAACGTTAAGAAAGGCTGTAAGCCGCCCTGCGGCTAACCAATCAACAGCGGGCAAGCCGTTTGTATTCCATTAGGTTCGGGTCAAGGGCATTGGTTGTCACCGACAGGTACGATCTTAAATGCTTCCGCCTCCAGCGATCAATCCATTGATTTAAAGCCCTTCCCCCTCCCCCCGTTTTTGTTTGTAATGCTTCGAAGAATCGACAAA
>NZ_SOMN01000079.1 GCF_004564235.1 Cohnella luojiensis
AATCGAGTAGGCCCATGCGCAATTGCATGGGCCTCTCACAGATCCGTACGTGCGGGTCAACGCATACGGCTCTTCCAGTATTTATCCCCTCTAGGGATGAAGTTCATTGTAAAGATCGGTTAGCGCACATAGACCAATTTCGTTGAACCAAGCATTGGGTATAGCATATTGTGCGTGAAAACCGTGGGAGTTCCTCCAAGCGGTCATTCTCATCTGCGGAAGTTTTCCTGTAAATTTTCTGCGCCTTAATTCCCGATGCAGTTTGCGGATTTTCCTCCAGCTTCTGAGCTGTACCGCTCGCAGTCTCCTACGTATCCACGCATCCATTTCCCTAAAGAAGGCTTTTCCTTGTCCTTGCGCGAAGTAATTCCCCCATCCGCGCAGGTACGGATTGAGTTTCTTTTTCACCAGCTGTTCCACATTCACCGTCTGGTTTCGGCGCGTTATCTCCCTCGTGCGTTCCTTAAACTTTTGCTTCGCTTTATCCGAGGGAAACATTCCTTTTCCCTGCCAGAATACATACCCGAGAAAAACAAATGTTTCTTTCCTGTTGTTCACTATCTTCGTTTTCTCAGGATGTACTTTCAAACCAAGCTCTTTCTCAAGGAACTGAACTACCGACTTTAGCACCCGCTGTGCACCTTTTAGCGTCTTACAGCAAATGACGAAGTCATCAGCGTACCGCGTTATTCGGTGTCCTCGCTCCGTCATCAATTTATCTAGCGGATGCAGGTAGATGTTTGCCAGAAGCGGACTTATTACTCCGCCTTGCGGTGTGCCCAGTTCGTTCAGGTGAAAACTGCCGTTCTCCAGAACTCCTGCGTGTAAGAAGCGCCGAATCAATTCTAGTACGCTTCCATCTACTACTTCTTCTCGTACTGCCTCAATCAGTTTCTCATGCGGTATCGTGTCAAAGTAGGACTTCAAATCCGCATCAATGACGTAGGTATACCCCTCCATCAAGTCTTTGCGAATCTTTTGCAGTGCCATGTGCGCACTTCTTCCTGGTCGGAATCCGAAACTACAATCTAGAAAGATCTCTTCAAAGATGGGCTCCAATATTCGCCTTGCCGCCGCTTGTACCACTCGGTCTCCTACGGTAGGAATGCCTAAAGGTCTTTGTGTTCCGTCCGCTTTCGGGATGTAGACGCGCTTCACTGGTTTAGATCGGTACGTCTTTGTCCGCAGTGCGTGCTGAAGGGCTTGTACATGGCTCTCCAGCCCGGATTCGAATGCTTTAATGGTCATTCCATCTACGCCTGCGGCTCCCTTATTGCGTTTGACCTCTCGGAAGGCTTCCTCCAAGTTTGGCGTCGCCCATATCTTGTCGATTAGGCTATACCATCTGCGTTTCCTACCGTTCTCTACTCCTTCACGGAAACGCCTGACGCTTTGCGTCTGTTCCTCCATGCTCGTGTTGCTTCCCTTCAAGTCCCGGTCGTGTAGCCTTGCGGCAGTGTTCCGGTTTGTTCGTTGGTACTACGCCCCAGACGGTCTACCCTTATGTTCGACCTCGGTTCTACGCGCTTCATGGCTCCCCGACTTCTGTCTGGCTCATGGCGATTACTCCAGCATTTCTCTTCTACGGTTTCGGGCTTCGCATCAAGTCCCCGCCTTTTGGGTCAGAGCTTGCATCGGCGACACCTGCGCCGATTCACTTGCCATTACGGCTTTTCCGGCAAGCTTATTCACTACTATCCCTACGTCTGACTTCTCACCATCCATAATTGCTCCTTAGCCATCACAGCTTTGTTCGCATTTTACCGCTTTCGCGGAAACGATGAGATCTCCTTGGGTCACGTCATCGACTTTCCCCCGAATCCAGTCCTCTTAACTTCCGAGATCAACGGTGGTATAGGATGTTCCCTTTTTTTGCAGGGTTATCCGATCTCGCCAGCCAACTTGGTTATGCCGTCTGTTCCGGAGTTTGCCTTCAAGCCCTCCGCACGCACCCTCATGGACTACGCACTGCCTGTCAGCTATGCACTTCCGCCACCTCGCGGTATGCTGGAGACTTTCACTCCTTAGTCGATGCGCTGCCAAGCGCACAAAAAGCC
>NZ_SOMN01000080.1 GCF_004564235.1 Cohnella luojiensis
GCGCGCCTAGTCAAGCTAGGCACAACTAGCCGGTGAAAGTCCGGTCGAGGTAAGAGCCAAGTCGCCTCGTAGCTGACGGGCAACTGGTGGAGAGATCCTAAGGTTGAAGCCCCGTGACAAAGTAACTCCTGTGGGAGTGCGAGCAAACCAACAGGCCGTAACATGAAGTGAATCCTGCCGCATCGTCAAAAAAGACCTACAAAGGACAAGAGAGAGCCGAGCCCCGGAGTTATGGGTGAAGGCCATGGAACGCGCGAAGCACTTGGAAACGCAGCGCGGAAGAACTCTCCGGTGTAAGGGGAACGGCATGCTGAGAAAGTTGTGTCTGGAACTAGGGAGACCCTCCCCCGCACGGCGGATGCCGTAAAGAGCAACCCTATAAGCCCTAAAGGCGAAGTGGCAAGCTGCGGGAAGGGAGTCGGAGGGGGCCATAGTACCTGCGAAGTGAGGACAACAAAACCTCATGGAGGGAAGGGCGGCGAAAGCCAATACCCTACTTTGTTCAACGTACCGGAGGAGGTAAGAGTCAGTGAATGCATATAAACCTGCTAACTACGCCAAAGAAAAAGCTCGACAACTCCATAACGTACTATACCTTGCAGCCAAGGAAAATCCGAGGCGGCGATTTCATGCGCTGTACGACAAAGTGCACCGCGGCGACATTCTTTGGGAAGCATGGAAACGGGTTAAATCGAACGGCGGAAGCGGTGGCGTGGATGGCATGACCATCGACAACATTGTCAAAGAAATCGGCGAAGAGCGATTCGTTAACGAAATCCAAAAGACGATCCAAAATGGTGAATACCAACCGCTGCCAGCAAGGCGCAAAGAGATACCCAAAGCAGACGGCAAGATGCGTCCGCTCGGCATCCCAGCCATACGGGACAGAGTCGTCCAAATGGCGACGAAAATGGTCATTGAGCCGATATTTGAAGCGGACTTCAAGGATTGCTCATACGGCTTTAGGCCAAAGCGGAATCAGCACGGCGCGATTAAACACATTCGCAAAGCGGTAAAGAAGGGCGTCTACTGGGTCGTTGACATCGATATTCGCGGCTACTTTGACAACATCGCACATGACAAGCTGATGCAACTGGTCGAACAGCGCATCAGCGACCGTCGCGTGCTGAAATTGATACGCCAGTGGCTGAAGGCAGGATTCGTGAAAGATGATCAGTTTCACGAAACCGAACTCGGCAGTCCGCAGGGCGGCGTCATCAGTCCACTTCTTTCGAATCTGTACTTGAACTACCTGGATACGATTTGGGAGAAGAAGTTCGCGGACACGGGAACGCTGGTGCGGTTCGCCGATGACCTTGTTATCCTTTGCAAAACCAAAGAACAAGCACTAAAGGCGATAGATGTCCTCAAAGCGGTATTCGGAAAGCTGGAACTAACGATGAATAAGGAGAAGTCCAAGCTCATCAACCTGTGGGATGATAAGCAGGGCTTCGACTTTTTGGGGATGCACCACCGGAAAATACCGAAGAAACTGAAAGGGAATAAAACGGTTTCCATCCTTCGTAGCTACCCGTCCAAGAAAGCGATGAAGAGCATGAGACAGAAGGTAAAGGAAGTAACCGAGCCTAGGAATCGCCTGTATTGGACGATGAACAAAATGGTGGAAGAACTGAACCCTAAGATACAAGGGTGGAAGAACTACTACGGTCTCGACGTCTTTGCCGACAAATTCCTGAACAAAATCGACTGGTACATCCGCAAGCGCATCACGCTGTTCTGGAACAAGAAGCACAAACGTCGGAATAAACACGGCAAGTCCAAGCTAGCTGCAATGGCGGCACAATTCGCGGGACTTAAGAAACTCGCCAGTTAAGGAAAGTACCGTAAAGCTGAAGGAAGAAGAACATCGGAAAGCCGGATGAGGGAAAACCTCACGTCCGGTTTGATGAAGGGGGAGCTGGAAAAGTAAATGGAGGGCTTTCGCCCTCCAAAGAAATTTCAGTTTTCTACTCTACT
>NZ_SOMN01000081.1 GCF_004564235.1 Cohnella luojiensis
TCAGAAATCAAACTGAAGTTGGATATATCTGGATTCTACAATTCGAGGCTTAACAACAGAATACCTGCCTAAGCAGGCAGTGAAGGCGCTTTGGTTGAAGCTTCGTCGTTGGCTTCTCCGGTTTAACCACTTGTACAGGATTCGGATCGCCTGCGTATGAAAATCCCATAGGCTGGTGTAGTTTCCGATTAACCCAAAGTAATTATAGTAGCCTTGGAGTTTTGCATTTAATTTCGGAAAGAGTCGTCTAAGCCGCGTGTCCCGGTTTTCCCTGCACCATAGGGTGTAGGCAACAATCGATTTTCGTAACTTACTTCGGGATGTCCGTCGCTTCAGCAGGTCTTTCCCTTTGCGGGATACTCCCCATCGAAACTCGAATCCCAGAAATTCGAATGCCGGGCTGTCTTCCTTACGAAACCGAGAAAAGTTGATTAGGTTCGTCTTCTCCGCCGATAGCTCCAACCCGAATTTCCCCAATCGTTCCGTTAGTTCTCGGTAAAATCGCTGCGCATCCCGTTTGTATCGGAATGCGCAGATGAAATCGTCCGCATACCGACAGAGGTAGGCTTCTCCTTCGCCTTGTGACTTGATTCTTTTCTCGAACCAAAGGTCAAGCGCGTAATGGAGGTAAATATTCGCCAGTATTGGGCTGATAATGCCGCCCTGCGGACTTCCTGTTACAGGATGTTTTACCTTTCCGTCTATGTCCATGATCCCTGCTTTTAGCCATTTCCGGATTAGACCTAGGAACGCGCTATCCGCAATTCGTATTTCCAACATTTTTAACAGCCAATCATGATCGATATTTTCGAAGTAACCCTTGATATCTGCTTCTACGATGTAGCTGTATTTGCCGAATTGTAGCTCGTTCGTGATATCTTTAACGGCTTTCTGTGCGCCAGTATGTGGACGGTATCCGTAGCTGTTTGCACTGAATTCCGGCTCATAGATTGCGGTTAGAATACGAGCTGCTGCACGCTGGACAACTTTGTCCGAAACTGCAGGTATCCCGAGCGGGCGCTTCTTTCCGTTGCCTTTATCGATGTAGACTCTTCTTACCTTCTTCGCCCGGTAGGTTTTGTTTATGAGTTCTTCTGCTAGTGCCTCGACGTTCTGGTTCAGATCAGCGGCATAGTCACTTGCGGTGACCCCATCTATTCCAGCTGCCGCCTTCTTCTTTAGCTCGTTGAAAGCTTCCTTCAGCGCTTGCACATTTAGCAGTCGATACAAGTTCCCAAACCGGTGTGTTCGATCCTTTGTTGCCTTCTTCGTTATTCCCTGCAGGGAGGTTTGCCCATGTAATTCCGATCCAACATGTCCGGCACGGGTTTCCTTTGCAAGCTGCGTATTCCTGTCCATCCCTTCCCCCTGTAGCCGGCTTTCCCGTCTTCCGAGTACTATGAATGGATCCGAATCCCTTATGTGCCTTCGGTCTTCCTCTTTTTCGATTGTCCGACCTACCGTTTGTATTTTCAACGGAGCCATTAGGGTGCCTCCCAAGTTCCCGACTTTTCTCTCCATACATGCCACGTTCTTGGACCCCGACAGATCCTCCGAAACCTCACCATTTACGGTTTCTTCGCTTGGACTTCCGTGACGTTAAACACGTCGTCATCTGTTCTTTGTCTGTTTCCAGACTACAGGTTACGAGGCTCGATTTGCTTCAGGAGGTGCGTCTCCCTATGGCCTGCATGGTTCTCTGTGTACACTTCACCTGGCGGTCTCCCGTTTCGGCGCAACACGCGATAAGAGTGGTTGGTTAAACCTTGCTCTGCTTGGACTTTCACCTCGCAAGACAAGCCGAACTTGCTTGGCGTACTAACGTTC
>NZ_SOMN01000082.1 GCF_004564235.1 Cohnella luojiensis
AAATCAATAATAGACACAATAATAACAATAACAATAGGAACTCTCTTAAGTTCACCAATTCTAATGATTAATTACACCTAAAGAATTTTGATTGTCATTCAGGAAGTCGATTACTTCACATAACACCATATTCACGCATCGGGCCATTCGGCCCTCGGTCCGGCAGAAGTTAGATGTGGTTCGAAGAGGCATTTCAGTAGCAGGGAAGCGTTATTCAGCCGGACACATCCCACCACCTAACCGCATCGCGGCCGCCCTCCGGGCTTAAGGTGCTGGGACATCGTGAATACAAGAACGTTATAAGAAATCCCCGCAAAAAACTAACATATAAAAGAGAGAGTGAAATGAATGAACTTATTAATTCGAGAGATAAATGAAAATGATCCAATCATCATTTCACATGCCTTTAAAGAACAAGGATGGAATAAACCAGTAGCTCAATATGAAAGATATATAACTGAACAGATAAACGGAGAACGAGTGACATTAATAGCTGAAATCGATGGTGTATTTGTTGGTTATGTGAATGTTTTATGGGAATCGTATTACCCTGAATTCATGGAAAAGAGCATCCCTGAGATTAATGATTTTAATGTTCTAGTAAAATACCGGGGACTTGGAATAGGATCAAAATTAATGGATAAGGCAGAAGAAATCATTAAGGAAAAATCTCTGATAGCTGGAATTGGGGTCGGCTTATTTAGTGATTATGGTATTGCTCAAGTGCTTTATGTAAGACGCGGCTATATTCCCGACAGAAAAGGGATACATAATGGAAAAAACTATATAAGATATGGGGAAAGTGTAGTAATTGATGATGACATTGTTCTTTACTTTACTAAAAAGTTATAAGAATTTCACTTGATTGTAATGCTTCGAAGGCGGGGACATCTTATAACACCATGTTCACGCTTCGGGCCATTCGGCCCTCGGTCCGGACAGAAGTTAGATGTGGGTTCAGAGAAGTAATTGGCAGTAGCAGAGAAGCGGAATCAGCCGGACACATCCGCACCGACTAAGCGCGTCGCGCCCGGCGACTTCATCGCCTTAAGTCGGTGGGACGTCGTGAACACATTAACGTTATCAGAAATCGGGGGAAGAACTATAAACATGATAAATTCAAAAATATTATCTACATTTAAAGAATATGAAACAAAAGAATTAAAAGAATTGAGACTAAAGAGAATTGAATTAGAAGCCAATTATGAAGACCTAAAACAAATTGGATTACTTGGCCTACTTATAGGGTTTATTTTTACAATCTCATCTGGTGTCTTTAAAGATATATTTGATGTCAATTTATTAAGATCAATATTATTTTATCTGACAATATCAATTGTGATAGTGCTATTTGCTTATTACTACCATAAGAAATATAAGCGGGCAATAATAGAATTAAGAACAATTGAACTGATAATAAAAGATAAAGAAAGCAATATTGAAATCAAAAGTAAAACTAAAAGGAATTAAAATTTAAATACTTTGATTGCAATCTCAAGGAAGCCCCCGACTTCTGATAACACCATATTCACGCTTCGGGCCATTCGGCCCTCGGTCCGGCCGGTGTCAGAAGTGGACTCGATGAGGCATTTCAGTAGCAGAGAAGCAGAATCAGCCGGACACACCCGCACCACCCAACCGCGTCGCGGCCAGTCGCTTTGCTCCTTTAGGGTGGTGGGGCGTCGTGAATACAAGAACGTTATCAGAAAGTCAGGCGAAGAGCGAATTGTTATCAAGTTCAGGCGTGTCCGCATTGTGTTATCTATTAAAGACGAAATAAGATCAAGAACAGATTAAGATCAAGGGAAAATTAAGACTAAGTG
>NZ_SOMN01000083.1 GCF_004564235.1 Cohnella luojiensis
TTCGATGTAGCAATTGGCAGTAGCAGGGAAGCGGAATCAGCCGGACACATCCTACCACCTAACCGCATCGCGGCCAGTCGCTTCGCTCCTTTAAGGTGGTAGGACGTCGTGAACACAAGAACGTTATACGAAAGTCCACAAAGGCTAAAAGTTTCAAAGATATGGTATAATTTCTTCATAAGCTCAAGAAAAGAGGTAAAGCAATGAATTGGGAAACCTTAAGAAATCATTTTCCAGATCAATGGGTACTCTTTGAAGCTATGGAAGCACATTCCGATAACGGCAGAAGATTGGTTGATCGTATTTCATTGATTAATAAATTTAATGAAGGCAAAGATGCTTTGCATGAATATAAATTACTTCATAAGACAGAACCAAGCCGTGAACTTTATGTGGCTCATACAAGTAAGATTGAATTAGAGATAATAGAGCGTAAATGGCTGGGAGTTCGGATATGAATACAGTGATTCATCTCTCAAACAGTGATTTACCCTTTATCGAAATAATAGTCTATTACAATAATAAAAGCATAAGGTTACCTCGAGTTTTGATTGATACAGGATCATCAAGCACGATACTGAAATTAGATCTAGTTGAAGAGATTGGTCTGACTGTCGAATTAGATGATGTCTTGGGAACAATTAGCGGTGTCGGTGGAAGTGAATTTGTGTTCTTCAAGACAGTAGATGCAATAGAGATAAATGATTTTCGGATTGAGAACTTTCAGGTTGATATAGGAACAATGAATTACGGCATAAATATTGATGGAATTATTGGAATGGACTTTTTATTAAGGGCAAGAGGAATAATTGACTTGAATGAATTAATACTTATTTGTAAGTAATAGCAGGAAGTGTGGACCTTCGTATAACACCGTATTCACGCTTCGGGCCATTCGGCCCTCGGTCTGCCCGATGTATTTCAATGAAGAATATCAGGCAGACACATCGATCCCCCTAAGATAAGAGCTATCTAAGGGGGATCGACGTCGTGAATACCAGAACGTTATAAGAAATTCCCGCTAAAGACTAAAGTTCAAGAGAAGTGAGGGCGTTAAATGAACCAATTTCAAATATATGGTGAGAATAATGATTACTTAATTATTCGATTAAATAAGATACATGGATTTCCGGATACTACATGTTATTCAGGCGGCTATGATGCAGAGGGTTCAATATTAATTAAAAGCGGAAGTTACTCAGCCTCTGGTTCCTTATGGATCTCAACAGGAGAAATATTTATTTTTAAGAATCAACTTAAAGAAATTTATGATAAATGCAGTGGAGAAGCAATAATAGCAAATTACGAAGTTAATATAGAAGCGAGCATAAAAATAGATACTAGAGGAAGGGTAATAATTGAAGGTAGATATAAAGAATTTTCATCAATTGATAATGAATTAACATTCTCTTTTGAATCGGATCAAAGTTATATAGTAAAAACTCTTGAAGAACTAAATGTAATAGCATTGAAATACGGTGGAATGAAAGGAATTAATAAGTGTTGAATGTATTTCAGAGAAGGCGGGAACATCTTATAACACCATATTCACGCATCGGAGCATTCGCCCCTCGGTCCGGCAGAAGTTAGAAGTAGATTCGGGGTTGTAATTGGCAGTAGCAGGGAAGTTGAATCAGCCGGACACACCCGCACCACCCAACCGCGTCGCGGCCAGTTATAATGCTCCCATAGGTTGAGACACGGGAGAGTGATAAATAAGTTATAATGAGACTATGGAAAAACGGAACCGATATACCTCAGAGTTTAAGACGAAAGTTGTGCTGGAGGTCCTCCGCGAGGAAC
>NZ_SOMN01000007.1 GCF_004564235.1 Cohnella luojiensis
GCCCATTGAGATTAAGAGTTGCATAACCGTTTCAAAGGGCAACTTTTTCTTTCGGGTAAAATCTTTTCTAGGGTTTTTGACATAAGGTGCTGGTGATGCTGACATTTCTCGTATGAGGGATGTCAGCGTTTCTTTTAGCGAATTCGCATAGGCATTCATTGGCGTAACCTCCTCGTTTTTTCAAGGGGCTTCGCCACACTTTTTCATCTACTTGTCAAGTCCTGTTTTCATTTTTTCATGCAAAAAAAAGAGCGGGCTATCTTTTAGATAACCTGCTCTTGTTCTTAATTTTGGCCCTGCGCCTTAACTTAATGACATTGGGCAGCAGCCCAACCTTTTTTCATGTCTTCGTCAATTAGGGTAATAGATCCGGAAGTACCGCAGGCACGGAGCCGTTCAACATTTCGCGATATCCGGCAATCTCGATACGAAGCGCTCTCGCCTTTTCGATCGGTTTTTTAACATAATGAATATATTCAAGCGCCAAATGATGGTCAGGCTTCTTGCCGGATAACATGCGGCGAAGCGTAGACATCGACCGATAAGCCTGTTCCTCCAGCCTTAGTCTCCGCTCGTAGCGTTCCACCATCTGTTCAATCTCAGTAATCTCCTGCTCCCGCTTGGAAATTAATGCTTCCAGCAAGGAATGTACCTCCGCGGTTTTGCGTCGAGGAGCGGATGAGAGCGGAATCGATACCGAAGGTTCCATCATGATAGATCACCTGCCTAATTCTTGTTAACTTTCATCACATTATCACTATCATACCGGAAATTTCTCCATTTGAGAACTGTTTTTGCCGATTTATTTGTTAAGAAACCACAATATCGATTCCGATTACCCCGAAAGCCGTCCCATCGATCCTTCTCAGCGGCATAGAAACTGTCATGCAGGGCCTCTTCGTGATGGCGGAGATGTACACCTCGGATACGAAGGTTTCCCCTTCCATGGCCCTCTTCCACCATTCCCGGCCTCTAGCGTTCAATAATCCGGCTTCCGGCTCGGAATAGACAAAGGAACCATCGCTTCTATTAGACCAGATCGCTTCCATTCCCGCCGTTCTCTTCAGCCATCCTCCGAGCACCTCGCGATGATTGTCCTCCGACATTCCGGCAAGAGTAGGATCAGACGCCAAGGTACGCAGCAGATCTGACCAACGGGCTGTATCGGAAGCGACTGCGCCTTCCCACGCGCGCCCGCCCGCGTTCTGCACCGCTGATACCAATTCATCCGCCGATTCTTTAAGCTCTTCGGATACGCGTCCTAAGTTATTGATTTCCGCCCTTTGTCGCTTATTCTGGGCCAACGTGTCATCTACGCTGCCTAACGTCAAGCTAACGGATTCGACTACATCCACGAGCATAGCGTTTGCGGCTGTCGTTCGATCCGCTTGCTCAACCGCGAATTCAAGCGTTTTACCAACGTGCTCGTCTACCTTTAAGAACGAATTGAAGATGACGTCCATTTTCTCCCGAGTCTTGCTCATTTCGACTAGCCCGAGGGATACTGATTTCTTCTCTTGCTCAACCGAACTTACCACCTGGCGAATACCCGACTCGATATTCTGTACGATGCTCGTCGAACGCTTGACTGCTTGTCCGCTTTGCTCCGCCAGCTTCCTGATCTCTTGGGCAACGATCGAGAATCCGCGCCCATGCTCTCCCGCATGAGCGGCTTCAATCGCGGCATTCAATGCAAGCAAGGAGGTTTGCGTGACGATTTCTTGAATCAGCTCGTTGATCTCGCTAATCTTGGAAGCCTGCGCGATCAAGCCGTTTACGCGCTCCTCCATCGATCCGTGATTATGGGATAGGTCGTTCATGACCTCATCGGTATGGTTCAGGGAGCGGCATACCTCAACGACGACTTCTCTCGTCTTCTGGCTTTGGGAGCTCAATTCCTCCGTAACTCCGCGAATTTCTTGAGAGGCCGCGGATACCTCCTGCAACGAGGAGAATGCCTCTTCCAAGCGAATCATTGCCGTTTTACTGTGCTGGCGCAGCTTCTCCTCTTGTTCCGCAGCCCGATCGGCTATGCCATCCAGCTGGCTCATGCTGGAGTCTACTTCGGAAACCGCCGCCTGAAGACGATCCGCGATAACAACGGCTTCCTCTATCATATGTCGAAGGGCTTCTGGCTTCGTCTCATCAGAGGTATTCTCCTCCGTAGCGGCAACGCTTGTATGATCTGGCCGAGCAATTCGAATTTGGTTCGATCCCTTGCCACTGCCCTTTAACCACCGTTGCCATTGCGCCATCTCGCACCACTCCAACCATTCAATTATCGAAATTATGTTAGTTTTTCTAACATTATATACCGATTATTGACAAAAAGAAAGAGACCGTTAGGGGTCTCTTTCGCGCAAATCCGACACTTAGTAACTAGCGATTGGACTGATTTGAATTTTTTTGAGAGGCTTTGTTAGCCGTGCTGTTGCTAACATTCGATTCAGATGCAAATTCCGCTTGGTAGGCATTTGCGTTTCCCATTTTTTGTTTCTTATTCTTTGCCACTGTCATCCTCACCTCCACACCATAGCATGGACAGAGAAGAAATGGATTATGTATATCGATCTACGTCCTCGACTTGGGTTTTCAACCTCGCCTTGCCGCGATGAATCCGGGCTTTTACGGTACCAACGGGCAATTGCAGCGCCGTCGCGATTTCGGCATCCTTCAGACCGTAATAGAACTTATACAGAAGAAGCGTTCTTGTAACAGGATCCAACCGCCCCAATAAATCGGACAGTTCCATCATCGACTCCGGATCAAAAACAGATTTGATACCCGCGATCTCATGCTCCAGATAATCGTCGATTCGCTCGTGACGCCTTGCGCGATTAGCATTCGAAGCAAGGTTAGAGGCGATCGCCTTGGCCCAAGGAATTAACTTTTCCTTGTGCCGCAATGTCGATCTCTTCTCTAAAATACGCACCCAGGCTTCTTGTACCACGTCACCCGCATCGTTCTTATGCCACAGCTTATGGCGAACGACCTTCAACATCTGGGTATAAAGCTCGCCTAGTACTTCTTCTTCTGACCAGAACGCTTCCGGTAATTGAGAATCACGGAGGAAGTCCATGTTTCCAGCCACTCCTAAAAGGACGCATATTTGAAGTAATCTTATTCTATCATAAACGCAATAAAAAGAGAATATTTTCCATTTAATAGGAAATACGCGACAATCCCATCCTCGCCCGGAAGAAGAGCCCGCAAGCAAATTCGCTCATGGGCTCCTTCTCTTATCCTATTAATATTCAACTTCAATCAATGCGTTTAGAAGCGATTTCTCCGGAAATCCTTGCTACGAACTCGTCGACAGACTGCGCACCCAAATCCCCTTCGCCGCGGCGGCGGACGGATACGGTGCCGTTCAAGGACTCATTCTCCCCGATAACGAGCATGTATGGAATTTTCTCCAACTGGGCTTCGCGGATCTTATATCCGAGCTTCTCGTTGCGCAAATCCGATTCCACGCGAACGCCGGCACGTTGCAGCTTCTCTTCGACCTCTCTGACATAAGGCTCGTAGATCGGATTGACGGGAATCAGCTTCGCTTGAACGGGCGACAGCCAGAGCGGCAACGCCCCCGCGAAATTCTCCAATAGGAATGCGGTCATGCGCTCCATCGTACTGATGATGCCTCTGTGAATAACGACTGGCCTGTGCTTCTTGCCGTCATCCCCGGTATATTCAAGTTGGAATCGCTCCGGAAGGAGAACGTCTAATTGCACGGTCGACAGCGTCTCTTCCTTGCCTAACGCCGTTTTGATTTGAACGTCGAGCTTCGGACCGTAGAATGCCGCTTCGCCCTCCGCTTCGAAGAACGGCAGGTCGAGCTCCTCCACGACTTCGCGCAGCATACGCTGGGAAGTTTCCCACATCTCGTCGTCAGGCCAGTACTTCTCGGTATCCTTAGGGTCCCTGTACGACAAACGGAAACGATAATCCTTAATTCCGAAATCTTCGTAAACTTCGCGAATAAGATTCACGACCCGGGTAAATTCATCCTTGATTTGATCGAACCTGCAGAAAATGTGCGCATCGTTCAACGTCATGGCGCGCACCCGATGCAAACCTGTCAAAGCCCCGGACATCTCGTAACGATGCATAGTGCCGAGCTCGGCAACCCGAACCGGCAAGTCGCGATAGCTGCGCATTTCGCTCTTATATACCATCATATGGTGCGGACAGTTCATCGGCCGAAGAACCAGTTCTTCGTTGTCCAGAATCATTTTAGGGAACATATCTTCTTGATAATGCTCCCAGTGTCCCGAAGTCTTATAAAGATCCACATTCGCGAGAACCGGAGTGTACACATGGGAATACCCTAGTCTTTCCTCCAGATCCACGATATATCGCTCCAAAGTTTGACGAAGCTTCGCTCCGTACGGCAGCCATAACGGCAATCCCTGGCCAACCTCGCGCGAGAAAGTGAACATCTTCAACTCGCGGCCTAGCTTACGGTGATCCCGTTTCTTGGCTTCCTCAAGGAAGTGAAGGTGATCGTCCAGCTCGGCTTTCTTCGCGAATGCCGTTCCGTATATCCTTTGCAGCATCTTGTTCTTGCTGTCGCCGCGCCAGTAAGCACCGGCAACGCTGAGCAGCTTGAACGATTTGATCCGTCCAGTCGACGGAAGGTGAGGCCCGCGGCAGAGGTCGAAGAACTCGCCCTGGTCATAGAGGGTGATCGCGACTCCTTCCGGCAAGTCTCGAATCAGCTCAAGCTTTAACGGATCGGAGATTTCCTCGAAAATACGAAGCGCCTCGTCCCGGCTAACCTCCCGCCTTACGATGGGCAGGTTTTCCTTTACGATTTTCTCCATTTCCTTTTCGATAAGGGAGAGATCCTCCGAGGAAATAGGCTGTTCCATATCGATATCGTAATAGAAGCCGTCTTCAATGACAGGACCAATGCCCAGCTTTACTTTATCCGCGCCGTAAATCCGTTTAATGGCTTGCGCTAGCAAGTGAGCCGTGCTGTGGCGCATCACTTCCAGCCCTTCCGCATTATCGAGGGTTACAATCTCAAGAGCAACGTCTTGGGAAAGCGTAGTATTCAAATCCACCACTTTACCATCTACTTTACCCGCAACCGCGACCTTCTTTAGCCCGGGGCTGATCGAGAAAGCGACATCCTCGACAGTAACGCCCGCATCGTAGGATCGGATCGCTCCATCGGGCAATTTCACTTGAACCGACATATTCGAATACCTCCTTTGTTTTTTTGGGAAACAAAAAAACACCTCGTCCCGAAAGGGACGGGTGCTCTGAATGCGGCCCGTGGTTCCACCCTCCATTAACCGGCAATTGCGAACTACCGATACTCTGGCATGTAGATAACGGTCATGACCCGGCAGGGAATACTAGCGCCATCACCATGGTGATCCGCGCATTCATCCCGGCAGCTCGAAAGGGGTCAACGCCAGTCGGTATCGGAAGGAACTTGCAGCCTAGGTTCCTCTCTCTGTGCCGTCCAGTACTAGCATTGTTGGCTTTCTCATCGCTTCTGAATGTGGATTGATATCGAACATTATAACTACTTGAAGGTGTTCCAGTCAAGGGTCAACAGTTAATGATCGGTTAATGGGCCGGCAAATCGGGATAAAAAGCGGCTCTATCCCCGAAAATCCCGATAATGGTGCGAATGACCTGCGATTCCGGCTCCTTCGTGTGAATATACAATTGGCGAGGGGATGCCGCAAGCAATCGACTTACGACACGGCTTTCTTCCTCCTGCTCCTCCTCGCGCACCTCTAGATGACCCCTCTTCTCGGACCCATTCAAATCCGGATTCTCCTGTTCAAGCGGGCGCATCTCCTCATCCAGCAATCGAAAAGCGTGCCCTCCGGAATGCAGAACGTGCACGGTGGATGTTCTTGTCTCCTGCCATTCCACCATCGATTTGAGAAGCGTCATGAATTCCTGATACTGCCTCTCCATTAGCCTTTCTTCTATCGCCGTTTCCGCTGCCTCCTGGACTTCGGCACGGTAATCGCTTAGTCGAAATCTCAAAAAACCATCCAGATGCAAACGCTCGTGATCCTCTAAGTAAAGGGAAAAACGGGACGCCAGCTTCTGCAGCCGTCTTTCTCTGCCTCGCCCCATCCAAACTTCTCCGATCTCCGGCTCGCCATCCAACAAGGAAACGGCTTCCGCGATCAATAAATCGGTCTCAACCTCGTCTTTAAGCCCTAAGCGCGTCTGATACAGGCTTCGGAGCAATGAAGGCTCCTGATCGGACAGCATATATTCCGCAAGCACCCGCCCCACCCGATCGCAATATTTCTTTTTATCTTGGGGGCCAGGCCCTAAAGGAAATTGGCAACGGATATACCCGTCTTCCCGGCACAGTTCCCATTCCACGCTGCCCACGGGATTTTCCGTGCCGACTAAAGTACGATTCAGCATACCGGCTAGACGTTCCAACGAAGGATGATCATTCCCGTACTCTACAACGAATTGTGCCTTCTTCAAATCTACACCTCCATCCTCCATGCTTGTTACTTACTATATGGTGGCCCAAAAAGGGATATACGATGGGTTGTTGGTTATGGTATATTTTATGAAGTTTGATCGTGAAAGGAAGTCCATATGTCTTTGCCTTCGTTGGAAATTAATCAAGAACGCTGGAATCGTATGCTCATCAAGAGTTATTGGGCGGCATTGCTAATCTCGATCCTCGTCGAATGCCTTTTTTTGATCGGCACTAAGGTTCCTACCGTAGAATTCATTCATGCATACATCATTAGGCCTACGGTTATCCTTGCTATTGTCGTATTGCTTGCAGAACTCGGCGTACGATATTTATCTAAACATCACGACTACGTTCTCATTTCCGCCGCCACTTTGATGACCGTAACGATAACGACAATTCACTCCTCATTGGAGTATCTCCTGTTCTTCCTCTTTTTCCCCATCATGATCAGCATATTTTATTTCCAATATAAGAAATTGCTTTTCGCTATCTTGAATACGGGAATTGCGTTGCTCTGCATATACATCTTTGATCCGGATATCAATCGCAATGTTACCTTCGTTGGACTTATGGCTATGGCGAGTATTCTTCTGATATACAGCGGTATCGCGTTCGTTGTATTGGCACGGGGCAGAGAAGTGTTAATTCATCTCCGCACTTCATACGAATCCAATCAAGAACTGCTCGTCCGAACGATCTTGATGGACAAGCTCGCCAAGACGGATGCCTTAACCGATACCTATAACCATATGGCATATCATGAATATAAGGATCATCTTGTAGAGCAAGCCGACAAAGGCGGGATGTTATTGCATTTAGCGATCATGGACATCGACAATTTCAAGATGGTCAATGATACCTATGGGCATAAAGCCGGGGACGAGGTTCTTAAGGAAGTCGCTTCAATCGCTCGTTCAAAGACGGGAAGCAACGATATTGTCGCGCGGTATGGCGGGGAAGAATTCGTTATCCTGTTTACTGAAAAAAGCTTTCAAGAGGTATTCGATCTCGTGGAGGATATACGGAACTCAATCGCATCGACTACACATGCTGCGCTTCAGCATTCGAACGTAACGGTCAGCATCGGATTGAATCCTTATTTCCCAGGAATGGGCAGGGAAGAATTATTCCTAGGGGCGGATGCCGCCCTGTACGAAGCCAAGCATTCCGGCAAGAACCGTACGGTGCTGGCTACGGCTGCGCTAACGGATCAATCGATATCGAGTTAGCTTTTCGAAAATGTAAAAAACTCCGCCCTTCAAGCAGGGGCGGAGTTTTTGCTTTTGTAACGGCAAGAATTAATTCTGCATCACGTAATCCTTCGTAACCGTATCGTTCTCGTTGTAAATCTTGATGGTCTGGTACTTCGTGTTGCGTTGCGCGGGTATTTTCCCAGCTTCGCGGATCAATTTAAGGATAAGTTCGATATTGACCTTATGCGTCGTACCCGCCGCGGAAACCACGTTTTCTTCGATCATCGTGCTTCCGAAGTCGTTGCAGCCGTAGGAAAGCGACAACTTCCCTACATCAGGCCCCATCGTTACCCACGAAGATTGGAAATTATCGATATTATCGAGCGCAATCCGGCTAATCGCCAGCGTCTTCAGGTATTCCTCCGGCGTAGCCTTGACGCGCTTCATATTGGTGTTCTCGGGTTGGAAGGTCCAAGGAATGAACGCCAAGAATCCCGGCGACGGATAGTTGTTGTTTAGGCACTCGTCTTGAGCGTCACGAACGCGCATAAGATGCAGCGCCCGTTCCTCCATGGACTCGCCGAAACCGATAACCATCGTAGCAGTTGTGTTCATGCCCGCTTTGTGAGCTGTTGTCATGACGTCCATCCAATCGCGCCACGTGCCCTTCAGGCGACTGATTTTTTGGCGGGTCCTATCATCCAGGATTTCCGCTCCTCCGCCTGGCAGCGAGTCAAGGCCGGCTTCATGAAGCTGGCGGACGACATCCTCAAGCGGAATATTGCCAGCCACCACCTGCATCTTGCGGATTTCCGCAGGCGAGAAGGAATGCATCGTAATTTCGGGGAAACGCTGCTTAATCGCACGCAGCAAATCCAAGTAATAACTAAACGGTAAATCCGGGTTCGTACCGCCCTGCATCAGGATTTCAGTTCCGCCTACATCGATCGTCTCCTGAATCTTCCGGAAGATGAGCTCGTCCGGCAAAACGTACCCTTCCTTGGAGCCTGGCGCACGGTAGAAAGCGCAGAACCTGCAATATACGTCGCATACGTTCGTATAATTCACGTTACGCCCTACCACGAACGTCGTAATCGGCTCCGGATGCTTCCTTAGCATCAGTTGGTTCGCCGTATGTCCCATCTTCTCTATCTCATCGCTCTCGAATAAGGCAACGATATCTTCTAACCGCAATCTCTTCCCTTGTAAAGCTCCTTCTAAAATCCGGTCCACTTGGTTCATATCCGGACCCTCCTTCTTACGGGACTATAGTCCTTGTGCTATGCTGCATCGATTACCTCATCGTAACACAAAAACACCGCGGCAGTCACCCGCGGGCTTTTGACTATTTATTCGTTTCTTTAACGGCTGAGGCGAATTTCTCTAAAGCTTCCATCAGCAAGGATCGCCTGCATGCGATATTCACGCGCAAGAATCCCTCTCCTTGTTTACCGAAGACGGAGCCTTCGCTGAACGCGACGCCTGCCTTGTCGAACATGAGTTGCTTAAGCTCTTGAGCCTTGTTCGAAACGGCAGTGCAATCCATCCATACCAAGTAGGTTCCATCAGGCTTTATGATCTTCACTTGCGGAAGATGCTGCTCCGCGAACGATAGCAACGCGTTCAGGTTACCTTCCAAGTAATCCAACAACTGATCGAGCCACTCTTCGCCGTGCGTGTAGCTGCTCTCGATCGCGGTCAGCCCGAAATAGCTCTCCATGTGAATGGATAATGTTTTCAGCAGGGCATTATATTTGCGCCGGATCTCCCCGTTCGGGATAATTACCGACGCAGCTTGGAGGCCTGCCAAGTTAAAGGTTTTGCTCGGCGTGATACAAGTGACCGAATGCTGCGCGAACGTTTCAGATAATGAGGCGTATGGAACATGCTTATGTCCGGAGAATACAAGATCTTGATGAATCTCATCCGCTACGACTAGCACGTTGTATCTCGAGCAAATGTCGCCAATTCGCTCCAATTCCTCTTGCTTCCATACGCGTCCGCCCGGATTGTGCGGAGAGCACAGGAGCAACATTTTGGCGCCAGCCTTCGCTTGCTCCTCCAGCAACTCAAAGTCGATCGAATATCGTCCGTCCTCGAGGATCAACGGGTTGTCGACGACGGTTCGTCCGTTCATCTTGATTACGTCATAGAACGGATAATATACGGGGGATTGCAGGATGATACCGTCCCCGGGCTCCGTGAAAGCCAGCACCATGATGCTTAAAGCCGGAACGACGCCGGGGCTGGAGGAGATCCACTCTTGGTTGATCGTCCATCCGTGCCGTTTGGATAACCACCCTACAATCGCATCGTAGAAAGCTTGCGTACGAACCGTGTATCCATATATTCCTTGCTCCGCTCGGCGCGTGATCGCTTCCACGACTTCCTTCGGAGCTTCGAAATCCATGTCCGCGACCCATAAAGGCAGGATGTCCGGCCGGCCGAACAGCTTCTCGCATTGATCCCATTTATAAGAGGCCGTATCGGTCCGGTCAATGATTTTATCGAAATCGTATCTCATATGGCAGCTTCCCTCCGATCGCACCTCGTTATCCGTTAATTTCCCGCTCCGCGGCTTCAATCGCTTGATTCAGGTCATTCATGATATCGTCCACATGTTCGATCCCGACGGAGAACCTCAGTAAACGGTCATCTACTCCGACGGCACGGCGAATTTCCTCGGGAATATCGGCATGCGTCTGAACGGCTGGATAAGTCATAAGGGATTCCGCGCCGCCTAAGCTTTCCGCGAACGCAATTAATCGAATGTGGCGAAGAATCGGTTCGATCGTCCTGGCATTCTTCATCTTGAAGGAAAATATTCCCGTATTGCCGGAAGATTGGGTTTTCTGAATAGCATGCCCGGGATGATGCGGAAGCGCCGGATAATACACCTCTTCGACGGATGGATGAGTCTTCAGCCACTCGGCTATGCGCGTCGCGTTATATTGATGGCGCTCCATGCGAAGCGCCAACGTTTTCATGCCCCGCATGAGCAGCCAGGAATCCTGCGGACCGAGCACCGCTCCGATCGAATTGTGCAGGAAGGCTACGTCCGCGGACAGCTTCTCGCCTTTCGTGACGATAAGCCCCGCGAGAACGTCGTTATGCCCGCCTAAGTATTTCGTCGCGCTATGGACGATAATATCCGCGCCCAGCTCAAGCGGACGTTGGAAATAAGGCGTCAGCAAGGTGTTGTCTACGATGGTGAGCAGCCCTTTTTGTTTCCCCCATGCCGCTACCTTTGCGATATCGGTTACCATCATGAGCGGGTTCGTCGGCGTCTCGATCAGAATCGCTTTCGTATTCGGCGTCCGCCGGGATTCCAGCGCATCGAGATCGTTAGTATCGATATAGGAAGCCGTCACGCCGAAACGGGACATGATTTTCTCCAGCAGACGGTATGTACCGCCGTAGAGATCCAGCGAGACCAACAGATGGTCTCCCTGGCCGAAGAGGGCGAAGATGGTTTGCAACGCAGCCATGCCCGAGCTGCAGGCAAAACCCGCGTCTCCGCTCTCCAAATCCGCGGCAGCGTCTTCGAGAACGGAACGCGTCGGGCTCTTGGTGCGGGAATAGTCGAATCCCGTGCTCTGACCGAGGCGGGGATGACGGAAAGCCGTTGAATGATAAATGGGATAACTGACTGCACCGGTTTGCGGATCGTTCTGCGATCCGATTTGGGCCAAACGGCTTTCGATTTTCATAATAGTAAGCGGCCTCCTATCGCAACGTATATTGGTTCGCTTTGCCAAGCTCGAACGGCGTGGCTTGGTAAACGTAATAGTTCAACCAGTTGGAGAACAGCAAGTTGGCATGCGCCCGCCAAGTCGATACCGGTACTCGAGATGGATCGTTGTTCGGGAAATAATTCTTGGGCACGTCGATGCGAAGCCCTTTCGCTTTATCCCGGTCGTATTCCCATTTCAAGGATTGCGGATCGTATTCGGAGTGCCCGGTCACGAAGATTTGTTTGCCGTCGGAAGCAGCGGCGATGTATACGCCCGCTTCCTCGGACTCTGACCAGACTTCCAGCTCCGGGATTTTATCGATATCTTCGCGAAGCACATCCGTGTGGCGGGATTGCGGCACATAGAACATTTCGTCGAATCCGCGCAATAGCGGCGTGTTCGGCTTCGATATGCCATGCGGGTACACTCCGAAAATTTTCTCAGGCATAGAATATTTCGGAACCCCGAAGTGGTGGTACAATCCCGCTTGGGCGCCCCAACAGATGTGAAGCGTAGAGGTGACGTTGCTTACCGTCCAGTCCATGATTTCTTTCAACTCGTCCCAGTAGGTCACATCTTCGAAAGGAAGGTGCTCTACGGGAGCTCCCGTGATGATGAAGCCGTCGTATTGCTCGTCTTTGATATCTTCGAACGTTTTATAAAAGCTGGCCAAATGCTCGGCGGAAGTGTTCTTGGACATATGCGTCTTCGGGTGAATGAGCACGGCTTCCAGCTGCAGCGGGGTATTCCCGATCAGGCGAAGCAATTGTGTTTCCGTCGTTTCTTTGGTCGGCATTAAATTCAAGATCGCAATTCGCAGCGGGCGAATATCCTGATGGTAAGCAACGCTTTCGTCCATGACGAAAATATTCTCTCCCGCCAGCACTTCCTTAGCCGGCAAATGGTCTGGCACTTTAATTGGCATGTTCTTATCCTCCTGTCATGTTGCGGGTAATGAGACAAACAAAAAAACGACCCCAAATGAGATAGGGTCGTGTAGCAGATCGTACGCGCGCCCCTCTCATCTGTCAGAAACTTTACGTTTCCGCAAGATTTAGCACCGTGCGTCTAATGACTACGTCGGTTGCCGGGCTTCATAGGGCTAGTCCCTCCGCCTGCTCTTGATAAGATGGCAAACTCTATTCGGTTGTAGGGAAAACTACCCTTAATGTACCCGAAAATCCGATAGCAGTCAAGGTGCCGTTTTCCCATTGCTCTTGTCAAATTTTCTCCTTGAAAGGTTCGAGGGGTGAGGATTATACTTAACACGTCCATAGCGACGAATCGACATCAACTATTCGACTACAAAGGGGGGGAGCCGGACATGGAAGGCGATAATCCCAGGCCCAACGACAATATAATAAAGCATGCAGGATGGAATTCCGCATCTGGGACTATTTCTTTGTCCGGACTCTTCGGCTAAGATTTCACTTTCCAGTGGAGAGCGTCCGTCCTGCATGAACCTGTTCTGGACATGCAAAGGAGCGAATCCCATGAAAATTAGATTAGTAAATAATGGCGTATTTACGACCATCGAGGATATTAACGAAACGCTGATTCCGCCTAAGAACGGCTTTTATTGGATCGACGCGGACGTCGACGACCTTATCATCTTGCAGCCTTTGTTCGGCCTCCATGACTTAGCGGTCGAGGATTGCCTTGTGGAGGAGGAACAGCGTCCAAAGCTTGAAATTTACGAGAACCAATATTTCCTCGTCATTAACAGCATCCGCTTCGATGACGAGGAAATCTTCCTTCGGGCGTTGAACATTTTCCTTGGCCGACATTATCTCATTACGGTTACCCGCCAGAAGATCAACGAGCTCCGCAGCGTTAAGCCTATCCTCTGGGAGCAAGAGGTCAATACGTCCGACCGGTTCCTCTATCACCTTGTCGACATCGTAGTCGACAATTATATTTCCGTCGGAGACCGGATCGAGGCTAGAATCGAGAGCCTTGAGGAAGATATTCTCATGCATACGAAGAAATCGCATCTGACTGAAATTATCGGTCTCCGAAGCGAAATTCTATGGCTCAAGAAGGTGTTAGGCCCGCAACGCGAATTAATAGCGACCTTGAACAAGAAGGATTTGCGGCTTATCGATAACGAACTGCAGAAGTATTTCGGCGATATACACGAGAATGCGGTAAAAATCTACGAAACCTTTGAAACGTACCGCGATCTCATGGGCAACTTACGGGAAGCTTACCAGTCCAGTCTCGCCAACCGCGCGAATGAAATCATGCGCGTCTTTACCGCTCTAACGACCATCTTCATGCCTTTAACGTTCATTACCGGGATATACGGAATGAATTTCGATTATATTCCCGGCATGCATTTCAGCTTTGGGTCGGTTGTATTAATCATCTGCATGGGTGCGATCGGTTTCGGCATGTTCTACTTCTTCCGCAAGAAAGATTGGCTATAACGCCATGAAATTATTGACTGAATACTTGACTTAAGCCCGCCTCCTCCTCGGAGACGGGCTTATTCTTAAGTCGGCGTTGATCGCCTCAGACAACCGCCCTGCTCACGCGGCGATGCCGGATCCGCATCATCCGCAGCTTCTCGTACTGCCTTTCCACCTCATCTTCGCTGGCGCTTGCTTCCCCATACACCTTGCGCAGCAACGGCTTTAAATAGCGGTCGCCTAGCTGCTGCATGGCCGATTCGATTTGGATGGATTCTTCCGGGGTTAACTCGAGCAGCTCCTTGTCCACTACGGGCAACACATCGTAACCTTCTTCGTCCAACCTCTCGATGCGCTCCAGCAGCTTACGGCGCGGGCAGTTCAGTTCGCCCTCGAGTTGTTCGAGGTTCCGCCCTTCTCGGATACCGTGCAGCAGCGACCTCTTTTCTTTCACCGTGGCCAATGCTTTGCCGTATTTCTCTTCCTTCTGCTGGAACATCCAGGAAGATAATTGGTCATCGCTTACGGCGCTTGCTATCCAAGCGTCAAGCGGATAAGCGTGTTTCCGCTCGGCAGTCTTAAGCAATTCAATGATTTCATTCCCGTAGCGTTCGACTTTGACTTTGCCGAATCCCGGAATTTGTCCTAACTCTTCGAGCGTATGCGGCAAGTATACCGCCAGCATCTGCAGTTCGCGATTGGTCGAGATCAGGTAAGCGGATTTCTTCTCTTCAACGGCTTTGGCTCTTCTCCATACCCGAAGACCCGCGGCGATCTCTTCGGCCTCTTGCGAGTCCGCATAGCACTGAAGCAATTGCGGAAGGGCCGGGCGACGCTCCCAGAACGGAGTTTCCTCCAGCATTCCGTCCAGCAAGGGACGAAAGCCCAGCTTCATCTTAAGCGCCACGCCATGACGGAAGGCGGCGAGCAACTCTTCCCAACTCATGCCCTCGTACCATAAGTCTTCTACGGCGGATTGTTGCTGGTCAATCACGCGCCAGCCTGCGCTCCAAATCCCTTGAAGCTCCCCGATGAACACATGCGCTCTTTCCTCCGACTGACCTGTTACCCGTTCGAATTGATTCAAAAACACGACCTGCATCCTGAATCCTCCTTAGCCGCTTCAGCGGCGTAATAATGGTCTGTTCAGCAGCAAAGCCGGCGTTGGAACGCAAAAAAGCACCTCCCGCCGGTCGGCGATGAGGTGCTTCCTCTTCGTGCAAACATGAACAGCTATAGATTATCAAAATTATCCAAGTTAGGCAAGACCTCTTCGATCATTTATAATGGGGAAAGCAGCAACGCCAAGGAGGACTTATACGATGAATATGAAGGATTTCGATTTCTTGTCGGATTCGACGGAACAGACGACGACTCGCTTCGTTACGTTCGTTACGCCCGGCTTGAAACGCTTCGACTTAGCGATCCTGTCGACGAACCGGTTTTACGGCAAGAAACTCGTTACGGATTTAATGTTCGGCCGAAGCGCCATTCTCGGCCCCGACGACCTGGAGGAAGAAGGCGTGCTGGAGTCGGTATTCCGCATTAACGAGGAGGAAGCAGCCGAGCTCTCCCAATTCCTCAGCCTTGTCCTGGGCGCCGTGAACTTTACGGACTAGCGGGCGGGACAAACGGATATTCTAATGAAAATTACCCTATTCCGTTAGGAGGTTTCCGTCATGTTCCCGTTTCGCTCGGAGAAAAAGCAACCGAAAGCCGATTTAGCCACGGTAGAATCGCAACGCAACGACTTGACCGCGGAGGAATTTCCCGAAGGTCCTTACGGCTCCGACAACCTATCGGCGACTTTAGGCAAAAGCACCCCGTGGCGAGACGATCAACGTTCGCCTAACTCATTCAGCTATGAGAACCGGGAGCTCCACGCGGGGATGGATCGCGATTACCCTGGCGACCACGACGTCCATAGCGAGAGCGACGAACCGGGATTACATTAGCCTATCACAGAAAACCGTCAGGAGATCCCTGACGGTTTTTTCGCGATAAGAGTTCAACTTAAAACCCAAAGTAGTTTTTCGCGTTTTTATAACAGATATTTTCCACCATGCCGCCCAGAAGCTCCGGATCGTAAGGTACTTCGCCCCGAACAACCCACTCTCCAAGCATATTGCAAAGAATTCTCCTGAAATATTCGTGCCGCGGATAGGAAAGAAAGCTGCGGGAATCGGTAAGCATCCCGACAAAGCGGCTCAAGAGCCCAAGGTTGGCCAGCACGTTCATCTGCTCCAGCATGCCATCCTTCGTATCGTTAAACCACCATGCGGAACCTAGTTGAATTTTTCCTGGGACATTGCCGTCCTGGAAACTTCCCATCACCGTGCCCAGAACGTAATAGTCCTTCGGATTCAAAGAATAAAGTATCGTCTGAGGCAAGCCGTCTCTGGCTTCGATTCCATCCAGAATTTTCATTAGCGGATAGGCGAGCTGGCCGTCATGAATGGAGTCGAACCCCGTATCTGGACCTAGCTTGTTAAAAATGCGGCTATTGTTATTACGCGAGGCATGAATATGCAGTTGCATCGTCCAACCGCGCTTGGCGTATTGCGAGCCTAGGTGGATCAACGTAAATGTTTTGTGCTTCTGTTCTTCCTCTAAGCTGAGCGTTTTCCCGTTCAAGGCCTTGGCGAAAATCACCGATACTTCCTCTAAGCTTGTTTCGGCATAATAAACTTGATCCAGCGCATGATCCGAAACCTTGCACCCGACCTTGGCGAAATGATCGATCCTGTTTTCCAATGCCTCTAGAAATTGCTCATATGTATTCACCGGCATTGCCGCAGCATGACCCAGTTTCTTGACCCACGGTAAGAACGTGTTCCTCCGTATTTCCAAGCCTTTGTCGGGACGGAACGAGGGGAGCACTAGGCAGTCGAAATCTTCCAGCGATTGGATACCCTCATGATATTCGAGCGTATCCGTCGGATCGTCCGTCGTACAAATGACGTGAACCCGCTGATCGCGAATGATCCGCCTAACGGAAAATCCGTCCGTCCGCAATATCGCGTTTGCCTTTTCCCATATCAAAGGTCCATTCTTCTCGTTAATCGTTTCCTCGATGCCGAAATATCGGCGTAGCTCCAGATGAGACCAATGATACAGAGGGTTGCCAATCGTCGCAGGTACCGTCTTGACCCAAGCCATGAAGCGATCGTAATCGCTCACCCCGGGTCCTCCGGTAACGAGCGATTCGGGTATCCCGTTCGCCCGCATGGCCCTCCATTTGTAATGGTCACCGTAAAGCCATATCTCCGCTAAGTTATTAAAGCGCTTGTCCTCGTAAATCTCCTGCGGATTTAAGTGGCAATGATAATCTATGATCGGCTGAGGCGCAGCAAAGTCATGGTACAGCCGTTCCGATACGGAATTCTGAAGCAAAAAGTTGTCGTCCATGAAGTTTTTCACTTTCCTATCCCTCTCCCTTCAAATCGTTCAAAAAAATAACCCGGACTTCCGCCCGGGATTATCGTAAGAGCTGCCGCGTTTCCCCTTAACTGTAGCACTCTTCGTTATGAGATTGCTTTACTTGTATTCCTCGGATTCGGTTTCCATTTGATCGTGGAAATTAGAATGGGGGACGTTATCCAAGAAGCTTAACCAATCCGCCGAATTCCAACTCTTCGAACTTCAGGGCAGCCGCTTCCTTGCGCAGGTTCCAATGGCATTCCTCCAAAGCGCACGCGATGGGAACGTCCAATCGGATTCTCGCCAAATCCCTAGAGAGATGGAGCATATCCAAATTAGCCTCTATCTTGGCCTTCACGCCTTTGGGGAGCAAGTCCAAGTTTTCCAGTACGCCTTCGACGGTTTTGTATTCTTGAAGCAATTTCAATGCGATCTTCTCGCCGATCCCCTTAACTCCGGGGTAATTGTCGCTCGTATCGCCCATGAAGCCCTTGATATCGATTACCTGCAGCGGAGTCAATTGTTTTTCCGCGAACAAGGTTTCCAGATCGTAGACCATGTAATTCAATTTTCCTTTTTTCATGATGGCGACCTTTACCCGATCGTTCACCAATTGAAGCATATCGTGGTCGCCGGTCAAAATATAGACTTCCGAGTCCAAGCTGAGCTGGTTGGCCAGCGTTCCGATGCAATCATCCGCTTCGAAACCGCTGATCCCGATATTCGGGACGCCCATCTCGGCGACGACTTCTTTAACCAACTCGAACTGCGGGATCAACTCTAGCGGAGCCTCGGGCCGATTGCCTTTATAATCCGCGAATTGCTCCGTCCTGAACGTGGTGCTTCCCATATCCCAGCAACAGACCACATGCGTAGGCTGAAAGGTATTTATTGCGTCGAAGAAGTATTGGACGAAGCCGTACACCGCGTTCGTTGGCAAACCAGCCTTCGTTTTTCTAATATATCCGGAATAAGACGTAGCGAAGAAGGCTCTGAATAGAACGGCCATTCCATCGACGAGCAGTACTTTATTAAGATTAGGATTGCTTTGCACGTTGTTCTCTCCCCGTAAGTCTATCGTATTATCTCTTCTCATCTACTCTATTCTAGCATGGGTGCTTGGTTTTAATAAACCCGCCAATCCGTTTGGCTGCCTCTAGCAGGCAATCCTCCGGTTCTACCAGAGCCAGTCTAACGTAACCTTCCCCAAGCCCGCCGAATGCATTTCCGGGGATGGACGCAACACCCGTCGACGTTAACAATTCTTGCGAGAAAGAACGGGAAGTCCACCCTTCCGGCACCGGAGCCCACAAGAACATCGTAGCCCGGGGCGAAGGAACGTTCCAGCCCTGCTCGCGAAGCGCATGAACGAAAGCATCCCTGCGTCTCTCGTATAAGCCGGCTATCGGCTTGGGTTCTCGCATATCCATCTCAAGCGCGGCTATTCCGGCTTCCTGTGCACCTAGAAACACGCCGAAGTCGATATTGTTCTTCAACGCGCGCAAGGCTGCCAGAACGTCGCGGTTTCCTACCGCGAAACCTAGACGCGTTCCGGCCAAATGATAGGATTTGGAGAGAGAATGGAACTCTATCGCAACATCGGAAGCACCTGGTATCTCTAGGACGCTTGGAGGCCGCAATCCGTCGAATGCCATCTCGCTATAGGCATTGTCATGAACGAGAAGCACTTGCTGTCTGCGAGCCGTATAAACCGCCCATTCGAAGAAAGCCAAGTCCGCCGTTACGGACAACGGATTGCTCGGGTAGTTCAGAATCATGAATTTGACTTTATCCCAGACGGCTTGGGGAATCGCATCGAAATCGGGCAAATAGCCGTTCTCCGGAAGCAAAGGTAACGGAATCGCATCGACTCCGGCAACCGCTAATCCAGCGCCATATACCGGATAACCCGGATCCGGCAACAACGCTGCGTCCCCGGGATCGCTAATCGCGAGAGGCAAGTGCGCCAGTCCGTCCTGAGTCCCCATCAGCGACAACACTTCTTTCCCGGGATCAAGCTCCACCCGGAACCGATGCCGGAACCACTTGGCGACCGTTTCCCTGAAGGCAAGCGTACCCTCCGTTCCTGGATAACGGTAAGTATCGGGCCGTAAGCTTGCTGCCGCTAACGCGGCGCGGATCTGTTCCTGAGGCGGTTGATCCGGGCTGCCGATATCCAGGCTGATGACGGATAGTCCATTGCGCCGCGCTTCCTGCTTCCACTCCGCGACCTCCGCGAAAATGGCGGAGCCAAGCAGGTTAAGACGCTTCGATCTAAAATGGACGTTCTTCATGAGCGGTACCAAACCGGCCCGAAATCTTGCTCACGGAAACCAATGGTTACTTTGCTCCCGTCGCTGACGATCGGACGTTTAATCAGCATCCCGTTCGAGGAAAGCAGCTTTATTTTCTCCTCGTCGGTCATCGCGGATAACTTATCCTTTAGTCCCATTTCCCGATAAACTTCGCCGGATACGTTAAACCACTTGGAGATCGGCAACCCGCTCATGGCTATAAGTTCGATAAGCTCATCCGCAGCAGGCGGTATCGCTTTAATATCATGAAGGTCAAGCTCGTATCCTTGATGCTTTAATGCTTTAATCGCGCTCTTGCAGGTACTGCAAGTCGGTAAGTGATACATTTTCAGTACTTTTGCCTTAGGCACGTCGGAAAACCCCTTTATCGATCAAGTAACAACCACTTATCGATCTATCGTTCTTAACTCTTGCTGAAGCCGCAGCATATCAACTGGGAGCGTCGCTTCAAGCTTCATCTCCTCGCCCGTGACCGGATGACGGAAACCCAATCTTGCCGCATGAAGCGCTTGCCTGTCTATGATCGCCGAGAGTTTGGTGCCGATAGAAGATGTCGTCCATTTCTCCTCCGTATAATAGCTATCCCCGATGATCGGGCAGCCGATCGAAGTCATATGGACTCTTATCTGATGCGTCCTCCCCGTCCCAAGCCGAATTTCCAGAGCGCTGGCTTGATCGGAATAGGTCTCCGCAACTTTGTAGAACGTTTGCGACGGTGCTCCGTCTTCGCGAACGACGCGCCGATGGGGATCTTCCGTCTGTCTTCCGATAGGCGCATTGATCTCGCCTTCATTCTCTGGAGGACGACCATAGACGAATGTCCGGTATTCCTTCGTCACCGTTCCTTCCATCATCTGCGCGGATAATTGTAGTTGCGCCAAGGGGTGCTTTGCGATGACGACTAAGCCGGACGTATGCTCGTCCAACCGATGCACGGGCCGGAACCGGATACGTTCCCCGCGTTCCTGCCAATAATGCATCACTCCGTTCGCGAGCGTGTTGAGATAGTGTCCCGTAGTGGGATGTACGATGATTCCCGCCGGTTTGTTCAGTACCAGCAAATGGCTATCCTCGAAGACGATATCCAGCTCCATCGGTTGGGGCAGTATCGTTTCGGACGATTCCGCCTCCATGCGCAGGCTAATGACATCCCCCTCGCTCACCTTGTGGTTCGGCCAAACCTTCTGCCCGTTCACGGACAATCCTTCCTCGGATGTCTTAAGCCGCACCATCAGCCTGCGGGATATTCCGATTCGTTTGCGGAGGACATCCCTTAGGTTGCGTCCTTCGTCCGAGGCATTCGCGATGATCTCGATCGGGGCATAGTACTCCGCGCTATTATTTTGTTCCATCAGACCTCCGACGAAACACTTGCGCTCCCCGCTCGTACTCCACGTCGAGGAGTCCTAGCCGGGCATTGGAAGCTCTCGCCGCGGTAAAGAAGAAGTCCGATAGCCGGTTCAAGTATTTACGTACCTCCACGGGACAGTCTTGCTCGTCTGACAGCGTGACTACCCGTCTTTCCGCGCGGCGGCAAACGGTACGGCAAACGTGCAAGGAAGAGGCAACCTCGCTGCCTCCAGGAAGAATGAACCTTGTTATCGGCGGCGTCTGCGCTTCATAAAGATCGATCCAGCCCTCCAGCCGTTCCGTCATGGCCGGCGTGACCTTCATCTTCAGGGGGTCCGGCACCGCGTAAGAGAGATCCGATCCGCAATCGAAGAGCTCGTGCTGTATTAACGTTAGATGCTCGAGAAGATCCTGCCAATCGGCACCTTCATCCTTAGCCAGTACGGAAGCCGCAAGCCCCACGAAGCTGTTCAACTCGTCGATCGTCCCATAAGCCTCTACTCTGGTATCGTCTTTCTTAACTCGGCCGCCGATAACCGACGTCTTTCCTTCATCGCCGGTCCGTGTATATATTTTCATTCGTTAAATGCCTCCTTTTCAATCGGTAACCCTTCACTTCCGCGGCAATCCCCGACGTTATTCGGTACAGGACTTTGCTCGTTTCCACTAATCTGCGATTGGCGGCTGCCAATTTATAGAGAAAATCCCGTTCCCTTGAACCTAGAAATAATCCCGCGGCAACGTCTTCGGTAACGACGATGATTTTACCTTGGAAAGCAACGATAGCCGTTAGAACTTCTTGCCACTCGGCATCGATCCGAGCTTGCGCGTCAGGATAATCCGGCTCAATACGATTGAATACCGATCGCAGCCAGCCCGACAAGCTATCCACGACGATCACGCGACGATCCGCCCTGTAAAAGTTGGATTCGAGATTAATCGCATTCAGCTTGTGGGCAAGAGTTTCGTCCGCGGCGGAATATTCCCAAGGAAAATCGGCATTCGTCTCTTCGTAACGTTGCGTTGTTGTATTGTCGTTATCAGGAAAAGGAGGACAGAACAAGCGGATTCCTTCACGCCCGACCGTAAGAGCCAATTCCTCGGCGAATGCGGTTTTCCCGCTTCCGATTCCTCCGATTATTAACCACAGCATCGCCCGTCCCCCTTATCCTTGCGTAATCTCACTATAGCATAAACGCATTTTCGCTAAAAAGAAAAAAGAGGCCGGCGAATTGATCACCGAACCTCCTCCCGACTTAAGAGAACTTGTTTCATATATTCATTGATCTTAAGATCCAGCTTCCGGCTAAGCTCCATGACCGAATCGGCGATTAAAGAATGCTCTTGCAAGAAGGTATCCGTCATTTCCCTGCGCAGCCGATCGATTTCTTCCGCTAAATCCGTCACCTGGCTTGGGTAATGAGAGATGATGGGTGCATGGGCGCGTAAAGACGACATAGATATGGATTTATTCTCTGCCGTAGCCATGTACATTCCCCCTTCTCATGACGAAAATCCCGAATATCAGCAGGTTGAAAACCATGGTTATTATAGCAAAATAAGATAAAAAAGAACATCTTTTTTGAAAATAATCCATAAAAAGTACTTTTTTATTCCAAACTTCTAAGAAATAGGTTAATCCGTTCCAAGGCTTCCGTCAATTGCGTAACGGAAGTCGCATAGCAGCATCGGAGAAATCCTTCTCCGCCTTTGCCGAATACATGGCCTGGCACAGCCGCTACTTTAGCTTCCAGAAGCAATCTCTCTGCAAACTGCTCGGAGGTGAGACCCGTGGATTTAACCGATGGGAACGCATAGAACGCTCCATGCGGTTCGTGGCATTCCAATCCCATATCCCGGAAGCCTTGCACGACAAGGCGACGTCTCTGGTTATAGGATTCCATCATGCGATCCTTCTCTTCCAAACCGCCCTTGGTCAACGCCTCGAGCGCAGCAACTTGCCCCATCGTGGGAGCGCACATGATCGTATACTGATGAATCTTAAGCATGGCGCTGATAAGATCCGGATGGCCGCAAGCATAGCCCATCCTCCAACCCGTCATCGCGAATGCCTTGGAGAATCCGCTGACCAGAATCGTACGGTCCTTCATGCCCGGCAATGACGCGAAGCTCGCGTGGCGACCTCCATTGAAGGTAAGCTCCGCGTAGATTTCATCGGAAATCACGATCAAATCGTTCTCTTCTACGATCTTGGCAATCGGCAGCATTTCTTCGTACGTCATGATGGCGCCCGTCGGATTGCTCGGGTAACAGAGGATAAGTATTTTCGATCTTGGCGTGATCGCGGCTTTCAAGCTAGCGGCCGTCAGCTTGAACTGATCCTCCGCGAACGTCTCGATGCCTACCGCCACGCCTCCGCTGAGAGACGTAATCGGCGAATAAGAAATATAACACGGTTCCGGTACGAGAATTTCGTCGCCAGGCTCGATAAGAGCGCGCAGCGCGAGATCGATTCCTTCGCTGCCTCCGACCGTGACGATCATTTCCTTAGCCGGGTCGTAAGTCAGGTGAAATTGATTGTTTAAGTATTGTCCGATAGCTTCCCGCAGCTCGGGCATACCCGCATTCGGAGTATATTGCGTCTTCCCCTTCTCGAGGGAATACACCGCGGCATCCCTAACTCGCCATGGAGTGACGAAATCCGGTTCGCCGACACCGAGCGTAATGATATCCTTATCCTTGCTCGCGCTGACCAGATCGAAAAAACGCCGGATTCCAGAAGGCGGAATCGCGCGCGCGTGCGCGGCAAGATGGTGTTGCATTCCGCCGCTCCGAGACCGTTCAATCTGCTGGATTTGCGGCTTTTCCTCATCTTTTATCATGTGGCATTCTTCCTTTGCGATGGACTGCTATTTATGGGGACACGAGTAAACGGTGATCATCCTCGAACTCTTCGAAAATAATGCCGTCCTGTTTATATTTCTTAAGAATGAAGAAGCTTTTGGTCGAAATAACGGATTCGATGGTGGAGAGCTTGTTGGAGACGAACGAGGCAACCTCTTTCAGATTTTTCCCTTCGATCTCAACGAGCAAGTCATAGGCTCCGGACATCAAGTAAACCGATTTCACTTCCGGGTACAGATAGATGCGCTCCGCTATGTTCTCGAAACCGCGACCTCTTTCGGGCGTGCATTCAACCTCGATAAGCGCCGTCACCTTCTCATCGTCTACCTTGCTCCAGTTAACGACCGTCGCGTATTTAACAATGACGTGATCCTGCTCCATCTCCGCTATCGCCGCGGAAACGTCCTCTTGCTTAGCGCCAAGCATAGTAGCGATCGTGGCTGCGGACAAGCGGGCGTCTTCCTTGAGCAGATCCAAGATGCTTAATTTGAATTCGTTCATCGTGATCCCTCCTGAGTTACTCTTCATCATACATCAAATACAGGCTGCATGAAAAGTTAAAAAAGGGGAACTTCGAAAAAATCCCCGTATCGGCAAACCGTGCCAATAAGGGGATCGCGGGCCTTGAGCGATAGGGGATGTTTAGATCGATTATTGGTATGCAGGAATCGGGTTGTTACCCGTAGAAGCAGGAGGTATCTGGCTTTGAGCAGCCTGCGTTTGTTGCACGAATTGGGCGGTTTTTTGCTGCGTCTGCTGGTATTGCTTGATCTGTTTATCGACTTCCTGCTTCAAAGCGGAAGAAGATGCATTATACATATTGTTTTGTTGCATGGCGGTATACAGCTCGCCCTGCATGGTAAGGGTGTTATTTAGCAATTGGGTGAACATTTGGCGAACTTCCGGACATACGGATTCCGTCGCCGCGGTAGCGTATTCGCGCGTTACCCTCTTGAGATCCGAGAGAATTGTGTAAGCCATATCTTCGTCGGTTAGAGTCGGTTTGTTAAGCATGCTTTCCCTCCTAGGATTGGGGTTGTGTCGGCGCCAATGGCTGATGCTGCTGAAGAGCGCTTAAAAGCGTACCGTATTGTTGCGTGTGTACGTCAACCATGTGGGAGCAGGATTGCTGGAGCTGAACGTTAGTCATCGTAGCCGCCGCCACCGCGCACTGCTTGATAAACAACTCTTCATTGGACATAGAGTCTACGATGTATTCCAATTCTTTGGCGGTCAACGCTTGCATCATGAGCAGATTTCCTCCTAAACAGTCTTTTAGACATCAGGAAGTAGTCTGTCTTGATATAATGAAGGTTATTCACGCAAAGAAACATCCGCAGGGATTCACGGATGTTTCGACCGTATTATTAAGGATAGGATTAGCTTTAGAAAATATCCATGCTGAGATACCTTTCGCCTGTATCGGGGGCGATACACAGCACCCGTTTTCCGGGTCCTAATCGGCGCGCGATCCGCAATGCCGCCCACACGGACGCCCCGGAGGATGGGCCGACCAATAATCCTTCTTGGCGCGCCAGCTGCCTGGTCGTTTCGAGAGCGTCCTCGTCCGTGACCTGGATGATCTCATCGTATACGGACGTATTCAGGATTTGCGGAACGAATCCCGGGCTGGTTCCTACCAGCTTGTGGGGACCCGGTTGTCCGCCGGACAATACCGGCGAGCCCGCAGGCTCGACCACGGCAACGTGGAGTCGCGGAAGTGCCGACTTCAAGGCTTCGCCTGTTCCCGTTACCGTACCGCCTGTACCTGACGTCGCGACGAATGCGTCCAATCTTCCGTCGGTTTGCTCGAGAATCTCGATCGCGGTCGTCGTACGGTGAATGTCCGGGTTCGCGCGGTTCTCGAATTGATTCGGCATGTAACTGCCAGGGTTCTCGTCAAGCAATTGTCGCGCCTTGGCTATAGCCCCCGGCATTCTCTCGGCAGCCGGGGTCAGCACCACCTCGGCACCGTACGCCCGCAGCAGCAAGATACGTTCGGCCGTCATATTATCCGGCATGACCAGGATTAGCCGGTAGCCCTTGGCCGCGGCATACATCGCTAGTCCGATCCCCGTGTTGCCGCTGGTAGGCTCAATGATCGTGCTCCCAGGACTTATGAGCCCGCGAGCTTCCGCATCGATTAGCAGTCCCGATGCAGCTCGATCCTTAACGCTGCCGCTTGGATTCATTTTCTCCAGCTTCACGAACACATCCGCATCCTCGGGTCCCGTTAATCGTTGCAACTGGACGGCTGGAGTATTCCCGATTAATTCGATTACGGAATTCACCATGCGCGTCATGAGTCTGAGCCCGTCATTCTGTCTTCGGAAGTTTCTTGACTCAATCTGCGAACGACTTGATGGCGATGAGCATCTCCGAGGAAAGACTGCACCGTGAAGCAGGAAGGACAAACGTACATCGTTAATGTAAATGGAGCTTCAATAACCGCTTCCCCCAATGCTTCCGGTATCCTCGGACGAAACTGATTGGCGGAAATGAGTTGTTCCCCGGATTCTACCATGTATTCACGGCAAACCGGGCACTCCGGAACAAGCTCTTGCTCATTAAGAAGCTGTTCCACCGTTTCCTCGAATCGTTGCAGCTCATCATCCTGCTCGATCATGTTCTCTTCATCGACCCAGCTTATATCCTCGTCGATGGACACCATGGCGGTATCCTCGTCTTGTTCGGAATCATCTTCGAACTGTTCCTCGTCCTCTTCTTCATCTTCGCCGATATTCAGCTTCAACGTCCGGTACCCATCCAACTCATTGTCGCATACCGGGCATATTTTATCAGGCTCCTGGCCTTCTTCTTGCATGATTTCGCTTTGACACCAAGGACAGATCACTACGGCCATATTAGGTTAAGCCTCCTTCATCATATAAAAAACACCGATTAAAACAAATAATATCGCCAATGCAAGAAGCGTTCCCCACAAATACTTCACGATTCATTCCCTCCGTTTAAATAACAGCGGCTCCAATGATATAAGACAGAGAAACCGATAAGACGAGCGCGAGAAAACCGACGGCGCGGTTATCCCGCTCGATTTCTTCATCGATCCGAAACACCGGCGTCAGAAACTCGAACAAGAAATAGGCGACAAGCAAGAGCACGAAACCGACCGCTGCCCATAAGAGACTTTGGTAAATCGTATCGTTAGCTTCGATAGAAAATCGGAAAATGTTGCAGATTCCGAATATTTTACCCCCCGTAGCCATAGCGGCCGACAGGTTTCCTTTGCGAATCTCGCTCCAGCCGTCATATTTCGTGACCCATTCGAAGCAGGAAAGAAATACGATGAGCGCCAATATCCCTACGGAAAAGTAAGCTAATGCAGCCGGAAAAGGATGAGACATAATAGAATCGACCATATCCTGCACGACTAACGACCTCCCGTTAATGAAGCTCGGCTACGGAAACGCCCGCGCCGCCTTCCCCGAATTGGCCTAACCGATAACTCTTTACATGTTTATGGCGTCGCAGGAAATCCTGAACTCCCGTGCGCAACGCTCCCGTTCCTTTACCGTGAATGATATACACTTGACCTAGATTAGATAGAAATGCCTCATCGAGAAACCGATCCACTTCCATGATCGCTTCCTCTAACATCATGCCTCGCAAATCCAACTCGGTGCGTATATTCTCGTCTCTGGAACGTTTCACGATGGTTGCCTGCGCCAGCGGAGCTTTATTGGCCGCGCTTTTGCGAATCGGCTCCAATTCTGCTACCGGAACCTTCATTTTTAATATGCCGAGTTGGACGACGGCTTCGGAGCTTCCGGTGAGCTCTACGACATGGCCCTTCTGCCCGTTCAAGCTATGGACCTTCACGTCGTCGCCTACCTCGATTTTCGCCGGTTTGGCGCCTGCGGCCCGATTTTGTTTGTTGGCGGGAGACGGCACCGCGTCCTCTAATCTGCGGCGCGCTTCGATCAGCTTATGCTCCTTGACCGAGGCTCCTTCTTCCATCGCGAGGCGACGGAGATCGGAGATAATCTCCTCGGCTTCCCTTTTGGCTTTGGCGATGGCATGACGGGCTTCTTCGCGCGCTCCTTCCAAAAGCTTCGCTTTCTGCTCTTGAAGCTTATGCCGCTCATCCTGGATGTCGTGCTGCAGCTTTTCCGCTTCGCGACGGAGCCTTTCCGCCGTTTGCCGTTCGGACTGAGCGAGGAGCCGGTCCTGCTCTAGGGATGCGATCATGGAATCGACCTTGAGCTCTTCCTCGCTGACTTCTCCGCGCGCATGGTCGATAATGCTTTTCGGCAGTCCCAATCTCTCCGCGATAGCAAAGGCATTACTACGGCCAGGAACGCCTATGAGCAACCGGTATGTGGGCCGAAGAGTCGCAACGTCGAATTCCATGCTGGCATTGATTATTCCTTCCCGATTGTAGGCATACGCCTTAAGCTCGCTATAATGCGTAGTGGCGATTAGCCTGCAACCGAGCTTCTGAAGATGTTCCAGAATGGCGATAGCTAGCGCGGAGCCCTCCGCCGGATCCGTGCCCGCGCCTAATTCGTCGAGGAGCACCAGGCTTCGATGAGTAACTTGGCCGAGCATGGAGATCAGATTGGTCATATGGCTGGAGAACGTACTCAAGCTTTGTTCAATGCTTTGCTCGTCGCCGATATCGGCATAGATCCCGTCGAAAACGCACAACCGGCTTCCATCCTCGGCAGGGATGAACAAACCGGACATCGCCATTAAGCTCAACAAGCCGATCGTCTTCAACGATACGGTTTTCCCGCCGGTATTCGGTCCCGTGACGATTACGGAAGAATATGCTTCTCCCAACTCGATATCGATTGGCACCGCATGCTTGATGTCGATTAACGGATGACGCGCTTTCCGGAGGTGAAGCCGTCCTTCATTGTTCATCTCCGGCAAAGTGGCGGAGAACGCATGGGCTAATGCCGCCTTGGCGAAAATAAAATCGATCACCCCTAGAATCTCGGCATCGCCCGTTAATAAGTCCGCGCGTTCTCCCGTCTGTTCGCTAAGCTTGCGCAGGATTCGCTCGATCTCGTTCTGCTCCTTGATCTTCAATTCCCTTAGCTTGTTGTTCATTTGGACGACCGCTTCCGGTTCAATGAAGAGGGTAGCGCCGCTTCCGGATTGATCATGCACGATACCGCCGAAGTGCGAACGGTATTCTTGTTTGACCGGAATAACGTACCGGTCGTTGCGCATCGTGATTAGAGCATCCTGCAGCATCTTCTGAACCGAACTGGAGCGGATAAGACTTTCAAGCTTCTCCTTGGCGCGTCCAGCATTGATTCGAATATCGCGACGCACCGAAGCAAGTTCCGGACTCGCCGAATCCAATACTTCGCCTTGCTCGTCGATGCATTTGCGGATTTCATCCTCGAGCGGCTTAAAATCGGTTAAAGGTTCGCATAAATCGCTTAGCAGCGGAAGTTCGGTTTCTTCTCCGGCCGAGGAAATAAACCGGCTTAAACGCCTGGAGCCCATGATGAACTGCGCGACCTCCATTAGCTCCGGCGGTTGCAGGATACCTTGCAGCTTAGCTCTATACAGCGAAGAACGGATATCCGCAATTCCGCCGAATGGCGGCGTTCCTTTGAGCATTACGGCGCGTACCGCTTCATCTGTTCCCGCCAAGCGACGCTCCACGACGAGCAGCTCGCGAGAGGGGGCAAGTTTCTCCGCTTCCTCCCTGCCGAGGATTGTAGAAGTTAGCCCCGTAAGGCGATTAATGATTTTATCGTATTCCAATGTATGTAAGGCCTTGTCGTTCACGGCGAAATTCAACTCCTTCGCCTTTTATTATAGCCGAATAGGTTGATCTTGCGAAACCTTCCACTCATACGAAAGAAAACTCGGGACACACTATCACCAAGGAGGTCGATAAGATGAATTTTCTTGGAACGGTCGTTCGCTTTATCGTCTCCGCCATCGTATTGATGGTGGTAGGCTTTTTGGTTCCCCAGTTCTCCGTAGGCGGCTTCTGGAGCGCTCTTATGCTCGCCGTCGTCATCGCGGTTCTGGGCTGGATAATCGAAGGGATTTTCGGCAAGAAAGTTACTCCGTTCGGACGAGGTATCGTTGGTTTCCTATCCAGCGCCCTCGTCATCTGGTTAGCTCAGTTCGTAATCGGCAACGTCGACGTGACGATCATCGGAGCGTTGCTGGCGGCATTGGTCATCGGGATTATCGATCTGTTTATTCCCGTTGCCACTCCGTACGAAGCCACGCATCGCAATCGCAGTTAGGGCGACGTACCGAATGGGAACCAAAGAACCCACCTCTTAGCCAAGAGGTGGGTTTTTCTTTCGGGGCTCATAATGTCATGTTTCCGCCATGGATTGCGCGATCAGGTAATGCCAGGATATGATACAATAAATTCGGGCAGGGGTTGGATAAAAATAGACAATGCCCTCTGCACTTCATTCAGGTACGGAGGTAACCATATGCAACGCAAAATCGCTTATTTTCTAACTTTGACGGCATTAGTGCTAGCTCTCTCCGCATGCGGCGGCAACGACAATAAAGAATCCGGAAACAGCGCTCCCGCGGCTGAATCTGCTTCTACGGAAGTCGTCATCAAGGCAGCAAGCTGGGAGTTCGATGAAGCGGAATACGCCATTCCTAAGGATACTCCCGTTCAATTGACCGTTGAAAACTTAAGCGGCGCTCACGGCATCGAAATTATCGGACAAGATATCGAGATCAGAGGCGGCAAGTCGGAAGTCGTCACTTTACCTGCAGGTACTTATGAGATTAAGTGCAACATACAATGCGGTACCGGCCATACCAAGATGACAGCGAAACTTGTCGTAAGTTAATGTTAAACAGAAGTAAGGCTATCCTCCTGTCGAATGACGGATGGATAGCCTTTTTTGTCGTTCTTAAACTTACTTAAGTGTGCTCGAGAAGGTCGATCCACTCGTTGTACTCGTTCTGGAGCTTCGCGTACTCGCTGTTCAGCGCGGCATGCTCCCGCTTCAGCTTGTCCAGCTCCGCCTGCAAAAGCTCGCCGCGCTCCGCATGCTCGCGCAGCTCATCCTGCGAGGCGGCAATATCCGCCTCGCGAGAGGGCGCAGCCGCGGCCTCCGCACGCGCCGCTTCCAGCTCGCGCTCAGCCCGCAGCGCAGCTTCGCGCAAGCCCTCTTCCGCCTCGCCGAGCTTGGCGATGCGGGCTTCCAGCTCCGCCGCACGCTCGGTGGCGGCGCGCGATTCTTGCTGCACCGATGCTAGGCGCGCTTGCAAATCTTGCATCGAATCGCTCCAAGCTTTCTCCCAATCATCCCGCTCGCTTAGCTGGCGAGCGAGCTCATCTCGCTCTTGCACCGCCTTCTCCAGCGCGGAAGCATGAGAACGTTGCCTTTCGGCTGTCTGCGCCTCCACCTCTTGCAGCATTTCCTGCTGCTCCATGACGGTTCTGCGCTGATCCTCAGCTTCCCTAGCCCAATGTTCGACATCGCTTTCCAATTGGACGCGAGCTTGCTGCCCCTCGCGTTCTTTACCCTGCCAATTGTCTCGCTCGGCAGTCATTGCATTTAGCTCCGCCTTAACCATCTCCAGCTCTTCGGAATAGATCGCTTCGATATCCCTAATCTCGGAAGCCGCTCTCTCCTTGATCGCCTGGATCTCCGTTTCCTTCGCATTTTCAGCAGACCTGATCTCGGCGATTCTCTTGCTCTCGATTGCTTCGACTTCGGCATTCCTTCTGCTCTCCAAAGCTTCGATCTCGGCGATTCTGGCAAGCTCCGAACGCTCTATTTCGGACGCATGTGTCGAGATTAGATGATTAAGCTCGCTAGCATGCGTTTCCTTTAGTTTTTCGATCTCGGAAGAATAGCTTTTCCTCATCGTTTCTAATTCGGTCGCGAAACCGTTCTTGAGCTCGTTCTGTTTCGTAAACCAAGCTGCCTTCTCGGTAGCAAGCTGGTTTGCCAGAGTGACCGCTTCCGCCCTTGCGTTCTCGATCTCCTGGACAACGCTTAGTTTTGCGTCTTCAATCTCTGCCGCGGCTTGGACCTTCACGGCTTCAAGCTCCTGAGCTGCTTGTGACTTCAGCCTTTGATAGGCTTGTCCGGCTTCCGACCTTACCTTCTGGAGTTCATTCGCAGCTTGCTCCTTGACGTTTTCCAGTCGAATCTCAGAGTCCACCCTTAAGCTTTCGCATTCCTTCGCCGCTAATGCCTTTGCGCTTTCGATCTCTTCCGCCGATTGCTTCTTAATGTTCTCCAGTTCGTCGGTCAGTTGCCTTCTCACGCTTCCCAGCTCTTCCGTGGATTGCGTTCTAACGCTCTCCAGCTCCTCAGAAGCTTTAGCCCGCGCGCTCTCCAACTCATCGGCGGATCGGGTTCTGACTTTCTCCAACTCTTCCGCAGCTTGTTGCCTAACGCTCTCTAACTCCTCGGTCAAGCTTGACCTCGCAAGATCCAGCTCCTGAGCCGTTTCCTCCTGCAGGGCCTCCATCTTCTCGATGTAACGCTTATATTCCGTTTCTTCCTTTAGCAGCTGTTCATTCTCTCTGCGCAATCGCAACAGCTCATCGCCGATATTCACCGCGGCTAGCACGGCTAGTTTCGGTAAATCCAACCGCGGCGACCCGCTGTTCACCTTGCTCATCTGCTCGTTGACCAGTGCGGCAACCCGTTTCATGTAGTCCGTGCTGGTATGACCCGTTAGCGTATATTGTGTTCCATATATGTCAACGGTCACACGCGTTTTGTCGTTTGTATTCACAGCGTGATCCTCCCATTGCGTTCATAGTTATGTACCCGTGTTACAAGATGCCTTTTCCAAGCAAATAAGACCGCCACACGCGCTTATTTCCACCTAAGGTGCCTTTTCCAAGCAAATAAGACCGCCACACGCGCTTATTTCCACCCAAGGTGCCTTTTTCGAGCAAGCTATGTAAGCAATAAAGGCAGCGATCCATCTCGCGCCAATCGGCGTCTTGATGTATTCGCTGCCTCCCTTACTGTTTCCTGCCTATTTCCGAAGTTCCGCTCCGAAAGATTGTTCCAATTGAGCCAAAACCCGGGCATGGGTTTCGGTAACTTCCTCATCGGTCAACGTGCGTTCCCCATGTCTGTATACGAGCGCCAATGCCACACTTTTCTTGTCGCTGCCGATCCGATCGCCGGTATATACGTCGAACACTTTGACGGACTCCAGCAATTCGCCCGCCGATGCGACGATCGCCTCAGTTAACGCACCGCCGGCCACGCCGCGATCCACCACTACGGCGATATCCCGTTCCATGGAAGGATAACGCGGCAGCGCGCGATATTCAATATGGCTATCCGAGTATTCATAGATAAGCGCCAGTTCGATCTCTGCCACGTACGTGTCCGGAAGGTCGAAATCCCGCTGCAGCTCCGGGTGCAGTTGTCCGACGTATCCGACCGTTTCGGTGCCATGTTCTGTGTGAATGGCGATAGCCGCCGTCCTGCCGGGATGGAAACCTTCAGGCTGAGCCGCTACGAAAGCGATTCGTCCTGCCAGCCCCAACCGTTCGAACACCTTCTCCAAAGCCCCTTTGGCATCGTAGAAATCGACTGGCTCAGCGGAGCGGTTCCAGCTTGCCGAGCGACGGTTTCCGCTTAATAGAAGAGCCGCTCGCGGCTTTTCCTGAGGAAGGCGCGAGAGTGCGACTTCATCGGTATGATAGACGTTGCCGATCTCGAACAATGCCAGATCGTTGTTTTTCCGGGTGAGGTTATAAGCTGCCGCCTCGAGCAAGCTAGGAAGCAACGTCGTGCGCAGCACGCTGCGTTCCTCGCTCATCGGCATCGCTAGCGAAATGGCGTTCGATCCGCCGGAAAGCTCCTTGAATAGAGCCGTCCGTTGCACCGAGGTAACGGAGTAGCAAATCGCTTCGTGCAAACCCGCCCCCGTTAGGATCGAGCGCAATTCCCTGCGTATCGCCTGCGGCTTTGTCAAAGTTCCCGCGGTAGTAGGTCCCTCAATTAAAGTGGTCGGAATTTCATCGTAGCCGTGCAAGCGAGCGAACTCTTCGACCAAGTCGACATCGCGGGTAATATCGGGGCGCCGCGAAGGAATCGTCACGGTCCACCGTCCATCCCCATTGACTTCCGATGCGAATTGCAGACGCGAAAGGATTGTCTTGATTTCCAGTGACGAAAGCTCCGTTCCGAGCATCCCGTTAATTCGGTCTAGCGACAGTTCAACGATAACCGGCTCTGGAGAGGAAACTGCCGCTTCCGCGATTCCTTCCGTTACAAGCCCATTGCCATAACGCGCGATCAACCCCGCAGCACGATCCAAAGCAGCTCTCACGCGATTCGGATCCACTTCTTTCTCGAAGCGAACGGATGCTTCGGACCGCAAGCCCAATTGACGAGATGTACGACGAACCGTACCCCCGTCGAACTTGGCGGATTCCAGAATAATATCCGTCGTCTCCAGCGTCACTTCCGAATTCGCTCCGCCCATAACGCCAGCTAGCGCGATCGCCTTATCGGCGTCCACGATAACCAACATTTGCGGCTCGAGCTTGCGCTCTTGACCGTCTAACGTTACAAGCACTTCTCCTGGCTTCGCCAGACGAACGTCAATGCGACCGCCGGCAACCTTTGCGGCATCGAAAGCGTGAAGCGGTTGTCCGTATTCCAGCATGACATAGTTGGTGATGTCCACGACATTGTTGATCGGGCGAATGCCAGCCGCGATCAGTCGATTCTGGATCCATTGAGGAGCCGAAGCAACCTTCACGCCTTTAATATAACGCGCCGAGTAGAGCGAACATTGCTCGGTAGCGCTAATAGATACGCTTAAGTGATCCGAAGTCCGATCCGTCGTCGGATAAAGGTCTTTACCCGGATCCGGAAGCTCCAAAGGCCTGCCCGTCAAAGCGGCTACTTCATAAGCGACTCCCAGCATGCTCAGGCAATCCGAACGGTTCGGCGTCAGATCCAATTCGAGGATGGAATCGTTAAGCGCGAGCACGTCCAGGATGTCGCGTCCGATCTCCGTATCCGGAGGAAGAATCAGAATGCCTTCCTGCTGCTCCTTAGGTAGCAGCTTGTCGTTGATGCCTAGCTCCTTCGCCGAGCAGATCATCCCCTGCGATTCGACGCCGCGAAGCTTCGCACGTTTAATATCCAACCCGCCAGGCAGCTTGGCGCCGACCAAGGCTACCGGAACCTTCATGTCTGCGCCGATATTCGCTGCGCCGCAGACGATCTGCAGATCCTCTCCCGTGCCCGCATCGATCGTGCAGACGCTCAGCTTATCCGCATCGGGATGCTTCTCCCGCGTTTTCACATAACCGACGACGACACCGTTCACTCCCGCGTTGCGCGACGGAACGGAATCGATCTCGATCCCCCCGCGCGTCATCATCTCCGCTAAATCCTGCGCGCTAAGGCCGCTCAGGTCGATATAATCGGATAACCACCGATAAGATACGTTCATGGGATACTCCCCTCGATTATCATAAAGTTTTTTATTTATATCTTGGCGAATTGACTCAAGAACTTCGTGTCGTTCGCGTAGAAATGGCGAATGTCATCGATGTCGTATTTAAGCAAAGCAATGCGCTCAACGCCCATTCCGAACGCGAATCCGGTTACTTCTTTCGGATCGTAACCCCCGTGCTCTAGCACTTTCGGATGAACCATGCCGCAGCCGAGAATCTCGATCCATCCGGTGTGCTTGCACATTCTGCAGCCGCTGCCGCCGCATTGCGCGCAGGTGACGTCGACTTCCGCGCTTGGCTCGGTGAACGGGAAGAAACTCGGACGAAGCCGGATTTGCATTTGCGGGCCGTACATTTCCTGCACGAATTGCAGCAGCGTTCCCTTCAGATCGCTCATCCGGATGTTCGGTCCGATGACTAAGCCTTCTATCTGGTGGAACATGAACGAATGCGTCGCATCGTCGTCGTCGCGGCGGTATACTTTGCCCGGGCATATTACCTTGACCGGCGTTTTGCCGTTCATGGCCTTCATCGTCCGGATTTGCACCGGAGAAGTATGCGTGCGAAGCAATATTTCGTCCGTAATATAGAAGGAATCCTGCATGTCGCGCGCGGGATGGTTTTTGGGCAGGTTCAGCGCTTCGAAGTTGAAGAAGTCGGTTTCTACCTCGGGGCCTTCGGCGATAGTGTAACCCATCCCGATGAAAATATCTTCGATCTCCTGAGCAACCTTGTTCAAAGGATGAACGGAACCAACGTTAACCGCCTTGCCAGGCAAAGTAACGTCGATCGTCTCGGCCTGCAATCGATGAGCGGTAGCTGCACGGTCAAATCCCTCTTGTTTTTCGGCAATGACGGCTTCGATCGCCGCGCGAACCTCGTTGCCCACTTGTCCGATGACCGGACGCTCTTCGGCGCTAAGCGCCCCCATACCGCGCAAGATCTCCGTTAACTGACCTTTCTTGCCCAGGTATTGAACACGAAGGTCGTTCAAAGTCGCTGCGTCCGCAACGCCTTGAAGCTGCTCCAACGCCTCTTTCCTCAGAGCCTCTAATCGTTCTTTCATCCCGCTTCTCTCCTTATCGCATTGAAATAGAAAAAGGCCTTCTCTCCCGTAAGGGACGAAAAGACCGTGGTACCACCCTTTGTTGAAATGCCGCCCGAGGCTCATTCGAGCTTCGGAAAACGCTGACGCGTCTTGGACATTCCCTCTTCATACGGCGTAACGGGCCGTCAGCCGGTTCCTTCTACTTATCGGCGGCGCCGACCGTTCAAAGGACTGCTCCGGAGCGAACTTCGGCAGCCTGATTTCTTAGGAACGCTCCCAGTCTACGGCGCTCCCTCCCTGAAAGAAGGCACTGCTTACTTTTCTCCATCGATGCATTTTACATTTACAGATTATTATAGGTTAAATCCAGCTAGCTCGCAAGTTGCTCTCACCTTAAATCAGATCAAGAGTCCCTTCCAGTCTCCCGGTGAGCCGCATGCCAGAGGGATCCCGTACCTCCGCCCAACGGAAAGGCAGCGGCAATAGCGGTGGAAACGAACGTTTTGGCGAAGCGGCAAGCCGCCTCCGCCGAATGTCCTTTCGCAAGCATAGCCGCAACGGCCGATGCAGTCGTGCAACCCGTACCATGGGTATGAGCGGTTGAGTACCGCGGTCCGCTTAACAATCGTGTTTCATCAGACCAGTCCGCTCCGACAAATACATCAATAGCTTTTGCTCCGTCCAAATGTCCGCCTTTCAGAAATACATGCCGGGGGCCAAGAGCCAGCAATGCCCGGACCATTTGCTCCATATCTCCTACCGTTCGTACATCAGCCTCATGCAAACTCAGCAGCAAGCAGGCTTCCGGCAAGTTGGGCGTGACGATATCCGCCATAGGCAGAAGAAGCTCCTTCATGGCGTTAAAAGCATCATTGCCCATCAGCGTTGTGCCGTCTTTAGCAGACCAGACCGGATCAATGACGAGATTCTTGACCTTATGACGACGAAACGACGCTGCCACCGTTTCTACATGCGCACGGGTCGGAAGCATTCCGGTTTTAACGGCATCCGTCCCGATATCAGACAGTACGCTTTCCAACTGTTCTTCCACCATGGCGGGAGAGAGGGGTTCTATTCTCTGAACCCCTAAGCTGTTCTGCGCCGTTATGGCGGTGATGACGCTCATCCCGTATACCCCGAGTTCCTGAAAGGTTTTCAAATCCGCTTGAATGCCTGCACCTCCGCCCGAGTCGGAGCCTGCTATGGTTAATGCCAACGGATGGCGGGACGGGTAGACGGTTTCCATCATCCTGATCCCGTCCTCTCCGCAGTTCTTGAAAATCGGTCGACTCTAAACGCATTATTATACGATTCGGCTTTCCCCTCCAATAAATCCCCGACCATCGCCGCCGTAACCGGACTAAGCAGAATTCCGTTGCGGTAGTGACCGGAAGCCAGTATGACTTCCGTAATTCCGGGAACGCAGCCGATAAGCGGCCAACCGTCGCGGGTTGCCGGCCGAAGCCCAGCCCAGCTGCGCTGCGGCGGACTCCCTTGGAGAAAAGGAAACACGCGGCCGCTCCACTTTGTTAAGCGATTAATGCCCCGCTCCGTTACGCTTCGATCAAAACCCGCCACATCTTCCGACGCTCCGCATACGAGACTTCCGTCATTTTTACCAACCCAATAGGCCTGGCTGGAAAATACCATGTGCCTGATGTCCCCTAATGTACCATCGAAAGAACAAATCTGTCCCCTAATGGGATGAACCGGCAGCGTTAAAGGAAACCACTTTTCAAGTAATCCGCTCCATGCACCGGTGCACACAACAACCCGATCAGCATGCCAACTCCCCGCATCGGTCATCGTAACGGATACCCCAGAGCTCGCGCCTGCCTCCAGCTTCGTTAATTGCCCAGCATGCGGAATCAGCCGCACTCCAACCTTAGAGCATACTTCCATCAATGCATCCACCAGCAACGGAGCAAATACATGACTCTCGCCGGGGCAATACAAAGCCCCGATTGCCTGCTGAGACAACTCCGGCTCCAGGCGACGCAGCTCTAGTTCGCTCAGCATTTCGCAAGGTACACCATAAGTCTGCTGCCAAGCGAGCCGTGTGTGCATCGGCAAGAGATCCGCCTCATGAAAGGCCACATTCAAACTTCCGCTGCGACACAATTCCACCCTGCGACCCGACGCTTCTTCAACTTCATGAACCCAGGAGGGATAGAGAAAGAAACTATCCAGACAAAGACGGAAGAAAGGATCGGGACTCTCCGTATTTTCCGAGAAGGGTGCCAACATTCCCGCGGCCGCTCCGGAAGCCTGACCGCCGAACGTATCCTTTTCCAGTATGGTTACCCGGAATCCGCGCTTCGCCGCTTCCCAAGCGCAGGACAAGCCGATGATTCCTCCACCGATGACAAGCACAGACTCCGCCATAGTCAGCCCTCCCCTTCCGTGCCAGCAAATTCGAACAGTCGGCCTTTCAGCTCACTGCTGGCAGAAGCGTACCGCTTCTTTGGAATGCGTCCAGCCCGACGGGACAATCGGCCCGCTTCCACTGCCAGCTTCATCGCAAGCGCCATGAAAACGGGATCTTGCGCCTTTGCGATCGGAGTATTAGCAAGAATGCCGTCTGCGCCGAGCTCCATTGCCTGCACAACATCTTGTGCCGACCCGATTCCCGCATCCACGATGATGGGAACTCGGGCTTCTTCTACAATAAGACCGAGATTATAGGGATTGAGGATTCCGAGCCCCGTTCCGATAGGGGCACCTCCCGGCATGACCGCCGCCGCTCCGGCTTCCTCTAGCCTATGGCAAAGAACGGGATCGTCTGAAGTATAGGGGAGCACGATAAATTGTTCCTTGACCAGACGTTCGGTTGCCCGAAGCGTTTCTATCGGATCCGGAAGAAGAGTTCGGTGATGCGCGCTGATTTCCACTTTGATCCAGTTGCCAAGCCCTGCGGAACGCGCCAGTCGCGCAATGCGGACCGCTTCATCGGCATTGCTTGCACCCGACGTGTTCGGTAAGTAGACGAATCCTCGATTCGCAACATGCTGCAGGACGTTATCGTCCGCTAGATCGTCCAAGTTGATCCGGCGAACCGCAAAGGTAATCACTTGGGTGCCCGAAGCCTCTAACGCCTGCTGGAGCACGGCTGGGCTCGGAAACCGACCCGTTCCAAGAAAAAAACGGGATTGAAGTGTGTGCCCGCCAATCACGAAAGGGTCATTCAACCTTGTATTCATAACAAAAGTTCACCCTCCCCCGACAAAATGGACGAATTCAACGGAAGCTCCAATACGAAGAGGCGTTTCCCTCCAGCTTTGACGCGGGACGATATCCCCGTCCAGCTCGGCAACGATATGTTTATCCGCAAGCTTGTAATGCTCCGCCAATTCCAGCATCGTCGTCGCTTTGGTCCGCTCTTGTCGGCCGTTTACGGTAACGACCATCTCTCGCTCTTCGGCAGGTATTTCGGCAGACGAGCCAGATTTCCAACCTGTTATTTGTTCCAAGAGATTACGGCAAACCCCTTCGGGATCATTACTTCCGACAATGGCGGATACTGCGCATAGCCTCCTGGCTCCTGCCTTCAATACCTCTTCTGCATTGTCGGTCGTAATACCGCCGATTGCCACGAAAGGAATCTGGATTTCGGCAGCCGCTTGGGAAACATAAGAGGTTGTTACGGCTTGACGCCCGGGCTTCGTCCCGGTAGGGTAAACCGGCCCAACGCCGATATAATCGGCTCCGGCGCGTTCGGCCACGCGAGCTTGTTCGATGGTATGCGTAGATATGCCGATCAAACGATGAGGGCCCAAGACGCTGCGGGCAACCGACAACGGCAAATCATCCTGGCCTAAATGAACCCCGTCAGCATTAACGGCAAGGGCGACATCCGGATGATCGTTAATGATAAGCGGCACTCCGTACCTAGAGGTCAAATCCCTCAAGGATCTTGCCTTTTCCAATAATTCACGCTTTGAAATCTTCTTGTCGCGGAGCTGCACGATGTCCGCGCCGCCTCTGAGCGCCGCTTCCATGACCTCCAGCATATCCCGACTGGAATGATAACTTTCTCCGGTAATGACATACAACTTAAAATCCAGTTTTCGGCGCAATAGGATGACTCCTTTCATGATCGTTTAAATAAAGTCGGCATACCTCTACTGCACGATCCATTTCGCCAGCCCCCTGTATGAGAGCCCGACCGTCCTGAAATACAATAATCCGCTCCCCCTCCGGCGTAGAGGCGCGAAGCAAGTAACCGTTATTAGCCGTTATTTCACAACCGCAAGCTTCCAGCCGCGCCTTCCACTCCGGCAGAGCAAAAGCCTGATTCAGCGTCACCTGCACGGTATCCCTTCCGCATAAAACAACGGGATACCCCTCTTCGGAAGAAGGAGGAGCATAATCGGGAACTAAACCGGCCTGCAGCCGAAGATTCCCATTCTGCGCATCGAACCGATCCACCACGGTCGTGTCCTCCATCTCAGACCACCCGCAAAAGGGACAGCTTTCCCGACCGGGCGGAAGGGTCCATTCCTTGAGCGAAAACTCCCATACATCGGCAGTTAGCCATGTCCTGCGCAGTGCATTCCGGTTGCCCGTCAACCATTTGAGAGCTTCCGCCGCTTGCAGTGCCGCTACCAGCTCCACCGCGGGCGAAATAACGCCAAGCGTTTCGCAGGTTGGAGCTGCTTCTTGATCTTCGGTCGGTTCCCTTTCCCCGAGCAAGCAGCGCAGGCAGCAGTTGTCGCCTGGAACAAACATCGCGCTCATCCCGCCGGAGCCGGCGACACCGCCATAGATAAGAGGAATGCCGTGCGTGAAGCAAGCGTCGCTGAGCAGAAGGCGCGTCTCGGTATTATCCGTGCCGTCAAGAACCAAATCGACTCCCATAAGCAAGGCTTCCACATTGCGTTTATTGACGTCCGCCACGAGTGCTTCCATTCTTACGGCTCCGTTCATGCGGCGCAGCTTGGATACGGCCGCAACCGACTTAGGCAGCGCGGAGCGTGCGTCTTCCTCGTCGAAAAGCGTTTGCCTATGCAAATTGCTCAGCTCCACGTAATCCCTGTCGACAAGACGAATATTGCCGACTCCCGCCCTGACCATATGTTGGGAGAGCGACGCGCCGAGAGCACCCGAACCTACAACGAGGATACTGGCTTCGCCAAGTCGTTGCTGACCCGATATTCCGATCGGAGCGAAGCGAATTTGTCTGGAGTAGCGCTCTATTCCATCCGTTTTATTGCGCATATAACCGGCTTCCGGCGGCTATGAATCCTTCCGCCTTCTCCTTCATGCCCGCTTCAATGGCATCCTCTGCTTCCATACCGTGCTGATGCGCATAGTCCCGGATATCCTGCGTAATGCGCATGCTGCAAAACTTCGGTCCGCACATGGAGCAAAAATGCGCGGATTTCGCGGCTTCCGCCGGCAGCGTCTCGTCGTGATAGGCCATTGCGCGTTCAGGGTCCAGGGACAGATGAAACTGATCCCGCCAACGAAATTCGAATCTCGCTTTGGACAGAGCATCGTCGCGTAATCGCGCCTGAGCGTGTCCTTTCGCAAGGTCGGCGGCGTGGGCGGCGATTTTGTAGGCAATAACGCCGTCTTTGACATCCTCTTTATTCGGCAATCCCAAATGCTCCTTGGGTGTCACGTAACAAAGCATTGCCGTGCCGAACCAACCGATCATCGCCGCCCCAATCGCGGATGTAATATGGTCGTATCCCGGGGCAATGTCCGTTGTAAGCGGCCCCAGCGTGTAGAAGGGCGCTTCCTTGCAAACTTCCATTTGCCGATCGACATTCTCTTTGATCAGATGCATCGGCACGTGACCGGGACCTTCAATCATGACCTGCACATCATGCTTCCAAGCGATGTCCGTCAATTCGCCAAGCGTATCAAGCTCTGCGAATTGCGCCTCGTCGTTAGCGTCCGCAATGGAACCGGGTCTAAGGCCGTCCCCCAGAGAAAAGGACACATCGTACGACTTCATAATTTCGCAAATATCTTCAAAATGCGTATACAGGAAGTTCTCCTTGTGATGAGCGAGACACCAAGCGGCCATGATGGATCCGCCGCGGGAGACGATTCCGGTCACTCGCTTGGCCGTCATCGGAATGTGTCGAAGCCGCACGCCGGCATGAATCGTGAAATAATCGACGCCTTGCTCCGCCTGCTCGATGAGCGTATCGCGGAACACTTCCCAACTGAGGTCTTCCGCTTTTCCGCCAACCTTTTCGAGCGCCTGATAGATCGGAACCGTACCGACCGGAACCGGGGAGTTGCGTATGATCCATTCCCTTGTTGTATGAATGTTTTTGCCGGTGGACAAATCCATGATCGTATCGGCGCCCCAACGGGTCGCCCACGTCATCTTCTCCACCTCTTCCTCGATGGAAGAAGCAACGGCTGAGTTGCCTATGTTGGCATTGATTTTCACGTGGAAATTCCTACCGATGATCATCGGCTCGCTTTCCGGATGATTGATGTTCGCTGGTATGACCGCGCGCCCGGCGGCCACCTCTGCCCGGACGAACTCCGCGCTCAATCCTTCGCGGATCGCAATGAACTCCATTTCGGGAGTAATGCGGCCTTGCCGCGCGTAGTGAAGCTGCGTCACGTTGCGGCCTGCTCCCGAGCGAAGACAGCGGCTATTCAGCTTCGGGAATACTTCCGCTCCCTTTTCTTCTGCCGATTGGGTCGTAGCGAACCCATTGTCCTCGGGCTGTACCAGACGTCCCTCGTACTCCAAAACATCTTCGCGCTCCGTTATCCAACGGGTACGCAGGGGAGGAAGTCCCTGCCTTACGTCAGCGGTAAAACCATCTTCGGTATTGGGGCCGCTCGCATCATAAACCCGGACCGGAGCATTCGGTTCATCCCCGCTCCTCCCCTTACTCGGCTCCAAAGAGATCTCACGCATGGGCACCCGGATATCGTCCCGTGAACCGGTAACATACACTTTACGGCTGCCTGGCAGCGGCGTTGTCAAAATCGGCATAATAAAAAACCTCCTATTGGGATAATTGTGAAATTCCCCTAGGAGGCCGCTATGAAAAAGGGTTAAATGGCTGAAGACCGGCATGACGCGAATCACATTGTAATTAGCACCTGCTATAACGCGTTTAGCTTTGCGCAATAGCAGCAACTCTTACCGTTGGCGCTTGCCTGCGGTTTGACCCGCAGAACAAGAAAAGCCGCCCCGGCGGGAGCGGCTGAAATGTGTCACGTTCATATGCGGCGCAAACCGCACAAGTCTGACGCACATTGCCCACTTTCCTACGCTGGCATGACCCAGATCAGGTTCAAAGGGACCAAGGCAATTGCCTTATCTCAGCCCTTGCGGGCGCCCCTAGTGGAATTCATAGTCAAACTGTACAGCTAAGCAGGTGTTTGTGTCAACCCTGTTGTTAGAATCTGGATAAAGCTTTTAAGAGATTACCCGGTCATTTGGCCCGCTTTCGGAAAAGAGAGATCAACAATGCCAACAAGCCTGCAGCCAATCCCGCGATAGCCAGAGACAACGTCAATGTATCACGTCCTGCATCGTTTGCTGCGGCATCGTCTGCGGCTTCTTCCGATGCCGAAGCTGCAGCGCCATGTCCATCCCCGTGTCCGTCGCCCGTCGCCGCCGTGACCGTTGTTACGGAAGCCGGCTTGTCCGCATCCGCAGCACCCGTCCATTCCACAACCTCGCCGTCCGAGTAAGTTTGGTAAGCCTTCCATACGAGCTTTTGGGCATCGTCGGCCACTTTGCCTTGCATGCGGAATTCGCCGAATTCCGTTGCTCCGAGCCCGCTGCCCGCAGCTTTCCATGTCACGCTAACGATTTTGTCGTCGGCGCCCTTCTCGATCTCGTAAGTCCAATCCGCCTTGGGCTCGAAGCGGCTAACGTTCACGTCATCCGGAATAGCGACTTTGACTTGGGTTGTCGCAACTTCCTTCTCCGTAGGTACGCGAACGGTGAACACCTGATAAGAACCGGCGGGTACTTCCTTAGGCTGCACGGTCACGTGAGCGCTAGCCAAGCTTGCGAATCCAAACGTCAATATAAATAAGAGCACAAGCGTCATACTTCTTTTCATGGGATAATTACCGACCCTTCTCGTCCTTAAGTTGATGATATCCCCAAGTATAGCTTGTTCCATTCGCTTGCACATGACTCGAAAGAGTCATATGCTTGCTACTATTGTGACGATTTATTGTCGCTCGTGCTTAACTATCGGAAGCTAATCCGATTCTACAATGCCCTTCTCGAAGGCATAACGCGTTAACTGAACCCGATTATCCAGATGCAGCTTCTGCAAAATGTTCTTGAGGTGATTTTTCACCGTATGCTCCGATAACCCCAAGGAAGCCGCGACCTCGCGATTCGTACTCCCCCTCGCCACCTCTTGCAGAATTTCCTTCTCCCTCGGCGTCAATCCTCCGGCGCTATCCCGCTCCTTTTCCCTGGTTGGTGAAGTTGGAACAGACTTGCGATCCGCGAACTCCCGTAAAATAGACATGGCCAGCTCGGGGTTGAGCGGAGCTTCGTCAACGGCAACGGCTCGCAGATAATCTCGCCACGCGGATGGGTTGAGGTTCTTAAGGAGGTAGCCCTGCGCCCCCTTTTTGAGCGCTTCGAACAGATGAGATACGTCGTCGGAAACGGTGACCATAATGATTTTGACTCTTGGATGAGCGCTCTTTATTACCTTGACCGCTTCGAGTCCGCCCATACCGGGCATGTTGATGTCCATGAGTATAAGATCGGGGCTCAACTTTTCGGTCAGAACCACCGCTTCCTCCCCGCTAGCCGCCTCTCCCACGACGGCGAAGTCGGGAACCGAGGACACGATGGTGCGCATGCCTTCGCGGGCATGCCGATGATCGTCGGCGAGCAGAATTCGTATCGGCGTGCTCAAGAGGCAGCCCCTCCTTGTTTCCTCAATTCGACGATCGTCCAGTCTCCCCTTCGCTCAGCAAGGAAGTTCCATCCCATGGCAGTCGCGCGATCGCGAACCATACGTAACCCGAATCGTCCAGGGGACTGCAACGGATCCCCGCTGAAACCCTTTCCGTCATCCTCTACCGCGCATCGGAAACCTCCGAATCCGTCCGCTTCTCCCACGACGAGTACTTTCGTTGCATTCGCGTGTTTCCGCACGTTGATCAGCGCTTCCCTTAAGCAGGCATGAAGCTCTACCTTTTCCTTATCGCTCAAGCTAACGTCCGGAATGCTCCAACTGAAATCCGCCTGCGCTTCCGACATCTCCGCAGTCTCGCCTAGCAGTTCCCTTAACGGCACGACCCATGCCGCGGCTGCCGGGGACGGCGGCAGCCGGAGATTCGCGATCGCTTGCCTTACGTCTTCATGCATGACCCTGACGGTTTCTCTTAAGCCCGTCGCCAGCTCCTTCACGGGACCGTCGATTTTCATTTCATCTAACACATCGAGCTTGACCGCAAGCAGAAACAAGGATTGCGAGATGCCATCGTGAAGCTCTCGGGCCAAGCGTTCCCTCTCCTCCAGCGCTGCATTGGTTCCCTTTTCCCGCTGCAAGGCTTGCTGAGATTGCTCTAAACGGGCGAATAAGCTTCTAACCAGAGTCAGCGTAACGGCAAGCACGATAAAAGGAGCGAGCAGATTTCCGAGCTCCATGGATAGATAGGGCAGCAGGAAGGCATGGCGGATGTATTCCCAAAGCCCGATGGTGAGAGTGGGGATGAGCAGGATGAGCCATTTAATCGTCCGGTCGTTTCTCATCATTTCCATTGCCCCCTCGTCCAGCGGTTTGTCGTATTAATAGATCCGGTAGGTTGTTTCCACGACGCGCTCCGTATCCTTGGAGTCGGTTACCCGGACTTGCGCTGTCCATTCCCCGGCGAATGGCAGAAAAGGACCCTGCGCGGTATAAGTCGTTTTCTTGAAGTCGGGGAACGCATCCAATTCTTCATCCTCGTATACTTCCAACGGAACATCGATAGCGCCCATTCCTTCTCGGCCTAGCGGTATCATCCGCAGTTGTACCTTCTTCGGGTCACCCTGCCCGGTGGCCTCCGGAAGCCATATTTTCAGCTTAAACTCGTTATCCCCAGGCGAATTAGGCGAAACTCGCAGCGTGACATGCATTTCGGTTCCCATCCTGTGAAAGCTCAGGGCTTTATTCGCGGGAAGCGGAGTTTGATAAGTTAACACCCCGACGCTTAGCACGATGGCCGCCAGCAATCCGACGTCTATCTTGAGCAGATTTCCGTGAGGAAGATCCCCTTTCTTGAGACGCCTTCGAATCAGGAACGCCGTAACCGCGACTAAAAGAGAGATCGCCGCCTTGACGATTAGCCATTTCCCCCAAGCCGTATAGTTCAAATACTCAAGGGACGGAAGGAAAGTTAGCGTGGATAGAATACCCGTCACCCAGAGCACAAGGAAGGACAGGAGCGCCCACTTCGAGAAGACGAGAGCGAACCTTCCCGCTTCAGGTCTTTCTTTATACCAAATGGCCAACAGCAAAACCAATCCGCCGCCCCAAAGGGAAGCCGCTGCGAGATGGGCTAAGTCTAGGCCGATCGTATAAGCAAGAGGATTGAACGCAGCGGCGTGGCCGGACCAGGCTTCGGCGAACAAAGCAACCGCGGCCCAGCCGAGTCTGGCAGGCGCGGCAAGCGAAGGAAGCAACGGTGCGGCAAGGGCGAGCAGCAGTTGGGCGATGTAAAGCTTTCCGATCGTCGTCTCCGTTAATATTCGCCCCCACTCGGAGAGGGGCTCTCCTTGCCCTAAATCTTGAAGGCTGAAGAATACGTAGGTCAGGGTCGCAATAAGCGCGAATTTCCCCGCGAGCGACAGCGACTGGTTACGCACCTCGTGAATGGTGGTGGAAACCTTGAGCAGCAAGCTCCAGAACGCAAGCCCCGCGACTGCGAGAAGCCCTGCATAATAGAGGATTCTGGCGCTGTAGAGAAGGAAGGATTGCTGGCCGAGACCCGCGCTCCCATGGTTGGAATGTCCGACTTGCCGATGGGGATCCAGTTCGCTCGCATCGGGGAGCGGAGCGGGATTGCCAACCGTAAACACGTATGCCCCGGATATCGGATGGCCATCCGCGGAAATGACGGAGTAGGAAACGGTATAATGTCCTTCACCCAGCTTCGGCAGTGCGATTCGGATTCCCTTGCCATCGTTGATCGACTCCGGATTCCCTTTCGCGACGTCGCGGGAGAGCTCGTTCAGCACTTGAAGCTTTGCCCCCCCGATGTCTAATCTTTCGTTAAACGAGATTTCGATGACAGGAGGACTGACTTCCACGCGAGAGTTCGCGGAAGGGCTGGTTTGCTCCAGCACGGCGTGCGCTTCGGCTTGTCCGAATTGGCACAATAGGTAGAATATGCCCATGATAAACATTGTGAGAATATGAAAAAAATTTCTGTGAAAATTGGAGTGCGAAAATACGCGAATCTTACCGAACAATGTCATTAAAACGGCCTCCTGCTCATTCTTTCAACCGATTTCTTCATGATTGGGACTCTGGAACCACAGCTTCTCAAGCTCTTGACACACGCTATATATTGTTATAACTTCTTCATACAGAAACAATATCTTGTGTTATCCATGGATGGAGGGCTTAGTAAGTTGAACATCGTTAAACGTAATGGACAGGTCGAGGAACTCATTTTCTCCAAATTGAAGAAAGTCATCGATTTCGCGTGCGTAGGGTATCCGCAATGCGATTCGCTGGAGCTGGAAACGGCGCTTCTGCCCCATTTCCGCAACAACATTTCCACTAAAGAAATCCAATCGACGCTCATTCGCGTATCCGTTGAGAAAACAACCGCCGAGGAGCCGGACTGGCAATTCGTTGCCGCCAAGCTCCACGTTTACGATCTATATAAAGAAGCCGCCGTTCACCGCAAATACGGATATTTCGGATATGGCGACTTCTACTCCCTCATTACTTATTTGACGGACAAGGGCTTGTATGGAAAATACATACTCGAACATTATACCCGCGAGGAAATTCGCGAGTTAGGCAATTACATCGTACCTGAACGGGACTATCTCTTCAACTATATAGGAATTAAGACGCTATCGGATCGCTATATCATCCGCGGCTTGCAAGGCGAGACCTTGGAGCTTCCGCAAGAGTTGTTCATGGGCGTGGCTATGCACTTGGCAATGAAGGAAAAAGACAAGCTTCATTGGGCACGCAAGTTCTATGATGCGCTTAGCTCCCTTCGCATGACGGTTGCGACTCCTACGCTGGCTAACGCCCGCAAACCATTCCACCAACTGTCCAGCTGTTTTATCGATACGGTTCCGGACAATCTATGGGGAATTTACAACACGGATATGAGCTTCGCTCAAGTATCCAAATTCGGCGGCGGCATGGGCATCTACGTCGGCAAGGTAAGATCCCGCGGATCCGCGATCCGCGGTTATAAAGGCGCTGCAGGCGGCGTCATTCCTTGGATCAAAAACTATAACAACACCGCAATCGCGGTGGATCAGCTTGGCGTTCGTTCCGGCGCGGTAGCCGTTTACCTGGACGTATGGCACAAAGATATTTTCGACTTCCTTAATTTGAAAACAAACAACGGGGACGACCGCATGAAAGCCCACGATATTTTCCCGGGCGTCTGCATCCCTGATTTGTTCATGAAAACCGTTCAGGAGCGCGGCTCCTGGTACCTGTTCGATCCGCATGAGATCCGCACGACGATGGGCTTCTCCATCGAAGATTCCTACGGCGAGGAATTCGAACGCCGCTACGCGGAATGCGTGAACAACCCGGCATTGTCCAGGGACGAGGTTCCCGCGATCGATATTATGAAAAAGCTGCTTGCCAGCAGCTTCGAGACGGGGACCCCGTTCGTGTTCTACCGCGATACGGTGAACCGCGCCAACCCGAACAAACACAAAGGCACGATCTATTGCTCCAACTTATGCACGGAGATCTGCCAGAACATGAGCGCGGCCGAGCTCGTTTCGGTCACGTCCGACGACGGCATCATCACCTCGCAAGTGAAAGCCGGAGATTTCGTCGTGTGCAACCTCTCTTCCATCAACCTGGGCCGCAACTTGACCAAGGAAGAAATCGCCGAGACGGTAGCCGTTCAGATGCGCATGATGGACAACGTCATCGACCTGAACCACTATCCGAGCAAGCAAGCGGAAATCACGAACCAGAAATACCGCGCCGTCGGTCTCGGCTCCAGCGGTTATCACCAATGGCTTGCCCATCACCGTATCGCTTGGGAGACGGATGAGCATCTTACGGCAGCGGACGAATTGTACGAGTGGATCAACTACTGCGCGATCAAAGCGAGCATGGAATTGGCCGAAGAGAAAGGCTCCTACTCCCAATTCGAGGGCAGCGAATGGCAAACGGGCGAATACTTCACCCGCCGCGAATACGTAAGCGAGGAATGGAAACAGCTTCAATCCGACGTGGCGTCCAAGGGCCTACGCAACGCATGGCTATTCGCAATCGCGCCTACCGGTTCCACGTCGCTCATCAGCGGTTCCACTGCGGGCATCGACCCGATCTTCGCGAAGTTCTGGGTCGAGGAGAAGAAAAACGCGGTCATCCCGCAAACCGCTCCGAACCTGTCGCCGGAGAACACGTGGTTCTACAAGGAAGCTCACCACATCGACCAATTGTGGAGCATCAAGGCAGCCGGCCGTCGCCAGCGCCACATCGATCAATCGCAATCCTTCAACCTATACGTCACTCCGACGATCAGCGCGAAGGAATTCCTGGACCTCTATATGGCCGCATGGGAGAACGGACTCAAAACCGTCTACTACTGCCGCAACAAGTCCCTGGAAGTCGAAGACTGCGTAAGCTGCTCGGCTTAAATAATAGTGTCTTTCTTACACTTAGATTTATAATCCGGGGCGGAGTGTCGGGGTTAAGTTTAATAGCGAGTTAACCCGCTTTTTATCGGGTTTGAACTTGCTCAAGACGCGAATGGTTTGCAATTTTAAGGGGTCGCCGCATCAGCGGAAAGAATCGTTTCTCCTGGAGAGTTTACGTGCCGTCTTTGAAATCCGCTTGTTACCTTGTAGAGGTAATCAAAACAAGCGGATTTCAACAACGGCCGGAAGGAGAAATGATTATTGCAGCGCCTAGCCGGCGACCCAACTATAGGAGGAAAAAAGAAGTGGATGAGCAATTAACCCGAAAAAAACTGTTTAACGAGCACGGAGAGCAGGACTGGGGAAAACGCCGGATCATCGGAGGAAACACTACCAACCTGATCGAGCTCAATAACGTCAAATACGAATGGGCAACGAAGATGTACCGTACCATGATGAACAACTTCTGGATTCCCGAGGAGATTCCGCTCGCTCAGGACGCCAAGGACTATAAGCTATTGTCGGAGTCTGAGCGCAAGAGCTACGATCGCATCATCAGCTTCCTGATCTTTCTGGACTCCTTGCAAACGGCAAACCTGCCGAACGTAAACGAATACGTGACGGCTCCCGAAGTTAATTTGTGCCTGACCGTTCAGACCTTCCAGGAAGCCGTTCACAGCCAAAGCTACAGCTACATTCTCGATAGCGTCTGCTCCGCGGAAGCCCGCGACGAGATTTATAATCTATGGCGCAACGACGAGCGTCTGCTGGCCCGCAACCGGTTCATCACGGACCTGTATGAGAACTTCATCGCGGATTCTTCCCATAAGAACCTGCTCAAGACGATTATGGCGAACTACATTCTCGAAGGGATTTATTTCTACAGCGGCTTCAGCTTCTTCTACGCGCTCGGTCGCCAAGGCAAGATGCTCGGTACCGTATCCGAGATCAAGTACATTCAACGCGATGAACTGACTCATTTGGCATTGTTCCAGAACATTTTCCGCGAAATCCGCAAGGAAAATCCGGACCTGTTCACGCCGGAACTCGTCGAAGAGCTGCGCCAGATGATGAAAACCGCCGTCGAAACTGAAATCTCATGGGGTCAATCGATCACGAACAACGAAATTCCCGGACTTTCCGCGGATATCATCGACAGCTATATCAAGTACCTCTCGAATGAGCGCTTGAAAATGCTTGGCCTCGAGATCCTCTACCCTGAAATCACCGAGCACCCGATGCGCTGGGTCGAAAGCTTCAGCAACATGAACAGCATGAAAACCGACTTCTTCGAACAGAAGGTCACCAACTACAGCAAATCCTCCAACCTCAACTGGGGCGATCTGTAAGACCATCCGCACGTAACGCATAAAAAATAGGGGTTGTCTCATTGGTCTTAAATGACCAGAGGGACAGCCCCTTATTTTGTAACATCCGGCCACCAATCCCCGTCCACGAATGGACAACCTCGATGATCCGTCCAAATATATACCCAGCCGAACAGACTCGGATCGTCTTCATCCGTTACCCAAACCCGCTCGTAGTCGTTCTCCTCCTCGATGCCGATGAATCCTTCCAACTCATCGAGCGCGGGTAAACCTTCCGGAGCTACTTCCATCCACATGCCCCGAACGAAACCGCCGGAACCCAGCAGCAACGCCGGATAAGGACCATAATCCACAAGCCGGCCTCGTATTCTACCCGCGGTAACCGTTTTTAGATAAGGCGCAATTACGCCGTGATTGCTTAATCCTGGCAATAGGGAACCGTACACGAACACTCGAATGCCGGCGTTTTCCATACCATCCGAATTTCTCATCGTTACACCGTTGCTTCCTTTTGCTCTCGCTTGCTTTTATTTAATTCGAACAATGAAGAAAACTTATCCGGCGATACGGGGCTGGAGAAGAAATACCCCTGCGCTTCTTGGCATTTCAGCTCCTTGAGGAACTCGACTTGCCCTGCGCTCTCCACCCCTTCTGCCGTAACCGTCAGATTCAGGTTCCTCGCCATGGCCGATATCCCGGATACGATTGCCGCATCGTTGCGGTCGGTCAGCACGTCGTTCACGAACGAACGGTCAATCTTCAGCTTGTCGATCGGAAACCTTTTCAAATAATACAAGGAGCTGTACCCGGTACCGAAATCATCAATGCTGATTCGTACCCCGAGCTCTTTGAGTTGCTCAAGCATTTCGGTCGCGTATGCGACGTCCGCCATAATGCTCTCCGTGATCTCAAGCTCCAGCCACTGCGGGGATAACCCCGTCTCTTCCAACACTTTTGCAATTCGTGCGCATAGATCGTGCTGACGGAATTGTCGGATCGAGAGATTCACCGATAGAATGATAAGAGGATGGCCATTGTCCTGCCATGCTTTCATCTGCCTGCAAGCGTTCCATAACACCCATTCGCCTAGAGGCAAAATAAATCCGTTCTCCTCGCAGAGAGGAATGAATTCCGAGGGCGGAATTTCCCCTTTTTGCGGATGGCTCCATCTAAGCAAAGCTTCGGCACCGACAAGGACTTCATGCTCCAGATCGACCAACGGCTGATAAGCAAGATGGAACTGCCCAAGCTCCAAGGCGATGCGCAAGTCGTTCTCCAGCAATAACTTTTCTTTCGCTTTGAAATTCATCTGAATCTCGTATCTTTTCCAACTATTACGCGTTTCTTTGGCGCTGTACATCGCGGTATCCGCATTCTGCAGCAAAATATCTAGAGTATTCCCGTCATCCGGGTAGATCGCCATCCCGACGCTGCTCGTAATATGAAAAGCGGAAGGCCCTACTTTAACCGGTTGTTCGAACGTATCCACCAGCCGTTGGGCTGCCTTTTCGGCTTCCGCCGCTTCGTTAATGTCGCTTAGGAGTACCGTGAACTCATCCCCGCCAAGCCGGAAGACGTTCTCGGGTTTATCCGCGAACTTGGTTAGGCGCTCCGCAACAGCTACGAGTAACCGATCGCCGAAAGCATGCCCCATGGAATCGTTAATCGTTTTGAACCGATCCACGTCCAACCATAGCAACGCAAATCGGCGTTGTCCATGATGAGCGCGACCCATCTCCGCCCTAACCCGGTCCGCGAACAAACGACGGTTAGGCAATGCCGTAAGCTCGTCATGGTAGGCCAAATAATTGATCCGCGCTTCCGTTTTCTTCTGGCGCTTATGCGGCTCTTCGATAAGAACGAAATAAATCCCTTTTAACAAATAATAGTATCCGACCAGCTTAAACCCGTCTCCGAACAGGCTTTCCAGCGAACCCGCGCCCGATCCGATCGATTCTTCGACTTTAGCCATGAACAACCAGATTAGGGCTTGTACGATCGTAAGCATCGATTCGGGCCTTTCGACGCGATTACGGTATAAGATGATACATATCGCAGCCGCATAGAGCAGCAAGGTAGTCGTTTGTTGAATGGGAGCCAGCTTGTCGATAAATGCCTGATTCCAGTGGTCCACCTTAAAGACGATCCAGGAAACGACCGCAACGGTGACGATGACGGGAATAATCGCGTAAATACGGGTCGAGGGCTTAACGGTCGGATTCTTTAAGGAGAAAACGATAAGGATACCCATCGCCCCGACCCCTTGCGAAATCCAACTCAACATGATACTCGGTGTATCTCCGACGGTAGAATCGTATAACGGCAGTCCCGGACTGCTAACTGCGTGAAGTAAATCCAATAACCCGATTGCCGTGAACAAAGCGGCCGTAATCAATCGCTGCCTGCAAAGAGTAGGAACGAAAACCATCCAGCCAAGAATCAAAAGGACAATGCAAATCGAGAAGGATACAGACTCTATTAACATAAGAGCCGCTGCCCGATTAGTAAGCGCGAATACTTGTTCCAACCAACCATTTCCCCATTGTATGCAACTGAATACCGTAGCGGCAGCAATAACCATCCACACGGTTTTCAGCTCGGCGCGATTAATCGACATCTCATTGCCTCCGACAAAATACCTATTCTAGGTAGAAAGACTCTATGATCCTCTCTATATTTTCCACATGTACACTCCGTTTCCTGCTGATAGGTGATTAATTCGACAATTATTCGACAATGTTCATGTTTATGGGGATTGGATGGATATTCCTGCAGCTTTCAAACGTTGAGCAATATGCTTGGCATGTTCAGCGGCTTTGGGCGTATCCCCATGAAGGCAAAGGGATTGGAATCGGCCTTCATCTGTTAGGGTTATTGCCTGCCGCGCCGCCATTTCCGGTTGCTCGATTACGGCCCCGGGCATGTGCCTCTCTACCAGGCTGCCGTCCGGCAAATAGGCGCGATCCGCAAAACCTTCGGCTACGTATCGAACCCCCTTGGCGCTTGCCGCATATTGCAGTTGGCTCCCAGGCGGACCATATAGCATAAGCTCTGGATTTAATCGTTGAATGGCGCTTACGATCGAGCTGGATAATCGTTCGTCCTTCGCAGCCATATGATACAAAGCCCCATGTAATTTCACATGTCGCAGCGTGCCGCCCGTCGCTTGAACGAAAGCCTGAAGAGCTCCCACCTGGTAAATGACGAAATCGCTTGCTTCTTCGGGCGTGACCGCTATCTCGCGGCGTCCGAAACCCAGACGATCCGGCAAGCCAGGATGCGCTCCTATCGCAACGTTACGATTTAGGCAGCTCTCAACGGCGATGCGCATCGTATGCGGATCCCCCGCATGAAACCCGCATGCAATGTTGGCTGATGATACGTATTCCAGCAAGATTTCGTCCGCCCCCCAATGATAGGGACCGAATCCCTCACCCATATCCGCGTTCAAATCGATCGTCGTCATCGTTCTATTCCTCCTCTTGCCCATTGGCGAGATCGAGCGAGCATTCCCGCCTTCAGAATCGCGATTTCTCTTTCGCGTTCTTTAAGCGCCTGTTCAGCGGTCGATTCATCAGTTAGCTCGAATGCAAGCAAATCTCCCGGTACTGCCTGAGCCAGCGATGGAAGGTCCGCGCTAATCACGTGCGCGATCTTGGGGTAGCCTCCCGTCGGCTGACAGCCTGCGGCTAGAATGATCGGCTGTCCGCTCGGCGGAACTTGGATCGTTCCTGGCGTGACTCCATGAGATTCAAGCTCATGGCGGCTTTCCCTTACCAACCCTTCGCCGGACAGCCGGATGCCCATCCGGTCCGAGGAAGCTTCCACTCGATAGAGCTCCTCGAATAGCAGCTCTCTAGATTCCGAGGTGAAAGCATCCCACTCCGAGCCTGCAAGCAATCGCAACGTAAACACGCGAGGCTTACGGGATTGCCTCGCAATATAGGATGCGCCATCGATCCACCCGTCCACGCTCCAATTGGCCGCGATCCAGCGCTCATTGCTTTCCGCAGCCTTGCGGCTAAGCGATGTCTTTAGAGAATCCGTCCACTCTCCAGGCGGCAGTGAGGCGATGGTATCCCCAGCAGCCAGCGCTCTCCCGCAGCCGCCGCCTATTCGTGCTCTTGGGTCCGTACTGCGGCTCCCTAATACGAACGGCACGTTAATTCCTCCAGCGATCGCGAGGTAAGCACGGCAGCCGGATTGCGCCGGACCAAACGAAAGCGTCGATCCCTTGCTCAACCATACAGGCCTGTTCATTGGAATAGCAGTCCCATCTACAGTGGCACTGAGATCGGCACCGCAAATCGCAAGAAGCACATCTTCGAGAACGGAATAGCTCCCGCCAAGCAATGTTATTTCCAACGCCGCGGCATCTTCATCGTTGCCTATGAGCAAGTTTGCCTTCCTCAGTGATACTTCGTCCATGGCGCCTCCGACGGAAACGCCGTAAGCTTGCCATCCCTTCCTTCCACAGTCTTGAATCGTCGTGAGCAGTCCGGGCTTCTGCACCTGGAGCATGGGCGAGTAACCACTGCCGGCTCCCGTTACGATCGTTTTCTCCCGACCTCCTGCCAATGCCAAATCCAACCCATCGAAATCAGCTTCGATTACGGGAATAAATCGCACGATATCCCCTTGCGCAAGCAGGAACGGCTCATCTTCCTCTGGACGAAATAACGGGATAGCCGTCCTGCCGATAATTTGCCAACCGCCGGGCGAAGTTACCGGATATATCCCGGTTTGGCCGCCGGCAACTCCAACCGAACCCGCAAGCACCTTCATTCGAGGAGTATCGTGACGAGGCTGCGCTAATGCTTCATTCAAGCCGCTTAAATACGGAAAACCCGGCGCGAAGCCCATCATCGCGACTGTATATGCGGCCTCGGAATGCCGCTCCGCGAATTGGCGTTCCGTCATCCCGCTTCTCCTGGCGCATTCCGCCAGATCAGGGCCATATTCGCCGCCATAGACAACGGGTATATTCGTGTGCCGCGGATGCGGCAACTGTTGTTCCTCCAATAAATCGAGCAGTCTGAGAAGCTGAAGCGAAGCACGCTCTACGGAGGCAGCAGTATCTATTATATGAAAAGTAATCGTTCGGTACGCCGCGACCGTCTCTTGAAGCCATGGAATCGATAACCGAGAAATTGCTCGAGCCATAGAGGCAAGATACAAGGCGGTTGTAGGCTCATTCCAGCGGAGAGAGAACGCCCGGTCTCCGAGGCGTTGGACGGTAATATCCGATTGTTGCATCGAACTGCCTCCTTTCGCAACTTCCGTTTGCAACCTTTTCGAATAAAACGGTACAATTATAATATCGGCAAGGGAGGATTGGTTCAAAAGTGGAAACGTACGACTTGGCGGAACTCGTCATCACGCAAGGCCCGCAATCTTGGAATCTTGCATTCGCTCGCGCTAAACTCATGATCGTGTCCGAGTACGGTACAAGGCTTTGGTACATAGACGTGGACGGCATCACGGACGCCGAGCTTCTGAACAGGTTCGCGGATTCGGAAGAAATAGGAGTCGACGCGAGATTCACGACGATCGGGGGACGCCTGATGGAAGGCGAAGGATTTTTCCACCCTAACCCGCAGCATCATGCCGCAGCCATTCGAGGGAATGGACAATTGGAAGGTTACGTGATCCCTCAAGGCTCTGCCTGACGATTGGTTCGATCGGTATCGACAAGAAAGGCTGTTCCCGGCCGGCAAGTTGTAAGTTGCCCATTCGGAATCAGCCTTTCTCCATAAAATATGCATTCATTAAATTGGAGGAGCATCTTGGAAAAATACATCGATTGGGTCGCGCGGCTCCGCTGGTTCATCGTAACGGGCTGGCTATTGACGGCTTCCCTTTCCTTTATTGTCATGCCGGATCTGCAGGACATCGTCCGGAAGACGGAGCAAAGATTTCTGCCGCTCGATGCCGAATCCGTGCAAGCGACTCGGCTATTGCAGCAAATCAATCCAACCGCACATTCTCTCTCCAGCGCGGTAATCGTGTTATCTCGAGAGAAGGGCTTGACGGATGCGGATAGAAGCTGGCTGACCGAACTACTCAAGGAAATAGACTCCCGCAAGAGAGAGCTTGGCATTACGAGCGTGCTCTCTGCCGAGACTCAGCCGGAACTAGCGGATCGATTACTAAGCAAGGACGACTCCACGCAGCTCGCGATCGTCAGCCTGCCCAAAGCCGACTTCGAGGACGCAACGAGAATCACTCTGGATAAGCTGAAGCGGATGCTGGAAAGCGCTCCAAAGGGAGCGTTAGCCGTATTGACGGGAAGCGCTCCGCTCTCCCAAGATTTTCAACAATCGTCGGAGAACGGTTTACGGCGCACGGAGCTGATAACAATCGGCCTGGTTCTCCTAATTCTGTTATTCGTGTTCCGATCGCCGGTCACCTCAATCATCCCTCTGCTTACGATCGGAGTAAGCTTCATCATCTCGAGAGGCCTAGTCGCGACGTTCGCGTCACTTGGCGTACCCGTCTCGCACTTCACGGAATCGTTCTTGATCGCCGTCCTTTTTGGTGCCGGAACGGATTATTGCATCCTCATGATCCTGCGATATCGGGAGGAACTACGTCACGTAGAAGATGGAAATCCTCTCGCGGCAATGTCCCGGATGATGACCGGCGTGGGGAAGACCGTTCTCTTCTCCGCTAGTACCGTCTTTACCGCCTTTCTACTCATCGGTTTCGCCGAATTCGGCTTATATCGTTCTGCGGTAGGCGTTGCCATAGGCATGCTGGTTACGGTCGCCGCGGCTTTGACGCTTGCCCCTGCCTTGCTGCTTATATTCGGAAGATCGTTGTTCTGGCCTCTAGGGTTTAGCGGCTCCGAAGGGCACCGTGAGTCCCGAATTTGGAGCAGGCTCGCATCCCTAACGGCGAGACGGTCGGGTATTGTGCTTCTGGCAGCCGTGATCTGTCTAACGCCCCTCGCCTTCTTGTTTCAAGGAAATCGTTCTTTTGACGATATTTCGGAAATCAATCCTCATCTCGGTTCGGTTGTCGGCTTTCGCCAAGTGGAGAAAGCATTCAGCTCCGGAGAGGTGTTTCCGGTTACGGTTGTCGTGACTTCTACGGAATCGATGCGAACGACATCGGGGCTTGCGGCTCTGGAACAGGCAAGCTCTGCGCTGACCCGAACGGATCATGTCGGAGAGGTGCGAAGCGCGGTGCGTCCTCTCGGGCGCAAGCCTGAAGAGCTGACCGTTCCCGGTCAGCTTCGGAAACCGAATGTCGGCGATATCGTCAAATCCATCATTAAGGATCAGCAGCTTTTAATCGACGGGCTAAAGGCTATCTCGTTAGGGGCTGCCCCGTTAAGCCAAGGACTCATTGGAATCGTACCGGCTATTCGGCAACTGGAGTCAGGCTTAAGCAAGCTGATCGCCTCGCAGCTTGGGGGATTAAAACGGGTTACCGATTCCGGAGACGGAGATTCGAAGGAGTCTGAGGATAAAAAAGCAGAGAAGGCGCGCTTGAAACAACAAGCCATGGATTATTACATCTCGCCGGACGGTTTCACGACGAAGTTTGAACTCATTTTGGATATTAACCCGTACTCCGATCAAGCCATGGACGCCATGCCAATGATAGCGAACCAACTAAGGGAAAGCTTGCGGGCTACCGCCCTGACCAATCCTAAAGTTTACGTGACCGGTGTAACGGCTAAATACCAAGAGCTGCGCGAGATTTCTTATCGAGACTTCCTCCGAACCGGTATTCTCGTACTCGCGGGTATCGCTATAGTTCTTATGCTATTGCTAAGGTCGGTAGCCGCGCCTTTATACGTTCTTCTATCGCTCGGGTTTAATTACTTGATTACGATGGGGATCGTAGAGTTTCTGTTCGTCAAAGTCATGGGGTTTTCGGGGTTGTCGTGGACGGTTTCGTTCTTTATCTTCCTCGTCATCGTGGCGCTTGGGGTCGACTACAGCATATTTCTTATGTCGCGATTCAAGGAGGAGTATCGCCCTGGGGAAGCCGTTCTCGCCATGACGAAAGCCATGAAGACAACGGGCGGTATCATCGGTTCCGCTGCCATCATGATGGCAGCGACATTCGGCGCCCTTAGCTTCTCGGGCGTGGACACGCTCGTTCAGATCGGGGTCGGCACGCTCATAGGGTTATTGTTGTACGCCACGCTGTTTATGGGCTTTATCGTACCCGCATTCTCGTTCTTGCTGGGCGATGCGAATTGGTGGCCATACTCTAGGCAGAAAGAGAACAAGAAGTGATTGACCCGTGGCTATTCTAATCGATTACCTCAACAAACCAAGTAATTCTGCCTTCCAAAAAACGCATAAAAGCTTCAAGCTCCAGCTGTTGGAGGTGCTCAAGAAAAACGCGCGACTCCTCTTCCCTGACGTGGTTTTCTTGAATCGCGATGGCATTGAGGAACAAATAAGGATTCCAGCTCCCTTGCGTGGCGATTTTGTTTAACGGATCCCGAAGCGGTCCATGGGGAATCGTCTGCTGCATAAGGAAACCCGCCGCTCTTGCTTGGAGCCCATGAAACGAAGGATGATTGCCCGCCAGGTGAAACCAGTATTTCGCATTGTCGAAATCCCCCTCTCTCCTGTGCATGATGCCATGAAGGGCCGCCCCAGTCGGCGTGTTCAAATGCTCGACTAACTCATGGGCAGCGTGCAAGCTATCATTCCATAGATGAAGCGCCGCTTTCCAAGCCCTAGCCGACAACAAGCCGTCGGGATGGCCTTCTCCCAGCTGCGACTCCGATAATGCCGCAATCTTCTCGTCCAATCCCGGATGCCATACGTGCTCGGGCGTTAGGGGCGAATTACGTTTGCGGCCCAACATTCGGTTGATGAATCCATGCTGACGTACGGTTTGCTCGGCGTGTTCTTCGCGCAGGGCTTTATGCATGAGTTTCCCTCCCCCGAAATACCATCTTTTGACAAAACAATAGCCGAAAGTACGAAATTTGTCGAGTTTTATTTTCCAAAGACAACAAAAGGAGCTACCCCGGTCATTTGATCCAGGTTAGCTCCTCTAATTCTTGATGCTTATTTACCGATGAAAATTTCCGGAGTCGTCATCTTATCATAGAAATCGGTGTATAGATCCCGTTTCTCCGAAGCGCGCCAGCCCATGGCCGAACGCGGATGCTCATCCAACGTACCCGTAATCATGTCTGGGATTAAGTAACCCCACTCTTCCTTCTCCCGCAGCTTGATCATATGCTTCTCGATCATTCCAAGCACCGGACGCAGGCTGTATTCCGGACGAGTCAGCTTCGCTAACAAAAGCTCGGTAGGCGTATTGCCTGCTGCACGACCCATTCCGTATACGGATGCGTCCAGCAATTCAACGCCTAACTGGGCCGCGGTCAACGTGTTTGCGAACGCCAGCTGAAGGTTGTTATGGGTGTGGACGCCTAGGCGTTTGTTCTTCAAGGCGCGGCGGAATTTCTCCACCAAGAAACGAATGTCATCCGGATCCAAGCTTCCGAAAGAATCCACGATGTAGACGACATCGATCGGGCTCTCATTAATCATCGACAATGCTTCGTTCAGCTCGTTGTCCATTACGCCGGACAGCGCCATGATGTTAATCGTTGTCTCATAACCGCGCTCGTGGAATAATGTCGCAAGCTCGATTGCTTTTGCCGTATCGCGGGCATAACAAGCGACGCGAATTAAGTCTAATAAGGAATCGCTGCGCATAAGCACGTCCGCTTCGTCTACCCGACCTACGTCGACTAGAGCGGATAGCTTCGTGTTTTTCTTTTCCTTAATGACTTTGCGCAGAAAATCGTCGTCCAGGAATCTCCATGGTCCCTCGGTGCCTTCGCTCTTGAGCAATTTAGGGGAGTTCTTGTATCCGATCTCCATGTACTCTACGCCAGCGGCGTTTAACGATTCGTACAAATCCTGCACGAACTCCACGCTGAAATCCCAATTGTTGACAAGCCCTCCGTCGCGGACCGTACAATCCACGATTTTGCAGTGATTCGTCTTGCTATGTACCGTCATTTCCGTAAAATCTCCTTTTCTACGATGCATTCGCGAATCTGGATAATGATTATTAGTTTACATCAAACTCAATCGAAATGAAATACGATATCCTCGCCTTGTATGTCGATCTTCAGGCTTCTGCCTTCCAAAAACCAAACGTCCTTGCTTTCCATGTAAAAGGTGATGAGATCCGCGACCGTCGTGACTGCCGCGTCAAGTGGCGTGTCTCTTGTTATGCCAAACGCAAAGGGTGTTTCTCCTCCGCTTACGTAACGTACGAATACTCGAATCATCTCTCCGTCGCTAAATCCCCATTCCCCTTTGAAGCATGACAGCGCGGATGGCGTGACGATCAACTCCACAGTCCAACACCTCATCTTTCAATTTTGGGTACTCTTACATTTTACATCCAATCGCGAAATAAAGAAATGAGCCCTGAAGTGCGTAAAAGAAGTATACTTTACCGTTCTAAGTAACCAAAAACACAAAAAAAACCGCATGATCTACGTGAGACCAGCGGTTTTACTTATCTTTTTAGACCTTATATCTTAATCGATTCGTAAAAGATGTCCGAGAGAGCGACTGCCCTTTGTTCGTGCCCTCGGCTTTGGATACCGACTGCAACTTAAGGGTTAACTCTTCAAACCATTGATCATCCTTAGTCGACAAAGCAATGTCGATCAGACTTTGAATAGCTTCCGCATCCTCCAAGGCATACGTGGGCAGCTTTCTTACCCACTGTTCCCGCACAAGGATGGATTTGCCCACGGATTCATCGTTATCCGACTTGACCACGAATACGTTCGCCATTCTTTGCTCTTCATCCAAGCCATCGACAAAACCGTGAATCAATTCCCCGTTTCGCGTTTTCGCATGTACCCAATCGCTGATCTCAACCTTCATCTTCTACACCACCTATCCGAAATATGATATGCATTCAACTGTAACAAAGTTCATTACATTTCAGTTAAAAAATCGACGATTCGCCCGCTAACTCTGCTCATCGTCTATTCGTAACCTTTGTTCTGTAATAATATATCTTACAGTTTATTTTGTCAAGTTCATGAACGCAGCTTAAAGTCTAGGAGTGCCTCGAGATGACGGAATCCAGGATATCCGCTACCCTGGAGTAACCGGCGTTCAATTCGTTAGCGTTTAATGTCAAACGAACAAACCGCTCGTCGGCATCCAGAGCTTCGGCGAACATGCCTAGCATGCCGGACGCCTTGCGATCGATCTGCAGCAGCAGCTCCACCCCATCAGGTCGAATGTCCAGGAATATGAGTTCTAACTCATCCAATCTGCCGCGGTATCGCCCCCCGGCAGGTACCCATTCGAACTCTTGAACGAAGGGCAACGAAGCCCGCATACGCGGAGCGTATACCGATTCGGCATCCCTCAATCGAAACCCTAAGCTATCCACGGCATCCAATACGGTTTTCTGCAACGCGGAGGGCGCTACTTGAATGCGATCCTCGTCGGACGGATCTACCGCGGATTGAATATCCGCCGCCGTTTTAATCCAGACCGATACGCGTCCAAGCGTTAGCGGCGTATTTCTCGGAAGTAAGAAAGAAAACGGAATTTCCTTGAATTCCTGAATGGCGATGGATTGAGGTTGCGTGATCCGGATAACGGATATTTCCGCATTCTGGTGAATCTTCGAATCGTTCACCTCGCGAAGATAAGTAGTCATTACAGATAACTGGATGCCGTCCAATTGCTGCTCGACCGACCCGCCCTGAATTCGGACGACTCCGCGGATTTCTTCTCCGGGAAAATAGGATGATTTCTCGAGTACGGTATCTACTTTCGCCGATCCGATCCCGATGCTAGCCAACACTCTTCCGAAAAATGACACTTTGCATCCCAACCCTTCACAAAAATTAATACTCGCTAGGATATACGTTACGGTCTTCCAAAGGATTCATTCTCCGTAATCTTAAGAAAATAAAAAGATAAGGCGGGAAATTCGCCGCCTCCCGCCGATCCTGCGAGTGGCAAGTGCCCCGCATGCGCATGCGGCTGCACCCAGCTCTATAACTTGATGCATTATAAGTGTTTATTTATTTCAACCCGTTAAATACGGTCACGATAATTTGCTTTACATGGTGATCATTCAAAGACTCCCCCGTGACAAGCATGCGATAAAAAAGGGGGCCGTAAAGTAAGTCAACACCTAAAGCCAGATCAAGGTTACCTTTCAGTTCCCCCCGCTGAACTCCTCGATTCAAAAGCAACATAGCTTCAGCCCTACGCGGATGAATATAGTGAGTCCGGAATGCTTCAATTATTGCGGAATCCAATTGCCCCTGCCCAATCAAAGCAGCTATGATTTTTCCTTCCGGGCTGGTCATAAATCTTGATAAGTTTGTCGCATGAATCAATAAGTCTTCCAATACCGTACCTGTTTCTGGAATCGGCAACCTGTCCTTGGCCGCTGAAAAAAAACCATCCATAACAACAGCAGCCTTATTGGGCCACCATTTATAAATCGTTACTTTACTAACACCGGCTCGTTCGGCGATTTTCTCTACCGTTACATCGTCGAACCCTTTTTCCAAAAGTAGTTCGTAAGAAGCCGTAAGGATGGATTTTTGAGTGATTGGATTGCGTGGACGTCCTCTTTTAGGCATTAAACTGCCCCCTCTTTTTAGAACATATTGTATAAGTATATAAACTTTCCTTAATAATAAAAAGGAGCTATTTACAAAACGTTGCGTTCAGTATATCCTAAACCTATGGATTAAGTGTACGAAGCGTTCAGTTAAAAGCGATTATTTGTTATATTAAATCTATTTTAAATAACGAGGGAGTTAAAGGACATGCACGAACCAATTAGCGAAAAGAAACAAAAAATATCAAATGGAATAACGGTGCTATTAGCTGCCGCATGCGGTCTTATCGTTGCCAATCTATATTATTCCCAAACCCTTGTAGGTCCGATTAGCTCTGATCTGGGACTCCCATCGGGAACGGCAGGGCTTATTGTAACATTAACTCAAATTGGTTATGTTGCTGGTCTTCTGTTTATCGTCCCGCTAAGCGATATGCTGGAAAACCGTCGCCTTGTCGTTTCTTTTCTCGCTATTGTGGTACTTGCATTGTTTGGAGCTGCATTCTCAACCGGATCTGTATTGTTTTTGGCGGCATCTCTGTTGATTGGAGCGAGTTCCGTGGTTGCACAAATTCTTGTGCCGCTAGCCGCTTTTTTGTCAACCGAAGAGCAACGAGGCCGTGTAGTGGGGAATGTAATGAGTGGACTTTTACTTGGAATCATGTTAGCGCGACCTATAGCAAGCTTAATTACCGGCATCTGGGGTTGGCAAACCATTTTTGTTATATCCGCGATTCTAATGGTATTGCTAGCAATTCTGTTGTCGCGTGTTCTACCGGAACGACATCCCAATAAAACCTTAACCTACGGAGAACTTGTAGTTTCCTTACTGAAATTATTTAAGAAATCCCCTCTATTAAGACGTCGTTCCTTTTATCAAGCCTGCCTTTTCGGGGCCTTTAGCCTTTTCTGGACGACTGCTCCATTGAGATTAGCGGATGAATACGGAATGACTCAACAAGGCATAGCCTTGTTTGCATTCGTCGGAGTGGCCGGAGCTATTGCAGCACCTGTCGCAGGAAGGTTGGCGGACAGAAACTGGACGAAGCATTTGACGATGGGGGCAATAGTCATCGCAACCTTGTCTTTTATGTTAATCGCACTTGTTCACGGCAAATCGGATTTTTCATTGGTATTACTTTTCATTGCGGCTATTGCACTGGATATGGCAGTATCCGGGAATCTTGTTGTCGGTCAAAGAGTTATTTACTCCTTGGGTAATGAAACAAGGGGGCGACTAAACGGTATTTTTATGGCTATCTTCTTTATTGGCGGTGCTGTCGGATCGTTCCTCGGCGGGTTGTCCTATGCTTATGGAGGTTGGATTATGTCATCTTGGATTGGCGTTCTCTTCCCCTTCCTAGCTTTTCTTTATTTTTTAACCGAATTCAAATCCGAGAATTAATACTAGTGATCGGAAAAAAGATTCACTTGCCATTCTATACGCAAGACGCCGGTTTCGTATAGCGATACTACTCCGACGTATATCCGACTATCCCTTCGATCGGTTGATACCTGACTCATGATTCAAAAAAAAGAGCACATTTAGCGCTCTTTAGTTATCTCTTATATTCAATTAATCGAAATCGTAACGCTGCTCTTTGAAAGGATCGCCGTACATATGGTACCCGTTCCGCTCCCAGAAGCCGGGCTTGTCTTTGGCCATGAACTCGATGCCGCGAAGCCACTTGGCGCTCTTCCAGAAGTAGAGATGCGGGACGACCATACGCAATGGGTACCCATGATCGGGCGTCAGTTCCTCTCCGTTGTGCTTGATTCCGAAGAAGGAAGTATCCCGCAGGAAATCCTCCAGAGGCAAGTTCGTCGTCCATCCTTGCTCCGCGTGAAGCATGACGTACTTGGCTTCGGGCTTCAGCTTCACCCGCTCCATGACCGTGGATACGGCCACGCCTTCCCACACGTTATCCAGCTTCGACCAAGTCGTCACGCAGTGAATATCGTTGCCGAACTCGCGACGCGGCAATTTCATGAATTCCTCGTAGGAGAATTCCGCTTGCTCCTCCACCAGGCCGAATATTTTCAAATCCCATTTGCTTAGATCACGGTAATGAGGCACGTCTCCATGATGCAATACCGGAAAACCGTCCGTCAGGCGCTGTCCCGGCGGCACGCGGTCTTGGATAGAAGCATTATTGTTCATTAGGCTGCAACTCCTCTCGATTGTAACTATGATCTTAATTATGACCCTCGCGAGACTTGAATACAAATGGGGCAATCACCAGGGAAAGCGCCAATAAAGCCAATCCCGCGAACGTGGTCAACCCGTAAATCTGCAACCACATCGGTCCGGACGATGCCTCGTCGTATAACCATCCGCCCGCAACCGGACCTATGAATCCCGCAATCCCTGTTAAAGCCGAGAATACGGCCACGTACATCGGTCTCTCCGACTTAGGAGAATCCCCAATCAGAAAATTGAACACGAGTAAATTATACCCCGCGAACCCGAAGCCGAGCAGCACATGCACGACGATCAAGATCAGCATAACCGGTAATATGGCCATCCCCAACCACACCGCGCAGGATCCGGCGATAAGCGGAAACGTCCACAGAAGCAGCGTATTGGTAGAATATTTGCTGTTTAGCACGCCCCAATAATAGTAGCTGACCATCATGACGATATTCTGAAGCATAATAATCAAGGTGACTTCACTCGTGCTTAAATCCATAATCTCCAACATGACGTAGGAAAAGAGCGGGATTACGATATTCTGCAGTAAAATAAAAGCGGAGATGAATAACGTCGCAGAGAGGAACCGTCGATCGGCGAACGGCCGAACGAACATCTTCAATGACCTGCCGTTCTCGGACGGCTGGAATGGCGGATTCGGATAACGGGACAAGGCCCAACCGTTCCAAACCACGCACAACGCGCTAACCGCGAATAGTACGGTGAACCCTTTCGGTCCAGGCAACCATTCCATGATCTGACCGCCTACGAGCAGCGTAACGCATACGACCGCCCAATGGATCGTATTGCGTATGCCGAAGTACTTCCCCCTGACCGCGGCGGGAACGACATCCGCCATCAAGGAGGTCCAGATGACCCCTCCGGCTTGACCGGCTATCATGGAAGTCAGCCATAAGGCAATGTATACCGGAATCCAACTATCCTCCGTAAAAGCGAGAGGAATAAGCCCTGTCCCCAGCCACATCAATCGGTGGATGACGCCGAACAGCGTCGCGAATAATCTCCGATTCTGCCATTTCTGCATAGCGAAAGCAATGAATATTTGGACGAGCAATGCAAAAGGCGGGATGGCCAATACCAAACCAATATGGAAAGCCGTAAAACCGAGATAAGTCAAATAGACGGTCTGCAGCGGACCGCCTAGTAAGTTAGCCAATATATTCGCGGGTATTCCTTCGATTAGCGATATCCGCAAGCCTCTTCGATTCTCCGATTCGCTCGTACGGATGGCCAATGACTGCTTGAATCCCCTAATCCATCTACTCATCGTGGTTCCCCCATGTTGTTACGACTACGGATATCCCATATCTCCTAGTCCTCGCCGCTCGATTCGCTCCGGATGTATTCCAGCAAAGTGCGTACCATGACACCCGTTCCGCCTTTGCTCTCGAAGCCTCTGTCGCTCCACATCCAGGTCGTTCCCCCGATATCCAGATGAATCCAAGGATGCTCTTCGGCGAAAGCTCCCACGAACATCGCTCCGGCTATGGCCCCGGCCCAAGTACCGCCGTGATTCTTCATGTCGGCCACATCGCTTTTAAGCAAGCTCTTATACTCCGGGTGGGTTGGAAGCGGCCATACGTATTCACCGGAGCGGCGTGCCGACTGAAGTAAGCTTTGAAGCATAGTCTCTTCATTCGTAAACGCGCCAGTCGTCAGATCCCCAAGAGCATGCATTACCGCTCCCGTTAAGGTCGCCACATCGATCAGCTTCGTGGCGCCTTGGCGAATCGCCGTCGTAAGACCATCCGCCAAGACGATCCGGCCTTCCGCGTCGGTGTTCAAGACCTCTACGGTTTTGCCGCTATAAGTACGGATGACATCGCCAGGTTTGAACGCGCTGCCGGAAGGCATATTCTCCGCCGCGGGGATGACCGCCACGACGTTAATCGCCGGCTTCCATTCCCCGATCGCCCTCATTACGCCCATAATGGCTGCGGCCCCGCCCATGTCGGAGATCATCTCCTCCATCCCCGCGGCGTTCTTGATGGAAATTCCGCCAGTATCAAAAGTTACGCCTTTGCCGATAATTCCTAGCGTCGCCTTCGAATCCGGCAATCCTCTATGATGAATGACGATCATTCGAGGCGGATTTACGCTGCCTTGGCCAACGGCCAGTAAACCGCCCATTCCTTCGATGGCGGCTTCCTTCTCGTCATAGATTCGATAGTTCAGCCCGTACTGGATAGCCAACGATCTTGCTTCCTCCGCAAGTCGATCGGGAGTAAGGAGGTTTGCCGGTTCATTCGTAAGCTCGCGAGCATAACAAACCGCGTTTCCTTGCCGATAACCGCGTAACAGCCCCTCGTTCCATTGATCTATATCCGTCTTCTCGTCGACTATAAATTCGATTTGTTCGAGCGAGGATTGATTCCTCCCCGCCAACGAGCGGCTATTGCGGCGATACAATCCAAGCAGCAAACCTTCCATTATCTCACTAGACGCCAATCCGTAATCTTTCTCCGCCATGAATTCGGACAAACCTGCGGGTACGACAAGAACGGCTTTCTTTATTTGATATTCCAATAATCGTTGTCCTAATCCCCCTGCGGCTTCCCGAAGAGCTTTAGTCGAATAAGGAGCCTTGTTGCATCCGACGAACAAAGCGTACTTCTCGGGAATCAACCCGAGCGTGGAAAGCACCGACGTCTCTCCTGATTTCCCTAGGAATTGACCGCGGCTAAAGCTATCCCGAAGAGCTGCGTCCAATCGCGGCTCCAATAGCTGCCGATTGCCTTCTAACGAATCCCTGTCCGTGAATACGATGATCATATCCGCGGTATCCTGCGCTTTGCGTAAACTCGATCTCGTCGTTATCCATGACAAAGGCCATTGCGTCCATAACATGCCTGATGTCCCACCCTAAGTTAATCTAGTATTCATACCAGATTCTACTCTTTCCACTCGACATAAGGCAAATAAATTAAAAATTCCGTTCCCTCGTTAATTTGGCTATCAACGTGAATCGTCCCGCCGTGATTGCAGATGATACGATAGCTAACGGAAAGCCCTAGGCCCGTCCCCTCTTCTTTTGTCGTAAAAAAAGGATCGAACAACCGACTCAGCGTCGCCCGCTGCATTCCTTTTCCGTTATCCCTAATGGAGATCAGAGCATATTTGCCTTCCTGCCTAGCCGTGATATCTATTATGCCTTTACGATCTTCCTTCACTTCGTAAATGGCATCCATTGCGTTCTTGATAATGTTAAGCAGCACCTGCTTGATTTGCTTCACGTCCACGGAGATGTTCAGATAGGGGTCGAAGATCTCGTGATGGATCTCGCACCCCTTCATCAGCGCTTCGCTTTCCGATAGCATGATCGTTTCTTTGAGCAATACCCCTACGAGAATCTTCTGTTTCATAGGGGCGGATGGCTTGGAGGAATTGAGGAATTCATAAATAATGTCGTTAGCCCGATCAATCTCCGACAGAATGATACGGCCGTATTCTTGTTTCCCGATATCTTTAAGAAAAGGATTTAGCAATTGAATGAAACCGCGTATTGAGGTAAGAGGGTTCCGAATCTCATGTGCGATTGCCGCGGCAATCTTGCCGAGCATGGCCAGCTTGTCGTTCTGGAACGCTGTCTGTTCAATCTGTTTATATGCCGAGACGTCTTTCACGCTAACCAGATAATCTCCGTCCAGCTCCTCGATTAGCGAAATGCTAACAAGCAGGAATCGTCCGTTTACATCCTGGAATTCCCCATGATAGCGACGATACAGCACCATTTCCTTGTAAATCCTCACCATGTTTTTACGAATCGACAGCTGAAGATTGCCATGGAAAAAAAGCTGATGCAGCGTGCAGCCGATCAGCGACCTCCTGGGTGCCTGTAGCATTCTCGACATCTGGACATTAAGAAATCGCAAATTGCCCGCCCCGTCGAATAAGGCAATACCGCTATCCATGTGCTGGAGAACGGTCTCGAATTTATTCGGTTGTTCATCCCCCATCGGGGCCGTATGTATCGCGCTGGCACTTAACAATATCCGTTCCGTTTCGGCTTCTTCTCTTGCGGCCGCCCCCTCCGGAATACGCAAGGAGACGAGCAATTCGGTAATAAACAAAAGAGACCGATGAACGAACGTCATCCGGTCCTCGGGCTCCGCATAGGAAAGCAAGAACTTCACGCACTCTTCGTGATGCTCTAGGATGTCGTCTGTAGGCAAATCGCATAGCTCGCGCCAAAGTTCCTTTATCTCAGGACGGACGATTTCCCCGCCGCTTCGAACAAATTCCGCAAGAATCGGAAAATAACGTGCTCGCCATCCGTCCATTCGAGCATCTCCCATCTAGAGCTGTCACATTGACAAAGTGTAAATTAATCAAATCATATCTATATATGATCGATACTGTCAACGGGAGAAGTTGTCGAGCTATGGCGAACTATGGCGATGGTTCTCAAACGGACTAGGCCTTCCATCCGAAGTAGAACGATTAGCGGTTATTGCGGTCCTTTTCCTGGCGATCATCGTCTTTATCACGGTGGTCCCTATCGCGTTCATTGTTGTCATCATCGTCATCGTCTTCACCGTCATCGTCGTCTTCGTTATTATCGTCTATTTTTCCTTTGTCGTTTTTATTACCTTTGGCGTCTGTATTGCCTTTGTCGTCTTTGTCGTCATCGTCGTCTTTGCTGCCTTTGACTTCTTTGACTTCTTTGACGTCTTTGACGTCTTTGTCTTCTTTGTCGTCTTTGACGTCTTTGATGTCTTTGTCTTCTTTGCTGCCTTTGACTTCTTTGCTGCCTTTGACGTCTTTGTCATCTTTGTCGTTATCGTCGTCTTTGCTGCCGTTGACGTCTTTGTCGTCTTTGACGTCTTTGTCGTCTTTGTCGTCGTCTTTGTCGCCTTTGTCTTCTTTATCACTCTTCGATTCTTGCATCTGCTCGTATTTGCTCATCGTTTTATTGACGCCTCCCCATGAAGCGGCAATATCCTTTAAAGATTCCTTTTTAATCGTCTCCAGCGGCACCTCGTGCCCCTCTTTTTTCGAAACGAGCCAGAAGGCCATCTTTCCCGATGAGATCCCGTTATCTTCAGCTTGATTTCTTACCTCGATAGGCAACGACACCGTCGTGACATCCAATTCAGTCGTTAGCCCTGTATTGTCCTCATTCGCGGCTTCATTTAAAATTTTCGTTATCTTTTTCACCATTTGCTTTTCCCATTGGGACTTAATGGCCTTTACGGGTACGCTTGCGATAACGATTTCCTTGTCATCCATCGTGAGGAACCGCCCATCGACTAGCCTATGCGCCAGTTCGTTCATAACCGTCTCTAGGTCGCGGCCGCGATATTTTAACCCTTTAATTAAATCTTCGGCTTCCTCGTTGACGCCGCGAAGCTCCCGAACCCTCATTTCGTCATCCAACCCTAGCTCTAAGCTTGGGTTAATATCCATCGTTACGTAAGCTACTACGGGTGGCGTGCGTAAAAGCAGCATTCCGATCAATACAATCAATATAGCAGAGACTAACGAACCTGCTTGCAGCAGCCGTTGCCGAACCCGGGGAACGGAACGAATTTCCATGAAGTTATCGATTTCTTGTCCAACTTCGAACCCCGCCCGTCTTTTAACGCGTAAAAATCGTCCATCCGGCGAAAGCACGACAGCCGTTCTTTTGGATATTTCCATTATCGTTCCGCGATTCATGATGTCCCCACCTCCCCTTCACGATCCATGCCGATGTATTCCTGTAAAAATGGATAAGTGCCATAGGCGATCAAGCTAACGGCAATCAAGTATTTTCGATGGCGTTCGGCGGTCTTACGCGACACGGACTCCGCTTCGCATATTTCTTTAATGGGCAACTGCTTCTTATCGCGAAGTCGACGGAACATATTCTCATCGCTCGCCAACCTTCTTCCCAGCCTCAGGAGCATCTGTCTGGAATCTTGATGCTTAGGGGAAAGATGAACTAAATCGCCGAACGTAATATCATACAAAGCTAACTCCTCCGTTAAAGCCGCAATCTCCGTTTTCCGCTCGTCGACAGACCGTTCTTGACGGAAAGCCTCCATCGCTTGAGCGACCTCAACGCGGTTCATCGTGCTTTGATCCTCTTCGATCTCCGTATCGAAAGAGCTGAAGGGAACAACGGCGGCATGTTTGCTTTCCTGCCTAACGTAGTCGATTAGTCTTCGTTGAATGACCGTTTCCGCGAAACCCAAAAACAACTTGCCGCCCTCCCGCGAAAAACCGGTAATCGCCTCGTCGAAAGCTGACAAAGCCACGCTATACGCATCATCCTGCTTCGGATCGATATAACGGCGAAAGAAACGGCTGGTCGTCTTTAATATGTATGGATGATACTGACGTATCAGATGATTGCGAAGCTCATGGCTTCCGTTCTGGATTTGCTCCACTAAGATTTCCGGCAGATCCCCTTCTCGAGTCGTTCCGGAAACTCTGCTATTTGAGCTCAGCCATTTTTTGAAAAGTACGAGAAGCACTCGCTCACCCCACATTCATAATCATTCGAAGCTTGACCCGGTTTTGAGGGGGTAGCTGCATAATAAATAAAAGGACGCCTTAAGCAGATGAACTCTACTTAAAGGCCGTCCTCGGTTACGTTCTATGCTTAACCGGGTTCATGATCAGCTCAGATCGTGCCGCCCGGTGTACGTTTCAATCTCAGCTTATGGCGCCTCTGGCTTAAGACGATGAGGCGTTTCTTCAACTGCTGCTCCCATTCCTGATCGTTGATCTCCTTGGCGAAGGTCAGCAGATCGAGAGACATATCGATCTGGTTCTGAACGATCAGCATCGGTTCTTCCTCTTCGTTGTTTACGCAATTCTCGTGGAGGGCTTTGTCGGACTCATCTACGTAATCGTGGAAGTCGACTTCAGATGCTCCGTCGCCATGCGCATATTCGGCCAATATTTCGTACTCGTTCTCGACCAGATAGTGTACTTCAATACGGTGACATACCGGGCAAAACAAGATCGGTACGTTGTGGATCCTCGTCCGATAATGCTTTAACGTCCCCTTCGTTCCAATCATGCTAGCCCCACAGCAAAAGCTCATCGCCTTCCCTCCTTCAAATCGGTATCATTATTCTTCACACTATATTCTCTACCCATAAACACAATTCCTGCCACGATTTTTTTCCATTTTGCGAGAATAAACGGCTGAAGCCTTCCTTAACCTAGTAAGACGGATTGGTTGTCCGTAAGGTTGCAAAAAACTCCCCGGATTGTTCCATCCGAGGAGCCTTATCGCCTTTGTAAGCTTATTACTTAGCGACGAGGTGCTTGTCGCCGGCTTTCCAGTTCATCGGGCACAGCCCGCCGGATTGCAAAGCTTGCAGAACGCGAAGGGTTTCTTCTACGCTGCGGCCTACATCGTTGTGGTTAACGACTTGGTATTTCAATTCGCCATCCGGGTCGATGATGAACAAACCGCGCAAAGCGATTCCTTCTTCTTCGATTAGAACGCCGTAGTCGCGAGCGACTTGTTTCGTGATATCCGCGCCAAGCGGGTGATTCAATTGACCAAGACCGTTATCGTTCTTAGGCGTGTTGATCCACGCGCGGTGGCTATGCTTGCTATCTACGCTGACGCCTAGAACTTCGGTTTTCAACCCTTTGAATACATCGTTCGCTTCGGAAAGAGCCGTAATTTCCGTCGGGCATACGAAAGTGAAATCCAGCGGATAGAAATACAATACCAGCCATTTGCCACGGTAATCGGACAAGGATACTTTACCGAACTCTTTGCCGTCTCCGTTTGCCGTTTCCAACGTGAAATCCGGTGCCGGACGACCTACCAAACGCTCTGCCATCTTCGAACTACCTCCTATAAGCCCAGCCATAGTGCCAGTGCTTTCTTATAAATCTCTCGACAAAAATCGTACCATTCCGGGACAAGCTAGTCAAGATGATAACAATTCCTTTTTTAGAATTATTATAATTAACGTACGATTGCCGCCACGATCAGGTCGCCCATTGCCGTCGTTCCGATCGCTTTGCTCTTATCTACCGCGATGTCGCCCGTACGATGTCCGGCGTCGAGCACGTTCTTAACCGCCGTCTCGATAGCGGCAGCCGCTTCTTCATAACCGAAGGTCAGGCGGAACATAAGCGCTACGGACAAGATGGTCGCGATCGGGTTCGAGATGCCTTGACCGGCGATATCGGGCGCGGAGCCGTGCACGGGCTCATACAATCCAAAGCTGCCTTCTCCTAACGACGCGGAGGATAGCATACCGATAGAACCGGTAAGCATTGCAGCTTCGTCGCTCAGAATATCTCCGAACATGTTCTCCGTAACGATAACGTCAAAGCTGGATGGGCGACGCAACAACTGCATGGCGCAGTTATCTACGAGAACGTGCTCGACTTCGACGTCCGCATATTCAGGCGCGATGCGGTTAACCGTTTCTCTCCAAAGGCGAGAGGTTTCGAGAACGTTCGCTTTATCGACCGAAGCTAAGCGTTTGCTGCGCTTCTGGGCAACTTCGAATGCTTGGCGCACGATACGCTCGATTTCCGTTACGTTATATACGCAAGTATCCACCGCTTCTTCGCCTTGAGGGCCTTCGCGGCGGAACTTCTCGCCGAAGTAAATACCGCCGGTGAGCTCGCGAACGACGATGAGGTCGGTTCCTTCAAGAACTTCAGGCTTCAATGTGGAGGCATCCTTCAGGCAATCGAAGACGACCGCGGGACGAATGTTGGAGAACAAGCCGAGCGCTTTGCGGATGCCGAGCAATCCCGTTTCCGGTCGAAGCTCCTTCGGGTTGTTGTCCCATTTCGGTCCGCCAACGGCTCCGAGAAGAACGGCATCCGCGTTGCGGCACATTTCCAAAGTATCTTGCGGCAGCGGAGTGCCTCTTTCATCGATGGCGATTCCTCCGAACAAGCCGCGCTCGAGTTCGAATTTGTAGCCGAACAATTCCTCCGTGCGCTTCAGTACCTTTTCCGCTTCCGCTACGACTTCGGGACCAATTCCGTCTCCGGCGATGACGGCGATTTTTTTAACTTCAGACATGATTATGATTCACTCCAATTTAGGTTATAGGTTGTCCAATGAGACCTTCTCTCAATTGTAGTACATTTGGCCCCATTGGCAAAATAGATAATAACTATGGTTTCTATAGGTGATGGCTATTAGGTGTATTTCCGCAGGAGCACGAAGGCTAAAAAAGTGCCTTGGTGCAGGCTTGATACGGATGGGCGAAGGTGCGAAGGCCAAAAAAGTGCCTTGGAGCAGGCTTGACGTTGAAATGCTGCGGCACAAAGGCTAATAAAGTACCTTGGTGACGGCTTGATACGGGTAAGCGGGGCTGCGAAGGCTAAAAAAGCGCCTTGGTGCAGACTTCATACGGATGGGCAGAGGTCCGAAGACGGCGTAGTTGAAAGAAGCGTACGACACAAAAGTGTCGTACGCTCCATCACCCTATTTCACCAATACGCTCTCCATGGCTTGATTCAGACGCTTCATTCCGTTGATGGTGCCTTCGAAGTCGTTATGCGTGAAGTTAAGGCGCATCGTGTTCTTCGGCGCATCATTCTCGGCGAAGAAGGAAACTCCCGGCACGAACGCAACGCCGAGGTCGACGGCAGTCTTAAGCAACTCCGCGGTATCAACCGATTCAGGCAACTCGAGCCAGAAGAACATCCCGCCCTTCGGCTCGATCCATGTGACGCCCGGCCACTCTTGCTCTTGAAGCAAATCCGCCATCTGGCGCATCCTGCTCTCGTACTCCTTACGAACGAACTCGATATGACCGTCTAGATCGAAGTGCTCCATCAATTGATATAAGGTCTGCTGATCCAGCGAGCTCGAATGCAGATCGGCCGCTTGCTTGGCACGAGCCATGTGGCGGATGATTTCCGGATCTGCCATGACCCACCCCGTACGAAGCGCAGGAGCCACGGTTTTGGAGAAGGTGCTCGTGTAGACGACGCATGAGCCGGTCGGGTGCTGATCCAAGGAGAAAAGCGATGGATACTTAACGGAAGCATCGCCGAACTTTAGCTCGCCGTAGGGATCATCCTCCAGGATTAGCGTATCGCTCTCCCTGCATTGCTTAAGCACGCCCAGCCTGCGCTCCATGCTCCATGCCTTGCCCGTCGGATTGGAGAAAGTAGGTATGACGTATACCATTTTGGGCTTATGCTGCTTGAGCTTGGCAGCCAAATCGGCCAAGTCCATTCCGTCCGCGTCCGTTTCCACGGAAACCAATGCGGCGCCGTAAGAACGGAACACTTGCAGTGCGGACAAATAGGTTGGTTTCTCCACCAGAATGACGTCGCCAGCATCGATGTAGATCCGCGTCAGAAGATCGATCGCTTGTTGCGACCCCGTCGTCAGGAGCATATCGTCGGGAGTGACCGTTACGCCTTTACTTCCCATCCACTCGCAGATGCTCTCGCGAAGCGGCAGATAACCTTCCGTTAAGCCGTACTGCAGCGCTTTGTTACCAGCCGCCAGCACTCTTTGGAAGGCTTCCCCGATCGCCGCGACCGGAAAATGCTCCTCCGCAGGCAGTCCGCCCGCGAAGGATATGATGGATTTCTTCTGAGTCAGCTTAAGGATTTCGCGAACCGCCGAAGAGGAGAAGGTGTCCAGTCTCTTCGAAAATTGTAATTTCATCCTGCGTTCCTCATTTCTTAGATCAACGTGACGTTATCACGGCGATTACGAGTCGGAGCGTTACGCTTGTCGATCAGTCTATTGAGCGCATCCACGTAAGCCCGCGCGCTTGCTTCGAGTATATCCGTACTTACTCCGCGGCCATGCGCGGACGATTCGCCTTGCTTCAGAACGACATGAACCTCGCCTAACGCGTCCGTTCCGTCCGTTACCGATTTAATCGTATAATCGTCTAGCTCGACCGCCTCGCCTGTCAGCGCATCGATGGCTTGATAGATGGCGTCTACCGAGCCATTCCCGCCGGACTCTTTCTTGACGATGCCTTGAGCAGTTTTAAGCGTGACCTTTGCCAGAGGAGTCGAATGGCTGTCGAAGGAAACGACGAGCTGCTCCAACGCGAATACCTCGGGCGTCTCGATGATTTTCTCTTCGAGCAGGGCGCGGATATCCTCGTCGCTGACGTTTTTCTTGCGATCCGCCAAATCCTTGAATTTGCCGAATGCGGCGTTCACTTGCTCTTCCGTCAATTGCTCGTAGCCAAGGTCGATCAGCTTCTCGCGGAAAGCATGTCGCCCGGAGTGCTTGCCAAGTACCAGCTTGCTGTCCCGAAGCCCTATCGTATCCGGAGAAATAATCTCGTACGTTGTTTTTTCCTTCAGCATCCCGTCTTGATGGATTCCGGACTCATGAGCGAACGCGTTAGCTCCGACGATCGCTTTATTCCCCGGTACCACCATGCCCGTAAGCTTGCTAACCAAGCGGCTCGTACGCGCGATTTCCTTCAGATTCAAGGAAGTCGTCGCTTGGAAGAACTCGGCGCGGGTTGCCAGCGTGAGCGCGACTTCTTCTAGCGCGGTATTGCCTGCGCGTTCTCCGATGCCGTTGATCGTGCCTTCTATTTGATCCGCTCCGTTAAGGATGGCCGCGAGCGCGTTCGCCGTCGCCATGCCTAGATCGTCATGGCAATGCGCAGACAGTTGAATGCGCTCGATTCCGGGTACCGTTTCTTTTAACACTTTGAATATGTTCCCGAATTCCTGAGGAGTCATATAGCCAACCGTATCCGGAATATTAACGACCGTCGCTCCGGCGTTAATGGCCATCTCCGTTACTTGGCAGAGATAATCCAGCTCCGTGCGTCCGGCGTCCTCTGGGGAAAATTCGATTTTATCGAAGTATTGTTTCGCATAGCGAATGGCTTTATCAGCCGCTTCCAGCACTTGGTCCTTATCCATGCGAAGCTTGTGCTTGCGATGAATGGGAGAAGTCGCCAGGAATAGATGAATGCCAGGATCCTGAGCGCCTTTCAGCGCTTCCCTTACCGCGTCGATATCCGGCTCGCGCGAACGTGCAAGCCCGATGACGGTGGCGTTCTTTACCGCCCTTGCGACCGCGTTAACGGCTGCAAGATCTCCAGGCGATGCCGCCGGAAAACCCGCTTCTATTCGATCAACGCCCAATTTCTCCAACTGCAGCGCGATTTCGACCTTTTCCTGAGTATTCAGGTTAACGCCGGGAGATTGTTCCCCGTCCCGCAACGTCGTATCAAAAACATAAATTTTTCTCATGACAGGGCCTTGCCCGCACCTCCATAACACTTCATGACTTTTCTAAAGATTATAACATATTCTATGGGGAGAAAAGCCACGTTTCGTCGCCTAACGCAAAAAACCCGACCCAAGATATGATCTTGGATCGGGTTAGCAGCGTGACGTATCACATCAAGAACGTACCGATGACGATAGACACGCCGATAATGATCGAGCGAAGCAATTGCGCAATGGCCATGTTTCCGCTCTCGATCTGTTCGCAAACCTTGAACTTCGGCGTCATCCAATCAAACAGCAGATACACTAAGCAAAGAATGAGGATCCCGATTCCGGACCAGATGAGCATCGAGACCCATGAATCCGAGCTATAGGAAACCATTCCGACGATGATGCATAAGCCTAGAAGCTTGCTGCCGAAGTACATTCCCGCAGCCTGGTTGCCTTTGTTGATTTCATCCGCGTCGTTGAAACGCGTTAATTTGCTGAATACGAAAGCGCCGACGACCAGCACCAAGAGCAGAATGCCCAAACCGATCGCGACATTCGCCAAATCTTCTCCTAAATGTTCCATTTACGATTCCTCCTTAATCTCAACAGCAGCGGGACAATAATACGCCATATCCCTGTAACGGCTTCCCCGATCCGAGGCAGCAAGCCGGCAAAACGGCCACCTATCACATAAGCGCCCGTTAACACGTATCCGGAATATTCGCCCATCTCGGTCGGCACGCGCACGGCTTCCATCTCGCACCTAAGCTGATACACTTTCGGCTGATTCTCGTAATAATCCAGAACCTCCGGATCTTCTTCTCCCTTCGGCTCGGACGGAACCTCTTTGTTCCCGGCGGAATCGAAAAGAGTTACTCCTTTGCCTTCGCGCCCCCAGTACCCTTTAGACACATACGGCGCTCCGGTCGCTTCGAACACGGATTTCTCGAAATAAGTAGGAAGCAAATAGCTTTCGATCGCGGTAAGCTCTTCCTTGCCGAACAGCGTAAAGCCGATCGCTTCTTCCGTCAGTCGGTTCCGTTCGTATAACGACCATACGAGAGCCATGAATCCTTTGCTTTGCGTTATGATGCTTTGAGCCGGATTGATCAGTCCCAGTTTTCCTTGACCGACAAGCCGAAGAAGCTCCTCTCCGATCGGAAAATCAGACGCCTCTTCCCGGTCGTATACGAGATATTCCAGCGGATAGAGCCGGTATAGCACGTCAATCCGCACCCCATCGGCGTAAAGTCCGTCTTCCGGTACGATCTCTAATCTCTCTAAGGGGACATAGATCACCCGATATCCCAACTCGCGAACAGCTTCCATAAGGTAACGAGTGTTATATTTGTCTTCCATGTGCCAATCGTAACAACTCAAAGCAATCGTATCGTCTAACCCCAGCTCGCGGTAATGATCCAGCAATTGCCGGAAAGCCTCTTGAATCGAACGACGCATTCCTTGGGACGGATTTCCGAAGAACTCGGCGTATTGTTCGATCAACGCCCCGGATAACCAAGCCGCTTCCGGAATACCCGAAGGAGTATCGCTGTTGTTCTCGATGCATTTTAATCGACCGCCGTTCACGATCCAATCCTGACGCGACACGCCGTGAAATGGAACTTCTATGCGAGCCGTCGGAATAAGAGAAGCCGGTATCCCCAAATATTCTAAGAAAAAATCGTCAGGCAAGTACCGTTGGGCAAATCGAAGCGTTTTGTCGTATATTCGGTTCACCCATTCCGCGGCTTCCGCAATCCTCCTTGCTTCATCCGGAGAATACAGCAATAAGGAAGGCAGACAATATTCTTTGCCGTACATTCGATGATAGGGAATGTTCTCCGCGATTTCTCCCCGAAAAACGTCGTCATGCGGAAGGCCCATGTGGAACATTCTGCGCATTACTCATCAACCTCCGGTGCTGCTCTTCCCTCCGCTTCCGAATCCGCTGTAGGATTTGGAAGAAGAGTTACTCTTGTAGCCGGAGCTCGCTTTATACTTCTTCGATTTACTGCTGTAAACGTATACTCCATGGTCATCGTCGTACTCGCATTCGTCGTAATTCGGATTGCACTCCTCGCTAGAGGACACTTGGTTGCAGCCCGTCATCATGACAGGCACGGTTAATAGCAACGTCAGCGCCGCCAGCTTCCCGGACTTTATTCCGAAAGGCGTCTTCTCTGCTTGCTTCATCTAGTCCATCACCTCTTTTAAGAAAAAAAGCACCTTTTTCCGTTCGTTGTCCAGAACCGTGTATAGGACCTCATACGTCTTGCCCATTTCGATCAAGTAATGGTCTAAAAGCAATTGCGCGATATCCATAGGCTCCAACAAGCCGAAAGTCATGGGTTCCGCGACGAAATCGCCGTTATGCCATATGCAGAATACGGCCTCCAGTGAATCGGATATATCGCAGAATTCGAATGCATGCTTCCAAATCGCCGTCCCGTACGTCGCTATGTCGAATTCCCGGAAAGGCTTTACGTACACCGCGTGCCGCCGGTTGCTTTCGGACTCGTTGGACGAATGCTCGAACATCCGATTACGGATGACGGTAGCGTTCACCAGTTTTCGCAGAAATAGCTCCTCCCTGGAGACGTACGCGTCCAGCAGGTGCTGCTCCACGCGCCCTAACGATTCGGACCATTCCAAATAAGCGAGCGGTAGCATCGGGCTCTTCACCTCCCCTCGCGCCGAAGTGCCGCGATCGTTTTTTTATCCGAGATGACGTACAGTTTCGCGTTGTCCGGAATAGGGTCTTTCAGTCGGCGATTAATCCCCATGTCGTTGCCGTCGGCGATTAAAGTTGCTCCCTTATTAATCAGTGCTTGGAAAGCATCTCCGTAACTTTCCCAAGCACTGTCGGTTTTGATTTCGAACAAATCATCGCCATCCTGACGGCTTAACAGCTGGGTGAATATTTCAATGTTGCCTTCGTGCAGGGCTGCCCTTACTGCCAGTCGCGACACCGCGTCGTAGGACAGAACGAATTCGTTGACCTTTACGTGCCGGAAGTTCTGTATATGCTTTTCCATGACGATTTCAACGGTTGTATGTACTTCCGGGGCATGCTTCTCGATACTGGATGCGATAAGCAGCGATTTGCCGTCTACCAACGAGGAATCGTCGATTCGCGAATCGGAGAAAATAATGGCTGCCCGCGCATGATGAACGGCCGCGTTCTCCAGAGTGTCCACCGAAGTTGGATCGCCGCTGACAAAATGCACCTTGGCATGGTCGAACGGAAGCTTGTCGGACTCGTCGATAATCACGATCTCTATGTCCTCGTCGGTCGAAAGAATCTCTTCTATCGCCAACTTCGCCTTCTTGCTCCAGTTAATAAGAATGATGTGCTCTTTCCCGTGATACTTCAATAGACCGGCCCCCCTCTTGCGGTGGATTTCCACGAAATAATCGATGATTTTGCCAATGACCAAGCTAAGCAATCCTATTCCGAACACGTAAAGGAACATGGCGAATGTCTTGCCGGGAACAGTCGTTGGATAAAAATCGCCGTAGCCCACCGTCGCGACCGTCGTCATTACCCAATATAACGCGTTGAACCAACGATCTTTGAACGTGGCCGGCTCTATCAAGTAAATCAAGGAGGCGCTCGCCAATACGAATAGAAGGGTTCCCGACAATAGGATACCGCTCTGCATCCGAAGCAATCTCAACGAGAGTTTACGGACGATGTGCATCTGTTTCACCCCTTCCCGGACTCCTACATTCTTATGCTGCATTAGAGTCGTCCATATCCATGATCTTGATGGCATCCGAAAATACAAAAAAGCCCCGGTTTTTGCCGGGGCTTCGGTCTGGAGTGCAGTAATTTACTTCTTGATCCAATGCATCATGCTGCGCAATTGAGCGCCGACAACTTCGATCGGGTGCTCGGCTTCGTTGCGGCGAGTAGCCGTGAGGAACGCGCGTCCGGATTGGTTCTCAAGAATGAAGTCGCGAGCGAATTTACCTTGTTGGATATCTTCGAGAACGCGTTTCATTTCTTTTTTCGTTTCATCCGTTACGACGCGAGGTCCGGTAACGTAATCGCCGTATTCCGCCGTGTTGGAAATGGAGCTTCGCATGGAAGACAAGCCGCCTTCATACATCATGTCAACGATCAGCTTCAACTCGTGCAAACACTCGAAGTAAGCCATCTCGGGAGCGTATCCTGCTTCGACAAGCGTCTCGAAACCAGCTTTAACGAGGGCGGTAGCGCCGCCGCATAGTACGGCTTGCTCGCCGAACAAGTCGGTTTCGGTTTCTTCGCGGAAGGAAGTTTCGATAACTCCCGCGCGGGTACAGCCGATTCCTTTGGCGTAAGCCATACCGATGTCGAATGCTTTGCCTGTTCCGTTCTGATGAATCGCGATCAATCCCGGTACGCCGAAACCTTCAACGTAAGTGCGACGAACCATGTGACCCGGGGATTTCGGAGCAACCAACAGGACGTCCGCATCGGCAGGAGCTACGATTTGGCCGAAATGCACGTTAAAGCCGTGCGAGAACATGAGCGCAGCGCCTTTTTTCAGGTTAGGCTCGATTTCGTTCTTGTAAACGCTAGCTTGCGTTTCATCCGGCATGAGGATTTGCACGACATCCGCTTTGCGAGTTGCGTCGCCGACGGAAAGCACTTCGAAGCCGTCATTGCGAGCGCTGTCCGCGGACTTGCCTTGGCGAAGACCGATAATAACGTTCAGACCGCTGTCGCGAAGGTTCTGCGCTTGCGCGTGACCTTGGCTGCCGTAGCCGATTACCGCGATTGTTTTGCCTTTGAGAACGCCAAGATCGGCGTCTTTCTCGTGAAATAGATTAACTGCCATTGGATTGTATTCCTCCTTAAAGTAATAAAAGATGATTATTTGTCGACCCTCGGAGCGGGCGTTCCAAGGGTTGTGCTACCGCACCGTCGCGCCTCCGCACTAAAGCATGGCGCTCCCTTCGAACCCCCGCTCCGAGCGGGTCTTTCGTTCTATGGACATTCTCTGCTACGACTTATCTGAAACCCCTGTTCATCGCCGTTACGCCAGTCCGCGATAACTCGCGGATTCCGTATGGCTTCAGCAATTCGATCATCGCGTCGATTTTCTCGGAATCGCCGACGACCTGAACGATCAACGTCGAAGGACCGATATCGACGACCGCCGCGCGGAACGTTTCCACGATACCTAGTATTTCCGGTCGCGCGGAAGGCTCGGCTCCGATCTTGATCAAGCCGAGCTCCCGGCCGACCATCGGATTTCCGCTTACGTCGATGACTTTAATGACATCGATTAGCTTGTACAATTGCTTCTGGACCTGCTCCAGCGTATGATCATCTCCGGTAGTTACGATGACCATGCGGGAGAGTCCCGGCTCTTCGGAAGAGCCTACGGTAATGCTCTCAATATTGAAGCCACGGCGGCCGAACAGGCCGGAAACCCGTTGCAGCACGCCCGGCTGGTCGTTTACGAGTATCGCTATCGTATGTTTACGGTTCATTCGGAATCCCCCATCAGCATCTCTCCAATAGTCGAACCTGCCGTAACCATTGGGTAGACGTTCTCATCCTTGCGGACAACAAATTCCACGACCGCAGGACCAGGATGCTCCAAAGCTTCTAGCCATGCGCTGCGTGCCTCTTCCTTATTGGAAGCGCGAAACGCTTTAACTCCATATGCTTCGGAGAGCTTCACGAAGTCGGGGCTGCCGGCTAGATCGATATGGCTGTAGCGGTTTTCATGGATGATTTCCTGCCACTGACGTACCATACCGAGCACCTGATTGTTGATAATGGCCACTTTGACCGGAATGTTGTTGATTGCGCAGATCGCAAGCTCCTGCGCGCACATCTGCATTCCGCCGTCTCCGTTGATGGAGACGACCGTCCGGTCCGGATTGCCCATCTGGGCGCCGATCGCGGAAGGGAATCCAAAGCCCATCGTGCCTAGTCCGCCGGAAGTCACCCATGAACGAGGTTTATTCAACGGATAGTACTGAGCCGCCCACATCTGATGCTGGCCGACGTCCGTCGTCACGATCGCATCGCCCTTGGTCGTTTCATGGATCATCGATACGACCCATTGCGGCTTCAATACGACATCGGAATCCTTGTATTTGTTCGGCTTAGTCGCTTTCCATTGGCTAACCTGCGCTCTCCACGCGTCTGCCTTATCCGCGCGTTTCGCGCCAGCGTTGGCTAGCTGCAGAACCGCTTTGACATCACCCACGATAGGAATTTCAGTCGGAACGTTCTTGCCGATCTCCGCCGGATCGATATCGATGTGCACGACTTTCGCATGAGGCGCGAAGCCTTTGAGCTTCATCGTAACGCGGTCATCGAATCTCGCTCCGATGTTGATGAGTAGATCGGCGCTTTGGATGGCCGTATTCGCCGTGTAAGTACCGTGCATGCCGGGCATCCCCATGTGCAGTTCATTACCGCTTGGGAACCCGCCTAGTCCCAGTAACGTCGTAGTCGTCGGTATGCCCGTCTTCGTAACGAATTCGTACAATTCTTCATGAGCGCCGGAGTAGATGACTCCGCCGCCGGCTAGAATGACGGGCTTCTCGGCTTTCTCGATCGCGCGCAGCATTTTGTCCACCTGCATCTTATTCGGTTGAACCGTCGGGTTATACCCGCGCAGGTTCACCTCGCTAACCGGTTGGAACAACGTTTTCTCCGCGGATACGTCTTTCGGAATATCGATAAGCACTGGACCCTTGCGTCCGCTGTTGGCAATATGGAAAGCTTCATGGATGATGCGAGGCAAGTCTTCCGCCTTGCGCACCAGATAGCTGTGCTTCGTGATCGGCATCGTAATGCCGACGATATCCGCTTCCTGGAACGCATCCGTTCCGATAAAGCTGGTCGCGACATTCCCGGTAATAACAACTAAAGGCACGGAATCCATATATGCGGTTGCAATTCCCGTGACCAGATTAGTCGCCCCCGGTCCCGATGTTGCGATACATACGCCAACCTTGCCAGTAGAACGCGCATAACCGTCGGCAGCATGAATGGCCCCTTGCTCATGGCGCGTCAGAAGATGCTGGAAGTCCGTGAAGCCATGCATGGCATCGTAGATGTACAACACCGCGCCGCCCGGGTATCCGAAGACGCACTCCGCTCCCTCCAGCAACAAACTGCGAAGCAGCACATCCGACCCGGTGATCACTTCCGGTTTGCTCCACTTCTCGATCAATTCTTCTTTAGATTTCAATGTAACGCCTTGTGTACTCATCTTTTTTTCCTCCTTTCAAGTAAAACCGCTTCACCGTCCTATGGACGGTTGTACGTTTGAACACTTATGCTTTCTAAACGTACAACAAATCAAAAAAGCCCTTCATCCCAACGCCAATATGGCTGTCTTGGGACGAAAGGCTGTTGCTTCCGCGGTACCACCCGAGTTTGCCGCACACCTCACGGTGACGGCCTTATAAAGTATGTATTCCACCGGGTTGCCCCAAGGAACGTCCATACCTTAAGCGCAATAACGAGCGCCAATCCGATTCACCCTAATACGCCGATCAGGCGGTTCAGGCGAACAGCTCCGAGGAGACTTCGCGTACAGGGGTTAAGGCATCGGTCTCAGCTAATCCGATACTCTCTGAGCTTAAGAGCCCCATCGCTTTTTCCTCATCACGGCCATTTGTTTTTCCGTCGATTTAGGACTTATTATATTCTTCGCCAAGGCATTCGTCAATACACATCTTCGCCGTTACCGTTCGAATAACTTGTTCATACGTTGTAAGATCGGCATGCGCCAAGGGCTAGGGCCATTCCGAGCGACTTAAAACGGGGAGGCACCCCACTTGATTCGATGGAGACAACCACGCGACGATAATGGGATCGTTCGACTTGTCAAAACCCAATTGGTTCCCCTATCCCCATGGCAGCATCCACGGGATAGTCGACTGCATACTCAGATTACGCAACGCATCCGAAAAGGCGCAACTCTGGTTGTCGCCCAATCCCGCAGAAGCGAGCCTATCGGCTTCCTGCATATGGAATTTCGCTACAAAACGCTCTTCATTGATCTGCTCGCCGTAGATTCCCGTTACCAGAACATGCATTGGGGTACCGAGCTTATGGCCCGGGCAGAGCAGTACGGACGCAAGAAAGGATGCATGATGTCCCATGTCTTCGTGGACGATAACAATGACCGCGCGCTCCGCTTTTACCATCGCCTCGGTTATCGCACTGTACGAGTGATTCCTGATTTGAAGGTAATCGAGTTAGCCAAACCCTTATTCGACGCATAGGCGACGAAGCTAAACAGCGGTTCCGATCAATGTCGGTCCGCTGTCGCTTTTACTATTATTCACGACTACCAGAACTACCGGGATTACCACCAACCGCCGTAACCAAAGCCGTCATATCCGCCGTAGCCATGGCCGTAGCCACCGCCGTAGCCGTAGCCACCGCCGTAGCCGTAGCCGCCACCTAACGTGCCAATCGCCAGCAAATCAAACAAGACTAGCGGGATAATCGCTTTCGTCTGCGCTTTGCCCTTCGGTTGCTCCAGGACCAATCGGTTTCCGCTAATGCGGACAAGCTTGCCCGATGCGACGGAACCATCCTTGCGTACCGCGTAAATCTGTTTGCCAACGAGCTTGCCGGCCTGCGAACGTGTTATTCGAGACATCTTAACACTCCTCCCTGGGTGCATCAGGTACGAACGGCGAAGAAACAATCTGCGTCCTTCTCGATCGTCATCTCCGTTGTCTTGTTAGATTATGTGCAGGGAGCTTGTCGTGCTTGTACCTCTGTCCGACTTATTGGACAAAATGGGGGATACGGAAAGCCTTCGATAGTCGCAAAAAAACCCCGGTTGCCCGGGGCTTGTCTGTACGCGATACTACGCGTTGATTTTTTCTTTAGCCGCGCCGGCAAGCGAGTTGAACGCGTTGATATCGTTCACTGCCAAGTCGGCAAGCATTTTGCGGTTAACTTCGATACCGGCCAATTTCAAGCCGTACATCAATTTGCTGTAAGACAAGCCGTTCTGGCGAGCCGCAGCGTTAATACGCACGATCCACAATTTGCGGAAGTTCCGTTTCGTCTGACGACGGTCGCGGTATGCGTACATAAGGGATTTCATTACTTGCTCTTTCGCTTTCTTAAACAGGCGATGTTTCGCGCCCCAGTAACCTTTTGCCAACTTCAACATTCTATTGCGACGACGGCGCGTTACGAATCCGCCCTTGACTCTTGCCATGATTCATTACCTCCCGAGAGTGTTCGTATGACGATTTATTTCAGATTTCCAAGTTGCTGCTTCATACGGCGAACGTCGCCTTGAGCCATCAACGGTTGAGTAGCCAATACACGTTTAGCGCGTCCCGATTTGTGGGACAGCAAGTGGTTTTTGTAAGCTTTGAAACGTTTGACTTTACCGGTTCCTGTAATTTTGAAGCGATCTTTCAAGCTGCTATGTGTTTTCATCTTAGGCATGGTTTGTATCCTCCTGTCAGTGGGCTTTCGGAGCCAAAATCATAATCATGCTGCGGCCTTCCAGCTTAGGCATGCGCTCAACAACACAAATATCTGCTACTTCGTTCGCCACTCGCTCCAAGATCTTCTGGCCGAGCTTGGCATGCGTGATTTCGCGACCGCGGAACCGCACGGAGCATTTCACCTTGTCGCCTTCGTTCAAGAATTTCACAACATTGCGAAACTTCGTCTGGTAGTCATGCTCTTCAATGTTCGCACGAAACCAAACTTCTTTGAGATCGACGATTTTCTGATTCTTCCGAGCTTCCTTTTCTTTCTTCTGCTGCTCATAACGGAATTTGCCATAGTCCATGATGCGGCACACGGGCGGTTTCGCCTGCGGCGCTACGTTAACTAGATCAAGATTCGCGTCAATGGCCATCTGCATAGCTTCACGAAAAGGTTTGATGCCGATTTGCTCGCCTTCGGGGCCGACTAGTCGGACTTCCTTCGCCCGGATTTCCTCGTTGATTTGATGATCCTTGCTAATAATGTTCCACCTCCGAAATAAACTTTCGAGTGATTTTTCTTGTCGTGAAAAACAAAAAAATACGAGTCGCATTGACCCGCATCCTAGTCCTAACGTTATCGATCGTTGCATCGAAACCGAAGTTTCCGCAAGTCCCGTATATCGTCGGCTACGCATACCCGTCAGCAAATGCCAATCAGGTGAGAAGCGGGCGCTTCTGCTTGTGCGTGCTGAATAATTTTCATAAATCAGTCACAACGAACACTATATCACGGCAACATCGGGATGTCAACGCATAATCCGGTAACAAAGGAAATTCCCCGGGATCGCGCCCAGGGAACGCCTGCTCTTACATTTGTTTTCCTTGCACTTCCTCCAACCTGATCACGCGAGTATGCTGCGTATGGCTCCAGGTTTTGTTGTTCTGCGTGAAGAAGGCATAGAAAGTAATCGGCCACCATGTGAAGAAGAAAACCGGAAACATGACCAACTTGAGATAAATACGCCAATTCACTTTTTCCAACAGCATGGCAAGCGGAACTTGCAAGTAGATATAAATCGAAATCGGTATGGCTAGCCATGCCGGCGCGATCGAATAAATGGAATCGAAATGCGGATCGCCCGGAAGCAACAAGTCGAACCACAGCGTTGCCGTAATCAAGAAACCGAGAAGGAAGTTGTACGCGTTAAAAACATATAACGCCGCGTCCACTTTAACAATGCTGCGCTCCTTGATCCCCTGCCACAAAAGCGGAAGCATGTAGCGGCGCGTAATGTCGAAATGGCCTTGCATCCAACGGAGCCGTTGGCGCGAAGATGCCTTGAACGTAATCGGCTTCTCGTCGTACACGCGGGCATCATAGTTGAACTTCGGATAAATATCCCGCTGAATGCATCGAATCGTAAATTCCAGATCCTCGACCAGGCTCGTTGCCCCCCAGCCCATTTCCTTCAGCAGCTTCGTCTCGAAACACATACCCGTTCCGCCGAGAAAGTTGGATAGACCCAGGTTATATCGCGGCATCTGCCACAATCGGTTACAGAACCAATAGTTGATGCCGTTAGCCGCGCTGACCCAAGAGTCGTTCGGGTTCTTCGTGTCCAAGTAACCTTGGATGACCCGGTATCCGTTGCAAAGATCTTCGTTCATGTATTGCAAGAAGTTGGTTGCCACCAGATTGTCGGCATCGAACATGACGATTGAATCGTATTGTTTGGGATGCTTCCATAGTTCCTTGAGCATCCATTCGATCGCGAAGCCTTTGCCCCGCTGATGAGGGTTCGTACGCTCGCATGCATGAACCCCCGGATACTTGCGTACGACGTCCGCCGTACCATCCGTGCAGTTATCGCAAATAACGAAAATATCGAACAATTCGCGAGGATAGTCCATTTTTAGCAAGTTTTCAATCAATGCCCCGACTACGGCTTTCTCATTGTGAGCGGCCACCAATAAGGCAAACGACTTGGTCGGCTTGTGGGTAATCCGTTCTTTTTTCCGATACCATCCGAAAAAAGACAAAATCACTTGATACGCCCCGACCACGAAAAACAAAACCTGAACGACTAAAAGAAAATTGTTAAACATATTCAGTTATACCCCCTAGATCCCTTTTTTCTTTTTCTCTTTTTTGTTTATTCTCTGTGTTTTCTCTCTTTAAACTTTACCTTACTTCCGCAATTACAGACTCTGAAAAGAGACATTCTTGATTTTCTTTCGTTTACACCCATTTGTCAAAAGGGTATTGCCCCCATATTTGCGGCTTACGGCCAAGATGGACGGTTCTCGGAACTCAAGCCGTGCAAGAAGTAGAAATTGCTACGCCTAAGCGGCATTTTCATCGATTTCCAATCTTTTTCTATCCTGAGACCTACTCCCCGTTCACATTAAGTTAACGATTGGAAACTTTATAAAGTTGCGCTTAAAATCCCCGCGGCATCCTCCATGCTTGCCCTTAACCCCCGGAATACCTCGTCCCAGGAACGATGTTTTGCCTCCTGAACGCCTGCTACGGATAGTCTTGCTCGCAAGGATGCATCCTTGTGCAAATGCTCTAGCTGATCGGCGAACGCCATGATGTCTCCCGGAGGGCAGAGCAGTCCATTCTCCCCATTCCGAATCGTATCCGGCACCGCTCCTCCCGCTGCTCCCAGCACCGGCAACCCGCAAGCCATAGCCTCCACCACGACGTTGCCGAACGTTTCGGTCGCGGAAGGAAAGAGCAGCACATCCGAGGCTGCCATCCAACGTTGAAGTTCAGCCTGCGTAACCGCGCCAAGAAATCGAGCTTGGACGCCTCTCCGCGAAGCCAATGCCTTAATATCTTGGGCTGCAGGCCCGTCTCCGGCGATGACAAGCTGCGCATCCGCTCCGGTACGCGAGGCGAATAAGGAAACCGCTTCGACTGCCACTTCCGTCTGCTTCTCCGGAGCCATTCGTCCCGCATACAACACGACAAACCTTGAGCTTGGAATTCCGTTTTCTTGCAGCAGCCCTTCACGATCTACGCCGGGATGGAATCGCTCCGTATCGACTCCGCGGCTCCAGATTTCAAGCCCCTCCCACCCATCCTTGCGGCACTCCTCCAGAACGGATTGCGAGGGTACGTATATTGTTCTGCATGGTCGGTGGAACCAATGCAAATATCTCCATAAAAGTTTGCCCATCCATTGTAAATTGTAAAACGGCAAATAACGCACAAAATGCGTATGATGAGAGGCGACCAGAGGAATTCCGTGCTTTATCGCCAAATGCCGACCCGCTACGCCGGTGCCGAACGGTGTCGCTACGTGAATAATCGTAGGCTTGAAGCTAAGAAGCTTCTTCTCGACGCTCCCCGTCTGAGGCACGGCAAGCCTGCATTCCGGATAGAGGAAGAAAGGCAGGCTGACCAACCTTTCGGCGACCTCCGAAACCGTCTTTTCCTTGCGCGGCCGCGAAGGCGCGAACACCATGCATTCGATCCCTTGACTTCGGAGATACCCAATCCATCTTTCCAATGTTTTGGCTACGCCATTAACCTCCGGAAAATACGTATCGGTAAATAAAGCCAATCGAATATCCGCCATGGTTAATCCCCTCTCCATGTCCTTTTCTTCATTGTAAGGAACGGACGTTAACGGGGTGTCAAACCTGAGTTAATACTGGCGTGACAATCATGCGGTATTCTAAATAGGGAGAGAGAAATCAATCCAAAATGCAAATCAGCTACCAACGATAAGGAGATGGAGCAATGAGCAGAATATACCGCATGCTTCAGGAAGTCGAGCGTCCGTTATTCCTGCATGTCAACATTCGCTGGAACCGTTCCGCTTTGAATTGGCTTTTCCATACCTTATCGCTCCTAGCGGGAGCGACCTTCAGTCTTTGCATCTCGCTTGCTGCCGGATTATTCGCGCCGGAGCCATGGAGCCATGCCGGTTGGCTGTCTTTCGCCGCCGTCGTGGTAAGCCATATTCCGGTAGCTATCGCCAAGAGAAGCGCGCCGCGCCTTCGTCCCTATCAGGTATTCCCGCAGATCAATACGAACCGGCATCCTCTAAAAGATCCTTCTTTCCCCTCCGGTCACACGACGGCTGCGTTCGCGATGCTAACGCCTTGGATGCTCGTCGAGCCTTTGCTTATCCCCGCTTTGTTGCCCATCGGAATCGGCGTGGCTCTGTCGCGTATTTACTTCGGTCTCCATTTCCCAAGCGACACGGTAGCAGGCGCCTTGTTAGGCAGCTCTACTGCCCTGCTTCTCTCCATCTGGATTTAAACCGCGTTCCATATAAAAAAAATACCGTGACTGGCCTTTCGGCAAGCACGATCATAATAACGGCCGTACCCGGCTCTCACTCGGGTACGGCCGCTTGCTTTAGTCTTCTTCGGACTCGTAATCCTTCGTCGTTCCTCTGCGGAATTGCTCTTCCAGGTCTTCAGCCACGAGACGCCGGTGCTCCTGCTGGACTTTCTCGCCGATTACCGCTTCGAGCCTATAGATCGGCATTCCTTGGCCGACGAATTTCGTCTCGTATTCCGTCAGAACTAGATCCTCGCGGATTCCGTTGCGGTGAAGATCCAAGGAGATGTTGCGCATCTGGTATTCGATCGCGGAAAAGCTGTTCAACGAGAACTCGAACAAGCTAAGCGAATCCGTCTTGAAATGGATTTCCCCGATGTCGTTTAATGCTTGTTTATACTTCATCAAGAATCGAGGATGGGTCAGCCTTCGTTTGCCATGCTTCGATTTCGGCCAAGGATCGCTGAAGTTCAAATAGATGCGCTCCAATTCCCCCGGATCGAACATCTTGTCCAGAAACTCGACATTGCCCCGTGCGAGCGCCAAGTTAGGAACCTCGTCGACGCCCTTTTCATTTTTCCACAATGCCCGGGCTTTCTCGCTCCCCCGGATCAACAATTCATCGTAAATATCCATTCCGATGTAATTGATGTGCGGATTATTCCCGCTCATCCGGCTTATGAATTGCCCCTTGCCCATGCCGCACTCGATATGAATCGGGTTATCGTTGCCGAAAAACTCGTGCCAGCGACCCTTGTACTCCTGAGGCTCAAGGACCACGATATCTTTTTGTTGCTCTAAGGCTTCCCGAAAATTATTTTTCCTGCCGCGCAATCGCATTCCGTTATTCCTCCTAATGTTGCTTTACCAATTTTCTACTCCGGAAAATCTCGATCATCAGAGCAAGCCATACCCCGCTGGCCAAATATCCGCCTAAGACATCGCTTGGATAATGCGCTCCTAAATAAATCCGGCTGATTCCGATGCATGTGACGATGGACGAACCTAATACAACGAGAATGATTCGACCCGTTCTACGCCGCACATGTCTCCACAGCAAGAATGTCAGAACGCCGTATAGCGCAAAGGCCGCCATGGAATGACCGCTTGGATAACTATAACCCAATTCTTCCACGAGTCGATGAATGTCCGGCCTTTCCCGATGGAATGCCGCCTTCAATAAGCGGTTCAGCAAAGGAGCTCCTCCTACAACGGCTAAGAACAGGAGCAGCTCCATTCGGTGACCCAGGACAAAGGCTAGGAATAACAGGATACAGACGGCAATTACGATTACGACTATCGTCGTGCCCAGCCAAGTGAACGACTCCATGACCTCGGTAAGCTTCGGGTTTTCCCACCCTTGCACGACGGATATCACGCTAGTATCGAAGCCTGCAATCCCTTCATTCCGTACTAGCAGACTGACGACGGAGAAGAATACGATTGCAAGCAATCCCCAGACATATGCTCTTCTTAGATGGTTAATACCGTTCACGACAACAACTCCCACTAAATGATAATGGAAAGTTTATCACATTGCACGATCCGATTACATGTCAACGCAAAAAAGGCCGAAGCCCCAAAATAGGAATTCGACCTTGATCAATCGTTATTATGATTTAGCTTAGTTGACCGTTCTGTGTTCCTCGATGTAATGATCTTCAATGATATGATTAAGCTTTTTCTTAGCCGAAATCTCGATATTGTGGTTATTATGGAACTTGATGCCCGCCAACGCCATTGCTTCCTTCACCGTCAATTCAACCTTAACCGTATCATCCCCTTGAGGAATGCGTACGCTTGTATTCATGACAATCACCTCTCCAATCGGATATTTTAATGGTGCACCTAGTCTGCCCGAAATCGGATCTCAGTATGAAATAGCTGTGAGAAAAATGGCGTCATGTCAGATTTTTTTGTTGATTTGGCGCACTTTTAATATAACACTTCATGTTAGGTATTGCAAGTTGTTTCGTCGATGAAATCGCCCGATTACCGATGTTATTATCGGATCGATCAAGGGGCAATCGATCGGTTACGGCGATGGGAGTGCCTTCCCTCGCATTTTGGCCGAATTTTCGCTACAATAATAGCGACTTCTGCAAAGGACGGATGCATCGATGGCAACAATTGGAACGGACTTACAAGCGCCTCATCTATGGGCGGACAAAAGGTTTCATACCTGGAACTACGAAATGCGGGAAACATTCGGCGGGAAAATCTTCAAGGTCATGCTGGACGCGGGATTCACTTGCCCGAACCGCGATGGGAGCATCGCGGCCGGCGGCTGCACCTTCTGCAGTGCAAGAGGCTCGGGGGACTTCGCGGGAAGCCGGCGACAGGATTTAGTGTCCCAGTTTAATGACATCAGGGATCGCCAGCACCTGAAATGGCCGGAAGCGAAATATATCGGATACTTTCAGGCTTATACGAATACTTATGCGCCGGTCGAGACGCTTCGCGAGTATTACGAGGTCATTCTGGAGCAGCCTGGCGTCGTTGGCTTATCCATCGCGACCCGGCCCGATTGCTTACCGGATGACGTTGTCGATTATCTCGCGGAGTTCAACCAACGAACTTATCTCTGGGTCGAGATGGGCTTGCAAACGATTCATGAATCCACCTCGCAGCTCATCAATCGCGCGCACGATACGGAATGCTTCATTGATGCGGTGACTCGGTTGAGAGCACGAGGAATTCGCGTCTGCGCGCATATCATTCACGGATTACCCGGGGAGACGCGGGAGATGATGCTCGAGACGGTAAAGGCGGTAGCCGCCATGGACGTGCAAGGCATCAAGATCCACCTGCTCCACCTAATGCGCAAAACCCCGATGGTACGGCAATGGAGGGAAGGCTTGCTGCGTTTTCTGGATCAAGAAGAATACGTTGAGCTGGTGGTCGACTCGCTCGAGTTGCTGCCTCCGGAGATGATCGTTCATCGACTGACGGGAGACGCGCCTAGGGATTTGCTGATCGGGCCGATGTGGAGCTTGCGCAAGTGGGAAGTGCTGAATGCCATCGATGCCGCGCTTGTACGACGCAACAGCTGGCAGGGTAAAGCATGGAAGGGTGTTTAAGATGGGCTTCCTCTCCGTCTTAAGCCAAGCCCAGCGATGGGTGAAAGAACGAGTTAAGCCGGGAGATGCCGTCGTGGACGCTACGGCCGGCAACGGTTCGGATACTTTGTTCCTTGCGCGTACGGTAGGATCGGGCGGCATCGTCTACGCCTTCGATATTCAAAACGAAGCGCTTGAGAATACGCGGAGACGTTTGGATGCCGCCGAGGTATCGGAGGCGGGCAGGCTGGCAGAGGTGACGCTAGTTCATGCGGGGCACGAGACCATGGATGATGCGGTCGCTTCCGATCTGCATGGTCGAATAGCTGCGGTTATGTTCAACCTCGGTTATTTGCCAGGAGCTTCTTCTACGGTTATTACCGAGCCAGCGACCACCTTATCCGCATTGGATTCCGCCTTGCGATTGCTTCGAGGAGGCGGCGTGCTGACCGCCGTCGTCTATCCCGGCCACGAGGGAGGCCAGGTCGAAGCGGATGCGGTACAAGCTTGGGCTTCAGGTATCTCTCTTTCCGTTGCCCAAACGGTCATATACCGTTTTCCCCAGAAGACGGTTTCGCCCTATTTAATCGCATTAATAAAAAGATAGGAGTTGTTGGCAAACATGGCTGTTAGAAAAATCGAGCACGTCGGCATTATGGTTAGTTCCTTAGAGGTTTCCATCCCGTTTTATGAGAATGTCGTCGGACTCAAACACACGGAGACGCTTACCCATGCGAACGGCGTCATCCGGTTAGCCTTCCTATCGTTCCAATCTTCTTCGGAAACCGAAGTGGAATTGATCGAAGGCTTTACGGGGGAATTGGCTAAGGCGGGGCGCGTACACCACGTGGCTTTTACCGTGGATGATATCGAAGCCGAGTTTGAACGTATCCGTGCCGCGGATGTTGCCGGACTAGACGAAGCATTTACAACTTTGCCTAACGGCAGCCGTTACTTTTTCTTCGATGGACCGGACGGCGAAGCGATCGAGTTTTTTCAAACTACACGAGGAGGCACGAAATAATATGAGTTTACAACCTTATCCTTTGCATTTTAAGCCGGAGTTCAAAGAAAGAGTCTGGGGCGGACGCGCGCTCGAGAAATTCGGATTCGACGTCCCCGCTGGCGTCATCGGAGAGGGCTGGATGATCGCGGATCACCCGAACGGCGTATCGCACGTCACGAACGGGGCTTTGGCCGGCAAAGGATTGGACGAGATCCGCGAGTTGGTCGGGGAAGCCTGGTTCGGCACGAAAGGCGGCGGCTCCGGCAACGGACGGTTCCCGTTGTTGATCAAGCTATTGGATTGCAATGACGATCTGTCGATTCAAGTGCATCCGAACGATCATTACGAAGGGCTTCCTAAGGGTGAGCTCGGCAAGACGGAAATGTGGTACGTGCTCGACGCCAAACCGGGCGCCAAGATTATCTACGGGCTGAAGCCCGGAGTCGATCGCGCGGAGATGGCTAAGGCGATCGAGGAAGGACGTATCATGGACAGCCTTCAAGAGGTGTCGGTTAAAGCCGGGGATACTTTCTACATTCCTGCCGGAACGGTGCACGCCCTATGCGCGGGAGTCCTTGTAGCGGAAATCCAGCAAAACTCGGATACGACATACCGCCTCTACGATTACAACCGTCCTGGATTGGATGGCAAACCGCGCGAATTACATATCGAGGACTCGTTGAACGTGACTGCGTACGAAGGCTCCGGCGCGGCCCGCATGGATACGGATGGAGCGAAGCCGGGCGAATGGCTTACATTGGCAACTTCCCCGTATTTCAAAACGGATAAGGGCGTCGTTCGGGGTCAGTGGACTTTGTCCACTTCCGCGGACAGCTTCGTTATCGTCATCGTATGCGAAGGCTCCGGAAGTATCGGTTGGTCGAACGGGCACGTAGATGCTAAAGCCGGAGATTGCTTCTTGCTTCCGGCCAACCTTGGGCAGTATACCCTTGACGGCTCGATGACCGTCCTGCGCAGCCTAGTTCCTTAACAGAGGAAATCGGCAAGCTTTGTCGAAATAATTGAACAGAATACGAGATGAAGCTGCGCCGAAAGGACGGATGGCCATGCGCCAAGGAATGATATTAACGGGATTGGGAGTCGTCGTATGGGCAGTGCCTACTCTCTTCTTCTTGTTATTCGGAGATTGGGTCGTGCTCGGAATAGGAGAACCGTACTTCGGATCGTCTCTCTTCCTGCTAGAAATGCTGACATTCCTGCTGCTCATCGGAATGTCTCTGGTCGTTCGGCTAAGGCTGCTGCCTGAACGCGGTTCCGCTACGCGATTCGGATTCGTGGCGACTGCCGTTGGATTGTTGCTCAATACGTTCTCGGTATGGTATCGGGATTCGGTTTTCCCAGCCTTTAACGAAGACCAGCATCATGCCTATACCGTCTGGATGACATTGGCTTATGCGTTAACGCTGCTGGTGCCTGCCGTCGTGGACAGATTGGTTAAGGAACCCGAGAAAATCGTGGAATCACCGTCCAACCAAACACCCGCCGCCGATCAAGCTTCGGAAGAGCAAGAGCATTTTCCGGCATCGTCAGATTAAGATGAATGAAATAAAGGCGGCGAATCCATTTGGATTCGCCGTTTGATTAGGAGGGCTTTACCCACATGACAACCTCAACCGAGCAGCATCGACGGGAAGCACCCAAGAGCGTATCATGCGCAATCATCACCGTGTCGGATACCCGCACTCCCGAATCGGACAAAAGCGGTCAACTCATTCGCCGGCTGCTTGAGGAGAATGGGTTTTCGGTAGCGGAATACGCCATCGTGAAGGATGAATATGAAGGCATTGGAAAATTGTTGCGCGATGCCGCCGACAATCCCCGCGTGGAAGCCGTGCTTTTGAATGGCGGTACGGGCATAGCGGGCAGAGATACGACTTATGAAGCGGTACGCGATCAGTTGCATAAGGAGATGCCCGGCTTCGGCGAGATCTTTCGATTTCTTAGTTTCACGGAAGATATCGGCTCTGCAGCTATTTTATCGAGGGCGATCGCGGGCACGATCGGAACGACCGCCGTCTTCTCGATGCCCGGTTCCACGGGCGCGGTAAAGTTGGCCATGACCCGCTTGATTATTCCCGAGTTGGGGCATGTCATGCGGGAGCTTTATAAGGATAATTAGATATTTAGGCGGCCAACTCCTCACCCTGCTCAAGGTACTTTATTAGCCTTGAACCGACAGCCAACTTCGGACTATATCAAACAACCTCCTATTCCCGTCAAAATTGCGGTGTAATGGAGGTTGTTTTTTAATTACTCTATTCGAAAATGCTTCGCGATGAATTCCAATGCCTTGCGATTGTGATCGCCCGTAACCACGTGTCCGGAGAACGGGTAAGGAACGATCGTTTTCTCCGACTCTACGCGGTTGTATGCGGCATAGATGGTCTCGGGCATGGTCACTGGGTCCTTCAAGCCAACCGTTACGAAAATGGGTATTCGAATCCGGTGCGCCAGATTCATATTATCGTAGTAGCTGAGCGTCTCGATCACCGTACTGAGGTGCTCGGGAAACCGCTCAACGAAGGATGCCGCCTCCGATAAGGAGCTGCTCGAATTGATGATTCCGAAATCCATATGGCACATATTTGGAATATGCGGGACCGCTATCGCCGGCTTGTCGGACAAAGCCGCCGCGATCATCGCGAGACCGCCTCCTTGGCTTCCGCCAGATGCGCAGATGCGCGAATTGTCGACTTCCGGTTGCTGGCTTGCCCAATCCAATGCTTTTATCGCGTCGATCGTAATCGCTTTATAGTAACAGGTATCCCGATGCAAGATCCCTTGAGTAACCCACCCTTTCGTCGTCCCGAAGTCTTGAGCGAGCAAGTTGCCCGTTTCCCCCGCCTGTCCCCGAACGTCGATGGCGAATACGGCCATACCCATCATGAGATATGAAGCGTAATCCTCCGGATACCCCTTACTCCCCGTATAGCCGTGGTAGAGTACGACGCAAGGCAGCTTCCCCTCGCTCCGGAACTTAGGCAACAAATACCACCCGAAGATTGGGGTAGCATCGAAGCCTTCGAATTCCACCTTGTAAACTTCCATGTATGTAAACGGCGTTTCCACGAGAGTTCTCTTCGCGTTTAACGGTTTGGTTGCGAATTGCTTCAGCGTCCGATCCCAATACTCGTCAATATCCGGTTGAGCCGTTAACGGCGGAGTTAGTCTCTCCAGGTCTTCAATCCGTCTCGAAATCGCGTTGCTCATAGCTAGGGTAGCTCCTTCGTCACATGTATTATCATAATATATAGATAAGATTTCCAATGAAATCCTTTTCATTATAGGGGGATAACTAATGATAAAGCAATCGCTATTCTTCCTGCTCCAACGGAGCATCAGTATCATGCATTGCAATCTCGCATTAATAAATAAAGACCAGGAAGACTCCAAGGCCAATAAGCCTCGTGATCTTCCTGGTCTTTTAGCACCGCCACGCGGTAACTAGATAGCTGGAGCTAATGCCGCGGCAGCCTATCTTACTTCAATATCGCTTCAATCCGAGCCAGCTCGTCCGAAGAGAACTCCAAGCGCTTAAGCATCGCGACATTGTCATCCAGTTGGCTGACCTTGCTCGCGCCGATCAGAACGCTCGTTACGCGGTCGCCGCGCAATACCCAAGCCAGCGCCATCTGAGCGAGCGACTGACCGCGTTCCGCCGCGATATCGTTCAAACGGCGAACCTTTTCCAGTTTCTCTGCCGTCAGACTGCCTTCGTTCAAGAAAACTGAGGCGCCAGCCGCGCGGGAGTCTTTCGGAATTCCGCCAAGATACTTGTTCGTAAGCAAGCCTTGCTCTAGCGGAGAGAAAACGATGGAACCGACACCGCCTTCTTCCAGCACATCCTGCAACCCATTCTCGATCCAACGATCGAACATGCTGTAGCGCGGCTGATGAATCAACAGCGGCGTTCCGAGCTCCTTCAGAATTCGAATCGCTTCCTTCGCTTCAGGCGCGCGGTAGTTCGACACGCCTACATACAAAGCTTTGCCCGAACGAACGATCTGGTCCAATGCCATCATCGTTTCTTCGAGCGGAGTCTCCGGATCCGGGCGGTGGTGGTAGAAAATATCAACGTAATCAAGCCCCATTCGCTTGAGACTTTGATCTAGACTCGATATCAAATATTTGCGGGAACCGAAGTCTCCGTAGGGACCATCCCACATGCCGTAACCAGCTTTAGTGGAGATGATCATCTCGTCGCGATAAGACTTCATGTCGGTTGCGAGCAGACGGCCGAAGTTCTCCTCCGCGGAACCCGGAGGCGGTCCGTAGTTATTCGCCAAGTCGAAGTGGGTAATTCCCAAATCGAAAGCATGCCGAACTAAAGCCCGGCCATTCTCGAAACTATCGATGCCGCCGAAATTATGCCATAGTCCCAATGATACCGCGGGAATTTTGAGTCCGGAACGTCCCACGCGATTGTATTTCATCGTTACATAACGATCTGAGCTAGCTTTGTAAACCATGGATTGCGCCACCTCTCACTAATTGTTGTTGATCTCTAGGAATAACTGCTTATTTCTTCATAGCTACCTCTTGCCCGTCAGGCTGCGGCAGCGCCACCAATTGAGGTCCCGCTTCTTCCCCGGAGTACAAGAAAACCAGAACGGATGGATTGGACAGATCCACCCGCCCTTCCTCTACCCAAGCTCCGTAATCGAACGGCAACCGGTCCAGCGTGCCTTTTTTCTGCAGCTCGCGCTCGTCCATCCCGAGCTTCTCGGCCGCGTATTTCATAACCGTCGTCCAATCCTTCTTCTCCAGACGATCGTCCCACCAAAGCTTGCGCGGCTTGTATTTGTGTTGCAAATAATAGTCGATCTTCAACAATCCGAAAGCCGCGTCACGGTCAAGCTCCGGCCTCGCATCCGCCTCCAGGAAATCCCATAAACGCGAGAACAAGTCCTCCAGCTGATGCCCGATTCGGCTCCAACCCTTGGCTTCCCAGAAATCTCCGAACGCTTGGAAGAAATCGAACGGGGAAGGATAGGCTTTCTCGATCAAATATTCCATCGTCCGGTCCATCCGGTGAGCATTCCAGAATTTCTCCAGAACGTCCTCGACCCGCTTGATCCGCACGATATCCGAGAAGGGCATCAGATCGTTGGCCAACATTTCGTAGGGCGCGCGATCGGAATAGACATAGCCGAATTTCTCCGCATCGATACGCAAGCCCGTACCCCGCAGCATTTTCAAGAAACCGAGCTGCAACTCTTCCGGCCTCAAAGCGAACACGTCGTTGAACGTTTTGCGGAACGTGTCGTAATCCTCGTGCGGCAAGCCCGCGATCAAGTCCAAGTGCTGATCGATTTTGCCGCTTTCCTTGACCTTCACGACGGTGCGGGTCAGCTTGGCGAAGTTCTGGCGGCGTTGAACCGCGATGTTGGTCGGATCGTTCGTCGACTGGACGCCGATCTCGAACCGGAATACGCCCGGAGGCGCGTTCACGGCAAGAAAATCCAGCACTTCGGGGCGCATGATATCGGCGGTAATCTCGAATTGAAACACGCAACCCCGGTGATTGTCGATCAAGAACCGGAACACTTCCATGGCGTAGTCTCGTTTAATGTTAAAGGTCCGATCGACGAATTTGATCAGCTTGGCGCCGTTATCGATCAAATAGGTCAGTTCCGCCTTCACCCACTCGATATCGAAATATCTTACCCCTACCTCGATGCTGGATAGGCAGAATTGGCAACTGAACGGGCATCCCCGGCTCGTCTCGAAATAGACAACCCGATTGCGCATCGGCACTAAATCCTGAGCGAATCTATGCGGCGACGGGATATCATTCAAGATCAGCTTCGGGCGCGGGGGATTAATCACGGCCTTGCCGTCCTTGCGATAAGCCATGCCGAATACGAAGTGATATTTCTGCTCTCCGGCGATTTGGCGCAACAAGTCCCTGAATGTCTCCTCGCCCTCGCCCATGACGATAAAGTCAACCGAGCTTAAGCGATTCATCCAGTATTCCGTATCATAAGAAACTTCCGGTCCTCCGAGCATGATTTTCACGTCGGGCATTACCTTGCGAAGCATATCCACGACGATTATCGTTTCTTCGATGTTCCAGATGTAACAGGAAAAACCGATCACATCGGGCTTCTTCGAGAACAAATCAGCCGCAATGCCCATCGATGGGTCTTTGATCGTATATTCGGCAATATCGACCTCGAACTCGTCCTGAGCGAAGGATTTCAAATATCTTAAGGCGAGGGAGGTATGAATGTATTTGGCGTTCAGCGTCGCAACGACGACGTTCATGGCGTATTCCTCTTTCGGTGTAAGGCATTTCCTCTATTGTAACGGAAAATGCCCGGGGAAGAAACCATTGGCGAACACGTGTTCACAAGGCTACAAAACGACTCGTTGACGGGTACGCGCGGATGCCAAGCAGGCATCCAGCAATCTCATATTCGCTACGGCATCCTGAGCGGTATATGCCGGAGGCTCTTCTCCCCAAACGACTCGCGCGAATTGGTCGGATTGCGCTGCGTATGCGTCGATTCCGTAAGGCCCTTCGCGACGGACCGAGTCTCCGACATGAATCGCGATATCGTCCGTTTCTTTAGACGGCAAGAAAGAAGGTTTCAGAACGATCGTTCCTTCCGTCCCTACGATCTCCAGCTCATTGCGGAAAGTCGCCCACATCCCGCAATCGAACGTTAACGCGACATGTCCCGGAAATTCGACCAACCCGGAAGCCATCATGTCCACATCATCGTGCTCGGCAGAAAATAAGGCTTGAACCGTCACAGCTTCGGGTTCGACTCCCATAATCAGGCGAGCTGCGCTCAACGGGTAGACGCCCACGTCGTATAATCCGCCGCCTCCCCACTCTTTCACTTGCCGGATATCTCCTTTGTTCGCGGCGCCGTTATAGGTAAACACTCCGCGAATTCCCCTAAGTTTCCCGATCTCTCCGCTTGCGATTATCTCTTTCACTCTTGCGATTCTTGGGTGATGCCTGTACATGAACGCTTCGGCCAGATGAACGCCGGTTTCTTTACAGAAATCAACCATCTCTTGGGCTTCTTTGGCATCCATTGCCAGCGGCTTCTCGCATAGGATATGTTTGCCGGCCTTAGCCGCCGCGATCGACCATTCTTTGTGCAAATGATTCGGCAACGGAATATAAACCGCATCGATATCCGGATCAGTCAACATAGCCTCATAGCTTCCGTAATGCTTCGGTATTCCAAACTGTTCCGCTTTGTTCCGGGCTTTCGTTTCGTCCCGGCTGGCAATCCCGAGCAATTCGCCCGTTTCGGACGCTTGAATAGCCGGAATGACCGCCCGATCCGCTATGGCCGCGCAGCCAAGTATTCCCCATCGCAAACGTTTCATCGCAAACATCTCCCTCTCCCTTGAAATTCTCCACCATTATAGCACGGCTGTCCGTCTTTTCGATCAAGCGGATATGGGTTACAATTGTACGATAATAAATCGATAATTAGACGCTCTAGACAGAAAGGGAGAAACCGATGCCTTACCGCCTTATTGCCATGGATCTTGACGATACGCTGCTAACCGACGAACTAACGGTATCCGACGCAACCCGCAAGGCTATGACCGAAGCGATTGCCCTAGGCGCTCACCTTACCATCGCTACAGGAAGAATGTTCGATTCGGCCCAGAAAATCGCCCGACAAGTTGGGCTCAACGTGCCGATCATTACTTACCAAGGCTCGCTCATCAAGAATCTGCTCGACGAGGAAATCCTCTACGAACGTTCCGTTCCCGTCGAAGCAGCCAAGAAATTATACGATTATTGCCAGGAACATGGCTTGCATCTCCAAAGCTACATCGAAGATAAGCTTTACGTCTCCGAGGATAACGACAAGATTAAAGGTTACGCCAGACAATCAAACATTCCTTATACGATCGAACCGGATTTCAGCCGCATCATCAGCCACGAGAAACAAACGAAGCTGCTGATCATCGACGAACCGGCGAAATTGGATGCCTTGCTTCCCGAGCTCAAGAAGTTATTCGGTTCCCAGGTTCACTTGACCAAGTCGAAGCCTAACTATCTGGAGTTCATGCATCCCGAAGGCACGAAAGGTCATGCCTTGCGTTTCCTTGCCACCCATTACGGCATACCGATGGAGGAGACGATCGCGATGGGCGACGCCATGAACGACCACGAGATGGTTGAGGCGGCCGGCCTTGGAGTGGCGATGGAGAATGCCGTTCCGGCATTAAAAGAAATCGCGGATTACGTCACGCTAAGCAACAACGACGACGGTGTCGCACATGTTCTTAAGAAGTTTGTGTTGAATGCCTAGCATTTTAAGTAAAAACCGTTCGAAATTAAAACTTCCGAACGGTTTTTGTATTGAAAATTACTGCCCTACCTCATACACATGCACTTTCCATACGGATCTCGGATGGACGTATACCCCCCGAAGCGTCAACCCGTTCTCTTCCGCATTTAAAATCGGAACCGCCGAAAAAATAAAGCGCCCGCCCAATCCCTTGAACGCGCCGACGTTTAGCTCCAGATTTCGGATCTTTTTGCGCGACGTCTTCCGGTAGTCGTATTTCCTCCCTAATTCCGCAACGAATAGATAACATCTTCCACCCCACGTGTCGAAGTACGTCCGCAGCTTTTTCTTCTTATCGAGCTCCTTCTCGATAATGCGCCGAAATGCATGCTTATATTGCAAAGAATAATAATTAGCGTACGAATCCAGCGTATAAAATCCGTTATACTGCGCGATCGCCGGATGAAGCCCGATGCTCGCCACCCGGTATGTTTCCTTAGGGAGTCCGATAAACCGCTCGATCTCTCGGAACTGTTCAACTGCGTAAAACTCGCGGAACGACGGTTTATCCATGTTCCGATATACAATTTCCTCATTGTTCGCGAACAGCACCGCAACTTGCGCAATAATTGCTGCTTTGGCGAACCGAAGCCCCTTTTTCCCCCCGATGAAAACGAGCAGCCGACAAGCCAGGGCAAACCCCAAATAAATGATAAGAGGGCGTAAAAAATGAAATCGCGCAAAATTAAACGTATTTAACAGAGAGAATTGTTGTTTGAGCGGTTGCCATCCCTTGTGGAACCAAAAAGCATACCAAACAGACAACGCCAAATTAAGCCCCGTAAGAAATGTTAAAATGCTCCCTATCCGCGTACGCTTCCACTCGGACCGCGTTAGGATCAAATAAAGTACAATCAGCGTAACCGGTAAAATAACGATCGTATGCAAAGTCATCACATGGTTGTGTCCAAACACGAAGTTCTTAATAGCCAGCCGCAGGCAGCGCCGCAAATCCAATCGGGACGACACGAACTCGTCGCGGCTCGTCGGTTCGTCGGACAAGACAAGGGACAATAGCAACCGGTATTCAACTGCCAAATACATAGCCCCCATTAGCGCAACGCTTCCGAGAAACCGCAAATTCCATCGTTTGTTTACGACTAAATCCCATAGCCATAACAAACCTACTGCCGTTAGGAAAAAGAAAAAGCCGAGCACGAAACTGGAGTAAAACGGAAGCGAAATTATCGTAAACCAATGTTTCTTTTCGCTCTTTCCTTGCCTAATGTGCAAAATAGCCCAGAGGGCGAGCGGCTGCCCTAACGTGCTCAACATGCCCGACGGCCAGAACGGCGTAAGCGCAAAAGCCAGAGCTACCCCGACTCGGATGAACGAATGGTTCGATCCCGGGATAAAATGATCCTTTAACAATAAATACATCCCAAGAAAAGCAAACACCCTCGACACCGTTTGGCTTAACGCATACGCCCCCATAGACGGGAAAAAGGCATGCAATAAAACGTTCCCGCTAAATTCGGTTCCGTAAGCGTTTCTCGCAAGTCCGTTCATGACTTGCGGAATAACCGACCGATAGCTTCCGAACCACTCTCCGCTGTTAACCAATACTTTATACCAAGCGATATTCGAATCGAGGTTGTCATGAACGCGGATATGAGCTTCCTCGCCTAATAGGTACAAAGGGGAAAGGTAAAGCGCCAACATAGCTACGCTAATCCAAAGTAATCTTCTTTCTTGGCTTGCGTTTAGCAAGTCGGTCCCCCCATCCCTCTAAGGAAGTTACATGTTAATATCCCAATCGGGGCTGTCGTTATACCGCGAGCCGTGAATAAATTGGCGACTCTTGGTAACGATACATATGTTATGGAGGGGATGAACTTGAGCTTGCTTACATACGTTCAACGGCACTGCGGCAAACATAGGTTCACTTATACGATGGCGTTGTGCTTTTGGTTAAAAAATTACTTAGTCCAACGATATTGCTTTGATTTACCGGTTAAAGGCTTTTATCAGGAAATTAATCTTCTCATTGGCACTTCGAGTTCCGTTCTTATCCTATTTAGCTTCTTTATGTTAGGGTTTCGAAGCAAAATACATATTTCGATTTTGGCGTTAAGCTTGTTATCATCGGCGCTATTGCTCTCGGATCTTGTTTATTACCGTTTTTTTAACGATTTCATCACCATCCCGGTACTGCTTCTCGCCGATAATATGAGCGTATTGTGGAGCAGCGTGTTCACACTCCTCCGCCCTTCGGATCTGCTTATTTTCCTTGATACTTTCTTTTTGGTATTGATGATAAATAACAGAAAAATGCCAAAGACCGCTTGGAATCCCAGTCAACTGGTTGCGGCGACGGCCCTAGCCTCGCTGCTTATTTTCTTTAATTTATCGATGGCGGATAAAATCCGCCCTGGGTTATTGAATCGAACGTTTGACCGCCAAATTGTCGTTAAAAGCATAGGCGCATATAATTATCACTTGTATGACATCATTACGAGCACCCAGATAGGTTACAAAAAAGCTTTTGCCAGCAACGACGATTTGGCCACGGTCGAATCGTTCGTGAAGCAATTGCCCAAAGACGAGAACAACAAGAAGCTGTTCGGGGCTGCTAAAGGTTACAATGTGGTCCTGGTATCGATGGAGTCGTTGCAAAGCTTTGTCATCGATCGGCGCATTGAGGGGCAAGAGGTTACCCCTTATCTGAACCGTTTGATCAAGGAAAGCTTTTATTTTGAGAACTTCTACCACCAGACGGGACAAGGCAAAACGTCCGACGCCGAGTTTATTATCGATACATCGCTGTTTCCGCTGCCTAGCGGAGCCGTCTTCTTCTCGAACGCTCAGAATGTTTATGACTCCACCCCGAACATCCTGAAGAAGCTCGGATATTATCCGGCCGTGTTTCACGCCAATAACCGATCGTTCTGGAATCGCGGAAACATGTACCCGACGATGGGATACGAACGGTTTTTCTCTTCGTCGGATTACAACATTACGGAAGACAACACCATCGGGTGGGGATTAAACGATATTTCGTTTTTTCGGCAGTCCGTGGAGAAATTGAGGGGACTTCCGCAGCCCTTTTACAGCAAGTTCATTACGCTAACCAACCACTATCCCTTTAACCTGAGCGAAAAAAACCGGCTTATCCCCGAATACGCGTCCGGTTCCATGACCTTGAATCGGTACATACCGACTGTAAGGTATATGGATGAAGCCTTGAAGATATTTTTTGAGGAGATGAAGTCGGCAGGATTATATGAGCATTCAATATTCGTTCTGTACGGGGATCATTACGGGATTTCCCATAAGCATCATAAAGCGATGGCCAAGCTGCTCGGGAAAGGAAAAATCAATTGGTACGATCATGTGCAATTGCAGAGGGTCCCTCTCATTATTCACATTCCCGGAATGAAAGGGAAACGGATGGGCACCATTTCGGGGCAGGTCGATCTGAAGCCTACTCTATTGCATTTGCTTGGGGTGAATACGGACGGGCAGTTGAACTTCGGGCTGGATCTGTTCGCGGGCAACCGGCCGGAACTGGCAGTGCTGCGGGACGGAAGCTTTATTACGGATCGAAACGTATTCACCAAAAATCGTTGTTATGATAAAGCAACCGGCATGGTTACCGAGCCGGCGGATTGCGAGCCGTTTAAGGAGGAGGCGGTCAAGCGGCTGACTTATTCGGATTCTATCGTTTATGGAGATCTATTGCGGTTTGCGAACCGCGCCAAGAAGCTGTAGGGTAGTTTCGATCCGCATTATTGCGGCATGGAATGGCGAAGCCTTGTAACCACTATGAACTCGGAAGTTGCCGTTGTCCCATAAAAAAAAGCCGCGATTTACGCGACTTGTTTTAGGACAATGTTCTTGACCAAGACAATTTCCGTCAATTCATTTTCGAGATTAGCCCTTAATTTTACAAACTAAGGTTAACTTCAAGTCCGTGATCGGCCAGCCTTTCAATCCTTAAACCCCTAGCTTTTTCTCCATCGTAAGCGCCTTAACGGTACCCTGCGGGCGAACGACGAGCTCGGTGTCGACGATCTCATAACCCATGTCCTGGTACAGCACCAGATTGTTCTGAACCGATTGCCTGACTTTGCAGCGGCTGATATTAAGCCCCTTGGATATCCCTTGCTTCTCGATCCACTTTACCAATTGTCTTGCGTAACCTCTCCTGCGGCGATTAGGAACGACGGACAATCGGAAGAAGTAGATGGCGTCGCCAATATACTTAAACCTTACCATTGCCGCAGCCGTATCGTCCTCGTATAAGATGGCAGCGGATTCCGATCCCTCTCGGAGAGCCTTCGAAACCGACTCGTCCGTTTCTTCCAAGGCGCTGGAAGGAGGTATCGCGGTTCTGTATTCTTCGAATGCGATCAACATCAACGAATGAATCGTGTCCGTGTCCTCGGGCGTCGCTTCTCTTATGTACACTTCCGGATCCTTCTTCAGCTTAACTTGCGGCTTGGCAGGCTTTTCTAACGGATCTTCCGTCGAGCTCGCCTGTTTATCTCCATCGATTGCATCTTCGGCATCGTTCGACCGCTCATCTTGCCGCGGTTCAATCAGGCTGTCTCCGCGGAAATATTCCCTTGTCTGACGCAAGAAGAACAGCAGCACAAGTACGATCGCCAGAACGAACTGGATCGTATCGATGGAAAACCAAAGAACGATAAAAGACATGATAAGCGAAGGAAACAGCTTTCTCTTGTTTATCAATAATAGCATGGAAACCATCGACAAGACCGATACCGCGATATTGAACGCGATCGTCGCCACTTTTCCTCCCGTAAAATCATCATAACTTTTCGTATTGGCGAAGGACGCTACCATCACCACGACGAACATGGCGAGCTTGAAATACAGAATGAAACGCATGGCACGAATACTGGTTGGTTTTAACAATGTAAGTCCTCCCTATTAGCTGTGCGACAATGATTTCGTCAAATGCTGCGCGTTTCTTGTCATAATCCATAATTATAGCAAAAAAAACAACTCAGCGGGGCATAAGTGTTATCTCCGATTTCATTGTTTGCCAAATGCACATGAGCTATCCGATACCCATACAATGCTAAGACTACGAGAAGAGCAGAAGGGCGGAAGCAATCATGCAATTCGAAGCGATATTAAGGTCGAAGATCGTTGAGGCGAGCAGGGATATGAATAAGGGCGGATCGAGGTTCGCAACGTTCAGGACTTCTTTTTGCAACGAGAAGTATTGGCATTTAACGAACGACGGCGGCTTCCTGTTGAGGAGCGGAGTCGCGCCGGCCGAGGCGATCCGGGATATTTTCCTTAATGGGCGTAAATACGGCTTCGAATGCGCAACTGCTATCATTATCCTGTTGTATAAGGGGGTACTGGACACGATCGGCGAATCCGAATTCAACAGGCTGTTCCCCGGCTTGCTATTGTACAGCTGGAATTCCGACAGCGATCTGGGAATCACTCAGGACGACATAGAAAGCTATTATGCGCGGCCCGGCGACGTGCTGTATTTCAAAAATCCCGAGGTTAATCCGGAGAAAATGGAGTGGCAGGGGGAAAACGTGATCAAGGTGGAAGATAATCTATACTTTGGGCACGGGATCGGCATTAAACCCGCGCAGGGGATTATCGCGGCGCTCAATCGTCAACGTCGGCAGGGCGCCACCCAATCCGCCTACTTATTGGACCAGGTAATATACCCCGATTACCAATATTTATCGCAGTTCGCCTCTAGCGACATACGACCTTACGAAACGGCTCAAAAACCATCCGGACTGAGCTTTCCAGGCACGATTTCCGCGCGTATCGGCTCGCAAAGATACATTAAACGGAACAGGATCCGCGCTTGAATCGCCTTGACAAAGACCCGAAGATGGAATGCGCTTATTAACAAAGCGTCCATCTTCGGGTCAAATTTAAAGAGTTCTTCGTCATTGACCGGCTAACACCTGGTACCAGATTCCCCGTTTGGAATACAGCGTTTCTCGAACCTCGTCCCAACCCCCAAGGTAATCGATCGTAAACAGCTCCGGCGGTTGAGGAAAATCAGCCTTCATCTGTGCCGCCAGCTCTTCCTGGACCGGCCGGAAGCCATGTTTGGCGAAGAGCTTCTGCGCCGTCTTGGAATATAGGTACTCCACGAAAGCGTCGGCCGCTTCGCGCACGCCGTGACGATCCGCGTTCCTGCTGATTACGGCGGCCGGATTCTCGATCAGGATCGTGCTTGGCGGCACCACGATATCGTACTCGACGCCCTGCGCGATCCTTGCGAGCAGCTCGTTCTCGTAAGTGACGATGACGTCGCCGACGCCGTATTCGAAGGCGGCCATCGAAGCCCTGCCGCTCTTATCCATCGATTCGATATTCCGATGAACGTCCTCCAGGAACTTCTTTGCCGCAACCGGATCCTTGGACCCGCTAACCAACTCGGATTTCTTCAGGCCCGCGCCATAGATCGCGTTAATATCCCACTGTGCGCCGCCTGATGTCTTCGGATTCGGATACAGCACCTTTACGCCCGGCTGGGCGAGATCCTCGAAATCCTTGATTCCTAACGGATTTCCGGCTCTCGTCCCCAATACGACTATAGAACGCGTCACCATGCCTTTAGAGGTCGATCGGTTCCACTCCGATTCAACGAGACCTGCTTTAACCAGCTTCTCCATATCGCCTTCGAGCGCGAGCAACGCCACGTCAGCCTCGAAGCCTCCTGCGATAGAACGGGCTTGCGTACCCGAAGCTTCATAAGATTCCTGAAAGGCAACGTCCTGTCCCGTCTTGGCCTTCCACTCCGCTTTGAACGCGGGCAAAATTTCCTGCAAAGCATCCTTGGCGACGGAATAGGCTCCGAGCACTAACGTTACGTCTCCCGCTGCCGTCTGCGGATCGGAAGTTGCGGTCTGCGGATGATTATCGCCGCAGCCCGATAGAAGTAACAAAAGCGATAATAGCAATAGCGTAATGGCTGCGCCGGATTTGCGTCCGAATAATGGTCTGCGGTTTCCCGTCTTCATTGCTGCCCTCCCGCGGTGCCTTCGAAGGCTTCCGCCCAACCCGTTAAATATGAACCGGCATCGGATCTTCCTTAAGCTTATTCTCCATGACCCAGCTGTCGTTATCGTTGAACAAATAGGCGCGATGGATCAATACCTGAACTTCGTCGCCCGGATGAACGATTGCCTTCTCCAGGGAGCGGTATGTGACTAAGCGCGCGGACCCGATCTCCACTTCCACCAACCATTCGCTTCCGCGGAAATGCACATGGCGAACTTTTCCGGCCTCCGTAGCGGATAACAGCTTGAAATCTCCCGCTTTGCCGACTTCGACATATTCCGGACGGATCAAAGCTTTCGTTCCCGGCCAAACCGATGCGTTCTCGAAGCCGCGCAAGCACGATACGTCTTCCACGATCGTGGATTCCCCGATGAACCCGGCAACGAACGGCGATTGCGGATTTTTATAGATTTCCCAAGGCGTCCCCTTCTGCTCGAGGCACCCTTTGTTTATGATCATGATTTGATCCGCTACCTCGATCGCTTCGTCTTGGTCATGCGTGACGAAAATGGAGGTGATGCCCAGGCGGTCGATCATGTCTCGAAGCCAGGAACGCAGCTCATGGCGAATCTTCGCGTCGATCGCGGCGAACGGTTCGTCCAGCAAGAGCAGCTGCGGTTCGGGAGCCAATGCGCGGGCGAATGCGACGCGCTGGCGCTGACCTCCGGATAGCTGATGCGGATAACGTTTCTCGAGTCCGGATAATCCCGTCAGCTCGACAAGCTCGGAGACGCGGGCTTTGATTTTAGCCTTCGGCCACTTCTTCACTTCCAGTCCGAACGAAATGTTCTCTTCGACGGTCATGTGCTTGAATAGCGCATAGTTCTGAAAAACGAACCCGATGCCTCTCTCCTGCGGAGGAAGATCATTGACGCGTTTGCCATGAAAGAGGATATCGCCTTCGTCAACGGATTCCAGTCCGGCAAGCATGCGCAGAATGGAGGTTTTGCCTCCGCCGCTAGGACCTAGCAGACCGATAAGCTGGCCTTTCTCGATCTGGAAATTGACATCCTTAACCGCTTGGAAATCGCCGAATTTCTTATTCAAACCGCTGACTTCGATATGCATCTCAATGCACTTCCCTTCTCGATTTGGCCCATTCCATAATCAACAATAGGGTTACCGATCCCGCTGCCAGCACTAACGCGATAGAGTTTGCGGAGATGAGATTAAAGTTTTCGACATCCTGATAGACCAGGGTTGTCGCCGTTTGAGTTTTGAAGAGAATATTGCCGGACACGACTAGCACGGCTCCGAATTCACCCAATGCCCGAGCAACCGTAAGCACTACGCCGTAGACGACGCTCCATTGAATGGAGGGCCATGTGACCCGCCAGAAAGTCGTCCAGGCACTGGCACCCAGCGTCGATGCCGCTTCTTCCTGAGCGTTTCCGATTTCCTGCAGCACAGGCATCACTTCGCGGACCACAAGCGGGAAAGTCACGAACAAAGTCGCGATAATCATTCCCGGCAACGCATATACGATATCTATCCCTGCCTTGTTGAACAGAGCTCCCAGAGCCGTTTCCGGTCCTAGGAGAAGCACGATCATCAAACCGCCGATGATGGGCGATACGGCAAACGGCAGATCAACGATACTGTTAAGTAATTGCTTAATACGTTTTCCTAACCAAGTCGCCCTAACGAGATAGAGGGACAACATGACTCCGAATATCGTATTCACGACGGTGACGATTACAACAATCACGCCAGTCATGAATAACGCATGCAGGGTCTCCGGTCTAGCCAATCCCTTCGCGAACCCGCTCCAACCTTCATTCATGGCACCCATTGCGATTCGTATCACCGGCACGACGAGCAACAAACCGAATACGGCAACGGTTAATCCGATCCATAAGCGTCTCATCCGTTTTTCCTCCTCATCTGAACGTAGTTAACCGTCCATAAGATAATGAAGGAGAACGTCAACAGCAAGACGCTGACGGCGGTAGCCCCGATGGAATTGTCGCTCTCGATCTCTCCGAAAATATACACCGAAGCGATCAAGGTTTTACCTGGGATATTACCCGCGACGAGCACGACCGCGCCGAATTCCGCCAATGCTCTGGAGAAGGCTAGCATCGCGCCGCTCAGTATGCCCGGAAGCATGTTCGGCAAGATGACTTTCCAGAAGGTTGCCGCTTTCGTGGCGCCGAGCGTATACGCCGCTTCCTCCTCCGACGCGTCCATCTCCTCCAATAGAGGCTGGACGGCACGGATGACGAAAGGAAAAGTCACGAATACCATCGCGATAATGATGGCCGGTTGATGAAACAATATCGTGAAACCAAGCTTCTCCGCCATTTCTCCCACGATGCTATGCGGACCGAGCAACAGCAAGATCATAAGTCCGGCTACCGCGGTAGGAAGAGCAAAAGGCAGATCCACCAGACTGTTCAATAAACGTCTTCCCGGAAACCGGTAACGAATAAGCACCCACGCGGACATCGTTCCGACAAAAACGTTGATGACCGTAGCTATGATCGCAAGTTTGATTGTCAGCAGAACTGCCTTCCAAGCTAGCGGTTCCGTAATATTTTCGGCGAAGGCAGACCAGCCGGCGGATAATGATTGTCCATAGATCCCTAGAATAGGAAAAATAATCAGTAAAATAAAATAGAGCATGACGGCGCTGCGAAATCCCCAGCCCCACCAGCGACCCTGCAGCATGGAACTCACGTTGTCGTGTCCCTCCTGAAGCCTCGAGAGCTGTATATAAAATAATTCCTATTAAATTAGTGGGTATTACAACTTTACCAGAAAACGGCTTCCCTCGTCAATGAAAAAGCTACTGGACATTCGCCTTTTTATTATTAAATCTTAGGTAACTTATTCGAAAAGCTTATGAGTGGTGAAATGTCCATATGACGCGAATTTTGGAAATGTTATGATTAGCGGAGTATAATTAGAGGGGTTGTACATTCGAGGATGACGAAGGGCGAGACTTATTCTACTCGCCCTCTATATAATAATGCTTAGCGCCAAGCTCTAGCAAAGCCTGTCCCTGCGTAACGTCGGTTACCCATGCTTGGAAACGATCCGCTTCGCCGACTTCGGGAAGGCATTGCACCTTAACCCGATCGGTGAAAGAAACCTCCCCGACCCGGAAGCCTCTTCCCCGCAGCTCGTTCTCCAGCTTACCGTACCAGGTATAGTCCACATCGACCAACACCTCGCGATGCAGAACCTTTACGATGGGCTGCGCCGCATCGATTCCGGCAATCGCGCCATCCGTATATGCCCGGACCAAACCGCCCGCTCCCAGCATGATCCCGCCGAAATATCGGGTTACGACGACTACGACGTTTTTCAGCCCGCGATGTTTAATGACTTCAAGTATCGGTTTACCCGCCGTTCCGCTCGGCTCGCCGTCGTCCAATGCCTTCTGGAATTGGTCCCGTTCTCCAATTAAGTAAGCCGAGCAATTGTGCGTCGCGTCCCAATATTTCTTCTTTAGCTCATCTATGAAGGCAACCGCTTCTGCTTCGGACTCCACGGGTTTCGCGTGTCCGATGAAACGGGATTTCTTGATGACGATTTCTTCCGAACCGTAATTTCTTACTGTTGAATATTTAGCGAGCATAGCCGTCTATTGCTTCCTTTCCACGTACTCTAATCAAGCATATTCATTCCAATCAGGCTCACAATCATGCCAAGAAGCAAAGCGCAAGCCAGAAATACGACCGACATGAGCAAATAATATAAAATTTTCACCCGGCCGAAGAGCCATGAAATCGCCACTAAACCTCCTCCAACGACAAAACCCGATAAATATTTGAATAACGGAGCAGCCGAATAGGAAGATAGGTAAGATAAGCAAATATAAAAGAGAACGACGAATGATTCCAGTACGATTAAAACGATCAGTGCTTTTCTGTGTAGATTATTACCTTGCGTCGATACTGGCGCTCTAATCGCCGAAGCAATCTTCGCGTATTCTGCCTGTTTGAACATGGTGACTTGAGCGAATGCGCTCGTGAGCCCCGCAATGACCTGCCATATCCCCCCGGCGGAATAGCCGACGAGAACCGCAATGACCTGAATGCCGGCGACCGAGAACGCGGAAGTCCAAAATCGGTTATCGCTTTTGAGCCTGCGCCACGAATTTGCTATCGCTTGGATAGGGTCAGCTCTCGTCCCTCTCGATTCGGAGGGGATTAACGCCGCTATTGCCCATAGAGTAGCCAAGACGGATAGCCAGATTGATACGGCTATGCAAAATAGCAGTGCATTTTGGGGAGCCGGATTCAAAATAAGGTAGGAGAATCTATAAACCAAATAGCCTGCCAGAAGACCGCAACCTCCTATGAGGATATAGGCGGTATACGCGCTTGCGCATTCCAGCCGATTCAGCTTACCGAGAAGCTTATGGCGCGTAATCCAAGCCATGCCAACGATGACCCAGCTACACAACCCTACCGCCCAGAATGCCATAGACGAACTCCAGATTACCGATACGAGTATGGCAACGAGCAGCCACACCGCTACCGTTTTTCCACTATTAAAAGCTGCTTGTTCTTTCACTGCCCCGCTCAACTCTCTCGCATCGAAAATGATAAGTACCGCAAAGCTAAAACAATTATACGGCTTTAATCGACTTTATGATAACACAAAGTACGAATTTCCGGCGCGGATCAATCGGGTGCAAGTAAATGGCAAACATGCTATAATTATGAGTGCGTTTACTTACGGCAAGAAAGCATTTTATGGGTTAGGGAGGTGTTGAAGATGTTCTCCAAACGACTGAAGCAACTGCGGAAAAACCGAAAATTGACCATGCAGGAAGTGGCCGATTACGTTGGCGTCGCAAAAAGCACGTATGCGGGATATGAATCCGGATACCGGCAACCAACGATAGAATCCATCCAAACGATATCCAAAAAGCTGCGCACGTCGGCGGATTATCTTCTAGGGCTAACCGATTATTCGGAGCCGCCAACCGAACTGAACCATAATGCGAAAGAATATCTAAACTACGAACAGCTTCATTGGGACGGAGTTCCTTTGGAAAAGGACGATCTGGATTTGATTCGCAATTTGCTTGAACGAGTCCTGCGCGACCGCGCCCTGCCGGAGAAATCCGACTTACCCTCCCATTAATTGCTGCAGCTTCGCTTTAGACTCTCCTTGAAGCTTCACCTTCATTGCGCTGAAAGTTTCTTTCCATCCCTCGATGACATTCGGAGATACGGAATCATTATCCGCTTTGTTGGTCACCGCTTGGAAATCGCCATCGCATTTCGATTCGGCAGCCTCCATCTCCTTCGTCCATTTATCGTTCCATTCTTTAACGGCGTAAGGATCAGAACGATCCAACTGTCGGATACCCGATTCCGCCCCGCTTAAGGCCTCATTCATATCCTTCGTGCACATCGCTTGAACCTGCGTGATTTCTTGTTCGTATTTTTGCGTTTTGCTTATCGGCGGATCCGTTGGCGTTGCGCTTGGCGATTCGGATTCCGATGGGCTCGGCGAGTCAGGTTTCGATAGGGTTGGCGATTCGGGCACACTATCGTTTGGCGATTCGTGTCCCGCATTCCCTTCAGATTCAGGTTCCGGAGTACCTTGCGGTTCCGCAGTTCCTTGCGACCCCGTCTTCGTATCGTTTTCTTTTCCCGGTTCCGTGACCGGTTTATTATCGGATTGTTCAACGGGAGCGTCCGTCCCGACCGCCGATGAAGGCTGTTCCTCCACCCCTGAGCTTAAATCTTCGGAGTCCGTCGTTTGCAATCCGCCTTCCTCCCGCAATGTCCGATCAACCTGATCTTCTCCGCCGGCATGTACGATTAGCGCTCGTTCCGATGACTCCTCCCAGTACAATCCGCCCCATACGAGCAGAAGAACGACAACTAAGGAGGCTAAAGCAACGATTGCGGTATCCGGTTTACGGAACCCGCGATGCCTTATCTTGCGTCTGCGTCTTTGTCCCATCGTGATTGGCACCGCCTTCCTATTAATGTTATCCCTTACGGGTTTTCTTGTTTGGCTTCATCATAGGTCTTTCCTCTGCTGATTCCGTATTTCTTCGCCAGCGCGGACAACTTGTTATACTCCTCGGGCGATAACTTGGAAAGCATCATTCGTTTGGCTTCCCGCTTCTCTTCCACCGTCAGGCCGCCTTGGGCGATAGACCGCATTTTTTTCAAATCCGTTAGGCTTAAATTTTTCAATACGACGGAAACAACCGTCGCTTTATCCGATACGGTCAAGCTCTCGCGCACGTTGTTCACCTTCTCGCCGGTCACATCGCCAGTCCGCTTGCCGATCGGCTGTCCAGTCGGCTCCTCGGTCGGCTTCTCCGCGCCGGTTACGTCTTTCTCGGGATTCGCTGCGGCGGATTCCGCCGATGACGGTGTCGATGGTTGGCCTTCGTTTACGACAGGTGTCCGAGGCTCCTCCTTGACGGCTGCTTCGGGAATATCCGTTTCCATCCCCTCCGCGAAAGATTCCATTACCCCGTTTACCGCGTAATCGGCCGAAATAACTCCGCAAATACCTATCGCCAATGCAATGCATACGCACCACATGATTATTCTTTTTAATCGTCTATCTCTCATGGTCAACTCCTCCTTCTATATAAGAAATAGACCAGCCTTCTTTCCCCGGGGGGAAAGAAGGCTGGCGGGAGCTTAGAAACCTAATAGATCCTCAATAATGAGGCTTATTGTTCGTCTGACTTGATTTTGCACGTCCTTGATCGCTTTTTCCTTTTCCGATTTCTTGGCAACGGTTTCGTTGATCTCTTTGACTGCGTCTTTACCGGCGAGAGCGACGTCCGCGATCAACCGTACCTTTTGCAGATCGTTCGTGGCGGAGTCGAGCTTCGCTTCGATGTCGTCAAGCTTCTCTTTTAGCTCGTTGACGATTTCCTTAATGTCGCCGGCTTCGTCTCCGTTAATGAGCGTTACCTCTTGCCGGAAGACGACTTTCCCGGAAAGTCCAGTCCTGTTCGATAAAACGGCTTGAATGACCGCCGTACCTTTTGCGGCTTTTTTCGAAATCGAGACTTTTCCGTTAGGCTCTACTTTGACATCCTTGCTTCCGGAAACTTTCGACCATTTCAGGATGGAAGAAGGAAGCTCGACGCCCAAGACCGTCAATTCGTATTCATGCTTGCGTCCGTCATCGGTAATCTTAACCTTCGGAACCGCTTCGGAGCGGATAAACGCAACGGTCAGCGCCTTCATGGCGTTCTCGTCTTCTCTTAATTCGGCTTGGAAGTTCTTGACCGTTGCACGCAAATCGGACGATCTAACGCCGAATTGCTGCAGCGCGGCGCTTAAGGCGTAGTCCTCCTTATTGGATAAGACCTTAGCCATCGCTTCGTTCCAAACGTCTGTCGTTTCCTCTTTGTCACCTATTAGATCGGCTAGTTCTTTCGGCTCCATATTAGCCACGAGACTTATGGCCGTTCCTTCAACGCCTTTACGATCCTCCCCGTCACCGAACAGGAAGAGGAGATAATCGTCCATCGTCAAGCTTTTCGCTCCGCTTACTTCGGCGATCGTCTTCAACGTCTCCAAGAATTCCGGATTGGTCCGTATCTCTTCCAACTCGGTAGCTGTCGGATCGTACTGGAAAGAACCAACGGCTTTGACGATCTCGAATAAGCCTGCTTTCAATTTAGCTTGATCGACGGATGCAGGCAGATCGGACTCTATCGCTTTCCATACCGGATCAATCAGAGATTGGTTTCTCGAAACATCAAGTCCCGCGATTTCATCCCTCAGCTTCCGCACGGCTTCCGCATCCGCGGGGTCGCCGGCAAGCAACGCGTCACGCAGTTTTTTCATCCGTTCCAGGAACGGCCCGGCAGGGAAAATATCGCCTTCCGCCGCCTTCAGCGTAATTTCTTGCTCGAAAATGACTTTGGCCGGACCGCCGGCAGGGTTTACCAGCTTCGCCTGAATCACGGCAGAGGCGCTCTCGACGCCTCTCGGAATCGTAACGGTACCGTTAGGCAACACTTTCACGTCCGGACTGCCCGACGCTTTGACCCACTGAATCGCCGCGGCCGGAACATCGACGCCGAACGTTTTAAGGCTGTATTCGTGTTGAAGTCCGTCCTCGCTTATGATGGCCGAAGCCACTGTTTCGGAACGGATCAAGGCAATGGTCATCGCGTAAGTCGCAGGCAAATCTTTCTGCAGCTTAAGCTGTATTCCGAGTACCGTCGCACCCACATCCTGCGCAGTAATGCCCAGCTTGGAGATGGCAGAGCTGATCTTGTAAGAATCCGTGTCGCCGAGCAGCCGCTCCATCGCTTGAAGCGACAACGCGGCAATCGCCTGCGGGTTTCCTAGCAATTCCAGCAACTCCGCCGAAGACAGGCTCGCGATCCGCTCGCGAATGATTCCATCGGCGCCTTTGCGGGATTCGCCGTCTCCGAACAGGAATACGAGAATATCATCCATGACCAGATTCGGTACTCCGCCGGCGGCTCCTATCGTCTTCAGCGTCGCCCGGTATTCGGGATTGGTTCGTATCGCTTCCAAATCCGATGCCTGCGGATCGTATTGGAACGAGCCCACGGCCTTAAAGATTTCGAACAAGCTCAACTTCAGCTTCGCCTGATCCGCGGATTCCGGCAGTTGAGAGGCGATTTTGTTCCAAATAGGATTAAGTAATACTTGGTTTGCCGCAGCGTCCAGCCCTGCTATTTCATCCCGCAGGTCTCGTACGTCCTGCACGTCGGCGGGATCCCCTGCCAGGAGCGCGGCATGAATTTTATTCATCCGTTCCAGGAACTGAGCGGCCGGGAACTCGGTTTCTTCCCCGTCATCTGCCTTCAGCGTCACTTCCTGCTCGAAAATGACTTTAGCCGAGCCTCCGTATGGGTTGACAAGCTTCGCTTGAATGACCGCCGAAGCGATTTCGACTTCCTCCGGAATCGTAACGGCCCCGTTCGGCGCCACGGTTACGTCGGCGCTTCCGGATACTTTTGCCCATTGCAGCGCTATGGACGGCACTCCCACTCCGAACACAGATAGAGCGTACTCGTGCTTGCGGCCGTCTTCGCTTACTTTAACGCTCGGTTTAGCTGCCGAGCGAATATAAGCGACCGTCATCGCGTTGATGGCAGGAACGTCCTGCTGCAGCTTCTGCTGGAGTCCCAGCACCGTCGATCGCACATCCTGCGGCGTAACGCCCAGGTTAGCGAGAATCGAGCTGAACTTGTAGGAACCCGTTTCGCCAAGAAGCTTCTCCGTCGCTTCAAGCAATACTGTCGTAATCCCCTGCTTGTCCCCAAGAAGCTGGAATAGCTCTATTGCGGACTTACTGGATAGAAGCCCCGCGATCGTGCCCTCGACGCCCGCCCTGCCGGCCCCGTCGCCGAACAGAAACACAAGGAAATCATCCATCCTGATGCTTTCGTCGCCGCCGGCGGCCGCGATCGTCTTCAGAGTCGCGCGGAATTCCGGATTGGTACGAATCGCTTCCAAATCCGATGCCTGCGGGTCGTACCGGAACGAACCGACCGCCTTAACGAGGCGGAACAGGTTGGTCTTTAGCTCCGCCTGGTCGACGGAAGGCGGGAGATTGTCGCTAATCTTGTTCCATACCGGATCGATAAGATGCTGGTCAGCGGTATCGTCAAGTCCGACGATTTCATCGCGCAGATCCCTTACGTCTTGCATATCCGCAGGATCTCCAGCCGCAAGCGCGGCATACAGTTCATTCAACCTTCCAAGAAAGACGCTTGACGGCAGACCCGATTCCGCGGCGTTCGCCACGTAGGAGAGTCCGAGTTTCTCCGCCCATCCTTTTGGGCTGAGCGGTAATCCTCCGAATGAAGCTGTAAGCATGGAAACCGCTAGCGCGGATACGAGTGCCTTCTTTTTAAACGTTGTCATTCGATTCACCTCTGGTCATAGTTTCTTAGAATTGAAGTACGGGCATTTTCTGTTTCACGCCTTGATTCATGCTAGGACGGCCGACGGAGTAATAAACGAATTCGGTGCCAAGTAAATTTTCCTCGTTGAACACGTTACGTCCGTCGATTAGGATCGGGCGTTTCAACACCGTTTGCAGCCTGCCGAGGTCAATCTTGGAAAACTCGTCCCATTCCGTCAGCAAGCATAACGCATCCGCATCCTGCGCCGTATCCAACGGGTTCTCGCACCACGTGACGCGAGCTTTCCCGAATAAGGCTTGAAAGTTACTCATGGCGACGGGATCATAGGCTCTTACTTTCACCCCGTTATCCACGAGATGCTGAATGATTTCAATGGCCGGTGAATCCCGCACGTCATCGGTATTCGGCTTGAATGCCAAGCCCCATATCGCAACTGTTTTCCCCCGCAGCTCGCCTTCGAATATCGTCTCCAGCTTCCGGATGACGTTGAAGCGCTGATCCTGATTCACTTCCACGACGGAACGCAGAAGCTTAAATTCGTAATCCACATGGCCCGCAATTTGAATAAGCGCTCGCGTATCCTTCGGAAAGCAGGAGCCTCCATAACCGATCCCGGCATTCAGGAAAGACGGCCCTATCCTTCTGTCGTATCCCATTCCTTCCGCTACCTGCGTCACATCCGCTCCGACCTTCTCGCAGATGTTGGCAATCTCGTTAATAAACGAAATCTTCGTTGCCAGAAACGCATTCGACGCGTACTTAATCATCTCTGCGCTGCGGATATCGGTCACTACGATCTGATGCGTCAAAGGCTTGTGCAACAAGGTCATCGTGTCCGCCGCGCTTTGGCTGTCTGCTCCGATGACGATGCGGTCGGGATGCAGCGTATCTTGAATCGCCGAGCCCTCACGCAGAAACTCCGGCAGCGAAATGCTGTCGAAGCGATAGTTCGTACGAGCTCGCATCAAGGTGGCCAGTCTTTCGTTCGTACCGACCGGCACGGTGCTTTTCACGGCTACGATTTTGTAGCCGTTCATCGCATCCGCGATTTCAATCGCCGCTTGATCGATATAGGCTAGATTCGCTTCGCCGCTTGGCAGCGGGGGCGTCCCGACCGCTAGAATAATAATGTCCGATTGGCGCACCGCGCCGGACAAATCGGTCGTGAACGACAGCTTTCCGGCCAACCGGTTAGCCGTCGCCATCTCCTTTAGTCCCGGCTCGTAAATCGGAATGCCGCCGGCATTCAAAGTGTCGATCTTACCCGAATCCTTGTCCACGCAGATGACCCGGTTGCCCAGCTCGGCGAAGCAGACGCCCGATACAAGTCCGACGTAACCGGTACCGATAACCGTAATATTCATTCTCGACCCTCCTCTATCCATTTCGTTTATACGGCGCAGATTTCCATAATCTCGTTCCAATCGAAAGCGAGACGGACGATATCCTCTTCAATCAGCTCCGTACCTGTCTGCACCTCGATAATGTCCATTTCCGTCTCCGCCCGCAGGCTGTGCCTGCTTTCTTTGGAAATCACCCATACATCGCCGGACCTTACGGAGAAGCTTCTGCCGTTCAGGACCATTACCCCGTGACCGGAAACGATCGTCCATACTTCGTCCCTAAGCTGATGGTACTGGTAGCTTAAATTATGGCCAGGCGCGACGCAGATTCTTTTCGTCAGTACTTCCTTTCCATCCGGATACTTCAAATAATCGAGCACCCGGTAACGTCCCCAGCGCCGTTCCTCGTACATCGGACGCTGGTCCGAATGCTTCATGACCTCTTTGATCATCGGGCTTGACGATTTATCAGACACCAGGATGCCGTCCGGGCTTGCCGCTACGATAACGTTAGGCAGATTCAGCAGCGTGATCGGAATATCAAGCTCGTTGATCACGTGCGTATTGCTCGAGTCGCCGGCAATGATTCCATTGCCGATCACCGCGGTTTCGATTTCCTCGGTAAGCGTATTCCACGTTCCGAGGTCCTTCCAATCTCCCTCGTAGGGCAAAGCAACGATATGATTCGATCTTTCCACGATTTCGTAGTCGAAGCTTATCTTGGGAAGCCTGCCGTATTGCTTTGACATCTCGTCATATTGAATCGGAAAATCGTGAGCGATCAGGATATTGATCAGAAAATCGAGCTTAAACGCAAAAACCCCGCAGTTCCAAAGCGCAGCCTGTTCGATCATGGCAGCCGCTTCTTCTTCGCGGGGTTTTTCTTTGAAGCTATGTACCTTTACGAATGGCTTATCCGCCTGGGTAGCGCCATCCGGTACGATATATCCGTATTTCTCCGAGGGAAACGTCGGTTTTACGCCCATGAGCGCCAAGTCGGCGCCGGATTCGTTTAGAACTTGCTCAAGCTCTTTCGTTTTGCGGAAGAACGATTCGTCAACGAAAGGATCGACCGGCATCACGACGACAGTCTCATTCAGGCTGACGCCTTGCACCGAATATAAATAGGTTGCCGCCAGCGCGATAGCGGGAAAGGTATCTCTTCTTTCCGGTTCGACGATGACTTCGATTTCGCTTCCAAGCTGGCTATGAATCATTTCAACCTGCGGCTTGCTGGTCGCGATATAGGCATGCCGCCGTAATCCGGCATTGGTAATTTGCCTCCATACCCGCTGCACCATCGACTCCCGCTCACCCTCGGCATTCTTTAGCACCTTCAGAAATTGCTTGGATCGCGACTCGTTCGACAAGGGCCATAAGCGCTTGCCCGAGCCTCCCGAAAGCAGAACGATTTTCATGGCGTTTCCCTCCGTTTCTTTATCCGGCGAATACCGGCAATCAACTGATTTGCGAGGCATTCGAATCGACTTGCTGTTCCTCGTTATTTGCGGCTAATTGGGCGGTTTGGATGCCGCTGGTCCAAGTATGATAGTAGTTGGAATTTTTACCGTACGAGTTATCGAGCAGCGTGTTAGGCTTGTCCATCAAGCAGGACAGGATATGGCCATGCAGCCTTGAGGTCTGCACATGCCGGTAACCGCTGAACCGTTTGATCGCTTTGTCCACCAGATAATCGGTATACTTGCCCCAGATCGCCTGCATGGGCAGCGGACCGTTGCCTTTTTTCATCATTCTGACGATCGCGTTGATCGACTTCTTCTCTAACCGGTTATACAGGGAGGTCCAATCTAAATAATCGCCTCGTCCGTATCTTTCAAGCTGTTCCTGCTCGCCGGTTTTCTCGATGTCCGTACGGAAGAAGCAGAGAAGATCTTTGCCCGGGGCGCTTTTGGACTGGATCGGCCACAGCTGGTGAGCCATATCGGGCATGAGATAGACGCCGCATTTATTAAATTTTTCGGTTGCCATCTTCAAAGACAAGGTGTCTCGAACATAGAGATGGACATCGCGGTGACCGTTGAAAATTTGCGCCGTCCGATCGAATTCCGACTCGCTTTTGTAAAAAATGGTTTGCGGAAGCATCACGATCCGATGGTGCGGGTATCGGGTGATGACTTTCTCGCGCAGCTTCTGATGAGCCGGATAAAGGTCGCCGAAGTTTCCTCCGCCGTGCAGCACGATAATGTGGTCTTTAGGAATGATCAGCGTTTCGGGAAAATCAAGGACGCTGTAACGGGCACGGACGCGAATATCATAGTCCTTGAAGAACGCCTCGGTACCTTTCATTATCAGCAAGTCCCCGCCATTGCTATGAACGGGATAATCAAGGTAGTAGATGTTTGAACCCCGTGGAATGACATTTAGAATTTGCCGAAGCTTGCTTTTTAGGCCGTCCATCGGGTGAACGTTACGAATGATCTGCATGTTCACGAGCTCCCTTACGTTGTTTTTTCTCCCTTATGCGCTCTATCAGGAAACGAAAATCGTTCTTATCGTACAGCATTCCGAATAGCCGCACATGAAAGACGATTCGCATCGATGCGAGGGTCACGATTAATCGAATGACCGCGCCGATCAGTAAAGCAAGGGCGATTCCGTTCAACCCGTATATCGGGGTAAAGACGAATAACAAACCGATCGTGATCGCGAGCGCGATCACCTGCCGGATCAACACAAGTCCGGGCCGCCCCATCGCGTTAAACGAAGAGGCCAGAATCCATGCGCCCCCTCCGAGAATGCATTCGAAGGAAAGGAGATAGAACGCTTGGCTTGCCGCCAGAAACGGCGCGCCGAACAGAATTCCCATCAGGAATTTGCCGATGAACATGCTCGGGATGACGACGATCGTCATGACGATCATCGATAATCGGAATGCACGGCCTACCGTGGCGATGATTGTGTCCTTATCCATCCCGGTTACCTTCGGAAAAATAACGTTCGTAATCGCCATTTGAACGACGTTGAACATGCGGGACAGCGCAAAGACGACGGTGTAAAGGCCAAGTTCCTTCGCGGACAACATCGATAGAATGATGATTTTGTCGAACTGGGAAGACAGCGTGCCGAGCAATTCAACCCCGAACACCCTGCCGCCGTAACCGAGCAATAACTTAGCCGCTGCGAGATTCCCTATGCGTTTAAGCTTATTCATTCGATTGACGTCCCATAGACTGCGCGCAGACCAGGTCACGACAAGCACGCTGGTCACCAGAACGACGAGCACCGCGTAATGCAGGCTTAAATTGCCTGCCGCCCAAAGTCCGAGCAATCCGGCCAGATTGCACAGAGGAACATACAGCCGCACGCCGTTGTAAATCCTGAAGTGTTCCGTACTCTGCGCCAGCGCCGAGATGAAATTGATGGCGAGCAATATCGGAATCATCAGTACCGTATACCAACGTGCGATTTGAATGACGTCCGAGGGGTAATTCCCAAGCCAGACCGGAAGCCATATCCAAGCTATGGTACCGGATACGATGCTGACCGATATTTGAAAAAGGAAACCCGCTCTTACGAATTCCCCTCCTCCGCCTTTGTTTTGCTTCATGTTGTAAATAAGCGAGGTCGGCAGTCCGAAACCGACAACCCCGGCGAGGAGCGTCGGCCAGAAAAGGATGGCCGAGAACTCCCCTTTGCCGACGACTCCGAACATGCGCGCCGTCACGATAGAGGTCAGAGTGCTGAGCACCATGACCAGAAAGTTAGTCGCGCTCGTTCGAAGTATCGTTTGAAGGAGGCCGTTTCCTTTCCACGCTCGATGTATCGCTGCCAGCTGTGCCATCGCTTACTTTCAACTCCTACTGTTGTAACGCAAGATTCCGACGAGAGATCCGTTGCGGTAATAGATTTTGACGATCTGCCGGATAAATTTATTGAAATGAAAAATCGAGAGCAGCGACGTTCCGACCGCCTGCAGCATTCGGATCATATGTTTCGCTATGGACACGGCGCCTTTATCCTGCATTCTTACCGCGTCGCTTACCCCCTGCCAGAAAATCCGTTTCAAGAACCACTTCTTCGTCGTCCGCTCTTTCCCGATTTTGTGCTTGACGAGGGCGTAAGAGGAATAGTACACCTTATACTTTTGGCGAAGTCTCGCAATCAATTCGCTTTCTTCGCTCGACAGCAGATTGCTGCCCACCCTCCCCAAATCCTCGCGAAACGGCTCGAAATGATCGAATACGCTCCTCCGGAAAGCAACGTTCGCGCCGTAGGGAATCGCGGGAGAAGGCATTTCCTTCACCCCGCTCGTATAATCTAGAATGGTGAATACCGCGCGATATTCCGCCGGAATCCAATCCGGTTCCCCGGCTTCCCAGATGGGATCGATTTTGCCGCCTACGCAGCCGATCGCCTTGTCTCTCTCGAATACGTCCACGATATGCTGCACCCAATGGCTTGAAGCTAGGGCATCGTCGTCCAGGAAAAGGATATATTCCCCGTTCGCCTCCCTAATCGCCCTATTGCGCGCTACCGACAATCCGAGCTTGCTCTCGAGAATATAGCGAACTCTTGGGCCATGCCGTTCCCGCAAGCCGTTTACTATCTCCTGCGTGTTGTCCGTGGACCGGTTGTCGACGACGACGATCTCGATTTCCCTCTTGTCGAAGCTTTGGGTCAAGACGCTCTCGATCGCCTCGCCCGTATCCTTGGCCCGGTTATGGGTACAGATAGCAACCGTTACCTTCATCGTTCATCCGCCTCCTTGATAGACGCTCTTGATCCGCCGGGCGATCGCGCTCCATTCCAATTCCTTAAGCACCTCTTCGTATTTCGGGGCTCTTCCTTCTTTTTTCACGTTCAAGGCCGTTTTCATCGCGTTCGTAAGCCCGTTGGCTTCGGTCGGATCGTAGCGGACAACCATGTCTTCCTTGAAATATTCATCGATGAAGTCATTGTCCGGCATTACGATCAGCTTCTTGAACGACAAGCCGAGTATCGCGGAGCCCGAGGTCGTGATCTCCTTATAAGGCATGACCATGACGTCTACCGAGCTGATCAGATCGGCTATCTCGTCGTTGGGAACGAAGCGTACATCCAAGATGATATTCTCGGTATCCTTCGCTTCCCGCAGGTAAGCCTCCATCTCATGGTCCGCTTTGCCGGCTATGATCAGGTAGGATTGTTTCGTCTTGATTTCGTTAAAGGATCGGATTAAATCCTCGACGCCTTTGTAGGCTTTGATCGCGCCCATGAACAAATAGACGTCCGCTTCCTCGCCGATGCCGTATCGTCGCCTGAATTCGATTCCTTTCGGCTTGTACACGCCCAAATAATGACCGTGCTTCACGACGAACAGCTTGCCAGCCGGAACGCCGAATTCCGACATGACCTTCCGCTTGATGGATTCGGACGCTACGATCAGCTTGCTGCAAAATCGGCAAATCAGCGTTCGCATGAACCGTTCAAGCTTCCGATGCTTAGCTTGATGCGGGTACAGATTATGAATCGTCCATACTAGCTGCACGTTTCTCAGCTTTAAATAAAGCATCGTCAGTACGAAAATAAAGGATTTCGCGACGAACAGCAGCGGGTTCCGATTCTGGTAAGCGTGATGCATCCAGTGAATGTGGACGATATCCCCCGATCTGGCTTGACCGACCCGCAGCATCAGCTTGCCATGTTTCAAATCAACGATGTCCAGCCCCTCGCCGCATAGCGAATCCGACAATAAATCATTGTAGAAATTCAGCTCGCTCGATTTCGGCCACATCCATACTTTCATCGCATTTCACTCCCCGTTCCTCGCTGCGTTTCTTCAATGGATTCTGCGAATCCAATCCTCCGGTACATGGATCTCGCGGATGACTCTCGCCGGCGTGCCGCCCGCCAGCACGTTGTCCGGAATATCCCTCGTTACGATGCTCCCGGCCGCAATAACGGAGTTTTCCCCGATCCTGACGCCGGGCAAGATCACCGCTCCCCTGCCGATCCAGACATTGGCGGAGATGTCGATCTCCTTGTTAACGGAACGGTCCTCAGCATCTACCGGGTGAAAGTTCGTATCGATAATGTTGACCATGGGCCCGATGATGGTATTGCTTCCGATCCGAATCGATTTCGTGCAGCCGATATCGAGGCCATAGTTGAAAAACACGTTGTCTCCGACCCACAGCTTGGCGTTCTTGGCGACCGAAATGCAGGAGGGGAACTGCTTGGCATAGAAGCTGACGTTTCGCCCGACGATAAACTCTCCTTTGTTCTTGACCGTCAATTTGCCCGAAATCCGGCCAAGCCTGCCGACGGAATCGGCCTTCAAAGGCAGAATGGCCGCTCCCTTCAGAACGGCAATCAGCTTGCCGAGGCTGATTTGGTTGAGCTGGATACTCATTATCCCGCCTCCGACTTCAAGTTCCGCGTCAATAACGAATGGTAGGTTTGTTCCACCTTCGCGGCGATCGTCCTCATGTTAAAGTCCCTCATGACGCTGGCGTAGCCTTGGTTCGACAACTCCTGATGGTTGACCGCTTTATCGTAGACGCTTCTGATCGTCCGGTATAACTCGTCGACGTCCCCGTCTTTGACGATAAAACCTCCGTTCGTTTCGCGGATGATTTCCGGCGCGCCTCCCGAGTCCGATACGATAACGGGCGTCCGCATAAGCATCGATTCGATAATGACTCTGCCGAACGGCTCGTTCAACGAGAAATTAATCGTGAGATCGCACTCTTTCATGACTTCGAGCGGTTTGGCGCTATAGCCGTAGAAGATGACGTTCTCTTCTAATCCGTAAGCCTTCACTTTTCCGATCAAGTCGTTGTAGTACCCGTCCGACCCGTCGACGGAGGCATCGCCAACGATAAGCAGCTTCCAGTTATACCTCTTGTGATCCGCCAGCTTCTTGACGGCTTCGATAACAAGATCGTATCTTTTCCATTCCACTATTCGCCCGAACGTCCCGATTACGAGCGTATCGTCGTCCATCAAGGTTCGGCTCTTCGCCGCTAAACCCAGTTCCGGATCGACGCCGTTATAGATGATCGTTTTGTTGTCGCCTCGAATGGAATTCGCGACGAAGTTCGAGATACAGATGACTTGGTCGAAAAACCTTGGCAGCACATGGTTGAACATCCGCAAGTGCGTATGGTCCCTGTGATGCCAGATCAGCTTGCTCTTCACCATGTACCGGAGAGGAGCCGTATACCATGGCGCCCGCCATCCGTTGGCATGAATGATCTCGATCCGGTTTTTCTTCACGAATGACCGGATGCGCATCAAGGTCTCCAGATAGCCAAGGCCGAGTCTTTGCTTGATGCTGTTCAGGCGGAGCGGAAAGTGCTCGTACTCCGTCTTGATTTCGTTCAAATAAGCGGCGTCGCCCGGGCTTAACAAATAAATCCGGTATTTCGACGTATCCAAGTAGTTGATCAGATGGATCAGGCTTTGCTCGGCGCCGCCTTTCTTATCCGCGTGGGTGACAAACAATACGTTCGTTTTTCCATTAACCATTTACTGCACCTGCTTTATCGGGTAGATGGGAGTCAACGAACGGATGAAACCGTTCAGCACCTCTTTATGGTTATAATGCTTGCGCAAGAAATTCTGCGAAGAATCCACCAGCGCTTTGGCTGAATGAGGATTGTCGAACAGGTGCTTGATTTTCCGATAAAATACCTCCGGATCGTCGGCGATCAGGATGTGCTCGTTGTCCACGAGCCCCGTTCCTTCGTAACCGATCGAGGTGGAGATGACCGGCAAGCCGTTCTGGATCGCCTCGATCGTCTTCAGCTTTACGCCGGCGCCGTTACGCATCGGGTTGACGAACAGATAACCGCTCTTATAAATATCGTCCAGGCTCTTCGGCGTATCGTGAACGATCACGTTAGTCAGATCGTACTGCTCGAGCCAGCTTAAGCTCATCTTTCTGCTATTTCCGGCCACTATGAATTTGTAGTCGGGTTCCTTGAGCATTAAGGGATGAACGTTGGCGAGATACCACTGGATCGCTTCCCGGTTATTCGGCATGAATAACGATCCGATAAACACGACGTTCTTCCGCTGGAAAGTACCCGAACTGAAATTACCCAGCGCGACCGGGGGCGGCAAAAATAGGCTTTGCGCCGAAGGATGCCGTCTTTGGAAGGTTTCGAACTCTTTGTTCGAGATAAACAAGTATTTATCGACCTTCTCCAGCATTTTCTTCTGCAGCCGGGCGAACTTGCCGCTTTCCATGCGGTAATAGAGCTTGTGAATCACGTTATTAGTGCTTCTGGCAAGCGCTTTGAAGTAAACCGCCTCGTCATTATGAACCCGTAATATGACGCTGTCGTGCCTAATCTTCGGATTGTCCAGGATCGGATACACATAATCGCCTTCAAGCAGCACGTAATCGTAATCGCCGTCGATGTCGACATGCCTTAACTCGTCTCTCGACCGCGCCTGCATCGGAGTGGCGTGCATGAAATCCGCCAGTTTGCTTCTGCGGTCGCAAAGCTTAACTTGCTCGACGTAGGCGCTAACGGCTTCCAAATCCGCCTCGGAAGGCTTCTCTTTGCCGCACACGGCGAGGTGGATCTTCCAACCGAGCTCCGCCAAAACCTTAATCCTTCCCCATGTATCGACCCTTGCGCCATGATCGGCAGGGTAGGGGAAATCGCTGCAAACAATAAGTATTTTCATTTCGCCACCCTCGGTCTATTGGAATGATTGATTTCGTTCTGACCCAGAAAGAAGCTGATAAAGGCGAAGAGCAGCCATACCTCGTATTTGATCTCCAACGCTACGAAGAGCAGGGAAAGCAAAATAAAAACGAGCGCCAGAAACAAAATAGAGCTGGATTTCACTTTGGCAATCAGATTTCTTGCCATTAGGTAGAAGAACGCGACGGAGAAAATCCCCCCGAACATAACCCACTGGAAAAAACCCGATTTGACGCCTAAATTTTCGTCCGAATTCGAATATTGCAAGAGCTCGCCGGCATTGATCTGGCCGATGCCGAACGTACGGTAGTAAAATTGCGACATGAGGTTGATCGAGTCGTTCACGTACTTGTCGAAATACATCAAGTAGGCTCCCGTGCCAACGCCCAGCGGGTTGTGAAGGACCGTAGCCAACGAGATAATGATCGTCCCCATTCTCGTATAGGACGACGTATAGTTCTCGATATCGTTGCTGAACGAACTGACAAGCCCCGCCGAAAAATGAGCGACGAAATAATACATGGCCAAGACTACCGACAAGAGCAGAATGAAGTTTTTCTTCTTCCTGAAATCAAGGAATTTGACCATCGTGACGACGAGCGTCAGCAAGCTTACGATCAGGAATCCTTTGGATCCCGTAACCAACAAGTAAAACAGAAAGAATCCGGAAACGTACGCGATCGATAACGTCTTGGCAAAGCCGCTCAAATACCGGGTTAGATAGACCAATATCGAAGCGTACACGACGATGATGGATCCCGTCGTACTGCTTTCCGAAGTCAGCAGCCTCACCCTCCAATAAGGATGGCTGCCGGCATGAAGGGAAGCGAGCGCGTTAGGTATGCTCATGAGCTCTAGAATCATAATGATGATTAATAGCGTAACTACGACGAAGAAGCAGCCATAAAGCGTTTTGTAACTTTTTATTTTCGAGAAAACGAGCTGCATATGCCGGATGTAGAATAAGATCAATATGAAATAGATTAGCACCTTCATCGCTTTGCCTAGCAGATTTTCCGAGCCGAAGCTGTAGCTGCCCTGCATGAATTGCACGAAAACGTAAACGATGCTAACGAAACTCAAATAAAGGATGAAAGCGAACAAATACTTCTGCAGCTTCGAAGCGTGCATCACTTTCTTGTATTTGGCAAGCATCGCTGCTTCGCAAAAAATAAAGAGTGGAAACAGCACGATCATAGGCGACCTGCCTATTTCGCCGATCGTGTTCACCAGCGGAAAATCTTGATAGACGGTAAGCACCAGCAAGAGAACCAGATATAGAGGCAAAAACCTAGACATATCTTTTCACGGAGACGGAGTACCGGTCCGTTGGTTTGCTCGCGGCGGCTTCGTACAGTCTTTCGATTTGACGGTTCATCTTATCCGAATGGAATTTCTCGTTAAAAATCTTCTCGCCTGCCAGTCCCATCTCTTCCAGCTTGCTTTTGTCCAACCCTCTCATGATGCTAACCAACTCTTCCTTGTCGTCGAAATCGAAAATATAACCGTTGACTCCGTGCTGGATGATTTCCGGCAGCGCGCCCCTGTTGCTTGCGATAACGGGTTTCTTATTCCGAAGCGCTTCGATCGCAACAAGGCCGAAACCTTCCCAGCGAGAAGGCACGACGATGGCATCGCAGGCTTTCATGTACCGGTCGATCTCCGAATTGTCCACCCAACCGACCTTGACCGCGTTATCCGGAAATTGATATTCTTTTCGGCTTAATACGGAATCGCCGACCAGGTAAAGATTGATCTCCGCGAACTTATTCTCGTTGAATACCTCGAGCAGGAGATCGAAGCCTTTCTGCCGGTCGAAGCGGCCAACGTAAAGCAAGTTGATTTTCTCCTTCTTGACCGCGAACGGCGCGAGCTCCGAAGGGGCGGAATCCGATACCCCGTTATACACGACGACCGATTTCTTGGGCGACATGCCGTAATCCATTGCCATGTTATATTCATGGTTCGAGATATTGATAATGTAATCGGTTCGGAGGGACAGCACCTTCTCCACATTGGCGTACAGCTTTCTTTTCCAAATCTGAGTGTCCATTAGAAAAGCCCATCCGTGCGAGCAATAAATGACAACGGGGCGCTGTTTCTTAAAAAAAAGCAACGTTCGCAGGAAGAAACCCGCGAACGTTCCATGTACGTGAATGATATCCGGATTGATTTCCTTTATTTTCTTATTGATCGATTTCATCGTTTTGAGAATGTAGGAAGGTTTCCTCTTGTAAGGGTACATGAACAACCTGTCGGGGCTGATCTGCAATGAATCCCGGTTGGAGTTCAGCTCGGATACCATCAGATAGATGTCATGGTTATCCGATTGGTACTTCAACACTTCATTTAGATGGGTTTCCACCCCGCCCTTAGTAAACTCCGATAGATGAAGAACCTTTGACATGATCTCGCCTCCGTTCGCTTAATTTAGGATGCGCCCCTGGAGCTTATAACGGTTACCACCGTTTTCAACATGATTTTAATGTCGAACCAAATCGACTTTTTCTCGATATAAGCAATGTCCAGTTCGACCATTTCCTTAAAGCCGATATTATTTCTTCCGCTGACCTGCCACAGCCCCGTGCAGCCAGGCGTTACGGACAAGCGCTTCTTGTCGTAATTCGTATATCCGTCCACTTCCATCCGAGATGATGGTCTAGGACCGACGAGCGACATATCTCCCTTAAGAACGTTGAAAAATTGCGGCAGCTCGTCGATGCTCGTCTTCCGAATGAATTTTCCCACCTTCGTAATACGCGGGTCGTCCTTGATTTTGAACATCGCGCCGCTAACGAAATTCTTGTGCAGCACGTCCTTCAGCTTGTCCTCCGCGTCGGTGCACATCGAACGGAACTTGTATATCCGGAAAGGCTTCTCGTTCTTGCCGACCCTCGTTTGGGAGAAGAAGACGGGCCCCTTGGGGTCCTCCCATTTAATGATGATCGCGACGATGACGAAAAGAGGACTAAGCACGATTAAACCGAATAGCGACCCGAAAATGTCGATCGTCCGTTTGAGCAGCGAATGCAACGAAAAGACGCGAGGTTTATCTTGCTCTATCGTTACGTTCGAATAATATTCAGAAACGCCCACCACCGCTTCATCTCGATATTGTGGAGTCATTATCTCTCACTCCTTCCTGCAATTAATTGTTTGCCGAGCTCGCGATCCATGATTTCCCCCAATTCCGCCATTAACTGATGTTTTAGATCGTTGTTTCGAAGCGCAAAATCGATCGTGGTCATAATAAAACCAAGCTGCTCGCCAACGTCGTAGCGAATTCCTTGAAAGTCGAATGCGTAAACGCCTTTATCCTCGTTCAGCTTTTGTATCGCGTCGGTGAGTTGAATCTCTCCGCCCGCTCCGCGCTCGTGCCGTCCTAGATATTCGAAAATATCGGGAGTCAGAACATATCGGCCCATGATCGCCAGATTGGAAGGCGCCTGCCCTTTCGGCGGCTTCTCCACGAAACGATTGACTTGGTACAGGTTGTCGATTCTTTCGCCCGGATCCACGATACCGTACCGGTGCGTCTGGTCCACGCCAACCGTCTGAACGCCGATAACCGAACGGCCCGTACGTTCGTACTGTTCGATTAGCTGCCTCGTGCACGGAACGTCCGCTTCGACGATATCGTCTCCGAGCAGAACGGCGAACGGCTCGTCGCCAATGAAATTGCGGGCGCACCATACGGCGTGTCCCAGCCCTTTCGCCTCTTTTTGCCTAATATAATGAAGATTGACGTTTGACGATTTTCTGACTTTTTCCAGTATGTCGAGTTTCCCTTTTTCCTCTAAAATGTGTTCGAGCTCGAATGCGATATCAAAGTGGTCTTCGATCGCCCGTTTGCCTTTACCGGTCACGACGATGATGTCTTCAACCCCGGATTCGATCGCTTCTTCCACGATGTACTGAATGGTAGGCTTATCAAGAATGGGAAGCATCTCTTTCGGCATCGCTTTTGTTGCCGGTAAAAAACGGGTACCAAGACCTGCTGCAGGGATAATCGCTTTTCTCACTTTTACCATTTTGATTTCACCCTATCCTATTTTTTTTATATATAGATCAAGTTCAAAAAGTTGGGCATTGAACCCTTCCTCACGTCACACCCTTGACGATGAACGTCTAAGGTCGGCTGACCCACAGCATGACCGAGTGCCTCCGGTGATAGAGGTGCAGGAGACATTACCTAACGTTTCGACTCTTATCGCGTTCGGAGGACCGATGCTAACCTTCGTTCTTCTCTCCGTAATAGTAGTAATAGGAGTCGGCGTGTTTACGGTTGATATTATTGAGAACGACGCCGAGCAGTTTGGCCTTCACATGATCGAGAGATGCCTTCGCTTTGAGCGCGACGTCTTTCTTCACTTTTCCGGAGTCGACGACGAGAACGACGCCATCGCTCTGCGCCGCTACGATTTGAGCGTCCGTTACGAATAAAATGGGCGGAGTGTCGATGATGATCATGTCGTACATCCCCTTCGTCGCTTCCAGCATCGCCGTCATTCTCTTAGAGGAAAGCAGCTCCGAAGGATTCGGCGGAGTAGGACCGGCGGGAATGATCGATAGGTTCTCCGTGTTGGTGTGCTGGATCACGTCCTGCAATTCTTTTTGATTAAATAGAGCCGTCGTCATACCAAAACGGTTGGACTTGCCGAAGATATGATGCTGCGTCGGTTTCCTCAGATCGGCATCGATTAACAACACCCGTTTGTTGGTTTGGGCGAAGGCGACCGCCATATTGGCGCATGTGGTACTCTTTCCTTCGCTCGGTTTGGAAGAGGTAACCATGATGACTTGCAACGATTGATCGATGGACGAGTACTCGATATTCGTCCTCAGTATCCGGTACCCTTCGGAAATCGGCGATTTCGGATTCGTTTCCGTAATCAGGTTCCATTTAGGCATCAAGCGTGACATGGCTTTCCCTCCCGGCCGTTTTCTTTAAAGGGGCTCTGCTGCCGCCTCGTTCAATGGAATCACTTTCCTTAAACCTTGGAATAGAGGTTAATACCGGAACGCCAAGCAGCGTATGGATATCCTCCTCGGACTTGATCGTGTCATCCAAGTAATCCAATAGAAACGCAAACCCCACTCCAAACATAAGGGCTAGCATGAATGCGACGGCGATATTCAATTTCGGATTCGGAGCCACCGGTCCGCGAAGCTCTTTCGGATCGGAAAAGTCCAGAACGGACACATTGTCTACCTTCATCAACCCGGGAACCGTTTTTTGAAAAACGACGGCAACGGCGTTCGCGGCCTTGGCCGCCTTCTCATAAGAATCATCCTTAACGGATACGGACATGACCTGGGTTTCATTCACAGAGCTTACGCTTACCTTGCCGATGAGCTCTCCGTACGACATGTTCAACTCCGGGTACTCTTCGACGACTTTTTTCATGATTCGGGGGGTTTTGATGATTTCTTTGTAGGTTTTGATGAGCCCGATCGTGGAGTTGATGGAGCCAACGTCTATACTCGGAAGAAGCGAACTGCTGCCCTTGTAATCGTTGACGATTAGCTTGGCGGAAGCCGAATATTGCGGTTGGATGAAATAGTAGGAATAGATGCCGACGGCCAGACAGCTAACGGTAATGATCAAAGCTATCAATGCCAGCCTTCTTTTTATGATGTTCCAATATTGTTTGAGTTCCAAATCTTCTCCTCCGTTACTTGTAAAGTCATCTCTTCTGCGATGTTTCTGGATTTATTATTCAACTTGAATATATGAGTATAATATAATATTCATTTCGCGACCTTAAGGCAATGGTTTTACATTAGAAGCATCAAACCACAAGGCCAGAATTCTCCTTGTGAATATAACGATCATTTAGTTATTCATTTCGCGACCATATGGGTAGTGGTTTACCATACGAATATCCACTCGATGATGTCCTATGCGCAGTTTATGTAGCTTCTTGTCTCCCAGTGTTCATAAAATCATCGACCGTTCCGCCATTCATGACGTAATTCATCATGTCATCCGAACAAGCGTCAAGTCCCATCTTCTTTAACAGCATCGATACCAGCTCGGACATGTCAACGGGTTCGTTCTTTGGCAGATAGCCGGTGTACATGAGAAGCTCGGATAGCGACCACGATTCCTCAACTGAATCTTGATTTAATAGAGAAGGATCTTCGGAAAGCATTCTAAGAAATTGCTTCAGCCTTTCTTGCTTCTGCTTCTGACTCGAAATGTTCATCTGTAATCTCCTCCAATCATCAAGTCATCCCATCGATTGCATGGCTTTATGGGACTTAAGATATCTTCTTTGACAAGTCTAGCTTGCTACAACTCGACATAGAATTCAACTATATTAGGAGGTTTTAATCATAGTTATAATTAACAATTTAGAATTTTCTAATTTTTCTTCTTACAAGTATTAGGCGACTCATCAGCCATTGCATCCTCTTGCAAATAAGTATGACATAGATAACGGAAATTCATGAGGGAATAAAGACATGGTCTCGATTAGACATTCCTACTCATTTTCATAATGGTTTTCAATCGGAAATTCACTCCATTTTATTGCCGAGATGATTGCCATGTCAGATGGAAGCGCTTAATTCAATTGTATCATTATTCAGACTTTAGACCCGATTATGACCACGCACATCGAATGCCTTTTCCTTTGTGAACGCATAGATATCAGTATATCTTCCAGTGATACAATTTGTATATTAATAGACACGTTGCAAAATGTGTCGACAAATAGGGACTATCGGCCAGAGTCCTAGAAATGATCTTCAAAATAAATCCATTCTGAGATTATCTTAACTTTTATAGGGGAGGATTTCAGAAAATTGTAAGCGTTTCACTTCTCTTTTACGCAAAAAAACCAGGCATTCCCACGAATTGCGGGATTGCCCAGTTTCAAAAATACTGCCTTTTTAACAATCCGATAACCGTAATTCCAGTCCCTCTCCTCCTAAAATGAGCAGCTATCGGGAGTTTTTTACCAAGAGTCGGGATAAATTTACATCTCATAGGGCTTAGCTCTCACACAATCTGCCCTGTATAAGCTAATTACTGGAAAAATAGGAAAGAAAACGATGCAGAGCCCTCTTGGACGATGGTGCTTCAGAAGGTTGGCTGCCAAAAGGCTTGTCTTCTACAATACAAAACGCATTATTTAGAAAGTAGTTCTCCCAATGCTCTCCCATACGTTCACGGATAACCGCATGAGCTTCGCGCATCCGGAATCCCCTGCGGTCCGGATGATGCGCATCCGAAGAGACTATATGAATGAGACCGCTCTTGCAAAGCGACCAAGCAGTACGTTCGATTTGCCTGCCGAAGCTGCCGAGTAACGAGTGAGTCGTAACTTGAGCGAACGCACCCTCATCGACCAGTTGAGCTAATCGCTCCGGGTATTTCACTATTTCCGCGTTACGCTCAGGATGAGCGATAATAAGCTTAAGCTTCATGACATGGAATTCATGAATCAACTCATGGATTTTGCTAGGTATATGCGAGGAAGGAAGTTCTATAAGCACGTAATTGGAGCCGGCTAAAGTCAGCAACTCTTCCCTGTACCAGGCATCCAGCAAATCGTCGTGAATCCGTATCTCTTGTCCAGTCTTAATAACAACGGGCACGCCCGCCGCTTTTAACTGCTCGTTAATGCGAAGGGCGTGCTTCGCAACTTCGATTGCTCTGTTCGTATAGCGACCATTGGCATGATGAGGGGTGGCAATGATGGTTGATATCCCTTCGGTTGCGGCTGCACGGGCCAAATTCAAAGTTTCCTCCCAATTGGCGGCACCGTCATCCAGCCCGGGTAAAATATGCGTATGGATGTCAATCATGTCGATTCTCACTCCCTTGAATAGAACAATAGGGTCAAGCTGCCTCGGAGGCAACTTGACCCTATTCTATCACGAAAGCCGATCGGGATTAAAGGCGGGCTTCCAGTGCTTTCTTCTGCTCCTCGAAACCCGGTTTGCCCAGCAGCGCGAACATGTTCTTCTTGTACGCTTCCACGCCGGGTTGATCGAACGGGTTAACGCCGAGCAGATATCCGCTTACGCCGCACGCGATCTCGAAGAAGTAAACCATGTACCCGAACGTATAGGGGCTCATGTCGGGCAGGTTGACGATCAGGTTAGGCACGTTGCCGTCCGTATGCGCCAAGAGCGTACCGAGGAAAGCTTTTTTATTGACGAAATCAAGCGTTTGGCCGGCAAGGAAGTTCAGTCCGTCAAGGTCGTCTTGGCTGCTCTGAATCGTAATTTGCTCTTTGACCTCTCCGACTTGCAAAACCGTTTCGAAGATAATCCGATTGCCCTCTTGAACGAATTGTCCCATCGAATGCAAATCCGTGGAGAAGTCGACTGAGGATGGGTATATCCCTTTGTAATCCTTGCCTTCGCTCTCGCCGTACAGCTGCTTCCACCATTCCGATACGAAGTGCAAGCCAGGCTCGTAGTTCACGAGAATTTCAACGGCTTTGCCTTTGCGGTACAACGCGTTGCGGACAGCCGCGTATTGATAGGCTTGGTTCTCGCTCAGGTTCGGATTGTTGTACGTGGTCGCCGCATCCTGTGCGCCTTTCATCATCGACTCGATATCGATGCCTGCGGCTGCGATCGGAAGTAAACCTACCGCAGTCAATACGGAATAACGGCCGCCAACGTCGTCCGGAATAACGAAGGTTTCATAGCCCTCTTCCGTTGCGAGTACTTTCAAGGCTCCGCGCGCTTTATCGGTCGTGGCGTAAATGCGTTTACGGGCTTCATCCTTGCCGTACTTATTCTCGAGCGCTTCGCGAAAAATACGGAAGGCGATAGCAGGCTCTGTCGTCGTTCCCGATTTCGAGATGACGTTGATGGACCAGTTCTTGCCTTCGAGGGCTTGCAGAAGATGCGTCACGTAGGTGGAACTGATATTGTTGCCCGCGTAGAAAATTTGCGGGGTTTTGCGCTGTTCTTTCGACAGGGTGTTGTAGAAAGAATGCTGCAGCATTTCGATCGCGGCACGCGCCCCAAGATACGATCCGCCGATTCCGATAACGATAAGTGCGTCCGAATCGGATTGGATTTTAGCAGCCGATTGCTGTATACGCGCGAACTCTTGCTTGTCGTAATCGAAAGGCAGGTTGATCCAGCCCAAATAGTCGGAGCCTGCGCCAGTTCCATTATGTAATTGCTCATGCGCCAGCTTTACTGCCGGTGCCAAGTTGTCGATCTCGTGCTGTCCGACGAACTGCAGCGCTTTGGAATAATCGAATTGAATGTTTTTACTCATTTCCATCTCCCTTTCGGGACCTCAGGCGGTCCTACACATTAGCTATAGAATACTGAATAAACCTCTCCGACACAAGCAAGGCTCGATGAAGGTTTGATGAAGATTGTGCCGAACGGCTATAGGAGCCGCCGGAATAATCTCCGCTGGCTCCTGTTTATAGAAAGTATTAACCTTTAACCGCTCCGTTATGAATCCCGAGAGCGCGACGGGAATCGTCTGTACGTCGGGAGGAACGGAGTAACTTTTGTCAAATACTTAACAAATGCCCGACCAAATTATTTATGGAGCAATTCCAATGTTACCCTTCCGAAATTCGCGAAAGAAACGGATAATAGAGTGTACGGGCATGATTCGAATCAATGCGAATAATGAAACGACGTACAAGGAGACGATCAGATGAAATCGATTGGATTTATAGGTCTTGGAACGATGGGCGAGCCGATGGCCGCCAACTTGTTGCGAAAGGGATATTCCGTGTTCGTGTATAACCGTACGCCAGGCAAGGCGGACCCGCTAGTAGAACTGGGCGCGGATACGGCCGCAACTCCGCTGGAAGTTGCCAAAAGAGCGGATGTCATCATCACCATGATCAGCAACGATCAAGCGATCGAAGAGGTTTATTTCGGAGCGGAAGGCATTCTCAAGGAGTTAAAGCCCGGCACGACCATCATTGACAGCAGCACGATTTCCCCGACCTTGGCAAAGAAACTCGCCGCGGAAGTCGCGGATCGGTTCTGCGATTTCATTGATGCGCCGGTTACCGGCAGCAAACCTGCCGCTATTGACGGGACGCTTCTGTTTATGGCCGGCGGGGATAAGACGACCATCATGGAGCATCAGGATATCCTTCTGGCCATGGGCCGGGAAATTATATATATGGGCGAAAGCGGAAGCGGCGCTACCGCGAAGCTTGCTCACAATACGATCGTCGGAATCAATGCGGCCGGCTTGATTGAAGGCATGGCGATTGCTGCCAAAAGCGGAATCGACGGATCTTCCTTCTTGCGCGTCGTTCAATCCGGAGGCGCCGCAAGCAAGCAAGCGGACCTTAAAGGACAGAAGATTATCGATGGCGATTACAGCGTGCAGTTTTCCTTGGCGCTCATGTTGAAGGATCTCCGCCTCTCCTCCGTTCTCACGGATGCCCTTGGGGTATCGACTCCGATGTTGGAGGCGGCGAAGAGCTTGTTTCAGCTCGGTCAATCCGCCGGATACGGAGAGTCCGATCTTGCCGCTCTCGCCCATATCTATGAGAATTGGATCGGCAAGAAAATCGGAGAGCCTGTTGCACCGGTCGTTACGGATAAGAAAAGCGCCGAACGAAGGAAGAAAACCCGGTTGCCGCTCGATATCCCGCTTAAGATGTCCATTTACCAATGGACAGGCGGTGGAGGCTTCACCGGCCAATCCGTCAATGGTTCCCTTCGCGATCTCTCCGAGGACGGCATTCAGATCGAGTCCGATTTCCCGCTGGAGAAGGATATGTTCATCGTTATTCACTTCCTCCAGGAATCGGAGCTCCCTCCGATGACCGCGAAGATTATCCGCATTGAACGCCATAACGGCGCGTTCAAATACGGCTGCATGCTCACTGCCTTGCCTTTGTACCAGCGCCTGCAGCTTCAAGAATATATCGCGACACAGTCGGAGTAACTATAATACAAGCAAAAAAAGGCAGGAGCCGCTATTCGGCTTCCTGCCCTTTTTGTTTGTTGCGCTGTTGTCATTAATCGATATACGAGCAGATATAATCGGTAACCGTCTTAACCTTTAACTTGAAGCTGGCGTTAGCCGGTACTTCGAATTTCGCAGGCTCGTTGATTTCCAGCCATTTGTCGTTGCCCGGCAGCAGGACGGAGAGCTCTCCCGCTTGTATGTCCATGATTTCCTTCTGAGCGGTACCGAATTCGTATTCGCCCGGAAGCATGATGCCAAGAGTTACCTTGGATCCATCCTCGAACAAAACCGTGCGGCTTGTTACCTTGCCTTCAAAGTACACGTTGGCCTTCTTCACTACGGATACGTTGTTGTATTGCGACATGGTCTCTCCCCAGCTCCCCCGTTTGGTTTACACTAGCTTTTTGAATTGGGCTACGACGTTATCCACCGTAAAGCCGTATTCTTGAATAACGCGATCTCCAGGAGCTGAAGCCCCGAACGTGGAGATTCCGAGAATCGCGCCGCTATCTCCGACATAACGCTCCCAACCGAACGGATGGGCCATTTCGATAGCCAGGCGTGCTTTGATCGCTTTAGGAAGGACGCTTTCTTTGTAGCTGGCGTCTTGCTTCTCGAACAGGTCGAAGCTCGGCAAGCTAACAACTCGTACGTGAACGCCTTGCTCCGCCAATGCCTTCTGGGAAGCGACGGCAAGCTGTACCTCCGAGCCGGTTGCGATCAGGATACCTTGAGGCTGACCGTTAGCCGCTTCGGACACAACGTAACCGCCTTTGGAAATCGTTTCCCGCGCGTTAGCCGTTCCTTCGAGAATCGGCAAATTTTGGCGCGTGAGCACCAACGCTACCGGATTCCCGTTGTTTTGAAGCGCATATGCCCATGCCGCGGACGTCTCGTTGCCGTCTGCCGGACGGATAACCGTCAGGTTCGGGATAATGCGGATGGAAGCCAACTGCTCGATCGGTTCATGCGTAGGGCCATCTTCGCCGACCGCAATACTGTCATGCGTCAATACGTACACAACCGGAAGACCCATGATCGCTGCCAAACGTACGGCTGGACGCAGGTAATCGGTGAATACGAAGAACGTACCGCCATATACTTTCAGACCGCCGTGCAGCATAATTCCGTTCATAGCTGCCGCCATGCCGAACTCGCGAACGCCGAAATAAATATTACGGCCGTCGTAGCTTCCCGGCTTGAAAAGCGGAAGGCCTTTCAGGTGAGTCATCGTGGAGCTTTCCAAGTCGGCGGATCCGCCTACGAGGAAAGGAACGTTCTTCGCTAAGCCGTTCAGTGCGTTACCCGACGCCACGCGAGTAGATAGCGGCTTGTCGGAAGTTGAGTAGACCGGCAGGTCCGCATCCCAATCGCTAGGCAATTCGCGGGCGAGCGCGCCTTCGAATTGCGCGGCTAGCTCAGGATGAGCGGCTTTATACTTGGCAAACAGGGCATCCCATGCCGCGTGAGCTTGTTCGCCCGCTTTTTTCACTTTAGCGAAATGCGCGCGAACCTCCTCGGGAACATGGAATTCCTCATACGGCCATTCATAGAAGGATTTGGTCAATTTCGCTTCATCGATACCAAGCGGAGATCCATGAGGACCCGCGTGACCGCCTTTGCCGCCTTTGTTCGGAGAACCGAAGCCGATGACCGTCTTGACCTCGATCAACGTCGGTTTGCTGAGATCCGCTTGGGCTTGCTCGATTGCCTTCGCCAATGCGCCAAGATCGTTGCCGTCTTCTACGCGAAGATATTGCCAGCCGTAACCTTCGAAGCGTTTGAGGACGCTCTCTGAAAACGAAAGGCTAAGCTCGCCGTCGAGCGAAATATCGTTGGAATCATACAGTACAACGAGTTTGCCGAGTCCCATATGGCCGGCCATCGAAGCCGCTTCGTGCGAAATCCCTTCCATCAAGTCGCCGTCTCCGCAGATGGAGTAAGTAAAGTGGTTAATGATGTCGTAACCTTCGCGGTTATATGTCGAAGCCAATTGGGACTCGGCCATAGCCATTCCCACCGCCATTGCGATTCCTTGTCCAAGCGGTCCCGTCGTGGCGTCAACGCCGGCCGTATGTCCGAATTCCGGGTGACCTGGCGTTAGCGAGCCCCATTGACGGAAGCTTTTAAGCTCTTCGAGCGGAAGATTGTAACCGCTAAGATGAAGCAAAGAATACAGAAGCATGGAGCCGTGTCCCGCGGATAGAACAAAGCGGTCGCGATCGATCCACTGAGGTTGGGACGGATCATGCTTCATGGTTTTCGCGAATAGTTGGTAACCCATTGGAGCGGCGCCCATAGGCATACCTGGATGTCCGGATTTAGCCTTCTCGATGGCATCGATGGAAAGCGTGCGGATCGTCGTAATAGACAACTGGTCGATTTCTTTGGTACTGACTGTCATTAACAAATACCCTCCTTAATTCTATTCACGTACGTTCCGAATGCTTTCGCTAAGAATCGTACAGTTCCAACCCGTTTTCACAAATCTTGTTCATTGTATCATGGTCTTTTTGCGATTTCCATTACACATGTCCGTACAAGTGCATATTTATTCATGTTTAGCAGCCTGCCCTAAGCAACCCTTCCCGCATTAACCGTCGTCGCCGCTTCTTAGTTCATTCTTCCGTCCATGTAGCCCAAGTTATACAAACGCCACGGTTTTATTTTGATAGACGAGCAGCCGGTCTTCCACGTGCCACTTGACCGCGCGGGCAAGAACGATTCTCTCGATATGACGTCCCATGCGCTTAAGCTCCGTTACGTTATCCCGATGGCTCACGCGCTGCACGTCCTGCTCGATAATCGGTCCGCCGTCCAGCTCTTCCGTCACGTAGTGCGCGGTCGCCCCTATGAGCTTGACTCCGCGATTGTATGCTTGCTGGTAAGGTTTTCCTCCCACGAAAGCCGGAAGGAACGAGTGATGAATATTAATGATGCGATTATGGTACTGTTCGATGAATTTCGGGGAAATAATCTGCATGTATCTAGCCAGTACGATAAGATCGACTTTACCGGCCGTGAGCTCCCGTTGTTTTTGCTCTGCTTCCGCTTTCGTGTCCGCGGTAACCGGGACATGGTGATACGGGATGCCGAAGGACTCGACAAGACCTCTCATATCCTCGTGGTTGCTAATAACCATGCTGATCTCCGCATCGAGATCACCCGCTTGCCATTGCCACAGAAGCTCTACCAAGCAATGGTCTTCCTTCGATACGAAGATTGCGATTCTCTTCCGCCGAGCCGCGCGGAAGATGCTCCATCTCATGGAGAAGCGATCCGACACCCGAGTGAAATCCTCTTGAAGGGAAGGCAAGCGTTGCTCCAGCTCTTGCAAATCGAATTCGATCCGCATGAAGAACATGCCGCCCTCCGGATCCATCGTATATTGATCGGATTGAACGATGTTCGCTCCCTGTTCATACAAGAATTGCGATACCGCGGCCACGATTCCCGCCCGGTCAGGGCAAGATATCAGCATCCGCGCGCGAATGCTCTTATCCTCCAGCCGCTTGTTTTCCTGAGGCTGATAACTGTGACTCATTGTTGTTTATCTTCCTCTCTGCATAACGCTGCCATTCAAAAGAACTTATAAACTATCCAGCCAATCCCGGCCTGCAAGGAATCCGAGCAAGCGCTGATTCACGGCTTCTTCGCTGTAATCGCCGGATAGCACGCGTTGTTCCATCAACATATCGAATAACCGTTCCATCGGCTCCCGAGGATCCGCTTTCCTTGCTTTAGCATCGGATTTAATCAATTCCCACGTATTCAAGACATATAAACGAGGTTCGATACCTACTTTGTCGAAGAAGTAATGCAGACGTTCAACGTCTTCCAAGAACTCTCCTCCGAAACGGGCTTCCATGTCTCCACGCAGCATCGCGATTTCCGCTTCGTACATCGGTCGCTCGCTGGATTCCGTTTTGCCGATCCAAGGCGTTTCCAGAATGAAGGGCTTGCCCTTGAGAAGCTCGTGTCCGACCACTCCGGCGATTCCTTCGTAACCAATCCATCCCGAACCGATCGGAGCATGGCGGTCTTTGGCAGCCCCAACGGGATTCTTGCTGTCGTTCACGTGAACGACGGCGATCCGGTCCAAGCCGATGGTCTCGTCGAACTTGCGAAGAACGCCATCGATATCCCCTACGATGTCATAACCCGCATCGTGAATATGGCAAGTATCCATGCATACCGTCAGACGGTTGTTTAGCTGCACCTTGTCGATAATCTGAGCCAGCTCCTCGAAGCTGCGACCGATCTCCGTTCCCTTGCCCGCCATCGTCTCGAGAGCGATATTCACGTCGGTTTCTTTGGTGGCCTCGAGTACTTCGTTCAAGCCTTCGGCGATTCGGGCGATGCCGTATTCCGCATCCTTCTCCGTGTAAGCGCCGGGATGCAAAACGATATTCTTGACTCCGATCTTGTGCGTTCGGCGAATTTCCTCCTGAAGGAAATCGACGGCCAGCCGATAAGTATCTTCCTTATAAGAGCCTAAATTAACGATGTAAGGTGCGTGAACGACAATCTCTTCGATACCGTTCGCGGCCATCATTTCTTTGCCTTCCGGAATATAAAGATCCTCGACCGGTTTCCTGCGCGTATTCTGCGGTGCCCCCGTGTAAATCATGAAAGTGCTAGATCCATAGGAATTCGCCTCTTTAGTCGCCGTCAGCAAGCCCTTGTCCGAAAATGACACATGCGATCCAATCTTCAACATAATATTGCTCCTCTCGCCCTTTTATCCGTGCCCCGGAAGCCTTTCCCGCGACCTATTCTCGCAATCATTTCCTTATTGTATCGCGAACGTCGAAATAAATCTAGAAATGAGCTATAATTTCAGTTGAGGTGATAGGGATGAAAAACTCCCCCGATTGGTTTATGTATTTCATCGGGTTTTGGACCATCGTGCTGGTTTTGTTCATGAGCGTAGGCGGATTTTTCATGTTCCGCAAATTCTTGAAGGTATTGCCGCAAAAAGACGGAAAATCAAAGCTCGATTGGCAAAATTATTGGGTAGAGAAAAGCCGCGGGCTCTGGACCGAAGAATCCAAGGACATGCTCCATAAGCTCGTATCTCCCGTCCCCGGTCCTTTCCGCGACATAGCGAGCCATTCCATTGCCGCCAAGATCGGACAAATCGCGGTGGAAAGCGGCTCCTCCGAGGTTACGAAAGAGCACTGCATCGAAGGCTACATACGTGCTACTCCCCCTCGTGACCACCGCAGCCTGAAGGACTTTCTGGAGAAAAATAATATTGACTATTCCGCATATAGCCATCTCCTAAAATAAGGAACGGCGATTGGCTGCCATAAGAAAAACGAAACCTTTGTTGCATTTGTTCGTCTAACCTCTTAGGAGGTGTAAGTCATAATGAAAAAAAACAACAAAACAGCGATGGCCATGAGCGTTGCCGTACTTACTCTAGTCTTGATGGGTACAGCATGTAACAACGCCAATAATAACGCCAACTCTTCGCCATCCGCTAGTCCTTCCGTTTCAGCTAGCCCAAGTCCGAGCGCAAGCGCGCCGACCGAATCGGAGGTCGCCAGCCCGTCCGCTTCACCCGAAATCATTGATGCTACCGGCAAATACGCAGGGTTGCAGGATAACCACACAATTGAAATCACGACGGACAAAGGACCGACCGCTTTCCAGGTTAGCCCGGAAATCTCCGAGAAGGTCGGCTCATGGGAAGAGGAAACTCCCGTTAAATTTCAATATAAATCCGAAATATTAGAAGCGAACGGCGAGAAAGTCGACCAGCTTACTATCTTATCGATCGATAAGCAGTAACCCATGTGAGGAGGGGCGCAATGCGCCTGTTGTTGTGCGGAGGTACGGGTTTCATTGGTAGAGCTCTGACGCACGCGCTGTTATCCCGAGGGGATACAGTGTGGATTATTACGAGGAAGAAGCCTGTGATATCCCCTTACGACGACGCCCTCCCCCATCCCCATTACTTAACTTGGACGGAATGGAGCGCGAATCCCGATCTTATAGGTGACGTTGACGGCATCGTGAACTTGACCGGAGAATCCATTAATCAAAGATGGACAAAGTCGTCTAAGGAACGGATTGTAAATTCCCGGATAGAAGCGGCTGCTCGGATCGCGGATAATCTTAAACGTATGAGTTCGCCGCCCGGCGTTGTCGTTAACGCCTCTGGAATTTCTCTGTATGGCCACTCCGGTAAACAGGTATTTGACGAAAACTTTCCGGTTATGCCGGCAGACTTTCTGGGGACGACCGTAGTCAAATGGGAAGAAGCCGCGGATCAGATTCCCGTCAAACGTTTAGTTAAGCTCCGAATCGGTCTCGTCTGTGCCCGCGAAGGCGGCGCATTCCCCCTGATTCGGCTGCCTTATCGCCTGTTCGGCGGCGGTCGGATAGGCAGCGGAAAACAAGGCTTGCCGTGGATTCACCTGCAGGATATGGTTTCCCTCATTTTATTCTGTTTAGATCACCCCACCCTATCGGGTCCGGTTAATGCCGTCGCTCCCGATCCGGTGTCCAACGATGAATTCGGACGCGTTCTAGGACGCGTGACGAGAAGGCCCCATTGGTTTCCCGTTCCGGAATTCCTGTTGAAATCTATTCTTGGCGAAATGAGTACTCTGGTATTAACCGGTCAGAAGGCAATGCCAAGAAAGCTACTTGACCACGGATTTACGTTCGCGTTTCCTAAACTTGAAGAAGCCTTGCGGGATATTACCCGCTAAGGCTTCTTTTTTATTAAGAGCGAGACCGCCATTTCATTCCGCCTGCTGGAATTGGTATTGCGAGTTGGCCAATTTCAAGCAATCACCCGCTTGCAGGGCATATAGCTCATAGGGAGCCATCGGTTTGTCATTGAGCCGGGTACCGTTCCTCGATCCAAGGTCCTTGACCTTCCATTGCTCAGACACCCTCAATAGTTCAACGTGAGCTCGCGAAATCCCCATCGAATCGTCGACATGCTGAGCAGCATCCGCTGATCTGCCAATTACCAATGATTTCCCTTGAAGGGGAATTCTGAACCCGGCATCCTTAGTGCTCCATACCAAAAAACAGGTATCGGCTTCCGATTTCGGAGTATGCTCCAGAAATGTCGTCCGATCATTCGCCGACGATAACCATGAGGTTGCCGCTATAGCAGAATTATTGTCCTCCTGTAGAAGTGAATCGTTCGCGGGAAAGGGATCCGGCATGTTGGAAAGCATAGATCCTCGCAACTCCGGCGCGGGGAATCTGGGTATGGCACGCTCCCCGTATTCCATCCCGCTCTCCCTCCATGACGATTCAAAAGCTTCCATCTTCATTTTGTTCGAAGATTCCCGTACTCGTTCCCGCTTACTCATCCATCCAGGCTTTCCTTTCCACAGTAGCAATCCTCCGGCAACGGACACTAAAGTCAAACACAGGCATAATAAAAACTTTTGTTCGGATGGCTGAGATAAATACAAAAATCTCCAGATTATTGCATTAAGAAATATCATAAGGCAAACGACTATGATCCTCCATTTCCCGATATCCAAATCCTCTTCCCGTTGATCATCTGCTGAATTCGGCCCTCCCTCTGATGAAGCACGTTGCATGCTCCTTACCGCCGGTTCTGCCATGTCTCCCCACATTTCGGACACGGAGTGAAGTTCGCCCGATATCGGCTGCAGAAGATCCCAAGAACGAGAAGGTTTTGCAGGGATCGGTTTCCTTTCCGCTAAAGGCATGTTCGCTATGGGAATGTCCGATACAGAAGGAGCTTGAGATTGGTTCCTTCTTTCGCCTTCCCCCTTTAACACATTCGCCAAATATTGTTTACAATATCGACTTAAGACGATAGGCGTAAAGCCGGTCGATGCAACAAGACGCAGCACATTTTGCAAAACATGCCCATCCGGTTCTTGGACCTTCATCATCCACTTTATGATTAGCCGTTCCAGATCATCCGCCCGGTGAAGGGTAGGCATGTCGATCGGGAGATAGGTGAAATTTAAGTCGTGCCAGTCATTCCCTACGAAGATATACTCCTCTTGGAGCCTAACCCGATCAGCGTCGAGCAGATAGAGCCTGCATTCCTCGAGCACTTCGGCTAGCCTGCACAACGCCCCCATCATATCGGACATAGACCAATTGGTCGTTCGCGTCGCTTCCGTCAGCATGCGTGTACCCGATAAGGAATACCTCAAGGATACGCGACCATCGAATTCTTCCGTCTCCATCGGGAGCAGCCCGGGAATCTCGCACTGCTTCAGCATGTGAAGCTGTATCTCATTCAATTCTTCGCAGGAGAAAGGGGGATCGCGTTCAATGATCATGTGGTGTCCCCGCTTCTGCTCAAATCTAACTATCAAAGGTTCCATCAATCATCCCTATCCTCTCGCCAATAAGGTAATAAAGCCTGGAGCAACCGCGAGCATAAACGGAAATTGCACGGCTCTTCCTCCCGCCGACGGATGCGCCCCCCACGGCCATTTCAGCTTTCTCCCCATCGCTCTTATACCAGGAAGGCGCAGTAAGAGCAGCAAACACGCTATGCCTCCGGCAAAAAGGATCGAGAGAACGAGCAATTTAAGCGTGATATAAGGGCCTGCCCATATCCCGAAAGCTCCGAACCATTTCACGTCTCCCCCTCCGATTCCGCCGAAGCGGTTCATGACGTACAGAGGAACCAAGCCCGCCAACGCGCCTGCCAGCCCCCACCCCGCTCCGCCGATCCCATGCCCTAGAAGCTGATAGACGATTCCTCCAACCGCGAATGCTACGGTTAAACCGTTAGGGATCCGCATCGTTCGTAAATCCGTCCAGCACCCGGCAGCGAGCAGAATACTGACCATCACCAACACCCCTATACTCACTGCTCAACCTCCTTGAAATCGGTAGTGGTTTTGCCCGCAACTTCGAACGACTGCGTCCAGATGCCCCCCTCCGCATTAGAGACTTGCCAGTTCCATTGACCTGGCGTCGTCCTGCCCGATACATGCCAAGTCCACGAAACCAGTCCGGAGGCATCTGCGGTGGCACTTCCCAGATGTTTCGCTTGGCTTAACCCGCTTTTGTATATAATGGTGAGGTCAATCACTGCTCCCGGTGTTGTGCGGATGACTAACGTCGCTTTGCGGCCCGGTCTTACCGGATTCGGCTCTAAGGAAACAAAGCTGACGTTAAAGGTTTCCTTCCCATCCTCTGCTACCCGAGACATTGACGGACTGCCTCCGATCCACGCTCGCTCTCTGGCAGATTCTTTTAATATTAATTTCCGGCCTAAAAACGGAACTTGAACAGGGAGTTCATATTCCGCTTCAATGGTTAAATAGGCGCTCCCCCTGTCCACTTCATCAGGCAGTCCGACTTCAGTAAGGGTAAGCCTTGCGGAATCCAATATATCATCGTCTAAAAATTGCTTCATAAGCTGGCTGAATGCCAGCTTTGAAGCTCCTTGTTCCAAGGATACTGAGCCCTTCGAGGCTTGCTCTGCCCACTCCGTCATCGGAGAAGGCAACCACTCCCCATATTCGTCCAAGATCTCCGCAACATTCAACCACTTACTGTTCCAACTCTCGATTTGTTGGTTAAGTTCGGATGCCCGCGCTTGCTCCAACGCAAGAGAAATAGGATACCATGCCGAAGCTGCTTGCCTGGCTGTTTGAGATAACGCTCCGTGCAACGCCATGGATATGACAGCCGTCTGCACCATGAAGATCAAGAACATCACAATCATCAGGAACACCGGCATCACGAGCGCCGTCTCCAAGGTTAATCCGCCGCTATCGGCAGCGAAGGATCTTCTCTTCTTATTGATAAGAGATATCTGCGGTATATGTCGCTTCATAACGGTTCCCCTTTATCGTCCCCCCAAGATCCCCGAGGCGTCCCATCGCCTTAAGCACCCCAGGAAAAAACCACAATCGGACCGATGCGCTTCCTTCTCCGCTCGCATAAGTATATGTCCTGCGAAAGTCCAAGCCCGATGCATGTTCCATCACGGAAATCGTTCTAGCCATTTGGTTGCCCGAGCCTCCGTGCCCAAGCAAGAAAAGCCTTAGATAATCCGTATAGACCGTATCCACTTTAATAAATTTAGACAGTTGGACTTTTCCATGCTCGATTAGGAGGTTCAGATCGAGCATGGCATTGCGAATGCCATAAACAAGCGCCGCTGCTAGAACCAAGAGAGGGTGTCCCAGCGCTCGGCTTTCAATCAATCCCTCCATCGTTCGGATAGCCAATCGAAAAGCGAATATTTCTCCATATGCAGCCGCGATATTCCCTGCCGGATTGTTTAATCCGTACAAGATGTACTCTACTTCTTGCAGATGAATATCAAGCGACGGCTTTCCGCCATGCAGCATTTCCTTAGCGAGTGAAGGATCGAAATGGGATAACCGGGAAATCGAATATTCGGAGAAATACAATTGATCCCGAGTCCCAAGCAAGGAATCTTCTAAAGCATTCATCAATCCGCTGGATTCCGACATCGCCTCGTCCCTTGCCTCGGCGGGTTTGCCGTTTCTCTCCAACTTAGCTTGTTCCTCCTCGGTTTGATTCCATTCCCTGTTGTTATCGTAAAGGCCTTCAGTCCTTTCAAAGCTTATTTTCTCCTCCTCGGACCCGGAGAAGCCGCTTAACGTTCCCAAAAAATGCATCGCGCCAGACCATTCCGTTTTCGCTTTCTGCTCCTCTAGCTTGCGTTCGCTATCCTTTGAACGATGCCTTTGCAGCTTCATCAGACGCTCGGAGCATATCGAACCATTCGGGCCGTATGCCTGCGCGAAGTCTGAAAACATGCTCTGCAACCGAGCAGCTCCGCCTCGTAAAGCCGCCCCCATCCCCGTCGATCCCGGAACGGATGCAGCCAAGGAAGAGAAAGACGCCGCCTCGTTCGCGAGAATCAGGCCTTGCGATTGTTGAAGACTGATCTCAGCCGCATATTGATCGAAGAAAACCGAATCCAGCACTAAATCATCAGCCATATCTCGAAGCTGCTCCAGTGATTGTATTTGATCGCCAACCCCATTATTGTCTTCCCCAGCCGATACTTCGGCGGATGAGGAGTCCTCTGCTGTGCTTCTCGCTTGTTCCACAATTGCCCTCATCTCGTCATTGACTAACTTAGCTCTAAGGTAGGCTGCGTTAGCTTGTTCCCCGAATTTCTCGGATTTAGCACGAATTGCAGTCGAGCGTTGGGAAAGGACTGCCGATAATGAGATGGCTCCAGACTCGTAAGCTGTGATAATAGCGCCATATCGCGGCCCTTCCACCTCATCATCCGCACGCTCCTCATCCGTATCTTCACCGTTTTCCTCCCGTCCCTTTTTCTCTTCCATGCGAATCCGTTGAGCTTCCGCCCGCGCTTCATCCTCTTGTCGTTTGTTTACGTAATCATCATATTGAGCCGCGAGATCGGCTATGGTGCTGATATCGCCCGAAGACTGACTGGCAGTAACCTCAGCCAATAACTGTTGGATGCCCGCACCCGCGCTTTTCTGAGCATTCAGAACTTCATCAAAGGCAGATTCCCGCCTATCGTATGCCTTCCGCATTTTCTCCAATAGGTCTACCGTCTCCGTTGCCTCTTTCAAGGCCACGGATACTCCTCGAAATCGATCCGCCACCTCCAAAGTCAAATCAATCGGGGCCTTATATTTCATTTCCTCGAGGATTTGCCTGCGAATAACGTCGTGGTCGCCCAGCGGTCGGCTTTCCGTGACATCCGTCTCCTCCCACCGAGTATCCAAGAACCTAAATGCCCCTGTTCCTTCCGGCGCGATATTCCCTTCCAAAGTATTTCTAAACAGCTCATTGGCCGACTCCCCGCCCCGGATGAACAGTCCGTACTTTGCATAGATTAGCGGATCAAAGGAGGACAGAGTTGAACGAACGCCCGACTTAACAGATAATTCAGCCTGTTTGCGGAATGCCGCTATCCTCGCGAAATCGATCAGTAAAGCTGTAAGCAATACGAAAGCCGCGGTAATCACGATAAAATAAATGGAAGCCGAGCCCGCTGTCGTACATACGCTTGCCTGCAAGCCGCGACTAGGGGACTTTCCCCTATTGCTTGAACCGTCCATTCAACTCACCCCCTTTCTTCTGAAAGTAAAATTACGGCTTGCGTTTTCGCAGAACACCTCCTGCTTTGTCGCGATATTCCGACTCCCCCTCCTTCGCCCCCTTCATCTTGGCTGCGTAATAGCGCACTAAATCAAAGGTACGAAGAAACTCCGCGGGTTCTACAATCAGAGCAGAAACCTCGGATTCAGCTTCGCCTCTCCCGCGAAGCCAATTAAGCGGCTTTACATTCCATGAGCTAGATAGCTCCACGGCAACTTCACGCTGAATTCCGATGTTCTCGTATCTCATTTCTCCGTTTCCGACCTTATGGGAAGAAGCCGGCTCGACACTATATTTCCTCAACTTATCCACTGCGGAAGAACCATTGCTGCCCTCCGATTCAGAGTTAATCCCGGCACTAACCTCCCGATTCTCCGAAACTAAGCCGAACAAGCCTTGGACGAGGCTGTCCTCGGTCAACCTCCAATATAATCCGTCGTACTTCCCCTCCGGGTATGCACCGGTATGTGTATCCTTAGCCGAGTTTGACCAACCGAAAGCGGTTCGCTCCGCTGTCACCGTAGAACTGTAATAGAGAAGCGATTTCTGAGAAACGAATAAGGCGAACAACAGAAGGATCAAGGTAATCATAACAACCCAAGGAAATATCAAGGCCGCTTCCAAGGAGATCGATCCCGACGTATTTGCCTTGCATTTGTATCTCGTGAGCGGAATCATTCCGCAGTCCCTGCTCACTCGAATACGGAATCGGCTTTGCCTTCTACAGATTCCATTAGCTCGCCCAGAAACTCCAGGATCCAATCCTTGAACAAAATCGCAACGATAATGAGAACAGCCGCGATTAATACGAGCTCTAACGTGCTTAGTCCTTCCTCATCCCTCCAAAGTGCGCAAACCGACTTCGTTCCGATTCGTAGTAAGTTTTCCATCCGATCATTATCCTTTCTCCCAAGTAATGGATCTTACATCATAAACATCGCAGGAGCTCCTACCAGCACCATAATCAATAAAAATACGAGCGTCAGCGGAAAAGCCAAACGCGAAGAAGCTTGCTCTCCAAGCGTACGGGCTATCGCCTTCCTCTTGTCCCACATTTGCCTCGTTAGTTCCCGTAAGGCCGGCACGAAGTCATCTCCCCCTCTTCGCGCGTTAATGAGCAAAGTAGTTGCGAACAACTTTACCTCAGGCACAGCGCATCTTCTCCCCATCTCTTCAAGGGCAAGCGAAAGGCTCTCCCCTCGCTTCATCATCTCGATTGCGGCCATTAATTCCACGTATAGGGGATGCTTGCTCCCCTTTTTCTGTTCTAAGATTCTTGTCAATGCCCGCATTACGTTCTCCCCGGCGTTCACCATGAGCAGCAGCTTGCTAAGCAGCTCGGGTAATTCCATGACGATCTCTTGGCGCCTTCTATTGACTTTACCGAAGAGCTCTTTCGTCCGAAGCACAGGCAAACAGCAAGCGATTATGAAACCCATAAGCAGTAAACCTGGGTTACCCGACATCAAGGCTAACAGGCTTGTAATCGTTAAAGCGATATAGGAAAGACCGATACTTTCGGCTGTCCATGCGATCAATAGACCAAGAGAGCTGTCCCCCCCGTTCAGCAAGGACAAAGATAATCTCTGTTTATGCAGCAACGGGTGCAATCTTTCGTGGACCGGACGTATCCGCAGCATGACGACGAAAGGCTCAATATGGATCAGAAACCGGTTCTCCTCGCGAACCCTCCAAGCTTTAATAACCAATCCCGCATAAAACGCTATTAAGCACGCGCTGACCATCTTCGGCATCCAATCGCTCATAGCTTAATATCCATAATTCGAGACATCCACCAGCTACAACCCATTAATAGGAGAATGCATACCGTTAGTAACACGATTCCCATTCCTTGATGCAGGGGTTGCATATAATCGGCGGCCATAAATCCAAGAATGCCAACGAAAGCGAAAGGCATCCCCATCATAATCCGCGACTCGAATTTCTTTTGCGAGATCAGCACGGAAACTTCAAGCTCGACCTCGAGCTTCTCCCCGATAAGCTGCGAGGTCTTGCGAACGACCTCCACCAAATCGCCCCCCGCCCTTTTGCAAATACCGATGACGTCCGCGAAGCTCTTCAACTCCTCCAAGTCCGAACGCTTCGCGAAATCTCGCAAGCATGCTTCCAACTGCTCCCCGTTCTTGAGCCGATTGGCAATCGCCTTTAGCTCGATTATTAAATCAGACCGTGTATCTCCGATAAGAAGAACCAGATCGTTCTCCAATGTCATAAAGGCATTTTCGACCGATCTACCCGCGGATAGCAACGAAGATAGAGCGTGCAAGGCATCCTTAAATTGCAACCTTAGCTTTTCCCGTCGCTTTCTGCACAAAGCCTTCGCATAGTAACGGGGGTAGAGCAAACCGACCGGTGTCGCCGCCAGCGCGATAATCGAATGACGATACATCAACCAAATGACCGTGAAGCACAATACGCAACCTACGGCATTGGCCCAAAGCTTCTCGATAGTACTTAGACGATAAGTTCCGTACTCCGTCATCCTGCTTCCCCTCCCAGAAGTCCGGCATGACGCAGCTTACGAATATCACGAAGTGGTTCAACCCGCCTTAATCTTCCTACGATACGGCCATTATGTTCACCCTCTTCCTCGAAGCGGAATAATACGCTCAGCTCGACTTCCCCATCCCGGATACCCGCGATTTCGCAAATCTCCGTTACCCTGCGCGTAGAATCGCGGAATCGGCTTAGTTGAATAACCACATCTACTGCCGAAGCGATCTGTTGTCTGACTACCGGCACGGGCAATTCCGCCCCGCTTAACACCATCGTCTCAAGTCTCGAGATCATATCCTTGGCTCCATTCGAGTGTCCGGTCGATAAGCTGCCTTCATGTCCAGTATTCATGGCCTGAAGCATATCAAGCGCCTCCGCTCCCCTGACCTCGCCGACAATGATACGGTTAGGACGCATTCGCAAGGAGGCTCGGATAAGCTCGCGTATGCCGATCTGACCCTTGCCCTCGCTATTAGCATTACGCGTTTCTAAAGATACTAGGTTTGGCACGCCGCGTATTTGCAGCTCCGCCGCATCCTCAATCGTGATTACCCGTTCATCCGCCGGTATCCATTGGGATAGCGCGTTAAGAAAGGTGGTCTTTCCCGAGCCCGTTCCACCACTAATGAACAGGTTATATTTGGCCTCAACCATCTGGCGAAGGAAATCGGAGGCCTCTTGCGACAAGGTCTCCTTTTCTATCAGTTCCTTCATTCCAAGCGGGCTATGCGGAAACCGTCGTATCGTAACCGTCGGCCCCTTCAAAGCAATCGGAGGCAAGACCACATGAACCCTTGAGCCATCAGGTAAACGGGCATCGACGATCGGCGAAGCCTCGTTCACGATCCGATTCACCCGCCCCACCATGCTTTGAATAAGATCCTCCAGCCTTTCGGGGCTTTCGAAGCCCAAATTTACCGATTTCAGTTCTCCTTGACGCTCGATATAAATTTCATCGTGCGAGTTGATCATGATTTCCGTGATCTCTTGATCTTCCAATAATGGCTGCAGCGCGTCCAATCCGCGGAAGGAATGAAATAACCTCTTGACCGCTGACTTACGCTCTCCTGCGGTCATCGTGCGAGTTCGTTCCCTTCGGAACAGCTCATTCTCGATCAACTGCCCTAGCTGGTCATCCGACAGAGAGCTATCCCACGATAACCGCGAGCGTACGGCTTCCCTTAGCTCAGCCAGCTCCTCTAACGTGAGACCGCTGATTTCCATGACCTTCTTCCCTCCTTCTTCTTACGCTTGGTGAATTCCCTCCTATCTCCAATCCAAGAAGCAATTGCTCAACCGCTCCTGAGAAAGCGGGAGAAGCGAGCAGTCTCCCCGGTTGATCTATCGTTTTCCATTGCGGGATGTACGGAAGTACAACCTTAGGAGCTTCCCCGGGTAAATTCCACTGATTGATTAAGCCTCCTCCGATAGCTTTGTTCAATACAAACGAAAGCTTAGATATCTTCTCGGAAATATGGGCTTGCCAATAACGAAGCAGCTTCTCCGACTTCATGAGCCCTTGAGCATCATCGGCAATCAACCATACGACCCGATCGCTTAAATCCAGAAGCCTGCGATGCCATTCACCCGCTCCCGAATCGGGATCGATCACGATCATGTCATATCGGCCCATGTTACGGAATTTTTCTAATAGTGCCTCCATTAATTCCGGAGTCAGCGCTAACCGTTCTCCTGGATGATCAGGCGCATCGACATAATCGGTGCGTAATTGCGGCTGGTGACGGCAGAGCTGCTCCAGCAAAGAATCCCATTGTTCAGGGTGTGCCTGCAACGCATAAAGCAAGCGAGACAAGCTATCCGGTTCACCCTTGCCGAATAGTAATGAAGTCGCATTCAAGGCTTCCATATTCATGTAGAAGGTACGCAATCCGCGTTCTCCTGCTTGACGGATTAAATTCAAAGCTACGGTTGTTTTGCCAACTCCACCCGAAGCGGAGAAAACGGTTACCACCTGGCATCCGGAAGTAGAGCCTCCCTGATTCGCGGCCATCCCAGACCTAATTCCCGATAGGATGCTGGGTAACGGCTGGTATTGAACAATCTCTTGCCATCGCCCGTCGACCATCCCCTTCTGCTTAACCAACGATATGACCTTCCCTGCCCGATCGCACAATGTACCCGCCTCTAGTAACATATCCGCCTGCCCGATCAATAGGTCGACCATAGCGTTATTCTGAAGCTCTTTTCTCAATGCGCTGCCATGCGTGTAGACCCCAATGTCCCATCCCGTTTCTTCCTCACGCAAATATTCCGCAAGCTTAGCTGCATATTCGCGATGCGAAATCGCCAGCACAACCCTTTTCGCCATCCCTATTCCTCCTTGTCAGGAAATACAAAAAACCGCAAACCCCGACGCTTAACGTCAGAGTTTGCGGTGCTTCCGCATAGCTTTTGTGAATGTGTATCGATAAGATACCATGAGTTACCATTTTCGTCAATGATGCCGTTAAAAATTTTCTTTTGTTTGCACTGAATAAATCTATAAACGATAGCCTGTCCCATAATGAATGTTAATATTCGAAAAACCCGCAAACCCAGGCTGAGGTCCTGGATTTGCGGGTTTTTATGCTGAATTGCTTAAAGATTAGTCCTTATCGATCAAGTCGCGCTGCAGGTATGTTTCCAACGTATTCGTTATTTCGTAAGTGGTTTGCCCTAAATCATAATTTTCGAATGCATGCTCGCAGGAGCCTCGATAACCCATCTCTAAGTCATAGTGACTGAGATGCTTTTCGATGACTTCCTCCGGTAGGCCAAGCGCGCGCTCCCGTTCCTCCACCGTCCTTCGATCGGTGTAAAGGAATAATCGAATAACTTTATCCCCGTATATCTTCTTTAAAATGCTCGCGCCCTCATGATTCATAATGAGATATACAGAGTCGATATGGTTCAGCTTGCTCTCAATATCCAAGCTACGAATTCCGTAATGATTACCGTCAATCTCGACGCTCTCAAGAAATTCGCCTTGCTTCTCCATTTCGTCGTAAGCTTCATGCGTAATAAAGTGATAATCCTGTCCGTTTACTTCTCCAGGTCTTTGCGAACGAGTCACGAAAGATACGATCTTCTCCATCCCGAAGGTTTGACCTACGGCCTCCGCTACTGATTTCCGTCCCGATCCGTCGGGTCCCGTAAATACGATAATCTTATTCCGGTCGTTCAGCTCGTACATCCGCACCATCTCCCTCTTCATGAAAAAAGATGTAATACTCACTATGTGCAGAATTATCTGATTATTACTTAGTATAGGAGATCTGCGATCAGAACGTCAATAAAATGCCCGAAATGATACGTTTATCGCCAAAATGCTTCTGAATTCGCCCATTTCCGTCTTCTTATTTCATAAAAAAAATATCGACCACAATTTCCCTTAATTAAGAAGCCCTCAAATTTCCTACATGGGGACAAGCCGCGTGCTATACTTCCATTTGTCACCTAGATCACCTATAGGAGGGTTAATATGACTAAAAATATCCAATTCAAGAAATTCATTATCGGTGCTGCATGCTTCATGATTATGGCTACGGGAAGCGGCGTTGTCGCTGGACAGCAATCCGCTCATGCTGCAACGGTAACCGCAAATACAGCTGTTCAAGAAAACGCGGTAACTGCAAGCTCGACGTCAGCTCAGAAGAAAAATGCCATTATCGCTCACTCCAAAAGCTTAATCGGCAAAGTACGCTACAAATTCGGAGTTAACAATCCAAGCAAGCTTTGGTTCGATTGCTCCTCCTTCACTAAATATGTATTCGGAAAACAAGGAATTAGTCTGAAGTGGGGCTCCGTGGCTCAAAGTAAACAAGGCTCGTTCGTCGCCCGGAAAAACCTGCAGAAGGGCGATCTGATCTTCCTCAGCGTCAGCAAGCCCGGCAGAATCAATCACGTCGGCATCTACATCGGCGGCGGCCTGTTCATTCACAACACGATTGGCAGTTCCCATAACGGTCTTCTGATCAGCAACATTAACTCTAGCTCTTACACGAAGCGTTACATTACCGCTCGTCGCGTAGGCTAGTTATAAACAAACCCCGCAATGACGACATTGCGGGGTTTTACTTATTTCGCTATTCGGGTTTTTTCGCTTTGAATACTTCTCCAATCGCTCCGATGCTGCCTAATGTATCCACCGCACTAACCGGCAGAAACACCTTATTCGCGGCTCCCTTGGCGATCTCGCTTAATGCCTCGAAAGACCGGTAAGCTAACACGTTCTCATCCAAACCTGCCGCGCGAAGCAATTCAATCCTGATTTTCTCTGCCTCGGCTACCGCCTGTATCGCTTTCGCTTGCCCGAGCGCCTCCAGCTCTTGTGCCTGACGTAAGCCTTCCGCTTGACGAATACGAGCCTCTTTCTCCCCTTCCGCCTTAAGGATTTTACTCTGCTTGTCTCCCTCGGATCTCAAAATCACGTCCTGTTTTGCCGCTTCCGCTTCTAGAACGATAGCCCTCTTGCTTCTCTCGGCCTTCATTTGCTTATCCATTGCCTCTTGGATGTCCAATGGCGGCTTGATATCAAGCACCTCCACCCGCTCGATGCGAACACCCCATTTCTCTGTCGCCTCATCTAGCGCTAAACGTATATTAGATGAAATTCTCTCCCGCCCGGACAACGTCTCGTCTAATTCCATGTTCCCGATAATCTGCCGCAAGGTAGCCGTAGTAATATTGCGAACTCCGTATACATAATCGGAAATTCCGTATGTAGCTTGATCCGGAGCGACGATCTGATAGAAAATAATCGTGTCGATCTGTACTTGTACGTTATCTTTCGTAATAACGGTTTGAGGAGGGACGTTCGCTTGCTGAATTCGCAAATCATGATACACGCGCACATTGTCGATGAACGGAACGAGAACGTTTACTCCCGGCGTCAACAGGCGATTGTACTTGCCAAGCCGCTCAACAACGCCAACCCTTTGCTGCGGGACGATCTTGATGGACAACATCACGATCAAGACGATAACGATCAAAATCAGAAAAACGACATAGATCATTCCGATGAACCTCCCCATTTTTGTACTTCTAGCACCGTTGTTCCCCGACTAATGACTCTTATAGGGTCGTCCTTGCTTAAGGTGTCGATGGAAATGGCGCTCCAAGATTCATTGCCTACCTTCACGATGCCGGGATTACCAGGAGAAATCTCCTCCATCACGATTCCCGTTTTCCCCACAAGCTCATTTATCGCGTCTCGGTAGCCCTTGGATTCCCTAAACCTCCGAGTTAGCGGCTTGGTGAAAATGGTAAGCGCAAGCGCAACGACACCACCCGTCAAGGCATGAACCATGAACCATTCGGGAAAAATAAGTGCGACTGCCGCTGCGATTACCGCTCCTATCCCAAGCCAGAGCAAATAGAACGTTAGCGTAAGCATCTCGGCTATGAGCAACGCTCCACCAACAATAAGCCAAATTGCCCACCACTCCATAACGTATCACCGCCTCTTCCTACATTCTACGATTGTTCGATCGCTCTCATTACACAGTGAACACTAAAAACCCTCGCTATTCGCAAAGGTTTAATACTGTATTTCGTTCCTTGGTATTTAGTCATCTGTATACATTCGTCAGACACGAAAAAAGCACCCGCGAGGGTGCTTTCTCTGTTATCCGGCCTGGCAACGTCCTACTCTCCCAGGACCCTGCGGTCCAAGTACCATTGGCGCTGGAGGGCTTAACGGTCGTGTTCGGGATGGGTACGCGTGGAACCCCTCCGCCATTATTACCAGACCGGTCGTGCGACGAAGTCGTCACGAATCGCATGTCTGCAGGCAACGTTGTGAAACAACGTGTTGCAGATGTGCGTTAGACAAGGCTTGCGCCTTGAAAACTGGATGCGAAGCAAAGCTTAGAAGAAGTTGGTGAGTATCATTTGCATTACAGTGTCATTCGTTTAGGATAAGCCCTCGACCGATTAGTACTCGTCAGCTGCACACGTTGCCGCGCTTCCACCCCGAGCCTATCAACCTGGTGTTCTTCCAGGGGTCTTACGAATTGGGAAATCTCATCTTGAGGCAGGC
>NZ_SOMN01000084.1 GCF_004564235.1 Cohnella luojiensis
GGCTGTGCGTGTAGGTAGTGACCTTACCTGCATGAGCCGACAAGTGCTCGATACACTTGCCGGTCACGGCAACTCCTTGCGTACTCCCCGAATTAAAACAGCAAGCGGTACAGCGCCCCAAGTCCGTGCCAAGCGACACCGACCACGACCGCCGCCGTAACGACGGCACCGACAGCGCGGCATACGCCGCTATCCTCCAACACCCGCACCCAGTACATCTGCATCCTCCTCTGCTCTCATGTTCCCGGCCAACACACCGCCTTGGTTCGGATTTGTCAACGATTGATTTATTTCCGGTTTGGGATTGCTCCCCTCTCTGACAACTGGCTTTTTAGGATCAACACGCATCGTCCACGGCTTCTCAAATGACATTGGCTTTGTTACAAACCCCTGTTCCCCAGCTCTTCGCGCCTTTCACTTGGAGACGGGATACGTCTCATGCCCAATGGCTTTAGTTCTTCGATGCTTCTTCATCCCGTGGTTAACGGCTTGCCTGGCTTTCGATTCCAATTCCTTTCTGACACTTGTCATGCAAAGCGGCCTATATCTCCCCCATCTTGTGCAAATCAGGTTGAACGAACTGGAATATCGATCACAAAAAGAAACCGCTGGCTTGTTTACGTCTGCACCTCCACCACATGAACCAAGTACCGCCAACCCCCTTCACTTATTCCACTACAGAGAATTAACAGCTTGAAAGGAATAAGTGAAGGCTCCGTTCTCTCCATAATCAAAACACCGCCTAAACAAGCCCCCTCCGGTTTCTTCTATCCAGATATTCCAAAATTCGTTTAACCTCGATTTGCAGTTATTTGGGGGGAGATCGATACAGACCGCTTAGTAAGACAAGTTCATCAGGAAGAAACAACAATCGAAAGGAGGGCAAGCGGGTTAACCGCTCATAAAGAAGAAGTAAGAAGAACAAGCCATCCGGGCATGTACGTATCCCTTCCTCGACAAGAAGAAGGCGCGAAGCATGAGGGGAACAGGGGTTGTAGCAACCATTGTCATCTTTGGGGAGCCGTTCGGACGATGGTGTTGATCCTAAAGCCCGTGCCGCTCATGGATTTCCAGCTTTCAATGCAGGTTTACATTGTCTATGTCGCCAGGAACGCAAATCGGTGTTGAACTGAAATGGGCCGAACCCTTATCCCGATGAGAACGAACAGGACTTATTCGCCGCTAAGCGGAGAATAAGTCCTGCTTGTCGTTCCCAGGCCCTTCGGCCTGTTTCAGTTCAACTGGAATGAAGAAGCCGAATCCTATCCCGATTAGAACGTAAAGGGCTTGTTAGCCGCTTCTCACTTATGCCAACTTCGACGATTACGCTTCGAAGGACATAAGTGAAACATAGCGGCTAACAAGCCCTGATTCCGTTCTCAGGTTATTCGGCTCTCCTTCATTCCAACCGATTTGCGTGAATTTCGGCGGCTTCATCTGTAAACCCAATTGAAAGTCTGAATCCATGCCCGGCACGACCGCTTCGTTAGCAGACCAATCCCAGACCGGGAATAAATCAATCGTTGACAAATCCGAACCAAGGCGGTACAAAAAGGCCGGACATGAGAGCAGAGGAGGATGCAGATGTACTGGGTGCGGGTGTTGGAGGATAGCGGCGTATGCCGCGCTGTCGGTGCCGTCGTTACGGCGGCGGTCGTGGTCGGTGTCGCGTGGCACGGACTTGGGGCGCTGTACCGCTTGCTGTTCTAATTCGGGGAGTACGCAAGGAGTTGCCGTGACCGGCAAGTGTATCGAGCACTTGTCGGCTCATGCAGGTAAGGTCACTACCTACACGCACAGCC
>NZ_SOMN01000085.1 GCF_004564235.1 Cohnella luojiensis
ACTTGGGTAGGGGAGCGTTGTATGCGGGTAGAAGTCAGACCGTAAGGACTGGTGGACTGCATAGAAGTGAGAATGCCGGTATGAGTAACGAAAAGACAGGTGAGAATCCTGTCCGCCGAAAGCCTAAGGGTTCCTGGGGTAGGTTCGTCCGCCCAGGGTAAGTCGGGACCTAACGCGAGGCCGAAAGGCGTAGTGGATGGACAACAGGTTGAAATTCCTGTACCACCGTAATCCGTTATGAGCGATGGGGGGACGCAGGAGGGGAACGACGCGAGCTGATGGAATAGCTCGTCCAAGCAGTGAGAGGTGTGTGTAGGCAAATCCGCACACTGATACCTCAAGCTGTGATGGGGAGGGAAAATCATAGTACCGAAGGTCATGTACCCACGCTGCCAAGAAAAGCCTCTAGCCAGGAGAAGGTGCCCGTACCGCAAACCGACACAGGTGGGCGAGATGAGAATTCTAAGGCGCGCGGAAGAACTCTCGTTAAGGAACTCGGCAAAATGACCCCGTAACTTCGGGAGAAGGGGTGCCCCGGTAGTGTGAATAGCACGAGGGGGCCGCAGTGAAGAGGCCCAAGCGACTGTTTAGCAAAAACACAGGTCTGTGCGAAGCCGCAAGGCGAAGTATACGGGCTGACGCCTGCCCGGTGCTGGAAGGTTAAGAGGAGTGGTTAGCCGCAAGGCGAAGCTATGAATTGAAGCCCCAGTAAACGGCGGCCGTAACTATAACGGTCCTAAGGTAGCGAAATTCCTTGTCAGGTAAATTCTGACCCGCACGAATGGCGTAACGACTTGGGCGCTGTCTCAACGAGAGATCCGGTGAAATTTTAGTACCTGTGAAGATGCAGGTTACCCGCGACGTGACGGAAAGACCCCATGGAGCTTTACTGTAGCTTGATATTGAACTTTGGTACGGTCTGTACAGGATAGGTGGGAGCCTGAGAACTAGGAGCGCAAGCTTCTAGGGAGGCGCCGTTGGGATACCACCCTGATCGTATCGGAGTTCTAACTCACTACCCTTATCGGGTAGGAGGACCGTGTCAGGCGGACAGTTTGACTGGGGCGGTCGCCTCCTAAAGCGTAACGGAGGCGCTCTAAGGTTCCCTCAGCGCGGTTGGAAATCGCGCGCAGAGTGCAAAGGCATAAGGGAGCTTGACTGCGAGACCTACAAGTCGAGCAGGGACGAAAGTCGGACTTAGTGATCCGGTGGTACCGAATGGAAGGGCCATCGCTCAACGGATAAAAGCTACCCTGGGGATAACAGGCTTATCTCCCCCAAGAGTCCACATCGACGGGGAGGTTTGGCACCTCGATGTCGGCTCATCGCATCCTGGGGCTGAAGTAGGTCCCAAGGGTTGGGCTGTTCGCCCATTAAAGCGGTACGCGAGCTGGGTTCAGAACGTCGTGAGACAGTTCGGTCCCTATCTGTCGCGGGCGTAGGAAATTTGAGAGGGGCTGTCCTTAGTACGAGAGGACCGGGATGGACGCACCGCTGGTGTACCAGTTGTTCCGCCAGGAGCATCGCTGGGTAGCCAAGTGCGGAAGGGATAAGCGCTGAAAGCATCTAAGCGCGAAGCCTGCCTCAAGATGAGATTTCCCAATTCGTAAGACCCCTGGAAGAACACCAGGTTGATAGGCTCGGGGTGGAAGCGCGGCAACGTGTGCAGCTGACGAGTACTAATCGGTCGAGGGCTTATCCTAA
>NZ_SOMN01000086.1 GCF_004564235.1 Cohnella luojiensis
TGTGTACACTTCACCTGGCGGTCTCCCGTTTCGGCGCAACACGCGATAAGAGTGGTTGGTTAAACCTTGCTCTGCTTGGACTTTCACCTCGCAAGACAAGCCGAACTTGCTTGGCGTACTAACGTTCATGTGTTCACGACGTCCCACCGACTTAAGGCGACGAAGTCGCCGGGCGCGACGCGCTTAGTCGGTGCGGATGTGTCCGGCTGATTCCGCTTCCCTGCTGCTGCCAATACTTCTCTGAACTCACATCTAACTCCTGCCGGACCGAGGGGCGAATGCCCCGAAGCGTGAACATGGTGTTATCCGAAGTCATTGTCTACTTTGAATTACTACAAATCTCTGATCTGTCTATATCCAGTTATTTGAATTTATCGTTAAGAAGTTTACAATTATTAAAATCAAATAACCTATGCTTGAAACTAATATTATCGATCGTTTTCTATTGCTTCTTAATATTCTTAAAATAAAAAAGATAGATAGCGCGACAGAAATTGTTAATATCGAGGTTAATTCAAAGTCTTCAATACCAAAAATAGAAATTGTACAAAACAATGCTGAAAATAAATAAAAAGCAAAACCAATTATATACTTCAATTTATAATCAAACTTACTAGCTTTTGTTTCAATTATCCATTCAATTAATATTGAAACTGGTATACCTACTATCAAAATGAAAGGAGCTTCAACAACAAAAACAATTGGACTTAATCTTCCAAACATTAAAGATATGAGTAAGTAACTAAATTCATAAAATAAAAAACAATATACATATTCTTTAATTCGCTTTATTGCAAACTTATGATCAACTTTTTCTTGATACAATCCTGCATTAAAGTCATGAGAACATGACCAACAATATCCATCCTCTGGATTGATACATTGATTGCATAAGAACCTTTTACATAAGTTACAACTTGTTTCACTTTCCTCTTTAACATGATAATAACAATTCATATTGAATTTCTTCCTTTGGGGTTTATAAGTTTCAAACTATGATTTCCGATAACGTCCCTGTATTCACGACGTCCATTCCCCTTAGATAGCTCTTATCTTAGGGGAATGGATGTATCTGCCTGAGTTCTCTTCCTCGAAAATACATCTGGCAGATCAAGGGCTGTATGGCCCGTAGCGCTAATATGGTGTTATGCGTTGTTCCCGACCTCGTGAAATACATTCAGTACTTAACAAAAGCGAAGCGACTGTCCTTAAAGGCCTTTTGATTATTAATATTATGGCCTTTGGTTCTTATCATGTACTTGGTTCTTATGATGTACTTGGTTCTTATGATGCCTTTGGATTTTATAATGCTCTTGGTTTTATGATGCTCTTGGTTTTATGATGCTCTTGGTTTTATGATGCCTTGGTTTTATGATGCTCCTGGTTTTATGATGCTCTTGGTTTTATGATGCCTTGGTTTTATGATGCTCCTGGTTTTTAATGTTCTTAGATTTTAATGATAATATTGGTTTTATTAAAACGGACACGCCATAATCTAGCCTTGATAAATGCTCTCGGGAATTACGCATAACGTTCTTGTGTTCACGACGTCCTACCACCTTAAAGGAGCGAAGCGACTGGCCGCGATGCGGTTAGGTGGTAGGATGTGTCCGGCTGATTCCGCTTCCCTGCTACTGCCAATTGCTACATCGAA
>NZ_SOMN01000087.1 GCF_004564235.1 Cohnella luojiensis
GCGGTAAAAGCTTTCAAGCCTAAAATAAAACCGATATAAGGATCAATCGTACCGTACTGTTGGGCGAATAATACGCCCGTACCGCCGCCCAATGCGGATCCGATAAAGAACGTCAACGCAATGACTTTGCTCACATTGATGGACATCAGTGAAGCCGTTTCGCGGTCCTGCGCAACGGCGCGCATAGCTACGCCCCATTTGGTGCGATTGATGAAGAGATCGAGTCCGATCATGAGCAATACGGCAACAGCAAGCACGATAATCGAGTTCATTTTCAAAAATGCGTCATCAAAACTGTCCCAAATGGAAGAAGATTTAATGATAATGTTCTCATTGTAGAGCGAGATGCCTGTCACTAAGAAGCTCCCAGTCTTCAAGTCGGCAATAAAACGAACAATATCCTGAAGTAAAAAAGATACTCCGATAGCTGAAATCAGCGTGATCAATTTGGGCGCATTTCGTAGAGGTCTATACGCGACTCGTTCAATCCCGACGCCCATAAGCCCAGTAAAGAGCATAGCCGTCACCATAATGAGAATGTAAGAAATCCAACCCGGCATTCCGCTCAGCAGTCCTGCAGTATTAAAAACGAGTAGAGTCGATGTCCCCACGAACGCGCCAGTCATAAAAATTTCCCCATGCGCGAAATTGATAAATTCAAGGATTCCGTACACCATGGTATAACCGATCGCAACCACGGCATATACGGCGCCCAACGTGAGGCCGTCGACCAATACCTGGGGAAGTGTCTGCAGGATATCCGAAATCATAATAAAACTCCTTTTATCAATATAGAAGCCGCAAAAGAGGTACAGCATGGTGCATATACCTCTTTTGCGTGTGTAAGAGATTTGGAATCTTATTGCTTATTTCGGCTGCTCGATTTCGGAAATCATCGTTCCCGGGTAAGTCGGGCCTTCAAATTTGTAAATGAATACTTTGGCGTACTTGTTGTCGCCTTTATCGTCGAAGCTGACTTTCGTTGCCACGCCATCGAAATCCGTTGTGGCGCGAACCGCATCGCGGACTTTGTCTCGGGCAGGCAGCTTGCCGCCGTTATCTTCGATCGCTTTCTTCAGACCGCTCAGGATGACGCTCATGGAATCGTAGGCGTACGCCGAATAGTTTTCGACGCTTTTGCCGAATTTCTCTTTGTACTTTTCAGCCCACTCTTTGTTCGACTTGGTCATATCCGTTGACACCGAGCTGTAGAGCACATCGACCAATTTGTCTCCTGCCAAGTCAACCATAGCCGACGAGTCGAGCGCGTCTCCGCCCATAATCGGAACGGTGATGCCTTTCTCGCGCGCTTGTTTAACGATCAGGCCTCCTTCGTTGTACAAGCCGCCGAAGAAGATAAAGTCCGGCTTTTTGCTCAACACTTGGTTCAATACGCCGTTGAAGTCTTTTTCGCCGACGGTAATGCCTTCATAACCGGCAATCGTTGCGCCCAGTCCCTCGGCCGCGGTCTTAAACGCTTCCGCCAATCCTTGACCGTATGAAGTCTTGTCTTGAATAACGAAAATATTTTTCGCGCCGACCGTTTTCACCGCATATTCAGCGCCGGCCGGTCCTTGGAAGTCGTCGCGAGCAACGAC
>NZ_SOMN01000088.1 GCF_004564235.1 Cohnella luojiensis
GCTGACATCCCTCATACGAGAAATGTCAGCATCACCAGCACCTTATGTCAAAAACCCTAGAAAAGATTTTACCCGAAAGAAAAAGTTGCCCTTTGAAACGGTTATGCAACTCTTAATCTCAATGGGCGGTAACAGCCTATATAAGGAACTCTTGGAATCGCAGGGCTATGACGTAAACACCGCAACGACTTCTGCTTTTGTCCAACAGAGGAGTAAAATCCTGCCCTCTGCTTTGGAATTCTTGTTTCACGAATTTACGCAGTCGTATACGGATATCAAGCACTACCGAGGGTATCGCTTACTTGCCATTGACGGTTCGGATTTGCATATCGCAACGGACGCTGCGGACACAGACACCTATTTTCAAAGTCAACCAAACACGAAAGGCTATAACCTTCTGCATTTGAACGCAGCCTATGACTTGTGCAACAGACTTTACGTGGATGCCATTGTTCAGCCGCGAAGGTTGTGCAACGAGGGAAGGGCGCTGGCAGCTATGGTTGACCGTTCTCCCATCAAGGGCAAAACCATCGTGATTGCCGATCGAGGTTATGAAAGCTACAACAATTTCGCGCATATGGAGCGCAAAGGGTGGAACTAT
>NZ_SOMN01000089.1 GCF_004564235.1 Cohnella luojiensis
AGCTGCGATGGTTGATCGTTCTCCCATCAAGGGCAAAACCATCGTGATTGCCGATCGAGGTTATGAAAGCTACAACAATTTCGCGCATATGGAGCGCAAAGGGTGGAACTATGTCGTACGGGTAAAGGATTTGGATTCCAGTGGTATTCTTTCGGGCTTGCGTTTGCCCGCTGGCGGAGCGTTTGATCGTGACATTCATCTGACACTCACCAAAAAACAAACCAAAGAGGTCAAGGCTCATCCCGAGATGTACAAGTTCGTTCCTTCCACGTCAACCTTTGATTTTTTGGATTTGCACGAGAACTTCTTTTACCCGATTTCCTTTCGGGTTGTTCGTTTCATTCTGCCTAGTGGCGCTTATGAAACCATCATAACGAATCTGTCTGCCGCTGATTTCCCACCAGATGAAATCAAATCCATTTATAACAGGCGATGGGGCATCGAAACCTCTTTCAGGGCATTAAAATACACCGTCGGTCTGGCGAATTTCCACGCAAAGAGACAAGAGTCCATCATCCAAGAGATTTTCGCAAGAATGATCCTGTACAATTTCGCAGAAATGATGACCTCGCACGTCGTCATTTCGCAAATGGATAAACGGCACCTCTACCAAGTTAACTTTACGGTTGCCGTTCACGTTTGTAGACATTTCCTGCGCTCACAAGACGATGAACCCCCGCCCGATGTTGAAGCGCTGATTCGCAAAAACATTTTACCGATTCGACCCATTCGCCCAGGGCAGCAGAATACGCGCAAAATCCGTTATAAATCAGCAGTTAGCTTCGTCTACAGAGTAGCATAATTCGTTTCACATGAACATTTTTTAAGCGGATATTCCATCCGCTTTGTTTGCTGTACGCTTATTCCTTGCTTGGACCAAAAAAACAAACGACACAGGGCTTTTCCCCATGCCGTTTCGGATTTCATTTTAATTCCAGGTCTTGTCTTTGAGCTTAACTTAATGACATTG
>NZ_SOMN01000090.1 GCF_004564235.1 Cohnella luojiensis
CTTAATCCCAAGATGATATTCCCCAACACTTCTACCTGGAATTATTTGACCATATAGATAGGAATTCATGTCACACATTCTTTCTTATTTTTTTGGGGAGCTCTTAGCCGATTTCATATAACGTTCTTGTATTCGCGACGTCCATTCCCCTTAGATAGCTCTTATCTTAGGGGAATGGATGTATCTGCCTGAATTCACTTCCTCGAAAATACTCCTGGCAGATCAAGGGCCGCATGGCCCGCAGCGCGAATATGGTGTTATGCGTTGTTCCCGACCTCGTGAAATACATTCAGCTCATAACTAAAGCGAAGCGACTGTCCTACAAAGGTCTATTGATTATTATTATTACGCTCTTGATTTATGGTCTTTGGTTCTTATGATGCTCTTTGGTTCTTATGATGCCTTTGGTTCTTATGATGCCTTTGGTTCTTATGATGCCTTTGGTTCTTATGATGCTCTTGGTTTATGATGCTTTCTGTTTATGATGCTTTCTGTTTATGATGCTCTCTGTTTATGATGCTCTTCGTTTTTATGATACCTTTAAATCTTAGACCTTAATGATCTTTTGGCTTTATGACGCTCTTAGATATTAATGATTAATGATAATCTTGGTTTACGTTAAAGCGGACACGCCCCTAACCAGTCTTGATTTATGCTCTCGGGAATTACGCATAACGTTAATGTATTCACGACGCCCTACCACCTTAAGTCCCGAAGGGACGGCCGCGATGCGGTTAGGTGGTGCGGGTGTGTCCGGCTGAATTCGCTTCTCTGCTGCTGAAATGCCTCTTCGAATCACATCTATCTCCGGCCGGACCGAGGGCCGAATGGCCCGAAGCGTGAATATAGTGTTATAAGAAGTTGGCGGCCTCATTGAATATTCTTACATATGATCTTGAATATTCTTGTACTTTTTTAGAAATTGAATATCTTTTCTTAATCCCCAAATAAAACTAATTGGTATTGCAATTATCGGAATCAAACTTGCGGGTATCATCAACCACAAAATCGCACCGCCTATTATTATTAATCCAAGACAAATTCCAATAAAAATATTTGCAATTAATAATGGATAATTAAGACTTTGTAAAAAGGTAGACTTGCTAATAAATGTACTAGAAAAAGCGATACAAATTGCTGCCGGAAGATATCGAGGAACATATGCTATTATTTCTGAAGAACTAGGTGTGTCATTCTCGCTAAAGAATCCTTGCGAATCTGCATAAGGTACAAGTAAAAAAAGCATATATAAGATTGCAATACTTGATGAAACTAAAATTATTATGTTTAGACTTTGCCCCTTAAGAATTTTCTCATATCGAACCTTAAAAATGATAAGAGTAGCCTCCATTCCTTGAACTTATAGCTCTTCGCCAATTTCTTATAACGTTCTCGTATTCACGACGTCCCACCGACTTAAGGCTCCGTCAGGAGCCGGCCGCGATGCGGTTAGTCGGTGCGGATGTGTCCGGCTGATTATGCTTCCCCGCTACTGAATATACATCAATC
>NZ_SOMN01000092.1 GCF_004564235.1 Cohnella luojiensis
CCTGGCGGTCTCCCGTTTCGGCGCAACACGCGATAAGAGTGGTTGGTTAAACCTTGCTCTGCTTGGACTTTCACCTCGCAAGACAAGCCGAACTTGCTTGGCGTACTAACGTTCTTGTATTCACGACGCCCCACCACCTTAAGGTCCGAAGGACCGGCCGCGATGCGGTTAGGTGGTGCGGGTGTGTCCGGCTGAATATGCCCACGTCTCTTCCACATCGGTCCGGACCGAGGGGCGAAGGCCCCGATGCGTGAATATGGTGTTAGATGATGTCGACGGCTTCTTGAATATGCTACAAAATATCGATTCTTTTTATTACTTTTTGGGTTCTGTGCCTTAGTTTTTGCGAGTATTTATTGTTCTTCATAATTGAATTCAAGAGTTCAATTAATACTTGCTTCTCATGATTTAATAATCCATCAATCCAATTCAAAGCAAGTTCAATCCAATATGCAGATCCTTCTTTAAGTGTGAATCTTATCAGTTCAAGATACGGAAACTCGGGTATTTGTTCGTTAGTGATTTGGTTATTAAGTTTTATCTTAAATTTTTCAAGTGGTTCTTCCAATACATTCAATAAGTAAAGATAAGACTTCTCAGAGCCGATTATTTTCATTTCAGTATTGGAAACAACTACCCAATGATTATCCTGGCTATAACCTAATACACTCTTATTGGGCAGAGTATGAAGTGAAAACCAACCAATATTCATATTTCGTTCTTGACAGTATGAGGTGTTTGTAAAATGCACTTTACGCCCTCCGTCGATTTCATCTAACGTTTCGTATTCACGACGTCCTTCCCCCTTAGATAGCTCTTATCTTAGGGGGAAGGATGTGTCCGGCTGATATTACTCCATTGCTACTGAAAATGCCTCTTTGAATTCACTTCTAACCCCGGTCCGGACCGAGGCAGCTCGTCTGCCGAAGCGTGAATATTGTGTTATATGCTGTCGGGGCCTTCTTGAAATACATCCATGTGCTCTTATCCGTCTTTCATGCCCTTTCGTTCTTATTGCCCTTATCGATCTTATTGCTCTTATTGCCTTTACCGGATCTTATCGCTCTTATTGATCATAAGGCTTTATCGATCTTATCGATCTTATCGATCTTGTTGACCTTATCGCACTTAACACACATATCGATCTTGCTGCCCTTATCCCTCTTAATGCCTTTACCGGATCTTTTTGTACTTATCGATCTGTTCTTAAGTAACAAATCACTTAAAACAAATATACCACTACCACTAAAATATGGTAATGGTTTTAATGATGCCTTTTTTATCTCTGCCCCGATTGCATATAACGTTCGTGTATTCACGACGCCCCACCACCCTAAAGGAGCGCAGCGACTTGTAATGCTCCCCATTGTCAAGACACGATTTTCTGAGGAATAAGTTATATCCTCCTTGTCGTGTAATCTAGTCATTTAGGATGCGATTTGTTCAAATGAGTGTGCATAGAATTGATCAGGCCGTGAT
>NZ_SOMN01000093.1 GCF_004564235.1 Cohnella luojiensis
CAATCCGCCTACTCCTCATGATTGTCGGTGATTCGTACACCACCCCCGCCAATTATATCTCTACATCTCCGTCATTACATATAAAAAATCGCCGCTCTACTTCCGACAACGGAAGTGAACGGCGACACTTTGGGGAACCCTTCCAATATTCATTCTCTGCATTGTATCCATCTTTTTCCCATTGTGTTAAAACTTTTTCACTAACTATTGTTAGAGGTCTTAGCTGTAATGATTCAGGATAATTTTCCTCTAAGTATTTCCTTGCTTGAATTATTGTTTTAATCTCATTTGACATAGAAACATCATCAGTAACCTCATAGATTCTATGTTCTTTTCCATCATAAACTTTATATTTTTTCTTAAACACACTTAATGGTGGATCATAAGAAGGATCATTAGTATCAAGGTATTCATCAATAAGCATATAAAACACCTTGTTACCTACAACTCTCATAGATTGCGAATTATCTCCTCCAAACGTATCACTAGAACAACCAGCAATAAAAATACATATTACAATTATCCATCTTAGCTGCGATTTCATCCAGTACCCCCTTCTGGAACCTTATTCAGAGAACTTTATTATCTACTAACCATTCCAATGTACTGCCTGGTTCCCTTTTAATACACCTGTTTTATTTGATTTAAAACCTAGAGAAGCAAGTGTGTCAAAGTTTTTCCAATTTGCTCTTGGATTAAAACCATACTTTATTATATTCGTTTGACCTTCATTCACAACAATCTCGTCAGCTGGAAAACCTTTGTGTTTATACTTCATTGTTAAGTGGCCGCTAGTATCAATCGTAATTTCAATATTATAAGTTATTTTAAGTCCCAACCACGTAAGAATATTTGATCCTTCATCACATTTCAAACTGATCGATAGTTTTCCATCCGCTCCCTTAGTAACATTTGCTTTCATTGTTTTTCCACTTGGGGCTCCAGCACTATACTCCGTGCCCAAAATCTCTTCGCGTACTCTAGAGTCACTAACGTCTATAGAATCCACAGTTTTTCGGCCGTCTTCAAGATCGACAACGAGAATATGTCGTGTTCTAAAAGTCCCTTTCTCCCACAATTGTCTGCCATCTCCGAGACCTACGACTGGAATTGCAGATACAATACTAGCAACCTCTGTTTCACGAATAACTTTATCTGGAATAAACGTTGTCACTGAAATAAAGAGGTATGGATGAAAACTTTGTTCTTTATCTTCTAGTTGCTGATGACCACTAGGATCAATAAACCTCAAAGGATTATTGCTTACATATACATACAAATTCAAACTCTGAGGATTCTCAATCTCCCCTTCATACGTATCCTAGGCTATAAAGCTTAACCTTGAAGACAAAGAGGCACTATCCATAAAATAGCACTTCTTTACGGGATTTGGTACTGTTTTCGGTTGTTCGCGGGAGCTCATTTCAAGTTCAAATGAAAGCTC
>NZ_SOMN01000094.1 GCF_004564235.1 Cohnella luojiensis
TATAGTGCTACAAGATGTCAAGACAGTTTTTTTGATATAGTTAAGGTGTGAAATCATTCACAAGATCTGTATGGACCTTGGGTTAGAGAAGTGTTTAATCTCTGTTCGGATTGGTAGATCTATTAAATATTACCAGTGATTCATGGTTGCAATTGGTAGAGGGCGTAGCCCAAGCGAAGGCAAGAGAGACTCCCCTTATTCACTTGTCGATAAACAGGATGACATTTCGGTTATACACAACAGCCGGTGTATGGCTCTGTAAAGATTGATGAGGCAAGTAGTGATTGTGCATATGAATATATCGCTCTACACCCTGTCTTGTCTCTCTCGGACTGTTGTAATCGTGGATGTAGACTTCATTATACTTTAGGCTCCGCCAAAAGCGTTCAATAACGATGTTATCCGTCGCACGTCCCTTGCCATCCATGCTGATGCGAACTTCGTTTTCTTTCAGTAGGTCAATGTACTGCTGACTTGTAAAGTGGCTGCCCTGGTCGCTGTTAACAATGGATGGCTTACGTCTCGTCAGTGCTCTCTTCATCGTCTCTAACACGAATCCGATTTCGAGGCTTTGATCCATCTGCCAGTCAATGATATACCTTGAATACCAATCCATGACTGCGTATAGATACATCCAGCCGTTCTTCATGCGAAGATAGGTGATATCCACACTCCAGACCTGGTCAGGCTGCGTGATTGCAAGCCCGCGCAACAGATAAGGATAGGTTCTGTGCTGGAGATCCCGCTTACTTAGATTGGGGCCAGGATAGATCGCCATGATCCCCATTTCACGCATATAACGTCTGACTGTATTCTTGTGGATATGATCTCCTTCCCGATTCATAATGGCAGCGATCGTCCGGTAACCCATGAACGAATGCGCAGTATAAAGTTCGTCGATCCGGTGCTTGAGGTGAACTTCCTCCGGAGAGGGAGGGACTGGCTTATAGTACAGACTGCTACGATTAAGGCCGAGCAGATCAGCTTGAACAAGGAGTGAATGTTCAGGGCAGTCCCATTCTAGGAGGTCGACACGCTCCTCACGAGACAGATTATAGGCCAGATTTTTTTTTGATCCACGACAATTGAGTGGTTAGCTTTCCAACCTCGGCGTAGAGTTCATCGATTTGCTTTTCGTAATCATGTTTCATTTTCGTGATGCCTTTACGATCGTCGACGAACAACTGTGAGAGATTCTGGATCGCCTCCGACTTCCATCGATTGATAACGTTAGTATGAATGCCATGTTCGGTTGCGAGTTGAGAAACCGATTTTTCTTCTTTCAGAATTTCCAGTACGATCCGAGCCTTTTCTTCCGGTGTAAACTTCCTTCTTGGACCTGTCATACAACTAAGAAACTCCTTTTTTGCTGTCTAGATTATATGTAGCATTATA
>NZ_SOMN01000008.1 GCF_004564235.1 Cohnella luojiensis
GCGCTGACTTCGAGCACCAATTTAGTTTGACCTACGTAAATAAGAACGAATTCTTAATAGTAGCAGCAACTATTCCTGCACCAAGTTCGACCTGGTCCAAGATAAAAAAAGAAGCTGCTCAAAAGTTCATACTTTTGGGACAGCCCCTTCGAAGTTTTAATTTGGTGGACCCTAGCGGGATATTGAAATTTCGATTAACTTGCTGTCGAAGAACATTCAACGATGACGATCTTAGCGGTAAATTTCAATGCCGTACTCCATGCTGTACCCCACAAAGTGAAGATCAGTCATCGAAGCTTATTCCGAGTACTTTGCGGGGACCCCGAAGTATTGCTCCGTCCGTGCGGAACGACCCAGTTTGGTTCAATCTCGCCAGGCCACCAATTAAAAAAGCAACCCTGCCGGGTTGCTCGAATTTTTAATTTGGTGGACCCTAGCGGGATCGAACCGCTGACCTCTTCGCTGCCAGCGAAGCGCTCTCCCAGCTGAGCTAAGGGCCCGTAATTGGCGACAAAAATGAGTTTATCACAGGTTAAGGAGCGATGTCAACGGCTTATTTATAAACGACATCGCTCTTAAATCCCGTGTTTGCTCATGAGCGTGTTAAGCTCCTTCAGGAACATGTTGATGTCCTTGAACTGTCTATATACCGACGCGAAACGAACGTAAGCTACCTCGTCCACGGAATAAATATGCTCCATCAGAAGCTCTCCGATAATACGGCTCTCAACCTCGGCGTGCGCAGTATTGCGAAGTTCTCGTTCCACGTCGGAAACGATCACTTCCAGCTGTCCGACGGAAACGGGACGTTTCTCGCATGCTCTGAGCAAACCCCGCAATACCTTGTCACGGCTGAATTCCTCGCGGCTTCCGTCCTTCTTGATGACGATCAGCGGAGTTTCCTCGACGGTCTCGAACGTAGTGAACCGACGGCTGCACTTCTCGCACTCCCGACGGCGGCGGATCGATTTGTTGTCATTGGCAGGACGGGAATCCAAAACCTTCGTTCCGCTGTAATCGCAAAAAGGGCATTTCATGGCGTCGATTTCGACTCCTTCGCAATTTTATTATTTTTCCATACCTTACCTTACATGAACAGAAAATTAAAGCACATAATACAGTTACCAACCGCAAGGAGGTGAACAAAAATGGCCGGACAAAGAAACAACAGCAATCAATTGCTCGTTCCCCAAGCGACTGCAGGACTGAACCAACTGAAATACGAGGTAGCGCAACAGCTTGGCATCGCCATCCCACAAGATGGGTACCAAGGTAACATGACTACGAAAGACAACGGTTCGATTGGTGGTAACATCACTCGTACTTTGGTGCAAATTGCTGAACAGCAACTTGCTGGTAAATAAATCAGCGTCAACAACTGATGGCACTTAATACCGAGGAAGCTTTGAAGCGGTTTGCTTCAGGGCTTCTTCTTCTTCAGCTACGTCAAAGTATCCGAATCGTAAAGCTTCTGGTATTTCTTATAATAATACATCACACGTTGGACGTAATGTCTAGTCTCACCGTAAGGAATATCGCGTAAAGTTTGCTCTTTCCCGTTCCAAACCCCATCATCGAGCCACTGCCGTACTTTTCCCGGGCCTGCATTGTAAGCCGCTAACGATACGACTAAGTTCTCATCGAATTGGCGTTGAAGCTCCTTCACGTACCATGAGCCCAGAGTGATTCCCGCATGCGCTTCCTTGCCAACGTCCTTGGCCTTTAGATTTCCAAAGTCCTCTTGCCGCAAAATCCAATCCGCCGTCTCCGGCATGATCTGCATGATGCCAACGGCCCCTTTGGGCGATACCGCTTCCAACTTATAATTGGATTCGACTCTGATGATGGCCGCGATGATCAGGGGGTCTAGTTCGTATTTCTCCGCGTTCATCAAGATTTCTTCCTTATAAGAAATCGGGTAAATCCATCGTCCGAGCCATTCCGACTGCACGAATAATCCGGTTAGTATAATGAGGATGAGGGGGAGGACTATTCGCTTTCTCTTTAACCGTTTTTTCATCCCAACCCCTTTTCCCGCCAGTAGCGATCGATTTGCTCTTCCGTCCGCTCGAGGCTACCGCTATTATCGATCAGAATATCAGCGCGCTGCTTCTTTTCCTCGATATTCATCTGAGCTTCCAAGCGCTTAAGCGCCTCTTCCATGCTAAGCTTGTCCCTTTCAAGCAAACGCAGCAATTGAACCTGCCGAGGGACGTAAACGACCATTACCTGTTCAAAATAGGACTCCAAACCCGATTCGTATAAAAGAGGAACGTCAACGACGACGAGTTTCTTCGGAGTATGAGCCTGATGATAGTCCATTCTTTGTTTCATGACAGCCCGGATGGCCGGATGCAATATCTCTTCAAGCGCCTTGCGCTCGGCTGGATCCGCGAAGACGACGGCACCCAATTTCTTGCGATCCAGCGTGCCATCCGCCTGCAGAACGGCTTGTCCGAATCGCTCTGCGACGGCAAGCAAAGACGGCTGCCCGGGTTCTACGACTTCCCGGGCTATTCCGTCCAGATCAATCAATATCGCGCCGCGTTCCGTGAGCAATCCGGCGACCGTGCTTTTGCCGGTGGCGATTCCGCCTGTTAAACCGATGTTCATGTGATCTCTTCCTTATAGAAACAATTTAAATATGCCCATCGCGATAAGGATGATTCCGGGCAGCATGGACAGCTGCCTTACCCACCGCCAGCCTGATGCCCAGAAGCCCACGCGAGTTCCGGACCAGAGGAATAATCCGCTTGCCGCCGCGATGAGAATCGCCGTTAGCAAAGGAGGAAATCCTACCAATGCGGCTCCGATGCCCGCGCCGAAAGCATCCAAGGAAAGAGCCGTACCGAGGAAAAAAGCTTCCCCCGCGCTGATCGTACCGGATCGGTCCATGTCGGCAGCCGATGGCGTGCGAAGAATTTGAATGATGATTCCAAATAACTTAAGCTCCATCTTCAAGACAGGCGCAGGAGACATCGGTACTATCGTACCCAGAATCACGCCATTGCTATCGCCGCTATTCGTTCGTTGGCCGTTATCCTCGCGATCGCCGCCACGGACGAATTGGATAAGTGCCGCCAATCCGATTCCGATTAGAATTACCGCGCCCAGAATCGAAGCGCCATGAGGCGACATCCAGCTCGTTAAAGCAACGCCAAGCATCATCGATAACAGGATGATAAGTCCCGAGCACGCCGCGATAATGAGAATAGAAAAGACGGGAATTTTTATTTTTCTTACTCCATAAGTAATGCCGACTCCGAAACCATCAAGACTGACAGCGAAAGACAATAAAATAAGCGATGCGACAGGTGCCATCATAGCGAATTTCCCCCTGCATGGATGCTTTTCCGAGCCTCCGCTAACGGAAGCCAGGATCTGTTCATCCTATGCACGGGGGGGTCTGAATGCCCCGACCGCCTAAACTTTTAGGAGCGAATGCCTACTTGCTCTCGCCCTCAAGCCGACGTTTGACTGCATGATTTCGGTTTTTCGACGAAGTAACGACTTGTGATGGACCGACGTTTCGCGGCCTCTTCTGGCATATCGGACAGACATGGGTTCCCCGTCCGCCGACGACCGATTTCTCGATGGGCGTACCGCAATTCAAGCAAGGCTCGCCGGTTCTGCCGTATGCTTTTAAGCTATGCTGAAACAGCCCCATCTCGCCCTGACCGTTAACATAAGACTTAATGGAAGAGCCTCCGGCTTCCACGGCAGCCGACAAAGTCTTAACGATAGCTTGATGAAGAAGCTCTTGCTCCTTCCGTTTCAGCTCGTTCGCCGGCATCTCCGGATGAATGCCCGCCGTATGCAGCGCTTCATCTACGTAGATATTACCCAATCCGACCACGATCTCCTGATTGAGCAGCAACGGCTTGATCTTCGTCGACCGTTTGCCGAGCTCACGCCTGAACGAATCAAGCGTAAACCCGTCCTCCAAAGGCTCCAACCCCAGTTTATTCAACGGAGGGGCCTGTAATTCTTCTCCCGGCAAAAACAAATGCATCGTTCCGAACTGGCGGACGTCTTTGTAGCGCAATTCCGTTCCATCCGTAAAATGAAAAATGACGTGCGTATGGATTTCCGTAGGCTCATCTTGGTTATACAAGCCGTATCGTCCTTCCATCCGAAGATGCGAGACGAGAACTAGCCCATCCATGACCAATCTTAGAAATTTGCCGCGGCGTTCGACGGATTGAAACGTTCTTCCTTCGAGCTCTGCAGCAAAAGCCAGCGGATCGTCCGGCTTCTGCAGGATGCGCGGGAGATTGACCGTGACATGGCTGATCTTTTTCCCGGTGATAAGTTGATTTAACGTCCTGCGGACGGTTTCCACCTCAGGTAATTCCGGCATGCCGATCCTCCTTCCTCTGGATGCCTTACTTCGCCTCGTACCAATTGTTCCCGTCGCTGACCTCGGCCAATAGCGGAACATCCAACTGAAGCGCATTGCTCATGACTTCCGGCACGAGCTTTTTCATAAGCTCGAGCTCTTCCGACGGCACCTCGAACACCAATTCATCGTGTACTTGCAGCAGCATGCGGCTGCGTAAACCGCGTTCGATCAACGCTTCGCTCATTCGCATCATGGCTAGCTTAATAATATCCGCCGCGGTGCCCTGAATCGGAGTATTCATCGCCGTCCGTTCGGCGAAAGAGCGAAGATTGAAGTTGGAATGACGGATTTCCGGCAAATAACGCCGGCGTTCCAGCAGCGTCGTCACGTAACCGTCTTGCTTCGCTTGCTCCACGATAGAAACCATATAACGTTTTACCCCGGGGAATGCCTCGAAATATTGCTCGATGAACGCGGCGGCTTGATCGCGCGAGATGTCCAGGTTCTGAGATAAACCGTAGCTGCTTATGCCGTAAACGATACCGAAGTTAACCGCTTTCGCTTGGCGGCGCATGTTGCTGTCTACTTGATCGGCTTGAACGCCGAACACGTCCATCGCCGTTTTGGTATGAATGTCCATGTCGTTCAGGAAAGCTTCCTTAAGTCCTTCGTCGCCGGAAATATGCGCCAGCACGCGAAGCTCGATCTGCGAATAGTCGGCCGCCAGAATCGTCCAGCCCGGTTCCGACGGAACGAAGGCTTTGCGGATTTGGCGTCCTTCCTCTAAGCGAATCGGAATATTCTGCAGGTTGGGAAATTGACTCGACAGCCTTCCGGTCGCCGCGATCGTCTGCTTGTAGAACGTATGAATCTTGCCCGTTTCCGGGCGAATCTCCTTCAACAATCCTTCGATGTAGGTTGATTGCAGCTTCGTAAGCTGACGATAATGCAAGATCAAACGTACGATCTCGTGATGCGGCTCAAGTCTCTCAAGCACTTCCGCATCCGTGGAGTAACCCGTCTTGGTTTTCTTGTAAACGGGAAGCCCGAGCCGATCGAATAACACCTCGCCCAATTGCCTAGGCGAACCGATGTTGAACTCGAACCCCGCCGATTCGTAGATTCCTTTCGTTATTTCCTCGATGCGCCGCTGGAATTCGGTCCCGAGATCCTTGAGCGCATCCCCGTTCACCGTGATTCCTTGCTTCTCCATGCCCGCCAGCACTCCGGATAGAGGTTGCTCCAGCTCATAATATAGCCGGTTCATCCCCAGCTTCTCAAGCTGCTCCGCGAGCAGGGGCTTTAATCTGCGCACGGCATCGGCTTTCGCGGCGACATGTTTCGCTAGCTCCTCGCCTGCCGGCACACGGAACTTGGCGCCTTTGCCGTACACAGCTTCGTCGGAGAGAATCGGAGCCAGTCCATGGCGTTGCAGCAATCCGTTCAGGGAGGGGTCCGCTTCCGTCGGGTCTAGCAAATAAGCCGCTAATTGCACGTCGAAAGCTTGCCCCTTCAAGGCGATTCCGGAACGGGCCAATACGAGCTCTACGCGATGCAGGTCGTAGCTTACCTTAGGCGTTTCCAGGCTTTCGAGCCAATCGCGAAGAGCGGAAGCTTCCGGCGATGACAATAGATTGTAATCGACGACATGACACTTGTCGCCGTTTACGATGGCAATACCGACGCCTTGCGCATGGTGCGGGTTGTCTCCGAACGATTCGACCAATACCGCCTCGGCGTTCGCAAGCGCATCGTTCAAACCTGCCCATCCCGACGTTTCGACTCTGACGACCTCGTAATGGGTCGCCGTCTCCGCGCTTTCCGCTTTGGTCGCTTCGTCGACCGCGCCTAAGTTCAAACGCTCCGCGAGAGTCTTGAACTCCAGCTTGCGCATAGCCGTTCCTAGCGCTGACGTATCGTATCCTTTCCAAGCGACGTCATCCAGGGAATAATCCAGCGGCACCTCGCGGAAGATCGTCGCAAGCTTCTTGCTCATCCGGGCATCGTCCGAATGGGATTCTATATTTTCGCGCAACTTGCCTTTAATCTCTTCGATCTTCTCCAGTACGTTCTCAACCGTGCCGAATTCTTGCAACAGCTTTAACGCCGTCTTCTCGCCGACTCCGGGAACGCCGGGGATATTATCGCTTGCGTCTCCCATGAGGCCCTTCAAGTCGATGATCTGGGCAGGGGTAATGCCATACTTCTCTCCGATCGCTTCGGGAGTATAACGCTCTACCTCGCTAACCCCTTTACGGGTAATCAGAACGCTAACCCGGTCCGTTGCCAATTGCAGCATATCTTTATCCCCGGATACGACGATGGCGGATTTGCCTTGCTCTTCCGCGAGCCTTGCCATCGTTCCGATAATATCATCCGCCTCGTAACCCGGTAATTCGAATTGCGGAATCGAGAAAGCTTTAAGAAGCTCCTTGAGCAACGGGAATTGTTCCGACAGCTCCGGCGGCGTTTTCTGGCGGCCGCCTTTGTACTCGGCGTATCCTTCATGACGAAAGGTCACTTTGCCCGCATCGAACGCGACGAGAATATGGGTAGGTTTCTCTTCCTCCAGCACCCTAAGCAACATCGTCGTAAATCCGAGCACGGCATTCGTATGCAATCCGCTGCTGCTCGTCAAAGGAGGTATCGCATAAAAAGCCCGAAAAATAATGCTATTGCCATCGATTAATACCAGCTTGTCCATTTCATTGCTCATGACCGTACGTCCACCTCACCCGACTTTATTCATAGAATAATCATAACATACTGCCTCTGGTGTCGCACCCCGTCGCTTCTTTCCAATAGAAAACGGAGCCTCCCCTTTATACCTTGGGGATGGCTCCGATAATGGCTGCCGCTGGATATTCGCTTGGTCTCCCGATTAAGTAACCTTGCGCGTAATCGAAGCCCATCGCGCGGAGAAGACGGAGCTCCTCCGGCCTCTCTATTCCTTCCGCTACGGTGCGGATGTTCATCTTCTTGGCGAATCTGACGAAGGTGCGCAGCATGTGCTTCTTCATCTCGTCCTTGTCGGCCATTCGGACTAGAGAGCGGTCAACCTTAATGTAGTCAGGGCTTAGTTCGACGATGGACTGCAAAGAGGAATATCCAGCACCGGCGTCGTCAATGGCAATCTCATAACCTTGGCTTCGGTAATGGGCTAATATTTTCTTGGCCGCGTCGAAGTCGTCGATCGAGCTTCGCTCCGTTAACTCGAATACGACTTGCCCCGGGTACAAGCCCCGCTCGTTCAGCCAACGCAAGGTTTGACCGGATACGAAATGCGGGTCGTTAATAATGCCCATCGTCACGTTGATGAAGATTTTCTGTATCGACGATAGAGTCGGGCAATGGCGTATCGCCTTTTCCCTAGCCAAACGATCCAATGCGAAAGCCATGTTGTGCCTTTCGGCGAATTGGAACAAGGAAAGCGGACCGTCGAACAAGCTTCCCTCCGGACATCTCGTGAGCGCTTCATAGCCGAACACCCTGCCGTCCCCGAGCCGCATGATCGGTTGGTAGACGCTCTTAATGCTGCTCTCCGATAGCAGCCGGTCAAGCTCGTACCGCAATTCCCATTCGTCTTGGTCGTCCAATGACTCCCGGATCTGGCCGGTCGCCTTCAGCACGCCTTCATAGACGATGTCTTTAACCGACTCCGTTCCGGACTGCCATGCTTGCAACCGGGCGTACCCGATTCCTCTTTCCCGAAGGCGCGGAGATTGGGAAGCTTCTTTGTAGACGCTCCCGGTCTCGGCGACTATGGCTTCGCGCACGCGCCTGGCTAAACCGCGTAAATAGGCTTCGCTTTCCTCTTCTCTTAGGGAATTCGGTATTGCGGCATACAGCCATAGATGGCTAGAAACCACATCGCCGAACCAAATGTCTCCGCGACCCATGGAGAGGGCTAACCAATTTACCCAATTAAAACCTTCCTCGCGAAATCCCGTCGACAATCCGTTCTTCCACTCCGATAGGTCGATCCCGATTAAGCCGATATATTTATGATGCTCGATACTCTCGAGCACTCGCTCCATGCCAAACCAAGACGTCGTCATTCGATTGAACACCATCTTCCAAAGATTCTTCGATGACCTTAAATGTACCAAAATTATGTAAACGCAATGCCGTTATTTTGTTAATGAGCGGTTAAATCCGCAGCCTCCGGACTTAATTCGACATTTTCCGAAATGGTTTCCCACACAAGCGAGTTTCCGCTCACCTGTTTCGCTTTCTTCTTTAGAAGAGCTGCTTTTTCTGAGAGGTGCTCAGGGGTCCAGCCCTCGGTCGAATGGCATTGCAGCAAGGACAAGGATAGCGACAGTCCGGTCGCTTCCAGAGGATGCCCCGACCGGTCGAGAACCGGTCCTGCGGATTTCCCGGCATAAGCCTCTATCCCTTGCTCGAACCTTCTAATAACGTCCCTGGCTAACTCCACCGGATCCGTGCCCGACGAAAGAACGATGAAGTCATCCCCGCCGATATGCCCGACGAAGCAATCGCATTTCAACTGCGCTCTCATGGTTGCAAGCAATGTCTCTCCGGTAAACCGGATAACGTCGTCTCCCTTATGAAAGCCATACTGATCGTTGTACCATTTAAAATGATCCAAATCCGCGTACAAAACAGCGAACGGGCGTCCTTCCGCTAACCTGCGGATCAGTTCGCGGCGTATGGGCTCGTTTCCCGGCAATCCGGATAAGGGATTCGCCCACTGTGCATCGTTCATCCGAGTCAAAGTCACCCATTCCAGGATGGAGCGGATGGAGGTAATACCGGTCACAAGCCCTTCGCGAGTTACGATTACCGCATCGTAGAGCTTGTCCGGTTCGCGCGCCATCGCCATATGCGATGCCTGTTCAACCGAAGTGGACTCATCAACGATCATCGGATGGGTATCCATGATCTTGCCGACGGCACGATTCCAATAGAGCGGCAAGCCGAATTGGCCGGATAACATCTGGTGGAGCTTCTCCTTCATTAATAAGCCGATCGGTCTTTCGTTATCGGCGATGACGATCCCCTGGCTTTCCCGATGCAGCTCGAAATGCCGTGATATTTCGGAGACGGACGTTTCGCGGCTGAAAAGCTTCACCGGAACGACTAATTCGGATAAAGTTCCGGTCGCTCCTTGGTACCGTTTGTTGATCTCTGCGCGAATACTTGCCGAGATATGAGGGGCCAAAGCCTTGGCTTCGTTAAGACCTTGTTCGAACCATTCCCCTTGGGCATAATTCATCCCGCTTGCAACGAGAGCGGGAAGCAATTCTTCGCGATCTAGACCATTGGAGATCAAGACGATCTGTTCCTTGCGCGTAAGGGAGGTCAGCCCCTGCAGGAAGCTTTCCTCGACCGGATTCATCCCCTTGCCGCTGACCCAATCTACGTTCATCTGAGCATAGTCGGGATGCAGTTCAACCATCCTGCGCAGGGAGGTAAAGCTAGGTATAATACCCGATAACGCGATCCGGAATCCTTGATTTCGATAATGGCTAAGGGCTGCCTTGATCGTCGCGGCCTGCTCTTCTTCGCCTCCGATCAAGACCAGCACCACATGCTCGGCCCTTAGGTTAGCGGCTTCAATCCGGCGTAAAGTGCTTCCCGGGTACAGTCTCGGATCGTATATTATTTTCGCCGGAACGGGAAGAAAGAGCTTTACGTCTCCGTTGCGGGAGGGAAACCCGCGAATGGCGGCTTCGCGAAAGCGCCGATCCGCCTCGAACAATTGGCCCGCTTGATCCGCATTGCGATAGAAGTCAGTTACATTGATTGCGGCACCGCTATGGGCTTTGACCGGAATAGCTTCGAATCCGTAGAGAGATCCATCCAAGAGCGACACGATTGGTTTGTATTTCACTTTGAAATCGAAATCGCTCGGAATAACCGGATACTCGGGCAAAGGAAACCGGATGATCGGACTGCCGGAGAAGAACATTCGATGCCATGCGGTTTCATAGGCCGATAATAAAGCATTCTCTAAGGCGAGTCGCGAATCAGAATCGGATTGAATAGCCATGGCGGTGCTTTTCAATATCCAACCGAACCCATACCGTATGCTGCTCCCGGATTCCAAGCTTGGCGACCCCCGGAAATCGGTAAAAGCCCGAATGGACAAATCCCTGAGCAGGAAAGTCATTCTCCCTGCGGCAATCTCATCTTCATTGTTGCTTTCAGCTTCATTTTCCGCGACGGATACCATTAAGATGAGACTAGAAGAGGATAACGTCCATCCATGCACGGCGTCCGACAGCTTGGCGAACCGCATAGCGACAGCCTTTAACGATCTCTTAATACGAAGGGGAATGCTTGCGGTTTCCTTATGAGCCTGCGTCTGATTGCCGTCCCAACGTACGATGAACATCCCCAAGCTGCTTCGGGCACCTTCATTGCCAATCCATTGAGTCACAAGATTCGGATCTAACCATCCGTTAGTCAAACTCATTCTCGTTATCCCCCGACCGACGATTCCGGAATACAATCCAAGAGTAGGATTGTTCTTTCGCTTTACCGTAACATAGACTTATCTACTTAATTCCTACGTAATATTAACTCTGTGTAAAATAGCGTCTTTACTTCCTTCCTGCGCACAAAATAGAGGAGCGATTCCGATTAGGAACAGTCTCCTCGTACGAGATATACGGTCTATTTCCGGTCTTAGAATTACTGGGCTAAGGGTACTAAGTTTGTCGATTTCATTTTAGCTGAGAACGCCCATCCAACACTAAGGAGAAACAATACGGCAGCTGAGATCCAGTACGTTGTCGATAAGCCTAACGAACGTTCTGATAAGTAGCCAAGAACGGGTCCGAAAGCTGCCCCGATATCGGAAACAATCAAATACAATGTTATCGTCGCTGCTTTCGCTTTATCCGCTACGATGTCCGAAGTGAAAGCATCCATCACCACAAACAAGATCGAGGACGTAAGCAGTATAGCTAACAAATTAAAGAGCCAGACAGCAAGAGGAAGATCGAATTGAACGATCGACACGAAAACGGAAGCAAGCAGCAGCGCTATTATCAGGACAGGTCTGCGTCCCCATTTTCCATCGGATTTTTTACCAACCCACGGGGACAGAAACACGCCGATAGCTAATCGAGACGCTTGTAGAATACCGGCCATCGCAGCTGCGCCTATAATAGCCCCGTAGAGGCTCAAATTCGATTGCCGGACATCGATCAAGTGGCTTAAAGTTGCCGTGATCATACCGTCCAAGCATAGCATCACAAGAAACACTGTCAGTAATATCCACGTCAGCATTGGCTGTTTTATCAAAAAAGAACGGGTTACTTTTGATCTCTCCGAACCGGTTCGATTTCTGGAGTTTGGGATTTGAAAAACGACCGGCAGCACCATAAAGGCCAAGACACCGAAGACAAAAGTTACATCCCGAATACCGAACCATTCGACAAAGAATCCTCCCGTGAGCATTCCGACCAGAGTGCCGATCTTGGAAAGCCCAGTAAAAGTCCCCATGAAATGCCCGCGATTCTCATTCGTGGACGATTCAATAATCATGAGATAAGCGCCTAAACGAATGATTGACCAAGCCAGCCCCCAAATACATCGTAAGATAAGCCAAAAGACGAATCCTTGCGCCCAACCATAGAGTACAGTCGTTGACCCGACAATGATAATGGCTATAATCAAACCAAACCGGATACTCATTTTGGTATACAGCCAAGATATCAATGGATTTAACGGCAAACGAATAAATCGATTTACAGAAAGTAAAATTCCCACCTCAACCAATGAGTTTAAACCAGCTTCTTTCCAATGAATGGGCAAGGCGATATAGAGCATGGAATCTCCGAATAACGAGACAGCCGTTATAAGCGCCATTAAAATTATCGGCTTACGTCGGCTGTCCCTTACGTGACTCTGTCCCATGGTTAACCGCAGCAAGATGAATTTGCGTTTGTGCCGACGCTTGGTGCGGTTCCGACGCTGCATACTCCCGTTTCCGGCAACTCCAACTCAACTTTCTCCGCCGCTTCCCAATCCCCGGTTAGTGCTGCGACAATGGATCGAACTTGCTCGTATCCGGTAGCCATGAGAAATGTCGGCGCCCTGCCATAACTTTTCGATCCTACGATATAGAAATTATGTTCGGGTTGCCGTAATTCCTTTTCCCCATGAGGCCTAACTGTGCCGCAACTGTGGATGTTCGGATCAATAAGGGACGCCAATGCATCCACACTTTCTAGAGCAGAGTCCATTCCAGTTCTGACTTCCCTCAGAAAGCTCATGTCAGGACGGGATCCCGTATTGCTGATCACTTCGTCGATGCCTTCAATCCGAATTGTATCTTCATTACTTCTGCCGGTAACCGTAATTTGCTCAGCTTCTTTATTGAAGTTCTGAATATAGAAAGAAGTAAATACCTGAACTGTACCGGAAACCACGAGCTTCTGAAGACGGATGCCCAATTCTCCGCGTTCGCGCAGACTGTCGTTCTCCTGTCCGCCGTACACGTCTTTAACATTAGACTTGCGTATTACCCATACAATGTTCGTCGTCGGCACCTGTTTCTTAAGACGCTCAAGATCGAGCAACGCATTAATCGCGGAATGTCCGCTGCCGACTACGAGTACGTTTTTTCCGCTGTACCGTTCTCTATGCTTCCCTAACACATCGGGGATTTCGTAAGTTATCTGTTTGCTCAAAGCTAATTCATCATCCGTCCAGATCCCTTCGGAATTTGCCGGATTTGGACTTGACCAAGTTCCGGATGCATCAATAACCGCCTTAGCTTCGAATACGATTCTCTTGTCGTCTTTAACGACATGCAGGACAAAAGGCAATGTTTCTCGGCCGGCAGTCTTTACTTTGCTTAAGCCTTTGCGGCTTACCGCAATTACTTTCGCGTTATAGTGAACATGCGGATTAATCAACGGCAGCTCGGAAAGCGGATTTAAATATTGTTCAACCAATTCTCCGCCGGTTGGAAGCTCGCTTTCGTTTGGCTCCATCCATCCATGTACCTTGAGCAATTTCTTTGCTGCCTTATCGATATTGTACTGCCAAGGAGAAAAGAGTCGAACGTGGCTCCATTGTTTGATATTGCCGGCCACTTCGCCTGCAGCCTCGAATAAAACGAAGGATTCTCCTTTAGAAACGAGGTGTGCCGCCGCAGCAAACCCTACCGGTCCGCCACCGATAATGGCAACCGGTAGTCGTCTATTATTTACTGGGGGTAAATTTTCCTTATCTCCACAACCGCATCCACTTTTCGTTTGAACAACCTGATTACCCGAAACCGAACAGCATCCACTCATAGCTAATACCTCCGTCAAATTAATCAATTTTTTTTGATGTAATACCGAAAAAAATAATCACTTTCATGCATTCGTTTAACAACAGCTGCAACAAGTTTCAGCAATTTCGCTAACGAACGGATTCAATAAGCCCATCTAGTCTCCCCCAATCTTATTTAATCAATTTTTTTTGATTTATTATATATAAAAATAGAACAGCATCAGCAGAGATCTTCTGAAGCTATTCTAGTTTTAACAACAGTCACCGTTGGTTGTTGCTTCATCTTTGCGGAAAATACAGCAAAGCTCCGGAGAGAGCAAGTTATTTACTTCGGATGGGTTCAATTCGTAATAGCTCCAAGTCCCTTTAGTCTCTCTTAGGATTAATCCAGCATCCAGCAGGATCTTCAGATGATAAGACAGCTTTGATTGGGGCATATCCACGATTTCAGTCAGATCGCATACGCACACGCTGCCTCTTTGGGTGAGTTCATACATGATTTGCAACCGCTTTTGGTCAGCAAGTGCCTTAAACTTGGACTCGTATCTTGAAAAGTCAACCGCCTTAACGTCCTTCACATATAACGGAAGTTCTTTAATCATTGCTAAGTCCCCCTCCATCTACGCCTTATTTAATCAATTTTTATTGATTTATTTATCGTGAGTTAATCGTAACATTGCGATGTGGATAAATCAATGCTTAATCAAAATAATTTGATTTTCCCTATTATCGACATTAAACCTGTTCAGAAAGATGCCCTCAAGAAACTGTTCCCGAATTAATAAAAAGGAATGCCGATACCTATGGCATTCCTTTTATTTTGATCATTGATCTATTCCAACAAAGCTTTAATATTCGTCGCGTGTACCTCCTCCTATTCGGCTTGCCCTCCGATCGATGAGCAAGAGCTTCGCTCGATAATTCTGCTGCTTACGATACAATTGCCCGTATGTTCGCCCTCGAGAACGTTCAGTTTGCGCATTAGCAGCTTCACGGCTTGTACCCCGAGCTCCGAAGGCTGCAAATCCATGCCCGTGAGCGCCGGCGTCGCCTGATTCATCATCGAGAGATCGCCGCAGATGACGAATATCGAAATATCGTCGGGCACTCTCAAGCCTAAATCTTTGATCGCGTTCATCGCGCTAAATGCCGTGCGATCGTCATCTGCGATGATCGCCGTCACTTTCCGCTCCGGCGAGTTCAACGCTTGAACGGATTCGTCATAGCCGTACTGCATATATTCGCTGGAATGAATCTCCGGCTTGTAGCGGATCAGGTGCGGCTGAGGATCGATCCGATTCTCGCTTAACGATTCCATGAACGCCGCTGTCCTTTCAAGAGACACGGTCTTTCGCTCTCCCGCGTTAAGAAACAGGAAGTCGCGATGGCCCAGGCCGATCAAGTAGCGGCAAATTTCGCGAATGATTTGATTATTGTCGTTATTTACCATGGGAGCGTCGGCCACGTTCGAGTTGATGATTTTACCTACCGTAACGAAAGGAATCCGGCTCTGGTAAAGCAGGTTGATCCGCTCATCCTCTTCCTCCGGGCCGAGCACGATAGCTCCGTCGATCGGATAACTAGCTAACGAAGGCGTCTTGACCTCCAGGGCGGGAATCATGTCGAGCAGCACCCGATATCCGTAATTGGAGGTTTCAAGAACGACTCCGTTAATAAACTGGTTATGGAACGCGCTGAAGAAAAACTTGCCATGAGGTATCGTCAGACCGATCGCCATCGTTTTCTTCGTTACCAGACTTCTCGCGATATGATTAGGCACATAGTTCAATTCTCTCGCGGCTTTCATGACTCTTTCGGTCGCTTGCTTGCTCGCGGGTCGCTTCTGGCTGAACACGTTGGATACCGTGCCTTTGGAGACGCCTGCCTGACGGGCTACGTCATCGATTTTGGCCATACATTAACAGCTTCCTCTCAAGACGCATTCGCGGTTAACCCGCGATCCAGCATTTCGGCCAGCTCGATCAGCTCAAGCGGACTGCCGATCGAATATCTCGGGATCTCCGTTTCGTCCGCCGGCGTTTTCGGATACCGGGGCGTCCAACCGAGAAAAACGCTCGTAATGCCGAGCTTATTGGCCCCTCTCACATCCCGGCTCAGGTTGTTGCCGACCATGATGATTCGGGAATAATCCTCCTCGCGCAGATCCATGGCGCCGACCGCCGCCTTGAACATGCGGGGGCTCGGCTTCGAGGCTTTGATCGTCTCAGAATAGATCAACGTTTCGAAGCAGTCGTAAAGGCCGTTCAGGGTCAACAGGTTCTTGAACGATTGAGCGGTTCCGTCGGCGACGATCGCCAGTCTAAACCCGCGCTCCGCCAACGTCTTCACCATGACGTCCGCTCCGGGAATGACATTACCGCTAATGACCGTACCTTCCGCGTCGCGGACTTCGGTCCCTTCGTCGATGATCGTATCTCCGCAATCCAGAAAAATGATTAAGTTCCTAGGCTTCGGGTCATCCGATGCTTGCTGACTCATCTTGAACACCTCTTAAGTTAAGTTCTTCGGCATAATGACAGGCCGCATAATGGCGATCGCCGATCTCGCGAAGCTCCGGCGCCTGTTGGACGCACTTATCTGTCCGATAAACGCAGCGCGGATGGAAATGGCAGCCGCTTGGCGGGTTGGCCGGGTTCGGCACCTCGCCCTCGAGAATAATCCTGCTCTTTTGCCGTTCCGGATCGGGCTGCGGCACGGCGGACATTAGAGCTTCCGTATACGGATGTTTTGGGCTGCCGAACAGTGCGTCCGTGGACGCCAGCTCCACGATTCTGCCCAAATGCATGACGGCGACCCGGTCGGATATATTCTGAACGATCGATAGATCGTGCGAGATGAAAATATACGTGATCCGGAACTGCTCCTGCAGGTCTTTAAGCAAGTTAATGATCTGCGCTTGAATCGATACGTCCAAAGCGGACACCGCTTCATCGCAGACGATCAGCCTTGGTTGCGTGATAAGCGCGCGGGCGATGGCGATCCGCTGTCTCTGGCCGCCTGAGAAAGCATGTGGATACCGCTTCAAATAGCTGGTATTTAACCCCGTCTTCTCCGCGATGTCCGCTACTTTGTCGTCGATTTCCGACTTCTTGAGCTTGAAATTGGCAACGAGCGGCTCGGAAATAATATCGTATACGCTCATCCGCGGGCTTAACGAAGAATACGGGTCTTGGAAAATCATTTGGATATCTCTTCTGAGCTTCTTCGCTTCCTTGCCCTTCAGCTTCAGGAAGTCGACCCGCTCCTCTTCTTCGGTATGATAGATCACTTCGCCTGAGGACGCGCTTATTCCCTTCACGATGCACCGGCCCAGCGTCGTTTTGCCGCAGCCGGACTCGCCGACGATGCTCAAAGTTTCGCCTTCGAACAGCTCGAAAGAAATATCGTTCAGTACCCGGACGTTCTTGGGTTTGCCGAATAACGCCGTTTTGGACTTCGTTTGGTAATCCTTGTGCAAATGAACGACGTCGAGAATAGGTTTGGTCATTGCGACTCTCCTCCGTGCGGATCAGAATACAAAAAACATCGAACCGAATGATCCTCGGAAATTTGGGTCTTGGGGACGTCTCGGACGTTGCAAACGCCTTCGATTCGATCCTTGCAGCGATCATAGAAGCCGCACATCGGAGGCATGTTGATCGGCATCGGAACCGATCCTTCGATCGATTCGAGCCGTTTGCTCTTGTTTCCGCCCAATCGCGGCATCGATCTAAGCAAACCCTTCGTATAAGGATGCTTCGGATTGTAAAACAGCTCTTTCACCGGCGCCTGTTCCACGATCTTGCCTAAATACATGACCGCGACCTCGTCGCACATTTGCGCGATGATGCCCAGATCGTGAGTGACGAGCAGAATCGCCATTCCGAAGTCCGCCTGAAGGGAGCGCATCAGCTCAAGCACCTGCGCTTGAATCGTAACGTCCAGCGCCGTCGTAGGCTCGTCGGCGATGAGCAGTTCGGGATTGCAGGACAGCGCCATGGAAATCATCGCCCGCTGACGCATGCCCCCGGAAAACTCGTGCGGATATTGATCGAACCGTTTCTCCTGGTCCGAGATGCCTACCTTGCCGAGCATATCGAGCGCGATCCGCTTCGCTTCCTTCTTGTTCTTGGTGCGATGGATGAGAATCGCTTCCATGATCTGATTGCCGATCGTATACATAGGCGAGAACGCCGTCATCGGCTCCTGGAAGATCATCGAGATTTTCCGTCCGCGAATCGAACGGATTTGTTTGCCGTTCGGGTCCAGCGACAATAAATTCAGTTGCTCCGACGGTTGATCCGTTGCGGACCGGTACAGGACCGCCCCCGAGGTTTCGCATTCTTTGGGATTGATGCCAAGAAGAGCTCTGCTGGTCAGGCTTTTGCCGCAGCCGGATTCGCCGACTAGCCCTAACGTCTTCCCTTTTTTGATTTCGAAATCAACTCCGTCCACTGCTTTCATTTCCCCGTTATCCATTTGAATCCGGATTTTCAGATCCTTCACGGACAAAAGGGGCTGCTCGGTTCGAATCGCCTGAGTCGTCATGCTATCCCCTCGCTCGCTTCATTATTAAGTCGGTTACTTCTTGTATGGGTCGGCGGCATCCCGCAATCCGTCGCCAAGGAAGTTATAAGTCAGCACGGTCAGAATGACGATGCCCAGCGGAAACAGCTTCCAGGGATACAAGGCGATGTTCTCGATTTGCTGTGCCTCCTGAAGCAGCACGCCCCAACTCGTAGCGGGCGAGCGAATACCTAGACCAAGGAAGCTCATCGCCGTCTCGGCGAGAATCATTCCGGGAATGGCGAGCGTGGTCGCGACGACCAGGTAGCTGATGAAACCGGGCAGAAGATGCTTCATAATGATTTTCGCGTCCCCGACGCCGGCGATCTTCGCCGCCACGACGTAGTCCTCGTTTTTGAGAGAGATAAACTTGCCCCGGACGACCCTTGCCAAGTCGGTCCAGCCGATTAACGCAAAAATGAGGACGATATAGAAATACAAAGTGACGATAGGAATACGCGGCGGAATGGCCGCCGATAAAGCCATCCAGAGCGGCAGCGTCGGGAACGAACGGATGATCTCGATAATTCGTTGGATAAGAGAGTCGAGCCATCCGCCGAAGTAACCGGATATGCTCCCGATAATCAGGCCGATCACGAAGCTGATTCCGACTCCGACTAGAGGAATCGAAAGCGAAATTTGACTGCCCAGTACGATCCGGGAAAACAAATCCCTGCCCATTGCGTCCGTGCCCAGAATGAACAGCCTTCCGGGCTGTTCGACGCCGAACAGGCGCGTTGTCGTCTGGAAGAGTCCAAGGAACTTATATTCCTCGCCCTTGGCGAAAAATTGCAGCGAATAACGCTTTTCCGTATTCGTTTCGAATATTTTGCGCATGGTCTCCGGATCGCGGCCCGACTTGAGTTCATAGACGAACGGCCGAATATGAAATTTGCCGTCGGCGTCCACGAATCGAAGCATCATCGGTGGCGCGTTCACGTATTTGCTGTCATAGCTCTCTAGTCCGTAGGGCGCTAGGAATTGCGCGAACAAGGCGATCGCGTAAAGCGCGCCCAGTATGACCATGCTGATCCTCGCCAGCTTGTGCTTCTTGAATCGCAAGTAAATGAGCCGCCACTGCGAGCTGTAGTTGGCATCCAAGCTAGCTTCCGGCTTAATGGCTGCCGTCTTTGGTCTTCTGAATAAAGGAAGTGTACTCATCGTCAGCTACCTCTGAACTCTGTGCGGATTTTTGGATCAAGCCATGCGAGCAGAATGTCCGAGATCAATGTCCCCAGAACGGTCAGCAACGCCATGAACAACAGCCATGTACCGGCCAGATACATGTCTTGTCCTAGCAAGGCGTTATACATTACCGGTCCTTGAATCGGCAGATTCAATACGATCGCGGTAATGGTAGAACCGGTGAATATGGAAGACAGCGACCAACCGAAAGTACTGACGATCGGATTCAAGGCGGCGCGCGTTGGATATTTGAACAAGATTTTCATGGTGGACAAGCCCTTAGCCCGTGCGGTTACCACGTTCGGCTTATTCATCTCGTCGAGCATCTGCCCTCTCATGACGCGAATGAGGTCCGCAGTGCCCGCGACCCCGATAACGATCACCGGGATGATCATATGCTTCAGCATGTCCATCACTTTATCCATGGACCACGCGGCATTCACGTATTCGCTCGAGAACAGTCCGAGCAGCGGATCGCCGAACCATTTGTAAGAGAGAAACATCAGAATGATCGCCAGCAGGAAATTAGGGGTCGCCATCCCGATGAAGCTTATCCCGGAGAAGATATAGTCTCCCGCCGTATATTGTTTGACGGCCGTATAGATCCCGATCGGAATCGCCACGACATAATGGAAGACCATCGTAACCAGCGAAACGACGAGCGTTAATCCCATGTATTGCTTGATGACTTCCGTAACCGGTTTATTGTAGTTGAACGAGAACCCGAAATCCCCGTGCAGCGCGATTTTTTTGATCCATACGGCGTATTGCTCGATCACCGAGCCATTCAAGCCCAGGTATTCTCTCATCTGATCCATTTCCGCAGCCGTCATGTTATCGCCGGAGGCTGCCATCTGAGCCGCGTACGTAGACACGTAATCCCCGGGAGGAAGCTGAATGATATAGAAAACGATGAACGAAATGAAGAAAACGACCGGAATGGCCAATAGGATTCGTTTGAATGTATACCGAAGCATCTTTTTCCGATCCTCTCCCGCGCGAATGGCGTTTTTATACGGGAAGCGACAGCGGGGAATAGCATTCCCGCTGTCGCCTCAACCGGAGAACGGACTACTGTTTGAGATAGAACTGAGCCGGATGTGCCTGGCCGATTCCACGGGTTTCGTCGGCCATTACCAGCTTTTCCGGAACATTGCGCATGTTGTTGGAAACCGCAACCGGCACCGGCGTCGGTCCCGCATAGCCAATCTGCCATTGATTTTTCATATGGATCTTGTAGATCTCGTTGGCCAGCCGACTGATGTCTTCCTTCGATGAGCTCGCCTTCAGTTGGTTCCATAAGTCTAGGATTTGAGCCACGTCGCCTTCCGGTTTCACGCCTTCTTTGCCGCCTGTCTCCGAATAGAGGCCATACTGTCCGAACCACGGGGTAATGACACGCAGCGGAACGAGCGCATCGGGGCGGAACGCCACGTTGGTGACGGAAATCGCTTCCGTGTTCATCGGAACCTGATTCGCGTATTTCATGTCGTTAAACGCGCCTGATTCAACTACCTTCACGTTGAACTTCAGACCCAGGTCTTCGTAATATTTTTTGAGCAGCTCCAGGAACGTGTCGGCATTCGTGCTTGATTCGATATCGGTCAGCGTCAAGTCGGAACCGTCCGGGAACGTGCGGAATCCGTCCTTGTCCCGTTTCGTCAAGCCGATCTCGTCCAGCAGTTTGTTGGCGCGATCCGGATCGAATTGGGCCCACTGTTGAGCCCAGCCTTCCTGATATCCAAACACGCCCTCCGGAACCGAGGCCTGAATTGGCTCGGCAAGCCCGTTCGTCACGATTTCCGTCACTTCATTACGGTCAACGCCGACCGAAAGAGCTTCCCTGAATCGGATATCCTGGAACAATTGACGGAGCTTCAGATCTTCCGTGGTTTGGTTCAGCTGCACGCCCGCGCTTGTCCAGCTCGGCTGCGTCCATAGCAGTACCCGGTAATTCCCCTTCGCCTCGTTTTCCTTCAATACCGTGAAATCCTTGGCTTCGAAGCTCTTCAGGTTGTAGTCGCCCGCAAGCGTGCCAAGAAGGCCCTGACTCGGATCCTGGATTTTCGTCACGACGATGCGGTCCATATAAGGTAACTGATGGCCTTCCGAATCCGTTTTCCAGTAATAAGGATTCCGTTCCATGATGAATTGGTCGCTGTTCGGATCCGTTGTAGCCACCCAAGCCCGAAGCGTCGGTATTTTCTGGTGCAGCCAGAAGTAGTATCCGGTGTCGACCAGGAACGCCTTCGGATCCTCGAATCCCCAGTCCTTCGCAATTTCGGCTGTTTTGGCTTCGCCTACGAATTCAGGAAGAATAGTTTTCTGGAAATGAGCAGGCGCGAAAAACCACTTATTGTCGATAGCGACGCGCTCCAGAAATTGAACGCTCGGATATTTGTGCGTAACGGTAAACGTATAATCGTTAACCTTCTTCACTTCGGCCAACGCTTTTTCTCCCGTAACCGGATCAACAGAATAATAAGCGTCGTAGATTTTTTTGCCGAACGTTTCTTTCGTGAGCATGTGCTCCCAATAGAATAAAACATCGTCGGCCGTGAACGGCATGCCGTCCGACCACTTCATGCCTTCCCGCAAATGGATCGTGAATACCGTAGAATCCGCATTAACTTCGTAGCTTTTAGCTACGTTCGGTTCGATCGCTGTTCCTTCCTTGTTAAAGCGGAAGAGCGCTTCTTCCGTAGGCATACCGACGGCCCATTTGTCGCCTGGCCCCGTCCAGGACATCGTCCAATCGCCGCCGTATTGCCCTAGCTCGTCGACGACATCCTCCACCATGATATCCGACGCGGAAGGCAACCGTTCTGCCAATGGAGGCAGTTTGCTTTCGCCGACAAGCGTCGCCAGCACCGGCGCTTCTTTAGAGCCCGTTCCCGCGTTGGTGGCAACAGGCGTTTCCTGCACGGCTTTCGTTTCCGCCGGAGTCTTGGAAGCGCTAGGCTTCGCGGTATTATTGTTGGTGCATCCTGCAGCGATGACTGATATAACGATTAGCAGTGCCAAAAGAATCCTGGACTTTTTCAAAATGACCCCTCCATAAAATGAATTAACGGTTTGCATTCTTTGTTCGCAAAACTGCAATAACGCCTTACCGAGGGATCACCTCCTCAAGTAAATTAAACCGATTTAATGCTAAGGTTGGATAAGTCCTGTTGGATAAGTCCTCCTCTAAAACAAGCATAATCGTTTTACATTAAACCGGTTTAATGTATTTGTAAAAAGTATGTAATGTAAGCGCTTTTATTTGCTCGATGTTATTATATATATTTACGTATTATTTCGCAAGATTTAATATTACGCATTTAAAAAATGAAAAGGACCTTCAGAAAATCTGAAAGTCCTTTTCCACACTCATTATTACTGGTTCAAATCCGGGCGTTTGCCTGTTACCAGGTATACGACGCTTTCCGCGATGTTAGTCGCATGGTCGGCGATCCGTTCAATGTATCGACCTACGAAGCTTAGAAGCATCGCTTGTCCGACCGTCTTAGGATTCTCGACCATTAGAGCGAACAGCTCTCGGATGATCTGCGCGTAGAGAGCATCAACCTGATCATCATCCTTGGCGCTCTTATAGGCAAGGTCGACATTCTCATCTACGTAGGATTGCAGAGATTCTTGGATCATGATCGCAACGATTTCAGCCATTCGAGGTAAATCGATCAATGGCTTGATTAGCGTTTGGCCATCTAAGCGGATAACGACCTTAGCGATATCAACGGACAGATCTCCCATTCGCTCCAGATCGGATGAGATCTTGAAAGCAATCAGAATTCGACGCAAGTCCTTGGCAACCGGTTGCTGGGTAGCGATTAATTTGGAGCCGATTTCGCTAATCTTCTCTTCTATTTGATTTAACTCGGAATCGGATTTCACGATTCTTTTACCGGTTTCTACGTCGCCGTTCTTAAGTGCTTCCATTGATTCAACAAGTGCTTTCTCTACTCGATTACCCATCTCGCAAAGCAGTTGCGTCATCTCTCGTAATCCATGGTCGAATTCCAAACGTTTAACCATTGTTCCTAACCATCCTCTCTCGGGATCAACCGAACCGTCCACTAATGTAATCTTCCGTGCGCTGGTCATTAGGATTGGAGAATAACTGCTCCGTATCCGAATATTCTACGACTTCCCCGTTAAGAAAGAAGACGGTTTGTTGAGAGACTCGAGCTGCTTGATGCATGTTGTGCGTCACCATAACGATTGTATAACGATCTTTAAGCTCCTGTGCAAGTTCTTCGATCTTTAGCGTAGAGATCGGATCCAAAGCGGAAGTCGCTTCATCCATAAGCAAGATGTCCGGCTCGACTGCTAATGCGCGAGCAATGCACAAGCGCTGCTGTTGACCGCCCGATATACTGAACGCGGAACGTTTAAGGTGATCTTTAACCTCTTCCCACAAAGCAGCGGATCTAAGGCTTGTTTCTACGATTTCATCCAATTTCTTGCGATCTTTAATCCCGTGCAAACGCGGTCCATAAGCAATATTGTCATAGATGGATTTTGGAAATGGATTCGGCTGTTGGAACACCATTCCAACACGTTTACGCAGCGTCTCCACATCGACTTCGTCGGAATAAATATCCGTTCCGCCGATGGCGCACACGCCTTCAATACGAGTTCCTTGAATCATGTCGTTCATTCGGTTGAACGTCCTAAGCAATGTAGATTTACCGCAACCGGAAGGGCCGATAAAGGCCGTGATCGCTTTCTCCGGAATCTCAAGAGAAACGTTGCGCAGCGCATGGAAGTCGCTATAGAACAAATTCAGTTTATCAATCTCGATAATGGTATTCATCGTCTAGTCCCCTTATATGTTTTTCTGGAATTTATTGCGAAGCAGGACAGCCGTAATATTCATAATTATGAGCATAATAAGCAAGACCATGATTCCTGCCGCAGCTAACTCGTGGAACTCCGTCTGCGGTCTAGATATCCAATTGTAAATTTGAATAGGAATAACGGTGAATTGATCCGTCAATTTCTCCGGTAAAAAGGCAACGTAAGTCAAGGCACCGATCATGACAAGCGGAGCCGTTTCTCCGATGGCCCGGGACATGGCTAGAATAACCCCGGTCAAGATACCAGGCAACGCGGAAGGAAGAACGGACCGGGATACCGTCTGCCACTTGGTAGCGCCTAGCGCGAAGGATGCATCCCTTCTTGCCTTAGGTACTGCTTTAAGTGCCTCCTGCGCTGCCACGATGATGATCGGCAGAACCAATAAGGTCATCGTAAATGCACCGGAGATCAGACTGCGCTCTAGCATAAACCATCGAACAAACAACGTGAGTCCCAAGATTCCGTAAACAATAGAGGGTACTCCGGCAAGCGTGCTAATATTCAATTGAAAAATACGAGTCAAGCGATTCTTCTTGGCGTATTCTTCTAAATATATGGCAGCCCCTACGCCGAATACGAAAGATACGGGAAGAATAATCAGCAGCATATAAATGGAACCGACAATCGCCGATTTCATCCCCGCCGACGAAGGTCTGCGCGAAGGATAGTTCGTGAATAGATCAGGCGTGAAGTGACCCAACCCATCCATCACAATGTCAATGATTAGGACCATTAACGCAAGAATGCCTATGGAGGTAGCAGCTAAAAATAAGAGCTTAAGCGTAGTATCCATTCTGCGTCGATTAGCTACCCGTTTGCGATCGTCCTGCTTCCACTCCTTCATGATTAATATTCCTCCCGGAAGCGTTTAGCCAAGTATTGTGCCACAATGTTCAAAACGAACGTGATAAGGAACAACGTAGCCCCAACCGCAAAGATAGAGCCGTATTCAACCGTTCCATGCGGCGTATCGCCCAAGCTCACTTGAACGATATAAGCAGTCATCGTCTGGATGCTATCGAACGGATTAGCCGTTAGCTTTGGAGTAGCTCCTGCCGCAACGGTAACAATCATCGTCTCTCCGATTGCCCGCGAGAAAGCCAATACGGAGGAAGCCACAATACCGGAGAAAGCAGCTGGGACAACAATCTTCAACGCTACCTCGAATTTAGTAGCGCCCAAAGCGTAGGCTCCGTCCCTTAGAGAACGCGGAACTGCAGACATCGCGTCCTCGCTTAGGGAACATACCATCGGAATTATCATTATACCGACAACGATGCCGGCGCTAAGCGCGTTAAAGATCCCTACATCAGGAAATAACACGCGAATTATCGGTGTCATAAAGGTTAAAGCAAAATATCCGTAAACGATCGTAGGTACGCCCGCCAGCACTTCCAAGATCGGCTTAATCACCTTGCGAACAGCTTTAGGAGCATATTCGCTAAGGTAAATCGCAGCAGCCAGTCCAAGAGGAATCGCAACCAAGCATGCGATAACGGTAATTAGCAAAGTACCGCTTAGAAGCGGCCATATGCCGAATTGTTTCGGCTCGAACAGAGGAGACCAAGTACCTGACGCAATAAACTCTTTAAAGGGAACCTTCTGAAAGAAATGATACGTTTCGGTAAATAAAATGTAGACAATGCCTACGGTGGTTAAAATGGAGATAACGGCGCAAAACAACAAAAAAGCAGGCATGGTTTTATCCATTATGCTGTTTCGACTATTTTTAAATGTTCGTTTGTCTTTCTGAATGCCTTCTATCGCGGTTTTCCCTGATGGGATTCCCTCTTCCCGCATCGCTGTTCGCTCCTTGTTTCGAAACTTTGTGCAATAAAGGGCACGTCCCCAGACGAACCACCCACCTCAGCATTGACAGTGGGGGTACGACAGGGGATCATCGCCGATTATTCAGCTACTACTTGATGTCAAGCGATTTTACAGCTTTGCTTTTTCAGCATCGTAAGTTTCATCCGGAAGCGGAATGTAGCCTACTTCTGCGGAAAGAGTTTTTACATTATCCATGTAGAATTTCACGAAGTCTTTCACTTCCGCACGTCCATACTCTTTCTTGCTGAAGTAGATATAGATTGGACGAGACAAAGGTGCATAAGAACCATCTTTAATTGTATCGAACGTCGGTTCGATCGGGCCGTTGCCGCCGTCGATAGGAATAACTTTCAGCTTGTCTTGGTTTTCTTCATAGTAAGCGAAGCCGAAGAATGCAATTGCATTTTTGCTTCCCGCTACGCCCGTTACAAGCGTATTGTCATCTTCGCTGAAAGTGGCATCTTTGCGCACGCCTTTTTTGTCTAAAATTTCTTCATTGAAGTAATCGAAAGTACCGGAATCAGCACCTGGCGAGAATACAGCGATCGGTTCGGCCGGGAAGGAATCGCGTACATCTTTCCAAGTCTTTGCAGTGCTTTCCGCACTGAAGATTTTAACCAACTCTTCTAAAGTCAAGGAATCGATAAAATCATTGTCCTTGCTCACGATAACGGACAAGCCGTCAAATGCGATTTTCAGTTCTGTATATTCAACGCCCGCATCTTTGCAAAGCGCTGCTTCTTCATCCTTGATAGGTCGGGAAGCGTTACTAATCGCGGTCTCGGCTGCGCAGAAGCGCTTAAAGCCTCCACCTGTACCGGATACACCGACAGCCGGCTTCACATCAGGTTGCACGGCTTTATATTCTTCAGCTACAGCTTCCGTTACGGGGAATACAGTAGAAGATCCATCGATCTCAATGTTGCCTGAAAGTTTAACTGCAGTCTCGGAAGGAGATGCGCTCTCGGAAGGAGATGCGCTCTGGGCTGGGCTTTCGCTTGGGCTAGCACCTGTTGTGTTATTACCATTGTTACCACAAGCCGTAACGAACACTAATACCAATGTAGCGAGGATAAACAAACTTTTGCGACCCATTCTCTTAAACAATTAAACCCACTCCTAATCTTCTCTTGTTTTTCGGTACAGTTGTAATGTTACAGGCAATGTGTAAACTTCGTTTTCTACTTTTGTTAACGCAATGTAAAAAATCCGAAAAGTTTTTGTTCATTGTAAAGCACAAGATTTATCGCAATTCGCTATTCATTTGCATGGAAAGCTTCTCGAATTCTCTGCTTACCTGGAGCGTAGTCTCGTGCGCAAACGCAGAAGCTTCAGTTAATAACAAAGCAGCTCCCGCATTCTCCTCGGCTGTATTCCACATTTCCTTAAAGGTAGATCTTGCTTCTTCGACATGATCAATCCCCGTCAAAGCTTCTTTTTTCCCTTCGTTCACCAGTTTAGCTACCCCTTCGGCTGCTTCGGTCATTGCTTGGAGCAACTTACGAATTTGCCCGACGGACTTCTTGGTCTGATCGGCTAATGATCGGATTTCATTCGCAACGACTGTGAAGCCTCTTCCATGTTCCCCGGCTCTTGCGGCTTCTATCGTTGCATTCACGGCTAGCAGGTTCGTTTGGTCAGCTATTTCTCCTATTAACCCCGTAATTCCGGAAGCCGAATTCACCCGACCGAGCAGATCGTCTACGGATACGGCTTGTTTGTTCGCATAATCCGTCCACTTTTGAAAGCCTTGCATCATCAATTCAAGCTGACTTCTTCCCTGCACCGTCATTGACGTAATCTTATCCGTACAGGAATGAGTGTGCTTGGCCTTTTCCATAACGCCGTCAACCGTCTCGCGTATATTTTCAATCATCGTTCCCGTGCTATTGACAGTTTGCATTTGAATATCCACGGCTTGTTTTTGTATGAGACGCGAAATATTCAGCATATCGCTTACGGTTAGAACTCCAATAAATTTATGGTTTTCAGTGATAATCACGGCATCATACAATGTATCGTCACCGCGGGAAAGAGCCTTATCGATCAATTCTTGGGGTTGTATGTCCGCTTCAGCCTGAAGGGCGTGATGATCCATTAAGAAGGACGACGGCTTATCGCTAAATAAAGACATTCCATATAAAGATCCCAGTCTGCGAAAAAACACATGCTTCATAATCAATCCGATGGGTTTGTCGTTTTCTTCGCAAACAACAACGCATTCCACATCGCTTCTTAAGCGGAACAGAGCAACGAGTTCTTGGCAAGGCAATTGCCATTGAACGACAGGACAGCTTTTAATCCATTCCTTAATGTGCAAGGAATGATACGTTGCCCCTAGGTCTTTAGATGAAGATCCCCGAATCCCAGTTTCTTGTTCCAACAAGGCAATCCCCACATTTCTTTCCTCCCCTATTGATCCTATTGTCTAAAATTAACATTCCGTTGTTTCGACATTATTCTTGTTTTGTTAACGGATTATAAAAATACTCTAATCTCCCGAGAATAAATAAATAACCGTCCCCCGGTAAAGTACCGGGAAACGGCCGCTGCAGAATTACCTCCTTCAGTCAAGACAACATTATAAATACTAAGCCGATAAGCAACATGCCGATTATTCCAAGAGAGACAAAAATAAGCCATATTAATGTTGTCGGAGATCGGAAGTTATCAGAGTTAATCCCTTTCTGTTTCATAAAGAAATCTCTAGTCGCCAGAGTCAAAATGCAGACACCCAAAATAACTGCCCCGAATCCTACAATCGAAGCTAGCCAATGTGCAAAATGATTATATGGACTTGATTGAAACACAAGTCCTGCAGCCAAGAAACCTATACCTATAATCGTTAGACTTGTTCTGACCCAAGCTAAGAATGTCCGTTCATTGGCAAGATGCTGCTGAACAAATTTTGAGTCGTTTGAAGAATCACGCAACCCAGATGTTCTCCTTTCATCAAGGATCGATTCTTCTATTGTAGCATTTTTGAAGTAAAGTATCCGGTCACCTTTCGCATCGCACTTCGGCTGACGGTCGCAGGTCATAAAAATGCACCCCTTAGAATTCCATCGAATTAACCCAAGGGGTTTTTCCAATGTCTGTTCTAGAGGGTGCACTCTGCGGGCTTAATGAAGGGCATCTCTGGATCGGTTTCGGAATACCCACTTCGACAAGGTCACGCTGATCTCGTAAAGCAGCAAAAGCGGAGCAACCACGAGTAAATCGGATACGATATCCGGCGGCGTTATCATGACCGCGGTGATCGTCAGCAGGAAATAGGAAAGTTTCCTCGCTTTGGCTAACCGCTTGGGGCTTAGAATACCGATGGAGGTAAGGAACATGACGATCGCCGGCATTTCGAATAAGAAACCGAATGGAACCGTCATATTGAGCATGAAAGCAAAATACTTTTGCGCCGTATAGACGGTTTCGAAATCATCCGCCATTTTCTCCAAGAAACCGATCACCATCGGGTAAATGATGAAGTACCCGAAAGACAGACCAAGGATGAACAGCAGAGCAAGAGCCGGGATATAGGCAAGCGTCGTCCTCTGCTGATTGACAGACATTGCCGGTTTAACGAATCGCCATACTTGTACGCCGGCGACGGGAATCGTCACGGCGATCGCAACGACCCCAGCCAGCATGAAGTAAACCCAGATCACGTCCGAAGGCGCCAATATTGCAAGCTTCTGCTCCAGATCCCTTACAAGCCATTTGTACAGATCTTTGACATACACGAACGCGCCGCATAAGGAAACAACGAAAGCAATAAGCGTAAAGATAATTCTGCTTCTTAATTCGTCCAAGTGGCCTACGAAGCTTTTACCGAGCTTATCTTGCGGAAGGGAAGTCGAGGATTCCATGCGATCCCCGCCTTACCCGTTCGACTTCTCGACGACGGATAATCTTGCGGGGGATTCGCCGTTTGCTGGCAGGACGCCCTTATCCGAATCTTTCGCATCCTTGTCCTTGTCATCGGAGCCGTTAACCATCTCGCGAGTCGCGGTTTTGAATTCGCTCAGCGTACGTCCGAATGCGCGTCCTAGCTCTGGCAGCTTCGAAGGACCGAATATGATCAACGCGATAATCAGGATTAGAATAAGTCCGCCGATTCCTATATTTCCGAAAGGCATGTGCTCATCTCCTTAAGATTTAATGATATTGGTTGCATCAGAAACATTAGCCCAACTTAAAGCCGGTGATGGCTACGACCGCGCAACGTGCTTTCTTGTCTCCCGGGCGATGCGGCCACACGCTTGTAGGCATGTTCAAGTCCGTGGTGTTCTCTCCCGGATGCTGAACGGAGAGGAACAACGTCTTCTCGTCCGGCGTGAAGAAAGGTCCCGTTAGCTCGCAGTCGTTCGGACCCGATGCGAATTGCATCGCATGGCCTTTGCTCGGACCGGATGTTGGAATGACGAACAATCCATTGTTCATGAACGAAGTATAGATCCCTTTGTTCATGCTGCTCGAGGAGATATCGGTAACGACCCATAGATTCCCGTTCCCGTCGAACGACAGGTTGTCCGGCGAGCTGAAGCCCGCTTGGCGTCCGCCGGCCGCGAAAATTTCGAAGTCGAAAATTAGGGATCCCAGATCATCGTCTTTCTCGAAAATTCGGGTGATATGCCCATGAATATTCCCATGGGAATCATTGTTCGTATGGCAGATAAAGACGGTGTTATCGAATGGCGAAATCTCGATGTCCTCCGGACGATCCGTCGGCATGCCGCCGAGCAGAATGGCTGCCTCGTGGCAATTCGTAACGATGTCCGCTTGATTTTGGAACATTTTCAGGAAATCTTCCTTCGTTCCCTTAAGTCCGGCCGGCGTCTTAAAGCTTGGTTTATCCAACGCTTTCTTTACGGCATCGTAAGTGAGGGCGATCCAGGTGCCGCTCTTCAAGCTAGCCACGTAAAGCGTTCCATCAGCCAACAGATCGGAATTGGCGCGTCCTTTGTTCTTGTCATACTTGCCATTGCTAACGAACTTGTAGATACAGGCATTCTTCTTATCGTCGCCCATGTATACGACTATGCGTCCGTCTTTGGCAAGACCCATCGCCGTGTTTTCGTGGTTGAACCTTCCAAGCGCAGTATGCTTGCGAAGGAAAGAGCCATCGAACGGGTCGATTTCTGCGACCCAGCCGTAATGGGTTAACGGCAATGAAGCTGCCGTTGCCAAATCCGAGAAGTTCTCTTCGCAGGACAGTACCGTGTTCCAAAGCGTTACTCCGCCCGAGCAGTTCGCGAACGTGCCGGTTACGCTTGTTTTGCCGCCTAGCGCAGCCGAGCCTTTACCCGGTCCCGTCAGCTCGAATTTGGAAAAGCCGTTAATGCGGCGTGCATAGGCCGATGATTTATCCATCTTCCATGAGCCGTCCGTATCCCGGTATACTTCGATGACGGACATTCCTTGATAATAGAGCGCGTCCTTCAATTGATCCGGCGTCATTTTATCGTCTTTGATCGGCCCGTGCAGGAAAATGTTCGTATATTCATGGTTGGTAACAAGCAGCCCGCGGTGGTTGGCGCCATTGATCGGGAGAAAAGCATTGTAATCGCAACCTTGTCCGAACTTATCGCCGGCTTGGTTGATCACATCGTCGAAAGCGGCGACGACATCGTACCTGTAGCCTTTTGGAACGATCAGTTGATCTTCTTTGGAGGGGGATATCGGATCGAAGTGCCCGCTGACCCGATTGGAATTGTACCCGAACAGGTGGTCGGCCGTCTTGGATGCAGCCGAAGCTTTTCCCTCCAGAACGCCTAACCCGGTAGATACTGCCGCTAGTGCCGCAGCTCCCGTACCTAGATACGTTAAAAACGCGCGACGATCCATTTGCTTTTCCATTTACTCGCTCGCTCCTCTATAGAAAATAGATTCTCCATAGACAAGCATACACGGGCAATGTTAATGGAACGTGCGCGAAAATGTCTTTTTATGTAAAATAATTGAGGATCTATTCTACGATAGCACGAAAAAACCGCCCCTCGTCTAAGACGAATAGAGCGGTCTAAATAGTTATATTGGATTATACCTCGTCAACGCTGACCCATGCACCGCGTTCGATCGACAGATCTACCGCTTCCAGAACCTCTTGGCATTTCACGCCGTCGAGGAACGTTGGAGCGAACGGAGAATTCGTCGTCATGTGCTGGACGAATTCGTACACGATATGCACGAAGGCATGCTCGTAACCGATGATGTGTCCGGTCGGCCACCAATTGCCGGCGTATTTGTGCGTGGGTTCCGTTGCCAGAATGCGGCGGAATCCAGCCAGGTTCGGCTCGTCCTCGCGGAAGTAAACTTCAAGCTCGTTGAGCTTCTCGAGATCCCAACGGATCGAACCTTTGCTTCCGTGGATTTCGAACGTGTTATGGTTTTTGCGTCCGGCCGCGAAACGGGAAGCCACGAACATGCCCATAGCGCCGTTCTTGAAGTCGGCCAGGAAACCCGTCGCGTCATCTACGGTAACTTCGCCCTTCTCCGTCGCGGAGCCCGTGCCGGAGAGTCCGGAGGATCCGGTCAGTACCGGACGCTCCTTCACGAAAGTGCGGCTATGACCGACTACGCGATCGAACTCGCCGATCAGGAACCGGGCAAGGTCGATGCTGTGCGCGTTGATATCGCCGTGAGCTCCGGAGCCTGCGACTTCCTTCTTCAAGCGCCATGCCAGCGGCGTGTTCGGATCCACAAGCCAATCTTGCAAGTAGGTCGCACGATAGTGATGAATTTCGCCCAGGCGACCTTCGTCGATAATTTGTTTGGCCAATTGAACGGCCGGCAAGAAGCGGTAGTTGAAGCAGACCGCATGCTTAACGCCGGCTTTCTCCGCCGCTGCCAGCATCTCGCGTCCATCCGCCAGGTTAAGCGCCAACGGTTTCTCGCAGAAAACATGTTTGCCTGCCGCAATTGCGGCAAGCGCGATTTCCTTGTGCGCGTCGCTTGGAGCGTTAATATCGACGAAATCGATGTCCTCGCGGGCAATCATTTTCCGCCAATCCGTCTCATAGGATTCCCAGCCGAATTTCTCGGCTGCTTCCTTAACCCCGTTTTCGTCGCGTCCGCAGATTGCTTTCATCACGACGTCCGCTGTCGGCTCAAAGAACATACCTACGTCTTTATAAGCGTGGCTGTGGGCTTTACCCATGAACTTGTAGCCCACCATGCCGACGTTGATTTTCTTCTTGTTTATGCCCACCACATTTCACCCGCGCTTTCCTTAAGAATGAGACTGTTAAGGAAATTAGCAGCTTTCGTGAAGCCTTCGTTCACGCTCATCAGGCCGTCCTCATGCTCGATGCTGATCGTTCCGTCATAGCCGACGAGACGGAGCGTGCTGACGAGATCTTTCCAGAATTCATCGTCGTGGCCATAACCGACCGTGCGGAATACCCACGAGCGTTGCAGAATATCGCCGTAGTTTTTGTTATCGAGAACGCCGTTAATCGCCGTGTTGCGCTTGTCGATCTTCGTATCCTTGGCATGCACGTGATAAATGGATTTGCCGAGTGCTTTAACGCATTCAATCGGATCCATGCCTTGCCAGAACAAATGGGAAGGGTCGAAGTTCACGCCGATGTTGTCTCCCGCTTCCTCGCGGAGGCGAACTGCGGTCTCGGTATTGTATACGAGGAAACCCGGATGGGCTTCGATAGCCACTCTGACGTTATGCTTACGCAAGAATGCGGATTGTTCTTTCCAATAGGGGATTGCGATTTCATTCCATTGCCATTCGAGCACCGTCAAGAAATCCGGCGGCCATGGGCATGTAACCCATGAAGGATATTTGGAATTCGGCGATTCCCCGGGGCAACCCGAGAAAGTGATAACTGTATCTACGCCGAGCTTCTCCGCCAATTGGACGGTAGCTACGAAATCGTCATGATGGGATTTGGCAATGGAGGCATCCGGATGAAGCGGATTGCCGTGACAGCTAAGCGCGCTGATCGTCAGGCCGCGAGAATCGACTGCATCGCGAATACGGCGAATGGCCGCATCGTCGTTGAGAACGGTTTGCGCATTAACGTGAGAGGTTCCGGGATAGGCTCCTGTGCCGATCTCTACGGATTGAAGTCCGGCAGCTTTAGCGGTATCCAACGCTTGCTCGAAAGACTGTTGGCCGAATAGAACGATAAATACTCCTGATTTCACTTGTTATCCACCAAACCTTTCTTAATCTTATCGTCTTTCTTTGTACGCAATATGTACGCGTGTTCATTTGAAGCCTAGCTATAGTTTACATGAAAACGCTTGCCTTTTGCCACCCCTAATTTGCAATTAGGAGAGCTAGTTTCTAGCAAAAGGCGAGTCGCCTCGTGATGATCCATTTCGGTGGAAGCTAAACGAAACTGATCGCTTGCCCTTTATTCGCCGACTCGTACACGGCTTCGAGTATTTCTTGGACGACAAGTGCTTGCTTGGCGGTAACGACAGGCTCGCGGTCATGGATGATGGATCCGATCCAAGCCCGGGCTTCTTGCTCCGCCGCATCGTCAGGAAGCGGATTGCCGCCGAAATCCCCGGACATCTGGATTTCTTGGGTATACAGGCGTCCGTGCTCCTCACCGTTAATGCGCAAGCCTCTCTTCATATCCGCTCCGGCCTTCGTACCATGGAGAGATACTTTTGCTTCATCTACGTCAAGCGTATTCAGCGCCCAACTGGACTCCAGCCACACCGTAGCCCCGCTCTTCATCGTGATCATCGCGAATGCGGAATCTTCGACCGTGAACTTGGACGGATCCCAATTGCCCCACATATTCGCTTGGCTTCCTTGCTCGGCAAGCTTGCGATAAGAAGTTCCCAGCACCGTCTTCGGATCGTAATTGTCCATCATCCAAAGAGCCAAGTCCAGCGCATGCGTTCCGATATCGATCAAAGGGCCTCCGCCCTGTTTCTCCAAGTCGAGGAATACCCCCCATGTCGGCACCGCGCGACGGCGAACCGCATGGGCTTTAGCTACGTAAATTTCTCCTAAATCGCCGGCACGGCAGGCTTGGTGGAGCCAACGGCTATCCGCGCGGAAACGGTTCTGGTAAGCGATGCTCAGCTTACGTCCCGTTCTTTGCGACGTCTCTAGCATACGCCGGGCATCCTCGGCCGTTTTGGCCATCGGTTTCTCGCACAACACGTGTTTACCGGCTTCAAGCGCCGCTATCGAAATTTCGGCATGCGTGTCGTTTGGCGTACATACATGAACGACATGGACGTCGTTATCGCGCAACAGCTCATACACATCGGTATACACTCTAGCGTCATGAGTACCGAATTTGTTCTTCGCATCATGAGCTCTGTCCAGTGCCACGTCGAAGAACGCAACCACTTGAGCTTCCGGGATTTTGGCGAGAGATGGTAAATGCTTCCCCATTGCGATTCCGCCGCATCCGATCATCCCAACGTTAACCTTTGTCAAAATGCTTGTCCTCCTTGCGAGTTTTCAGTATTCATTCTACAATTAGTGTACCATATAATATTAGAAATCCCATCCGCTCAGGTGCGAGGAAATTATGCGATATTGTCATAAAAGGGGATGAACCCGTGCAAGCTGTCAGAGAAAATATAGAGTACGAAAATCCGTTGCTTTCCTTGAAAATATGGCAAACGTCGCGCAACGACGTCGGATCCATCACATGGCACTATCATCCCGAATGCGAACTATTCCTTGTACAAGCTGGGCGCCTTGAAGTCGATCTGAGCAATGAGACCTACTCGATGCAAGAAGGCGACGTGGTCATACTAGGAAATTCGCAGCTCCATCGCGATCGAAATCCGGGAAACGCCGTTGAGTATATCGTACTTCAATTCGATCTTCATTCTTATTTCGACCAAAGTACGATTCCCTATTTGCAATATTTTAATGAAACCAAAGTTCCTCTCAGCTCAATGAATTATATCTTTCGGGAGAATACGGAAGCTCGCAATGCCGCGGCCGAGTGCATTCGCCAAATTCATCAAGAAGCTTTACGCAAAGAAAGCGGTTACGAACTTGCTGTCAACATGTTGATCAAGAAGATACTGCTCATTCTCATTCGTAACGACAACCGAGGCTTATTAGCCGATCAGGATCGCGTCGAACGGATTCGACTCAAGCCGGTTCTTGATTTTGTCGAATCGCGCATCGTAGAGAAGATTTCGGTTGAGGATGCTTGCGGCCTGGCGAACATGAGCTATTATTACTTCGTGAAGTTTTTCAAGAAGATTATGGGCCTCTCCTTCACGGAATACGTCAACTTTCGCAAAATCAAACGTGCCGAGCAGCTGCTGCTCACCCGCGATATGAGCGTTAGCGAGGTCGGAGACCAGATCGGCATGGCGAACATGGCCCACTTCTACAAAATGTTCAAGCGTTTCAATGGCTGTTCGCCGAAGGAATTCCAACGCAAAATGCTCGCTTGGGGCCGGGGGTAATTGGCAGGTTTGCTGCCTTCTTCCCCTTCCCAAGGCGCTTTTTTAGCCTTCATGCCATTCCCCTAACACACACTCGCTCTGCCAAGGCACTTTTTTAGCCTTCGCGCCATTACCCCACCACATACTCGCTCTTCCAAGGCACTTTTTTAGCCTTCGCGCCATTACCCCAACACACACTCGCTCTGCCAAGGCACTTTTTTAACCTCCGCGCCATTCCCCCACCACACACTCGCTCTGCCAAGGCACTTTTTTGGCCTTCATGCCATCCCCCCACCACACACTCGCTCTGCCAAGGCACTTTTTTAGCCTTCGCGCCATTACCCCAACACACACTCGCTCTGCCAAGGCACTTTTTTAGCCTCCGCGCCATTCCATCTCTACTAGCCCGCCCCTCAAAGGCACTTTTTTGTCCTTTGTGAGAGATTGAGAAGAAAAAAATAACAAAATTTCCTTGTTAATCAATATTTCATATGTTATCTTGATCATAGAAAACAATCTATTAATCGGTCGTGAAGCACACGCCGCTCAATCCGGAACCGTCCGGACTGGGCGGCTTTTGTTTTTAAATCAAATTGGCGGAGGAGAATGAATGATGAGTGAATCTTTTGAAACGTCTTACGTATCCTGGATGGACAAACAGAAGAGAACTAGTAAGGGCGAGCGGAAACGCAGGTTAGCGGAGGCAGCCAATCATGCGGAGAAAATGTTTATCCAGCACGTATGGTGGCCTTCTTTCCGACACTTCTCTAGTCTGCAAGCAGAGTTTGAAGAAAATTCAAGGATGGCTGGAGGTATATTGACTTCGCTTAAATAACCGAAGGTTACAAGATCTGTATTGAAATTGATGGTTTTGGCCCTCACGGACGGGATCTGAATCGATATCAGTTTGCGGATCATCTCATGCGCCAGAATCATCTCGTCATTGATGGGTGGATAGTATTAAGATTTTCTTTGGATGATATTATGGAGAAACCGCGTCGTTGCCAGCAAGTGATTCAACAATTGTTAGGGAGATTAAGCAGCGCAAGCAATATTCGCGGTATCGAAATCTCACCCATTGAGAAGGTCATTTACTTTTCCGCTTGCGCAAGCGATCAACCGGTAACCCCTACCTCCACGGCCTCCTTATTGGGAGTACATAGAAGAACAGCGGCCAAGTATCTCCATTCATTGTCTAAAAAAGGCCTACTGGTCCCTCAGAATAATGGCTCTTCTAGAGTTGTACGTTACAAAGTCATCCCAATAGACTTTTCTCATGAATAATAACATTACCCTTGAAAACAACAAACGACCCGTCCATCGCCTTTTTCGGCTGAACGGGTCGTTAATTGAAAGATCCAAGCCTAACGGCTGGACGAGGATGCTTTGCGGTTGATGAACAATTTGTAGCCGACGCCGCGGATTGAGTCGATTTGGACGGTTTGTTGGCTTAATTCGAGCTTCTTGCGAAGGGAGCTCACGTGAACGTCGACCGTACGCTGGCCGCCGATGTAGTCGAAGCCCCATACGACGTTCATTAGGTCGTCTCGCGTGATGACGATCCCCGGACGTTCCGCCAAATAAAGCAGCACTTCGAATTCTTTAGGACGCAGCGTGATCCATTGACCGTTGGAGAAGACCTCGTACTTATCCGGGAAAATTTGCAGATCCCCGAGGACGATTACTTTATCTCCTCCCGAGGCTGTGGAAGACTTGCTCTCTTCGTTGCGGGAGCGCCGCAGCACGGCGGATGTACGGGCAAGCAGTTCCGCTACTCCGAACGGCTTCGTAATATAATCGTCGGCGCCAAGCTTCAGCCCCTGCACTACTTCTTCCTCCGCGTTTCTCGCGGTCAGAATGATGACGGGCGTCTTAACTCCGTTCTGACGCAGCTTCTGCAACACTTCGAATCCATTCATGCCCGGGAGCATTAAATCAAGAAAGATAATCGCGTATTGATCATGAATCGCCTTATGAAGTCCTTCCGCCCCGTTCCCGACGACTTCAGTCTCATACCCCTCTTGTGAGAGATTATAGATAACTAGACGTGCAAGTGTCGGTTCATCCTCGATTATCAGTACTTTGTCCGACATGCGTTCCTCCGGTCTAGCAGGCAGTCCTGCCTATTTGGGCTCTCATGTTAGTTTTATCATACCACTGTAAACGCAACATCATGCAAATGTTATCGCAGCGTAAAATCGGTAAAACCGTATGTTACGGCTGTATCAGAGGCAGCTCCAAAATAAACTTCGACCCTACGCCAACCGTGCTTTCGATGCGGATCGTCCCATGGTGCAGCTCGGTTAAATGCTTGACGATAGATAATCCCAGACCCGTTCCTCCCGAGCTGCGCGAACGAGCTTTATCAACCCTGTAGAACCGCTCGAAGATCCGCGGGATATCTTTCTTGGGAATGCCGATTCCGGTATCCGAAACGGTAATCCGCACAAGCTCCTCATTGTCTTCGTCCGCCTCGATAATTTCCGCACGGACTTTTACTCTGCCGCCTTCAGGCGTATAGTTGATCCCGTTCTGCATGAGATTCATCATAATCTGTCCTAATCGATCCTCGTCCGCCTCGAGGAATAACCCCTCTTCCGCATGAACGTCCAGCTCGATATTCTTTTTCGCGGCTTCCGCGGACAGCAGCTCCTGCATTCTTCCTAGGAATATCGGCAGATCGATAGGCGAGAACTGCAACGGCGATCTCCTGGATTCAATCTTGGACAATTCCAAAATGTCGCCGATTAACCGGTTTAGCCGTTCGCTCTCGTCTTGAATGATCGTGAGGAAGGATTTTGCCGTCTCCGGATCGTTCATGGCTCCGGACAGCAAAGTTTCGGCGAACCCTTTAACGGCCGCTACCGGCGTCTTCAGCTCATGGGATACGTTGGCCACGAATTCGCTGCGCATCCGCTCCAATCGCCGAATAGCCGATACGTCCTGCAGGACGAGTAACAGTCCAGGCTCCTCTTCCCCGCTCATCGTCATCGGAACGAGGTTGATCTCGAGCAGTCGTTCCTCCGGATAATACACCGTCAATTCCTCGTGTAAAGTAACCGGGTTTTCAAGCCCTTCCCGTATCAATCCCACCAGCTCGAAATGCTGCCTGATTTCCGTATAGCTTCTCCCCACTCGCTCCCGAACGGTGCTGCCGAGCAGCAGCTCGGCTTCGCGGTTATACAGAATGATCCGCCCATCGTGAGCAATCATGACGACTCCGCTTGTCATATTGTCCAAGACGCTTTGCAAACGTGTACCGTTCTGCCTAATTTCATGCAATTGCTCCTGCAGGCTTCCCGCCATGGCATTTAGCGCGCGGGCAAGCTCTCCTACCTCGTCCTTGCCGCCATCAGGCACGCGAATGGCATAATCCATACTCGCCATTCTCTTGGCCGCGGAAGTCATTCGTTCGATGGGGCGAGTGACGCTGAGCGCGACGCGATAACTCACGATTCCAGCAACAATGAACAACAAAAGCAATGCGAATATGAGAGCGATCCACATATTATTAAGACTGCGTTCAACGTCGCCTAAGCTCATGGCTAGCCGAATAATGCCCTGTTTTTCGTTGCTGTCGGCTTTTTTTACCGTAATCGAAACATACATCATGTTCTGATTCAAAGTATCGCTGTAGCGAATGCTGCTTCCGGTTCCTTCTATCAGCGACTGCTGAATCTCCTCGCGATTGAGGTGATTGTCCATCGATGCCGGGTCATGATCGGAATCCCCCATGACTTTGCCGTCCGGTCGAATGTAGGTCAAGCGCATGCCCGCTATTTTCTTGAACCGCTGGGCTTGCTCCTGCAAATAGGATATTTGCCCGGCCTCATCCACCTTATCCGGCCATGGCACCGCCGCGTTCAAGACATGCAGTTCCCGTATCATATGATCCCGCAAGGCGGCTTGATGATTTTTCTGATAGGAATTTCCCATCAGCAACCCAGCGGCCAACACGGATAATCCTATCATGATGACGAACAAGGCAGTCAGCTTCAATCGAAATTTAGTCATGGGCGGATAGCGGCTCCTTCGGAGTTATACAAATACCGGATCCTTGAATTGGGCTAGCTTCGCTTTGGAATCCTTGTCAACGTCGGCATGTAAGCTGTTACCATGGGAGTCCATGGTCACGATCGCGGCAAAGCCTTCAACCTGCAGATGCCACATAGCTTCGGGAATGCCGAACTCCATAAAATCTACTCCGTTAACGTTCTTGATGCATTCCGCGTAATACTGGGCGGCTCCGCCAACGGCATTCAAATAAACGCCTCCGTGTTCTTGAAGGGCGGCCAACGTTTTCGGCCCCATGCCGCCCTTGCCGATTACGGCACGAAGACCGAATTTTTTCATAATATCTCCCTGGTAGGGCTCTTCGCGAATGCTTGTCGTCGGTCCTGCGGCTTTAACATGCCACCCTGAATCGTCTTTAAGCATAACGGGTCCGCAGTGATAGATAACGCCGCCGTTCAGGTCGATCGGAGCGTCATGGTCCATCAAGTGCTTATGCAGGGCATCGCGTCCCGTGTGCATTTCACCGTTGAGGATAACGACGTCGCCGACCTTAAGTCCGCGAACGTCTTCCTCCGTCAGAGGCATCTGGAGCACGATTTCCTTAGGCTTGGAAGCTACGTCGACCGCCTCATCGACAGTATCCCCTGCAGCATCGGCCATCGAAACCGCGGAACCGCCTTCGTACACCCAACTTTTGATCTCATGCGTGGAACCGTCCAATACGACGCCTTGGCGACGGTATGCCCAACAGTTGTAAGCAACGGATACGAAGAAGCTGGCCGGCAAACGGTTATTCACGCCGACTTTGCAACCGAGCAACGTCACGTTGCCGCCGAAGCCCATAGTGCCGATGCCAAGCTGATTAGCCTTGTCCAAAATATATTCCTCGAGCTGCTGAAGCTCAGGAATCGGGTTCACGTCATCGACCGTACGGAACAATTGCTGCTTCGCCAACTCGTACCCCGTCGTGCGGTCTCCGCCGATGCCAACGCCGATAAATCCGGCGCTGCAGCCTTGGCCTTGCGCTTGATACACCGCATGAAGCACGCATTTGCGGATTCCGTCCAGATCCCGTCCGGCTTTGCCTAATCCCTCGACTTCGCAAGGCAGGCTATACTGGATGTTTTTATTTTCGCAGCCGCCGCCTTTCAAAATAAGACGAACGTCTACCTCATCCCGCTCCCATTGCTCGAAGTGTATGACCGGCGTGCCGGGACCTAAGTTGTCCCCCGTATTCGCCCCTGTCAGGGAATCCACCGAATTCGTACGAAGCTTGCCATCCTTAGTTGCTCTAGCGATTGCATTCTTGATTTCCTTCTTCATGATGATTTGATTCGCGCCTACGGGGGTATGTACGACAAAAGTCGGCATACCGGTATCTTGGCAAATAGGCGAAACGTTGCATTCCGCCATTTCGATATTTTGGGCAATCGTCGTTAAGGACAATCCTGCGCGAGTAGCGTGATCTTCCTGTTCTCTGGCAGCGGTAATGGCACGGCGTACGTCCGCCGGAAGGTTAGTGGAGGTTTCCACGATAAGTTGATAGACGCTTTGTTCGAAAGTTGAAGACATAATAAGTGCTGAATCCCCTCTCTGTTCGTTATACTCTATTCATTATATAATAGCATACAGATATGTGGAGGGAGAAAAGGAGTCAAGTTCATGGCAAATCATTATTTGGCTTATTTGTACCGGCTGCAGTATATCGAACGCTGGAGTCTCATGCGCAACACGACAAGCGAGAACGTGGCGGAACACTCCTATCATGTCGCGCTCATCGCGCACGCGTTAGGCAGTATTGCGCGGGAAATATTCAAGCGAGACATTAATCCCGATGAAGTAGTCACGTACGCTTTATTCCATGATGCCACGGAAGTGTTTACGGGAGATATTCCTACGCCGGTCAAACATCATAATCCTCGCCTATTAGCCAATTTTCGCGAGATCGAGGCGCTGGCTGCTGAAAGGCTGCTCGCGACAGTCCCGCCGGAACTGGAAGAAACCTATCGCCCGTTGCTGATCGGCAAGCCAACTAACCCGGAGCTCGAGAAGCTATTGAAAGCAGCAGACCTGATCGATGCCTACATAAAATGCATTAGCGAGATTTCCGCTGGAAACCAGGAATTTACGACGGCTCGTCGCCAAAGCGAAGAGAAGCTGAGGAAGCTCGACATGCCCGAAGTCGAATGGTTTCTGACCCATTTGGCGCCAGGGTTCGAGAAAACCATTGATGAGCTTTCAGAAATCGAAGAAGGAGACGTGTTGTCATGAAGCTGAAAATTTTCAAAGCCCTTTGGGGGATGGAACGTCTGCCGCTTGAGCAACAATTCAAACAAATTTCCGAAGCCGGTTACGCGGGCATTGAATCGCCGATGCCTGAGCCCGCGAATGAAACGTTATTCCGCAATCTACTCGCGCAATACGGACTGGAATATTCCGCCATGGTTTTCACTGGGGGCGATCACAAGCAATCTTTCAAGGAGCAAGTCGAGCGTGCGGCCACATTCTCTGCGGTCATGATTAACGCTCACAGTTCCAAGGACGACGCGCCCTACGAGCAACAGTTGGACTTCTACCGTCATGCGGTGAATGTCGAACGCGAAGCCGGTATCCCCATCGCTCATGAAACCCACCGCGGCCGCGCGATGTTTACGCCTTGGGTGACGGAGCAATTGCTTAAAGACGTACCCGAATTGAGCATTTGCGCGGATTTCAGCCATTGGTGCTGCGTATGCGAGTCCCTCTTAGAGGACCAAGGTCCAAGGATGCAAATAGCCTCAAAACGAGCCATCCATGTCCATTCCCGCGTCGGGTACCAGGAAGGTCCGCAGGTTAATCATCCTGCCGCGCCTGAGCATGCCGCAGCACTCGCCGCGCATTCCGCGTGGTGGCGGGACATTGCCCGCAGCAGACGCGATCAGGGTGCGGAATCGCTCATTATCGTTCCGGAATTCGGCCCTCCCGGCTATCTCCAAACTTTGCCTTTCACCAATGTTCCCGTTTCCGACTTGTGGGAAGTTTGCTTGTGGATGAAGGGATATCTCGAGCGCCACTGGGATGAATGGTTGGCATAAGCATAAACGTCTGTCGCCGTCCTTAGCGATGGTGACAATACGTTTATGTCGGAGGTTATTCAGAAATGGATAAACTTGAAACTTATAAATTCTGAATAACTAAAATAATAAGGGGTAGATGATCAGACTCATGTCTAATCGTCTACCCCTTATCCTTAAAATTCGATATCCTTAGTCGCCTTAAGCCGAACGAATCCCCCGCCCAAAATGTAATTGTGATGCTCCACGATCTGGGCTGCCGAAAGGTTTTTGCTATCGAATGTGCTATGGGCATCTTTAACTAACGTACCCTCGTATCCTAGGCTAAACGCCCTTCTGCTAGTCGTATCGATGCAGAATTCCGTCTGCATGCCGGCAATGACAAGTTTTCGAATGTTTCTATTCCGAAGCTCCTCGTCAAGCGTCGTCTCATGAAAGGAATCGCAGGTGAATTTTTGGATAACCGGTTCCGATTCGAAAGGTTGGATTCTAGGATGGATATCCCATGTTTGACTTCCTTCCAGGAATTCATCCCCCGCCTCATGGCTCGTATGTTGGATGAAAATGACCGGAACGTTCGACGCTCGGGCTTTCGACAAAAGCATCTCGATGTTATCCATCACGAGCTCCTCATCGAATAACCGCGAATCATAAGAAAACATCGCTTTCTGTACATCCACAATTAACAGCGCCGTGTCACCCTTACTCATTCGATCGTCAGCTCCTTGAATTAATGTTCATTGCGAAAGCATATTTCTTAAGAACCCTGACCTGAGCGACACCAGCGACAACGAGCAATACCGCAATCGCCGCGAACAACGTTTCCCCATTGCTCCAACTAAGCACCAAGCCGCCCAATATCGGCCCGATTCCGCGGGATAGCAACTGGCTGGTCCCATATACGGAGAAGTAGAAACCTCGTTGCTCTACCGGCGCCATGACGGAAACCGCCTTCTGGATGTGGGGACCGAAGATCATCTCTCCGATCGTAAAGATAAATTCGGCCACGAATAGCAATACGATGATGCTCGAATAGCCATAGCCCAAAGATACGATAGCATATAGAACATAAGACAATCCAATAACAAGATGCGAAGGCATCGCTTCCGTGCGCTTGGCTATCCAGATTTGCATGGCGATTACCATGATCCCGTTAAAAGTAAGGATCGACGCCAGCACGGTACGGTAATTGTCGAAGCTAGTTTGCAAATGCAAAGGAAAAGTTGATTCCACTTGCGCGTACAACAGTCCGACCGGCAAGCTAAGCAAGGTTATAAGCAGCAAGGTTTTGTGCTCGACCCAAGAGAATTTAGGCTTAGGTTGCGCGGCTATCGCTTTAGATCCTGATCCTTCACCCTTTAACAATGGAGCGGTCTCCGGCAATTTGAACCAGACAAGCAGCCCATAGAGTACGAAGGAAAATGCGGACAGGAGGAATACGGCCGATGGATTCCAACCGAACATAAGCAATCCCAGCACGGGACCGACGGCAGCTCCGACATTAAACGCCGTATGCATCAACGCAAACACTTCCGCGCGTTTTTCTTCCGCCACCATATCCGTAATCTGAGCATTCGCAGCAGGCATATAAAGCGCAAATCCGATGCCGTTTATAATGGAAATAAGAGCGTACTGCCAGACATCTTCCGCGAAAACATAACCGAGCATACACAGCATTTGGAGGAATAATGCAATTATAATCAGTGGTTTTCGCCCGTATCTATCGCTCCACCCACCCCCGAACCAACTTACGAACAAGCCGCACAGCGGCTGCAAACCGACGATAATCATCGGCAGAATGACCGAGCCCTCCATTTGATCGTACAGATAGAGCACTAGAAATGGCCGTATCATGAAACCGGTAATGGTCGTTAAGGCGGCTCCGAGCACCCGAATCCATATCCCGCCATCGTATCTTCCTAATAAATTCATAATAAAATTAATTTTCATCCTGATCCTCTGTTCTTATGTAGAAGTTGTAGGCATCATTATAGCACACGAAATTAGTACATTATTAAGCAAAAAAGCCCTGTCTACGACATGCGTAGGCAGGGTTCGACAGCCATTCTTAAAGTATTGATTCCGTTAATTCGTTACAATCCATGGATCTTGCATCAACCAAATCATGACAAGGAACAGTACAAAGATGATCGAGCTAAGCGTCTGAACTCTTGCAATCGAACTGCTCGCGCTCTCTCCTTTAACGGAGGAAGCCGCAATTCTCTTAAGCGGAGCTTGCACGATCCCCGTCAATGCTCCGATCGCCACGAACAAGATGATAATCGTTACCATCCAAGCAACGGTATAATCCGGCATTTCCGAATTGGAGATCAAATAACCGCCGGTAAGCAACTGCAACACGAGCGAATATTGGCCTAATCTTCCGCCCAGGATTAATCCGCTGGCCAATCCTTCTTGCGCGGTTCCCGATAATTGCTTAAATCTCCCTACTACAAAAGGCATAATTGCATAAATTCCCATACCCACCGCACCGACTACGTGCAAAAACAACATAACAGTTAACATTCGCCGTTCCCTCCAATAGTTAACAGACTGAGACAAACTCAGTATACACAAAAAGAGACGCGAACAAAACCTTGGCGGGACAAAGAACATGAATCTTTCACAACAAGTAAAACGGTTCCGTCAAAAATTAAACTTCCTGATAGTTAAAAAGAGAGCCCGCAGGCTCCCTTTCGTTATTCGTTTAGTTGAATTACGCGTTCTCAACGATCTTGATGACGTTTCGTACGGATTCCGCTGATTTCTCAAGCGCCGTTTTCTCTTCGCCGGTCAACTCGATTTCGATGATTTTCTCGATGCCGTCGCCGCCAAGAACAGCTAGAACGCCCATGAACAGGTTGTCGTAACCATACTCGCCTTGCAACAATGCGATAATCGGTAGAATGCGTTTCTTGTCCTTAAGAATCGCTTCCGTCATTTGCACGAGCGAAGCAGCAGGTGCGAAGTACGCGCTGCCGTTACCCAGCAAGTTAACGATTTCTCCGCCGCCTACGCGAGTGCGGGCAACGATGGCGTCGATTTGCTCTTTAGGAAGCAACTTCTCTACCGGAATTCCGCCGATCGTCGTATAACGAACGAGCGGAACCATGTCATCTCCGTGGCCGCCGAGCACGACTCCGCGAACGTCTTCAACCGATACGTTCAGCGCTTGCGCGAGGAACGTGTTGTAACGAGCCGTATCCAGAACTCCGGATTGTCCGATCACGCGGTTTTTCGGAAAGCCCAGCGCTTTGTTAGCCACGTAAGTCATCGCGTCAACCGGGTTGGAAAGGATAATCACGTAAGCGTTCGGGCTAGTCGCTTTGACGTTCTCGCAAACCGATTTCACAATCCCAGCGTTCGTGTTCACGAGGTCATCGCGGCTCATACCCGGCTTGCGGGCAATACCGGCCGTAATAATAACAACATCGGAATTAGCGGAATCTTCATAATTCGATGTTCCTACAATATTGGAATCAATTCCTTGCACCGGCGTAGATTCCATCATGTCCAACGCTTTACCCTTAGTCGGGTTCTCCAACTGAGGGATGTCCAGAAGAACGACGTCTCCAAGCTCCTTCTGAGCCAACATAAGCGCAGTAGTCGCGCCAGTGAATCCAGCACCGACAACTGTAATTTTCGCACGTTTGATTGCCACTTAATAATTCCTCCTTAATCTTAAGCCCGGTGCTTTCCGCACCTAGGCGAATGAACCATTTTGAAGGCGAATCAAGTATTCCCGAAAAATAGCTTCCTCAATAGAATAACTGTAAATATGCAGCTATTCACCAGGAGCGCTCAGCAGCTCCGAACTTGACCTTGAGAGCGCGCAGCAGCTCTGAACTTGACCTTGAGAGCGCGAAGGCAGCTCGACAGCCATAAACTCGCACTAGTCCATCATTCGGATGGAGGGGCGACAAGCGAAGCGAGTCGCACCAGCACATCCGAGAAGATGGGCAACTCCCAGCACAAGCCCCGCTCAGACCGCTCGTCGGTAACTCCTCGCTCGAAGGCGGGTGTCCAGAGGGCAGCAGGCCCTTGGAATCCCCCTTGGAAAGGGGGACTTAGGGGGTTAGAAATGTTTAATTATTTCGTCCGCAAACGCAGAACATTTTACTTCGGTAGCACCCTCCATCAAACGAGCGAAGTCATAAGTAACGACTTTGTTGTTGATCGAGGTTTCCAAACCTTTGTAGATCAGCTCGGCAGCTTCCAACCATCCCAAGTGCTCCAGCATCATAACGCCGGAAAGAATAACGGAACCCGGGTTCACGACGTCTTTGTCCGCGTACTTAGGCGCGGTACCGTGAGTCGCTTCGAAGATGGCATGTCCCGTCAGGTAGTTGATGTTAGCGCCCGGTGCGATACCGATTCCGCCGACTTGAGCAGCCAATGCGTCGGACAGATAGTCGCCGTTCAGGTTCAACGTAGCGATAACGTCGAAGTCGGTTGGACGAGTTAGAACTTGTTGAAGCGCGATGTCGGCGATGGCGTCCTTGATCAGGATTTTACCGGAATCAAGAGCCGCTTTCTGGGCAGCGTTAGCCGCTTCTTCGCCTTTGTCCGCTTTGATGTTGTCGTATTCGGACCACGTGAATACTTTGTCTCCGAATTCTTGTTCAGCTACTTCGTAACCCCAGTTTTTGAACGCGCCTTCGGTATATTTCATGATGTTGCCTTTATGAACGAGCGTAACGGATTTGCGGCCGTGTTTGATCGCGTACTCGATAGCCGCGCGAACAAGACGTTTGGAGCCTTCTTCCGAAACTGGTTTGATGCCGATACCGGAAGTTTCCGGGAAGCGGATTTTGTTAACGCCCATTTCCTTCTGCAAGAACTCGAGCACTTTCTTCACTTGCTCGGTACCGGATTGGTACTCGATGCCCGCGTAGATGTCCTCGGTGTTTTCCCGGAAAATAACCATGTCCACAAGCTCGGGACGCTTAACCGGGGAAGGTACGCCGTCGAAGTAACGAACGGGACGCAAGCATACGTAGAGATCCAGTTCTTGGCGCAGCGCAACGTTCAGGGAACGGATACCGCCGCCGATTGGCGTCGTCAAAGGTCCTTTGATTGCGATGAACATTTCGCGGATGGCCGTCAACGTATCGGCAGGCAACCACTCGCCGTAAGTATTGAATGCTTTCTCGCCGGCGAAAACTTCGTACCAAGCGATTTGTTTTTCGCCGTTGTATGCTTTCTTTACTGCCGCATCAAGCACGCGCTTGGATGCTTTCCAGATGTCGCGGCCGGTGCCGTCGCCCTCGATAAAAGGGATAATCGGGTTGTTAGGAACCTTCAACACGCCGTTGTCTACCGTAATTTTCTCGCCGGAAGTCGGCGCTGTGAATTTTTCGAGTTTCATGGTTTGTTTCTCCTCCTGATTTTCACGTTATTTTTCGCAAAGAACCGGCGTCTTGCCTCCGCCTTACGGCATTGGAGGCAACCCGCCGGCAATAGCATTTAATTTAGACGCGTTTCTCGATTGAAACGTAGTGCTGGTTCACCGGACCGACGTATTCGGCGCGCGGACGAATCAAGCGGTTATCTTGGTATTGCTCCAAGATGTGAGCAGACCATCCGGATACGCGGCTGATCGCGAAGATCGGCGTGAACAAGTCGCGCGGGATGCCAAGCATCGTGTAACAAGAAGCGGAGTAGAAGTCGACGTTCGGCTTCAATCCTTTTTGACTCGTTACAAGGTTGTCGATCTTAATGGACATGTCGTAAAGCGTCATGTCGCCTTTCAACTCGCCGAGTTGACGCGACATCTGCATCAAGTGCTTAGCGCGAGGGTCGCCATTCTTATAGACGCGATGACCGAAGCCCATGATCTTCTCTTTGTTGTCCAGCTTGTTCTGAATATAAGGCTCTACGTTAGCTACGGAGCCGATTTCATCAAGCATGACCATAACCGCTTCATTAGCTCCGCCGTGCAATGGCCCCTTCAGAGCGCCGATCGCGGACGTTACGCCGGAATAAATATCCGACAAGGTCGCAACCGTTACGCGCGCCGCGAAAGTGGAGGCATTCAACTCATGGTCCGCATGCAGAACGAGCGCTTTGTCCAAGGCTTCGATAGCGACCTGTGCCGGTTCTTCTCCGGTAAGCATATACAGGAAGTTATGGGCGATGCTTACGCCTTTCTTCGGAGCGATCGGTTCTTTGCCCTCGCGAATACGAGCGTATGCCGCTACGACGGTAGGCAATTGCGCTTGCAGCTTCACTGCTTTGCGATAGTTAGCCTCCGCGCTCATGTCATTAGCTTCGCTATCGTACAATGCCAAGCTGGATACGACCGTACGCAAAGCAGCCATCGAATTGCTTGCTTTAGGGTACAAACGCAAGCCATCGATAACCTCGGCAGGAACGGATGCATAGTCTCCAAGCTTCGCGGTCAGCCCGTCCAGTTCCGCTTTAGTCGGAAGCTTGCCGTGCCATAGTAAGTATGCTACTTCTTCGAACGTGGCCTTTTCCGCTAATTCGTCGATGTTAATGCCTTGGTATGTCAAGACGCCGTCGATGATGGAGCTAATCGACGACTTCGCCGCCACGATACCTTCAAGGCCTTTGGTTACTGTCATATTTTCTCTCTCCTTTGTCCCGAAAATTCAGATCAATCGGCTTGTCTATGTGTGCTGCCGAATCGCTCAAGATAAGTCTGCGCGAGAGCAAGACGCACTCCCGGCTCAATAATGAACGCAAACCGCGAATAACCTAACATTTTTTGACCTTTTTTAATGATAATCGATTTTTACAGGGAATGGAACCGAAACGGGCATCAAATTGTTTTATCGGCACCATAAGTATTCGTTCTTGAATCCACATAGCTTTAGTCATTTGCTTAAACCCTCTAATTATTCCAATAATTAATTTGTGATACAATGAAACGAAGCGTTTGCGCGGCAGGAGGTCCACTTAATGCACTTAACCACAAACCAGATCACCGGAATCATCGATATCGGCTCCAATACCGTTCGATTGTCCGTTTATCAATTAACGGACAACGGGGCTTATCGCGTAGTGGATCAAGGACGCTGGCCGGCTCGCTTAAGCCAACGAATGACTTCGGATGGCACATTACCCATGGAAACCATAGATGAGCTTGCGGAAGTGTTGCGGCACTTTTGCCGCATATGCCAGAAGCACGGCGCGGAGCACATCCGGGCTGTTGCGACTGCCGCGATCCGCCAAGCCGTTAATAGAGAAGCGATCATAAAGAAGCTATACGACTTAACCGGCTTATCCGTCGAGATACTGTCCGGGGAGGACGAAGCCCGAATCGGCAGCAGAGCCATGCTGAACAGCCTTAACCTTGCCGATTGCTTCGTCGTGGACATTGGCGGAGGAAGTACCGAGATCACGCTCATTCAGAATAGGAGTGTCGTGTCTGCCGCTTCCTTCCCGATTGGCTGCGTCAACATTTCTAGCAAATACGGGATAGGCGAAGGCCCTGCCCCCCAATCCATGCTATCCGAGATTCAATCGGAGGTGTGGCGTTTGCTCGGTAAGGAGCGGTGGATTTCTAGTCACCCCGGGCTTCCCCTCATCGGATTGGGAGGCACCGTTCGTGCCCTCGCCAAGCTTCGTCAAAGGGAGACGAATTATCCGTTTCCCCACCTGCACGGCTATGAAATGATTAGACCCGATCTCGGCTTGGCCTTGGATAACCTGGCCATGATTACGGTCGAACAACGACGGAAGCTTCCTGGCTTGTCCAAAGACCGCGGAGACGTCATCGTGCCGGGACTTGCGATTCTTCTTGGGGTCATGGGGCATATCCATACTTCTCGACTCGTCGTATGCGGCGCGGGACTAAGGGATGGATTGTTCTACGAAACCTGCCTCCCCCTCCATCGTTCCGATTCGGAAAACTCCGTTCTGGAGGAAAGCATTCGTAACCTGAGCGCTTTATATCCGGTCGCGCCTGAAGAACATCTTCAGCAAGTTCGCAGATTAGCCTTAACGTTATATGACCGCTTATCAGCGGATACGAAATTGCCGGCTTCCAGTCGCCGGTTATTGGAAACCGCTGCCCGTCTATTCCGGATCGGAGCGACAATCGATTTTAACGACTGCGCGGACCATACCTTCTATATGCTGCTGCATACCAATTGGAACGGTTTATCCCACAGGGAAACGATTCTGACGGCTGCCATCGCTTCTTATCGAGGTTCCAATCCTCTTAGAAGAAAGCTAGCCGCGTACCGCTCAATGCTGGAGGAAGGCGATTTCGAAGCGATCGCCAAGCTCGGCTCTTTGCTGCAGCTGGCTGCCGCGCTCGACCGCAGCGAAGCCCAGGCCATAACGACCCTTGAGCTTTCCGTGAAAGGAAGCAAGCTTCGATTAATTGCCGATGCCCGCCATCCGCTTCCCGTAGAGCAGATGGAAGTAGAGAACATCGCCAAGGAAATGAAAAAAAATTGGGGGATTACCCCCGAACTTTCGGTCCGGATAAAGTAATTCCCCCGTTAACTCTACTCAAACGCTGCCGCTATGGACTTCCATAGCGGAATATCCGCCGCTTGGAACTGGCTGCGCAATGGAGGCTCCGGGCTCTTCACCCGCTCATAGGAGCCGGTCGATAGCAGTTCCCGCGCTTTGACGTTATCCAGCAAATTCATTTCCAATATGTTCATCAACGTGCTTCGAAGACCGGGATCGTATACCGGGCACATTAATTCAACCCTGCGGCTCAAGTTCCGCGTCATCCAATCCGCGCTCGAAATATAGACCTCATCGTCCCCGCCCCCCGCTACGGAGAGTATTCTGGCATGCTCGAGATAACGGTCGACGATGCTGATCACTCGGATATTCTCGCTTAATCCCGGCACTCCGGGTCTGAGACAGCATACTCCCCGAACGATTAATTCGATTTTCACGCCAGCCTGCGAGGCTTGATAGAGCTTATCGATCATCGATTGATTGGATAAAGAATTCATCTTCGCGACTATCCGGGCAGGGCGCCCGCTCAAAGCATGACCAATCTCCCGATCGATCAGTTCGAACAGCTTCGGCTTTAAGCCGATCGGCGCGACGGCGAAGGACGACCATAGATGGGGAGTCGAATATCCCGTCATCTCGTTGAACAATGCGGTAGCATCCGCCCCGATGTCCGGATGGCTCGTGAATAACCCCGCATCCGTATACAAACGTGCCGTATTTTCATTATAATTGCCGGTTCCGACATGCACGTATCTCCGCAAGTTATTCGCTTCTCTGCGAACGACCAAAGTGATCTTGGCGTGAGTCTTCAACCCGACCAGTCCGTAGACGACATGGCAGCCGGCCTTCTCGAGCTGGCGCGCCCATGCGATATTGCGCGCCTCGTCGAACCTAGCCTTGATCTCTACGACGACGGTGACTTGCTTCCCCGATTCCGCCGCGCTGGACAATGCCTGAATGAGCACGGAATTCACGCTCACGCGATAAAGCGTCATCTTTATCGCAAGCACGTTCGGGTCTGCCGCGGCTTCCAGAATGAAATCGTTAACGACCTCGAATGACTCATAGGGATGATAGACGAGGACATCCTTCTCGCGAAGTACGGTCAACATATCGTCCTCTCCGTCGAATTCCGCGGGATAGACCGGCTCGTGCTTAGGATAACGAAGGTGCTCATAGTTCGGAAGCATGGCCACGAACTTAGACAGAAATCCCAGATCAAGAGGTCCATCTATTTCGTCGAAAGCCTCGCCTTCCATTTCCAGTTCGTCGCTAAGCAGCTCCAGCGCGTCCAAATGGATTCCTTTTTCCACCTCGAGTCTTACGGGCAATCCGCGCCGCCGCCGTCGCAGCTCCTTCTCTATCTCCTGCAGTAAATCCTCCGCGCCTTCCTCGTTCAACGTCAAGTCCGAATTCCGCGTCACGCGGAACGCATGAACCGCTACCGTCCTGTATCCGCTGAACAGGAGTCCGATATGCTCCTTGATCAAGTCCTCCAGCAGCAAATAAGAGAGTTTTCTACTGTTTTTCCTCCCTGGAACGAGGATTGTGCGGGCAAGAATCGACGGCACTTGAACGATCGCGCAGAACGTCTTCTCCTCTTCGCCTTCCGTTACGCCTTGGCCCTCCGGCTTCAGAACAACGGCCAGGTAAAGTTCTTTACTATGCAGAAGCGGAAAAGGACGGCTTTGGTCGACTGCCATCGGAGTGAGCACCGGATATATGATTTGCTTGAAATAGGAGGTCATCGTTGTCTTCTGTTCGTCGTTCAATTCCCGGAAGGCAGTAAGCGAGACGCCCTCTTTGGCCAATAGCCGAAGTAAATCGCGGTAAGTACGGTATTGTTCTTTAACCATTCGCGTCGTGCGCTTCATCAGTCGTTTAATCAAGCCTTGGGGCGTGTATCCCGTGAAATCGGTTTTTATAAACCCCGCTTTGCTCTGCGCTTGTAATCCGGCGACCCTAACGCTCATAAACTCATCTAGGTTGCTTTGCACGATGGAAAGAAACTGAAGCCTCTCCAAAAGCGGCGTACCTGCGTCTTCCGCTTCTTCAAGCACGCGCCGATTGAACTCCAGCCAGCTTAAATCACGGTTAATATATTTTTTGGAGCTAGACACGTTGCTTCCCCCTGTTCATTGCTCATGCGACTATGACCATATAACCCGATCCGGCATTCTCTTTCATTATGTTGCCCGATTGTAAACTAGACGTTAACTAATCGTTAACGCACGGTTAAATGAAAGACAACCCTTCGCGAAATGAAGTCGCCATGGTTTATAATGGGAATAGTACTCTTAATGAAATGGATATGCAGGAGAAAGAGGGAGATTGCTCTGGATCGGAAAATCGTCGGTCAACTGCTAAGATTACTTCTCGTCATTGCGCTTTGTGTCGTGATCCTAATGCTGGCGTGGTGGTCTCTTCCGCTCCTGTATCCTTTCCTGCTCGGATGGCTTCTTGCATATGCCTTAAATCCGTTGGTGGACTTGCTGCACCGTAGAGCCCGTTTTCCCCGATGGCTAGCGGTCACCGTCACCTTGCTGTTATTTGCTTCCGCAATGATTACGATCATCTCCGCTCTAATCATGCGTCTTGTCGAAGAGGTTATGAATTTGTCCGGCTCGCTTCAGGACTTGGTGACGTGGGTGGAAAATTCCTTCAACGATCTGCTGGCCAGTCCGGACATTCAAGGCCTCATTAACCGGATCAACGACTTTTACAAACAAAATCCCAACTACGAAGAAACCATCAATAGCAGCATCTCCGACACGGCGCAAGTCATCACTCAAGCGGGTACCGGCCTGATCAGCTTATTCTTCAACGGAATCGTAAGCATTCTCTATTCCTTGCCTACCATCGCTACCATTGCGATCGTCGTCTTCCTTGCTTCCTTCTTCATCAGCAAGGATTGGAACCGTTATCGGATACTCATGAAGGAATGGTTTCCCATAGCCATGGTTCAAAGGGTCGGTTCGGTCTGGAAGGGTTTGCAGCACGCCTTATTTGGCTACATGCGGGCGCAATTGATTATGATTTCCATTACGATGGTTGTCGTCATTATCGGCTTATTAATCCTAAGGGTGGAAAATGCATTGTCAATCGGATTGCTTATCGGCGTCGTAGACTTGCTCCCTTACTTAGGCGTTGGCGCGGCAATGATTCCTTGGCTGGGCTACATGTTCCTCATTGGCGACTGGCAGCTTGGAACCGGTTTATCCATTCTTTATGGGATTGTCCTGATTGCCCGCCAATTCATCGAGCCGAAGGTGCTTGCCTCCAGCGTCGGCTTGGATCCCCTGCCTACCTTGATCGCGATGTTCGCAGGCCTTCAGCTGTTCGGGATATTCGGACTCATCATTGGTCCCATCATCGTCGTCGTGCTGATGGCTTGCCATAGGGCTAACGTTTTCCGGGATATCGGCAAATACATTGGGCACGGGAACCGTTAAATCCGCGCTTATCTGCGATTCGATCCTCCGTAGATCGAGAACTGACCGTTGCGCACTTTGCGTTCAAGCCATCGGTATATATATAACCGGTACAGAGGGCGAGTAAAAGGAAGAAGCATCGTCAACCCTACGATATCGGATAGAAATCCCGGAGCTATGAGGAGGATGCCGCCTGCCAGAACGCACAGGCCTTCCAGCAAGGAATGGCCGGGCGCTTGGCCTGCTTCCATCTGCTGCCGGGCTTGCTGCCATACTTTGCGTCCTTCCGTCTTGATAAGCCATGCCCCCAACGCCCCAGATCCGATCAGCAATGCCAAAGTCGCCCAGCCGCCGATCCATTTGCCCACCATGAATATAAACCATAATTCCATTAGCGCGAGAAGGAAAACGGCCAATGGAAGTTTGCTTTGCTTTTTCTGCATCATCATCACTCTCCTACTAACCATTACGATCGAACGCTCAAGACGGTTTCGAACCAATTAGCCCCATCATTCGTTGATACAAATCCGGAGCTTCCCGCGCGAAGCGAACGGGCTTCCATTCTTTGTTTACCCAAACGTGACTCGTTCCTCCCTGCACGAGGAGCAATCCTGGCGGGTCTTCACCTTCATAACGAATTCCATGACTAGCGGACATATCGCCGCTAACGATTCTCGATTCGAAACGAACGCGAATGCTCGTCATCTCCGCTACCCGAGTGCATACCGTAATCCAATCGTCGTATAAGGCAGGCTGTTTGAATGAGGCTTCAACGTCGGTTACCGGCAACAGCAAGCCCCGGGCTTCCACTTCCTTATAGGCGATTCCGGCCTGACGAACCCACTCCGTACGGCCAATCTCGAACCAGTTCAAATAGTTGGCATGATAGACGACGCCCATCTGATCCGTTTCCTGATATCTGACGCGTAAAGGGTGCAAAAACCAAGTTGCCATATGACTTCCTCCCGAATAAACGGCTTCGTCATCCTTAGGATGGCGACTGGATACAAAAATCCCCCACAGCAACGCTGCGGGGAATTCTATTTCATCGTTCGATAACTTACATGACTTTAGCTTGCCCGGAGTAAATCACGCCGTGCTCCGCGTAAACCGTGACTTCCATGCCGTCCTTCAACAACTGAATGGCATTGTCAACGCCGACGATAACCGGGATGCCCAGGTTCAGTCCTACTACCGCGGCATGGCAAGTAATGCCTCCGCATTCCGTAATGACCGCCGCCGCTTTCTCGAACGCCGGCATATATTCCTTGTCCGTGGAAGGCGCGACCAAGATCGCTCCCTTAGTCATCTTGCGAAGCGCTTCTTCGGGCGTATTCGCGATAACGACTTTACCGGTAGCGCTTTGCGATCCGATTCCTTGTCCTTTGGCGATCAGTTCGCCGACGTTGTGAATCTTGATTAGGTTCGTCGTGCCCGAGCGGCCAACCGGTACGCCCGCAGTAATAATGATCGTATCTCCAAGGCGCACGAGTCCGGTGTCCATCGCGCCTTTCACGGCGATCTCGAACATTTCGTCCGTTGTCGTCGCAGTTACGCCCTTCACAGGGATAACGCCCCATACCAGCTGCAGACGGCGCAATACTTGATCAATAGGCGTTACTGCGATGACATGGGATTTCGGTTTGTATTTGGAGATCATGCGCGCGGTATAGCCGCTCTCCGTGGAGGTTACGATCGCTTTCGCATCCAGATCCAATGCGGCATTCGCCACAGCCTGGCTAATCGCTTCCGTAACCGATGTTTGTTGCGCTTTCGCTTGCTTAGTGAAGATCTCGCGATAGTGCAAAGCGGATTCCGCGCGTTCCGCGATACGGGACATCGTCAGAACGGATTCCACTGGATATTTGCCCGCAGCCGTCTCGCCCGACAGCATGATCGCGTCCGTTCCGTCGAAGATCGCGTTCGCGACGTCGGAAGCTTCCGCGCGGGTCGGACGAGGATTCCGTTGCATGGAATCGAGCATTTGAGTAGCGGTAATGACCGGTTTGCCTGCGCGGTTGCACTTCTCGATCATGAGCTTCTGAACGAGAGGCACTTCTTCCGCGGGGATTTCAACGCCAAGGTCTCCGCGGGCAACCATTAGTCCGTCCGAAACCTCAAGAATCTCGTCGAGGTTGTCGACGCCTTGTTGATTCTCGATCTTGGAGATGATCTGAATGTGGCGCGCTTCGTGACGCTCCAGAAGCTCGCGTATTTCAAGCACGTCGCTAGCGCGGCGAACGAAGGAAGCCGCGATGAAATCGACGCCCATTTCGATTCCGAACTTGATGTCGCCGATATCTTTTTCCGTAAGTCCAGGCATGGAGATCGCGACTCCCGGAACGTTTACGCCTTTTTTGCTCTTGATTTGGCCGCTGTTAACGATCTGGCATTTGATTTCCGTGCCTTGGATGTCAACGACCGTCATTCCGATCAAGCCGTCGTCGATCAGGATCGTCGAACCGACATGAACGTCGCTAGGCAATTCCTTATACGTGATGGGAACGCGATTGATATCGCCCAAGATTTCTTCTGTAGTCAAGGTGATATATTCGCCTTGAACGAGCTCGATCGGCTCTTCCTTCAATTTCCCAAGGCGAATCTCAGGGCCTTTGGTATCCAGCAGGATCGCAACCGTTTTGTTCAATTCTTGGCAGGCTTGGCGAATCGCTTTCATCCGGTTTCCGTGTTCTTCGAAGTCGCCGTGCGAGAAGTTCAGACGGGCAACGTTCATTCCGGCGGTAATCAGTTTTTTGGTGTTATCCAACGATTCGCTGGAAGGGCCGATCGTACAGACGATTTTCGTTTTACGCATGATTTCTTTTTCCTCCGTTTATCTATCCATGGTCTCATTTATATAGGGCTATTCTAACCCTGCGGTACCGAAACGCCCGACTTTGCGGAACTTCTGGTACCGGTCTTCCCTCAATTGATCCGGAGTCATCTGCATTAACTCTTGCAGATGGCGCCATAAAGCTTCCTTGATTGCTTCGGCTTGCATCGCCTTGTCCCGATGAGCTCCGCCTTGCGGCTCGGGAATAATATCTTCGATAACGCCGAATTCAAGCAGATCCTTCGCGGTAATCTTCATCGCTTCAGCAGCTTGATCGGCTTTGGAAGCATCTTTCCATAGGATCGAAGCCGCGCCGTTCGGCGAAATAACGGAATAGATCGCATTCTCCAGCATGAGCACCCGGTTGCCTACGCCTAATGCCAGAGCGCCGCCGCTTCCGCCTTCTCCGATAACTATGCAGATGATCGGCACCCCGAACATCGCCATTTCGCGGAGATTGCGCGCGATCGCTTCCGACTGGCCGCGCTCTTCCGCGGTATCGCCGGGATAAGCTCCCTTGGTATCGATGAACGTGATGATCGGGCGACCGAACTTGTTCGCTTGCTGCATGAAGCGAAGCGCTTTGCGGAAGCCTTCCGGATGGGGACTGCCGAAGAAACGCTGGATGTTGTCCTTCGTATCCTTGCCGCGCTGGTGTCCGACAACCGTAACGGGTATGCCGTTCAGCTTGGCTAAGCCGCCTACGATCGCAAGGTCATCGGCAAACAAGCGGTCTCCGTGGAGCTCGATAAAATCGGTAAAAACCGTATTTATGTAATCCAGAGACGTCGGACGTTGATGATGACGGGCCATATGCATAATCTGAGCCGCGCTCATATTATCGTAGATCTCGACTTCAAGCTGCTTATAACGCTCCTCAAGCCTTCCGATTTCATCCGTGAAGTCGATTTGCTTCTCGGTTCCGAAATGCTTGAGCTCATCTATTTTCTTGCGTAATTCGGCGAGCGGCCTCTCAAAGGGCAGTTCACTGGACATCGGCCGGCTCTCCTTTCCCCGCGTGCATGTCGAGCAGTTTGGTCAGCATCGCTTTCATTTCCTTGCGGTGGACGACCTTGTCCAATTGCCCGTGTTTCAAATTGAATTCAGCCGTCTGGAAGTTTTCCGGCAGCTTCTGACGAATCGTTTGTTCGATAACGATACGGCCGGCGAAACCGACGATCGCGCCAGGCTCGGCCAAATTGTAGTCGCCAAGGCTCGCAAAACTCGCGGAAACCCCGCCTAACGTAGGATCGGTGAATACGGAGATGAACAAGCCGCCTTTTTCCTGGAACCTGGCAAGCGCCGCGCTCGTCTTCGCCATCTGCATTAAGCTTAATATGCTCTCTTGCATTCTTGCCCCGCCCGAGGTAGAGAAGAAAACGAGCGGCAATTGCTTCTCCGTGGCCTTCTCGATCGCGCGAGTAACCTTCTCGCCCACTACGGAGCCCATGCTGCCGCTGAAGAAGTCGAAGCTCATCACTCCGACGACGACGGCAAATCCGCCGATCTCGCCTTCTCCCGTAATGACCGCGTCCTTCAAGCCGGAGCTTGCCTTCTGCTGCTCGAGCTTCGTGGCGTAACCAGGAAATTGCAGCGGATCTTCCGAAATCAGATCTTCATTAATCTCAAAAAGACGCCCCTCATCGAGCGTCATTGCGATGCGCTCCCAGGCGTTCAGACGGAAATGGTGTCCGCAGGTGGAACAGACTTTCAGGTTCTTCTCCAGTTCCTTGCTGAACTGAATCGTACCGCATTTCGGGCAACGGTTCATCAAGCCTTCGGGAATATCCCTTTTCGTGCGTTCCGAAGGAACGACGGCGTATTTTTTCTTCTGAAATAAATCCTTGAACACAGCGACACCTCACAAGCGATATAGGGGACCGTGAAGCTAATAGGTATCGTTCTGAATTACAGGTGCAGAATACTGCCTAATACCTCTTGCACTTCCCGCACTTCGCCAGATGGGACCAATATTTCGTACTGCGGTTTGGTTAGGTTAATGGGGCGTACCTGTACGAGGAAACCTTCATCGGTCAGACGCTTCTGAATTCTTTCGGCGATCTTAGCGGTCGGTGCGATGTAGATGACCGTCCACATGAAGCGGTACCCCCAATTTCTTAGTCATTCATTGTAAGATCGGAACGAGTCGTATTACTTGGTATAACGAATAGAGCAATAAAGAAATCATAGCACAGAAGTCGCAAGACTAGCAACCAAACAACGGCAGATTCCTTGCGGCGCGCGGAATGGGAGAAGAATGACGTTACCCTTGCTTTATCGGAAGCCAATTCAGAACTCGCTCTATTTTACGATCCCAATAGCCCCACTCATGATTTCCCGGCTCTTCCTCGTAAGTCAATGGGAGCCCTAGCCGTAAGCAAAGGTCGCGGAACCGGATATTGTCTTCATATAGGAAATCCTCCGTTCCGCAGCACTGGAATAGCAGAGGAACGGAAGGTTGTCCGGCTAACCGTTCCGCAAGCGCGAACAGATCGGCCGACGAGCCAGGAATCGTGGATGGATCGCTGACCACGTTCAGCAGGTCCGGGGTAAATCTTACTTTAGCTAAACGATTAACGTCAACCGCTCCGGACAAACTGGCAGCCGCAGCGAACCTCTCAGGAAAGCTAAGTCCTAATTTCATCGCTCCGTAACCGCCCATGGAAAGGCCCGCAACGAAATTATCTTCGGGTAGCGGCGACAGAGGAAAGAACGAACGAGCCAACTCGGGCAGCTCTTCGCTAACGAAGGTCCAATATTTCGCTCCGTGGCTCATGTCGGTGTAGAAGCTTCTGTTTACTGCCGGCATGACTACCGCTATACCATGGGCAGAAGCATATCTTTCGATGGAGGTTTGCCGGCTCCATGCGGTGTGGTCGTCCGAAAGGCCGTGCAGCAAGTAAAGCGTAGGGAACAAACGGCCTTTCCTTTGCGGAAGAATAACGTTCATAGACGCTTGTATCTCTAACGTTTCCGAGTAAAACTGACATTGGATAAAAGCCATTTTCCATCACTCCGTTAAAAAAAATTCGGTTTGGATGCCCGCTCTTCTGGCAATACAAAGAATCAATACTCCCTCTAAGTCAACTAAGAAGCAAAGGAGAACGCGAATGATGAGCGAAGACAGCCAAACTAGGAATGTTTTGCTTCGTCAAACGCTTCAGGCGTTTCAAGACTGCTCCGATCTGTCCAGCCAAGAATACCCTTTGTCCGGTATTCATATTGTGTACTTCAATCATTTGGTAGGTCAAGAGCAACTGAGAAAAGGCGTCCCTTGGTCTATTCGGCCATGTGCCGGCCTTACCAATACCTGAAATACTTAGCCAATCCCATTATACACCGACTCCTAAAGGCGACGAGCTAGTTAAGGGCATTCTCAAAGGAAAGGTCGCTATTTATTACGAGAAGACGGCTTATCTATATGATGCCTATTCTATAAAGGATATATTTTCACTTTCTTATTCAGAGGATGGAAGACCTTGAGATGTAAAGTACATATTCGTGATTGTTTGAGGTACGTCTGTAACACCTGCAGCCATTAATCCAGTATTAATTTGAACCGATTCGTATACATAACCGTTACTTATATAATAGGTAATGGTCATTTTCGATATATTCCCCTCAGCTACTGAAAAGCTTGCTGTAACTCCATTCCTTTGTTCTTCGGAGCAGTACCGAGCTCCGCTCTCCCTTCTGTCTGTCGATTCTTCGAAGCAATACAATCAAAGCGGGGGGGAGGGGGAAGGGCTAGAAAAAACCACATGGAGTTGTTACACTCGCATGTGGTGTAAAAACTATTTAAGCAAAAACCTTGGGATTCCCTTCACTTATACGCCCATCATTATATAGTAAGCATTAGCAATTATCCGTAAAGTAAACGGAAAATAAACAATAACAAATAGAAAATTGATTAGAAAACTTGCCTTTACACCTTTTGAACGATTACCTTTGAAAAGGGTACGTCCATTTTTAATAGTAATCATTAATGAGACCACACCAAACAACAAAGACAGTAAAAACATTGCTATATTAATGAGAATTAAGATATTTTTTTCAACTACATAGGAGTTACTATTTACGTAATAGTAGAATATAGTGCTATTGAACAAGAAAAGTAACCAACTTAATATACCAATTGAAATATGCACTTTTAATTTACTGATAGCTATTACCCCCCTATTTTATCCCCATGGACCTTAACGTTGCATCATATTTCTCCGAGAATGCAGTAGGATCACTTGTTGAGTTTCCTAAAATATAATAAGGTACGACATCGACGATAAAGTGTACAAGACCAGGAATCCGACTTTCGTCCGGCTTTGCCTTTATTCTATAAGCTCGATTACTTACGATAGAGTCTAAGTTGGGATTTTCTTCAAATTAATAGACCTATAGTATTGGTTGTACTATTTCAATTTCCAAATTACAACAATTAATGCAGATCGGATGTAATTAATAGGTCTAAATTACTAGAAATAAGTAAGTCTATATACTCAAAAAGCATAGAGGGATACTCCTCTATGCCTAAACGGAAAGTCAATATAAATACCGAAATTTAACTCATCACGAATTAATCAGCCTCACTTCACCCGGATGCTGCCCTCACCGAGCAGTTTCTCCATTTCCACGATAAACTCTTGCGTAGGATTGACATTGAATTCTTCACTCAGCGCTACGGTGCGTTTCTCCCTCTCATAACGGAGCACAGTCGTAAGCTCACCAAAGTACGACTTGAGCAATAGCTTAAGTCGAATAAGTGTGGCTGGCTGTTCGTGTTGGTTGTCGATGCGGATGTAGACGCGTGCTGGACTGCTATTTGCGGGTGGTGCAACAGTCGGTGTCGGCCTTAGTGTCTGTGCAGGCGGTGAAGATGGTTTAGGCTTTGTGTAGTTACCACCGGATCGCATCCCTTGCCCCATCCTGCGCAACCGTTCCACCTGAAGCTTTAAATCCGGGGCATCCAGCGGAAGGATGTCGTCCGCGAGCAGCTTGTAATCCTCGTCCCCTTGCTGCACCTTCGCGCGAACGAATAGCAATGAACCTTTTTTGGCAATGGATGACGCCTTGGCCCATACGGTCGGAAATGCGACCAGCTCCGTACCCATGATCCGATCCTCGATCTCCAGGAAAGCCATCGATTGACCTTTTTTGGTCATGAAAGGCTTGAGAGAAACAACCATACCCGACGTAAATACCGTCGAACCGTCTGCCGCGTCCGCAATATCCACTAGCCGATCCAGCCGCAATTCCTCCATCAGCCCGTCGAAAGCGTCAAGCGGATGGCCGGACAAATACAGCCCCATCAGTTCCCTCTCCAAATCCAGCATCTGGGTCTGGGAATAAGGAGGAACGACGGGCAAATCAACGTTCCAATTGGGCGATTCTTCGAAATCGAACAGCTCGATCTGCAGCTCTTCCCGCTCTTTGCGCCAGACGGCCGCGGCCGCGAGCGTCGGCTCCAGCGCCGCAAGCTGCTGGGAACGATGTCCCGGCAGCGACTCTAGCGCTCCCGCTTGCACGAGAGATTCGATAACCCGCTTGTTGCACACTCGCGGATCCACGCGCCTGCAGAAATCGCTCAAGCTCTCGAAGGGAGACTCTCTCCTCTCGCGCAGCACGCTCTCTATTGCCTGGGTGCCCACGTTCTTGACTCCGGCAAGCCCGAAGCGAATCGCTCCCTTGGCATCCGCATCCGCTTTCGTGTCCGCCGCGATCGGCGTAAATAAAATTCCGCTCTCGTTGACGTCGGGCGGCAATACCGCAATGCCCATTTTGCGGCACTCATCCACGTATTCCGCCGTCTTGCGCTGGTTGCCGACGACCGCCGTGAGCATGGAAGCCATGAAGGCGATCGGATAATGCGCTTTGAGGTAGGCGGTTTGGAATGCCAATACCGCATAGGCGGCGGCATGCGCTCGGCAGAACCCATAGTCCGCGAACCGAACGATCAGGTCGTACACGCCGTTGGCTTCTTCCTCCGAATACCCTTGCTTTAGACTCCCCTGCACGAAATACTTCCGCTGCTCGTCGAGGACTTCCCTTTTTTTCTTGCTCACCGCTCTCCGCAACAGGTCCGCTTGTCCTAACGTAAACCCGGCCATCGTGGAAGCGATCTGCATGATTTGTTCCTGGTAAACGATGATGCCGTAGGTATCCTTCAAGATAGGCTCTAAATTGCTATGCGGATATTCCACGGCCACCAAGCCGTGTTTTGCGCGGATAAACTGAGGAATGAACTCCATCGGACCCGGCCTGAATAACGCGACGGCGGAGACGATATCTTCGAAGGAGTTCGGCTTCATCTCCTTGAGCACGCGCCTCATTCCGGAGGACTCCAGCTGGAAGATCCCCGTCGTATCCCCCCGGCCCATCAGCTCGTAAGTCGGTCCGTCTTCATACGACACTTCTTCCCATCGAAGCTCCCGGCCGGTCTGCTCCCGGATAGTTGCCAGAGACCGCTCGATAATGGACAACGTACGCAATCCCAAGAAGTCCATTTTCAACAATCCGATCGCTTCCAGATTCTCCATGGAATATTGCGTCAGAGGTACTCCGTCGGTTCCTTCCTGCAAAGGGACGTAGTCGGTAAGAGGATCGGACGAGATGACGACTCCCGCGGCATGCGTGGAAGCATGGCGGGGCATCCCTTCTACCCGCCTTGCCATCGCGATCAACTCCGCCGTACCCGACCCTCCTTCGGCCAGCGTTCGGAATTCCGAGCTTTCCTTCATCGCCCGCTCGATGGACATTCCAGGCATTCCCGGAATGAGCTTGGCTGTCTTATCCACATCTCCGTAAGGCAGGTTAAGTACCCTGCCGACGTCCCGAACAGCCGCTCTGGCAGCTAGAGTCCCGAACGTAATGATCTGCGCGACATGCTCCGCTCCATACTTCTCGACGACATAACGGATGACTTCCTCGCGGCGTTCGTCGCTGAAGTCGATATCGATATCGGGCATGCTGACCCGTTCCGGATTAAGAAACCGCTCGAACAATAGCTTATGTTTGATAGGGTCAACATCGGTTATTTTCAGCACATACGCCACTAAACTGCCTGCCGAAGAACCGCGGCCCGGTCCGGTCACGATGCCGTGCTCATGCGCGAAACGAATGAAGTCCCATACGATCAGGAAATAGTCGTCGAACCCCATTTCCCCGATTACCCGCAGCTCGTATTGCAACCGTTCCTCCGTCGTTTTGCGGAAATCTGCATCCTTCCATTCCGCAAGCCCGCCATATCGCTCGGATAGACCTCTCTGGCAGAGCTCCCATAAGTACTGCGCGGCTGAACTCCCCGTTGGCAACGGAGAGAACGACGGCAAAATGTGGCGTCCGAACTCAAGCTTCAAGGAACAGCTATCCGCGATCTTCACCGTATTGGCGATCGCTTCGGGCACATGGCGGAATAAATCCGACATCTCTTCGCCGCTCTTCAGGAACAGCTGGTTCGTCGAGATCTTGAACCGGTCCGGGTCGTCGATCGTCTTGCCGGTCCCGATGCACAGAAGCACGTCTTGCAAGGAATGATCGTCCTCGCAAATATAGTGCGAATCATTCGTCGCGGCTAAATCGATCCCAAGTTCTTCCGAAAGCTTGATTACGCCTGCCGTCACTTTTTTCTGCTCGAGGATGCCGTGATCCTGAATTTCCAAATAGTAATCGGAGCCGAACAGCTCGCGATACCTTATCGCGGTCGCTTTCGCTTCATCGTATTTGTCGTCCATCAGTTGGCGGGACAATTCGCTGCTCATGCAGCCGCTTAAGCATATCAGCCCTTCCGCGTGTTCAGTCAATGCTTCGAAATCGATGCGGGGACGGTAGTAGAAGCCCTCCAAATGACCGATGGAAGTGAGCTTCATGAGATTCCGGTAACCCTTCTCGTTCTTGGCGAGCAAAGTCAGATGATAGGTCGGCTGCTCCTTGCGAGATTGCTTGTCATGCCGGGAGCCTGCCGTAATATAGGCTTCCATGCCGATAATCGGTTTGATTCCGTGCTCCAGGCACGCTTTATAGAAAGGAACCGCGCCGTACATGACGCCATGATCCGTAAGGGCGAGAGATTTCATGCCAAGTTCTGCCGCCCTGGCCGTCATTTCCTTGATGCGAGCCGCGCCGTCCAGCAAGCTGTATTCGCTATGAACGTGTAAGTGTACGAAATCGCACATGGTTTATCCCTTCTTTTCCGCTAAAACTCTCTTTGATTAATTGTATCATAAGGGGGAGGACCCGTCCCATACATATAATAGTGGAGACGAGACGCGAGACCCTTCTCGCAGGATCGCTCGTTGGAGGGATGATCATGGACGATTTCTTTACGAAGGCGGCGTTCAGCTTCTTCATCGCGTTCGGCGTCGTGCTGGGCGGGGCATTGCTGGCGGGCATGGGTTCGGTTTTCTTGTTTACTCCGCCTAAAGTGAAGATGCTTCAGGTCGCGGGAAGTCTGAAAATATGGGCGCTCGTCGCGGCGGTCGGCGGCACGATCGATCCGATTCGGGTCATAGAGTCCAATGTCATAGAAGGTTATTTATCTCCCGCCCTCTATCAGATCGGCTATATCTTGTTTGCCTTTCTGGGGGCGCACATGGGCACGGAGCTCGTTCAGTGGATGTGCCGCAACGGGGGGTGAAGTACCGACATGCGGATACCTTCTTTCGATAGATTCCAGAAGTTCATGCAGGTAACAGCTTTCTTCGTGTGCGGGATGGTCGTGGGCAGCGCCGTTTACAGCGCTTTGGAAAATGACGTGGTTGAGGGATTCATTCTGAGAAACTACCAGCTGGAAGAGCAACTGGAGACGATGAGAATGGACTTGAAGCTGGCTCAGCAAGTTCGCAAAGAGAACGTCATCAACAATATCAGAATTATTTTTCAGCAAGGGACAGAAGAAAACAAGATCGACATCCTCACGGAGACTGCGCTTAAAAAGAAGGTCAAGGGGGATTTGGATATTTTCCTCGGACGAAGCATTTACGATATTAATACGGACGCCGTGTTTGTCAGGAAGCTGCTTAGCACCAAAATCTACGACAATGTCGCGGATAAGGATTACGCCGTCTCTATCAAAACGATATTGGTCGTGGACGGCGTGTTGCAGGCATGGGTCGAGGCGAAAATCCATCTTCGGAAATAACTCTCCTGAGTGACGGGGATAATGGCCATACTGCCACCGCTGCGCAAAAGAGGAACGTCACCTCGCCGAACGAGCGCGTTCCTCTTCAATTGTGGTACAATAATTGGCGTTATTAGGACTAACCGAAGGAGCTGCTAGTCACATGGTTAATACGCTGCAATGGGTGTTCGGCGCCCTGATTATCGTTACTTGCTTTCTCTCCGCCCTCTATAGTTTCCGATCCCGTCGGACCAATGATGGCCTTCAACGCGGATTGTACGCGTCCAAGATGAACATCAGCATGGGGCTTATGCTCATTTTCATCGCCATCATTCAGATGTTCCTGTTCAGCGGCTCGTCCCTTAGGGTCGTAATCGGCGCGTTATTTTTTCTGCTGGGATTGTTCAACCTGTTCGCGGGCATGCGCAACCGCTCCCACTTCACCCGGCTAATGAAGTAATACCGCTTACGACGGATCGATCGTCTGGGCGGTCAGCATCGCTTTGGCTGCGACCTCTCCGTCCTGCACGGCCTGAACCTCCACTTTAACGTATCTCCTGCTGGCTTCGATAATATGAGGAACGATGGAAATACTCGCGTCTACGGGAACGGTTCGCAAGAAGTAAGTGGTCATGTTATCCAGCACGTGCTCCCGCTTCCGCAAATCTTCGACCGCGCGATTCGCGGCCTGTTGCATCAACGAGGTAAGCACCCCTTCGGAGATCGTGCCTAACGGTCCCGACATCTGAGGCGTTGCCATGCCCGTAAAATACAATCGGCTTTCCGAGTCTCGCTGTTCGGCGAATCCTCCCCACATCAGCGCGTCGAAGGTTTCTCCTAGATGGGCGGGACGGTTGGTGAACTGCATGGCCCTTAGAACTTCTCCCCTGCTAATGGCTCCAACCAGCTTGCGTTGCCGATCGACGACGGGTAGAAGCTCGATGCCTTCCGATACCATGCGATGGGCAGCGGACGCGACGGGCGTATTCAACGTCACGGTCATCGGTCGCCGGGTCATCAGCTTGTCCAATGCTTGCCCGGAAGGAGAGCCTATTACGTCCTTGGATGTAATCATTCCCACGACCCGATTCCACTCGTCGGTGACCGGGAATCGGCTGCTTCCCGTCTCCGCGCTTAATTTCAGGAAATCCGCAACCTCCGATGATTGCTTCAACACTCCGTTTCGAGACGAAGGCTCGAGAAGATCGGCGATGATCATGATCTTCCTCTTGATCAACCGGTCGTACATCGCGCGGTTGATCATCGAGGCAACGGTGAACGTATCGTGACGGCACGTGAGGATCGGAAGCTGCCGTTCGTTCGCCAGCGCTCGGACTTCTTCGCTCGTCCCGAATCCCCCCGTGACCAGTACTCCAGCCCCATGCTCCAGCGCGATTCGGTGCGCGTTCTCCCGGTTCCCAACGATCAGCAAGCTCCCGGCGTCGATATAAGCCATCATCTCACCAATCTCCATCGCTCCGATCACGAACTTGTGGAGCGTTTTCTCCAAGCCTTCTTCCCCGCCGAGCAAGCTTCCCTGTACGATCTCAAGCACTTCCGCGAAGGTGAGCTGCTCGGGATGGCTTCGTCTCTTCTTATCGACCCGAACGGTCCCGATTCGCTCCTTCGTGCTGACGAGTCCAAGCTGCTCCGCTTCTTTAAGGGCTCGATAAGCTGTACCGTCGGATACGCCACGGTCCTTCGCCATTTGGCGGACGGGAATTTTCGTCCCGATGGGAACCTCGCGAATATATTGGAGCAGTTGCTCGTGTTTCGTCAATTCGTTCGGATTGATTTCGTTTCCCGGCATGCAGCTCCCCGCCTTCATCAATGTTCTTTCTCCCTAGCTTACCAAAAAACATCGAAAAAGCCATGGCGAAGGAAGCGGTTCGTTACCAATTAAGGAAATTCCCAAGTAAATCCACGTAGGCGGGCTTGTCGGATACGTACCGCCCAGGTTCATCCGTTAGCTTCAGGATGTGGCCTGCCGCTTCGGCCGGAGTATAAGTTGCCGCCGAATCCAGCTTCCCTTGCATATGAGTCTGAACCCATCCCGGATGAACGGACAGCAGCTTGCCGCCCAATGGATACAACTGGTTATGAAGCAGCGCGGTTTGCATGTTGAGCGCGGCTTTGGACATGCTGTACGCAAACCAATTCGTCCGATAACAATCCCCGATGCTCCCGGCCTCGGAGGATATATTTAGGATCAGCTTACCGTCGGATTGGAGAATCCGCCCCAATAGCGCGTTGGTCACCCGTAACGGCCCCACCGCATTAACGTTGTAGACGTCCAGCATCTCTTGAAATTGCAGCTCGTCGAATATCGTCTTTTGAATATCTCCAAGCCTCGCCGCATTGTTAATCAGTAGATCTATGCTGTCTGTTCGCTCCACGATCCAGTCGGTCGCTGTTCGGACGCTTTCATCTTGGGAGACGTCCATATGTACAGTGAAGAGCTTCCCTTCGCAGCGGGCTTTCAGCTCCATCAGCGCCACGTTATCCTCGGTCGCATAACGCCCCGCGTACACCGTGCAACCCCTGTTCAATAATTCGGCAACAAGCTCCAATCCTAATCCGTAATCAGCTCCCGTCACGCAAGCCGTCATTATCATGCAGATTTCCTCCTGTTGACGTCCTATTTTTCATGTAATACTTCTCTTTCCGACATCAAAAAGCCTTCTCCCTCGCACCCGTTCCGGAAGCGAAAAAGAAGGCCCGCGCCACATTGCATAGCGACAATGAAGGTGCCACATGCTGCTTTAGATCTTTAGCTCCCCGAGCTTAATAAGCTCGACAACCGCTTGCGAACGACCTTTGACATTGAGCTTTTGCATCACATTCGAGATGTGGTTGCGTACCGTTTTCTCGCTGATAAACAACTGCTGCGCAATGTCACGGGTCGTCTTATCCTGCACTAGCAGCTCAAAGACTTCGCGTTCCCGATTGGTGAGTAGGAATTTGCTTTTATGGTCGCTGCCTTTCAACGTTTGTCACCCCTCCTTGCCCGGGAATGTGTGATTACAAGGTATAGGGATACAGTCAACTTTATCATATGAAAGGGTTTTTCTTCTGGTGCGGATGTATGAGAAAATGGGCACGTATTGTTTATATAGAAAAAGCCGAGATCAAAGGGAGGAACCTTTGGGCTCGGCTTTTAGAGGTATCTGCTGTTTTTCTTGCGTTACCGGTTTCTGGTGCCCGCCGGTTGCGGGAACACGCGCTCGACGAGGGCATTGAATTCGGTTATTAAGCCTTGAATCGGGTTCCCCGCCCTAACATCGTTAGCATATCCTTGCATCCGGCCCACGAAGTCGGCGTTCGCGGAAACGTAGACGTTCTCGACGGAAGGCGACAGCGCTTTGACTTGATCCGCGACCTTGTCCTTTATAGCGTCTGTTAAGTCGGGGCTTGCGCCCGTCCTCTTATCATTGTCCTGGGTGACCGCGACGTAAGCATTACGGTCGGTCATCATCACGAACGCGGTATCTATTTCCGGCATGGCGGCGATCTTCTCCGCTACCTTATCGCTCGCCTCGATGCGGGAATTTCCGTGCATGCCGACAACGTTATTATTTTCGCGTCTTTCCCCGTACATTCGGTTCTGCTCGTTATCCTGATCGTTGGCGAACCTTGATCGGTTCATTCCGTTCAACCCGTTAATGTCGTTCCCCCGGATGGCGTTCGGACGAATGTTCTTGTTTCCTACGTCTCCCGTTCTATTGTCCATGCATCCGGACAATGCGATCGCTGATGACAGAACTGCCGTGGCGAGAATGATGCTTTTTCGCATGTTGAAAAGATGCCCCCTTTGTCGGTTAGCTTAGTTTTATTTGCCAATGCATAATGTGCTCCGATCGGGCTTGTCTTATTCCCCTGCGGTGATTGAACACTAATTGTTGTTGTTGTTGGGTTGTTGACATTCCTTCAAGTCGGCAGTATGATGGTTTTAATACCTGGTACTAATACTTGATAATATATTCGATATCATAACTCAAGGAGGGATTCATCATGGCTGAACGAATGGAATATCCCGCTTTCTTGTCTAAGGCGCAGATTAAGGCTATCGGTAGTTATGTACCCGAACAGGTGATCTCGAACTCAGATCTGGAAAAAATGGTGGAGACGGACAACGAATGGATCTTGAGGCGTACCGGGATCGAGCAACGCCATAAAGCCGCCAACGACCAGCTTACCAGTCATTTGGCCATAGCTGCCGTTCACGATATGTTTAGCAGATTTCCGGCCGTTAATGCGCAAGGTATCGATGCGATCCTCGTCGCCACGACAACGCCCGATATGCCTTTTCCTTCGGTTGCTTCCCAGGTTCAACAAGCTATTGGAGCTGCGAATTGTCTCGCCATGGACGTGAGCGCCGCTTGCGCAGGATTCGTATCGGCTTTGCAACTCGCCAATGGCCTCATTATGACGGGTATCTACCGTAATATTATCGTTATCGGAGCCGAGTCCCTCACGAGGATCACGGATTACACGGACCGTTCGACTTGCATTCTGTTCGGAGACGGAGCCGGTGCCGTGCTCTTAGAGGCCAGTGAGCAAGGCGCGTTCCTCTACTCCAACGCCGATACGGAAGGATCTGGCGGCATGCACGTTTATTGCAATCCCGATAACAAAATCGTCCAGAACGGCAGGGAAGTCTATAAATGGGCGTTAAGCACCGTTCCCGACAAAGTTCGCGATCTCCTTCGGAAAGCCGGTCTGACGCTTGGCGATTTGGATTGGTTCGTGCCTCACAGCGCTAACCTGCGAATGATCGAAGCGATCTGCGAGCGGCTTGAATTGCCAATCGAGAAAGCTCTGCAAAGCGTCGTACGCAACGGCAACACCTCCGCTGCGTCGATTCCACTCGCCTTGGACGCTGCTTACAAGGAAGGTAAGCTTCAATCCGGGCATCTATTGGCTCTTTATGGTTTCGGCTCCGGCCTAACCCAATCCGGCTTGCTAGTCCGTTGGACGTTAGGGACCGCTTAACGATTCGCTGCGGAGATAGCTTCTAACGTCTCCGCGGCGGAAAATAGGTCGATTACGGAGGTTCAATTGTCGTGACGCAAACCGTCCTGTCCACATACATTGCTACATACCACTTCGCTTATATGTGCAGGAGGCATGTCATGACCAATGAACCCGGGATGCCGCTCGTCAGCGTCATTATCCCGTTTTACAACTGCCCTTACGTGGACCAGGCAGTGTCCAGCGTCCTGAATCAAACTTATCCAAACATCGAAGTCCTGCTCGTGGACGACGGTTCCACGATTAATCAAGAAAAGATAAACCCCTTCCGTTCTCGCGTTCACTATTTGGGTAAGGCAAACGGCGGAACCGGCAGCGCGCTCAATCACGGCATCCGAATGGCCAGCGGAGAGTACATTGCCTGGCTCAGTTCCGATGATCTCATGTATCCTCAAAGAATCGCAACCCAACTTTCATTCATGCAAGAACACCGATCCTTGATCAGCTGCACCGATTTCCACCTCATCAATTCCAATAACGATATTATGATGCCGTCCCTTGCGGTTAAATTCCCCAGCGCGAAACAATTTATCGAATCTCTCCTCACCTTTTGTCCGATTAATGGATCCACGGTAATGATGCACCGTTCCCTCCCCGCGCAAATCGGCTTGTTCGACGAGTCGCTTTCCTGTACTCAAGATTACGAATATTGGATTCGCGTCCACCTCGCCCGGATCGACTTTCACTTTATCAATGAAACGCTGACTCTCTATCGCTGGCACGAAGGAATGGGAACCGTTCAGAAAAAAGGGACGGTCGATCAAGAGTTTGAAATCGTTCGTGCCCGGTACGGTCACCAAATGAACCATTTGCTCCATAACTTGTGAAGTACGGCGAAGGAGGCGTTCGGCTTGAGAGTTTTATTCGTCTTTATACTGCCAAGCGGAGGCATGGACACCTTAAACCGGATGAGAATCAAGGCTTTGCGCAGCGTCGGGATCGAAAGCTGTCTTCTCTATTTTCGGAGGGGAAGCGGGTCTAGCAATCATTCGGCCGATACCCCCGTTTTTTATACCACCGATCACGAAGAAATACGCTATATATTGCAGTTCTACTCGTTTGATGCCATTGTGCTAACCTCTTTTTTTATGCAACTGGAGTTGTTTCGGCACTTAGGGTTTACAAAGCCGATCATCTTTGAAAATCAAGGATTCGGACCGAAGGAACAAGCGCACCAGGCTTTGGTACATGCCCAACCTTATTTGAACGCGCACGCCGATGCCTTGTTATATCCCCGAACGCCTCATATCGAAGCTAGCTTCAGCGCGCTTTATCCGCACAAGTTTCATTTTTCTTTTTCGAACCCTTTCGACGTCGATCAATTCGGGTATCGCCCGAACCCTCGGGTTCCCGTTCCGATATTAGCGTGGATCGGACGCCTAGACGACAACAAGAATTGGAGAGACTTTTTACGCCTCGGGTCGGTTGTAGCCCAATCCGTGCCGAATGTTGCCCTTTGGGTGTTCAGCGATCCTACGCTCGCGGATCCCGGCGAACCTGCACAACTGCATGCCATGACAATCGAACTGGGTCTTCTTTCGCGCGTTACCCAATACCATAATATCCCCCATGCGCAAATGGCCGATTTTCTCTCGCAAGTCGGTGATTCCGGAGGCATGCTGTGCATGACTTCCAAGACGGAAGGCGCCACCGCTTATGCGGCGCTTGAGGCGTTAAGCTGCCGGTGTCCGGTTGTGACGACGGATTCGGATGGTGTAAGGGAGGCCATCATAGACGAAGTGACCGGGCTGTATTATCAGCATGGAGACATTGCCGGGGGGACTTCCCAAATCAACAGATTAATATCGGACGTAAATTTACGGAAAAAACTGATCCGAAATGGAGAAAAACATGTCCGGAATGAATTTTCCATGGGGAAATACGCAAATCATTTTGCCGTAATGCTTCGCTACATGGGTATCGGCTCATGATGACGAGCATACTCATCGTCACGCTCAACAACTTGACTCAAACCCAACGCTGCTTGGAGAGCATTCGTTTGTTCACGGATGCGCCTTATGAATTGATTTTGATCGACAACGGCTCCGAGGACGGAACGGTGGCGTGGCTGTCGGAGCAGCCCGATGTTCGTCTGATCTCGAACGGAACGAACCGAGGATTCGCCGAGGCTTGCAACCAAGGCGCCGCAGCGGCAAAGGGCGACAACATCCTTCTGCTCAACAATGACACTATAGTTTCTCATCGCTGGTTATCCCAACTTCTGTCCGCACTGTATGCAGACGGACGGACAGGGATGGTCGGACCTATGTCCAACTTCGTACTCCCGTTTCAGTTGTTGACGGTCACTTTCCCGAACGAAGAATCCTATCATCGGTTTACGGATTCTTTTAACCGCCGCGACCCGATTTTGTGGAAGAACGTTACTTCGTTATCCGGTTTCTGCCTGTTACTGCGGCGCAAAACCTGGAACAGGCTCTCTGGGCTGGACGAACGTTATGGCATCGGCAGTTACGAGGATATCGATTTGGGATATCGCGCTTTAAAAGCGGGACTGACTTTGCGGGTAGCGGGAGACACTTTCGTCTTTCACGAAGGGAATAGCAGTTTTCAACAAAACGGAATGGATATATACGGAATTGCGGGCGCCAACCGGAGGTTATTTTTGCGCAAATGGCGCTTTAATCCGGAACGGCTCATATTGACCGTGGATCCAGCTTTTTTTCCAGGCCGGTATTCCGAAGCGCACCCTCATCACGAGCCTAAAGGGCCTACTCTTCCAAGTGGATGGTTTGCGTCTGACGAGAACGGCGGCGTTTATCGGATCGAGCGGGGATATAAACGCCCTGTTGTCTCCTTCGAGGCGTTTTGCCGGTTAAACATGTCCATGGATCGGGTTGCTTCCGACGTCGGCCATCTCCTTGACAAGCTTCCGACAGGCAACCCGCTTCAGCCGGAAAACCGCTTTCCGGATGGATATCCCGACGTCTTCCTGGCACGTGATCCGGTCGGTGACACCTTCGCCGTAACAAACGGCATCCGTTATCCCTTTAATGACGCGGGTGCTTATGCCGCATTAGGATTACGTCAGGAAGAAGCAGTCGAGGTCAGCGATACGGAAATCATCCTGCTTCCGGCAGGCTGGCCGCTTCGGCAAAACGTGTGGGAAGAGCATGAATTGTTTGACTACCTACTCTACCGAGGACCGGACGGAACGTTCTATTACGGGGAAGGACAGCGGCTTCGGCGTATTGCCGGGGAAGATGCCTTCGCCCGTTACGGATGGCGGAGAGAGCGCGCGCTGGCGATTCCGGAAGAAGTGTTTGAGCGGACGCCGAAGGGATATGACATTGTGTGAGCAACGGAAGAAAACAGAAATAGAGAAGGGGCTGTCCCATAAGTTGACCTTAGGGGCAGCCTCTTCGTTTTAATTATTGTCGCTGCGCTTTCTTCATTAACTCTTCCAATTTCTTTTTGTTATCCAGAATACCGGGATCGTCGGGAATATAAGCACTTACGATTTCATTGTGGTAATAGGCTCTCTCTACATCCCCGATCATCCCGTAGGCGATAGCCAGCTGCAGGTGCGGTAACCAGGTATAAGCGAGATGGTTGACCAATCCCCAGATATGATTCGGTATTTCCATCTTTGTAGCCATATGAAACCATCGAATCGCCAGGTCGATCTGCTTCTTTTCCAGAAAATGATGACCGATCCGGCAGCAATATTCCGCTCTTGGCGAATTATATTTCATCGTTTGCAACAGGTAATGAAGTTCTTTATCCGGGTCGCCCGTTTCCTTGTAGTATTGAGCCAGCTTATCGCACGCCGCTACATTGTCCTCGAACGCCATTTGATTCGTGTCCAGGTATTTATGATAATATTCGGCCGCTTTGTCAAAGACTTTATGCTCGAATAATTCATTGGCGTAATAAAACAGATACCGGGGGGTGAACTTCTCTCCGGCTTCCAAACGTTTCTCGAGCATGTTCAAGTTCCGTTTCCCGCTGCTCTTCTTTTTGTTATGGATAATGGCAATATCGGAGTCCATAATATACCCTTCGGGAGGAATATATTCATGGACGAAGTCCTGCCATTGGTAGTTACGGCTTCGTTTGACCAATCTCTCCCGTCGGATAGAATAAATAGAATTGCCTTTTTCATCCTGGCTCATTACGTACATCATGGTCACCATATCAACGGAAGGATCGATCTCATGCTTCAATTCCCTCAGTTTTTCCCGGTCTTCCTCCAGCATGCAATCATCGGCATCCATCCAAAACAGATAATCTTGGGTTCCTTTGCTGAAAGCGTAGTTGCGTGCTGCGGCAAAATCGTCGATCCACTCGAAGTCGTAGATATTGTCCGTATACCTTCTAACGATCTCTTTGGTTCGGTCGGTAGAGCCGGTATCCACAATGACGATCTCATCGACCACATTACGGACGGATTCCAAGCATCGGCCTATCGTTTCTTTTTCATTTTTCACTATCATGCAAAGGCTGATCGTGACCACGCCGTTCACCTCTATCAGCTATTTTCTTTGAAAAAACCATGCAACCCGGGAGGCCGCATGGTGTATTCTCCATTATGCCGGAGGCGAGTCTCCGTCCATCGCGATACCGTAAAAAGATTCCGGTCCTGAGCGAACGGGAGAGTTTATTAAGGTCAAGATGCCCTCGGTGTGTACCAACAATTGGTACACCAACTCTGCCGCTGACGGCGCACTTACGTCGGACGCCTGAACGGAGACTAACGACGGCAAGGTGAGGACGGGGCTAACAAGGTGATTGGCAGTATGAATGGTCGTAAAGGGACCAGCTATCGTTGTTGCCCGTGCGACCCGCAACACGACGGTACCGGGAGTAATTGACGGTGAGATGCCCACCACAGCTTGCAAGTTGACGATTAAGCCGCCGAGACCGACTTTACCGACCACTCCCTGCGTTTGCAAACCAATTTGACCGACCACGGCAGCTGTAGCGGCTGTAGTAGGCACGGGAGTACCGGGAAAACCAACAGTGCCGGAGTTATCCGCGATACGCATATCTAAGAATCTACTCAAGTGAAAATTCCTCCTTTCATTTGATTTGATTTAAAATAGTATATGAACAAAAAAAAAAAACCTGTGTGGACAGGTTATATGCATGATGCGTGGATTTTGTGATCATAATCAACGAATGATAGGCTCCAAGGCGTTGAGCAGCCCCTGAATCCGCGGGCGATACTCTTTAACCAGCGCCTTGAATTCCCTTTCTATCGCCTTCTGATGGCGCATCGTCCCCATAGCCGAATGACGGCGGTATTCCGTGAGCGGTTCATCCAAATAGCCGAGCGAGAACCCGGCCATGAATGAACGAACCCAAAAATCGTAATCATGGGTATACCGATACGTTTCCCGAAAACCCTCCAGCCGCTCGAACAACGACTTTTTTATCATCACCGTACAGCCGTTCACCGGGTTGGCATTCAGAAAAGTCCGGTAAAAATCCGCCATGGAGGCAAACGTCATTTTCACGGGTTCCTTTTCCCGCCGTCCTTGCTCATCGATAACCTCAAAAGCCGTATGGCTGATTGACAGGCCTCTTGCACGCATATCCCGCAATTGACATTCCACCTTGCGCGGCAGGAAGCGGTCGTCCGAGCTGAGCCAGGCGACATATTCCCCCGACGCATACCGGAAACCGTGGTTTAACGCGGTTGCGGTTCCTCCGTTACTTTTTCCGAGGACATGAACTCTCCCGGCATACGGTAGCAATCGTTCCGCTTCCCGGTCGGATCCGTCATTGACCACGATGATTTCCAGAGGCTGGTACGTCTGCCCAAGCGCGCTTTCAATCGCTTCCGTGACAAAAGGATCGTTGTAAAAAGGAATGACGATGGTGACAAGAGGTTTATTGCCGCTCATCGCTATACCCTCCTTTCGAACTTGAGCAGGTTTCGTTCGTCATTAAACGCATCCCGTATGGAGTCTTGAAACGGAATGCTAGGCTGCCAACCGAGCTGCCTTATAGGATCGCAGTCTCTCGGCGCGGGACAAGACGCCTCAGACACACCGATCCGCCAGGGCAATTCCGTTGTCGATGCTGCATCGAAGGCGTTTTTCACATCCTCTAATGTACGGAATATGCCGGACTCCAAAGCATACACCTCACCGGGAGTTCCTTCGGAAAGCAGCCGCTCATAGGCCGCGACGGCATCCCGTACATCAAGGAAATCACGCGATTCGTGCAATGACGAAAGGAAAAACGGCTCCCGACCCGCCCCCTCCCGCTCTTCCTCCATCTCAGCTGCCCACCGGGCTAATCGACCGCACAAGCCGCCGCTGCCTCCGGGACCGATCAGGTTGGACGGCTCGACAATGACAATGGGAAGACCGTACCAATGGCGCCATGCTCTTGCGGCCGTCATCTGCAGCGTTTTGCTGAACGCGTAGGGGTGGGAAGATCTCGGCAAATCGCTTGGATCGTTGCGAAGCATGGAACCTACGATCAGCACGCTGCAAACCCCTTCGGCCCTAATCCCCTCCAGCAAATGCACGGTTGACATCAGATTCGCCGAAAGCGTAAGGGCCGGATGCCGCCATGAGAAGTCCACCGCGTTCCGGCCGGCCAAATGGAGCACAGCGTCGGGTTTCGTTTCGCGGCACAGCCGGACGACCGCCTCGCCATCCCTTAAATCGCAGCTTATCACTTGCGAGGCCGTTATTTCCTCCCCGCTTCCGCCGTTTGGAGAAACGACAGCCGTAACTTCCCAGCCCTCATCCGCGTAGCAGCGGCATGCGTGCCGTCCCGTAAAACCTCCGGCCCCCGTGATCATTACCCTTCCTTTTTTCATGACTCTCTCAACCATTGGCGCAGCTGCGTCAACATTGCGGGGTAAGACTGCCGCTTGTAGTTCACATCATCCCGAGTGACGGCGAGCGTCCGATCGATGACCGGTTCATCGTCCGGCACGATCGTGACGTCGTTTTTGTCAAACGTCTCCTTCATTAGATGAAGCAAATCGTGTTTGCTGATTTTTTCCGAAGCGGTCAAATGGATTAGTCCTCCCGCCTTCGGATGGTCGAGAAGCCATACGACGGTTTTGGCCAACTCCAGAGTTGTCACCCCGTTCCACAGCACGTTGCGGAACCCTTTCACCTCGCCTTGCCGGGTGAGGAACCACTGCATCAAACCGATTCCGTGAGGCTTTACGTCCGGTCCGATGATTGAAGTGCGGATCGTCAAATGACGGGGGTCGCGAACCTCGCCGAGCGCTTTGCTAAGGGCATATACCGTTTTCCCGTCCGGTTCGTCGTCTTCCCGGTAATTTCCGCGCGATCCGGAGAACACGCAATCCGAACTGATATGAAGCAACCGGGAATTCTCCCGGTCCCCCAAGTGGCGAAGCCAATGGGGCAGCAAACCGTTAACCATATAGGCGTCAAGAGGATCGTCCTCCGCGCGGTGGTTCAGCACGCCCGCCGTATTGATGATAATGTCGGGAGACGTCTCGGAAACCGCGGCCGCCACCTCCGCGAATTGCCGAACGTCCAGCTCCCGAACCCGGATGCCGAGCTCCTCCAAAGCCGGCCAGCCGTTTGTAGAAGCCGCTTGTTCAGCCTTCCGGACTGTAACGGTCATCTTATGACGGGTATATCGGCCCATATAAGTGGCGATCAGGCGACCTGCCATCCCGTTGCCTCCAAGGAGCAGGACTTTCATGACAGAAACCCCCCGCGTACCAGCATGGCCTTGATTTCCGCTTTGCTCATTAATGCCTGACTGGAACTGAAGCTATCGAATTCAACGGAAGGATAGGTTGCGTAATGATGGCGCAGGCCCGGGATCTCGAGCGTAGGGAGAATGACCAGGTATTGCTCGTCGTATACGATCGTGCTCAAGCTCTCATATTCAGTCAACAAAATTTCATGGATTTTTTCGCCCGGCCGGATGCCCGTTTCTACCATTTCAACACTTTTGCCTAAGGCATCCATCAGCACTTCCGCCAAATCCACAATCCGGCAGGTCGGCATCGTCATGACGAAGATTTCGCCGCCAATGCTTTGGGCCGTCACTTTGAACAGCAGCCGAATCGCATCCTGCAGCGTCATGAAAAACCGCGTCATGCTGCGATCGGTCAAGCTCACCTGATTTTTGTTGCGAATCTGGTTCATGAACAGATGGATGACGCTGCCATTCGTACCGAGTACGTTGCCGCCCCGGACACAGACGAATTTAGTGCCGCTGCGCAATAGATTGGCGTAGACGATCAATTTTTCCCCGATCGCTTTGGTCATTCCATAGAAGTTCGACGGATTCGCAGCTTTGTCCGTAGAGATATTGATGACGCGTTCCACTTTATTCTCGATTGCCGCTTCAATCACATTTTGCGTACCAATGACATTCGTTTTCAACGCTTCATAGGGCTGCTCCTCGCATACCGGCACATGCTTGAGCGCCGCCAGATGAAAGACGATATCTATCCCGGAGCAAGCCTTGGAGAGCGCCTCCCTGTCCCGAACATCCCCAATGCAAAAGCTAAGCCGAGAATCTTCAAAAGAGCGGTTCATCGCTACCTGACTGGACTCATTACGGGAGAAAACGATCACTTCGGCAGGATTGAGCGGCAGCAGCTGTCTTACCAATTCATAACCCCAAGAACCAGTCCCTCCAGTGACCAGGATACGCCGACCTTCAAACATCCCTTTTCCCTCCAAGCACAAATTTCGCCACTTTATCGGACACGTTTTCCTCCAAATATCCTTCAGGACATTTCCATCTATCGGTTAGGGCCATCATGACCCGAGCCGCGCTCCGGATCCTTTCCGGCTTTAACCCCGCAACCGCGTTGCTGCCGCAATCTACCGTCTCAGGCCTCTCCGTCGTCTGACGGATCGTCACGGTCGGTACTCCGAAGATGCAGCATTCCTCTTGGACGGTTCCGCTGTCTGTTAAAGCGCAGCGGGTATGCTTTTCCAAATAAACGAAATCAAAAAACCCGAAAGGCTCATGAAACTTAACAAGCGGGTGAATATGGCTGCTGATTTCTTCCGTTAGCTTCGATCGTGTTCTGGGATGAAGGCTGCAGACTAGGGGGAGCCGATGTTCCTCGGCCGTCGAGCTTAATCCTTGAATTATTCCAGCTAGCGCCTCCGGGTCATCGACATTCTCGGCGCGGTGGATCGTTGCCAGCAAATATTGTCCGGATGTAAGTCCCAACCGTTCGAGCACGGTACTGCGGTCGATTTGTTCTTCATAATGCCGGAGCACTTCGTAGATCGGATTGCCTGATCGAAAAATACGCTGGACGGGAAACCCTTCTCTAAGCAAATTGTGTTTGCTGTTCTCGGTATAAGGGAGATTGTAGGTCGATACGGCATCGATGACCCGTCTATTTTTCTCTTCGGGTACATTCAGGTCAAAACAGCGATTGCCCGCTTCCATATGAACGACCGGGATACCCATTCTTTCGGCTACCAAAGCACATAATGCGCTGTTCGTGTCGCCTAGAACGAGCACCCGATCCGGCTGCTCCTTTCGCAGCAGCTGTTCCACCGCTCCGAACATAACCGATAGCTGGCCGCCAATCGTCTCCTTGCGATCATCTAAAAGCAGGTCGGGAGCACGCAAACCCAGCTGTTCGAAGAAGACGGCGCTTAAGCTTGGGCTGAAGTTCTGACCCGTATGAACAAGCACATGGCGATCCGCCAACAAGTCTAACTTACGGATTAACAAGCTGAGTCTTATAATTTCAGGCCGGGTTCCTAATATCGTAACGATGCGCAAGCCTTCACCTTCTTCTGCGATGTGCTTTTCTCCCCTTACTCCTGCCGCGTATAAGACGTCTGCCGCGCAATGCGGTGCGCCGGTTTTTCCGGATTCTCGTTATGCTTTTCCTCCGCCGTTTGCGTTTCGCTGATCTAGAATTCCGAATTTCGTACATCGGCGAACCGGGGGGGAAACGTTCCAAGACGGATTCCGGGACAAGGGCGACATCCTCGAAACGGTAGCCTCTTTGCAAAAAAGCTTTTTCCGAGACGAATGGCCTTCTTTTCCCTTGTTCCACTAAATAAACGGTCGGACCGCTTCCGCGCAGAAGAGAACCTTGAACATCAAATGGGAAAGGCAGGAGCGCCATCAATTCCTCTAGCCTTGCACGAAAAGCTTCGACGCCAAATATATTCTGTGCCGCAAGCGCATTGCGCTCTCCTACCCCATTCAGAAGCTCTTGGTTGCTCAGGAGCAGGTTTACGCTGGCGGATAATCCCGCAACATCGCCGGTGTGTACCAGAAACGGTTCATTTCCGGTAACGGTAAGAATTTCCGTTAATCCGCCGGAAGCGAAGGCAACGACGCCTTTGCCGAATGCCATACCTTCCAACGCCGTCATTCCAAATCCTTCCGACACTAGACTCGGGACAACGACGACATCAAGAGCCGGAAAAACTTGTTGAATTTGTTCTACAAAAGGATGAAATACGAACCGATCGGCATATCCCGACATTTGCACGAGCGTTTGACATTTTTGATAATAGACTTCATCCACCGGATTACCAACGACGAGGAAACGAGCTCGGGCATCCGCAGCCGCAATCGGCAGCATCGCCTGTATAAAAGGTTCCAATCCCTTGTTGGGGTAGATGGTAGCCCCAATATAACCCGCAACGAGATGGACCTCTCCCCAACCTAACTGTTCCCGCAAGCGTGCCCTGTGATAGTGCCAACTGCCGGGAAGCAGTTGATCGCGATCCAAATACGGGGGGAGCATGAACGTCTTGACCATTTCTTGCTTTCCTTGGAACGGTTGAAGCGTAGTATGGGAAATCCCGATGACGACATCGCTGTGCGATGCAATGAAATCGGCGGAGGCCCCCCGGCTCGGCGTATCCATAATCGTCTCCATCATGGCCCAGATCGTGGGAATGCCAAGCGATTTGGCAGCAATTGCGGGCAAAGGATGCACGCTTGTATTAACAAATACATAGGAGGGACGCTCATCGGCTAATAAAGAATGCAGCTTGCTCCACGAGGGATGTTTTATCAGCCCTTTTATTTCCTCCGCGATCGTCGGTGCCGCCGTGTACAGTGAAATGGCTAACGGAAGTTCCAGCACCGTAACCTTTATCCCTAACTCTCTGGCTCTTTCCGAAATGATGCCTTCCTGAGGCACGACTAACACGCAATGAAAACGGTGGATCAGCTCGCGGGCGAACAATAGGAGAAGTTTTTCCGCTCCCGTGACGAACACCGGGCTGCAAATGTGCGAAAATAGCAGCAACTTCGGTTTTAACCCGCTCATGGCCTTCCATACCAAATGAAGCGTAAGGGCATGTTCGCCACCTCCTTTATGCCGGGTAGTACAATGTATGGATAAGATGTCTTTCACGGCGCGGCTATTTAACCATTCATCGTCAAATCCAAAAGTTGATTAAGGCGGGAGATATAGGTGTGGTCTCTTAATGTCCGATATAAACCTCTAAGCGCGACAGCTTGCCGTTCTTCTTCGTGTTCCAAGTAATATTCGGTCTTGTCAACGAGGTCCTGGGGGGAATCATACGTAATGATTTCTTGACCGGGGATATAAAATTGGGCAATGTCTTCCCGCAGGTCCGTCATCTGCAATGTTGCGCATGCGGAAATTTCGAATGTCCTGGGATTAGGGGAAACTGCGGGAATACGCGCCTTATTCTGGTTAAACGTATCATCGTTATGGGCGCGATGGGCATTGATGACGATCCTGCTGGCATTGTACCTCTCGGATGTTTGGCCCGGATCCATCCATCTGCCCAAGTCAATCAATGCTTTCCAGCGATCATATTCGGGCAATCGATCCCACCACATTCCTGAAATATGCAAGCGACGGTGCGCCAACAGCGGAATAAGCTGATGAAATAGCTTTACGCGATTCCAATAAGCGGTACCGACAAAACTGACATCCCCCCGTTTAGAAATCAAGGGATTGCGGGGTCTGAAGTCACCGGGAAATACCCCAAGCGGCAAATAATGAACGCGCGGACATCCCAATCCGGAATAGAAGGGAAGACAACTGCGTTCCAGCGTAAATACACTATGATAACGCAATGCGATTTCGGCTGTTACGTCCGAGTAGTAAGGGTCGTCCGTAAACCAAATGGCCGTTCGGATCCCAAGGCTTCTTACTGCTTGCACTTTATCAAAAGGCATATTCATTCCGTCGAGCACCAGCATGACGTCGGGCCTGGATTTGGCCGCTATCTTCGCGACATCCTGAACGGGCAAGGCTAATGTCACACGTTCAGCAACCGTCTTTAAGGTTTCGTAAATCCCATTGTCCAGCGGACTGTAGGGATACCCTTTACCCGAGGTTACATAAAGCACATGAATCGGACGTTTGACAGGCACGGGGGCTGCCCTAGCGATGATGGACTCGCAGTGTCCAAGCCAACGGCCGTGGTTCCATCCGAGCGGGTACCCGTCTTCCCGGCCTTTACGATAAGCCTGCCCGTTCAGCCTTACGACTGTGCGTCTTTTCGCTGCAGCTATCTTTCATCCCTCCTGCGCTCCTGCCTGCAATCCCTTAACCGAGTCCGGTGATTTCCAGCAGCTTCCGAATCCGTCCTTCGAACGTATGATGCTTTTTCGTTCGCCGATACCCTCTGGCTGCAACTTGGAGACGTTCTTGTTCGTGGGTCAAATAATAATCGATTTGCTCAATCAAATGTTTGGCATTATGGAAAACGGCGATTTCGGAACCGATGGAATAGTGCTCGGGCAGTTCGCTGCGGAGATCGGTTAATTGCAGCGTTCCGCACGCTGCCATCTCGAAGGTGCGCGGATTGATGGACTCCGCAGGCCAGCTTCGGCCATTAAAATTGTCTTTTCCCGCTTCGGTAGTACGATGCAGGTTAATAACGATTTTCGCCCCGTTGTAATATTGGACGGTTTCCGGCACCTTGATCCATCTGTCTTGGACAAATCGTTGCAGCAAGGGATAATGCGTCATTCGTTCCCATTGGCTCCCTCCGATCAGCACCCTCTTATCCTGCAGGTACGGAGCAATCTCATCGAACAATTGAACCCTGTTCCAGAAGGCTGCTCCGATAAAACATATATCCGTCCGGTATTCATGCGGAACTTGCATGGGCTTGAACAGTCCGAAATGCGCTGCCAACGGGAGATGGTGGACTTGCGTACAGCCGACCGATTGATAAAGCGGCAAACACGATCTTTCGTGGGTAAAAATATAATCGTAATGGGGAGCAACCTCTACCGTCACATCGGTAATATAGGGATCGTCGACAAACCAAATGACCGAAGGAATACCCATATTACGAATCGCATCGATCTGCTCAAGATGATCCGGTGGAAACACGTGAAGACCATTCATGACAAGTACCGCATCCGGACGCAATTGCGCGGCTTGAAGCTGCATTTCAATGGCCGGTACGACATACACTTCGGCAACTTCGTTCTGCAGTGCGGCGATTACCCCTTGGTCAATCGCTTCGAAGCCTTGCGGAACGTAGAGAATACGCGCCGCGCTACGAGATTGGTTACCCGGCTGTACTCCTTCCTCAATGCCCTTGCAGGCTCCCAGCCTCCAACCGTCCAACCAGCCGTTCTGGTAGCCGTCCTTACGGCCACGCTCGCCTAATCTTGAAGCCGAATGGTTCCGCATCCTCATCACCCGCAATCAATATATGCGTACCGGCAGGGTTGGACTTGGATACTTACCCGTCCATAGGACGAATTTAGGCGGGCAAAAAGCGCCCGTTCTCTCGAAGGGAATCCGGGAGTACGGGCGCTTGACCTGTTTTTTATTCATTTATTATTGAAGGCGATGAACTTGAACGTAATTATCCACCGTATCCTGCAATCGAATCGGAACGATGGACGTTTTCGTTATTCCATTATTGAAAGTAACCGAGAAGACGAACGAATAGTTCCCTTGCGGCAAATCTTTGAAGGAGACGCTTGCGTCCGCTTCGCGAAGAAGCCCCTTCCATAAGATAGCTTGCGGGTTTGCTGCGGCTAAGCTTTTTTGCAGCTCCGGGGTCGCGACGGATTTAACGGATATCGGCTTCGTGCCCGATGCTCCGGTATCCGTAACCGTTGCTTCCAGCACGAAGGCTTCGCCTGCCCAGAACCAATGGGCGGGGCGCTGAGCGCTCGAATGCTTCTCATTGTATAGAAGACGATTCCTCTCCCATGCATCTGTGTGTTTGACATAACCTTGGATGCCAAGCGGACGAACGGACATCGATTGGGTTCGCACAACCGGTGCCGCTTTCCCATCGCTTATCGTTTGCCTGATTGTCCAAGTTCCAACGGCTGTCGGGCCGCTGGGAAGCTGGTAGTCCGGCCCGGCGGAAGCATACGGATAAAGACTGTTCAAGGTCGAGTCGAATCGCTTCGTACCGGAAGGGTCCATTAACTCGTATCTCAGGGTTAAAGGATCATGTTCGTTGTCCCCGACTCCGATTGAACGAATATGGAGCAGGTCCCCCTCGTAGATCGGCATTGCAGTATCGGCAGGGTCATAGGTGTATCGCTTGAAATCGCCAAAAGGCGGGGTGTTATTAATGAGCTGGACTTGAAGCGTTCGTATTTCAGTGTTTCCGTTTAGCGTACGGGCCGTCCATTCGAAGGTGTACGTGCCATCCGGAATGACTCCTAACGGCGTAAACGATGCGCTCCATTGCTTGCTCCCTTTTCCGGTTGTGGAGGACACTGTTCCATTAAGCGTCAGCGACCGTTGAAAGGATTTTCCTTTAAACGCGACTAACGTCACTTGGTTGGGATATTCCGTCGTATCAGCCGCTATCGTAAACGGGTATCCGACGACGATCGTGTCTGTCGTATGACCGTCCGCTTTGCGGATATCCGGCACAAGATTGATCGGAGTCAGTACTTTAACCGCAAAATCCTTATAGGCAGACGTAGCATTGGATCCATTTGCTTGAATGCGATAGGTATATGAGCCATCCGGCGTTGTGGCTGGAATCGGGGTCAGTACGTCGGTCCAATCGATATTGCTGCCGGATTTCGTTCCCGTGAAGTAAGGAACGGTTTTATTAATGTAGCTGCCCATCGAAAATTGAAGCCCGACGGATAACGGGAAACGCGTCCACAACTCATAAGCAATCAGGTTTTCGCTAGCCGGAACGCCGCCTGCTAAAGTGAAATAAGGATCAGCCGATGTCAATTTCGCCTTAAGCTGCGGTGGCGGCGTTGCCGCAAGCGTAAAGTCTAAGATAAACGGATCCGACCAAACCCCTTCGACATCTTTTACCAAATACTCGAGATGGTAGGTGCCTGGTTCCAATTTATCCGGCGTTTTGTAGAACCATTCTCCGTTCAATCGATATTTGATTTTCCTATCCGCTATTCCGCGTTTGATCGGGTCGCTAACGTTATGATCCAAATCGTACGATTGATCCACCCATGATGTCTGATAACAGATACAGTTGGTGTCATAAGTCCAATCCAAGGCAGCTAGCGCGATTGGCTTGCGATGCACTCGGACGATCGTCGTTGACTCGTTTGAATAATAACTATACTTTGCGAATAGGGGGTCGACGCTTGGTTGGTCCTTGATACGGCGAGATATTTTGTATTCTCCCGTTAATGCAAAACTAGTCCTCAAAGATTCTGTAGTCCAAGACGGCGGATCTGTATTTCTCAAAGCAAATGCTGCATGACCCGTTGGGTTGTCGAAATAGTTCTCGTTATGAACATACATGGTCTGCTTCTGAGAAATTGGATCATGTTCAACATCATCGTCCGTTGTTAGTAATTGAAAGTTCTCATTTGTTAAGACGAGCTGCGATGCCGTGGCCGAATTAAATGAGGCGATATAATCAATCGCGCTTTGGATGAGTGTTACAATTGGTTGGCCACTGTTCAAGATAAAGAACTCGTTCGGTACCTGAGTTTTAATCGACGCGTTACCGATTACGATTACTTTAGCATCTGATTGGCTCCTTGCATTATTAAAATCAGCAAGTTCATTTATGATCCCATCCGAGATATAGATAAGATATTTAGCTGATGTCGTTCGAACGTAAGGGTTTGTATATGGCTGTCTTACGTCTTTATAGATCGTTCCCGAATAGCTGCCGTACCAATTGCTTACCCATCTTACATCCGGGTCCCATTCATTTCTGTAGGTGGTAGGCACCCAAACTTGATACGGCACTGGTTTGTAATAGGAATGTGATGATGCGCCGCCATTATTTCCCCCATTACAACCACCTGGATGATCGTATACGATACCACTATCGGCTGTTCCAGTACACCATAACTCATCCCTATATCTTGTCTCTTCATGTCCCGGAACATCGACTACGCTAACGTATTGACCATAATCGTAATAATATCCATTATCGGAGGCGGACGTACGGTTTAATGTTCCACAATAACCACTAGAGCAATAGTAGTAAGTGTTTGGCGGATAAGATCCTGTATTGACTGTCGTAGATGCTGGATTGGACCAGGTGTACGTGTGCATGTCCCATACATTTACTTGCGGATTAATCCCTTCCAATCGAAGTTGATTACTAATCGTTACTCCATTACCTTTTACATAGTCGATTTTGCTCTGAGCAAGATTTTTATCTAGCAAGAAGAAGGTATCAACATCAGGTCGAATCGAGGGTATATCCGTATATAAATCGGAATAAGGGAGATAGTTGTCGATTTCAAACTCCATTTGAGTTATCGTCTGCCGCTTATCCGAAGCTGTAATGAATTCAGGGAACGTTTCTTGTCCAAAATCTTCATCTACGGTTGCTACAATCCGGTATTTTCCGAGTTTTGCATTAAGCGGCGTATACTCCGAACGTGGACCAGAGAACGAATCAACAAGCTCGGTATACGTTTCGTTAAAGTCCTTATCATAATAAATCTTAAAGTTCTGATTAGTAATGATATCTCCATCGGTACTAACCGCATCATAGAATAGCGTCACACCTTCACCACGGGCAATTTGACTGGAGTATGGCGTCATAATAACGGCAGGTGCATAATCATTCAGAACAGTAAAGTTCAGTACGTAAGGCTCGGAAGTTCGACCGAGGGCATTGGTGACCGTAAGAGAGACTTGATACTCCCCTGGTTTTTTATACAGGAACTCTTTATGGTCGGGTGTGTCAACCCTCATCCGTCGATCGGCGTCACTTGATCCATTCAGAGGCTCCCAGCTCCATGAGCTGCTAACAATAGGATATGTCGCTTGAACATAGGGATCGTTTGCATTAGGATCTCGTGAAGTGTTGTCGATCGACATCTTTCGGTTTTCCTTAAAGCTCCCCCCGAACAATTTGAATTGGGCCCTCGGTTTCGTATCGTGGACATTGACGATTCGATAGGTATCGCACATGTCCGCACCATTCTTGTCTTCCCCAGGCTTAGGTGTCCACTTCATCGTCACGGTTGCAAACCCATCGGCATCGTCACCGAATACGTAACCGCCGGAGAAAAATAAATCCGGATCAACCGATACCCCATTAACCGTTACGATTCTGGTATCAATCCTTGATAGATCGGTTCCATCGGATGCAGGAAATTCCACGATGTCAAAAGCTTGCGTCGGTATGTTTGGTTTGCACACGAGCGGCGGCGTTTCATCTACCGGCTCTGGAGGTGGTCCTTGTGGCGGTGGAATAGGGATTGGTTTTTCACCGATAACAATTTTTGTTCTATAAACATTCTGATCAAATTCATTATTAGTAGATTGGTATTGGGCCGTTGCAGTTAATATTAGCTCAATTTCGTCGCCTTTATTTAATTTATTGTTCACCTTGAATTTGACGTCTTTAATTGTGGCGATTTCTCCTTCATTGCTAAGCGTTACTTGGCCGTTACTTAATGAAGAATAAGTGCCTACAGTATATAGAGATTTGCCCGGATATGCTGCTTCGAGCTTCAAGTTCCATTCCTTAAGATCATAACGCGTATACCATTTCGCTTTTAAGTACTGATCGTTGTAATAAGCATTATCTTTTAGATCGCCAGTCAAGTCCATGGAATAGGTGAAACTATTGCCCAACACATTGGCGTCCGTTTGAATTTTCCCGTCTGATTTATTTGGACCTGTAATTACGATTTTCGAATCTAGACCTGGCTTGTCCTTACCCTCTGTCTTCGCAATGGGAAAGGTCTGATACCAAATCGCGCCATCCGGCTTTTTATGCCACATCCGCCCCATGCCAGGCGCCCAAACGGTAGGGTCTTGTTCTACGTACATATAATCGAATAGGTTGTGTTTAGTATCAGGCGGTGTACTAGATCCGTTCAAGAGCGCAGCTTTTTGAATAGTGACATCATCGGATTTGATGATCTTTTTTACTGAATTAACTACAACGGTACCTCTTGCATATATTACATCTGTATCATCAGCGTCAAACCCTTTTGACAACAATGGGCTCATTTTAATCGGTTTATCGGTACGCCCATTTAATAAGGTACTTGTCCAAGGTTTATACACCCAGTAACGCGTATTCGGATCGGTACCCGTTTTAGAATCATTAATAAAGAAGGTATTGGAGTATAGCGTTCCTGCCCGATCATAACCTAAATAACGATACTCTCCATAAGGGCTGCCTACAGGAAAAGCCGGATGTTTTCCTCCATATCCTGTGGTTTCACCATCCGAGTATACGTTACCATTGGCCGGATCTCGCCATCCTCTCTTAAATCCATTTCCAGCTCTATTCTCAGAGATACTTTCTAAAACGGGGTTTTTGTTTTCATCCATTTTGACATAGGCGATTACCCCTAGTTTATCAAAAAGATACTGATTAAACGGCCATGAATTTCCATTCTTTAAGTCGCTGCATTTAGGAAAACCAGGCGGCGGAGTAACCCATGCGTATGTTTTCTCACATACGTCCTTTGCCGATAAGGCAGCTGAAACTTCTATTGGATACATAGGTAATAGTGAAACGAGGAACGTAATTAAAATCGAAAAAGTGATCGCTTTCCTTCTCATTCTTCTACGCATTTGATCTCTCCTTATCTATCCTGGTACGCAGAAATCGCGATGAATAGAATGTCACCGTCTGATGAAATAACAACCTCACGCTTACCAACCGTTTTCTTGATGTCTGATGTTTGGTCTGCTATTCTATCAGTTATTAATTTTCGAACAGTCGCTGCATCATTAGTGCTGAAGATCATCGATAAAAATTGATCTAGTGGTTTAGATGAACGCTCTAAACTCCCGGACTTAAAGTTAATGAACAAGTTATATACATTGCCAGTCGGGTTAATTGCTAGATCGTAATACTGTACAGGATCAGTAAAGTCCTCGAAGAAAAAATTTTTGCGAATATCTTTTTCTTTTTCTACCTCGTCTTTGTAGTACCTTAAAATTCCTGTATCGCTTAAATAGGAGCCTTGAAATGAATCCAATGTTCCAGAAAGTGAATCATAAACTTTTTTCATTTCATTATTTGTAAAGACGATTCTCTTTAGTTCTGAATAGCCGTAACTTGGAACATCAGAATAAAAAACACCTGTCATATTTGGTTGCATCGGACGACGAATCGATTTGTTATTAACCCTTTCAATAATTGCAATAGCTTCGGCACGAGTGATTACTTTCTTAGGTTTCCACGTTCCGTCCGGAAAACCTGTCATAATCCCCCGAATGAGTGTCGCACCGGCAGATACCCGTAAAAATTCATCTATTTTGTTGCTATCTTTGATTTGGCCCGCAGCGATTTTAGCATAAGCATCCGTAACGACATCATTCAGATATTCATCCATTCCTTTTACAATGGCTGCTGTGCGTTCTCGGGTTAACGGTTCATTGTACCGACCTTCAAACTCATTATTTATAACACCGAAATCTTTCGCTATGTTTACATAGTTGATGTACCACGGAGAACCTTGGCCAAAATCGTATTGCACTCCGTAAATCATAGTAGATTTCGCAAATTCTGGAATGAGATCTAGCGTATTTTTAGACCAGTTAATTACGCCGCTTTCGTCTTTACTCGTTAGAGACAAAATCAGCATAGATATAAACTGTGATGACGTTACGGGATCATTCGGCTTAAACGTGCCATTCGGGAAACCTTTGACATAACCCTTTCCTGCGCCTTGCATAATTGACGTATAAGCCCAGTGGGTTGTTGGAACATCCTTGAATTTAGGCGTTGTTGCAGTATCCGACTCTACAGCGTATACAGGCAAAGAAATGACCATCAGCATCGTCGCCATTACAGATAAAATCCATTTTTTCATTAATAACACTCCTCATTATTGGCTCGTCTCGCTCGCACTCTAGTAAAAAAGACATAAAAAAGAGAAAGCACGGCCGACATCTGTTAACGTCTGCGGGTGCTTCCTCGCGTTTGATATCCTGTTTTTGGATAATTTATTATATGAATAACACATCAAATTCGTCAACTACTATTCTTTTTCGGCAAATCATTCGTTTGAACAATGCCCGAAAGTCGAGGCAACTTTCGGCGAAATAAGCGTTTCTCGCGCGGTTATTTGGTTGGTCGGGGCCACTTTCGGCGAAATAAGCGTTTCTGGCGCGGTTATTTGATTGGCCGGGGCCACTTTCGGCGAAATAAGCGTTTCTGGCGCGGTTATTTGGTTGGCCGGGGCCACTTTCGGCGAAATAAGCGTTCCTGGCGCGGGTATTTGGTTGGTCGAGGCCACTTTCGGCGAAATAAGCGTTCCTGGCGCGGGTATTTGGTTGGTCGAGGCCACTTTCGGCGAAATAAGCGTTCCTGGCGCGGGTATTTGGTTGGTCGAGGCCACTTTCGGCAAAATAAGCGTTTCTGGCGCGGGTATTTGGTTAGTCGGGGTTACCCTCCGCACCTAATAAAGTACCAAATCTATCTCTTACACTTGTTGTTCATACGCAATCTGATGGCCGTCCTCGAATCCTTTGGTAAAGCCTGCATGATATCCTTCGTTGTAGGATTGATTAAAGCCGACGTTGTAGGCGTCGTTGGTTGTAGTACGCCGCTTTCTTGCTTTGCCTCGGCGACGGATATGGCCTTTATGAACGCGAAGCTTGCCCTTTCCTGAACGGGATTTCGCGCGCCGCATGCTTTTTCCGACTTTTTTCTTTGCGCTTCGGCTGGCCTTGCCCGGCTTACTATTCCGGCTTTTGCCGCCGGCGCGTTTAGAACGCTGTTTGCGCTTCAATTCGAGACACCTCCAGCATTTCGATCGCATGATCTTACCCTGTCGGATAACCACGGAGAAGCAGGCTTCCCCCTAACCGGCGGACGCCAACTTGTTCCGGATACCGTTCTTAGCAACGCTCCCTGCATGCCTGTCAACACACGAACATGCTCATGCAAAGTCTCGGGGGCAACCCCGGCGGTGCCCGTCACGTCCGCTACGCTTTCTAATATTTTAGCTAAGGCTTCTTGGCTTCTGGATATCGCACCAATTAAGCGAAGCTTGATTTCCCATTCTCGATCCAGCCGGTTCATTTGTCCCGATCTCCCGAATCCATGCCGCCGAACATGGAAGCCATATTATCCGATACGTCGCCGTCCGGGCTTAGAATGATTTTCAAATTGCGGCTTAAGCCATTGCACAGCTTCGTTAATCCATCAATAACCTCGATATTCTGCTCATGCAGCTGTAAACTGGTCGACAATTGATCTTGATGAGCAACATAGGTGTCTTTCGTAATATGGGTGCACAACCAATTGCGAACCTTCTCGGCCTCAGTGGCTTTGGCTTCTAGAATCATAGTTACGTTCCACTGCATCTTCGCAATGGCATCAAGCGTAAGATGATAAGCTTCCTCCCGACTCATCCCTCCTGCCCCCCTTTCCTGAAAAAGCTTTTCTGCCTACTCCTCGTCAGCCGAATCGCCCATCACTTTCACCACGTGAGTCATGCTATCCGCGACCGCTTCCTGCAAATCCGCGAGACTGTTCAAATAAGAAACGACGCTTTTGGTAACGTTGGAGGAACTATCCAACAAACCGTTAAGACCGCTTAGCTGGGGGTGTTCATCGGGCAGCGCTTGAACCATCTGAGCCATCCGCACGGTCACTTGACGTTTGGCATCCAATATTCTGGCCATTTGCTGATGAGATCTTGATAAATGCACGACGATTTCGGTCAACAACTCTTGCATACTTATCGTATCCCCCATCCCTCAGCGGATTACCACTCGCTCCACGCGATCATTGCAAACTACTAGCCTCTTACAGCATATGCCGCCACTCAGCGCTTGCCACAGGAACAAACACCCACATTCGTTTAGGTCCAATAATAAAACTGCCCCAATCACCAACCGTAAAGAAAGGTTAACGATGAGGCAGTTCTAATTTACAATAATTGACGAAGCAGCGGGAGCGAAATAATCGGCAATCCATGGACCTTGCCCTCAAGCATCTCCTGGGATATCGCCCTGTGCGTCTTCAGATGCAAATTCCATGCTTGCATGGCCGCCGAGCTGATTATTCGCCGAATTTTATCCCCTTCCACATGAAAGGACTCTCCCTCCGGCAGCACAACGACACCATTTACCGGACTCTCCGCATTTTCCGCAAGGCCTCTCCAACGTTGCTCCACTTCATCCGCGGAGATTGGTTCTCCTAGCGGCCATCGACGCAAATCAACTTGCGAAATCCGAGTAACGGGAAACGTTAACACTCCTTCCACTAACCTGCGTACGCCGTTCTCAATCCAATAATAATTCGCGCCTATGGCTTGCACGACGATATGCTCGGGAAAGTAATGTGCCGAATGTGACAAAGGACCTTGCTGAAGGTCGGGATGCTGACGCACATTATGAACCCAGATATACGGATTTTGCCATTTGTCCATAAAATAAAAATGGTTCCTGTCGTTCACTTCCTGGAACCGATCTCCGAGCGCCTTCATGCTAACACTTCCAAAATGATGGATGAACGTATCTTTGGCGATAACTAAGCTTTTGCCCAGCATTCGAACCCGGATATTATAATCATCATCCTCGAAATTACCGATCTCGAAGCCTTCGTCGAAGAAGCCGACTCCCTCGAACAGTTCCCTTCGGAATAACAAGCAGAAACCTGTTAATCGATCAATCCGCTGCCACCGTGAAGCATCCGAGCGATTGTTCTCGCGGGCAAACCGTGGCATATCCGCTACGTCCACGTAGGGAACGTTGATCTTCTGTTCCCCGCTAATGTAGTTGGTTACAGGCCCGACCATGCCGATTCCTTCATCGCTGTTCAAGCAGATGAGTAAATTGGCAAGCCAATTTTCGGTGACCAACGTATCGTTGTTAAGCAGCAGTATCGTACGTCCTTTGGCCATCATCATCCCAACGTTAACCGCTCCGGCAAAACCGCGGTTATTCTCAAGCACGCGGTACCTGATTTGCCCGCCCAACTCTTGCAAATAGGCCGCGGTTCCATCTGTTGATGCGTTATCCACAACGATAATTTCATAAGGTGAATCCGTGTTCGCTATAATGCTGTCGATGCATTGAGCAAGAAAAGCTTGCTGATTATACGTAGGAATGACTATGCTTGTTCCCTCGAATAAAGTCGGATAGCTTTGAATACCGGATTGCACGCCTTCACGGTACCCTTCCCCAAACCCTTCATCATAACGAACCTGACGGGCATTTGCTTTCTGAAGAGAAGAAGCGGCACGCTTGCGCCGTCGCTTCGTTGCGGGGATGGAATCCGGATCGGACCGGGCAGGCTTACGATGCCTTTTACGCTTTTTTAACGAATTCGTCGCAGCCATTATCTTCACCTCTTATTCATTCTAGTCATACTCTTGCAGGATGTTCCACCCCCGCCATGCGATTTGCCAGATGACCGAAGTCAAAGGTTACCTTCCCCTTGATGCCCGCCAGATGGACGGCGATCGGAATGGATGGAATTCCTGCGGCGATAAGCGCAATATCGAAATCGCGTCCGGATGCTTCCGCCACTACGCGAGGAACGTCATCATACCCGTTAACAGGTGTTACGATGCCCGTAACCACCATGCCTTGCTCCATTAGTACGTCCCTAAGTTTCGCGGCAACGTCTCCGATAACGAGTATTTTGCGGCCCTGCAGCAGTTTCATCAGCAACCCCAGTTCATGCAGCGAGTAATTCATCGTCGAAGTCGTAAACCGGAGTTTCCGATAATCGATGCCATAGGCACGAAGGACGGCAAACAGCAGCGGTTGAAAATGGGGATGTCTTGACATCGGCACGCCGATCAATGATGCAACCTGAATGCAAGAAATCATCTCGTCACGCGCTAAGAGGTTAGGCACCGTGATTCCCGCATAAGGGAGAAAAGGTCCCGCACGGCGGATTTCCTCGAACGTAAGTACCTTTTCCTGCGCCAAAGTCAACAGTTCTCCGTCTCCCAGACGAATGAAAGCATAAGGTCGATTTGCCGCAAGCGCATCCTCTAATTCCTGATATACCCCCTGCGGATCGAGAAGCGGTACCCCTCTTTTACGCAAAACCTGCACGCCGGCCGCCATGGCCTCGCCCGCCGTTATGTCCGGAATGATAATGTCGGCCGGAATATGTTCCGCCAATATTTGCTCTCCGCCTGCGGTTAAACCTTCCTGATATCCTTGATCGTAACTTCTATTTTTATCGGAATTCTCTACTTGGTGTTCGATTTTGGATCGAGTTAATGGAATCCGTCTGCGTTTTTTTCCCATGAGCCTTTTTCGCGATTTTACCCGCCGACGGACCGTTACCCGCCTTTTCTCCGTTTTGTGAGCCATGCCGCTTGAAGCCCGAACTTTAACCGTCTTGCGAGGAACGCCTTTAGAAACTCGGAGATTCTCCGGCTTCTTGGGAATGCCGTCGGCATTACGGTTCTTTTCGATTTTAGGCGGCAACCCTATTGAACTGGCCAATTTGCGCAAACTTTGAATGCTCATGAGATCGCTCCCTTCAATCTCCTTCCCGCTTCCTCCAAGGACTCGAAAGTTCCCGCATCCGTCCACCAGCCCCTCATTTCCTGATAGCTCAGGCGTCCTGTCTGCGCATATGCGTTATTCACGTCCGTAATCTCCAGTTCCCCTCTCCTGGACGGCTTCACCCCATCGATCATCTGGAACACTTCGGTATCGTAAAAATAAAGCCCGGTCACGCAAAAGTCGGAAGGCGGTAAATCCGGTTTTTCCTCGATGTGCAATATTCGGCCATTAGCTTCGTCCAGCTTCGGAACGCCGTAGCGACGAGGGTCTTTGACCTTCTTTAAGAGTACCATTGCTCCACTTGCCGGCTGTTTGGCAAATAGATCGCAATAAGGCTGCAAGCTTTCCTCGAACAGGTTATCGCCTAGCAACACGATGAATTTATCCCCAGGCAACATTAGAGGACGCGCGAGTTCTAGAGCCTGGGCGATTCCGCCCGCTTCCTCCTGTACCCGATAGACGATGGAAACGCCCCAGTCTCGACCGCTGCCGAGAACGTCGGCGAAATTGCCCAACGCCGCGCGACTTGTCACGATGACGATGTCCCGAATGCCGGAATCGCGCAGCTTCGTTACTCCGTAGCAGATCATAGGATACGATCCGACGGGCAGCAAATGTTTATTCGTCCAGTAGGTGAGAGGTTTAAGGCGCGTTCCCGTTCCACCCGCCAGTATGACAGCTTTCAAAGCAAATCCTCCCCCATGCAACATATTGTGCGAGGCTATGTCATTCCTCAGATGAACGCTCGTGGATCCAACTGCCATTTCTCCATGAACTTCCTATAATTTCTCTCTACCAGCTGTTGCTGCTGTTCTGCGCCTTCTCGTTTAAAGCTTGCGCTGCCCTCGTGATAGATGAGCGTATCGTGGCAAACGAGAAGACTGTAACCGTGAAGCCTAGTCCGCAAGCAGAAGTCATCATCCTCGTAATGCCCTGGAGAGAAGCGTTCGTCGAGAAGGCCGATTTTCTCCATCAAGCTGCGTTGGAATACGAAACAAATACCCACGATTCGCTCTACCCTTTTCCATTTCGACGAATCCGACACGTTCACTTCAGCCGCGATCCGCTGAAACTCTTCCAGATCCTCGAACGGGTAATGGACTTGTTGCGAGCCGCTCGCGTAATTCGTCACTGGACCGACGATTCCAACGTCGGAATGGCAATTTAAAGCTGTAATCATATTCGTTAACCAATTCGGCGTAACGACCGTATCGTTGTTGAGAAGGACCAGAATATCCCCGGATGAAAGGAGCAACCCCTTGTTGCAAGCGACGGGAAAGCCTTCATTCCGGGGAAGAGAGATGAAGATTAGATTTTCCCGCCTACACCATTCCGAAGTCCCATCTGTCGAGGCATTATCTACGATAATAAGCTCGTAAGGGGACTTCGTATGTTGGCGGATGGACGAAACGCATCTTTGCAACAGATCAAGTCGATTGTATGAAGGAATAATAATGGATGCGGTAGTCATCGTTCCCAATCCCCCAGTGCCGTCCGATTACGAGTAGAATCCGTGAATTGCAAGCGACTGCCCCTCGCTGTCATGGCTTCCCTCCAGGCTTCCACGTGATCACCTGCCGCTACTCTCCAATCTCCTCTAGAACCATTGAGCCTTCTACTGTCGGCCATGCCTCCCAAACCTATGCGTAAACCCTTAAGGATCGCAAGGGCGTGCGCTTTTGCCGGAACTGTTAACGCCGTAGCCCCAAGCGTGTCGAGCGCATGTCGGGATACGGCAAAAGGCAACGAGGACAATGAATTGATTTTTAAATCTCCTCTATCCAAGCTCGCATTCAGAAACTCATGAAACCGCTCGACTCCGGCACGTTTTTGGAATACGCCCATTTGTCCGGAGAGATCGTTCAGAGCAACATCGAGTCTTCCATCGCATACCCATAGAAAACGCGCAAGTATATCCGCGTTTACCGCATGCTCGCCATCAACGAAAAGCACGATATCCGCACCCGTAAGTTTGGAGCCCAGAGCCCGTCCGACGTCAGCGTCGACCGCTGCCGGCAGATGAGCAATTACCGTGTTATGACGGCTTCGAGCTTGCGAATACATCCAGTCCGTAGGCGTAGCGAGAACGATGACGATTTCATGAAGGGGCAAAGCCTCAAGCTCATTAAGCACCGCTTGCAAAGCGGCTTCGTTCGATCCGGCGCAGACAACGGCAGCAGCTTTATGGCGTAGAGGGACTGCTGAAAGAGGAGTATGCATTCCCGATCCCTGCATGAAGCCGGCAGCATAACTTTTCCCTCTAAGCTGCAAGAATTTCCAGTCCTCGTTCTGTTTGATCGGGGTCTCGAGGAATCTTCTCCTCCACTTGTCATGAATAGCCTCTCTAAGCTTCTCGACGCGAGTATCGTAGGTTGCGCCGCTTCGCCAGGCACGGCCGTCGCTAACTCCGGCAGAGTGATCGTAGCGAGAGCTGCGGCTTCGGTTTCGGCTCAGACGTTTGGCAACAGGCCTTTGTAATTTACCTCTCCTCTTAATGCTATGGAAAGCACGTGATTTCAAGAGTCTGCCGGAGCGGAGCGAGCGATTCGCCGAAAGGCGTTTTTTCTTCATTCGGTTATCTCACCATCCATCTCTGACGGGCTCCATCTTCATATCCGCCCCTGGAGTCCGTTTTTCTTAGCCACCATTGGATTGCTTCCAGGTGATCTCCCACGATGAGCGGCTCCAGCGAATTATTGCGTTCGCGCTTGGCCCGTATCGGATTCAGTTGTCCTACGTTTATGGAAATGACCCGCTCTACCTTCAGTCCTTCCCGAATGGCCATCGTATGGGCCATCGGCGGGACGGACAATGCCGAAGTTCCCAAGACGGATAACGCTTTTCGGCTGATCGCATGGGGAATGGCCGTCATCGAAGTCCCCCCCAGGTCGGGGCGCCCAAGCAGCTCGTTCAAGGCGTGCTTGGCGAGAACGACCCCATGGACAACCGTTTTATTGACCGGACCGGAGTAGTCGTTTAGAGCCACGTCCGTTCCCTGTGCTACCGCATGAACGAACGCCTTGAGCTTAGCCGCGGGAATGACCATGTCGGCATCGATAAACAGCAGAATGTTGCCCCTTGCTTCCCTGGCACCGATTGACCTTCCGACATCGTGACCGAGAGGGCGATCATAAAAAAGTACCTTGGCTCCGCTTTTCTTAGCGATATCCAACGAACCGTCGGTAGAACCGTTCACGACTACGATGACTTCGGTATGCGGATGAACGCGGAATGCTTCCCGAATTACCTTTCTAAGCGTTCTTCGTTCATTCATAACGGGCACGATGACCGATACGTAAGGAACTGACCATGGATCGCCGTTAGGACGGGGCAATTCAGTTACTTTTTTAGCAACTATGTTTCTCATCGGTAGTCTCCGTTTACCTTTGGTCGTTCGCGACTTTAAGGAACGAGAACCGACTCTCCCGATTTTGTTCGCCAATCCACTTACCCCCCTCTAGCTCGGGCAACGGTATACAAGACATTGTATGTGTGACGTGTCCATGCGCAACGGCTTATGTACGGTTCGAACTAGACGAAAGCGGTGCCCGGGAAAGAACCGGCACCGCTTTGGTGTAGCTATGGGTCACTTCGATTCCGGACAGCCCAAGGCCATCCATTGAATGCAGCCCTCCGGTTCTGGACCTAATCGCGTTCGGAGGATAATGACCTCCGCTTCGTTCGCCCGTTTGCTTCCCAACACGCAATGACAGGAAGGATGATCTGACATCGCGACCAAAGTATACGATTCGTCCGTGAATGGAGAAGCGAACGAAATCGTTACCCTCAACGATTCGGCACCGCCTTGAAACGAATAAGGTAAGTTTCCGAAAAGTAACCCGACGCCGGGGAATGGGGCAATAACAGGCGTTATTGAGAGCTTCTCGGCACCTATGCTTCCGTCTGCCAGATGTTCGCCTGTCACGCTGCCCGCGGCCAGATATTCGCCCGTAACGCTGCCCGCAGCCAGATGTTCGCCTGTCACGCTGCCCGCAGCCAGATATTCGCCCGTTACGCTTCCCGCAGCTAGATGTTCGCCCGTTATGCTTCCCGCGGCAAGATGTTCGCCCGTAACGCTGCCTGCAGCCAGTACATGTTCATATTTATCGGGCTGAGAAGGAACAGGCTGCTCCAGTTGTGATTGTTGCGCTTGTTCAAGCAACTGTCGAACTTCCAAGGACAACTTGGAGGCGCCGACGCTGCCATCCGCCAGTTGCGCTTCCGTGACGGATTGGGGCTTGATATGGCTTGAGGTAATCGTTTGTTCCCCGAGATGGTAGCCGAGAATGGAACGCGGGATAATATGGGATGAGCTTACGCTTCGTACGGATATCTTCTCTGCATTAACCGCACCAGCGCCTAATTGTTCTGTGCCAATGCTTCCTATGCTCAACTTCTCGCTAGTGATAGATCCATCCGCCAACTGCTCGGTTCCCACGGCCCCCAATGCCAGCTTCTCCGAACCGATGGAGCCATCAATCAAGCGCTCCTCTTCGATTGGATTTCCGACCAAGGTTAAATACTCGAATAACGAAGGGGAAAGGCTTTCCACCGTTACCGCACCCATTGCCAGCTTCGAGGAGGTCACGGACCCTTCCGCCAATTGAGCCGTTCCGACGCTGCGTTGCGCCAGCTTCTCCGCAGTTACGCTTCCGTCCGCCAGCTTAGGCTCCGTCACATTTCCGTTCGCCAGAATTTCCGCGGTTACTGAGCCCTTAACAAGTTGTTCCGTTCCAACGCTGCCAATCGCTAGCTTGGCGGCCAATACAGACCCGTCTGCCAGCTTTTCGGTCGTAACGCTGCTATTCGAGAGAATATCGGCGGTAACGGACCCTTCCGCCAGTTGGCTCGTTCCCACGCTGCCGCCCGCTAGCTTATCCGTCGTAACTCCGCCATCGATCAACTTATCCGTCGTTACGCTGCCGTCCGCCAGAATGGACTCCGTCACCGAGCCTGCGGCCAAGTGATTCGTTCCGATATTTTCGTCAGCCAGCTTTTCCGCTGTTACGGATCCATCGGCCAACTTCTCCGTCGTCACGTTGCCATCCGCCAGGATATCGAAGGTCACCGATTGGGCTGCCAATTGGCTCGTTCCTACGCTGCCAAGGGCGAGCTTTGCGGCTCCAACCGAACCGTCTTGAAGCTTCTCCGCTGTTACGCTTAAATCGGCCAGGATATCGGAAGTCACGGCGCCCTCGGAAAGCTGGGGAGTTCCCACGCTGCCTAACGCGAGTTTCTCCGACGTTACCGAAGCATAGGCTAGCTTCTCGGAGGTGACGTTACCATTTGCAAGGATTTCCGATGTAACCGAACGGACTACCAAATGACTGGTCCCTACGCTGTTTCCCGCAAGCTTATCCGTAGTTATGACGCCATCTTGCAATTTCTCCGTCGTGACGCTTTCGTCGGCCAGAATATCCGCCGTCACGGATCTAAGCGCGAGCTGGCTTGTTCCTACGCTGCCAAGAGCTATCTTCTCCGTCGTAACGGAACCGTCTCCGAACTTAGCCGACGTCACGCTGCCGTCCGCCAGAATTTCAGCGGTCACCGCCCCTTCCGCCAGTTGCCTTGTTCCCACGCTTCCGAACGCCAGTTTTTCCGGTGTCACGCTTTCGTTCCCAAGCTTATCTGTCGTGATAGCCCCTTCCTGCAGCTTCTTCGTCGAGACGCTTTCGTCGGCCAGAATATCCGCCGTCACGGATCTAATCGCGAGCTGGCTTGTTCCTACGCTGCCAAGAGCTATCTTCTCCGTCGTGACGCTTTCGTCGGCCAGAATATCCGCAGTCACGCTGCCTTCCGCCAGAATTTCAGCTGTCACTGCCCCTTCCGCCAGTTGCCTTGTTCCCACGCTTCCGAATGCCAGCTTTTCCGTCGTCACGCTTTCGTTCGCAAGCTTATCCGTCGTGATGGCGCCTTCCTGCAGCTTCTCCGTCGTGACGCTTTCGTCAGCCAGAATATCTCCCGTCACGGAACGAAGCGCAAGCTGGCTTGTTCCTACGCTGCCAAGAGCTATCTTCTCCGTCGTCACGGAACCGTCTCCGTACTTAGCGGTTGTCACGCTCCCGTCCGCCAGAATTTCAGCAGTCACCGCGTCTTCAGCCAGTTGTCTTGTTCCCACGCTTCCGAATGCCAGCTTTTCCGTCGTCACGCTTTCGTTCGCAAGCTTATTTGTAGTTACGACGCCGTCTTGCAATTTCTTCGTCGTGATGCTTTCGTCGGCCAGTATATCCGCCGTCACGGAACGAAGCGCAAGCTGGCTTGTTCCTACGCTGCCGAAAGCCAGCTTCTCCGTCGTAACGGTACCGTCTATGAATTTAGCCGGCGTCACGCTGCCGTCAGCCAAAATTTCAGCAGTTACCGCGCCTTCAGCCAGTTGTCTTGTTCCCACGCTGCCGAGAGCCAGCTTATTGGACGTTACGCTTGCGTTCGCCAGCTTATCTGTTGTGATGGCGTCTCCCTGCAACTTCTCCGTGGTGATGCTTTCTTCAGCCAGAATATCCGCTGTTACTGATCTAAGCGCAAGTTGGCTTGTTCCTACGCTGCCAATTGCTAACTTATCCGTCGTTACGGAGCAAACGCCGAACTTAGCCGACTTCACGCTGCCATCCGCCAGAATTTCCGCGGTCACCGCGCCTTCAGCCAGTTGTCTTGTTCCCACGCTGCCGAGAGCCAGCTTATCCGTCGTCACGCTTTCGTTCGCCAGCTTAACGCTCGAGATCAGACCGTCAACAAGCTTCTCCTCGGTGATCGTTTTTTCCCTAACGTGAACCGTGTTTACCGCGTTCGGCTCTAACCGTTCGGAATCGATTCGCCGTTCTCCATTCTTGGCCAATTCGAGCAGATCGGGTGCGAGATGGGAGATTGACACGGTACCTTTGCGAAGGTGGAAGCCATGAACAGCCTCAGATTTCAGATGTTTTCCGCTAATGCTCTCAGGTTGAACGTGCTCGGTTCCCACGCTGCCGGACGCAAGCTTCTTGGACGTTACGCTTTCCTCCGCCAATTTTCCCTCGGTAATTGCCCGCTCGACGATGGAGGCTTCATGAACGCTACCCGTTGCCATATGCGCCGCGCCTACGGCTCCTTCGCGAAGATGGAAGGAATCGATGGAATCTGCTTTCAGATGAACCGACGAAACCGACTGCTCAGCCAGATGCTGCTCTTTCACGGACCCTGCTTGCAGCCTGCTGCTGTCAATGCTATTCGCAGCTAATTTGCCCGCGGTCACGATACCATCTCTCAGATGGTATTCTCGGATGCTTTGCTCTGCTAGATGATTACCGAGCACGGATTGTTCAACTAAATGCCGGCTTTCCACGGTTTGCGAGAGCAGGTGTTGCCCTGTTACCGACCCATCGGCGAGCTTGCTCGACGTAACGGAGCCATCCGCTAATTTCTCCGACGAGACCGACTCTTTGCTTAAGTGGTTGCGTTGAACGGCACCCCGTTGCAAATGCTTCGAAGAAACGGCATCATTAGCCAATACGCGCTCCGATACGGCACTGTCCTGCAGGGCCTTCTCGTATACGGAATGGTCGTCGAGTTTGTCGGAATTGACGCTATCGTCTGCCAGTTTGGTCGTGGTGACCGCGAAATCCGCAATTTTATCCGTCGATACGCATTCGGGAGATAACTTCAAGGAAGTAATCAGATGATCGGTCAAATGATGGGAGTAAACCGCCCGTATGCCAAGCTGGCGCTCTCCGACAGCGCCTGGCGAGATGTTCTTCTCGGTTACCGCCTCGATCTGCAATGCTAAGGTGCCTACGGATCCGTTCCCGAGTTGCGCCGGTCCTACCGCGCCCTGGCGAATATGCCTGCTTTCGATGGATTCCGAAGCTACCACGCCTCCCGTTACCACTTCAACGCCGAAATGCTTGGACTCCAGGGAACCGCTTGCCAACTGTTCAGATGTAATGCTCTCCGCGGACAAATGCTCCGTTCTCACGGAAGCAGCCGACAAGTGCCGGCTTTCGACCGATTGGCGTCCGAGCTTCGCCGAGGTGATAGCTTCGTCAGCGAGTTCAGACGTTCCTATGACTCCTGCCGCAACATGTTTGGATTGAACCGTACTTAGCGCTAGCTGCTCTGGACCGATCAACCCATCCTTCAAATGCTCCCGTCCAACCGATTTAACTGACAAATGCCTGCTTTCTACGGATTTATCGGTAAGATGCCGCGGTTCCACGATCGAGTCCGAAAGCTTATCGGACACAACGCCGCCCTTGGCCAGATGTCGGGACTGCACCGATTCGTCAGCCAGTTTAACCGAGAGGATGCTTTGATCGGCAATCTTCGTAGACGTTACGGCATGGTCGACTAACTTAAGCGTCGTAACGGATTGCTCCGTCAGTTTGGAAGCCGTTACGGTTCCGTCCGCCAAATGCCTTGTCTCAATGGCCTCGTTTACGAGATGTTCGCCTTTGACCGCTCCTACTTGAAGATGTTCCGACTGCACGGACTTGATAGCCAACTTGCTTCCCGACACGGATCGGTCGGCCAGCTCGCGAATACCGACTGCCCCGTCCGCTAGATGATCCGCCGCTACGGCGTGCGGGGCCAAATGCTTTCCCTGCAATACCCCTGAAGCGACATGATCGGCTAAGATGAGTCCGTCCGTCAGATGCTGCGTTTCTATCGCTCCGCGAGCTACTTTTTCCTTCGATACCGCTCCGTCTCGAAGCTTCGAGGAGGTAACTGCTCCGTCGGATATTTTGGAAGTATCAATGCTCTCGTTCGCCAAGTTCTCGCTCCGAATGGCGCCGCTGCGAATTTTCTCCGAGGTGACGATCTGATCTTGAAGCAATTCGGATGTAATTACAGCGAGGTTTAAGTGCTTTGACTGAATGGAGCCTTCGGCGATTTTATCCGAACTGATCGTTCTATCCGCAAGCTTCTCGGACGATACGCTGCCATCGCGAAGCTTCTCCCCGGTAATGGAACGGTCGCGGATTTTCTGTCCGGAGATGGAATTCTTGGTCAGGTGGTCGCCCACTATGGATTCGGGAGCGATCTTCGAAGAGGTAATCGAGCCGTCCGCCAGCTTGATGGCCGTAACGGCGAAATCAGCCAGCGCATTCGTATAGACGGAGTCCGCCGCCAAATGCATGGACTCGATCGAATGCGGTGCCAGCTTCTCCCCGGTAATCGCTTGGTTCGCTACATCATCCGTATAGACGATCGGAGCAGGCCTAAGCGGAACTCGTTTCTCCTCCAACCTGGAATGACGGATCTCCCTGTCGATAATCGGCTCCCGCTCTTCTACGATTTCCGGAGTTTCGGTTTCCGGGGGTTCGCTTTCCCGATTAAGGATGGCTACTAATGCGTCCGCTGAATGGGAACTCTCGGCTTCCAGTGATTGGACGACGGCTACGATATCCGGGGAATCCTGCGCTGCGGGTATTTCGTCCGGTCGGGAAAGAGACGTGGCAATCGCCACGATTTCCTCCGCCTCCTGCTCGGACGAGACGAACTCCGTTTTCTCGGATACGTCGGGCTCGGAGATAACTGCATTCTTCGTCAATGAAGCAGGTGCCGTTGGCGCATCAACGCGTCCCTGCTTTCTTCCTGTCTGACTGTCGACCGGCCTCTGCGTTGTTGCGGGCGATGCATGAACGGAAATCGGCTTGGCGTTCGTTTTTTTTATGTCATCCAGCCATTTCAGCTCGAGCGAGTTTGGATTATCGACGTAATATAGCGGCCGGCGAGATTTGGGTGTTTTACTCGCCTGTTTCTTTTTCATGTCCATCTCCTTCCTGATCATCGAAATCTTCAGTATCATATGCATTCACCCATGGGCACGTCACGAGGATGGGCGACTGTCCCTGTTACTTTATAAAGCGAATGCTTGATATTCCGCTAAATGCGGGTTGCATTAACCGGCTTTCGACGTCCTTTCTGAAACGCGCAAAAAACCGCCTCCAAGGAAATCGGCTTATTCGTTTTTGGAACGCGGTACGAATACCTGTTATTCTCTTTGAAAACCAAGCCATCTCTCCGCCGTATGCTGCCACAGAAAATGGTTTAAAACCCGCTCTCTTCCCCTTCGCCCCAACTCCTTGCGGACCACTTCCTGGACGAGCAAATAGACGATTTTTTCCGAGAGCTCCGGTACGATGGCCGTCGAATCCGCCGATACCAGATAACCGGTAGAACCATCGGCCACGACCTCCTTCATGCCCCCCGCTTTCGTTGCGACGACTGGCAACTCGGCAGCCATCGCCTCTAGGTTAACCAATCCGAATGCCTCCTGTCCTATGGAGGGCACGACGGCGATATCCGCCATCGCGAACCAGTTCGGAATCTCGTGGTGAGGGACATAAGGTTGAAAATGAACGTTATTCTTCCATCGTCTGGCCTGATTATGGAGTCGTCTCACATATCCGGTCTGCCGATGCGAGCCATATAACGCGCTTCCGACGATGACGACGAGAACATCCGGGGCATTCGAGATAAGCGCAGGCAACGTAGACAACAGATGGTGTACGCCTTTCTGGGGAATTAGCCTTCCGACATACAGCACGATTGGACGGTTTCCCCATCCGTGACGTCTCCGCCACTCCTCGCGCATGCACATTCCTTCTAACGTGGATCTCCCCGGAAACCTTTCCGCATCGACTCCAAGATAATTGACCCTTATTTTCGCCGCTGCCTGGGGTACATGCTTATCAATATACTCCCGGAGAAACTCGCTGTTTACTTGTATATAATCTGCCGCCTGCAAGCAAATCTTCCGTTTCCGCTCGCTTATATACGGCGCTTTAATGAATGTCGTCGAATGTAAATTTAACCCTATACGGCTCCGGGGAAAAGATTGTTTCAACCGGGGAACCCATAAAGGACGGTTCTCGACCTGTATGACGTCCGGTTTGTATTTTGCTAACCTGCCGCGCACGAGCTTGAAGTATTTGATCTTGTTCGCTGCCGGTAATCTCTCGACCGAAACGCCGTTCAAGCTTCCTTTCGTGGAAAGTCTTTTGCCGATTCGCCCGTAAATTCTGGCATTGACGTGCGGAACAAGCCCGGGTACGACCATCTCCACCACCCGCTCGACCGAGCCTCCCATGGAGGAAGGAACGGGAAAAGCTCCCGGAGTAATGAAAGCCGCTTTAAGCATCGCCATCTTCTCCTTACCGGACAAATCTTGCTTGACGTGACAGCTTATACGAATCTAGAGAGAATAGACACGGCTCATACCCTGTGAACGGCGACTATTGCACTTTGCCTACCGATGTGTCACAATTCACGGGAATATAATTTACGACAAAGGAGTGCTCGGCCGCATGAATCGCCCGCTGCTGCGCATGATGACGGAGCTGTCCTCACGCAAATTCGTGTCCCAATTAACGGGACGTTTCGCTAAATCTTCCTTAAGTCGCAGATGGATTCCCCGTTTCGCCGCGATGTACAAAATTCCTGTAGAAGAAGCGGAGAAAACGTTGGAGGAGTATCGCTCGCTTAATGATTTCTTCACTCGCAGACTGAAGCCAGGTATACGCCCGATCGACGCGACGGCTGGCGCCTTGGTTAGTCCCGTAGATGCGAAAATAACCGGCTGCGGCGTTATCGAAGACGGTATGCTGCTGCAGGTCAAAGGTCAGGATTACACGATTGAAGAGCTCCTCAACGGTTCGCCGAGAATGTCTCAGTATTTGCAAGGCTATTTCTGGGTTTTATACTTGAGCCCGACGGACTACCACCGAATCCATTCCCCTTGCGAAGGCGAAATCGTAGAAACCGAACACATTCCCGGCCGCGTGTATCCCGTCAACGAGTTTGGCCTCACCTCCATGAAACGCGTACTTTCCCGCAACGAGAGGTTGGTCACTTACATCCGCAACGACATCGGCGAAGTCGCCGTCGTAAAAGTCGGCGCCCTGAACGTGAGCAGCATTAAGTACGTCGAACCTATGCCCAAGTTACTGGAGCGCGGCGACGAGCTTGCTTACTTCGAATTCGGCTCGACGATCGTCCTGCTTACCGAGGACGGAACGCTTGAACCCCGCTCCAACCTAAAGACCGGAGACAAGGTTCGCATGGGCGAGAAGCTCGGCATGTTGAAGGTTAGGAATTAAACATTGCTAGTGGAAAAAGAAACCCCGTCTCTTATAGAGAGAACGGGGTTTCTTTTGACTAATTATCGCTCCGACTAACCAAATAACCGTACCGCAGGAACGCTTATTTCACCAAAAGTACCTCCGAACAACCAAATAACCGCGCCGGGAACGCTTATTTCGCCAAAAGTGCCTCCGAACAAACAAATACCCGCGCCAGGAACGCTTATTTCGCCAATAGTACCTCCGACTAACCAAATACCCGCGCCAGGAACGCTTATTCCGCCAATAGTGCCTCCGAACAAACAAATAACCGCGCCAGGAACGCTTATTTCGCCAAAAGTGCCTCCGAACAAACAAATAACCGCGCCAGGAACGCTTATTTTGCCAAAAGTACCTCCGACTAACCCAATTACTTGCGCCGCAAGTGCCTCCAACTGCTACTTTCGGCGGTTTAAGCCGCTCCCAGCGGCTTAAAGGGTCTCGCGGGTGCTACTTTCTGCGGTTTAAGCCGCTCCCAGCGGCTTAAAGGTCTCACGGGTGCTACTTTTGGCGATTTAAGCCGCTCCCAGCGGCTTAAAGGGTCTCGCGGGTGCTACTTTCGGCGGTTTAAGCCGCTCCCAGCGGCTTAAAGGTCTCGCGTCTGCTACTTTCGGCGGTTTAAGCCGCTCCCAGCGGCTTAAAGGTCTCGCGTCTGCTACTTTCGGCGGTTTAAGCCGCTCCCAGCGGCTTAAAGGTCTCGCGGGTGCTACTTTCGGCGGTTTAAGCCGCTCCCAGCGGCTTAAAGGGTCTCGCGGGTGCTACTTTTGGCGATTTAAGCCGCTCCCAGCGGCTTAAAGGTCTCGCGGGTGCTACTTTTGGCGGTTTAAGCCGCTCAACGAATTTCCGATGGACTTTTCCCCGTATACTGCTTGAACTGACGGCTGAAGAAGAAGATGTCCCGGTAGCCCAGCGCGTCCGCGACTTCCGTCACGTTCATGCCCGCATGCATGAGCAAATGCTGCGCCCGTTCGATTCTCGTGCGGATCATGTACGTTTGCACGGACATGCCGATGAGCTCCTTGAATTTAATAGAGAAATAACGGGACGACAGCCCCGCCCTCTTCCCGAGGTCGTCCACCCGGTGAACGACGCCGGGATGCTGCTGGATGTAATTGGCCACCTCGCGTATGCTCTCGGTCAATTGATTGCTCGCTTTGCGTTCAACGGGCTCATCGCGATCATGCCGCAGCAAGTGGATAATCAGCTGCTTGAGAATCAGACGGGCTTCTTCCTCCGCGGCGAAGGTACGGACAAGAAACAAACGTACATACTTGGCCAGCATGTGCTCGAAATCGAATATCTCATCCAATTGCCTGTAAGGCTCCGGAATGAGGGATGCCGGTTCGGTTACGTCGAAATGTATATACGTAAGAACAAGCGGCTTCTGCGGATTATGGGTAGCGCTTGTATGGTCTCCCGGACGGAACAGGAAGCAGCTGCCTTTCCCCAACTTATAAGATTGCCCGTTGAGGAACAATTCCCCTTCCCCGCTCCATACGTAGAAAATATCGTAATTGGCTAACGGCTTCTCGCGCTTTTGCCACTTCCATCCGGGCTCGCAGGAAATCTTGGCGAACGCCGGGAGCAGCACGAATGCGGATGGTTGCAAATCAAGCATGAACGGTTCCTCCTTGACCCTTGTGGGAGTCGATCAATCCCAATAGATGTGCCGCTTGGCTTATCCGCCTAATTCCTTCTTCGATTCGACTATCGTCCAAATGAGCAAAACCAAACAGCGAGGAAGGCGAACCGGAAACGTTCGAACGACTTGTTTCATACCTCGCTCCGTCCCTCCAAGTTACCCCAAGCTTGGCGCATTCCCGAACCAATCGCTCATATTCCTCGGCGGAAAGATTCCATCTTGCGAACAAATGAAGCCCCGCATCGGACGGCAAAACTTCAAATAATCCGTGTAACTCCCGCTCCAGGCCGACTCGAAGACAATTCTCCAGCTTTCCGTAAATCCTGCGCATCCTGCGCATATGCCGGTTATAACCGCCCTCCGTCATCCAACCGGCCAATGCCTGCTGCTCCGCGATTCCCGTCGGATAGGGATCGTACAGCTTCTTGGCCATGATAAACGGTTGGATAAGCTCCTTCGGGAGCACGGCGTAGCCAATACGAACGCCAACGCTCATCGAGCGGGAGAAGGTACCGACATAGACGACCCGGCCTTCTCGGTCCAACGCCTTAAGCGGCTCGATCGGGCGGCCTCCCCAGCGAAAATCGCTGTCGTAATCATCTTCGATAATCCAAGCGCTGCTTCGGGAAGCCCATGACAATAGCTCGCGGCGGCGTTCATAACTAAGCACTGCACCCGTAGGAAACTGCCGGGTTGGCGTGACGAATAGGAGCTGCGCCTTCCAATCCCGAGGGACGATCCCGCTGCCGTCCACCTGCTCCGCGATGACATTGGCGCCAGTTGCGTAAACGGCCCTATGTATTCCCGTATAACAAGGGCTTTCGATTACCGCCGTTTTTCCTTCTTCCAGCAGCAATTGGGAAAGCAGTGCGATGGCCTGCATGGAGCCGGAGGTGATGACGACATCCCCGGCATCGCACGTTATGCCCCTCTCCCGCCTTAAACGGCTTGCGATCGCCAGACGCAGAGGCAAGCTGCCTTCCGCGGAATGAATATCGTCCCGCTTCGAATCTCCGAGCCTTTTCCACTGCAAAGCCACCTCGGCTTTCCATTCCGTCCATGGGAACCACCCCGTGCCGACTCCCTCCGGAACGAAAGATATAATCTCGGATACCGAATAACTGGGGTCGGCGTCCGGTAACGGATCGTACATCGCGGAGTTCGGCTCCATCAACTTACGCCCCCAACTCGTTAAGTCCGGTGATGCCATCGGTGGGCACCAATCATCGTTCGGACCGCCAGACAGCCGCGAAGCCGCTTCATCCGCTCTCCATCCGGAGACAAAAGTGCCTCTGCCGACTCCCGATTGCACGAAGCCTTCCGCGGTAAGCATATCGTAAGCGACGCTTACGCTGCCGCGGGATACATCGTACAATGCGGCAAGCTGCCTAGTTGAGGGCAATCTTTCGCCTGGCGCAAGCTTTCCTTCGGTAATCGCTTCACGAATGGACAAGTACAGGGCCAGATGTTTGCTCCCGCATTCGGAGAGCTTAACGGTATACGCGAATGGCGAGCTCAGGTTTTTCACCCTCTTGGAATGGACTAGTCTTTTTAATGTAAATTGGATCTTTTCACTTGTCAATGACAGCCTTACACTTAAGCCTCAACGAGAGACGGTGGAGGCGAAACCGAATGAGAAGGAAAGAGTTCCAAGTATCTGAGCCGGAGCTGTGCGAGAGCTTCCTGGAGGAGCGGCATGACGGCGTGCTGACATTCAACGGCGCGGACGGATGGCCAAAGGCAGTGCCGCTTAACTATGTCTACCACGGGGACGCGGTCTATTTTCATGGAAGTAAGCATGGGGAGAAAATGGCGGGATTAGCCGCCGATCCGAGAGCGGAATTCGTGGTTTATCAAGCGCATGCCTTCATTCCTTCCTATTTCTCGGATCCCTACTTGGCTTGTCCGGCGACCGTGTTCTTCCGTTCCGTTCGCATAAGAGGAACCGTTGAACAGGTAGAAGACCCGGCAGAGAAGTCATCCGCGCTTGCCGCGCTATTGAAGCGGATGCAGCCTGAAGGCGGGCACGCCCCGATCGACGCCGAAGATAAGCGCTACGCAGGCTCCTTGCGCGGAGTAGCCGTGCTTCGGCTGGATCCGGAAGAGATGTCGGGCAAGTTCAAATTCGGGCAAAATCTATCGGAAAAAAGCAGAGAAAAAGTCGTAACCGGATTGTGCGAGCGCAACCTTCCGGATGATGCCGACGCGATAAAGCGCATTCGCGACAGCGCGTTAAAGTGCCCCGTCGATCATTCCTAGATTAATCCGATTCTTTTTTCGGCGAAAGCCGCCGATTTCAATGACGCTCCTCTTCCAATAGTGTATAATATCACCTAATGAATATTGGAATCTTGGAAGGATGGAAGTCATGAACCCCCTTGCCCAGCAGCTGAACGAAACGATTACCCGGGACGATCCCAAGGTCGCCGAGATGCTTTCCGGACTTGGAAAAGCGATCTATATGCCCAAAGTCGGCATATTGAGCCAATCCGCGGAAGCCAAACAGAAGGCGAATGTCTATAACGCCACGATCGGCATTGCCACCGAGAACGGCAAACCGATGCATCTGGAAGTCATTCAAGAAACGTTGTCCGCTTACGATCCTAAGGATCTTTACGAATATGCCCCTCCGGGGGGAAAACCCGAGCTCCGCAACATTTGGCGCGATAAGATGCTTATCGAGAATCCTTCGGCAGCGGGTAAGCGCATCAGCCTTCCAGTCGTCACGAACGCGTTGACGCATGGACTGAGCATCGTGTCCGACCTTTTCGCGGACGCCGGCGATGCCGTTATCGTTCCCGATAAAAACTGGGAGAACTACGAGCTTACCTTCAGCGTTCGCCGGGGTGCGGAGATGGTTACCTATCCGCTGTACGACGCGGACAACCGCTTCAATTCGGCTGGCTTGCGGGATGCCCTTCTCACGCAGAAAGAACGCGGCAAAGCGATCGTGCTGCTCAACTTCCCGATTAATCCGACCGGATACACTCCTGGCGTGGAAGAGGGACGCGAGATCGTCTCCGCCATCCGTGAAGCGGCGGAGGCCGGCATTAACGTCGTAGCGGTAACCGACGATGCGTACTTCGGATTGTTCTTCGAAGACTCCTTGCAGGAATCCTTGTTCGGCCAATTGTGCGGACTGCACGAGCGCGTTCTTGCCATTAAAGTTGACGGAGCCACCAAGGAAGAGTACGTATGGGGCTTCCGCGTAGGGTTCATCACTTACGGCGGACTTTCCGAAGCCAGCCTTTCCGCACTGGAACAGAAGACGACCGGAATTATCCGCGCTACCATCTCAAGCGGACCGCATCCTTCCCAAACTTTTATCCTTCGCGCGCTGAAATCCGATAAATTCCAAGCCCAGAAGGAACGGAAGTTCCATATCATGAAAGGCCGCGCCAATAAAGTAAAGCAGCTGCTGGACAGCGGCAAATACGGCGAGGAATGGACTTACTATCCGTTCAACTCCGGTTACTTCATGTGCCTCAAGCTGTTGACCTCGGAAGCCGAACCCGTTCGCCAGCGCCTGCTGAACGCTTACGGAGTGGGAACGATCGCCCTTGGAACGAACGACCTGCGGATAGCCTTCTCCTGCATCGAGGAGCCAAACCTGGAAGACCTGTTCGATCGAATTCACCAAGCCGTGCTGGACGTTAAGAACGGCAATGCATAAACGAAAGGAGCAGTTCCCGTTAGCCTTAGGGACTGCTCCTTTTCTTTATTTAAGCCCGCTCCCGGTAATCCTTTGGCGTCAACCCCGTCTCGTTCTTGAATACGCGGTTAAAGTGCCTGATGTTGGAGAATCCGGTTTGCTCCGCGATGTCCGTTATTTTACTATCGGACGATGCCAGCTTTTTCTTGGCTTCTTCGATGCGGATTTCGGTCAGCCGTTCGATGAAAGTGCTTCCGGTCTTCTGTTTGAAAAAAATAGCCGCTCTCACGAAGGAGAACGGACGGTTAGATTAAGGCAATTACAGATCATCTTCATCGGAGTGTTTGGCGATTTTCCTAGGCATCCACCAGCCGCACCATAGTATTCCTCCGATTACTATTGGCAGCCAAACATCTAGAGGGAATGAGCTGATAAAGCCTGCTATTCCAAGCAGAAGCGTCATCACAAGTCCTGCCGTACGAGCGATTGCCGATGCGGCAACGAGCCGCCCCTCGGGCGCAAGGGGGACAGTCGCGGCCGTTTCGACGAAACGAACCCTTTTCAATTCGCTAAGCTGCAAGCCTCCTATGAGAATAGCAATTCCGTAAATGACGCCCGCTGCCAATACATTGTTGCTTGTCGCCGCTATAATGATTCCGGCAAGCACGGTCCACCGCAAGAACGCTCCGAACGTTTCGCCGCGCAGAAACACCTTGGCATATAAGAAATGCCATGACCATCGATGCTGCCAGAGCAGGAAATCCCCCGCCCAAGCTATCCACCGCCTACGCGCGGGTTTAGAGGTCTCCGTCGGAACGTCGACGAACCAGCCGAGGAAAGACATCCAACGACGGCGCGCGGCAGCTTCCTCATCGATCAGCTTCTCCCAAGGCAAGGCATGTTGCTCCGGCAATCGCCACAACAACAGCATAACCAGCATACCAATGATCGTCAGCGGTATCGCAAGCATCAACGGCTTCAGCAGTATAGCAGCAACGACGATAACCGTGAGTACGACTCTCGCAAGCCTAAGCCCTAACCTCCAAGATCTTGCGGCAGGCTTGCGCTCCCTCCACCCCGCATAGACGCAGCAGCCGGCAAGAATTGCGAATATAAATCCCCGCACAACCACTGGGTGATTATCGGCGATCTCCGCGGTCATAGGCGCACGTTCATAAATCGGCACGTAGAGCGCGAACACGACTATTATACGTAATACCGCCATCCAGATCGCCTTGAGTAAAGCGGGCATCAGATACGCCTGAATGACTCGGCCTTCCATAGCCAACAAGAAAACCGGATCCGCCGGACGGAAATAAGTGCGAAGCGGCGCCTTAATCACAGCCAGCGCGATGACCGCCACGCCGACCCAATCGGCCGGCCAGTTCTCCGGAACGGCCTTTATGAAATCCACGTACCAGACTAACGCGGTGAAGAATATCGCCGAAACGAACAATCCGAACCCGCTTTGGAACACATAGCGAAAATGAGGAACGATCTCGTTGCGGAACGCGGCCGCGCGGTTGTTCCGCAGGGAACGCAAGAACCCGAGCTGTTCCTCCTGATCTCCGTCACGCAAGCGGTTGGCCCCCTTCGGCCGTTATGACCAACGCCTCGAAGGCGTCGTCCAGCGTCGAATCCGGATCGGCGCAGCCTGCCTGCGCCTTCACTTCGCGCGGCGAGCCTTCCGCGATGACTCGGCCGCGGTGCAGCACCACGAGCCTATTTGCCCGACGCTCCAAAGCCGGGAGGATGTGCGAGCTGAGCAGAATCGCGCTCCCCTTCGCACGAGCTTCTTCCAATGCCTCTAACAATCCGCGGATGGCAAGCGGATCGAGTCCGAGAAACGGTTCATCGATAATGAGCAGCGGCGGACTGACCAATAGCGCGTTCATGAGCATAACCTTTTGCTTCATCCCTTTGGACAGCGTGTCCGGCAAGGCGTTCATCGCCTCCGACATCCGGAACGCGCGTGCCAACTCGTCCATTCGCGCGACGGCTATGTTCCGCTCGATGTTATAGGCCATTGCCGTCCATTGCAGATGCTCCTTAACCGTTAGATTCGGGAAAAGGGAAGGCTGTTCCGGAACGTAGGCGGTAGACGAGCGAAATCTGTCCCTGTTTTCCTCCAACGTAACTCCTGCTACCCTGACTTCTCCGTCCTGAGGGACCATCAGGCCGAGTATATGTTTAATGGCGGTGCTTTTACCCGCGCCGTTAAGGCCAATCAATCCGACCATCTCTCCCGGTGCAACCGTAATGGAGACGCCGTGGAGCACCGGCCTCCTTTGGCTGTATCCGCCCGTCAGCTTGCTCATCTCTAACGCTGGAATAACCGCGTTCGCTTGCCCCAAAGCCACCCTGATTCCTCCTCAGTCACACGAAAAACGCTATCCTCCTATTATACCGGGTGAAAGAGCCCCGCACAAAAAATAAAGAGAGCCGCACGGATGCGGCCCCCCCTAATTAAGTATCGAGCATTTACTTAGACTATGATTTCAATGGATGTTACCACGTTATTGCTGCCTTTAACGATTACGTTCAAATTAGGCGAAAGAACGCCGGAGTTACCTGTGATCGCGACATTCGCATCTACGTTATAGGTAACCATTTGGATCGTTCCGTTGACGTCCTTGCTCAAAGAAATCGTGGAGATTTTCCCTTGTGCGTAGGTGAACGAACTCACTTTGCCGGAATCAGACAATTGGGTTGTCGGTACGGCTTCCTTCGTCACTTCGATGAACACCGCTTTTCCTTCAAAAGTACGGACAAGCACTTCGTCACCCGCTTGAAGCGCGGTAATTGGAGCTTTAACGTCCTTGCGGAAAATAAACACATTAGCCGCTACCGGTACGGAAACCGTAGTATTATCGGCCTTCTTAACCGTTACGCTGCCATTCGCGATCGTTTGGATCGTTCCGGTAATCGCTTGCGCGCCCTGATCCGGAAGCTGTTGATCTACGCGGTCCAGCAGGGCAGCCAGCTCGGCACGCGTTACGGGTTTGTTCGGCTGGAACGTATTATCGTTGTAACCTGTGATGAGGTTCTTTTCTACCGCGACCGCGATGTAGCCTACGGATCCTGCAGGAATTTTCTCGGCGTCGCGGAACTGCAATTCGACGTCCATCTTCGTCTTGGCTTCTGCTTCGAGCTTCATCGCCTTGACCAAAAGGACGGATGCCCATAACCGGTCAGCCGGCTTATTGGCTTGGATGGAAGTTTCGGTCTCGGAGAAGAGGTCGTTCTCCAAAGCCACGGTTACATAACCGACGGCCCAGCCGTTTTTCTTCTTAAATTCGTTGAAATCCTTGAAGTTAAGCTTCGCGTTCATGTTCTCCGGCTTCTCGGCTTCCTCTTTCAGCCCGAGCAAGCGAACCGCGGCTACTAGAGCTTCGATCCGGGAGATGTTGTTGCGAGGTTTGAAGCTGCCGTCCTCGTATCCGTTAAACACGCCTTGAGCCGCGAGACGGATAATATGATCGTAAGCCCATTTCCATTCCTTCTGGCTTAAGTCGCCGAATTCCAGGTTGATTTCTTTTTTGGACTTTTTCTTCTTCTTTTTATCATCATCGTCATCGTCATCGTCATCATCATCATCATCCCAATCCTTGGAGTATCCGGATTTCGAACGATCATTATCCCTATCGTGGTTGGAATTAGCGGAAGCCATGGCTCCCGTTGCGCTGCCGGCCAACATCGTTAATGCTAAAATAGCAAAGGCCGTCTTTTTCCAAATCGGTTGCTTTTGCGTCATAAAAAATAACTCTCCTTTTTTGTAAACGTATTGTCGGTGAATACCGTACGCCTATAACATTCGGGAGAGATTACGATATTCAGAGGGTCCTAGAGGTAAAATGAGCCTAAAGTACGAGAAAGGACCCGCTTCCGGAAAAACTAGGAAGTGGGTCCTGACATGAAAATTTAGCATTCTCTGTGGGTGAACTGTACCGAGTTAGCAAAGAAAGTTTGCTAATTCCATTCTATGCAGGCGATCTGCACCGAGTTAGCAAAGATAGTTCGCTAACTCCGTCCTCTGCGGGCGAAATGTACCGGGTTAGCAAAGAAAGTTCGCTAACTCCGTCCTCTGCGAGAACTGTACCGGGTTAGCAAAGAAAGTTTGCTAACTCCGTCCTCTGCGGGCGAACTGTACCGGGTTAGCAAAGAAAGTTTGCTAACTCCGTCCTCTGCGGGCGAACTTCGCCGAGTTAGCAAAGAAAGTTTGCTTACTCTATCCTAGGAGCTTAACGGCAAAACCTGCCGCTACGCGGTCTGTAGCCCGCCACTTCCACGGGCTTAACGGCAAAACCTGCCGCTACGCGGTCTGTAGCCCGCCACTTCCACGGGCTTAACGGCAAAACCTGCCGCTACGCGGTCTGTGGCCCGCCACTTCCACGGGCTTAACGGCAAAACCTGCCGCTACGCGGTCTGTAGCCCGCTACTTTGCTCGGGCTTAACGGCAAAACCTGCCGCTACGCGGGTTCCTCCCCCCGCTTGCGCGGGCTCGTACTAGTTACAGGTACGTCGCACCAACTTACTCCTTCTGATCGTTCGAAGCCGATTCTCGTTTTTCCTTGAGCCACTTCGGCGCGCCTTTGTTCTTCTGGTCTCTTGCCCGGTCCGATTTCGCTTTCGTTTTCGCAGGTTTAACCGCCGGCTTAACCGGAGGCTTGACCTGCGGCTTATCCGCAGCGGGGGCTCCTTTGACGACGGAAGCCGTCGCCGCGGAGGTAGCGGATGCATTCACGCTGTCGATCGGCTTCCTAGTACGCACCGGTGTACCCATCTTCGCCACTACACCAAGCCTCGGCTTTTCCACGGCATTCTTCCGATTGTCCGCCACCGGTCTTTTATCCCCGACTTGCCGACTCTCTGCGTCTGGCCGTTTATCCCCGACTTGCCGTCTATCCGCAACCGGCCGACTCTCGGCGACCGATTTTTTCTCCGTCTTCGGTTCCAGCGTAGCCATGAATTCCGCCTTCGACTTCCACGCCGGCCGTTGCTCCTTCGCCTCTCCGTCGCCCGATCGCGGCTTCCTCTCATCGGGTGGCCCCTTACGCGCTAAACCTTCTTCTACCGAGACCACTTTTCCTTCGTACAGCATTTTCGGCTGCACTTGGATGCCGAGCTGCTTCTCCAGCTTGTCGACGATGAATCTTTCCTCCGAGGTGATCAAGGTAATGGAAGTACCTTCTTTCCCCATCCTTGCCGTTCTTCCCGAACGATGAACGTAATGATCCGCGTCAAGCGCAGGCTCGAATTGAACGACGAGCGGAAGACCAGGGAGATCCAATCCCCTCGCCGCGACGTCCGTCGCGATTAAAAGCTTCGTGCGGCCATTGCGGAAACGTTGCATGACCTCGCCGCGCTCTTGTCCTCTCGTATCCCCGTATAACGCATCGACGGACACTCCTTCATAACGCAGCTTGGCGAGCAGTTCGCCGATTTTCTCCGTATCGTTGACGAACAGCAGCGCAGACGACGGCTTCATATGCCGAACGATTCTTCGAATAAGATCGATCTTCTCGCGCCGATCACTTAAGAAATACCAATGCTGAAGCGTCGACGAGAGCCCGTTCTCGTTCTCTTTCTCCGTTACGTCCGATACCCAAGGGTCTTTCTGCCACTTTTTTTCCGCATCTCTCATTGCCTCGGAGCGCGTTGCCGATACGAATACGGTCTGACGATCCCGGGAGCACTGACGAAGCAAGTTCTCCACGTCGCTTCTGCCGCCCAGCGAGAAGATCCGGTCCGTCTCGTCCACGACGACGAAAGATATCGCATGCAGCGATAGCTTCCGGGTGGACGCCACCTCTCTTACGCGACCCGGCGTGCCGACGACGAGCGCAGGCTTTCCTTTCATCCGCTCCAACTGACGAGCTAGCGAAGCTCCTCCTATCAGAGCCGTTGCTTTTATCCCTAACGGCTGTCCGTACGCTTCCGCCTCGCGCATGATTTGCATCGCGAGCTCTTGCGTCGGAGCTAACACGAGCGCTTGCGTTTCGCGGCGCGTGCCATCGATCTTCTGCAGAAGGGGCAATAAGTACGCAAGCGTCTTCCCTGTACCCGTAGGGGATACGAGCACTCCATCCTTGCCGCTTAGAAGCGCGGGAAGCGCCTGGCTTTGTACGTCGGAAGGTTCGGATATGCCCGATGCGGCAAGCTTCTCCGCTAACGCTTCATTTAATCCCAATTCGATAAAACCCATCACTTCAACTCCTCGTTGTAGAACAAACCTATTTCTTATTCATTAACCGCCCGAACAACGCTTCGCTAATGCGGGGAAACAACTGCATGATCCGAACGCCGACAGATGCCGTCCAGGGGAGGTCAAGCTCGGGCTTGCGCCGTTCGATTACGGACACGATCGCTCTGGCAACCTTATCCGGCGACAGCATAAACCAACGAATGTTGCGAACGTAATTTCCATCCGGGTCCGCGCGATCGAAGAAAGGCGTGTCTATCGGTCCGGGATTCACGGCCGACACGCGCACTCCCGTGCCGCGGAGCTCTCGGCGCAGGGCATTGGTCATTCCTAGAACGGCATGCTTAGTCGCGGAATATCCCGTCGATTTCGCGGTAGCCATTTTCCCTGCCATAGATGCCACGTTTACGATATGACCTTGTCCCGCACGAAGCATGGATGGCAACACCGCTTGGGCGCAGCGCACCGTTCCCATATAGTTCACGTCCATCATTTCTTGAAAAGAAGCGAGCGGAGCATGGGTAAACGGAATAAATTCTCCGAAGCCGGCATTATTAAGCAATACGTCAATTTTACCGTATTTCTCCAGTACTTGCGAGACGACCTCGTTCACCTGCTCCTCCGAGGTGACGTCCATCCGATATACCGCATGCTCGCCTGGAATGAAAGCCGATAACTCAAGCATCTTCTCCCGCGATCTCGCGGTAAGAACGGGAATGGCTCCCTTCTCCGCGAGCAACTTTGCCGCCACGGCTCCGATTCCGCTAGAAGCGCCGGTGATGAGCACGACCTTGCCCGATAACGATACCTTCATCATTGCCCTCCTTAGAGCAAATAAGCATAACACATAACGACCTTTCCATGAAAAAAGCCCCTGCCGGGGCGGTGATTCTTAGGATTAAGATTCGTCAATGGCTTATATTTATGCGATCAATACTTGAATTTCCATCTCGCCGATTCCGTCCATGATTAACGGAACGGCCAAAGCTCGTTTCGCCCCTGTTGCGGAAGTAAAATGGGCTCCCATGATCTTCGGAGGAGTGATGTCGACGTGTACGCCCTGGTTATAGAGCATCGTGCTGGCGTTGCCGCTAATCATATTGCTTAATTCCGAAATGGCGCTTTTCCCCATATCGTCGATCTCGGTAATCGCGTAACCGCCCATCATCGCGGATATAATCCGCAAGGCAACCGATTCGCTTAGTCCGAAGACGATATCTCCGGTCATATGTCCCGTCAGCCCGATTTGGATCCATACATGGTTATCCTCGAACTTGATGTCCCTGATCGATAATTGGCCTGTGCTGGGACGAATTTGCACCATTTGTTCGATGACCATTCGCGCGGATTCCAAAAATGGGTTGATGTACTCAGCCTTCATGCCTAAACGCGCCCCCTTTTTCTACTGGGATTGAAACCGCTAGCCGTAACCACTTTCCATCATTATACTGAAATCATAGGTACAAGTACACTGATTTTTGTCAAAGGGGGAAGAATTTTGCCGAATATTTGGGCCCATATTCAATTTGGAAAAGAAGTCTTAAGTGCTATTCAGTCCGAGAGGCCTATGGAAAACCGTTCCTGGAAAACGGCATTTCAGCTAGGTTGCCAAGGTCCCGACTTTCTATTCTATGATCACTTCTTGCCTTGGCAGCCCTCGACATCGCTTAACAAGCTCGGTTCCCTCATGCACGGCGTCCGGTGCGGGCCGTTCCTGCTCTCCTTGTTCGACGAAGTCCGCGATCGGCCGATGACGGATCCGGCGGTAGCCTATACGCTCGGGTTTCTATTGCATCACATTCTGGACCGGCATCTGCATCCCTTCATCTTCAGCCGTTCGGGCTTCAAGAAGTGGCATCATCAACGTTACGAAACAGCCTTGGACTCCGCTGTTCTATTTCGGCGGGCGAGCATATCTACCGGACTGACTCCGGTCATTCCCGAGGTCGATACGGACGGACGACTTCCCGGCGGCTTCGCCACCGATTTCCTGCGCGTCGTCTCTCTTCACTATCCCGTTCTCGCCAAGCAAATGACAGCGGAACAACTCGATCGTGCCGTTGCCCAGATGATGCGGGCTCAGCGTCTTTTCTTCGATCCGACCGGATGGAAAAGCAAGTTGCTGTTAGGCCAAATCACTCCCTTTTCCCCGCCGCGTCGTCTGCCCGAATGGGATGTCCTTAACGAATCCCGCCAACCTTGGATCGATCCGACCGATCGTACCGTCATCCATCATTCGAGCGCATTGGATTTATGGGACGTTGCTTTAGAAGATGCATTTTCAACGACATTTGCGGGAATCGAATGGTTGAAGGCCGAAGATTCCGAGCAAGCGGCGGAGCGAAAGGAACGGTTCAGCGAGCTGCTTCGGGACGTTTCTTATGAAACGGGACTGCCTTGCGACGGTGCTAGAATTACGTATGCGGATTCCGTTGTTCCCGTATAACTGAACCGACAGTCCGCTTGCTTAGGGCTGCTGCAAGGCTTCCCTTTCTCCTTTGGTCAAGTTAACGAACGCAAGAAATACGATTCCGGCTAAGAAGAAGAAGGCGACGGCTAATAAGGCCGAGCGGCTTGAATCGCTGATAAGCTTGACGAGCCCGAACACCAATGGCCCTCCGAAGGAAAAAAACCGGCTCGTGAAGCTAAGGAAACCGTTGAATTCGGCAGTGCGCCCTTGCGGAATCATTTTGCTAAAGATCGCCCTGGACGTCGCCTGAGATCCTCCTTGCACGAGACCCACCAATCCGGCTAGCAGGTAGAAATGAAGCGCGCTAGTCATGAAATATCCTAATATTACGATGATCAGATACATAATTAAGGAGAACTGGAGCATCTTCTTGCCGCCCAACCGATCCGCCATTCTACCGAATAGCAACGTAGCCGGAAATCCGATGAACTGCGTAATGAGCAAGGCGGTAATCAGGTCATTGCTTTCAATTCCGATCGTGGTGCCGTAACTTGCGGCCATGACGATTATCGTGTTGATGCCATCGAAAATGAACCAATAAGCGAGCATGAATTTCATTAGCTCGGGATATCGCTTAATGCTGGAGAACGTTTCTCCCAGACGGCGTGCCCCTGCCTTCAGATTGCCGGCGATGCTTCCTTTATTCGCGGAGGGTGTATCCTTAATGGTTCGAAATAACGGCCAAGAGAAGACTATCCACCATATGCCGACGGTAACGAACGATATTTGCGATGCGGCCGTTTTATCCGGCAACCCTATGGATTCCCATCCAAGAATAAGGCCCAGATTTACCGCCAGCAGCAGTCCCCCGCCCAAATATCCCATCGAGAAGCCGCGAGCGCTTACCTTTTCCCGTTGCGCGGGAGAAGCCACGTCGTTCAGCAAGGCATCATAGAACGTATTTCCCGTCCCGAATCCGACCATCCCGATCACCACGATGATCGACGCCAGCCACATATCTCCCGGTCCGACGAAGGCAAGCCCGGCGCTGGCGAACGCGCCGATGAGGCTAAATATCCTTAAGAACTTTACCTTCTTTCCGGTAACGTCCGCGATCGCTCCAAGCAAAGGCGACAATAACGCCACAACGATGGCGGCCGCGGTCTGCGTGAAGCTCCAGCTGCCGTCCGTCCCTTTCGCTACGTTGATGAAATAAATCGGCATTACGGCTGCCATGATCGTTGTAGCGAAAGCCGAATTCGCCCAATCGTACAGTACCCAGGCGTTAATCTTCTTTTTATCGTCCATTTGGAGGTCGCCTCTCTCGCATTACGCGATGTTTGAGGGTAACTTTCGACGGGAGGTGCGCGGTTTCCTTTCTCGCATAGGGCATTTAACATTATTTAATACAAGTAAAACGACTTCGCTGTCTTTGGGACGGCGGTACACGTTTGTATCGTGCTATTAGATGAGTATAAAGACATAGAATTTTATACTTTCTGATATTGTAGCAAAAACCCGAATCTCCCCCTCGCGGAAACCCCGCAAGGGCTAAATTCGGGCCAACTCAATGCTGCCTGTCTGGGTCCATTTTTTCCGTGCTTCCCGATGTTCTTCCCCATGAGGGCATTATCTGCATGCTTGGCGAATGTCAATGCCATGAACGCGGGATGCTGCGGATAGAAGTCTACTCAAATTTGAGTAGTTTACAACCCTTTGCGGCGAATAAAAGAATCCCCTATAATGAAATTAAAGATAACGACAAATCCTTTTTATATGTATTGATTAAGGTGATAAATTTATTCAATCCAGGAGGCGATCAAATGAACATTAGCCAGTTAGAGACATTAGTCACGATCTCTAAGACGCTTAGCTTCCGCAAAGCCGGTGAGGTGCTCAACTTGACGCAACCCGCCGTTTCCGCGCAAATAAAGAGCCTAGAGGACGAATTCAAGGCTGTTCTCGTCGATCGTAACCATCCCGTGGCCCTGACGGATAGAGGGCAGGTATTTCTTGAGCACGCAGAGCAAATATTAGCGATCGTGGAGCAATTGAAGCAGAAGCTGTCCGATCTGAACCAAATCCCTCAAGGCCACATCGTGCTCGGAACTACGACCTCCATCGCGATTCAAATTCTTCCGAGGGTGCTATCCTATTTTCAAGACCAATTTCCTTTGATCAAGACAAGCATTCTCTCCATGTCCTCGACTCAAGTACTCGCAAGCGTGGAGAACGGCACGGTAGATGTCGGCATCGGTTACTTGACCGACAGAAGCCTGCACGTGGAAACATCGATCCTCTATTACGATACCTTCGAGTTCGTCGTTGCGCCTCAACACCCGTTAGCCGCCTCCAAGCGGATTACGATTAGCATGCTCAAGGATATACCGCTCATCCTGCTTTCCCCGGATACGCTCGGACGCAGATTCGTTGACCGGATTTTCCGCGAGCACGGAATCGAGCCGAACATCGTCATGGAGCTCGGGAGCAGCGAAGAGGTCAAGCGGATGGTTGAACTCAATATGGGAGCCGCAGTCGTCTCCAAGCTCTCGATCGCCGAAGAGTTGCGCCGGGGCACGCTTAAGATGATCTCCGTAAACGAGCTCGAGGTGAGCCATCCCGTTGGCGTCATGACCAAATCGGGCAGATACGTCAATAGCGCGATGCGGCAATTCCTGAATGACCTGAAGGGGATGCCGGAGGATCAGTTTATCGGCAGTGAATAATAATGAACGAGGAGAGATGACATGAAATTCGATTTGCATACGCACCATGACAGATGCGGCCACGCTACGGGTAAAATCAACGATTATATCGTATCGGCCATCAAAGCCGGCATGCAGGTTATCGGAATCTCCGACCATTCGCCTTATTTTGCCCATGAACACGATCAGCCCAAACCCGGCATAGCGATGGCGAGAAGCGATTTTCCCAATTACATAGCCGAGGTTCTTCGGCTTAAGGACAAATACAAAGACCAAATCGAAGTGCTGCTCGGAGTGGAATCCGACTTCTATATCGATCAAATCGATCTATATCGTTCAGCCTATGAGCCTTATCCCTTCGATTACATTATCGGCTCCGTGCACCAAACCCGGGGTGTCAGCATTTTTAACCGCAACCGGTGGAAGGGCAAGGACGAAGCGGAGAAAATCGACGAGAAAAAGCATTATTACGAGCTGATTCGCCATTCCGCGAACAGCGGTTTATTCCAAGTGCTCGGGCATATCGACGCGATGAAGGGCTACTTCCCTCTGTTCGCCAACATTCCCGGGGCAGAATCCGAAATCGACGAGGCATTGAAGGCAGTTGCGGCTAACGAGATTTCCATCGAGATCAACACGAGCGGAAGCACGAAAACCGTCGGCGGATGGTATCCTTCCGATGTCTTGCTAGAGCGAGCGTTACACTTCGGAGTCGACGTGACCTTCGGTTCCGATGCGCACATCCCCGAGAGAGTCGGCGACGAATGGGAGCTCGTCCAGAAACGGCTTCGCGAGATCGGTTTCAGCCGTTGGGTCTTCTTCCGCCAGAAGCAGAAGGTTATCGTCCCGCTATAAGATCAAAGACAGAGGTGTCGAATAAGGCCGTCCCAACCGGGACGGCCTATTATTGTTCTTTGGCTTGTCAAAAAAAAGGAAGCCCGCCAACGGTGGCAGGCTTCAATCATATGAAAAAAGGGGGTCTTGCTTATTATAATATCCAACCTCTACGACAGGCAGATCACAGGAATGTTTCAATTGTGTAACAAAATGGACGGTTAAGGTAAATCAATCAACAGGATGCGAGCCCCTCCATCGCTGACGATGGTCAGTTCGGGCACGTCTTCGATACGAGCGGCATCCCGAACGCTCAGCTTGGTTTCGCCGTTGACGCTAACATCGCCTTCGAGCACGAAAAGGAATACTTTTCTGCCCGCCGGTTGCGTAAAGGTTAAAGGTTTCCCTGCTGATGGTTCCGACAAATAAATGGTCATATCCTGATTCAGATGCGCGACTTTTCCTTCTACTCCGTTCGTTGAAGCGACAGGCACCAGAACGTCGGCCAACCCGTCCTTATCGAACTCCGTCGTCTCATAGGAAGGGGTTACGCCCTTCACATTAGGCATGAACCACATTTGCAGAAGGTCAAGCTGCTCATCCTTGGAGATATTATACTCCGAATGGAAAAGCCCGGTCCCCGCCGACATCCTTTGAACACCGCCCCAAGTCGTTTCCGCGCGGTTACCAAGGCTGTCTTGATGTTCCAGGATTCCGCTCAGCACGACCGTTACGATTTCCATTTCCCGGTGCGGATGCATGCCGAATCCTTCCGTCGCGGCGATTGAATCGTCGTTTAATACCCTCATTGGACCGAACTGCAAATATTTAGGATCGTAATAGTCGGCGAATGAAAAGCTAAAGTTCGACTTTAGCCAGCCATGATCGGCCGAATAACGTTCGTCTGCGCGTTGAATGGAAATCATCGTCATGCGCCTCCTCGTTTACTTCAGTTTACCCAAAGTGCATCAAGTGAATAATCGCCTGGGCCAATCATAGCAATTGCTACCGCAACAACGGCCAGAACCAGGTTATACTCGTACCCGCTCTGCGTATTCCAGAGTCCGTTCTTCCCATGTACCTTAACGATCGCGATCAGCATAGTCAGAACGATCAAAGCTGCCCCTAGCGGAGTTAACAACCCGAAAGCGATCAGCAATCCTCCCGCTAATTCCGCAAGGCCGGCCAGCAATGCCATCGTACGTCCGGGTTTAATCCCGATCGATTCGAAAAACCCGCCGGTACCTCCTAGTCCGTAGCCCCCGAACCACCCTGCTAATTTCTGCATCGCATGTCCCGCGAACAATAATCCGATAACGACTCTAAGCAACAATATTCCCCATTCCATCATAATAACCCACACCCTTCGTTTTGTTTAGCAAGAAGTTGTTTCTGCTTAATCTTAATATTAAGATTATTACTTACTTTTGTCAAGTAACTATATATAATTAATTTATCACTTACTTTAATGAAGTGGGTATGCTAAAATGTAAACGAAGGGGGAATCGATATGGACTATTCCAAAATGTGCCCCAAATACGAGTCGGCTGCCGAGTTATTGGGCAAGAAGTGGACGGGACTTATTATCCGCGTGCTTCTCGGCGGTCCCAAACGGTTTAAGGAAATTAAAGAGCAAATTCCCGAAATGAGCGATAAAATGCTGACTGATCGCATGAAGGAGCTCGAATCAAGCGGAATTCTCACTCGAACCGTGTACCCGGAAATGCCGGTGCGCATTGAATATGAGTTAACGGAAAAAGGCCGTAATTTGGAGGAAGTCATTCACTCCATCCAAAATTGGGGCGAAAGTTGGATGTAATAAGGCGTTAACAAAATGGGCTGTCCCGTAAGGTCTTCCAAGACCTTGCGAGGCAGCTCATTTTTTTGAGTCGTCGCAAATAGACATATAATCGACATAGATTCATAGAACTCGATAAAAGTTTACAACTTTGATACACGTGGATATAACGCGGTTACATCAATCTCTTAATCTTACATTCATACGAATGTATTGAAGGAGAGAGATGAATGAAAAAGAGAACCGCCATTACTTTAATCGCCGGCGCCGTCGTCGTTAGCGGTTTATGGTCTCAGGTGACCGCCTTAAATGGCGCGAAAACCGATGCGTCGGCAGATCCCGTCGCTCAGCCCGCTTCGGACAAGCCGTCTGCCGTGCCAACGGCAAGTCCTGAAGCTACTAACCCGCCTATAGCAAAGCCAACGCCAAAGCCAACACCCAAGCCAACTCCTAAACCTACGCCTACCGAAACCGTAGATACTCCGATCACGGAAACGGCGCTCCAGTCCATATTGGCGGATAACCTGCCCAGTTTGACGATCAAGAAAACAAACGGTCTTGCCGTTATTACGAATCCTGCAAGCCTGTACGCTTTAGTCAACAAAAAACGCAATCTCCCTTCCGACTATGCGCCGAAGGACCTTGTCGTTCCCGACGTGCCGTTCTCTTTCTCCGGCGATTCGCCCAAGAAGCAAATGCGCAAAGAAGCCGCCAAGGCGCTCGAATCGCTTTTCAAGGCAGCCAAGAAAGACGGCATTAACCTGAAAGCCGTATCCGGATACCGATCATATGCTACCCAGAAAGCCATCTTCCAGAGCAACGCCGATAAGAAAGGAGAAGAAGTCGCCAACCGCACGAGCGCTCGCCCCGGACAGAGCGAACACCAAACCGGATTGGCCATGGACATCTCCAGCGCTAGCGTCGGATTTGCTTTGGAGGAAAGCTTCGCGGATACTAAAGAAGGAAAATGGCTCTCCAAACACGCGCAGGACCATGGGTTTATCATCCGTTTCCTGAAGGGTAAAGAGTCCATAACGGGATATACTTACGAGCCTTGGCACGTCCGTTATGTTGGAAAAGACCTCGCTAAGGACATTACTAAGAAGAAAGTGACGCTGGAGCAATATTTTGAAGCCGCAGCCGTCGCGATCGGACAGAAATCCTAATTTAACTAACCGGGTGAATCGATGACTAAGCGAATTTTGATTGCCGACGACGAGCCGGGAATCGCTAATCCTATCTCTTATGCCTTTCGCAAGGAAGGCTATGAGGTAGAGACCGTATATGACGGCCAGGCAGCATTTGACAAAGCGTTAAGCTTTCAACCGCATGTCATGGTGCTCGATGTCATGATGCCCAAGATGACGGGCTACGAGGTGTGCCGCAAACTCGATAACCGCTCCAACATGGGCATTATTTTGCTTACCGTCAAAAACGATATCGTAGACAAGATCGTCGGCTTGGAAATGGGCGCCGACGATTACATGACCAAACCTTTCGATCTAAGGGAGCTCATCGCCCGGGTTAAGGCACTCCTGCGCCGCTTGGAGAAAAAGGAGCCTGAAACGGAATCGTTGGAGTTGGGACCATTAACGGTGCACCTTCAGCTAAGGACGGTTTTTGTGGAGGGGAACTCCGTAGAATTGACGCCTAAGGAGTTCGATCTGCTGGTTCTACTGCTCTCCCACCCCGAACGCGTGTATACGCGGGACGAATTGCTTGATGCCGTGTGGGGGATGGAGTACGCTGCCGGGACGAGAACGGTCGACATTCATATGCAGCGCCTGCGCAAAAAATTAGGCTATTCCGGGCAACGCATGCTTTTAACCGTATTCGGCGTCGGATACAAGGCGGTAGGAAAAGCGCCATGACCGCGGTTAGCATTAAAATCAAGTTTAGCCTTTTTCTAGCGGTGCTCCTCTTATTGACGGTTTTTGTCTTGAGTCTCTTCGTTCTACGGGGAATCAAGGAGCAGCAGCAGCTTCGCATGGAGAAGGAGCTCTTACAGCAAACGAGGATCGCCAATCTCAGCATCAAGCAAGCCTACCTCACATCGCCTCCCATCGAGGCTCAACCGTTTCTTCGTACCCGCGGACAGCAGTTCGCGATGGATTTAGCGGTATATTCCGGATTGCACGTCGTTCTATACGACAATTCCGGCAAGAAGGTTGGAGATTCCGTCCCTCTAAGCTCCGCCTATGACGTGGGAGATGCATTGGCGATAGCTCTTGGAGGGAAGATTGCCTACCAGCGCGAGCATGAGGGCGATTCGTTGCTTTATTTGACTCCCCTTCAAGGACCTGATCGCCAGATGGGCGTTATTCAGTTTCATTATCCGTTGATGAACGATATCCGATTCTACGATACGATAGCGAACCTCTTCGTGATTACTGGCGCTGCCGTGCTTGCCGTCAGTTTTATCTTGGGCTACCTTTATTTCCAACGCGCGACATCGGCAATCATTGCGCTTAACCTAGCCGCGGAACAAATCCGCAAGGGCGCGTTCTTGGCATCGCCTCCCCTTCGGCGCAAAGACGAGCTGGGACAACTAAGCCAAGGCATCTATTATATGAGTTCGGAAATCCAAGGCAGCATGACCGCGATGATGGAAGAGGAAACCAAACTTCGCCAAGCCGTGGAAAAACTGCAGAAACTCGAGCAACAACAGAAGCAATTCATCGGCAACATCAGCCACGAGTTCAAGACGCCGCTCACTTCCATTAAGGCTTATTCCGAATTGATGGAATTGTACAGGGACGATACGGATTTGCGTAACGATGCCCTTCATCATATCCGGCTCGAAACCGACCGGCTTCATGAGATGGTGGATATGATTCTAAGGATCGCGGCGTTGGAAAAGTATGATTTCGAATTCCATCCCGAACGGGTCGACTTGCGGGAGATGCTGCTCGATATCGCCGGCAGACTGAAGGCTAAGGCGGATAGGTTCGGGGTGACCATCGTTCTTCACTTGGAGGACGCTGCGATCTGGGCGGACCGCGAGAGCGTCATGCACATCCTGATCAATCTGTTCGACAATGCCATTAAATATAACTTGCCTGGCGGGCAAATCATCGTTGCCAACCGGGTCGAGGGAGATCGGGTAACCGTGCAAATCGCGGATACGGGAATCGGGATTCCGGCGGAAGCCCGCGATAAAATATTCGAACCTTTCTTCACGGTGAATAACGATCGTTCCAGGCACAGCGGGGGCACGGGGTTAGGGCTCTCGCTCGTCAAGCAATTGGTCGAGAAGCACCGGGGAACCATCGAACTTCTGGATTCGGAAAACGGCGCGGTGTTTGAACTGACTTTTCCATCCTTCCTATCGCCAACCAACAAGGAGGTGCATTAATGCGATGCCCTTAAAAAAAACATTTCGACAATTATCCTTATCGGCCCTACTCCTGCTCACCTTAGTAGGTTGTCAACTTCAAGATACTGTGGTCGGCGATCGAAATGAAACTCCCAACAACAAACGTATTACCGTTATCGAAAATCCGGAGAGAACCACTTACGAGGAATCGGTCGTCGATGCTCTCGTTCGTTTGGATGACGTTCGGGGGTTGGATTGGCTTGACGAAGAGGAAATTATCGTGGATAAGGAGAATCGCGATTTCGGAACTCCCGAGAAGGCGGATGGATTAGATTGGTATCCGCACAATATCTACGTCCAATCGCTTGAATCCGGCGTTCAAACCCCTCTGTTGCAGGCTAACGAGCATCAAGGCTACGCTCAAGTCAACCCGGATAGAACCCAGATATTCTACAAAACGTTTTTCCTGCAAAGCAATACGGGAAAAGGGTACTTGTACGACATTCCTTCGCGCAAGGCGCAATCCTTCACGGATATCGATGCGATGGACGTCCAGAACGGCAGATGGGTGGATAACGAATCCGTCGTATACGCGACCATTGACGGGAAGATCTATTTGGCCAGCATGGGAAGTTCGGCACCGCGATTGTTGCTGGATAGCCAAATCCCTTTCGTCACTAATCTTGCTTATATGAATGGCCGTTTATATTACTCCTCTCTTAAAGGATCTCTGTATGTAAAGGAATCCGAGGAGAAGCCGCAGATTTTACCGATAAGCAACGTCGTTTGGATGGTTCCATCGCCGGATGAGCAACGGCTAGCTATCGTACGAAGAATAAAGAGCGGAGACATGGAGCTTCTTATCACGGACCTAAAGGGCGAGACTCTCTTCGCGATAGCCCAAGACTCGCAAATATTCGGCACGGCTTGGTCGCCCGATGGGAACAAATTAGCTTACGCGGGAATCACTTCGAACGGAACAGCTCGAGGTATTTATGTGTCCAATTCGTCAACCGGTTTGTCAGCCCCCCTCACCGTGGATGTCAAATTCATCGCGGACCCGTTGCGCTGGAGCCCGACCGGCACCCGTCTCATGGTATCCTCCACCCAACCGGACGATCAGAGCAGGCTCAACAGGTACGTGACCTATTTAGTGAGGGTTAGCGGATCCTAACCGTTGCCGGGTTGAGCATTATCGTCTACAATAACACTAACGTGACGAAGAACGTCCTTGTCCATTTTCAATGGAAGGGGCGTTCTTTTTATTTTGGAGGAGGCTAAGTTAATGGAATTCGAACAGGCTTATGAGAAGTTTATGAACGTTCATGTGGAGTTACGTGGAGGCGAAAGAAAGGCGCGATTGCTCAACCGAAATTTTCATGGCGAGAAGCTGTTCTTGAGCAATGTTTGGTGGGTTCTTAGTGGTAATTTAGACAACTTGCATCCCGAGTTCGAGATCACGGATTGGCGGGGCAGATCTTATTTCGCCGATTTCGCTTGGAAGTCGCCTTGGAACGTTACGATTTTATTTGAAATTAAAGGCTATAACACCCACGTGCGAGATATGGACCGCAAAGGCTTCGATAATGAAACGAACCGGGAGCTGTTCTTGCAAGGTATCGGTTATCGGGTGGCTCCCTTGTCCTACGATAACGTATGCAATCATCCGGAGATATGCATAACCTTGTTGCGCTTGTTTTTTAGTCAATTCCAATCAGTCGAAGCTCCAACGGATCCCTCCCTCTTCGGAGAAAAGGAACTTATAAAGTACGCCCTTAGACTTGCATGTATGGGTTTGCTGGGTTTGCTGGGTTTGCTGGGTTTGCTGGGTTTGCTGGGTTTGCTGGGTTTGCATTGACGGACACCAAATCCGTTATGTGTTAGCAAACCTCGGTTTTCGGTTACTTGACGGACACACGATCCGCTATTACTCCCAAAACCTGCGATTCCACCCGACTAACCCTTAAATAGCGCATCGTGTGTCCTCATGTGTGCTAGAATCGAGCGATTTATAGGAATTAGCGGATCGTGTGTCCGCGAACAACATTATAAATTTCCCGCGAGTTGCAACTCCCAAGTATTATCTCGTTTGCTGGGTTTGCTGGGTGGATGGGTTTGCATTGACGGACACCAAATCCGTTATGTGTTAGCAAACCTCGGTTTTCGGTTACTTGACGGACACACGATCCGCTATTATGCCCAAAACCTGCGATTCCACCCGACTAACCCTTAAATAGCGCATCGTGTGTCCTCATGTGTGCTAGAATCGAGCGATTTATAGGAATTAGCGGATCGTGTGTCCGCGAACAACATAATAAATTTCCCACGAGTTGCAACTCCCAAGTATTATCTCGGTTACTGGGTTGCTGGGTTGCTGGTTGCTGGGTTGCTGGTTGCTGGGCTGCTGGGTTGCTGGGTTGCTGGGTTGCTGGGTTGCTGGGTTGCTGGGTTGCTGGGTTGCTGGGTTGCTGGGTTGCTGGGTTGCTGGGTTACTGGTTTGGCGGTTGGCGGGTTGGCGGGTTCGCGGGTTGGCGGGTTCGCGGGTTGGCGGGTTGGCGGGTTGTTAAGCAAACAAAGAAACCGCCAAGCGGGGAATACCCCCGCTCAGCGGTCGCGAAAATTTACATTCCAAGCCATTGCTTGAACATATGCTTCGTCGTGTCTCTGTTCATCGCGGCGATGGAAGTCGTTAGCGGAATGCCTTTCGGGCAGGAACGGACGCAGTTCTGCGAGTTGCCGCAGCCTTCGATGCCCCCTTCCTCCATCAATGCTTCCAAGCGTTCGTGCGCGTTCATCTCTCCGGTTGGATGTACGTTGAACAAACGCACTTGAGAGATGGCGGCCGGACCGATAAAGCTGTTCCGTTCGTTAACGTTCGGACATGCCTCTAGGCACACGCCGCATGTCATGCACTTGGATAATTCATAAGCCCATTGGCGCTTCGATTCGGCCAATCTCGGCCCCGGTCCAAGGTCGTAGGTTCCGTCGATCGGAATCCACGCTTTGACTTTCTTCAACGCCTTGAACATCCGCTCGCGGTTAATGACCAAGTCGCGGACGACCGGAAACGTAGACATCGGCTCAAGACGGATTGGCTGCTCCAGCTTGTCGACAAGCGTGCTGCAAGCTTGGCGCGGCTTGCCGTTGATAACCATCGAGCATGCGCCGCATACTTCCTCCAAACAGTTGGACTCCCAGCAGACCGGCGCCGTTTTCTCGCCGTCCGCTTTAACCGGATTCCGCTGGATTTCCATCAACGCGCTGATGACGTTCATATTCGGACGATACGGAACTTCGAATTCCTCCGTGAATGGGGAGGCTTCCGGACGCTCCCGGCGCGTGATGACAAACTTAACTTTTCGTGCTGCAGTTGTCGTGGTAGTCGTTACCGCCATGGCTTAGCCCTCCTTCTTCTTGTTCGTGGAGTAATCGCGTTTCCGCGGAGCGATCAAGGAGACGTCGATGTCCTCGTACGTAATTTCCGGACCTTCGGCAGTCCATTTCGCTTTCGTGGTTTTCATGAAGTTGTCGTCGTCGCGCTCGGTGAATTCCGGTTTGTAATGCGCGCCGCGGCTTTCGTTCCGCATCAACGCGCCTACCGTCATTGCCTCGGCCAGCTCCATCATGTTCCACAGCTGGCGGGTGAACGCCACTCCCGTGTTGTTCCAACGGGCCGTATCGTTGATGTTGATCTTCTGGTAACGCTGCTTAAGCTCTTTGATCTTGCTGATCGTTTCTTCAAGCTTCTTGTTATAACGAACGACGGTCATGTTGTTCGTCATCCACTCTCCAAGCTCTTTGTGAAGAACATAAGCGTTCTCCGTGCCGTCCATCTTCAGGATCGACTCGTATTTATTCGCTTGTTTGCTGCGTTCGCGCTCGAACACGCTCTCGGCAACGTCTTCCGCGGACTTCTTCAAGCCGCGAATGTATTCGATCGCTTTCGGTCCGGTGACCATGCCGCCGTAGATCGCGGACAAAAGCGAGTTCGCGCCCAAACGGTTCGCGCCGTGATATTGGTACTCGCATTCCCCGCAAGCGAACAAGCCGGGAATATTCGTCATTTGATTGTAATCGACCCACATTCCGCCCATGGAATAGTGAACCGCAGGGAAAATCTGCATCGGAATTTTGCGAGGATCGTCTCCCATGAACTTCTCGTAAATCTCGATGATACCGCCGAGTTTAACGTCAAGCTCCTTCGGATCCTTATGCGACAAGTCGAGGTAAACCTTGTTCTCGCCGTCAATGCCGAGCTTCTGCTCTACGCAGACGTCGAAGATTTCGCGAGTCGCGATATCGCGCGGAACGAGATTCCCGTACGCCGGATATTTTTCCTCGAGGAAGTACCAAGGCTTGCCGTCCTTATACGTCCAGATTCGTCCGCCTTCTCCCCGCGCGGATTCGCTCATGAGGCGAAGCTTGTCGTCTCCCGGAATCGCCGTCGGATGAATTTGGATGAATTCCCCGTTCGCGTAGTAAACGCCTTGTTGGTACACCGCGCTTGCTGCCGTACCCGTGTTGATGACCGAGTTCGTCGTCTTGCCGAAAATAATTCCCGGACCGCCCGTTGCCAATATAACCGCATCCCCGCGGAACGTGACCGACTCCATGGTGCGAAGATCTTGCGCCGCGATACCGCGGCATACGCCGTCGTCGTCGATCACGACGGACGTAAATTCCCAATGCTCGAATTTCTGCACGAGCCCGGCAGCTTCCCAGCGACGAACTTGTTCGTCCAACGCGTACAACAGCTGTTGTCCTGTCGTCGCGCCCGCGAAAGCGGTGCGGTGATACTGAGTGCCTCCGAATCTGCGGAAATCAAGCAATCCTTCCGGAGTACGGCTAAACATAACGCCCATCCGATCCATCAGATGGATAATTCCCGGCGCCGCTTCGCACATCGCTTTAACCGGCGGTTGGTTAGCCAAGAAATCCCCGCCGTATACCGTATCGTCAAAATGCTCCCATGGGGAGTCGCCTTCGCCTTTTGTATTTACCGCTCCGTTAATGCCGCCTTGGGCGCATACGGAGTGAGATCTTTTTACCGGGACTAACGAGAACAGATCGACCCGCGCTCCCGCTTCAGCCGCTTTAATCGTCGCCATCAGTCCGGCAAGTCCGCCGCCGACGACGATTACTTTTTGAGTTGCCATTAAGTATCTTCTCCTCCTAAAAAGTTTGCCGAGCAAACTTACTTCGAAAGCCTATGCTTAACCTATCGTAACTGAACTTAGCGCCGTTGCTGCCGCCGATGCGAATTCATCGCTGCGGAACGCGAACAAGGACAACAAGAACAAAGCCGCTACGATCACGAAGATAACCATGCAGATATTAGAAGAAACCTTCTGCGCGCGCGGCCCAACGGTAATTCCCCAGCTAACGAGGAACGCCCATAACCCGTTCGCGAAATGGAACGTTGCCGCCAGCACCCCGATGATATACGCCGTAAAAACGAGCGGATCGCTTACGATACCATTCATGTGCTGTCCCAACTCTTCGTGCGTTACGTTCCCTAAAATAATTTGGAATCGCGTTTCGTAAAAATGCCAAGCAACGAAAATGAAGGTGATAACCCCCGTTATCCGTTGCAACGTAAATGCCCAGTTTCGGCCGTAGCTGAATCTTCCCGTGTTTACGTTGGATTGGTAAGCGATGTACAATCCATACACCCCGTGAAACAAAATCGGCAGCCAAATCACGAATAACTCCAACCAGAAAACCAAGGGAACGCTATTCAAGAAATCGACGCTTTTCGCGAAGCCCTCCTGTCCCCCTTCATAGGCGGTATAGTTCGCCAACGCGTGCTCGATGATGAACAGTCCGAGCGGGATTACGCCGAGCAGCGAGTGAAGCTTTCTCGGTAAATAAGAATTACCTGCCATGTTTGTGTTCGATCTCCTTTCGCATCCGTGCTTAGACAAAGTAGACTACCTATAATCTTGATATTCGGCACCTTTGTCACCGCTTTTAAGATTACTCTATTTTCGCTTATAATGGAACTGCTTATTTAATATTAAAACTTATAACAAATACGCATAAGGGAGTGGAACATTCTGCTTGAAGATATGAGACTATTCGCGACGATCGTGGAACTAACCAGCTTGAACAAAGCGGCAGAAAGGCTTAACCTCTCTCAGCCGGCGCTCTCCCGGCGCCTTGCCCGGCTTGAATCCGAGCTCGAGGTCGATCTCTTCCGAAGAATCGGCAAAAGGCTGGAATTAACCGCGGCAGGCAAGGTGACCTATGAATTCGCACTCGAATTGCGTCGCTTCCACGGCACCTATTTACAGAAGCTGAACGCGTTCAAGTCTTCGGAAGCTCCCTTAGCCACGATCGGAGCCAGCCTAACTACCCTCCAAACCACGTTGCCGGAACTCATTACCGCGATGACGGAGAAGCATCCTAATCTGGAGATCAAAGCGATTACCGGCAAATCCCACGAAATTTCCACTTTGGTGAAGGAGCGAAAGGTTGATTTCGGGATCGTCGCTTCCTCCGTCGTAGATGACCCGGCTATTACCAGTTTACCCTTGTTTGACGATCATCTTATTCTTGTTCTTCCGAAAACCCACATTATATTAGAAAGAACGCATTTGGAGATGGCGGATTTACACGGGCTGCCGATGATCCTGTTCGCGCCAGGCACTTGGTACCGAACGCTGACGGACGAGCTATTCCGGACTTACAATCTGAAGCCGGACGTCAGAATGGAGATCGATTCCTTCGAGGCGATCATTCGCCTGTTATCGGCTTGCAGGGCGGGTACGCTGCTCCCCAAATCTTATTTGCGCGACCAAGTGCTCGAGGATAACGACCTTTATCTTGTCCGCATCCGCGAGCTTGAGGAAACGAAACGGACCACTTCTCTTATTCATGGCGATCCCGCCTGGCTCCCGCCTTCCACGCGCTACCTAATCGAGGAAACGGTTGCCTATTTTGCCCGCCGAGCGAAACTTCACAAAGAGTAAGCCACGCAAGCTTTAGCGGCTTGTTTCCTTTATTTCCCGGTGTTAAAGACTACCCTATTGTGGTAACCTCTTACAGAATCAAAATCCGGCCAAAACCGACTGGTGCGGGGGAAAAGAATCAAAGTACATATCGGATATCTAACCGTAATGTACTAGGGGTGAATCGCAATCATTGCGTAGGGCTGATCTCCCAGTCCGAATCCGACAGCTAACCTCGCCGGCCAATTCTAGGAGGACAAGTTTAAACATGATGTACAATTGGAAAAAGTTGAGCATGCGATCTGCGGCACTGGTGTTAGGAACGGCCTTGATGCTTCCGGCATTAACCGCGAATGCGGCAACGCCCTATACGACTAAAGATACGGATACGTTTTGGAAGCTATCCAGGCAATTTAACGTTCCGGTCAAGAAGCTAATGGCAGCTAATCCTAAAGTGGATCCGCTGAACATTTACGCAGGATTGAAGCTGGTCATCCCAAGCAATGCCGCTGCCATGTCCAAACCCGCAGCCGCGAAAGAACCGACGATAACCGCGCAATCCATCACGACTTCCAGCGGTCAATCGCTGTCCTTCTCCAAAGTCATGGACATTAAAGCGACCGCCTATTCGGATTCCGCGGAAGAGAACGGCAAATGGGGCCCCGTCGATTATTTCGGCAATCCTCTCAAGCTTGGAACCATCGCGGTCGACCCGAAGGTGATTCCTTTCGGAACGAAAGTGTTCATTACGGGATACGATTTCTCCGGATTGCCATCGGGCGGACTAGTGGCTACCGCAACCGATAAAGGCGGAGCCATCAAAGGCAATCGCATCGACATTTTCGTTCCCGGTTCCCGCTCTTTCGTATCGGGATTCGGTTATCAAAGCGTGAAGGTGTATATATTGAAATAGACAACGCTTGCGCCTGAGCGCAAACGGGCTATCCATGGCATGATCGTCATGCTTGGGATAGCTCTTTTTTTCTATCCTTTTCTTTTCTCCGGTATGGACAACAATTCCGTCAAGGTAACCGGTTCATAATGATGATTTCGAAGCCAGTCGATAATCCGCGGCAACGCCTTTACCGTCCCGGTCAAGCTTTGCCCTTCGCCTCCTCCTGCATGCATGAGAACGACGGAGCCCGGCCTAACCGAACGGGTCACGTTCCGGAAGACTTGATCCGCGTTCAGCTGGCGCCAATCCGAAGAATCAACGTCCCAATTGACGACCGTATACCCTCGTTGTTTCGCCCATTCCAAGTGCTTAGGCAATATTTCCCCGTAAGGCGGACGCACGAGCCTCGGTTTGAACCCGACAATCCCCTCGATCGCATTCTCGGCACGGCTGATTTGCTCTTTCACCTTTGCAAAAGGCAGCTTCGATAGATCCGGATGACTGTAGGTATGGTTGCCGATGTTATGACCTTCTTTATGAATCCTCTTGACCAAGTCGGGGTGTTTCAGGCTGCGAGTTCCCACGACGAAAAAGGTTGCCCGAACTTTCTTGTCCCTGAGCACATCAAGTACTTTAGGAGTAAACCGCGGATCCGGCACATCGTCGAACGTTAAAGCGACTTTGCGCGAGCCGCGAGAGGCGGATAACACGAATACGCCATCGTATTTACGCTCCAATTCGGTCCAATCAATCCCTGAAGGCTTTGCTTTCGCGGCAGATTCATTTCCCCACAAAGACAAAAGGGTGACGGTGCCCAACAGCACCATCACCGCTTTTCTGCAACGCGAAATCGTCATCTGGCCATCCTCCCATTACCGCTCATCTTATTTATATCCTGAGCGAACGGGATGGTTTTCATTCACGATTTAATGATTACTTTTCCTCTAGGCCCAGCTTTCGGGCAAGCCATGCGGTCGTGCTTGCTTGCACTAGAATCGTGAACACGATAGCCATCAGCACGACGGCCGCCACGCGGTCCGCGTAAGGGATCCCGCTAGCGACGATCATGCCCGACAAGGCCGCCGGGATGACGCCGGTCTCCCTTACCCAACACATGAATAGCATTTCCTTCCATGTCCAGCGCGTGCGCAAATCGGGCAAGACCGAAGCAAAAACCGTTAGCGGTCTCGCTATAAATACAAGGACGACGACGACCGCAAGGGATGGCCACAAGTACTCGCCCAGAAGCCAGAAATTGACTTGGCTTCCCAATAGGATGAAGATGAACATTCTCATCATGACGGACGCGTTGTCCGCGACGTGTCCCATCTCCGTCATCTTGTCCTTCATCGACAATCCAATATGATGCCCATTCCCCCATACGAGCCCCGCCGTAAAGGTAGCCATCAACCCGCTAACATGCAGGAGATCCCCTACTAAATAGGCAGCCAAAGCGACGGAAATCATGGATATCGCCGCATACTCCCTGAACCATCCCCATTTGGCATGCGCCACTAAGAACGTCATTGCAAGGGAAAGACCGACCCCTACCGCTATTCCTCCAATGGCCGTTTTCAAGAAATCGAATGAAATAGCGCCTACGCTTGGAGAATGTCCGCTCGTTATGGCGGCCAACAAGGTGAAAGTCAGGATCGAACCGGTCGCATCATTGAATGCGGATTCGCTTTCCACCGTCTCCCTAAGCCGTTCTCGCACCTTCACCTGGCGGAACACGGGGATAATCGTCGCCGGATCCGTCGAGGAAATGACGGCCCCGATGAGCAATGCAGTCGTCCAATCGATCCCGAATACCTCGTGTGCCACGTACCCGGTAATGCCGGCAGTGAGGATAACTCCAACCGTACTAAGCAACGTCACGGATAACGCAACCTGCCTTAAGCCATGCCATCTGATGTTGCGTCCCCCGTCGAACAAGATTAGTGCCGACCCGGCAGCTAGAATCATTTGACTCGTGAGAGAACTGCTCTCTTCCGAAATCAAATGCAGGCCTTGTCCTAACAGCATACCCGCCCCTATGTAAAGGACCACGTCAGGCAATTTAAGCAACGCCGCTAACCTGCCCGCTACGATCCCCGTCCCGAAGACGAGCAATAACAGCAGCAAGAGATGGTGGACCGTTTGCATAACCCCGTTTTCCATCAGATGAATCCCGCCTTATCCCTTGATCAACAAACCGACCGGGCTACTGCCCGATCGATTCTTGAAAATCCTCGATTTGTTGATTCGTGCCGATGACGACCATCACGTCGTCCGTCGACAATACGTCTTTGGCCACGGGAGCGATAATAATGCCTTTGGGCTTATTGATAGCCACGATGCTGCAGCCGAATTTACCTCTCGGATTCACGTCGTCCAGCGACTTGCCCGACAGACATTGCGGTACCGCAAGCTCCGCGATCGTGTACTGTTTGGATAGCTCGATATAATCTAGCAAGTTTGGCGACACGAGTTGATGCGCTACCCGAACCCCCATATCCCGTTCCGGATAGATAATCCGGTCAACGCCTATACGCTCCAGTACACGGCCATGCAAGTCGGAAACGGCTTTGGCCACCACCTTCTTTACGCCAAGATCCTTCAGCAGGATCGTAGCCAAGATGCTTGCCTGAATATCGTCCCCGATCGCCACTACGCCGCAATCGAAGTTCCGGGCGCCGATAGAACGCAACACTTCTTCTTCCGTGGCATCCGCGACGACGGCATGGGTGAGGATGTGGGAAAGCTCCTGAACCTTCTCCTCGTCGCGATCGACGCCAAGCACCTCATAACCCAGCTTGATTAGCTCTTTCCCTAAGCTTGAGCCGAACCGGCCTAATCCTATAATAACGAATTGATTCATTTTCATGTGATAAATGTCCCCTACCCGATTATGATTTTGCCTTCCGCGTTACGATATAACATTCGGCCTTGCTTAGGTCCTATCGCATACGTCAAGGTCAACGGCCCTAGCCGCCCGATGAACATCATGAGAATGATGATGATTTTGCCCGCCACGGACAATTGGGCCGTAAGACCCATCGACAATCCCACTGTTCCGAATGCGGACGTGACCTCGAATAAGATCATGAGGAATCGTTGATCTTCTACCGTGGACAAGAGCATCGTCGCGGTAATGACGAGACCGAACGCGAACAATGTAACGGTTAATGCTTTGTATACCCGTTCTTGCGCCAACCTGTACTTGAACAGCACGACATCCTCTTTGCCCCGCACCATGGCGATAACGGCTCCGATAAGCGCAGTGAACGTCGTGGTCTTGATTCCTCCGCCCGTGGAACCGGGAGACGCCCCGATAAACATGAAGATGACTAGAAGAAACTGAGTCGCTTGCCTTAATGCTCCGATATCCACGGAGTTAACTCCTGCCGTACGAGGAGTTACGGATTGCATGAATGCGGCTAATATCTTCTCTCCGAAGCCAAGCGGCCCCATTGTCCGTCCATTGGTATATTCGAAAATAAAGATTATGACAGCGCCCGCTACGATCAGGAAACCGGACATGCTGAGCACGACTTTCGAGTGGAGCGATAATTTGCGCTTTGGATTGCGGATATCAACCAAATCGGCGAGTACGACGAACCCGAGCCCGCCCAGAATAATGAGCAGCATCGCCACGATATTGACCATCGGATCGCCCACGTAGTCAACAAGACTCCTGTAGTCGCCCATAATATCAAAACCGGCGTTGTTGAAGAAGGATACCGCATGGAACACGCCTTTGTAGATTGCTTCGCCGGTCGGCATATCGAACATGAACCTGATCGCGAACAAAATAGCGCCTATAAGCTCTATGGATAGCGCATAGATAACGACTTTGCGAACGAGCCTGATAATCCCCTCGATACTCGTCTGATTAAACGCTTCCTGCAGAACAAGCCGTTCTTTCAGCGATATCCGTCGTTTAAGCGCGATCGCGAACAGAGTCGCCATCGTCATGAAGCCAAGTCCGCCGATTTGAATCATCGATAAGATAATCAACTGTCCTGCGGTCGTCCAGTAAGTTCCCGTGTCGACTACGACTAACCCCGTCACGCAAATAGCCGACGTCGCGGTGAACAACGTATCGATGAAACGGGGAGTGACATCCTGCGTATGAGCGAAGGGCATCATAAGCAAGCCCGCGCCGAGCAGTATAATAGCTGCAAATCCAAGAACCAGAATTCTGGGCGGCGAAGCTAAGATGGATCGTAAAAAATTCCGCATTATCGTAATCCCTCCGCCATCATCCGATGATGATTTTTCCTTCAGCATGACGATAAAGGACCCGTCCGGGCTTAGGACCAAGCGCATATGTCAGAGTCAGCGGACCTAATCGGCCAATGAACATAAGAAAAATGATCGTCAATTTTCCGGCTACCGTTAAATTACCCGTTAATCCCATGGATAAGCCGACCGTTCCGAACGCGGAGGTCGCTTCGAATAAGATTTTCAAGAAAGCGGCATCCTCCGTCGTAGCGAGAACCATCGTACCCAGCATGACGATCCCGATACAGAACAAAGTTACCGTAACCGCCTTGTACACCCTCTCCTGCGACAATCGCATACGAAATAACACGACATCCTCTTTTCCGCGAATCATGGCGAGAACGGCTCCCACGAGTACCGCGAAGGTCGTCGTCTTGATTCCCCCGCCCGTAGAACCGGGCGATGCGCCGATGAACATGAGAATAATGATAAAAAACTGCGTAGCTTGCCGGAACTCGGAGATATCGACTGTCGTAATGCCCCCCGAGCGCGTAGTGACCGATTGGAATAAGGAAACAAGCCATTTATGTCCGAAAGCGTCGTTGCCGATGGATCGATCGTTCGTGAATTCAAAGAGGAAAATGATTACGGCGCCAATTATTATTAATCCGGCAGATACGCCTAGAACCACCTTAGTATGTAAGGAAAATTGCCATTTTTTCCGAATTTCGAACAAATCCGCAAGAACGATAAACCCAAAACCGCCAAGAATGATCAGCACCATCGAGACGACGTTCATAAATAAATCGGTGGAGTAGCTGGAAAAGCTGCTAAAATCGCCCGATAAATCGAAACCCGCGTTATTGAAAATAGAAATAGAGTGGAAAATACCATGATAAATAGCTTGGCCAAGAGGCATATCTAACGCGAATCGGGCAGAATACAATACAGCTCCGACCATTTCTAACGCCAATGCATAGAATATGACCTTTCTTACTAACCTGACAAGCCCTTCGATACTCCCTTGATTGAGGGATTCTTGGAGGATCAAGCGTTCCTTGAGGGATATTCTCCTTCTCAAGATGAGCGCGAACAACGTCGCCATCGTCATAAAACCGATTCCGCCAATCTGGATAAGCAAGAGGATAACCCAATGCCCGAAGGTGGAAAAATAAGTTCCCGTATCGAATAAGACCAATCCGGTAACGCAAGTGGCCGAGGTTGAGGTAAATAAGGCGTCGACGAACGACATGGTTTCCCCGTTCGCCGACGAAATGGGCAACCTCAATAATTGAGCCCCTGCGAAGATAATAAACGTAAATCCTAGTAAGAGGGTTCTAGGCGGCGATGCGCTAAACCATCGTATTGCTTTTCTAAACAACTTAGTCACCTCTAACGCTTATTCACGCCATTTCACGAAATTCACGCAACAAAAAAAGCACTGGAACCCCAGTGCTTCAAATTCGCACGCGAGTCCTGTTCGCAATTAGCCTACGAGGTTAGCTGTCGGGTTCGGGCTCGAACAGGCCGCCCTATCCATCGCGCTTGAAGCGCGGTTAGGAATTCACCCCGGGATCTGCGAATACAATTAAACTTGTTGTACGCGCGATTGGTTGGGTCCCCCGTTTTCTTCGTTAAGAAATTCGGCTAGCTATTAAGTTTGTGTAAAGACGTACCATCGAATTATAGTCTTTCCTATTGAGGGGGACAACACCAAAAAGGGGGCAAACCGACTCATTTGAACGATTTTTAGTTTATCATGCGCATGGTTATGCCCTCGGACAATGATTATCGTCCCGATTGCTTTCATTTTCGATGAAAATGAGAGATACTTGATGAAAATTAAGGCTGCAGACAGGATATGCCTGCTGTATGCGTTTACTTGAGCTTTTATTGCATAAGGAGAGATACATTATGAATCGTTTGGGCCCAACCCCATTGGATAAACGCTGGATATGGACCGCATTCGCAGGATTTATTCTTTTTCTGTTCATCCAAGTATTCCCCATAACGGGTCAATTGTTTTCAATGAACACCGAACAGGTAATGACGCGGTCGGAAGCGGAAAATAAAGCGCTCGATCTAGCGGTTTCCCGATTCGGCATTCAGCAAGGGGAGGTAGTTAAAACCACGGTCACGCATTTATCGGATAGCGAAACGACTGGTTACCTTTCCAAACACGATCTCTTCGATGCTTATGAGAAGCAATGGTCCAAGCATACGCCGACGGACGTATACGCGGTAGAGATTCGTCTGGAGAGCGGTAATCCGTCAGGCAAGCTATTGCTTTACCTGAACATGGAAACCGGCGACTTGGTTGCTTGGGAGCACGACGGAAATCGAGTTGTCCCCTCGATGGATCAAACCCAAGGGCTAAGCGATGTTAAACTCGCGGCATACGCTCTTCAATACGCGTCATTCTGGGGGGTACAACCGGATGAATGGAAATGGGACGGATATTCCGCGGAGAAAGGAATAGTTAAGTTCTCATCGAGCGGCGCGGGCATCGGGGAATCCAAGCTATGGCTCAAGATTGCCGTTCCGGAAGGATTCGACGTATTGGTTTCCTCTTTCCCTCCGTGGCAGGGAGGATCCGTGACTTACGGTGTCGATTTACCGGAAGCCTTCACCTCCTACCTTCACGATCAGGAGAAATGGTCGACCAGGCTTTCGGTTTTCGGCTTTATTTTGCCGCAGATCCTTCTTTTCCTCCTCGCGATTATCTACACGGGAACCCATGGCGGACATAGCTCGTATCGCAGGGGAATTTTCTTGTCCGTCTTGTTCTTCGTGCTTTATGCGGGCCTTACTTATAACATGATTCCGGGGTTAAGAGCGGGGACATGGGAGGCCGGGGTCGGTTCGGCGGATAAGATCAATCTGATCGTAAGCTTGGTTACCTATGCCGCGATGGCGCTTCTTACTTATTTCTCCGCCGTAGGAGGGGATGGACTATGGAAATCCATGGGGCGTTCCTTATGGCCGAGATGGCGGGAATCCGGTTACGGCAATGCCGTTCTCAGAAGCATGCGGGAAGGCTACTTTTTAGCATTTATTCTATTAGGAGCGCAATCGTTTATCTTGCTTGTATTGGAGAAATCGCTCGGCTCCTTCTCCTCCTCGGACGCTACGCAATCGATGTACAACATGAGCATTCCCTGGCTTCTTCCTTTGCTCGCTTGGTGCGCGGGCATTTCTGAAGAGCTTCAGAGCCGCTTGTTCGGAATCGGACTATTTCGTAAATGGTTCGTCGGAGGCGCGCGCAAGCTGCTTGGCCGAGAGCCTTCCAGCAGAACCGCGATTCTGTTGACCACGGTGGCCATCATCCCGCCAGGCTTGCTTTGGGCTCTTGGCCATGTCGGCTACGCGATTTATCCGGTGTATACGCGAATCATCGAGCTGGTGATCATGTCCTTCCTATTCGGCTGGTTCATGCTCCGGTTTGGCATTATAACCGTCATTTTCGCCCATGTGACGCTGGATGCGATCCTCATGGGGATGCAAATGATGTTCGACGGTCTACCCGGCGACTTCATCGGAGGAGTGTTCAGCCTTCTCATGCCGGGACTCGTAGGGATCGTCATTTGGTGGCTTCATGGAGTCATCCGGGGCAAGGAAGCTTCTCCGAATCAATAAGCCTTTTCGACTTCGACTTTTTGCGTTTGTACATATCAACCAAATACCCGCGTGAGAAACGGCTTTTCACCGAAAGTACCTCCGCCTCTATCTTGTTCGTACTTAACGGCAAAATCTGCCGTTAAGCGTTCCGTTACCCGTCACTTGCGCGGGCTTAACGGCAAATCCTGCCGCTACGCGGTCCGTTGCCCGTCACTTGTGCGGACTTAACGGCAAAATCTGCCGCTACGCGGTCCGTTGCCCGTCACTTGCGCAGGCTTAACGGCAAAATCTGCCGCTACGTCACCAGTTTCCCGCCACTTGTGCGGACTTAACAGCAAAATCTGCCATTACGTGCCGCTATTGAGTTTAACCGCTGTCCAGCCGTTCCCAATTGCCGCAACGATCACGCCGATTGACGGCTATTCCGCGTTCAAAGTCTCCAAAATGCGACCAGCCAACGCTTCGCCGATGGAAACGGCTTTGAAGTCCTCGACGGAAGCCTCCTTAATCGCCTTCAGCGAGCCGAAGTGGCTGAGCAGCTGCTTTCGCCTCTTCTCGCCAATGCCGGGAATCGCATCGAGCCGCGAGGCGATCATCGATTTTGCCCGCTTCTCTCTGTGGAACGTGATCGCGAACCGGTGAACCTCGTCTTGGATGCGCTGCAGCAAGTAAAACTCCTGGCTGTCGCGCGGCAACGGAACAACCTCAGGAGGATCTCCCACGAGCAGCTGAGCCGTGCGATGCTTGGCGTCCTTGGCCAAGCCGCAAACCGGGACATCCATGCCGAGCTCGTTGACTAACACGTCTAACACTGACGCGATATGCCCCTTGCCTCCATCGACCACGATCAGATCTGGCAGCGGCAGCCCTTCCTTGAGAACTCTCTCGTACCTGCGTCGAACGACTTCCCTCATCGTCTCGTAATCGTCAGGGCCCTGCACGGTTTTAACGTTATATTTGCGGTATTCCTTCTTGTCCGGTTTACCGTTCGTGAACACGATCATCGCCGATACGGGGGATGCCCCCTGCATGTTCGAGTTATCGAAGGCTTCGATCCGGTTTGCGCTCGGAATCCCGATCCACTCGGCCAAGCCCTCCACGGCCTTCACGCTCCGCGACTCGTCCCGTTCGATCAATCGGAATTTCTCCTCCAATGCGACGCGGGAATTGTCGCACGCCATCGCGACGAGCTGGCGCTTCGAACCCCTTCTCGGCACGGCAACTTTAATTTTCAGCCAGCGACGCAGCGACTCCCCGACTTCCGCCGCTTCCCCTTCTTCCGCCAATTCCGTAAAATCTTCGCCGTACGCTTCCTTAGTCTCCGCAACCATCGCTATCGGCCGTTCGGCTAATGCTTTCTCGTTTGTAGTCGAAGTCTTCTGCTCCTCTACGACAACTCCAGGCGGCGCAGGCAGCAGCATTTCGCGAGGAAGCGCGGGATTATCGCTGTAATACTGGGTCACGTAGCTCAGGAAATCCTCATAAGCTTCGCCATAGTAAGGGAAAACGGACACGTGACGCTGAATCATTTTACCTTGGCGCATATAGAGAATTTGCACGCACATCCAGCCTTTGTCCACCGAATAGCCGAATACGTCCCGATCCATCGCGTCCGCCATGTTGATCGTTTGCTTCTCCATGAGAGCTTCGATGGCCACGATTTGGTCGCGATATTCCCTGGCACGCTCGAATTCCAGTTCTTCGGCCGCAACCTCCATCTTGCGCTTCAATTCCTTCTTAATATCACCGTGCCCGCCATTCAGGAACCGGGAAATTTCGCCGATCATCTCGTCGTATACCGCTTGTTCCACCGGATATTCGCATGGTGCCACGCATTGTCCTAAATGATAATACAGGCATACTTTGTCCGGGAGCGTATTGCATTTGCGCAAAGGATATAGCCTATCCAGTAGCTTTTTCGTTTCCTGGGCGGCATACGCGTTAGGATACGGACCGAAATATTTGCCCTTATCCTTGACGATCCTTCGGGTAACCTCAAGCTTCGGATGGGCTTCATGGGTGATTTTCAGATAGGGGAAAGATTTATCGTCTTTCAGCAGTACGTTGTAACGCGGAAAATGCTCCTTGATCAAGTTGCATTCAAGGATGAGCGATTCCGTATTGCTGGCCGTTAAGATATATTCAAAGTCCCGGATTTCCGAAACCAGCTTCTGGGTTTTTCCGTCGTGGCTGCCCGTGAAATAAGAGCGCACGCGGTTTTTGAGCACCTTGGCTTTGCCTACGTATATGATCTTGCCTTCGTCGTTTTTCATTAAATAACAGCCCGGCTGGTCCGGAAGCAGTGCCAGCTTGTTGCGTATGTTCTCCATCGCCTTTTCGCGACTTTGGGATGGATTTAGGATATCCATGAACGGCACCTCTTCTACGCGTTATGAATCGGGGCAGAACACCCGTTCCTCCATTGTAGCACAGCTTAGGGATTCATGGCCTTACAGGTTTGCGCGATGTCGCAAACTTGTCACCGGAGCGATTCGCGGATACTTTACAACAAAAAGCGATGTTGGGTATACTGTAGTTATCGAATGTGTCAGGAGGCTTCCCATGGAAAACGTTAGAGATCCCCGCCAGCACATCAACGAAGAGCCGCGCGACGATTTTATGGATACGGCGATCGGTTTCGGAGCTATGTTCGGCTTCATGTTCGTTGTGTTCGCTGCAGCGGTTATCGTTAAATTTATTATTTCTTAATAACCGACCATTGAAACAGTAAAGCCGTCAGCGACTTTCGTCCGCTGACGGCTTTTGCTATTCCTTCCTGTTTGATCAAACCTAGCCATTCCAATAAGGAGCATCGCGATTAGAGCGGCTGCGCCGCTTTAAATCGGCGGATGAGGAGGCACTTGAGCGGGAATTAAAGCGGCTGCGCCATTCCTACTATGCCCCCCTATGATTGCGGCCCCGCACGTGAATGACATCGACGAACGGGCGAACGCGGTCCATGAGCCGTTGGCCCTTGTGCATTTCCTCGCCTTCCTTATGTGTGAAGCTGAAATGCCGTTCTAAATCCTCTAAGTCATGATTGGATGTGTAAAAGGTCGGCTTGCGGTTCATACGATGATTAAGAATGGCTCCAAGCACATGATCTCTGACCCACGGGCTCAAGTTCTCGGCTCCGATATCGTCGAAGACGAGCAGATCCGCTTCCTTCATCAGAGCAATCGTTTCTTTAAGCTTCTGCGGCTCGAACATGAGCGCTTTGGCATCCTCTACGAATTCCGGCATGTACACGATGACGCCGGAGTACCCTTCTTTAGCCAATCTCTGAAGCAGATAGCCGGCGAGATAGGTTTTGCCCGTGCCGAAGTCTCCCTTTAAGTACAAGCCTTGCTTCTGCAATCCGTCCTTCAAGGTACTGGTCACATAGCTTTGCAATTGATCTACCGCCAAAGCCCGGGTTGGATCCAATTGGATCATCTCTTCCTCATCGTACCTTTCCCCGAGCACGGTTTCGTCAACGTAAAAGCTCGTAATCCTGCGCCGGATTTGCTGCTGCTGCTCATTGGACGTCCACTTGGAGCAAGCGGTCTTATAATCGTTCAATTGCCAACGCCCGTTCAATTCCACGCAGTTGATGCCCGTCGAATGTCCCTGCATGTCGTTCGGACACAAAGCTAAGCCGGGACAAGCTTTGCAATTCCGGTATTCCGTCGTCATCTGGTACAACCGATTCAAGTTTAACCGCAGCACCGACTCGTCCAGCTCCGGATAACGGGAACACAGCTTCAAGACGAGCGGGTCGTTTAACACCTGTTTCGAGATTTCCGCCGCATTATTAAGTTCTCTAAATGGCAATTGACGCAACGCTTCCCCTAAAGATTCCATTCCCGTTCCTCCTTAAGCCCGAACGCATTTATCGATTATTTTTTTCCTTTAATTCCCTAGCTCTCTTGAGCATCTTCTCTAGGTCTTCCGGAGATACCTCCTGCGCGGGACCGTTTTTCACTACAGACATCGCCGGCTTGCGGCGCGCGTTACGTCCTTGCGCTTGCGATCCGGAGCCGCTTCCGTTATCTCGTGCGGGATCTTCCCCGCGACGCTTGCGTTCCAAGGCGACGTTTAGTTTCTCTTGTTCGCGTATGTACATGACCGCTTTATCTAATGTATCAATGCCCTTTGCGAGCATATTGGACGCGATGGAATCCACGAACGATTTGGTAAGCCGTTGGGCATGGCTTAGCGAAAATACGTAATGAATAAGTACGTTAATGACTGGCTCCGGCAACTTATAGTTAAGATCGATACGCTCGAATATCCGAACGAAGGCATCCGGAACCGCTCCGGGAAAATATCGTTCCAACATGCGGGTGTAAGGTTCCCGCTGGAGCATCTCGTTATAGCGCTCCATGTTAACGTCCATTTGAAAGCGCTCGGGAATATCCAACTGCAGCTTCGTTGGGCTTGTCCCGCTATCGACCGTATCTGACGGCACCTGTCGCTCCTCGCCCCGCGCGAGGAATCGTTCCCGTTCCTCGTCCCGCTTGCGATCTTGGCGGTACATCAGGTTCGCCCGGCTCTGAAGCTCGTCCCAAGATAGCGTGCCGTCCGGGTGGAATATTCCGTCCTCGTCGAGCAAGCGGCATATTTCCGGAACTTCCAAATTAAATTTATAAGCCAAATAATTCAATTGCGCCATCGATTCGGGCGCCCGGTTTAGCCGTTCCACGAACCCCCGGTTAGCGGAGCCGCGAGGAAACCGCAGCATCATCTCGCTATGGCGAATCCGTTCCTGCGTTTGAAACGAGGGCGGGCGCTCCTTCGCCGTCGCGCTCTCCGCCCATCCCATCTCCAGCTCGGGGTCCATAGCCGACGCGCCGATGCGGAACATTTCATAGAATGGCACGGTCGCTTCTTCCCGGTTAACGAATCGCGCTAGTTCAGGCGGATGCTTGGCTATGTAACCGTCCCTCAATTCTATCAATGCGCTCTTGCCTATCTTATCCCGGAGCAGAAGGGTGAGATGATAGTTGGAGAAGAACTCGGCCGAACTAAGCGGCCGTAGAAGCATATATTCGTATATAGACTCTTCCGTTAACGGATTATGATTGCGGAATACTTGCAGCAGTCCCACGGCCTCAAGCTTGGATGCTGCCTCGATAAGCGATTGGCGGCCTGCGGCATTTAGCTCCATTCCGAGTCCAAGCAATAGCTTTCGTTGCGGCTCGGGAGCGGTATATCCCGTGCTATCTTCCCCGAATTGATGATAGAGAAGATGATAGAAAGCAGCGGAAACCGCCCCTACCATCGGCTGGTAGAGGGTAATGAACACCTTGCGGTCCAACCCGCTTAGCGCAAAATCACGACTGGTAAAATAACGGTGGTTCTCCGTAAACTCCATCAAATTCGACACGCGCATGGCGGGATCGACAACTCTTTTCGCTGAATAATGATTGTTCTATTGTAGCATAAAACCAACCCGGCGAAGAGTAGAGTAGAAAACTGAAATTTCTTTGGAGGGCGAAAGCCCTCCATTTACTTTTCCAGCTCCCCCTTCATCAAACCGGACGTGAGGTTTTCCCTCATCCGGCTTTCCGATGTTCTTCTTCCTTCAG
>NZ_SOMN01000095.1 GCF_004564235.1 Cohnella luojiensis
TAGGTGAAATCGTGTGGCGAAGCCCCTTGAAAAAACGAGGAGGTTTTGCCAATGAATGAGTACGCGAATTCGCTAAAACAAAAGCTGACATCCCTCATACGAGAAATGTCAGCCACACCTGCACCTTATGTCAAAAACCCTGAGATAGATTTTACCCGAAAGAAAAAGCTGCCCTTTGAAACGGTTATGCAACTCCTGATCTCCATGGGCGGCAATAGCCTATATAAGGAACTCTTGGAATCGCAGGGCTATGACGTAAACACCGCAACGACTTCTGCTTTTGTCCAACAGAGGAATAAAATCCTGCCCTCTGCTTTGGAATTCTTGTTTCACGAATTTACGCAATCGTATACGGACATTAAGCACTACCGAGGGTATCGATTGCTTGCTATTGACGGTTCGGATTTGCATATCGCAACTGACCCTGCGGACACGGAAACCTACTTTCAAAGTCAACCGAACACGAAAGGCTACAACCTTCTGCATTTGAACGCAGCCTATGACCTGTGCAACAGACTTTACGTCGATGCCATTGTTCAGCCACGAAGGTTGTGGAACGAGGGAAGGGCGCTGGCAGCTATGGTTGACCGTTCTCCCATCAAAGGCAAAACCATTGTTATTGCCGATAGAGGTTATGAAAGCTACAACAATTTCGCGCATATTGAACGCAAAGGGTGGAACTACGTCATACGGGTAAAGGATTTGGATTCCAATGGTATTCTTTCGGGCTTGCGTTTGCCCGCTGGCGGAGAGTTTGATCGGGACGTTCATCTGACACTTACCAAAAAACAAACCAAAGAGGTCAAGGCTCATCCCGAGATGTACAGGTTCGTCCCTTCCACCTCTACCTTTGATTTTTTGGATTTGCAGGAGAACTTGTTTTACCCGATTTCCTTTCGGGTTGTTCGTTTCGTCCTGCCGAACGGCGCTTATGAAACAGTCATTACGAATCTTTCTAACGCTGATTTCCCACCAGATGAACTCAAGTCCATATATAACATGCGATGGGGCATCGAAACCTCTTTTAGGGCATTAAAATACACCGTCGGTCTGACTAGTTTTCACGCAAAGAAGCAAGAGTCCATCACCCAAGAGATTTTCGCAAGAATGATCATGTACAATTTCGCTGAAATGATGACCTCGCACGTCGTCATTTCCCAAATGGATAAACGGCACCCCTACCAAGTCAATTTCACGGTTGCCGTTCACGTTTGTAGACATTTCCTGCGCTCACGAGGCGATGAACCCCCGCCCGATGTTGAAGCGCTGATTCGCAAAAACATTTTGCCGATTCGACCCATTCGCCCAGGGCAGAAGAATACGCGCAAAATCCGCTATAAATCAGCTGTCAGCTTCGTCTACAGAGTAGCATAATTCGTATCACAT
>NZ_SOMN01000096.1 GCF_004564235.1 Cohnella luojiensis
GAGTCTGTAAAATAGATTGTGTAAACTCCTAAACCCATTAAAATGGAAGTATACGAGAGGTTGGGGAGAACACATGGGATTATGGACAAAGCAGCAACTCCGAGCGTTTATTAAGGAGAACAAATTGGTATCTGCACAGGACGCTCAAAATGCATTAAAGAATCTATTTGCCGAGACGATACAAGAGATGCTTGAGGCAGAGATGGATGAGCATTTGGGGTATCAGAAACATGATATGCAGAACAAGCAGACTACCAATAGCCGCAATGGCAAGAGCAAGAAAAACATCATCAGTGAGTATGGTGAGCAAGAGATCGTGGTTCCTCGTGACCGTGAAGGCGACTTTGAGCCGCTCGTCGTGAAGAAGCACCAAACCAATGTAACCGGTATTGAAGACCAAATTATTGCCCTCTATGCCAAAGGTGTCAGCACCCGTGAGATCCAAGACCACCTACAAAATCTGTATGGCATTGAGGTCTCTCCAACCTTCATCTCCAACGTCACAAACAAGATCATCCCCCTTATTAAGGAGTGGCAAAATCGGCCGCTACAAGCTGTCTATGCCGTTGTTTTCCTCGATGCCATTCACTTTAAGGTCAAGCAAGATGGCGCCATTGTAAACAAAGCAGCGTACATGGTCATCGGAATTGATCTGGATGGTTGCAAGGATGTACTTGGCATGTGGATCGGAGAGAACGAGTCCTCTAAGTTCTGGCTGAGCGTCCTCAATGACCTGAAAAACCGTGGTGTACAAGACATCCTAATTACGTGTGTAGATAACTTAACGGGCTTCACACAAGCGATTTCAGCCTGTTATTCCAAGACCGAAATACAAAAGTGTATTATCCACCAGATTCGTAACTCGACTAAATTCGTCTCTTATAAGGATTTAAAGAAGGTCACGGCTGATCTGAAACCCATCTACAAAGCCGTTAATGAGGAGATGGCTCTAGTTGAACTAGATCGCTTCGAGGAAATCTGGGGAAGCAAATATCCGCTCATTGTTCGCTCCTGGCGTAATAACTGGGATGAGCTCGCCACCTTCTTCAAATACCCCGCAGAGATTCGTAAAATCATCTACACGACTAACATTATTGAGAGTTACCACCGTCAGCTACGTAAAGTAACGAAAGGTAAAAGCATCTTTCCAACGGATGAATCGCTGCTCAAAATGTTATACCTGGCCACGATGGATGTAACTCGTAAATGGACGGGTCGTGTACAAAACTGGGGTCAAATGCTGCTGCAGCTTTCCGTGTTTTTCCCGGATCGTATCGGACAGCATTTACGATAACATCCCCCCTCGGGGGGAAGCATTAAGAGAGTTTACACAAAAGATTTGACAGACCCC
>NZ_SOMN01000097.1 GCF_004564235.1 Cohnella luojiensis
AGACACCCTGCCAGTCCTACTCCTGTTGGAGTTAGGACCTCTGCTTCGGCTACGGCACTTTAAAGGGTAAAGTTACCGAGTGGATTTGAACCACTTAGATTGTGCGACTGTGAGGCGCACAAAGAAACCACATGGAGTTGTTATACTCGCATGTGGTCAGAATTAGAAGAATAAGAGGAAAAAGTAATTAGTTCCTGCTTTCCTCCAATATTTCGGGGAATTCCTTCCAAACCTCATTTTCAGTATTTAAGAATTCTTTTATATCCTGATACTTCAATTCAAATTCTGTATGATCACCTGCACCATGAAGAGTGGTTAAACTAATGCCTAGAGAATCCTTTGTAAAATAACTGAATGTAAAGTTGCTAATCTCAAATGAGGAATCAGCACCGTTAAGATATTTGAGTAGTTCATCCGAAGTAGTCCTTTCTAAAAGATAACTTTTCACTACATCGTCATGGATATTTTTTGCTATATGTTCCCTGAACTTTTCAACAAATTTTGCATCGAGTTTAATTACATCCTTTAGCCTTATCTTCTTACCATGTTTAATATCTATATTTATCGTATAAAACAAATCCAGTGGGTAAGCAGCCTCTTCTGAATAACTAGACCCTCTATATTGAACACTCAGCAAGTTTTCACTCTTCCATGTAATTTCATAATCAATATCCATAGAGAGATCGTAATCAGCAGTACTGCTAAGATAGTCATCTAAGGGGACAAGTGCTTCGAATTTTAACAATTCATTTATTTTTTCTTGTCCTTTACTATTATCTGTTCCAGTGACTTGTGGGTACCTTATAGTTATTTCTTTGTCAGTGTAGCTTTCATCGACTATTGAATAAGGTATGTTCTTAGTAGTTTGGGACTTTTCTTCCTCCTTTGAATTATTATTCCCACTATCTGTTATATTCGTTTCCTGAACAACTTGAACCTGCTCTGATTCTGGAGTTACGGTTGCATTAACGTCTAGATTTTTTTTATTACACGATGTGATCAATAGAGCAATTAGAAACATTGTAATTAGTACCTTCACTTTTTCTCTCATTTTATTGCTCTCCCTCTACTTGGTTGTAAGAGTTAAAATCGTTCCAGCCTAACACTTCTACTTTATTATCTTTCTAACAATTTCATATTCCTTCTTCCTGTCATCCCAATTTATTGGGTCCTTTTTACGTAAGCGTCAAATCTTCCCCACCTTCGTTCCCTTCAACGGTTATGGGATAATCCTCCTCAGTATCAAATCGAGGAGGATTTTTCATGACCAAAGAAGATGTTCGTAAGAAATGGGAAGCTCGCGTCACTGCTTACCGATCTAGCGGCGAGAAAGC
>NZ_SOMN01000098.1 GCF_004564235.1 Cohnella luojiensis
ATCACGGCCTGATCAATTCTATGCACACTCATTTGAACAAATCGCATCCTAAATGACTAGATTACACGACAAGGAGGATATAACTTATTCCTCAGAAAATCGTGTCTTGACAATGGGGAGCATTACATTCTTTCAAAAATTTCTGTATCCGATATTTCGGCCTGATTATTCCAGTCTTCTTTCAACGCTTGTAAATGTAATGCTACATGAGGTGATTTACATGCCTTAATTGCCCTGTTAATGTCGTCAAAATCTATATTCTCAAAAGTTGTCAATGTAGCATGGGGGAGCGTATGTAATAACATAGGAGCATACTCATTACAAATTGAAATTTCCTTCCAAACCGTATCTTTCTTTGATATCTTGATCCATTCTACTTCAACTGCTCCTTGATCAACTAAAGATATTAATTGTGGAGAGTAATTACAACCCAGTTGAGTCAAAACAACACTTCCTTCATAATTAAATTTCCGAAAAATTTCTTGTAATCACGACGCCCAACCGACTTAAAGCAGCGAAGCTGCCGACTACGCTTGCGCAGTTAGACGGTGCAGGTGTGTCCGGTTGATTCCAAAGCAATGGAAGTATGTAAAAAGAAAAAGCCATGTGTAAAAAATGATCCAGATAACTCCGGCTCCTAAAAGCCATCTGGTGTATCATCCCATAAATTAGCATAGTAATTGTTTGCTATTATACCCCATAGGAATAATCCTATGATCGATATTGATGAAACAGTGATTAAATCGTGATTTCTTTTGAGATTTTAATAAATGCTTAAGTTACTCAAATAATAAGAAATAATTTTTCTATATTGATAGGAAAAACTATTGACCAACATATACACATAAAGCACCAGACAATTGATGATCTAATCGTCTTTCTTCTGATAAAAATACCTTTCTCTAGAAATGATATAATGAATAATAAAATTGAACCAATTAATAAAATGTTCCCTTGGAGTAAGTAATTGCCTTGATTAATTGATTGACTAATAATAACTCCGTAACCAATAGATGTCGGGTATGTAATATGGAATAAAACCTTTCTATGTGCTCTTGTTGTGAGACTGGCATTGAAAAATAAAAATAGCCCTGAAATCGCCCATACTAGAACTGTCATGATTAGAACTATGCAAATGATAATTAAAAAATAAAATGTTATATTATGCAAAATTTAACTTCCTCCAGATTCTATATAGACGGCAATAAAGAAGGCATCATAATTTAATACAAAGCCGATCAATAATTGTCATCGGAGTTTTGCTTATTTCTTCAGTGAAGCTTTTTACTGCAGTTCTTATCTCGTCTACTGTTTCAA
>NZ_SOMN01000099.1 GCF_004564235.1 Cohnella luojiensis
TATAATGCTCCCATAGGTTGAGACACGGGAGAGTGATAAATAAGTTATAATGAGACTATGGAAAAACGGAACCGATATACCTCAGAGTTTAAGACGAAAGTTGTGCTGGAGGTCCTCCGCGAGGAACAGACCGTCAACGAGATAGCTGCGAAATATGAAATGAGTCCAGTGATGATTAGCCGATGGAAGGCAGAGTTCCTTGATCGAGCATCAACGGTGTTCGAGAAGAAGTCGGGCGATACTGAGAAGCTGAAGAAAGAGTATGAGAGCAAGCAGGAGCATCTAGAAAAGCTGGTAGGCCAACTCACAGTAGAGGTCGACTGGCTCAAAAAAAAATCTGGTCTTAAATGAATCACCTGAAGCGCGAAAAGCGATGGTTGAGCGAAATAATGCAGTGATTACGGTTAAGCGCCAGGCAGATCTGCTCAGTGTGAACAGAACCAGTGTGTACCGCCCTGACAAGGAACGTCGTGAGAGCGAAGAAAATGTAATGATCATGCATCGGATCGATGAGATCTACATGAAGCATCCTTACTTCGGCTACCGGCGTATGACAAGGTTTCTTCGTGATCATGGCTTCCAGATCAATCGAAAGCGCACACGCCGCCTAATGCAGCTCATGGGCCTCGAGGCGATCTATCCGAAGCCAAACTTGAGCAAACGGCTCCACGCCAAGTACACTCGCCCCTACCTGCTTCGAAGCTTAAAGATTGACCACCCGAATCAGGTCTGGGGGATCGACATCACCTATTTGCGGATGGGCAAAGGATTTATGTACCTGTTCAATATCATCGATTGGTACAGCCGTAAAGTGATCGATTATGAGCTGTCCAGCACGTTAGAGAAAGGCTTTGTGCTGAAGTGCCTTAAACGTGCATTCAGCCGTTGCAAACCGGAAATCATGAACAGCGACCAAGGCTCCCATTTCACCAATGCTGATTATCTCGAGCTGCTAGAGAAGGAAGACGTCAAGGTGTCAATGGACGGCAAAGGACGAGCAACGGACAACAGCCGAACAGAGCGCTATTTCCGGTCGCTTAAATACGAATGTATCTATCTGAATGAATTCGAAGACCCTCGCGCGCTGCGTAAAGGGATAGCTCGTTATGTCCAATTTTACAATCAGGAACGCCCTCATCAATCTCTTAATGAATCACGGCCTGATCAATTCTATGCACACTCATTTGAACAAATCGCATCCTAAATGACTAGATTACACGACAAGGAGGATATAACTTATTCCTCAGAAAATCGTGTCTTGACAATGGGGAGCATTACA
>NZ_SOMN01000100.1 GCF_004564235.1 Cohnella luojiensis
TATAATGCTCCCATAGGTTGAGACACAGGAGCGTGATAAATAAGTTATAATAAAACCATGGAAAAACGGAACCGATACACCCCAGAGTTTAAAACGAAGGTTGTGCTGGAGGTCTTGCAGGAAGAGCAGACCGTGAACGAGATTGCCGCCAAATATGAAATGAGTCCGGTGATGATTAGCCGGTGGAAAGCCGAGTTTCTAAGCCGCGCTTCGATGGTGTTTGAGAAAGGGACGAGTGAAGCGGACAAAATGAAAAAGGAGTACGAAAGCAAGCAGGAACACCTGGAAAAGCTAGTCGGTCAACTCACCGTTGAAGTCGACTGGCTCAAAAAAAAATCTGGCCTCAAATGAACCCTTGGAAGTGCGTAAAGCCATGGTTGAACGGAATCATCCAAAGATAAACATTAAACGGCAAGCCGTGCTGCTCTCTGTAAACCGGACGAGCGTGTATCGGCCTGTGAGCGAGAAGCAGCCCAGTGAAGAGAACGTACAGCTCATGCATCTGATCGATGAGATCTATATGAAGCACCCTTACTTTGGGTATCGCCGGATGACTAGGACCCTGAAGAATCAAGGCTACCCTGTAAATCGGAAGCGTATACGCCGCCTGATGCAGCTCATGGGATTAGAGGCGGTGTATCCAAAGCCGAACCTCAGCAAGCGCCTGCATGCCAAGTACTGCCGGCCTTATTTACTTCGTGGACTTACCATTGATCGTCCCAATCAGGTGTGGGGAATTGACATTACGTACATCCGTATGGGCAAAGGATTTATGTATCTCTTCAATATTATTGACTGGTACAGCCGCAAAGTGATTGACTATGAGCTATCCAGTACACTGGAGAAAGGCTTTGTTTTAACCTGCCTCAAACGCGCTTTCCGGCGCTGTAAACCAGAGATTATGAACAGCGACCAAGGCTCTCATTTTACCAATGCCTCTTACTTGGAACTGCTCGAAAAGGAGAACGTAAAGATCTCTATGGACGGCAAAGGCCGCGCGACAGACAACAGCCGTACGGAACGATATTTCAGGTCTCTAAAGTACGAGTGCATCTTTTTAAATGAGTTTGAAACACCCCGTGATTTGCGTAAAGGGATTACAGATTACGTCAAATTCTATAACGGTGAACGTCCGCACCAATCGCTGAACGAGGTTTCTCCAGACAGTGTTTATTCGCAATCTTTTACCCGTATAGCTTCTTAAAACCTACTATTTCAACCCAGAGAGGAGTTAACTTATTTTCTCTCGTTTTGTGTCTTGACAACGGGGAGCATTACA
>NZ_SOMN01000101.1 GCF_004564235.1 Cohnella luojiensis
AATAAGAGAATTTAACTAATGTTACTGTAGTAAAGGGCTTCGAAACGTAAAGGTGATACGTAACCCAATGAACCATGGATTCTCTTACGGTTGTAGAAAAGCTCAATATACTCAAACATCTCTTGTTGTGCCTGTGCCTTGGTCCGAAATTTCGTACAGTAAATAAACTCTTTCTTGAGGACGCTATGGAACGATTCGATGCAGGCGTTGTCATAGCAGTTGCCTTTACGACTCATGCTTGCTTTCATGTGATATTGCTTCAGCTTTGTGCGGTATTCTTCTGAGGCATACTGCGAGCCCCGATCAGAGTGGTGTATAAGTCCTTCGGGAGGCTTGTGAGTCTCATACGCTTGCTCTAATGCTGCAAGTACCAAATCAGTCGTCATCCGGTCTGCGAGCTTCCAGCCTACAATTTTACGTGTATACAAGTCCAGAACACTGGCGAGGTACAAACGGCCTTCACGGCACGGCACGTACGTAATATCCGTCACCCAGATTTTGTTAGGCGCAGTCGTCTTAAAGTTCTGATTCAGCACGTTTGGTGCAATAGGCTGATCATGATTTGAGTCGGTTGTGGTCACCCGAAATTTCTTGGATACACACGAACGCAGACCGTTCTCATTCATGAGTTTGCCAACGAGGCGCTCGGACACTGTCCAACCTTCCTGTCTCAGAAGCTTTGTGATTTTAGGGCTGCCGTACCGTCTATGAGAGTCCATAAAGAGCCAAGTGATACGCGCTAGTAGCGCTCTGCGACGCTTTTGGTAGTTGTTCGCAATCGCCTTCTCCTGGATCCACTTGTAGTAACCACTCCGAGACACAACCAGTACGTTGCACATCTTCTCCATACGAAACTCGGAGCGATGATCTTCGATGAATTGGAACCTTAGTTCCTTTCTTTGCTGAAGATGTGCATGGCCTTTTTTAAGATCGCAATCTCTTCTTTCAGATCTTCAATTTCTAAATCCTTATCTTGGATCTGTTTATCTTTCTGGCGGATTGCCTCTCGGTCTATGAGAGGCTCATTCTCAAACTTACGATATTTCGCCATCCACTGATGGAGCGTTCCTGCGGGTATGCTTAGTTCTTCTGCAATTTGCGGTACTGTCTTTGTCTGCTCCTGAATGTACTTGACCGTCTGTTCCTTAAACTCGTCACTGTACCTTTGTCTGATCTCTCCCATACCGGACACCTCTTCTTCTCTTTGTTGTATATTATCTGCATACTCTTATGAGGTGTCCACTTTTTATTCTAGCTGCAGA
>NZ_SOMN01000102.1 GCF_004564235.1 Cohnella luojiensis
AATCGAGTAGGAGGGGGTGATTAACCCCTGACCTCTCACACCACCGTACGTACCGTTCGGTATACGGCGGTTCATGAAATATTCCGTAAGTCGTTGTATCTATCCGTTAAGCCTTTCAATCCATTTGATTCCCAATAGAGATTGTTAAGTGTTCGACTCAAAATCGGACTTCTTGCAATTCGCCAATACCCTTTGCGGGTATTTCCCCACTCATAGGCTTTATCCTTGGGTATACCTAAGGATATAAGCCTTTTCACTTTGGTACTCGGGTTCTTCCATTGTTTCCAAAGGCACATTCGCAACCTTCTTCGAATCCATGCATCCAGTTCCTGAAAGATACTTGGCGTGTCCGCAAGCGAGAAGTAGCCGCACCATCCTATTAGGTATTGGTTCAGTTCCTTAATTCGCTCTTCCATCTTCATCGATTTCTTTCGAGATGTAATCGCTCGAATCTTAGCTTCCGCTTTCTGTAAGGATTGCTTGGCAATCCTCACCTTCGGATCTTTGTTTACGCTGAAACTAAACCCCAGAAACTTTCGCTTCCATGGGCGGTCTACCGCGCTTTTGGCTTGGTTTACCTTTAGTTTCAGTTTCGCCTCGATGAACGCAGTGACGGATGCCTTGACTCGTTCGCCTGCTCTTTTCGTTTTCACGTAGATGTTACAGTCGTCCGCATAGCGAACGAACCTGTGTCCACGTTTCTCGAGTTCCTTGTCTAGTTCGTCCAGTACGATGTTAGATAATAACGGACTCAGTGGGCCCCCTTGTGGCGCTCCCTCCGATGTCGGCTTGACTAACCCGTTCTCCATTACGCCCGACTGTAAGTATTTACGGATGAGTAGTAGGACTTTCTTGTCCTTCACTCGCTCCGCAATCTTCATCATGAGTCTGTCATGGTTGACGCGATCAAAGAATTTCTCCAAATCCAAGTCGACGACGAATCGATATCCCTCTTTTATAAATGCTCTGGCTTTCCTCACAGCATCATGACCTCTCCGTCCGGGACGGAAACCATGACTATGCTCGGAAAACTGTGGATCAAACACTGGGTTTAGCACTTGGGCGATTGCTTGCTGAATCATTCGATCTGTCACGGTAGGTATGCCTAACTTCCGGACGCCTCCGCCATACGGTTTCGGGATTTCGACCCGTCGCACGGGGCTCGGCTCATAGGTTCCTTCTTCTATGGCTTCGCGTATCGACTGCC
>NZ_SOMN01000103.1 GCF_004564235.1 Cohnella luojiensis
TGGTTAAGCTAATAAGAGCGCACGGAGGATGCCTAGGCGCCAGGAGCCGAAGAAGGACGCGACGAACAGCGATATGCTTCGGGGAGCTGTAAGTGAGCTTTGATCCGGAGATTTCCGAATGGGGAAACCCAGCTACCGTAATGGGTAGTTACCCTTGACTGAATAAATAGGTCATTGGAGGCACACCAGGGGAACTGAAACATCTAAGTACCCTGAGGAAAAGAAAACAAAAGTGATTCCGTCAGTAGCGGCGAGCGAAAGCGGAGAAGCCCAAACCTAAGAGCTTGCTCTTAGGGGTTGTGGGACGTCTCACATGGAGTAAGAAAAGAGAAGATTAGGCGAAGAGGTCTGGAAAGGCCCGTCACAGAAGGTAACAACCCTGTAGCCGAAAGTCTTCTCTCTCCGAGACGGATCCCGAGTACCGCGGGACACGAGAAACCCCGTGGGAATCCGGCAGGACCATCTGCCAAGGCTAAATACTTCCTGGCGACCGATAGTGAAGCAGTACCGTGAGGGAAAGGTGAAAAGCACCGCGGGAGCGGAGTGAAAAAGAACCTGAAACCGTGCGCTTACAAGAAGTCAGAGCCCGATCTAGGGGTGATGGCGTGCCTTTTGTAGAATGAACCGGCGAGTTACGTTCACGTGCAAGGTTAAGCTGATGAGGCGGAGCCGAAGGGAAACCGAGTCTGAATAGGGCGCTTAAGTACGTGGTCGTAGACCCGAAACCGTGTGATCTACCCCTGTGCAGGGTGAAGGTGAGGTAACACTCACTGGAGGCCCGAACTCGTGAGCGTTGAAAAGCTCTGGGATGACGTGGGGGTAGGGGAGAAATTCCAATCGAACTCGGAGATAGCTGGTTCTCCCCGAAATAGCTTTAGGGCTAGCCTCGAGGTAAAGCATCATGGAGGTAGAGCACTGATTGGGTGCGGGGCCCGCCAAGGGTTACCAAGTCCAGTCAAACTCCGAATGCCATGCATGTATACTCGGGAGTCAGACAGCGAGTGCTAAGATCCGTTGTCAAGAGGGAAAGAGCCCAGATCATCAGCTAAGGTCCCCAAGTGTGTGTTAAGTGGGAAAGGATGTGGAGTTGCGAAGACAACCAGGATGTTGGCTTAGAAGCAGCCACCATTTAAAGAGTGCGTAATAGCTCACTGGTCGAGTG
>NZ_SOMN01000104.1 GCF_004564235.1 Cohnella luojiensis
AAACTGGGGTCAAATGCTGCTGCAGCTTTCCGTGTTTTTCCCGGATCGTATCGGACAGCATTTACGATAACATCCCCCCTCGGGGGGAAGCATTAAGAGAGTTTACACAAAAGATTTGACAGACCCCTTTTGGATTCAGGAGCCCTTTCCTATACCGGAATTGAAGGTTCAAAAAATATGGTTGAAATCTCAAAGGAAACAATGAATCGTGCTAACGGTAAGGTTATACATACCACCATGGAAGATTGGGACTATCCCAGTTCCTACTACCATATGGTCGTTTCCAGGCTTGCACTACATTACATAAGTGATATTGAATCCATGTTTGATAAAATCTATAATTCGATAGAACAAGAAGGAACATTTATTTTTTCAGTAGAGCATCCTGTAATGACATCTTCATATGGAATTCACAAAGCGGAAGGCTTTAAACAAGATTGGATTGTAGATAATTATTTTCACACAGGCGTTCGTGAGCAAGAGTGGCTTGGAGGAACTGCAATAAAGTATCACAGAACCATTGAAGATTACTATACTGGCCTACAGAAAGCAGGATTCAGTATTGAAAGTTTAAGGGAATCAAGGCCACGGGAAGAAAACTTTCAGAATCAGGAAACATATAAACGAAGAATGAAAATCCCGCTATTCTTATTTATGAAAGCAAAGAAGATCTAGTTCTTTTGAATGGAAGGAAAAAACCTAAAAGAGCGGAAGTGTGACATTCATGAATCCGATATTTATGCCAAGATTAAGTAAGAAATTTGTTCGTTATCAACAACAAAATCGTTTATTAGGCTATGAATAAATAAGGTCGGAGGAGTTCAAATGAATAATGAGAAAATCTTTTCTCAGAGCTTCAATAAATTAAAGGGAATCTTAGAAGAATATGAATCTCAAATGGACTTAAAGGTCAATTCAGAATACCAGTACTCCCTGGATACATTCAAGATCAATCCTATAAACAAGAAGATCACGTTTTTTGTAATGCTCCCCGTTGTCAAGACACAAAACGAGAGAAAATAAGTTAACTCCTCTCTGGGTTGAAATAGTAGGTTTTAAGAAGCTATACGGGTAAAAGATTGCGAATAAACACTGTCTGGAGAAACC
>NZ_SOMN01000009.1 GCF_004564235.1 Cohnella luojiensis
CTTCTGCAAGGGGGTGTTCAGAATTACGCTCGGCGGAGCCAATCCATCCAAGCAGCTGTTCGCGATTCGATTCTTGAACGACGTCTATATCCGTTAATTCCGGCTTCCCTTTGGTGACCGTTCCCGTTTTATCGAGTATGATCGCGTTTATCCGATGCGTCGTTTCAAGATGTTCTCCGCCTTTGAATAATATCCCGAGTTCGGCTGCACGTCCCGAGCCTGCCATAATTGAAGTAGGGGTTGCAAGACCAAGCGCGCAAGGACAAGCAATAACAAGCACGGCTATCGCTTTCTCTAAAGCGCCGGAGAAATTTCCACTATCCACTCCGAAGTACCAAACAAGAAATGTAACCACTGCAATTCCAACAACAATGGGAACGAATATACCCGAAATGACGTCCGCAACTCGTTGAATAGGTGCCTTAGAACCTTGCGCTTCTTCGACGACTTTAATAATTTGGGCGAGCGCCGTCTCTTTACCGACTTTGGTTGCTCGGATTTTCAGGACCCCGTTTTTGTTCAAAGCTGCACCGATAACCGGATCTCCTCCGCGTTTCTCGACGGGAATACTCTCGCCTGTCAGCATCGATTCGTCAACGGCCGATACCCCCTCGACGACTTCGCCGTCTACCGGAATTTTTTCCCCCGGTTTCACGATGAACACATCTCCAACAACAACTTCTTCCACGGGCACAATGATTTCTTGACCGTTTCGTATGACTAAAGCTGTCTTAGCTTGCAAGCCCATCAAGGTTTTGATTGCTTCCGAGGAACGTCCCTTGGCCATCGCTTCGAACAATTTACCCATAACAATCAAGGTAATTAATACCGAACTCGTCTCGTAATACATATCCACTTGGTGGTGAGCGTTTCCGATTGATTGCAAGGTTAAGTATAGGCTATAAAAATAAGCTGCCGAAGTGCCAAGCGCTACGAGAACGTCCATATTCGCGCTTCCGTTACGCAGTGCCTTATAAGCGCCGATGTAGAATGGTTTGCCAATGACAAACTGAACGGGAGTCGCGAGGATCAGTTGAAACCATGGGTTCATGAAGAGCTCCGGTACCCAAATCCAAGATGTGAATGAGAAATGACCCACCATAGCCCATAATAAGGGTAAGGACAAGATAGCGGAAATCAGCAGCTTACGCTTCTGTTTACGTATTTCTTTCTGCCTGCGATCTCCTGCATCCTTTACTTCCTCTTTTGGGTTCGCTTTATACCCGAGATGCTCTACTTTCTTGATCATATCGGGAATCGTAACGCTTGAAGGAGAAAATTCTATATGAGCGGACTCCAATGCCAAATTCACGGTTGCTTTATGAATACCCGGCATTTTATTGAGTCCTTTTTCAATCCGAGTCGCACAAGCCGCGCAAGTCATGCCGCCAATTTCAAATTCAACCGATTCTTTCGCGGTGCCATAACCGAGATCCTGAACTTTCTGCTCAAGCTTACTCAGATCCACTTTACCTGGATCATAACTGACGGATGCTTGCTCCAATGTAAAATTCACTGTTGCCTGGGATACGCCGTCAAGCTTGGTCAGCCCTTTCTCTATTCGGTTTGCGCAAGCCGCGCAAGTCATTCCCGTGATCTGCAGAGTTGTTTGTTCGCTTCGAGCGGATTCTGCTGTACTCATGATTATCACCTCTATTTATTTATTATACCCACATAGGGTATAATTATTTTCAAAAAGAAGGAGCCATCTTCAGATGACTCCGAATATAATTATACGACATCGTAACCTTGATCCTCTATTGCCTCTTTGATTGCAGAAACCGTAACTTTGGTCTCATCATAATCTACAGTTACCGAATTACTTCCAAGGTCCACCTTTGCGTCGGTACCCAGTTTTTTTAAAGCGCCTTCTACCGAATTCACGCAATGTCCGCAAGACATACCCTGTACATTTAAAGTGATATTAGTCATTCTAAATCCCTCCATAGTGGTTATTTCATTAATTTATTAACCGTTACCAGAAGCTCATCGATGACTTCATGATCCCCAGATTGAATTCTTTCGACGACACAACTTTTCATGTGACCCTCGAGTAATAACCTGCCCACACTATTTAGTGCAGATTGAGCGGCTGCGATTTGATTTAAGACGTCGTCACAGTAAGTATCTTTCTCAATCAATCCCTTGATTCCTCGAATTTGACCTTCGATTCGATTTAGTCGGGAAATCAGATTTGATTTCATTTTATCCGAGTGGTGGCTTTTTCTTTCACCTTCGCTAGAACAACAGTCTTCGTCTTGCAAATTATCAATAGTATGTTCCACCAGTGCATCACCTCTTGATTCGATTATAGGGTACCCCATTAGGGTATGTCAAATACATAATACATTTTTATTTTACACACATAACCGAAGTATTTCTTTTTAGGTTGTACGGCCATTCGCCTGTTAGGCTGGATATTAACGAGTCTTTTTCTTGAACGGTTACATTATTTTTTCGGATAACGTTCCGAATAGGTTATCCTTTCATTATCGACAACATAATTACAAAAAACCAGCTGACGCAGCTTTAATGCTGGTCAACTGTTGGTATTTGCTTTTATTAGTGCCTTATATCACACGGCGTGCCGTAACATATTGTTTTTTCCAATAGGAGGAGCCAAGACTTGAAATCTTAACAGCCTTACCTGAGGCGCCGATCATTTTGTTATTCCCCATATAAATGCCTACATGACCGATCTTCCCCGGGCGGCCTGGATCCTTAAAGAACACGAGGTCCCCATTCTTCAAGTTCGCTTTGGCTACTTTAACACCTTTCGTGGACTGTGCTGATGAAGTCCGTGGCAGAGAAATTCCGTTCTTTTTAAAGATATATTGGGTATATGAGGAGCAATCGAAAGCGTATGTAACGCCCGCAGGAGCACCAAAAAGATATTTTACCCCCAAGTATTTTGTGCCTGTACTAATGATTTTATTTTCTTTCATTTTATTTTCACTCTTCATTACGTGGGCTTCCACTTTGCCAGTTTGTCCGAAGCCGAGAGCGGTTAGCCCAATAACCGAGCATATACTTACACTAATAACTTTACGGATAAGTCGTTTGTTCATTAACACTTAAGTAAATCCCTCCATCTTGTTTGAGTCAGCGGTGTTGAAATCATCTTACCAGAATCAAAACACCCTAATCATTTCCAAGGAGAGAGAAACTCCTGTTATAACAGGTGAAAATGCTCTTTATTAGAGTTCAATGAGAGTTTGTTCAGAGATAAATGACAAAAATAAGAAGCTGCAATCTTGCTTCTTCGCGACTTCTACCTTATTAGCGAGACTCAACGTTGTTCAATATCAAAGTCCGCTCACTTTTAAAAGACTTCCCCGAAATATGCAAATTTATTGTGATTGATTTAACACTTGTATAAGCGTTTCCTCAACCCATGAGCTACTTTCAATAATTCCGGATCATCCAGGAACGCCACAAGAGTTGAGGGTTTCGGCAATCCGATCTTAGTTGCCCCGCCAGCTTACCAAATCACGCCAACTATATAACTAACAAAACGAAAAAATAAAACACCTCCGCTTGAATCGCTCAATCACGATTCAGTGGAGGTGTTTTTTTAGTTAAAGTTACCTGTCATTAAAATTTTTTAGCTGCTTCGTGAGCTCGTTTTATAGCATTTTCTTTAATGGTCGACGCTTGATCTGGTGTTGAAGCTATGCCTTCAATTAAGATGCCTTCAAACGAAGAAACGCCTAAAAATTCCATAACGACTCCTAAGTGACGATGACCCATTTCATATTCTGCATAAGGTCCTCCTTGCGAATATACCATTCCGCTTGCTTGAATATGGAAAGCCTTTTTACCTTCAAGTAGACCGATAAGACCTACATCAGGAGCATATTTGAATGTTTTACCTGAAACACATACTGAATCAATGTAAACCTTCATAATCGGAGGGAAATGAAAATTCCATAAAGGATTAACAAATACATATTTATCGGCAGCCACAAATTGATCTACAAGTTCGCCAAGGCGACTAACTTTTGCTTTTTCTTCAGCACTCAACTGCTCGAAATCGGTACCAGAGCTTAATTTCCCCCATCCACTAAATACATCTGCGTCTATTTGAGGAATATTCATTTGATAAAGATCAAGATTCACGATCTCATCATTGGGGTTAGCTACCCGATATGCATCTATAAACTCTTTACCGACAGCTAAGCTAACTGATTTACTATGATCATGAGGGTGAGCTGTAATATACAATACTTTTGCCATTTTAGTTCTCTCCTCTTTTCTACTTTTAATGTTCCCAAATGACTTAATTATTCTTTACATGACCAGCTGATCGCATAACTTTTCAGGTGGATCCTATTCTCGTCGACGGTTAAACGCTTGTCCTTATGCGCCCTATACTTGATTACTTAGGTGCCAGCATCTACTTGGGATAATGATTCCCGAAAGGTCACAGCAAATAAAGAAGATCTTTTACATATCAGATCGGAGAAATAAAGGCTTATAAAAGTCAGGAGCGCTTGCAGCTAACTTGCCTCGAACAATTATGAACGGGTTCACGTTGATTCCTCAACGTTTAATAAGCGAAACCATAAGTGGCCATCAAACGGCACGCACTCCAGTAGAGACACCATTTCTACTTCTACTGATTATGAGACAACAATTGAATATACGTTCAACTTCGTGAAACCCCCGACAGCCGATATGACAATCATCCGGTTGATCGATGATTCCCAAAGGAGAAAAGATACACGTTATCAAGGCCCTGATGGAGTAATAAATGATCATACAGCTACCGGAAAATTTATCGTTCTATCACCTCCACTCACGTTTACCCTTCGAACATATAACGACGCTGCGATTCATTATGTGACAAGGAGTGATACTTTTAGTCAGCGCAAAGGCCACGTAATCATCTACAGCATAGTTGAACCAGAAAAGGAGAATGGTATGAACCCCCGTTCCAATGCTTGATGTATCTGTTCGGACAGCTCCAGCAGTTACCCGATCTAAAGGATCCGAAAGCGTTATACAGCTTGCATCCATTGTCGTCAACTCTACCGTTGAATTACAGAATTAATGGTTTGCCGGTCGCTTAGCAGGAACTTTTTATTTGATTTGGAGGTTTATTAGGGCTATTGAGAAGAAAGGTTAATCCTTAAACTAAAAAACCACGATAAAAAACACCGGGTAAATACCCAGTGCTGTGTACTGCTGTTTTATTTGCCGATCATGACCTTGGCGATCATTCCAGCTTCTGTATGCCCGGGCAATGTGCATTTTGCCTGAACAACCTTCTCTTCTTTCACGTCTAATTCCAACGTGACAGACTCACCCGGCTGAATCAGTCCGGAATCAATGCCGAACTCCGGAATCACAAAATTATGAACGTTCATGCCTTTATTTTTGATTGTGACCTTCGGAGCAGTATCTGTTTTTGTTAAACGGATCTCACCTGTACCGATCGAGTACTCTTTCAGAGCAACCTCGACTTCGTTCGCATTTTTGGATGCGGCTGCGGATGAACATCCAGAAACCATCAAAGCAATTCCTATAGAAAGAAAAATGAAACTCATTGCTCTCTTCAATTCAAACATTCCCTTTCACCGCCAAATAATTGAAATTATCCTGCCACAAATAGTGCGGTCAAATACATAAGCAAGAAACCTGCGGCCAACCCGATCCAATTCGGAGCAGCTTGAAGCTTTGTTGCCAATCGATCGCCGCGAATCAAGCCCCAGCATTCAACGATGACCTGTAATATTGCGCCCGTTGCGATTCCGAAAAAGATTGTGGCCAGTACTGGAGAATACGCAAAGCCTCCGATCATTCCTCCGAAGACTGTAGGAACTCCCGCCAACAGCCCCATCAGAATAAGATGAACCCAGTTGATCTTTTGTTTTGCTCCCGGAGCAAGAATCGCAATACCTTCGGTTACGTTATGGACGGTGAACCCAAGAATCAGCAGCGTCCCTAGTGTGACTTCACCGAGAACGAATGCTGAGCCGATCGCAAGTCCTTCCCCCATATTGTGGATACCTATCCCCAAAGCAATCATATAGGAAAGAAGAAGCCCGCTGGAAGAAATTCGTCCTTTGCCTTTTTTGACAAGTGCTTCGATTCCGACAATTCCGAAAAAACCAATTCCGATCGCCATTATGAATAGCGGAACGCCGTGAAAAACGCTCGGAACTTTTCCGGCCAACTCCAGACCTTCCAAGATCGTATCGATTCCAAGGAAAGCCAAAACCCCGACCGTCAAAGCAACCAAAAAGGATATGCTCTTCTCTCCGATTTTTCTGAGGATCGGTAGCCAAAGAAATCCCAGAAAAATCGGGATGATCCCGACGTAAGCCCCCATGAGGAAAAACGTTTTGATGTAGTCCCAAGAAACCGTCGGAGTCGAGATGGCTGCCGGCACTTCAAAGTCGAATATGAATGCGTTGGCCGTATAAGTCCCGATTACATAAGGCTTCCCTTCTTCCCACATATAAGGAATCGTGATCGTTGCCGTATTCAATCGGCCCAAAGTATTACTTGGCGAAATCTCGTACTGGTGTATAAAGGCGCCATTGACCAAAACATTCGTGATCGTCAGTTCATCAGGGCCTGTATTCCTCAACTTGACTTGAATTTCATTCGGATGAAACTCTATTTTCGTCGCCGATAATTCATCTGCCGGAATCTCGGGGGTATTAAAGAGGTTAGAACCGTTCCCCAACAGCCAATAGATCATAAGACCGAGCAGCACTAAAGGAAGCAGCGCGGCAATCACCAAACGATACGGACTGCCAGACTTTGTTTGTGGATTTGTCATCAGATTCGCCATTTTGATCCCTCCTTCAATCGATTATTCGGTTACTTGAAACAATCCCATCCAACCTAAATCGGAAAACTCGCTCTGATGCGCATGGAACATATATTTCCCTGGGTACTTATAAGTCATCTCGATGATGCCGCGCTGACCTTGGGCCAAAATGACGTTGTCCGTTATTTCATCAGGCTCTATCTTGGTACCGTTTCGATAAAAGTTAAACATGTTGCCATGAGTATGGAACGAGTTGATCGGATCAATTTCCGTCATGTTGACCAAGTAAATCCGAATCGGTTCGCCCACTTTGAATTGAATCGGATTGTGCATATATTCGAATGCTTTGCCGTTAACGGTATAAAATTCATTCCCTTCGCCGTCCAAATCAACATCATAGCTGTTCATGACCATAACATATTCCTTTGCGGGAGAACGGGGCGTCTTCGGATCGATAATGAACGTACCGTACATGCCTTGGTTAATATGTGCTTTTACATGATCCTGGTGACAGTGGTACAGATATAACCCGGGCAATTCAGCCGTAAATTCATAGACATAACTGCCTCCGGGTGCAACCGTCTCGAATACGCCATCCATATTCGCGGGATGAATTCCATGCAAATGAATCGTGTGCGGCATACTGCCTTTGTTCGTAAATTTAATTTTGAGATAATCGCCCTCTGTTACGCGGATCGTGGGCCCCGGCACTGTCCCATTATAGGTCCAAACCGGAAATTCGACGCCGTCCGAAACTTCCATCATCCGGTCTTCCGCAACGATTTCAAATTCTTTGATCGTCTGGCCGTTAGGCCCAACCGATTTCTTTCCATAATCGAATTTTGTCGGATCGAGCGGAGTAGCATTCGGCATTTCGCCGCTGGCTGTATTCGTTTCATGCTCCTTACCGTGTTCAGACGAATGATTCTTTGCTTGAACTTGCTGATTCTCTGTGGGAAGAAAAAAATAGACGCTTCCGACAACGGCAATGATCGCAGCAAAGACTGCAATAATCCATAATGTTTTTTTCATTGTCCCCTTCACTCTCCTAATAATCTTCATGGGAATAATTTTCTTTTAACTACTATTTTGTCCCAATGAAATTAAGTTTCCCTAGTACAACTTTTACCACAAAAAAATAAGACTCCCTTTTCTTCGCCTCAACCAAATAAGTTTCCCTAGTGCAAATTATATGCTCTATGCCAAGAGTTTGCAATAGTTTTTTCACGCAAAGATCGAATAATAATTTCCTCTGAATCACTTGCTCTTTATTTTTTTATTGCCCGATCGACATTGCCTCAGAATTGAATCTTGCGCCTTCTTCCATCACTCGTATGCTGCAGAAATTGGACGAGTACGGATATGTGGTGTATGAAAAATACCGAGGAATCGTCCTCACTGCAAAAGGCAAAAAAATAGCTCAAGCTAAAGCTAATAAAACACCAAACGCTTGACGAATTCCTGAGGATAATCGAATGAAGGTTAGCTCCTAACGATACTCCGAATATATGCTGTCACATTGCCCAGGCAGCAAGCACCTTGCGGGTTATTGACTTCTCAACCACAGCGATTAGCCTGTACTTGTTCTCTGATATGGTCAATGGGATGTTGATTTGTTTCAATAGCTTGTGTTAGACGTCTCTTGTCCAGTCGAAGCAATAGCAAACAGGCACATCCATCGCATTGCTCTTTTGGAACACCGAAATTTTAAGAGTACCATTGCCAAGGGTTTGCGAACCGCTGAAATAAACCACATCGCATGAGTGAGTGGGGCAAAAAGCATATGACGATTCAGGTTGGATGGTTTCTAGCGCTGAAGCATTAAGCAATGCTTTGAGCGTAATAAGCGGAACACTTTTCCCTTGTTCTTGTCCTCCTACAGCTCACACGAACTGTCGTAGGATAAGAAATATACTTTTTATCGGACTCTAACAATATGGAGCTTGAGAGCCCAGTTAGGATTTAACAACATCGTAACCTTGACTAACCGCTTACCTCCATTACTTCTTGCCGGCCAACCAGTTGGTGATATTGACAATCTCATCCTCCGTCAGTGTTCCTTCAAATTTTGGCATCCTGCCGCTGACATGAAAGGCAATTCTGTTTATATTAGTTTATGTATCATTAGTAGGAAGATTTATGGAGAAAGGATGCGAAAAAAACAACAACGCCCCAAATTGGGGCGCTCATCACGGATTTCACTTTTTCTTTTCCATTTCCATGTTCGTATTCGTATCCGTTTTTAAATTCATTTCCGTATCCATTTTACCGTTCCCGGTTGATTTACTGACAACGTTCGGGTTAACCGATCCGAACACCATACCGATCAGGCAGAAGACAATTATAGCCCCGCTTAAAAGAGCAAAACGAATTTTTGTCTTCTTCTCTTCCGGTTTCTTCTTGAAAATCAAACCAAGCTCCATAATGGCCATCGGAAGAACGAACAACGCAGTACTGATATAAAATCCTACTGCCACCCAGTCCACCCACGTCAACCACTCGTCATTACGGGTAATTGGAATGACGAGCTTAATTATGAGATAAATCGACATTACTGTAAAATATAAGCCCATAAATATGGTGGCAGCTTTATTGACCTTCCACAACGTGCCGCTGGTTTGACGTTTGAATACAACGAAAAATTCCATGATCGTAATCGCCTCAACTAGAATGATAGGAATGGCCAGAAAGACAATCAGGTTCAAAGGCTGGTTTTCCATCAATAATGTCATGTAATGCGTCATACTCGTATTCATGTTCATGTCCATACTACCATTCGCCGTTTTCAGGTCAATGATACTGAGATCCACCATGCCAAGAATCATAGCGGCATGACCAACAATAAGGAATCCGCTGACAAGTATAAAATGAATCTTCAATTTACTTTCCACTGTTTTTTTCTTGAAAATCATCCCTAGTTCAAGTATCGCAAGAGGAAGAAGGAACAGTACTCCGCTCAAATTAATAACAACCGCTGCTATATCCACCCAATTCAGCCATTCTCCTGCTTTTGTCAGTGGAATGACCACGTTGAATATGAGATAAAAAAAGATTCCCGTAAAATAAAAGCCGAAAAATATACTTGCAAGGCGATTGATTGACTTCACAATCCCCTTCTTATTACGATTGGAAATCAGATAAAATTCCGTGATGGCAATCGTTTCGATCATGAGCATGGGAATCGCCATAAAAAAGATAAGATTCCAAGGTTGGTTTGCCGTCAATAGCTGCATAAAGTGTGCAAACTGCATGTGTGTGTTTTCCCTTTCTTATCCGAGCGGATTTAGTTGTTTTGACTAGAACTACTATAAACAATAAATGTGTTGAAACTGTGGGGATTTTATGATGAAACTAAGTTGGAATTAACAACCACTGTTTTGCCATATATAAATACAAAAAAGTAAGCGCCCTATAACGGTCGATTACTTCTTTCATCGCAAATATATACTCAACGCATTGCCCACCAACGGCGCAGAAATATTTTGATCGTTACCACGACAACGCGCGGAACGTAATAGTTTAGTCCGTGAGGACGGGAGTCAACAATCCAAATGCTGCTATAGGAATTTGGTTAACATTATAGGTTATACCTCATTTTACTTTGCTCACTCAATTACTTCTTGTCAGCCAACCAATTGGTGATATTGATAATCTCATCCTCTGTCAGTCTTCCATCAAATGGTGGCATTCCGCCGCCACCTTTCTGGATTCGTTTGTAAATCTCCTCTTTGCTTAACTTACCGCCAACATTACTTAATTGTGGCCCGATTGAACCTTGCAGTTGATCGCCATGACAAGATAGGCAATTCTGTTTATAAATCTGATCGGCTGCGTTCACATTGACAGGCTTGTCCGGCACCGTAACTTCTGGCAATTCTGGTCTTGTTTCAGCTTTGGGCGGGAGTGAAGAAACGAGCAAATAAACGCCAAACACACAAGTCAGAACGATTAATCCCGACAACAACCACTTATACACTAAACCATCACCTCAGCGAAATCAGGAATTCGAATCGTTACCTTGTTGTACGCTTGCAAGCAAAGGTTATGTGGTGATCGGAGATATGCCAGAGTCAAACTCCATTAATTTTATGAAATTGACCGAATGGAGTTGTTCGATTCATTTATCGTTTGTGATTGTTTCAAAGATTGGAGCTCTTTAGTTAAATTATGATTTTGTTCCATCATCTCAGCTATTTTGATTTGGAGGTTTTGAAAATCTTGGGTAGACACACCCGTCTGACCATTTGTTTGCCCTTTTCCATCTGTATTTTTATTTCCGAAAAACATACCTTTCATACAAAAGATCATCATTAAGGGACAGGCTAGAACAGCCAAAATGTTTAACCATTGCATTGCTCATTCCTCCATTCATTTAGATAAGTCCAATATACCGAAACAATGTGATAAAAGTTTGAAGGAAGTTAGAAGAAAGATTGTTTTTTATTGATCGCTTCAACGACAAGAAATATATCCTTGTAGTAGCGGTTTACTGAGGTCACTTTGAATCCCGCCAGCTTGACCAAATGAAGCGTATTGCGGTTTAAATGACAACCATCGCATAGTCGCTTCCAAAATGGAGTAAGCCATTCCTGAAGTTGTCCAAGAAAACGATGCTCGATTTTTACATGTTCTATCAACAAAATATGTCCTTCCGGCTTACAAACACGACGGATCTCTTCTAGAGCCTTAGTTGGATTAGGAATCGTACAAAAAACCAAAGTACAAACTACAGTATCAAAAAAATCATCTGGAAAGGGAAGCTTTTCCGCTTCAGCTAATATAACGTCAATCGGAACTTGGGCACTTTGGGCTCTTGGTAAAGATAGTTCCCTCATGCGTGGCTCAGGTTCGATAGCGGTTACCTTATTGGCATGTTCATAAAAGGGAAAGTTAAGACCCGTGCCCGATCCAATTTCCAATACTTCTCCATGCGCTTTTTGAATCAGTTTTTTCCGAATTTGACCAAATCCTCTTCGTTCTAGCGGACCCATTAAACTATCATAGACTTTTGGAAACCATTTTTCCCATAACGATTCATCTCCGGTTACGCTATTCAACCAATTTATTATAAGCATAGTTATGTTGAAATTGTGATGAAATGAATAAACCAGTGCCGGAAATTATCCTGACACTGGTAACATCCATGTTTTTATTCTTCTAACAAGGGTTTTGTTTTCACATACTCCTCGAACGTGATTTCCCCACGCGCTAAACGAATTTTCAACAAATCACTCGGACTTAATTGTTTATCTGCATCATTATTTTGAACGACTTGTTGTTTTTTATTGTTTGAAGGTCCGCAGCATCCCATTTGAATCTCCTCCTTAAGTTTGGACTTACGTTTATCCTAGCATAAGGATTTGATAAAACAGTGAAGATTCCGTCTGCATTTTATTCTGTATGCCTGAATAATAAATTTCGCTTTTGCTTATATTCTTCATCGTTAATTTCACCTTTAACATAACGCTCTTTTAAAATCATTAAGGGACGATCTTCAAGTCGGCTTTTCTTCATCAACATTCGGGTAACTAGGTAAACGGTTAATCCGACGACAATTACAAATATAAGCAAACCGATACCCATCATGATACACATTGCCATCATAGAGCCTTCCATCATTGAACCGTTCATCATGGATCCATCCACCATATATGCCACCTCCATCTATAGGATTTTCATTTACTTCTTAAAAATCCCCTTGAAACTAAAGTTCCTGATTATTACACCCAATAAGCTAAGAGGTCGTGTATATAAAAATGAAATCTGCAAACAATACTTTCCGTTATTTAAAAATATAAAAAAATCCAAGGATCTAATCAATGCCAACTATTGTAAAATCGACTATGCAGCAATACCAGACATGTATCGATGCTTGTAACAAATGTATGCAAGCATGTGAAGAATGTCTTTCCTTATGCTTGAAAGAACCATTTGCTTTATATCCTAAACACCTTGATGTATAGTTTCGTTTTTCTCCACTGCCTTACTACTCGTTCTTACCTTTTCCTTGATCTGCGATTTTTATCCAATTGTTTCCTTCATCATGAGATAGATATATATCCTTTTTAGTCGTGGCAAACACCATTTCAATAGCCATAATTGGATTCTGAGCCATAAATGTTATCGCATCATCATCATCAAGTTTCGGAATAGGGATTGTATTCATCGACTTAGTTTCGATATCTACAACTTGCAATACTGGTTTTTGATTATATCCGCCAACCATTAATTTTCCTTCATTATCAAAATATAGGGCGGTAACCTGAAGATCTGATACGATTTTTTCAAATCTCTTCCCATAATCCCTGGAAATGTAAGCACCTGTTTGAGTACCTAGCGCAATTATGTTTTCCTTCACTTGATGAACAGCTAGGGCTGCGGGTTCTCCCTCGACTCCACGGCTCTCACTCTTTGTCCATGTTTTGGTTTCATCTAAACTGTAAAACAACCCTAGTGAAGTCATTTTTGAGTTCGGAGCTGGATTGAATACATAAATGGCATGTGTCTTATACCCTACGCTCATGTCATGAAAATCAGTCTCCCCCTCAAGAGCTAATTTCAAAATTGTTTTTCCTTCATCATTGCTTTTGATAATGCCTATTGGGTTACTCATACTTGAACCTGGACCCGGATGTCCGCTGCTGTAAAAACCGTCATCAACAGCAGAAAAGCCCATGTAATCATTTTTATCTCCTGGCGGCACACTCCAACTTCCGCCTTCATACATTCGAATACCATCGTGCGCGGGGATTAAAAGTTTATTGCCATCTGGGGAATAACCCAAACCATGAATATGATGCAAAGTGATATTTGAAGCGCCTCCTCCCAAGAGGCTTATACCACCAAGAATAAGACTTCCAAGAAGAAAGACGATATAAAGCCATTTATATCTAATTGCCCATTTGGTCAACTTCGATCGTATTTCCCGGTCCACTTGTTTTTTAACATTCGTTAATTTATTAGCTTTGTTGTTTGCTTTAAAATGAAGGACTAAAAATAGAACAAACAAACCAATCGTGCCGATCATGAAATAATTCATCAAATTACCGCTCGATTCTGCCTGATGTTCCTCTGCTGTACCGTGCGCCAATGCCTGTGAGGTTGCGAAAAATAATCCGAATAAGAGTCCTACAACCATTTTCTTCATCGCTTATTCCCCCTATTTCTTTTGAATATCAGGTACGTGATCCCAGCAATGAGAACCGGAATGCCTGTCCAGAGACATATTCTCATTAACATGTTCAAATAATCATGGATGGATTCCGGTTTCATCATCGAAGTGGCCGACATGGTTAAACAAGATAGTCCGATCACCACGAATGAAATAGCAATAATCCATTCTAACCTTTTCATTTTATGGTTCCTCCTTGGATATTAACGGGAATCGGAGAACGAAGCAGGTACCATGGCCAACCTGGCTGGAAACTTCAATAGTTCCCCCTTGGAGCTCGACTAATCTATTCACGATCGCTAGGCCTAACCCCGTTCCACCAAAATCACGGGAACGCGACTTTTCAACACGATAAAACCGATCAAAAATGTAAGGCAGCTCCGTTTGCGGTATACCAATGCCCGTATCCTCAACGTTAATCAAAATCTCACTCGAATTCGATCTTTTCATTTGTACGAATACAGTTCCTTTTTCCGAATAGCGAATCGCATTTTCAATCAAATTCAGAAAAACTTGCTCCATGCGCAGACCATCGGCGTAAATCATCGGGAGATCCTTTTGCAGATCGACACTAATTTCTAATCCTTTTTCCTTCGCTTTTAATCCGGCCTTTAATGTAACCTGTTCGATGACTTCGGAAAGATCAATCCATTCCAGGTTGAAACTGAATTTCCCTTCTTCCATTTTGGAAAGCTCAAATAGATCATGAATCAAATGCGTGAGCCGAGCGCTCTCCTGATAAATAATATCTAAATACTGATTTCTCTCTTCCTCGGTTTGATACAACCCCTCTTTGACGACTTTCGCATAACCTTCCATATAGGTCATTGGCGTTCTTAGCTCATGTGAAATGTTGGCGAAAAATTCACTTCGCGTATCCCTGTACCTTTGCAAATCTACTGCTAAATCGTTAATGGCATAAGCCAACGATCCTATTTCATCTTTAGAAACCACATCTACCCTTGTTTCCAAGTCCCCTTTTGCTATTTTTCGAGTCGCTTGCTCCATTTGAATTAAGGGGTTGGATAACTTTCTGGAAATGACGAAGGTAAAACCAACCGCAATAAAAAAGGCGCCTATACCGGATAGAATCAATAAATCCTGGACTTTTTGAACAGATTGCCCGATGCCTTCCATTGAGGAGAGGACATAAACTCCGCCATAAAACAGGTTGCTATTCTTAATGGGCTTACCGGAAACCAAATATCGGATTCCTGTGAAAGAATCTTTATATTCCTTTTTAATCGCAGATCCTTTTGATAATGCTTCGAGTTCCTCATTCGGAACATGGGTACCCTTCGATAAACTCTCTATACCGGGATCAACAATAATTTGCCCGTCAACATCGACAACGTACACGAGGACTTGTGAGAATTCGGCCATCATTTTGACCGCCGCTGGGTTTTGCGTACTTGCTAGGAAGTCCGCATACCGCGACGATAACTGATCTAAATTCTCCTGAACCTTATTAAAATAAAATCCGGAAAAAATCTGATTCGTGACAAATCCAACAGGCAATAGCACCACAAGAAACAAGAGAATAATCGTTCCGCCGAGTTTGACGACAATTCGATTCCATTTCATCGGCATTCTTCCGGACCTTGAAATTTATATCCGACTCCCCAAACGGTCTGAATCGGATTAAACGACAGTCCGGCTTTACGGACTTTGTCCCGAATGTTTTTGATATGGGTATCCACGGTGCGGATATCGCCAAAATAATCAGCACCCCAGATATGTTCCAACAATGACTCTCGTGAAAATGCCCGTTTGGATTGATCCGCAAACAAGTGCAGCAATTCAAACTCTTTGGGTGTAAAATCAACCGTTTGTTCCTGCACCAGCACCTGTCTGCCCTCCGGATCAATTGTTAAATCACCTTGTTTGATCGCTTTGATATCTGCAGCGTCTGTATCAGAAAAATGAGAGCGCCGAATAAGGGCAAATACCCGGGCCATCAATTCTTCAGGCTCAAACGGCTTCACTAAATAATCATCTGCTCCGACGTTAATCCCGTAAACTTTATCTTTGATCTCTGAACGAGCGGTTAGCATCAAAATGGGAGTTTGCTTTGTTTCTCGAATTTTGCCGCAAACCTCTAAGCCATCCATTTCTGGCATCATCACATCCAGTATGATGACGTCAAAAGCACGATTCGCAACGAATGCTAAAGCTTCATGGCCGTTCTTCGCTTCCGTTACTTCATAACCATTTTTCGTCAGGTAAATTCGTAGCAAATTTCGCATATTCCACTCATCATCCACAACGAGTATTTGAAATTTTTGCATAGACCCCCCTCACTCTCGATGAAGTTAAATATTAGGTGGCATAATACCCGGAACTTGAATTTTATAGGGCAGTTTTACCACTGTGCCGTCGGATCGATACGCATGAATCTCCATGTTCATCGTACCGGGCGCATGAAAGTAATAACCCGTTAGCTTATATTCACCATTCCCGAACGAAAAAGCGGAGTTCTCCACAATCCAACCGGTCGTAGTCGAGAATTTGACGATTACTCTCTGAATGTCAGAAGGTTCATTGAAACGAATTGTGATTTCATTTGGAGCCGCGATCAATGGAGAAATCTGTACCATCGCTTGCACCCCTTTTACCGTTTGCGTTTGAGGGTAGATCCCCTCCTCCGCATCTTTTGGCGACAAATCAACTAGCACTCCGGCAGCGAACAAGACCAAAGCCGCGATAACAAGTTCGATTCGTAACCATTTACGGAAATGAGCGGCAATACCCGCTGCCCATTTTCCTAGTATTCTTCTCTGCCAAGCACCTATTGCGATGATACCGATGAAAAGAATCCCTTTGGTCAGAAGCATCTCTCCCCAATAACTCGATAACATACTGCTTAGAGAGAACGACGGCACGAATCGAATCGTCATTAAGATGCCAGTTATCGGAATAAGAATCATGCTGACCAGCGCCCATTTTGAAAAGATCTTACCTTTTTCTTTGAGCCATTCCATCGTATTTTCCTTCGGTGCTATAACCCCAAATGTTAATAACCCGCCAATCCAGATCGATACCGAAAGTAAATGAATAAAATCAAGGGTGACGCTCCAAATCCCCCCATAACTTGGCGCTGCAGTATGACCTGTTAATGCTAATCCAAGCAATACCGAGAATAACAATAACAGTTTGATTCTATTCCAAACGATAATATAACTGATTAATAATAGGACGATTTGAGCAACCAAAATCCGAACAAAGTAAAAGCCGATAAAATCCTTCCAAATGATTTCTGAATACTGAACTTTATTAGCAACAACCTCCAATAGAAGTGCCGCAATACTTGCCCCATATAAGACGTTAGCAAAAAACCGCCACCGGTTTTGGTTGCCGCTGTTTCTAATTATGAATAATTGAATTAAATATCCGCCAACAAGCGACAGTAACGTCATGTATGAGAACCAATGTGTCCATTGCAATAATTGAATATGCTTCAAAAACGAATCACCGAATGAATAAGCCGGTCCTGAGATGGCTGTAAACTGTTGAACCGCGAAATACTCGATATCGTATTTTTTCTGATCTCCGATTTTCACCTGCGAATGAATGGAGTAAGTTCCTGGAGGCAGTTCTTGATTCAAATTGATGATAAAATGCTTCGGATCATTAGGGTCCATCGCTGGAATTTCCGTTGGAACATTCTGCTCTTCGTCATTTAGAAGCCCGAAGTAATCCATCTCTGCCTCTTCGGAGTACCATACTTCAATTTTGCGCGGTGATGCCTTAGTGATGGTTCCATCTTCGGGGGATGTTCGCTCCAATTTCAGCTTTTCAAATCTTTGTTCGTAGGTCGTTTCCTTCAGTTTGATTTGAAAATCGTACTTCTCTTTTAACGCATGGCCATCTATAGCAACAACATCAATGAAGACGGAATATAGACCTGAGGGGAGAACTTTCTGTAAGTCAATCATCATATGGCGAGTATCGCCAGGGTCCAATCGCGGCATTCCAAGCTGTACTTCTGACTGTTGTTCATTTCGGACGATAATGGAGCTTCTATGGATTTCAACTGGCTCTTCAAAAAAGAGTTCAATCTTGGAGGGAGCTGCCTCGAGAATGGCGTCTGATTCCGGACTTCGTTTTTCGATTGGCGAGTGTGCTTCTATCGTTGAAATCGGAATGAAGGCTGCTACGAGTAGGAATGCCATTAGTAATTTTTTAATCACACAAACATCTCCTTACCTCTTTCTATACATCTTTGCATGGCATGACCGTATTATTCGATCGTGATGTTTCCGCCATACATTCCCATGCCGCACGTATAAGAATATGTGCCTGCTTTGAGGTCTTTTAAAGTGATGAAGTTGTCTCCTTCATTTAAGGTTGCTTGAAACCCCAATTCTTTTGAGAACACTTGACTCAAGCAGCCTATATTGTCTTCCGTTTGAAAATTGATTTGAGTCGGGACTCCCGATTTCAATTGAATATTTTGAGGACCGTAACCAGCCGGCTTCACTTCGATATTCCCGATTTGATACCCTTCATTTCCTTCAGAACTGGTCTGTACTTGAGGGGGCAAGGATGAATTTGAAGCAGGACCCGAATCAACTCTCTGGATTAAGAGCAAGACTCCAACAAATATTACACCAGCCACAAGTGTTACTAAGCTAATCAGATGGGGTGCGCTAATTTTTTGTTGATCAGATGTTGATTTTCCGGTTTCCTGATCGAATAGTTGATTAAGTACGGACATAATGAAAATAAAAATGACGTCGACAAATAATAGCATTGGTTCGGATACAATCAACATCACGCCCAACATAGCCCCCATCATTCCCCCCATGATGCCAGCTAACATGCCGTCCAATGCAGCCATGAGACTTACCGGTTTTCCAGTTAGGTACCCCGCAATGATTCCGAATAAAATGGCAATCATGCTCGATAAGGTCAAATCGTGTTTGAAAAGGACCCCCGATATTACGCCAAGAGCAAGGCTAGACATCATGCCAACTGTCATGGCAATCATCATGGCCGCCATACAAGTGATTTTATCCTTTCGCATGTACGTTTGAATAATAAAATAGATGGTGAAAAGTATAACCAATGCGCCGCTCAAAACAGACAACATAAATTTCCTCCTGAATGAGTCAATTGATTTTAATGAACTTATCCTATCAAATAGATTTGTTGAAAGTGTGAAGAATGAGAAAATGCCGCGATTCTCGCAGCTTGTTTAAATCAATATCCAAAGTGCAGATCAAGTTGTTGACATTGGATGAAAGGCATTGATTCGGATAATGATTCGTTTGTTTGGGGAAATTAGACAGAATATTCGGGATTGGACTAGCCATCGGATTATCATTGTTAGCAGGAACATTTTATTTGATTTGGAGGTTCATTAGGGCTGTTGAGAAGAAAAGTTAGCACTTTAATCCACCTCTCTTTGCGATACCAGGAAGGCGCGACCAAAAGACTACTTGAATAAAAAAAGAAGCACCTATTTACTAATTGCTTCTGAGAGGGTTACTCACTCTTAATTATCAGTTGTACTGCTTCTACAACAACCTTGCTTGTATGTCGGCCGGTTTCCTTTACTTCGAGTATGCACTGCTCAAGATATTTTGCGACGATATATGCAATGGCTTTGTCCGCCGCACTTCGTATGGCGGAAATCTGAGCGACCACTTCTCTACAGTGCTTTTCTTCTTCCATCATATATAATAAGCCACGAACTTGACCTTCCAGTGCTGCTCGGCTGGGATTGGGAATACCAAAGATTCCATAAGCTTACGTCTAACAAATTATCCGCTAGATTACGTCATAACTAACAATTACGAAAATAAAAACACCTCCACTCGAATCGCTCATAAGCTTACGATTCAGGGAGGTATTTATTCTAGTTAAAGTAATTCTAATCAAAACCTTTTAGCCCAATCGCGTGCTTCTTTTATAGCATTTTCTTTAATGGTCGGCGCTTGATCTGGTGTTGAAGCTATGCCTTCAATTAAGATGCCTTCAAACGAAGAAACGCCTAAAAATTCCATAACGACTCCTAAGTGACGATGACCCATTTCATATTCTGCATAAGGTCCCCCTTGCGAATATACCATTCCGCTTGCTTGAATATGGAAAGCCTTTTTACCTTCAAGTAGACCGATAAGACCTACATCAGGAGCATATTTGAATGTTTTACCTGAAACACATACTGCATCAATGTAAGCCTTCATAATCGGCGGGAAATGAAAATTCCATAAAGGATTAACAAATACATATTTATCGGCAGCCACAAATTGATCTACTAGTTCGCCAAGGCGACTAACTTTTGCTTTTTCTTCAGCACTCAACTGCTCGAAATCGGTACCAGAGCTTAATTTCCCCCATCCACTAAATACATCTGCGTCTATATGAGGAATATTCATTTGATAAAGATCAAGATTCACGACCTCATCATTCGGGTTAGCTACCCGATATGCATCTAAAAACTCTTTACCGACAGCTAAGCTAACTGACTTACTATGATCATGAGGATGAGCTGTAATATACAATACTTTTGCCATTTTAGTTATCTCCTCTTTCTACTTTCAATTTGATCGCATAACGGTGACGAAATATACTATGTTAGCCAGAATTGTTCCTATCGTAATCATAATGTTGCTGCATATTCATGCTAGTCCAGTACACTTAAGAACGGATGCTCGCCCGGTGTAAATCTAAATGGAGAGTAACTGACTTTTCAGGTAGATCCTATTCTCGTCGACGGGTACACCGCTTGTCCTTATGCGCCCTATATTTGAAAGCTTAGGTACCAGCATTTCTTGGAATAATGATTCTCGATAGGTCACAGCAATTAAAGAAGACCTTTTACATATCAGATTGGAAAAATGACGGCCTAAAAAAATCAGGAGCGCTTGCAGCTGAACCTGACTGGAACAATTATGAACGGGTTCATGTTGCTTTCGCTGCGTTTCATAAGCGAAACCATAGATGGCCACGTCAAATGGCACGCACTCCCGTAGAGTCACCATCTCTGCTGTAACCGATTATGAGACAACCATAAAATATGCGTTAACCTTCGTGAAACCCCCGACAGCCGATCTGGCAATCCGGTTGATCGATGATTCCCAAAGAAGAAAAGATACACGTTATCAAAGCCCTGTCGAAGTAATGAATCATAATACAGCTGCCGGTAAATTTATCGTTCTATCACCTCCACTCACGTTTTGCCCTTCGAACATATAACGACGCTGCGATTCTTTATGTGACAATGAGCGATATTTTTAGACGGCGCAAAGGCCACGTAATCATCTACTGAAAATTACAAACATTTGCTCTATGGGCATCAATACTCGAAGCCCCTGAGTGCTTCCGGAATACAGAGCATCCAAATCAATTTTTTATCTCTACCGATAAATGGCAATCTCTCCATGAATAATGGATACTATTGTCATATTTGATGAGAAAAATAATCACAGAAACCGCATAAAATAAGGTGTCGTTTTCATAATTATTGAGATTCAAACTTAGTTTTCTTCTCACAACGTCTTTTTTCATAATTGTTGAGAACTCCGGATTATCCGATTTGCATGAATATGCATCCCTATTCACTAGTTATATGTTACCGGGTCCTATAATTGAATAGGCCCATGCGCCGCAATTACATGGGTCCCTGGTGTGACTTTGGCCCATTTAGCAATGCGGGACATCGTTAAATGGTTTGCCATTGTCTCGAATCGTATGGATTATCACATCAAGTTAATTAATGGACTAACCCTTCGAATCAAATATAACTAGCTTAATTGGAACGCAATACAACTTGATTTTGTTAACTTACATAACTTTCATGACTTTCCATAGTTCTTAATCCTTACTCATTAACTAGTTAGAACAGCCTAATGGGATATTCCAGATTTAAGTAGAAGAACGGAGCACGCGAACCCGCGAAACTCCGTTCTTATTCATACATAATTGTTCAGAATCCGACTTCATTATTATTATTCAAGAGGCTAACAACTTTTCTTGCTTTCGTTTGGTTGCGAAGAGAGAATATGCTGCTACAACTGCAATCGCAACCCCGATTGCCCCGATCCACGATACGGATGCGAGTGAAACTTGCTCCACAACAATGCCTCCGATTCCGGCTCCCGCAGCCATGGCTAATTGCATCATGGACTGGTTGAGGCCCAGCATCGTTCCTGTCGATTCCGGCTGATCATTGTCAATAAATATTGCTGCGTCGGTCCGGATGACCAGGCCGCGAACGACCATACGACAAGGATGGTCAGCACGCCGGCCAATGTGTTCGTCACTAACGACAACAAAATCAGCATGACAATGTGGAGCAACATGCCGCCCATTAACGTAACTGGAACCCCCCAGCGATCCGTACTGTAACCGCCGAATTTTGACCCAATCAAGCTGGCAATCCCGAAAACAAGCAGTACACCGCTAATCCACTTGTCACTTATCCCTGAAACAGTAAGCAGATAAGGCGAAAGATAGGTATAAGCGATCGAGTATCCGCTAAGCCAGAAGAAGGTAATGGAAAGCCCGATGGCCACTTTTCTTTTCTTTAGGAGACCGAGCTGTTGAATCAACGGAATGGGCTTGTCTCCCTTCGTCTGCGGTATAGAGAGGACAATCACGATCATCGCGAGCAATCCTAATAAAGCAATTCCTGCGAAAACCGACTTCCACCCAAATGCCTCAGCCATTATTCTTCCAAGGGGCACTCCGATAATCAATGAAGCCGTGAAACCCATAATGACCGTTGCGATCGAACTAGCCTGCTTGCCAGGCGGAGCTATTTTGGCCGCTATGCTTAATGCCGTGACGACAACCATACCTGCGCCAAGAGCCATAATAATCCGTGCGGCGACAAACAGTCCATAGCCAGGTAAAACAAATGAAAGGATATTCCCGAGCCTAACGGATCGATACCGAGCTTCTGAAATCTTCTAATTAATTCCTCTCCCCTATCAGCAATTGCTTTGCTTAATTCCGTCTCTACTATACGTTTGTATGGATCCGTTATTTTTATTTTGAAAGTCGTAATTTACTTGATCATGCCTTTCATTCGCACTCTGATCCTGAATTCAGAAATGCCGGAACGAGATAGTCATCCTATATCGGACTTGAGAACCTTGATTTAGTATGGAGACGTATTCATCCTTATTCAAACGTACTTCAAACGTGCCAATTTTCGATTTTTCGATCAGCAATCGGAAAATCTTCATTTCTTCATCGTTTAAAGACGCCACGAATTTGTCGTCATCAAACAAGGCGAGTCCGGTAATCTTGATTTTTTTTTCCTGTAATTTAACGAGCGGCAAATAAGGGTCCCTGCCCAGAACGTTATCTGATCGATAACCGTTTTTTTGCACGCACCCCGCCAGAGTCAGCAAGAACGGCAGAATAAGAAGAGCGCGAGCCCCTTTGATCATGCGGGTTTCACCTTTTTCTTGAACATCGAGAGTACAAACATAAGCGGAACATAACCGTAAACGACACCGGAACCCATTAAGGAGCCCCATTGATGCACTTTGTTTATCGCTGTATAATCCGTTAGGAATTTCATGGAAATAACCAGCGCAACTGCAAAAAATGGAACGGTCCTCGATGGTCTGATAGACACAAAGGTCATGGCAATGCGGCTTGCAGACCATAATGTTAAACAAAGGATAGGCACAGCCCGAAGCAGGTTAAAGATACGCCTATGAATTCGAACCTTTCAAGATAAGGAATTCGAAAAAATTGAAATAGCGCCAAGGTCGGCCATTGTACTCTGATTAATTGAACTTTGCTAAAGAAAGATAAACTAGCTACGACTTCAATTAAACGCCCTAGCCGTACAGATCGACATCAACTCCCCGTTCCTGACCGTTGTAAAAATTGTTCAGAACGAGCCGAATGGTATGGTCCCCTTTGACGAGCTTGACCTCTTGCGTTTCTTAGATAACGTGAACGAGACGATGGCGGCCACTAAAGCAAGGGCTGCTGTAAAGCTTGCGACCCATGGGTTATAAAGGACGGTGGAGGCGGAATTTACGAACGCTCCTCCCGCTCCCGCACCTGTCGCCAGCCCCAAGTGGACTATCGACAAGTTCAGCCCGAGAACCAAATTGCTTGACTGCGGAGCTTGCTGAATAAAATACGTTTGCAATGCCGGATTGCTTAAAAAGAATGAAAAGAACCAAAGGGTGATGAATGCCAATCCTAGGGCCAATAATGAAGTAAATACGGGAAGTAAAGCAAGGGTACCCGCAGATACCGCAATAGCGATAGTAATCGTTCGAGCGCTTCCCCATTTATCGGAGCCAATACCGCCCAGATGCGAACCAAACGCGCCAACGACACCCAAAACAAAGATCATGATTCCGATGCGGGACTGATCCATATGAAGAATCGATTCTAAATAAGGTGACAAATAAGTTAACATCACCGAATTACTCGTGTACATCAAGAGGGAGACTACCAAACCGGTCAATATTACAGGATTGCCAAGCACCTTGAATTGTTGCGTAAAAGGAACCGGGGTGTCCCCTTCAACTTGGGGCAGCAGGCGGATCAACCCCAGCGTAATCAACCCGCTGACAACGGCTAAAACAGCGAAGATGACTTGCCAACTCCACCACTGGGCTATTGCAATTCCTATCGGTACGCCCAGTGCGATTGCACTGCCAAATCCGAGTGCAATTATGCCGATCGCGCTGCCCATTTTGTCGGCAGGAACCAGTTTTACGGCGGAGCCGAGAGCTGACACCGTGTATACGCCCGCGCTTAACCCCAACAATACTCGGGAAAACATCAGGATCGCATAATTCGGACTGAAAAAAGAAACCAGAGAGCCTATGATAAATATGATCAATGAAAGAACCAACAATGTTCTGCGTCCCATCCGTAAGGTAAATGCCACAAAAATCGGTGTCCCCAAGGCAAATGAAAGGGAGTAAGCAGTGACCAACTGCCCTGCCAGGCCGATGGAAATTTGTAAATCATCGGCGATTAATTGGAGTATTCCGGCCACTACTAACTCGGCGGTTCCTACGACAAACCCCCCGAATGCGAGCAAGTAGATGTTCATACGGCTCATTTTCGTCATTCGTAATCCTCCTCCATCAAATCCATATTAACGCCAATAGCGGTTCGGCTGCCATCGGCCGCGGCAAAAATTAATTGGGAAGGCATGAAGTAAGAAGCATCGCCGGCGGAATATAAACCAGGTATCGATGTTCTTCCCATTTCATCCGTCTTGATCCCTCCCAATTCTGTCCTTTCACACCCCAAACGTTCTCCGAACGGCGCACTTTGAACAAATTGGGGAGTCACGAAGCCGCCGACCCTTGGGACCCAGGTCCCATCCGCAAAGCGAACATGCTCAAGCCGCCCATTTTGGCCGATGAAAGCAGCTATGGGTTGCTCCATCACCACGATTCCCTTTGATTGAAGCCGATTTTTTTGCTCTCCCGACAGGGGCGCCTGGCCGTTCGTGCATACGACCAAATCCTTGCTCCAATTGAGGAGAAGTTTGGCTGTATGAAAGACGGAAGGAAATTCGGAAACAACGACAAGTGGTTGATCCCGCAGCTCCCAGCCGTCGCAATAGGGGCAATTAAACAAACTTTTCCCGTATAGCGGATAAAAGCCTTCGATCTCGGGAAATATCTCCTTTACGCCCGTCGCCAGGATCAATTTTCTCGCTAGAACGCGAAGGCCTGACGAACCGAGCATCTCGAATCCGGATTCCATCTTGCCAACCGAAACAACCTCGGATTGCAGATGATCGACAGACGGATAACGCAGCACCTCCTCATAAGCGATGCGACGGAACTCGGCCGGCTTTACCCCGTCTCTTGTGATAAAGCCGTGAGACGCATGGGTAACGGCATTTCTAGGCTGATTGTTGTCGATCAAAGCCACGCTTCGTCTTGCCCTGCCAAGCACGAGGGCTGCATTCAAGCCAGCGGGTCCTCCTCCAATAATGGCGCAATCGTAAATCATGACATCTCACCCCTTTTAATTAGATATAAGAGATTCATAATATCTATAATATAGCGAAAAAAAACCGCTTTTTATACGAACCAGCATTCTTACTTTCAACATAAAGTGGCTATCTTAAACTCACGTTTGCTTTTTGGGCTATGTCCGCCAATTTCGTTTTCTTGAGATGCGACTCCATTTTCTCTTCCGCTTCCTTCATTACATCTTGAATCAAGCATTCGTCGCCGTGGACAAAATCACATTCAAATAAGGAGGCGGTGCCCTCAATGGCCTGAATAATATCCAAAAACGTAATATCGTCTTTTTTACGCGATAATCGATAGCCTCCATTGGCTCCTGAAACCGATTCGATCATCCCTGCTTTCACGAGCCTCGTTAAAATTTTGGAAAGATAGGTTGGTGATACGCCTTGGGATTCCGCCAACTGCTGGACGCCTACCGGAGTAACCGGAGAAGCGGCAATAAGTGTGAGCATGGTGTGAAGAGCATAATTGGTCGCTTTTGTAAATCTCATGATAGCACCTCAATCAAGGACTTATTATATCTATAATATCCTCGAAGTCACTTATCTGTCAAGTTGCTATTTCAAAGCACGCTAACTGCCTTATAAGCAATTTGCGAGTCTTTCACTCTGTTGTCGTATTTACAATCTTACAGCACCATTATTTCGTGGCTCCAGTTCCCGATATATTTACTTCCGCGTCTATCGTCACTTTTAAATGCGGATACTGTTCTCGCCATTTCACTTCGTCCCAATGTCTCGTTCGGCTTCTCGCAAAGTCGCCGAAACCTAACGGATCGATACCTAGCTTCTGGAATCTTCGAATTAATTCCTCTCCCGTGTCAATAATTGACTTTCCCAATTCCAATTCTACTCTGCGTTTGTAAGGATCCGTTACTTTTAATTTGTGAGCTGTAATTTCCCTTATCATGCCTTTCATACGTACTCTGATTGTAAATTCAGGAATGCCGGAACGAGTTGCCATTCTATATCGGACTTGGGAATGTTGATTTAGTATGGATACATATTCATCGGTATTCAATCCTACTTCGAACGTGCCGGTTTTCGTTTTTTCGACCAGCAATCGGAAAATCTTCATTTCCTCATCGTTTAAAGACGCCACGAACTTGTCGTCATCAAACAAAGCGAGTCCGGTAATTTTGATTTTTTTCTCTTGTAATTTTACAAGCGGCAAATAAGGGTCCCTCCCCTGTCCCAACCATGCGTATTCAAACATATGCAGATTATTCGGCGGTAAATGTCCACTCTTGATATTGTTGGTGATTAGTTGATGTAAATACCTTCCTTTCTCCATCTGTTTCGACCAGTCCGCTTCCAACATTTGTTGAGCCCGTCCGTCAACGACTGCCAAATACATAAGTTTGGATACTCTCGGATCCCTCAAGGTCGAGTCTAAAGCCTTTGAGATTCCTCCTTTCGCAAGCTCGCTCCCAGCCAAAGTGACGGACAGCTTTCCGTAATGGAAGGGCGATTGATTCTCTTCCTGAAGGATTCCCCCCGCTTTTTGGGACGTGCGGCTTGCGGCGGTACTCACGATATTCATAATCTTGCTTTCACCATCACCCTTGTATAAAGGGGAGGATATCGTCACGCTTATCATCGATCCGGGTCCTTTATCTATACCTGCGACGATGGGTAACGTTATCTGATCGATAACCGATTTTTGCACGCACCCCGCCGAAGTGAGAAAGAACGGCACAATAAGAAGAGCACTAACCCCTTTCATCATGCTGGTTTCACCTTCTTTGCTATCATCGAGAGTACAAACATTAGCGGAATATAACCGTAAACGAGCCCGTTACCCATCAAGTTACCCCATTGATGCACTTGGTTGATCGCCGAGTAATCCGGTAGCAAGATCGCGAAAATAGCCAGCAAGGCCGCAAAAAAGGGAACGGTCCTCGAGGGTCTGATCCGCGTAATGGTCTTTGCGATGCGGCTTGCGGACCATAAACATAAACAGAGGATGGGCACCGCCCGAAGCAGATTAAAAGTAACGACTATGAATTCGAACCGTTCAATATAAGGAAGCCGAAAGAATTGAAATAGAGCCAAGGTGGGCCATTGTACTCTGACTAATTGATCTTTGCTGAAGAAAGTCAAACTAGCTGCGATTTCAATTAAATAAAATAAAGTCGTTGCCGCATTGGCCAAATGTACCCAGCGTTCGGACTTTTGCGGTTGTTTGAACCATGGATAATATATCATAAGGATTTCCAGGCCGAGAAAGCTGAAGGTCATTTTCTGCGTAGCTCTTATCATTTCCGAAGTTGAATGATCCATGGCCGGAAGCAAGTTGTTAAAATGCAAATAAGGCACAAGTTCCAGATGAAGAGGGAGAAGTACATAATGAATTAAACTAAACAAGCAAACCCCGATCACCGTTCGGAGCCCTCCAAATACCGCATAACAGGCGAGCAGCAGCAAAATCAGGCTTAGTATCCATGTCTGAACATCGGGAAACAGCCAAACCTGAACAACATAAATGAACGTTCGTAATGTAGTGCCGCCGAAAAGAAGAAAGTATCCGAGAAAAAACAAATTCAGCACGTTTCCTGCCCACCTGCCGAAAAAGGCTTGATTGATGGAAATAATGTCGTTTTGTGCTTTGTTTAGTACTCGATACATCATCCAAATCACAAGATGGAACATAATACCGGTTAAGCATACGACAATCCATGAGTCCTGTCCGACGAGCTTTGCAACGTCGCTCTGGAAGGTCAAGTGGCCTATTCCTAATTGCATGCAATGTGCCGCAAAAAAAGCCATGAAGGGAGAAAGCAATGATTTTTCACCGATTTTGCCTGCCATTCTCGATCACCTTATTCCTCATCGATTTCTACGCTCTTTCGGGAAGAATGGCGGGTGCGTAAGAAACTGGGTCGTCTTGGAAAACTGGAGTAGGGAAGACGAATTAGAGAATCATTTAAATCAGACAGTCGTAAAGGGTAAACGGGCACCAAATAAGGGGCTCCAATGCTTTTCAAACGGAGAAGATGCACAAGAAGGAATGCGAAAACAATAAAAATTCCGAGCAATCCTAACCATTCGGCGCCCAAGAGAAAGGGATATCGAAGGATACGGATCGTCGTGCTCATTCTGAAATTCGGCGTCGTGAAAGAAGCGAGTGCGGATAAAGCGACGATTACGAGCAGCACATTGCTGGTGAGAGCGGCTTCTATCGCCGCTGTACCAATTACGATACCTCCCACGGTGCCTATGGTTTGAGCGATTTTGGACGGCAGCCTTGCTCCCGCTTCACGCAAAAGATCAATTGTTAATTCCATGACCAGCGCCTCGATAATAGGTGGGAATGGAATGTCCGCCCTTGATGAAATCAGCGTGCTTAATAGCGAAGTCGAGACTACCTCGTAATGATAAGATGTCGCGGCGACGTATAGAGAACTCGCGATAATGGAAAAAGAAACGGCAAAAAACCGTAATAATCGAAAGAAGGAAGCCATGTGCCAAGGTAAATAATAATCTTCATACGCTACAAGAAACAAAGCGAAATTTACCGGGCCGATCAAGGCGTGGGGCGAGCCATCCATAAAGACGGCAAATTGCCCCAACCCGAGCGCGGCAGCAACGCGATCCGGCCTTTCCGTATCCAACAACTGCGGAAAAATGGATTTTTTGCTGTCTTCGATCATTTCGGACAGCATGGAGGAATCCAGAACAAAATCGAAATCGATACCTTCGATTCTCTGGATAACGGTGTTCACATACGCTTCATTCGTAATTCCTTCCATGTAACAAACGGCTATTTTGGATTTGGATAAGTTACCGACAGTCATTTCTTTTGTTTTCATTTCCGGAACAGGCAATCTCTTGCGCAGCAAATTTAAGTTAGCTGTGATGGATTCCACGAATGCTTCTTTAGGACCGATGACGCTGAACTCGATTTCAGGCGCCTGGACGTTTCTGCCTTCTTTCTTCCCAACATCTACGATTAGAGTCTGATTTCCCTCAGCCCGAAATCGTATTGCTGCGTACCCTTTAAGTAATCCTTCCTCAACGGATTTCCATTCCGATGTCAATTTCTTCTCCGTAATCGGCAGCATAGCGAAAAGCACATCTAAAGATTGATCCGCGTTAACGTTGAGCAGAGGCATTATTTTTTCATGCAAGATAGTCGGGTCAACCAAAGGTTTAAAATAGCAAATCGTAAACGGATGGCTAAAGTTGGATCTTTTTTCAAAAATTAAAAAATCAGATGAACCGGCCATCATTTTTAATTTTTCATTAAAATCATCGTTCTTATTGTTCATATGTATTTGCTCCAGCTATTTTTTTGCAAGAATCACCAATCATGCCTGAATATATAATGCACGATAGCAAAGTGAAATATCCCTTCCAACATGAAAAAAAGGCGATCCTAAGCATTATGCTCGGGTCTGCCTCTTCTTTATCCGATATAACGGATGCAATTGCTTCCGCTGCAGCAAGCTACATCTCTTCGTTATCGTTGCCGCCCTACAATTGTTAAAAAATAGTCGGTACCATCCCCCCATCCATACGGATTGGAGAACCTTTAAATGCGGATGCATAAGGACTACATACAAATGTAGTTAGTCTGCCTATTTCAATAGGCTTGATAAAACGCTGTATTTCAGATTGTGGTAGGTTTGTAGTCATAAATTCTTTCTCTTTTTCTGAAAAAGTCATATCTTCATTAGGGTACATACCCTCAATTATTTGATGCACATTTTCAGAGAGTGTTGGTCCTGGCATGATCGTATTGACTGTAACTTCTGTTCCTATTGTTAATTTAGATAAGCTTTTTGACAATGATAATAGCATTGATTTTGTCATACTATACTGAGGCATGAGTCCTGAAGGCATAATTGCTTCTTCACTCGCAATAAAGATAATGCGGCCATAATCATTTTTCAACATTTTAGGTAAATAAAATTTAGATAATCCATTTGCAGCAAGAACATTAGTATGGAAGTATTTTTCCCATATTTCATCGTCAACGTCCTCATATTGCATAATTTCATAAATACCCATATTGTTAACTAAAATATCAATATTAGGGTATTTTTCAAATATAGCTTCTCTTTGCCCAATATCCACAATATCGGCTGTAGCATTTTGAGGAGAGGTAGCCGGGAAATCTGACTTAATTTCATTTACAGTTTGTTCTACCTCTTCATCATTTCGTCCATTAATTAGTACATTAACACCTTCTTTGGCAAGTTCAATGGCTATTGCTTTACCTATACCTTTCGTTGATCCTGTAACTAAAGCTGTTTTATTGTTTAATCCCATATCCATAATACATTTCTCCTTGTGCTCTGGATAGTGATTATATTACCTTGTATGGATTGCTCAATATCTAGCATAATACGCCAAAGTTCTTGTTTAACACGCCAAACGATTAAACTCAATAAATCGGCATTCCTGGCCGGCCTTCTGATATCGAGTTTGTACCTAAATGTTTAGTACGCCAATTTGAAGGAGTATCACCTTCCCAAAGGCGGAAGGCGCGGTAGAACGAGTTCTGGTCTTCATATCCAATCAAAAAAGCCACTTCTTTAATATCGAGCGAGGGGTCTGCCAAGTACTCTCGTGCCTGCTCATGTCTAGCTTGTGTCAACAGATGCTTGAAGCTCGTGTTTTCGTCAGTAAGCCGGCGCTGCAAGGTACGATCGCTCATACCCAACTCCTTCGCGACAGCCTGAATGTCGGGGCGCCCTCCTGTGAGGCTACGTTTCATGATCCATTTGACCATCTCGGTAATTGAGCGGCTGCGCTGCTGTTCATCCAACGATCGGTCCAGAACGGGAGTCAGGATCTCCAGCAACTCTTCGTTGTACGAGACAAAGGGGCGGTCCAGATCTCTTCGATGTAGCGTCAACCGGTTACACTTTGCACCAATCCGGATACGGCAGCCGAAGTAAGCTTCAAGGGCCTGTACATCGCCCATTGAGTGCGAAAATTCGACGAACCGGGCCGTCAAAGGTTGACCTGTGCCCCGGCGCCCAAGCTCCAGAAGAAATGCCAACGTGATACCAATCAGCATCGGCGGACCGGGTTGCTCGGTATACAGCCATTCCAGTTCGATTGTACAGTGCTCGCCCTCCTCGTTGATACGTAAGCTTTCGGGGGGGCACAGTTGTTTGTACCGAGCCATTCGGTTTAGAGCTTCGCGGTAGTCACGAGCGTGGTAAGTCGCTAAGACGGTCGGTGGGTACTTCGCTGTTTCAAAGACGGTCGCAAGCTTGATGATTCCTTTGGCAGTGTCACCAATGAGATCGGAATAAGCCTGCCAGATCGCGAAATATTGGGCGGTGGTGACTACTGGTTCAGTAATAATGGTGAGCGGCAGTCGTGCTTTGCGGGCTACGTCGTGGGCGGCAATCCCTAATTGACGTAATCCTGCCCAAAATCCCGGCGGGATTTTAATTCGGTCAGAGGTATAAGACTTCATACATATGGGCCTCCTTAGCTACTAACTAAAACTCACAAAAACGAAGAATTTTGGCAAAGCAACCCCTCCAATATATGTCCATCAAAGTTAGTTTACTATAAAGAAAACTTTTTGGCGTTTATCAAAGGAAAACCTATTATGTTGCCGACCACATTAATTTATGCTATATTTATGTGGTTGGCAACAAAATATGGTTGTTAGAACTGAATTCCAATTAGAATCATGAAGGAGCGGACAGTTATGATTAAAATATTAAAATCTCATCAAAGTCCAACAATGGGAAGAGGCGGCCCCTTTCAAATTAGACGTATGAGACCAGGCAAGGTATATGGGGTACCGGCTTTTGATCTTGCTTTCGGGCCGCTTAGCGTTATTGACCATGCCACTCTTAGGGCAAATAACTTGGTCCCTATGCATGAACACCTCAACGATGAAATCCTGACCTATCTTATCAGCGGCAAGGTCACTCATGAAGATTCAATCGGTGTTACGGAGAACATTACACGTAGACGCTTAATGTTGATGAATGCTGGAAGCGGCTTTTCCCACGAAGAAAGGAATTCGGGCGAAGACCTTGAAGGTTTGCAAATATTTGTCAGGCCCAGAGAAAAGGATTTACCGCCGGGTGTTCAATTCTACGATCGTCCGGTTAATTATACCAATGGCACATGGCAGCTGGTGGCTGGACCGGAATCTTCCGATGCCCCTCTTAAATTTCGCAATCAAGTCATGGTATTCGATATCCACGCGGATGCAGGAGCAGAACTTGAAGCGCCCGTTGCTAAGGGAATGAGCCCCTTTGTATATGTGATGAACGGAACGGTTCAAGTGGGTAATACTACCCTTCAAAAAGGGGATGCTTTTACGTTTACAGAACTTGAAATGCCCATAATGAGAACCTTAAATCAAGCGATAATCGTCGTTTTTTTGTCGGATTTAAATGCAGCAGCCTCGAAATCAGGTACGATCAGCGGGGGGGGGGGGTAATTATGGACCGTTTGTGGTCAAAGCCATTTTTTCTTATGACTATAGGAATGTTTTTTCTGTTTACCAGTTTTTATTTGCTGGTTCCGACGCTGCCTCTTTTTATTAAACAGTTAGGAGGCAGCGAATCGCAGATTGGACTGGCCGTGGGAATGTTTACGCTGTCTGCCGTTATTTTTCGTCCGATTGTCGGAGGATTGCTGGATCGGTATGGCAGGCGTCCATTTATTGTATGGGGGCTGCTGTTCTTTGCTTTGTCGATGTATTTATATGGCTGGGGTAGGCGGCATCGTGGTTTTGATGGCATTGCGGGTGCTTCATGGAGCAAGCTGGGCTTTCTCCACAACCGCTGTAGGAACGGCGATTACGGACATTATTCCGTCCTCGCGCCGTGGAGAAGGCATGGGTTGGTTTGGTATGGCGATGACCATGGCGATGGCGATAGGCCCATTACTGGGAATCTGGGTCCTGCGGAACAATTCTTTCAACGGTCTGTTCCTTTTCGGTACGATCCTTTCTGCCGCAGCAATGCTTTTGGCATTTATGACAAAAACGCCGTTTCAACCGAAAGCTGCCGCAGGGGGAATCGATTTTATTGAAAAATCGGTTTTATCCGTCATGGCTGCGATCTTTTTTATGGCCGTCGCATATGGCGGAATTATTACATTTTTGCCGCTCTTTGCGGAATCGATCAAGGTTAATCCAGGCACTTTCTTTTTGGTGTACGCAGCAACGCTTACTGTAATCCGGCCGATTACGGGGAAACTTTCGGATCGCTATGGCGAGGTATTTGTGGTTGTACCGGCTCTTGCGGTTACAATTGCAGCCTTGCTGGTATTAATCTTGTCAAATGGTTTATACGGCATGATTGCTTCATCGGTTTTATTTGGAATTGGAATCGGCTCAGCACAACCAGCTCTTCAATCAGCAACCTTAAGCCTTGCACATCATAACCGGGCAGGGGCAGCAAATGCTTCTTTCATGACCGCATTTGACCTGGGAATCGGGCTTGGCGCGATCATGCTCGGATGGGTGTCTCAATACACGGGGTATCAGGTCTTGTTCCTTGTCGCTGCCGCTTCAGTAGCGATCTCCTTGCTCATATTCACAGTCTTCGTGAGCCGTTTATTGAGATATCGGACGGCTAATTAGGGTATTGGCGTTAACGGTTCTCGTAATGACCGGAATTTAATTTCCCCCGAAGCGACAAGATTATTCGCTTCACATTCAATTAAATGTTGCCACCACATAACGTTACGATATATTTATGTTGCCAGCCACATAAAGTTATGATATATTTATGTTGCCGGCAATACATTATTTATGAGGAGTGTTAACAATGGAAAAAATATGGAGTCCTATTAAAATTGGACGAATGGAGCTTTCTCATCGTCTAGCAATGGCACCAATGACTCGGGGACGGGCTCTGCCTGACGGGACACCAGGTGAGTTCACCCCCCTTTATTACAAGCAGCGCGCCTCATTGGGGTTGTTAATCAGCGAAGGTACGCAGCCGTCTGATGATGGGCAAGGGTATTTGTTTACTCCTGGTATTTACACAGATGCACACATTGCCGGGTGGCGTGAAGTCGCTAATCAAGTACATGATGCAGGCGGTCACCTATTCATTCAATTGATGCATGTGGGCCGTATGTCACATCCGGACAACACCCCTCATCATCGCCAGCCGGTTGCTCCTTCTGCAATCGCTCCTGCATCTGATGTTCAAATGTATACTTTTGCAGGATTGCAGGAAATTCCAGTCCCTCGTGAGTTGAGCGTTGAAGAAATCAAAGCGACCTTCGAGGATTTTCGCAAAGCAGCTGCTGCAGCCATTCAGGCGGGTGCTGACGGAGTAGAGATTCATGGGGCGAACGGATACCTCATTCAACAATTTTTTGCGGAGAATGCGAACATACGGACTGATGCATATGGAGGGTCCATTGAAAACCGCGCCCGGTTTGCCATAGAGGTGGCAAAAGCAGTGGTGGAAGAAATCGGCGCAGACCGTACAGGGTTCCGCATCTCTCCTGGCGTACCGTTGGGTGGTCTTGATGAAGGTCCGAATGGTACTGAGTTATATGAATACCTGGTATCTGAGCTGGCAAAGCTAAATTTAGCATATCTTCACATCGTACATGTCGGAAACGAAGATCTTTTGCGCAAAATCCGATCGGAATGGCCAACGGCTCTGTTGGTAAACCGTGCTGGCAGACCGCTTGAAAATATTACAATCGACATCGAAGAAGGACTTGCTGATATTGCGCCTATCGGGTCTTGGGCTTTGGCTAATCCTGATTTCATTGAACGATTTAAAGCCGGTGCCTCGCTAAATGAAGCGGATCGTGCTACGCTCTATGCAGGAGGCAGCCTAGGGTACACCGATTATCCGCCGCTTGCTGAACTGGATAAAGCTTAAGAAAGTTGTGGATATCTATGAAACAAGAAAAGAAACTTCCCCATAATGAATTACTCGAAGTAGAATTTGGCGCAGAGAAGCAATTTCCGATCAGCTTCTCGATCTTTGCTCTTGCGCGTTCGCATCGCGCACTGGCTTCCCAATTGATTCGCGAGACTGGCCTCTTTCCGGGACAAGAAATCATTCTCATGCAGCTGTTCCAGCAGGACGGCCAGTCGCAGAACAGCCTTGGCAGGACCTTGCGTCTGGATCACTCAACCATTGCAAAATCTGTCCGCAGACTGGAAGAGGCGGGATTGATTACCCGCAACCGTTCAGACGAAGATGGCCGGGTTACCATTGTGTCCCTTACCGAGGCTGGTCGTGGATTTGAATCTAAAGTTCTAGAAGCTTGGAGTATACTGGAGAGAATCACGATAGAGAACCTTTCAGAACAAGAAAAAGAACGATTAATAAATTTATCAAGAAAAGTGGCTGCTCAAGTAGATACAGCTTTAAAATAATCTTTGGGAGAGGTACAAATGACTGAATCCTTAATGAAAGCCATTCAAGTCGGTGAGTACGGCGGATCGGATGTTTTGAAACTCGAAGAAATTAACCGCCCTCAACCGCTTGCTGGAGAAGTTCTTGTCAAAGTTGCTTACGCTGCAGCCATTCCTCTAGACTGGAAGATCCGTAACGGTTGGCTAAAAGAGATATTTATTAAAACATTGCCTTATACGCCTGGAACAGCTGTTTCGGGTATCGTTGAAGCCGTAGGCGAAGGCGTAACCGGTTTTCAGCAAGGTGAGCGCGTTTTTGGAAATGTAAATGGAAGCTACGCAGAGTATGGCATTGCCCCGGCAAATGATTTGGTTCACATGCCGAAAAACTTGAATTTTGAGGATGCGGCAACTATTAAAGGCGGTGCAGAATCGGCTTGGAAGGCATTATTTTCGGAAGGCGAATTGGAAGCCGATCAAACGGTACTCATTCACGCTGCCGCTGGCGGCGTAGGTCAATTTGCTGTACAGCTGGCCAAGTGGAAAGGCGCTAAGGTTATTGCTACCGCCTCAACCGCCAATCTGGATTTTGTAAAGTCATTGGGTGCGGACCTGGTCATTGATTACACGACCACACCATTTGAGGAGAAAGTCAAGAACGTAGACTTAGTTATCGAATCGGTTGGGGGAAATAATGAGGATCGATCATGGTCTGTTCTGAAACGGGGCGGAAAACTGGTCTCCTTGACGCAGCCCCCATCTGCTGAAAAGGCCAAACAGTATGGAGTTACAGCTAAGTTTAATTCGAAGTTTCCAACCTCTAATGATTTGCAAACCATTGCTCAATTACTTGCCAACGGAACATTAAAAGCAGAGATTGATTCCATATTTCCATTAAGCGAAACGAAGAAGGCTCATGAGAAAAGTGAATCAAGACATGGCCGAGGAAGAATTTTGCTCAAGGTTAATTCATTTTGAAGCTGTGAGGTTAGGTTTATGAAACGAGCCCTAGAAGCGATTCTAGAGGCTCTTTTTTTAATATGGATTTATCATCCTTTCGAAGAAAGTTCTGACCACTGAGAAGAAGAAACGTGAACGCCAAGATAGCCGAGATGCTGAAAATCACTTGCGGCTGCTGGACATGAACGGTCACAGGCGTACGGCTATAGCCGTATGGCTTTCGGTGTGGGATTCAATCCATCAACAATTCTTTGTTTCGTATTTCTAAATTCTAATTTTGGGATCTCCGATTTTTCCTAAGGTATAAGTTTAATTCGCTTAATTTAGCTTAATTATTCCCGCCAACCTATGAATCCCCAAGTCTAATTCAATTGGTTCAACTTCTTAACATTTAAGCCTTCAAGGATCTTCCCTACTCGCTCCTTAACATACGGTTCTCCGTCCGGAGTTTATTTCCACGATGGAAGATACGGATTCAAGCCTTGTTTATTTATGTTCAAATCTTTCACTCCTTGTCGACTCGATAAGTATAAGTACGCCACGATTTTTTTCGATGGTCGGAGCCACTTCCGGTACGCAGTCCTTCCGATTGCAATACGCTCTGTTCACAAAGGAGTATCCGGATGGGCCAGAATCACCGTTTCAATCCCGGCCTCCGCTTCAATCGAAAGGGTGATCTCGTCAAGCCGTTTCGGTTCGCCGACGATTCCTTCTACCGACAAGCGAACCTGCTGATCGCAGCGAATGCGATAGCTCCCTTTTCGATCCGGCTTCAGTACGGCCATTTGCATTCTGCCATCCTTCCATGCGATATCCACCGTGACACCGCCGCGGGCCCGAAGCCCTCTGACTTCACCGTTCGACCAAGCCTTGGGAAGAGCGGGCAAAAGATGAATCGTCTCTTCATGGCTTTGCAGAAGCATCTCGGCGATGCCCGCTATTCCGCCAAAATTGCCGTCGATCTGAAACGGCGGATGGTTATCGAGAAGATTCGGCAACGTAGAGTGGGTCAAGAGCGCCGCCACGTTGGCATAAGCTTCTTCCGCATCCCGCAATCTGGCCCAGAAATTCACGATCCATGCCCGACTCCAGCCGGTATGACCACCCCCGTGCTCGAGACGGCGTTCAAGCGTCCTGCGCGCAGCCACGCTCAGTTCCGGCGTCTTCTCGGGAGCGATTTGAGTTCCCGGATGCAAGGCGAACAGATGCGAGATGTGGCGATGCCCGAGCTCGATCTCCTCGTAATCTTCTAACCATTCCTGCAATTGGCCATGACGTCCGATACGAGGCTGCGGCAGCTTTTCTATCGAATGCCGTAACGCAGCCAGAAAGTCCTCATCGATCTTCAGCTTTTCCCCCGCGGCAAGACAGGCTTGGAACAGTTCGCGAGCGATCTGGCTATCCATGGATGGCCCGTAGCAAAGCACGCCAGTTTCTCCGTTAGGCAGCCTGTACATGTTTTCAGGAGAGACGGAGGGACAAGTGACCAGCTCTCCGCTTGGAAGCTCGATCATGTAATCCAGAAGAAAAACAGCCGCCTCCTTCATCATGGGGTAGGCAGGTTCCAAAAACGCCTCATCTTGCCCGAATTGAAAATGCTCCCAGAGGTGCAGGCATAACCAAGCAAGACCAAGCGGCCAATAGGTCGATGACAACCAAAGATCCTGCGGCGCGGTGTCCGCCCAAATGTCGGTATTGTGATGGGCGGCGCTTCCTCGGCAACCATACATCACTTGAGCGGTTCGGCGTCCGTTCGGAATCATCCGCTCGATCAGTTCAAAGAGGGGCTTATGGCATTCGGATAAATTGCAGATCTCAGCCGGCCAATAATTCATTTGCGTATTGATGTTAATGGTAAATTTGCTGTCCCAGGCCGGCAGCATATCCTTATTCCAAATCCCTTGCAAATTCGCGGGCAGCGACCCAGGTCGGCTTGAAGCGATAAGCAGATATCGACCGTATTGAAAATATAAAGCCGGAAGCCCGGGGTCTTCGAATCCTGCTTTCATATTTTGCAAACGTTTCGAGGTGTCTTCTTCCTTTATGTTTGGCTCGCCGTAAATCCGTAACGCCGTCCGATCGAACAGCTTGCGATAATCCTCCGTATGCGATGCCAGCATATCCATATACGGCCTTGAGACTGCCCGCCGGGCATTGGCGAGCGCCGCGGATTCCGGGTCCGGGTCGCGAAAATCCGTCGTCGCCGTAATGACCAACAATGCGGCATCGGCATTCGCGACGACGAGGTGTTCCCCGATCGTGCGCATTTGCCCTCCCTCAGGCTTGCACATAAGCAAGCCGCAGTAATTGACGCCTCCGCCGCTATTCCCGCTCATAACGATGGAATTCCCATTTTCCGCGCGGATAAGATCTACGTAGCGGAAATTCTCCCGTCCCATTCTTGCCGTGAACGATATTTGGCCAGGGGCATCCGCCGTCAATCTGATCACGATCGCGCCGTCTGGATAGCTCGCGAAGATTTGGCGTCTGTATTTCACCTTTCCTGCCTTATACGAGATGCGAACTACAGCCTCCGACAAATCGAGCTCCCGCTCGTAATCCATGATCTCGCGATCCGCCTCGTACTCGAAGTTCAGAAACAGATCGCCGAGCGGGACGTAATGACGCTGAGTTTCTGGGATGGCGGTCAAGCCCAACGAAGCGAGGCGCTCGGCTTCCTTCAGTTTCCCTTCGAAAATAAGCCGCCGAATTTCCGGGAGATGCGCCAAGGCATCCGGGTTATGGCGATCCCTGGGTCCACCATGCCATAAGGAATCTTCGTTTAACTGCAATCGTTCGGAGCATGCGTCACCGAATACCATAGCTCCCAGCCGTCCGTTGCCGATCGGAAACGCTTCTTCCCATTGCAGGGCGGGAGAGCGATAGAACAGCCTGTCCTTATTGTCGGAGTGTTGTTTATGCATGAGCATTCGATCCTTTCCTTTATGATTATACCGTTCCATCAGGGTTGGAGAGTCAATTCGGTTTGGAAAATGCGCGACTGAAGCTGTTCTCCCCCTTTTCGAAAGGCCAGTCGAATAAAATTATACACGCCGTTGTTCCATACGTCGAAATCATGAAGCCCGTCCTTTATCAGGATCTGGTAATAGTCACCAAGAACTTCTTTTGCAGAATCCGCGAGCCCTTCGATCGATGCCCGATAGCTGTGTATTGCCACTTCGTCCGCATCTCCGCAGGTCGTATAAAGCAAATGAAGCCTGTGACCGCATAAGGCCATACGGGTTCCGAGAGCCTTTCCCGCGCTCGATGTTGGCGCGTTGGAGAAAGCTCCGACATAAGCAAACAAATCCGACATGCCCGGCGCTTGTACGGTCTCCGCCAGCCCATTTTGCCAAGGGCTCTCGGTTTCGGCGTACTCGGCCGAATCGCATCGGAAGCCGCCGAGGATCAGATTCAAGGCTTGCATGCCTCCCATCGATAGACCCGCGATTGCCCTGTGCATGCGGTTATATTGGATTCCCTCGGAGGAAGTATCCATGATATTCGCGCAAGTAGGGTATTTCGATTCGATATAAGGGATCAGATCGTATCTGAGCTCATAATCGAAATAGTAAAACCCCAACATGTTGGTTCCCGGGGGTCTGAACGCGCGATCCGACCAGTCATGCGCGCTTCTGCCGTTCGGGAATACGATGATCAGCGGATCAATATCGCCGTTTGCGATTAGATTGTCGAATAGATTGCACAAGAGATAACGACCGTCGGAATTGCCGTTGCCAAACAGCCATTCGTTATGGTCCCCGCCTACTCCATGCAGCAGATACAGCACGTTATATCGGGCGTCCATATCCTTTGCGTCGTAACCCGGCGGCAAATATAGGTTGCATGCTTTCGTTATTGCGTTTGCTCGAACGGTTTCTCTTCCGGCTTCTTCCGGATCAGCTTTACGGTCGGTTACAAGCTGTCTCGAAGCGTTAATATAATGACTGACCGGATAGGAAACCTCATGGACCGAGCCTTGCAACTCTTTTCTCACGGCTCGCCTATAACTTGCAGGTACGGCCGTCACGCCAGCGTTCTTCATTGTCCATCTCCTTCATCATTTTCCTCCGTCGCCTGCTCTCCCTCGCGGTAAGCGCCCGGGGTAATGCCCGTATATTTCTTGAACACCTTCGTGAAGTAGTGCTTGGTGTCGTAGCCGACCTGCTGTCCGATCGTGCAGACGGTCAGATGTCCCTGCGTTTTTAACAGCCTCCGCGCCTCTCGAATCCGCAGCGAATTCAAATAATTCACGAAGGTGTCTCCCGTCTCTTTCTTAAACAAACTGCTGATATAATTCGGATGAAGGTTCATCCGATCGGCAAGATGATCCAGTGACAGATCGTTCATGTAATTCGTTTGCATATAGGCCAGAATCCGTACGGCATGCCAGCTGTATTCGGAATCCGAAGCGGCCGGCAACTCGTCTCTAACGCGCTCCAGCAAGGCGGCGATCTCTTCTTTATCAAGTGGCTTTAGCAGATAATCCACCACGTCTGAGCGCAGAGCCTGGCGGACGTATTCGAATTCGTCGTAACCGGTGAGGATGATGAAACGCTCGCATAGCCCTTCCGATCTGGCCTCCCCGATCAATTCGAATCCATTCTTCTCGGGCATATTAATATCCGTGATCGTCACGTCCGGCATGTAAATCTTCATGATCTCCAACGCCTCGGGGGCATTGAGGGCTTCACGAACTTCCGTGCCGACCGGCGCGACTTCTCCGACGATTTTGACCAACCCATTCAGAATCAAGGGCTCGTCATCTACAATCAATACCTTCACCGTCAGCTCTCCGTCCTTTTCGCGATGATGATGCGCAAGCAGGTTCCCTTGCCCGGCGCGCTAGATACCTCTAGCCGAGAAGTTCCTCCGAAAAAGGCCTTAACCCTTTCGTTGACATTCATGAGTCCCAAGCCGCCTGACTCCTCCGCTTTTTTGGTCTGGTCGTTCTTCGAAAGCCTGGATTGCAGATCAAGAAGCTTCTCCGGCGGGATCCCGTTGCCGTTGTCGGAAACGGCGATCGTTATCTCCCGTTCCGTTTCCGTCGCCTGCAGCCGGATATGAACAGGCCGCAGTACGGCAGACGCCCCATGCACGATGCCGTTTTCAATGAGAGGCTGCAGCAGGAAGCGCGGACAGGAAAGGCGCTGAGCATCGACGGCAATGTTAATCTCATAGGTCAGTCTGCTCTGAAGCCGCATCTTGTGAATGTTCAGGTAGAAGGTGACCATTTCGATCTCCTTCGCGAGAACGGTCTCGTCCTGCTCGGACGACAGACTGTAGCGCATCAATTTCCCGAACCAGAAGGAAATATCGGCGACTTCCTTGTCGTTGTTGGATTCGGCGACCATCCGAATCGTTTCGAGCGTATTGTAGAGAAAATGAGGTTTGATCTGGGCTTGCAGCACTTTGTACGCCGCTTCTTTATTGCGTACCTCGGCGCGATGGACATTGTTTATCAGTTCGTCCATTCGCCGGACCATGGAATTGTAGTTTGCGGTCAGGAACCCGATTTCATCTTTTTCGAACCTTCCTTGCTTGATGCTGTGCTGTCTCAAGTTATCGTCGTTTAAGGTGCGCATATGTCGGGCAAGCCTCAGAATACGCTTCGTGATCGTGGAAGCCAATACATAATAAGCGATAGATAATGCAAGCAATAGCAGCACGATCATCGTCACCAAAACGATCTCTTTCTGTTTGATGGAACGGAATACGTCTCCCACCTGTCCGGTTACGATGACGCGAACGCCAAGCGCTTCGAGCTTCAACTGATTCACGATCGTTTTTCGATTGATAAAAAAAGCGCTTTCTTCCGCTTGCAGCAGTCTTAGTGTCTTATCGTCCAATACCGCCGCTTCGTCCGTCAGAGGCTTGCCTTGCTCGGATAGCAGATTGGCTCTCCAGTTCCCTTCCACACCTGCGGCATCGTAGAAATTGCGGATCAGGCTGTTGCTGATCCGGATTTCAAGCAGGCCGATCCTCTCCGTGATTTGAGTGTTGTAAATATACTGGTAATAAATCAGATCCGGATCCGATGCCTCCGGATCGGCTCGCAGCCACATTCCTTGACCCGCCTTCAAGAACGAGACGATCTCCTCTAACCTCGGATCCAGCAATGAGTAGTCGCGGAATTGGTTGGTCATGGGTAAGACCCGATCCTTCATCTTGTAGATGACGAGAGATTCGATCTCCGGATTGGCGATCTGAGATTGCGTGTATAAGGGCAAAATATATCGAATTAACGCATACACGCTTTCCGCGTCGGACTCGTAAACGCCATCCAAATAGTCGGTTACGTACGGATTATACTGCAGCAACCGATGCACCGACTGGATTCGGGCAAAATCCGTTCTCAAGTTGGCGTACGCCTGTTCCAGTATCTTTTGCCGGCTTTCCACGAACTGCTGGGTCAGGTTGCCGTAGATTTGCGTATAGTAGTGGTAACCGAAGGCAATGACCGGAATGAAGATAAGAATCACATATCCTAGAACGATCTTACGCATAATGCTCATGGTAGCCCTTCTCTCCGACAGTTGAATCCGTATACCATTACCGTACCATTAACCAGCTAAGTCCGGTAGAGGCGATATGCTTTCAAATCGGATGAACGGCCGTCGTTACCTGAGCATGCAAAGTCCGGCAGGGGCGCCTCGCGTCCCTGCCGGACTTCTCGTTATTACTTAAACAGGTCCTTTTTCTTCTGATACGTTTGGTTAGCCCAATCGACCAGCTGCTCCAAACCGATCTTTTCGGCGTTCTTCACCATGTTCTTGTAAGTGGAAACGGCTTCCTCTTCGGACTTCGCCAGATAAATTTTAACCTTCTCGTTTTTAATCATTTCGTCGATCTTAGTCTTGATCGTCTTTTCTTGGGAATCCGGTTGCATCTGAATCAGACCGAGCTCCGGTTTATAGGTCGTGAACGCTTTTCTCTCCATCAAGGCTTGCGTCTTCTGTGCGCCCGGAACATAGCCCAGCATGCCTTCCGTGACTCCGTCGTTGTACAGGTACCACCATTTGATACCGTTGCTGTTCACGAAATCTGCATCCGACGGATCATATTTCAGATTCGGGTAACCCTCTTCATTCCACGTCCAATGCTCGCCCTCGACACCGAACATGGTCAACTTTTTGCCTTCGTCGCTTGCAAGGTATTGAATGAATTTGATCGACGCCTCCGGATCCTTGTTTTGCTTGGTGATGAAGGTACCGGCGAAGCCAAGACCCGAACTGACGGCTTTCGTGTCTTTCGACAAGGCGCTCGGCAGCATTTTGAACGTGTACGAGCTTCCCGCGGTTTTGATTTTGATGTTATCCGACTCCGCTATGCTTACCGTATGGCTGTGAGCGAATGCTTTCCCGCTCGTCGCATACTGATCGTCAATCTGATCGTTCGTGTAAGCGAAATTTTCCGCAAGAATGTATCCATTGCGGTACAGACTGTTCATAAACTTGAAGAATTCCAGCATCTTCGGCTGTCTGATCGCATAATCCACTTTTCCATCTTTTTCATACCAGCCATCTAGGAGGCCCTCGACGCCTACCTGCTGCAGGAAATATTGTTCAATCCAGTCCTTGTCCATAATAAGCGGCACCATATCCGGATACTTCTCCTTAACCATGCCAAGAAGCTTCTGGAAATTGTCCAGCGAATCGATCGGCGGATTCCCGAGTTCCTTCAGGATATCTTCCCGGACGGCAATGCCGGGATTGCCGTCGCTGCCGACAGAGTATTTATTTTGAGCCACTTCCTCCTGCGTCGCGAAGGAATTTCGAACCGTATAGAAGTTGCCGTCGTCCATCGTATGGATCGCGATTCTCGTCTTATCGATTTTAAAATCCGGCGCATATTGCTCGATCAGTTCATTCCAAGGATAGGACAGCTTCGAATCCGACATCCGGTCGATGTTGGCATTGGTGAAGACGAGATCCGGGAGATCGCCCGAGGCGATCATCAGCGGAAGCTGCTTATCATCCGTCGCGACCGTCACATTGAGCTTTATGCCCGTTTTTTCCGTAATTTTCTCCGCAATCGCGCCTTTCCACTCCTTTACCGGGTACCATGACGCATCGATGAACAACGACAGCTCCTTGATCTCCCCGTTCTTTGCCGGCGTTTCGGATGCGGTATTGGTTCCGGTTCCAGCGCTTTCCTTTTGTCCGGCATTGTTCTTCCCGCATGCCGACAGCAACACCAGCACCAGTATAACGGTCAGCGATAAGACCAGTACCTTCTTGCTTCTGTTTCTGTTCAATGTAACCCCTCCAATGAATAGTGATTTATATATTAAAGCAAAAGCAAGCGCTTTAATATCATGGAAATCGGTCAACCCTTTACGGAACCCAACATGATTCCTTGGATAAAAAATCTTTGCAGGAACGGGTATACGCATACGATGGGCGCGATGGAAACCACCATGGCCGCTACCTGGAGAGAATAGCTGGTGACGCCTGCGGACGCGCTGTTCGCGACGGCGATAGCATCCATCGGCGCGTTGCTCTTGTTGATGACCTCCATCATCCGGAATGCGAGCGTCCGTAATCCTTCCGATTGCACGAAGTAAGCGGAGTCCAGCCAGGAGTTCCATTGGCCCACTCCCGTGAAAAGCGCCATGGTAGCGATTAGCGGCATCGACACAGGAAGAATGATCCGGTAGAAAATCACAAACTCGTTCGCCCCGTCTATATGGGCGGATTCCTTCAGTTCACCGGGAATTTCGCGGAAGAACGAGATGGCGATCAGCAGAAAAAACGTGCTCAGCATGGACGGAATGACATATACGCCGAACGTATTTAGCAGCCCGACCGAACGCAGCACCACATAGTAAGGAATCAATCCGCCCGAGAAGTACATCGCGAAAATGATAACCGTGAAATAGATTTTGCGAAACAACAGGTCTCGATGAGAGAGACCGTACGCTACGAGACAGGTGAACAAAACGCCCAGCGCGGTACCCGTCAACGTTCTCGCGATCGTCACCAGAAAGGCTTGATACCAATGCGGGTCGTCCAGGAATCGAATATAGTTCTCCAAAGTGAAGGTTCGGGGCCATAAGTAGACGCCTCCGAGAAGGGAATCGGTTCCCTTGTTGAAGGATAGAATCAAGACGTAATAAAACGGATAAAGCATCGACAACATCATGATGAACAAGATCGTGTAGATCAATGTGTCCATAATGCGGTCCTTTTGTCTCTGGCTCAGCGACATCGCCGATCCCTCCTTTCCTAGAATAAGCTTGATCCCGAAGTTCTCTTGGCAATGTAATTGCTGGAGAAGATCAGCACGACGGAGATGACGGATTGGATCAGATCAATGGCTGCCGCATAGGAGAACCGCCCGTCTCTCAAGCCAACCTTGAACGCATAGGTTTGGACGATCTCCGAAGTCGGATTGTTGATGCTGTTCCCGAACAGGAAAGCCTGTTCGAAATTCGAGCCGACCAATCCTCCGCCCAGAATGCTCCCGATCGTAAGGATGAGCACCACCACGATCGTTCCTTTCATGCCGGTAAAAGTGATATGGCGAATACGCGCCAGGCGTCCGGCACCGTCAATTTGCGCTGCTTCATATAGAGCCGGGTTGATCCCCGCAATTGCGGCAAGGAAGATGATCGTCCACCAGCCCATTTCCTTCCACACCGCGCTTCCGACGGCCAATCCCCAGAAGGAGTCGGGGTTGGTGAGAATATCCAGCGGCTTTTCGATTAGACCCATGCCCATAAGAGCCTTGTTGACCATTCCGATATCGGCCGACAGGAAGGTAAAAGCGATGCCGACGACCACGACCCAAGAGATGAAATGCGGCAGATAGCTGACGGTCTGGACGAATCGCTTGAACCGCATATTTTTCACTTCGTTCAGCAAGATGGCCAGCAAGATGGGGGCGGGAAAGGCAAAAATCACCTTGAGAAAGCTTAACACCAGCGTGTTTCGGACAATCGTTCCGAATTGATAGTCGTTCACGAACTCGTCGAAATGCTTGATTCCGACCCATTCGCTCGTGAAAATCCCCTTGATTCCGGTGGAGATGGAATAGTTCTTGAACGCCATGATAATGCCGAACATCGGCGTATAGGCGAAGATTAATAAGAAGATCATGCCGAGTCCAACAAACAGGTGCAGCGTCTTTTGCTTTTTAAACCGCTTCCAATATTGCGTTTGTCGTCCGCCTTTTCCTGCGGTTCCTGTAATCCGAGTATCCAGTTCCATTCCTGTTCCTCCCCCTTGCTTATAAGTCTACCCTTCTAGACGAGCGCGTCGAAAGCCAACATTCTTAAGAAAGCGTTGTCATTTTTAAAGATCGCCCACTTTGTATTTTTCATCAGCATCCAATCCTAATACGTTGATATAAAAAAGCATCGATAAATACCCAAGGCAACATGCCATGCGTATTTATCGGTGCTTCCGTTTGTCATCGTGAAAGAGCGGAACACCTGGAAATTACTCAAAGGAGCTCGTTACCAGGTAATACTCGTCTCCGTGCCTGCAGGCGCTCTGATCGGGATGGAATCAGCTAATGACCGGATTGCGGTAAGTCATTGTCATTGGGCAGCGTCCTTCTTGGCGAAGTGGAAGTAGTCGAAATCGGCGAACCCGTCGGTTTGCTTCGTCGCGTAGTTGAACAATCCGATCCGATAGCCCATGAAATGATCCAACGTATACTTCATCTGAAGCGGGCGGCCGATCGGATTCCACGTCTCGCCGTTTTCCGAATAATAGAAATGAGCAAGATCGATATTGTCCACGAAATTAAAGTCGATTCTTAAGTAAATCCAGTTGCTTTCAAATCGAATGCTTTCGACCGCTTTTTCGCCCCCGTCTTGCTTTACGCACATGGTCACGTACCTGTCCCCGTTATCCGCAACCTGTACGCCGACGGTTCCGAAGTTGCTCTGCAAGGCGACCATGCCGGCATGGTCGCCCGGCATCATGCCCGACGAATCCATAACCGTTCTCGCGATGCAGGCCGGACCTTCCGTACGCTGCGTCAGCGTATTGCGGGCATATTCGACGCTGCGCGCGAGATATCCCGTCGCAAGGCGCAGGAAGCCCGGACGCGCCGTTACGGACCAGTACCGATTGTCCGGGTTGTGGTTCCACTGCCAGTTCAGGGCCAGCTTGTTCTCCATGTAATCGAACTCGTCGCTGATGACCAGCGGCTTGGCTTCAGAGCTCGGCAACGGCACCTCGAACGTCTGCGGCGCCTTGCCGTCTATGCCGAGAATCGGCCAATCCTCTTCCCATGTCACGGGAACGACGCAAGGAATTCTGCCGACGGCGCCGTAATCCTGGAACAGCACCGCGTACCACTCGCCAGTCGGCGTATCGATGATGCCGCCTTGCGCGACGCCGTTGTTGAAATAGCCCATATCGTCGTCTAGAACGATTTTATTCTCGTAAGGTCCTAGAAGCTCTCGCGAGCGATAAACGTTCACCCTGCGACGTCTGTTGCCGATGCGCGGCCAATCGATAAAGATCAAATAATAGTAGCCGTTCAGCTTATAAGCGTGGCAGCCTTCGCATCGCAATCCGATGCCGTCGCGTTCCGTCTCGAACAAGAGCTGATCGATGCCGTCCGGCTTGTGCGCGGTCACATCGGCCGTAAACTCCGTAATACGGATATCTCCGTTGCCATGGATGACGAAGATGCGTCCGTCGTCGAACAGCAAAGCCGGATCGTGATGAAGCCCCTTAATGACGGAACGCTCCCAAGGTCCGTTCTCGATATCCGCCGTCCGATAGACGTAGAACTGCTGCATGTCGTTGCTAGAGAAGCACACGTAGAACATGCCGTTGTGATGACGCAAGCTAGCCGCCCAAGAGCCTTTACCGTAAATGCCCTTCCCGTTCAGCAAGTTGTGGGCATCGTTATCCTCGAACGTATCGAACACGTAATTCACAAGATCCCAATGCATCAAGTCCGTCGACTTCATAATCGGGCAGCCGGGCATCGAATGCATGCTCGTACTGACCATGTAGTAGGTGCTTTCCACCCGAATGACGCTCGGATCCGGGACATCTGCCCGAATGACGGGGTTTTTGATCGTCATCGTGCTCATCGTTTTGTTCACCGTAACCTCTCCTTTTACGAACTAGCCGCATCAATAACATTCCAGAACGATTGCTTAGGCCGATGTTTCTCGTCGAAGAGAAACGGCCAGTTTTTGCGGTTCCGAACCGGAAAATGATCCAGCCATGTATAGTCGTCCGCCGCTCCCCAGAAGGTCACCGATTCGATATGCTCGCTGTATGACTTGAAGATCTCGAAAAACTGGCGATAACGCTCGGCCTGCTGGTCCAGCATCGCTTCATGAGGCTCCGTCAGATCGGTTCGACGATCCTCGAATTCGAACACGGACACGTCCAGCTCCGTAATGTGAAGCTTCACGCCAAGGCTTGCGTATCGTTCGATGGCCTCTCGAATATCGTCGATGGACGGGTGCTTCAGATTCCAGTGAGCTTGGAGCCCGACGCCGTGAATAGGTACTCCTTTCTCCTTCAGCGATCGAACCAGACTATAGATTTTGTCCCTTTTCTCCGGCACCGACTCGTTATAATCGTTATAGAACAATAGCGCCTTCGGGTCAACCTCATGCGCGTATTCGAACGCCTTGGCAATGAAATCTTCCCCGGCGATGTCGAGCCACTTGGACGGACGAAGCAGCTCCCCGCTCTTGTCGGACACCGCTTCATTCACCACGTCCCACGCGTAGACAATCCCCTTGTACCGTGAGACGACAGTCTCAATATGGGCCTTCATCGTCGCGAGCAGCGTCTCGCGATCCACCGCGCTGCCATCCTTGTTCTCGAACACCCACGCAGGGGTCTGATTATGCCATACGAGCGTATGGCCCCTGACCCCCATTCCATGCGCGGACGCAAAATCGATCAATCGGTCCGCATTCGCGAACGTATAGCTGCCCTCGACGGGCTGCAAGTTTTCGAACTTCATTTCATTCTCTGCGGTTATGCTGTTGAAGTGATGCTTAAGCAGCTCCGATTGCGTATTCAACGTAAACGGATTCACCGCCGCGCCAATGCGAAAATGCTTCTTGTAAACTTCATGCAGATTCGGGATGTCACCCGTAAAGTTCTGTTGCGTCACCATGCTCTTCTCCTTCTCTACTTGGCTTATTTTTAAACGTATTGCTCTGTCCCTAAGCCTTCCAACGTGCCCCCATCTGAAGCCCGCTCCAACGCATCGCGGACCGTCTCGATCCAGAATTCCCAGGTATGGCCTCCCGGCCCTTCATAATACGTATGCTCGACCTGCTCTTGTTTCATAAAATGGTGGAAACGGCGGTTCACGTCCAACAAGAAATCCTCGGTGCCGCAGGACATATAGATCTGCGGAATGGCCGAATTCGTCTCCTTCAGCCGAAGGATCAGCGCCTCCGGATCTTTATCGCTGCCGAGCAAGCGGTCAAGATCGCCGAAGACGCTCCTGTAGTAGTCATAACCTTCGATCCCGTTATGATAACCCGGCTTGATGTTCGCAATCGTGTAAGGAATGAGCGCCGATGACAAAGCGATTATTCGGCCGAATCGCTCCGCATATTTCAATCCGTTCCGAATCGCTCCGTAACCGCCCATGGATAAGCCGCCGATCCATGTATCCTCGCGCTCGCGGGAGAGCGGAAACATCCGGCGGGTAACCTCCACAAGCTCGTTCCCGGTGTATTCCCCCCAAAGTTCGCCATTCTCCTCGTCGTCCAAGTAGAAACGGTCCGCGCCCGAGGGCATAAAGACGGCAACGTTATACTGATCCGAGAACTCTCGGATTTGCGAGAAGTTGATCCAATCCGTATGGCTGCCTTTATAGCCGTGAAGAAGATATAACGCCTTCAGCGGCTTGACGCCCTTCTCCGACTCTTCCATATCGTCTACAGGCAACAACGCGCTGAACGTCACTTCTCTTCGCATGCATTTCGAAGAGTAGCTCGCTTGCATTAAAGCCATCTGCGTCACTCTCCTAATGAATGATCTTCTTCCTAGAATACCTGCGAAAACCCGCTTGACATAACCGCCCGCATCGCGCGACTGCACGAACGTTAACCAACGATCCCCGTCCGCTCGACACTTTCGACAAAGTACCGCTGAACGAAAATATAAATCAAGATGAGCGGCAAGATGGCGAGCAGCATGCCCGTATCCAGCACCATGCTCTGATAGAACGGATCCGCTCTGGAAGAGACGCCGTCGCTCAGCATAATGCCCAGATTGTAAGGCAGCGAAGACAGTTGAATCGACATGACTTTGCTTGTCGTCAAATACGTCGTCGTATAGAAGCTGTCGTTCCATTGCCATACGAACGCGAAGAGCAGCACGGTCACGATGGAAGGAAGCGCGTTAGGCAGCATAATTCTGGTGAAAGTCCTGCTGACGCCCGCGCCATCAATATAGGCGGCTTCCTCGACTTCCTTCGGTATGCCCCTGAAAAATTGCCGGAAGATGAAGATATAGAGTCCCGCCTTCATCGAATTCGCCGTCATGGACGTGAGAATAAACGGCCAATACGTATTCAACAAATTCAAGTCCTTCAGGTTCAAATACACGGGTATGAGAATCGTCGTCGGCGGCACGAGGATCGTCAGGATGACTCCCATGAACAGCAAATTGCTTCCTTTGAATTTCAACCGGGCAAATCCGTAACCCGCGAACGCGCACGAAATCGCGGTCAGAACCGTCGTCATTACCGACAGGGTGAACGTATTGCCCAGTGTCGTCCAATAGTCCATGATCCTTATGGCTTGCTTGAAATTATCCCACGTGTAATGCTCGGGAACCCAGATCACGATCGGCGAATACAGATCGGATTTGTCCTTGATCGCCGTGGCGATCTTCTGGAGAATCGGATAGATGATCACGAACGACAGACCCATGATCAGACCGAGCCGTACGCAAGACCACAGCCCTCTTTTCCAGGATTGGAACGATAGCAATCGGGCCAACAGCCAGGCAGCCATCTGAATCATATTCGCTCTAATCATAGTAGAACACCTTCCTTGAAATCAGATAGGAGCTGATCAGCAGGATCAGAGACACCGCCAAGAAGTAAATCCACGCCATCGCGGAGCTAAGCCCGAAGTTAAACGAAGTGAACCCGGTTTCCCGAATCAAGTCCGTCATGGCGTTCCTCGAGAACGAATCGATGATCGTGTATATGACGTTCACCAGAATGAGCGGGCTGACCATCGGGAACGTAATTTTCCAGAACGCTTCGTACCCGGTTGCGCCCTCCATCTTGGAAGCCTCGTACAGCTGCGGCGAAATCGTCTGAATGCCTGCCAAGAAGATGAGAATCTGTACGCCCGATTGGCTTACGATCTGATAGATGCGATCCACAGCGCCCGTCAAATAATTGATGATGCTTTCGCTAACGCCCGCTTCCTCCATCATCATCGCCAGCTCGAAGCTGCCCAGCCCGCGGGAGATGCTGCCGCCTTCATTCGCGTCGTTGATCGCCTGAACCAAGCTTGTGCTGTCCAGCGCCATAATGACGCCGGAAGCGAGAATGACCGGCAGGAAGAAGATCGCGCGCGCGAACGTTCGTCCGAGAAATTTCTGATTCAGCAGCACCGCTAGGAACAAGCTGAAGATGACGATCATAGGCACGTTAACGACCATGTTCGTGATCGATTCCGTCAAGATGCGGTTAAAGCTCGTATTGACCGTTAGCGCTTCAATGTAATTCTCGAATCCGATGAAGTTAACAATGATGCCTTTGGCATTGGCTTCGACCTTACTCAAGCTGAATCGCAGCGAAGCGATCAAAGGTACAAAGAAAAAGAAGATAAAGCCTAACAGCCATGGCAAGACATAGATAAAGCCCCACATTGCTTTCTTCTGCGCATAGGTCCTCTGGCTTAAGCGGAGCTTCGGCATGAATTTCAAGATTGCTCACCACCCGATACATAGCTTTCGGCTTCGATCGTCTTGCCGTCGACCTGCGCTTGCGAACGGTTGTAGTTAACGATAACATACGATCCGTTCTCGTAGACGGTTTTGAATACGCCCTCGCTCAGCTTCTCGTGCGAAATCATCCGTTGGCCTTGGACGCTGCCCAGAACTCCGTTCACTTCCTTGTAGATTTCAGCGGCTTGATCGATCCATAGCTCGTAATTCACGGCGTACAGCCTGTCGTTATCCGTATCATTCACCTTAAAGTTCGGTTCATGGATCCACTCGAAGTACACGCCCGCACCATATTCAAGACATTTGAGCACGTACTGTCTAACATTGTTATAGGTGGACAGATTGAACGGCGTGCCCGTATAGTCGATATAGCCGTGGATGACCATTTGATAGAACGGAACTTCTTCGTCCTCGAGCTTGAACCGGCTGTTTGACATCGGCGCGTCCGTAATGTCCGTCAAGTATGGAAGCGTGAATGCGTTTCCTCCGTTGCCCATGATCTCCAGCTTGTCGCCGAGCAGCTTGCCGAGCGCTTGGGTCGATAACCCTTGGGATTCCACCCGGTCGATTTGTTTATTTTCCCGATAATCGCTGTTCAAAGAATCGGTCATATCCCGCAGCGAAATGCCGCTGGCCTTATAGTCGCGCAAGCTCTCAAGCATGGTGTCCACGTACTGTCCGACAAGCCGAGGCGATACGACGAAGGAAGGCTCTTTGCTGCGATCCCGTCGATTCAAAGCCAAGTTAATAGGGAACAGCATTGCGGGTTCGTCCCTGAGCGTTCTCGAGGCATCGTCCGACTCGTCGAAGCTTTCGCCCGAGTTGGCGACCAGAAAGGCGGCGTCCGGGAAGAAAGAAACGCCTTTCTCTTCTGCGAACGACGCGAAATCCTTAAACCCTTTGCTCCCGCCGACGGCTTTGTCGACCGATACGTGATCCGGAACTTCGTGATCAAGTCCTCCGTTAAACCAGCCGGCGAATTTGACCTTCAGGTTGCGAATATCGCGCTGCTGTGCCTGCGTGACGATGCTTTGCGCCTGATCGAACGTCGTAAGCGACTCGAGAGTGGTGTAAGGAATGCCTGCGAAGTGTTTCTTCTTGGTGATGCTGCCGACCAACTGTAAGTAGAACGGGACGTCCTTCGTCTCCGGCTTCGTCTCCGGCTTCGGAAGTCCGTTCTTCTTCAGCAGGTATTGCTGGTAATACTTCGCCATACCTGTGATGGTGGCTTCTTTTCCGCTAAGGAAGGCGTAACGTACCGTGTAGTCCGTCTTCATCGGATGTTCTTGGAACTTCGGCAGCGAACGCTGCTGTTCGTTCGCAAACAAGGTGACCTCGTCCTTATTGATCACATAGAAGCTCGGATACACGTAGTTGTAGCCGTTCAGTCTGCCCGCGACGTCCGCGTTGATCGTTGCCACCGCCGCTCCTTCCTCGATAATGCCGAGGAACGCTTCGCCTTCCCGTACCATTCCGAAAACCGGCAGTCTAACTTCTTGCTCCCTCGAAGGATCCTCGGTCCGGTCAACCGTCTGGTCCGACCCGTATACGAGCTGCTGGTAGGCCGGATACTTGGTTTTGCCGTTGTTGAAGCGGATGAGCGCCCCCGATCCGTCCGGGACAAAAATCGAGCCTTCCGCATCGGATCCTCCCGCGCCGAAAAAGCTCAGCATGGAAACCATGTTCACCGGATATTCCTCGGGATAATAGATGCTGGAGACGGGAATCTTGGCGACAAGACTATCGGCGTCCAAGGTGTACTCGATCGAAGCTTGAAAAATCCGCGGCTCCGGCTTCGTCAGATCCATATTCAGTTCGGCCGCGTCTTTCATTAGATCCTCTTCCGTATAACCCGCGGTCTTGAGCGCTTTGAGCGCCCGATCCAGCTGGATCCCTTGCAGCGCCGAATCGTTTCGGACGTACACGGATTTCTCCGTATCCTCCTTATAGGAGATATTCAGCGCGCGTTGTTCCGTCTTACTCAGTTTGCTCGACAATTCTTCTAACCGGGCTTTGCTGAGCATCGGAGGCATATCTTCGAACGATTTTACGGCCGATCCAAATTGATAGGACGCCCTTACGCCATTAGGTATCGGTTCGAATTTGATCTGCTTGTGTACAACGCTGTCCGTATACGTATTGATCGAACTGATTTGGCCGAGATTATTGTAGAAATCCATCTTGATTTGAGAGGACAATAAATCTTTGTTAACCCCCGACGCAAGCGAATCCGACTCCCGTTCGGGCGGGTTGCTATACCAGATCGCGCCGGTATTCTTGTTCAGAACGGCAACGGCGCCCGATGCTTCGTCGACGAACAAACGCAGCCGATCGTTCTCGGCGACGCCCTTCATGTTCGCGACGCGAGCATCCGTGAAGTACGCGTTCAATTCTTTACCCGGCGTAAAGGCCGTCACGGCCGAACCGCTCTCTTGCGTTGTATTGTCCGATGCGGAATCGCTGCATCCTGCGACGAGAATGAGGACCGCGCAGCACGCGATTAGCAGCGCCTTACTGGCCAACCTCATGGGTATGCCTCCTTCCTTAGCTTCTCAAGGAAATCTCTTGGGATATCGTATATACGAAGCTTACAATTTGCTGGATCAGACTAAAGAACAATAGGCACAAGAACGCCATGAATGCCATCGTCACGACGGTCAATAGAATAGTCCACACCGTCTTGACCGGCGTAAATTGATGTACCGTCATGTTTCCGACGAATAAGAGGAACACGAACCAAATGGTCGCGAAGCTGCCGGAAAAATGATAAAAGGACGCCTCTTGCAGCGAAATATAATTACTGAGCAACACCCAAGGCAAGTTAATGATGACGATAGGAGTCAGCGCATAGCATGTCGAGACGAAGATCTCGACGAATCTCCCTTCTCCGTCCATAAGCGTCGTGAGCGACCAGTTGGCCACGCACCAGAACAATACGGGTATGACCACATACAGGATTTCCATGATGCTGTTCATGTCGCCCGGGTCGGAAAGGTTGACCACGAATCCGCTGTACTGACTTTGCAAGATGTTCGTAACAACCATCAGAAACAAAATAGCGAAGGATACGATGAGGCTCGTCTTCCCACTGTGTTCGTATTTCAAATCCCAAAAACCCTTAAAGGGATGCACGATGAGATGAAAAGGGAATTTATACTCTCTGCTAAGCGGCGACAACTTTCTTTCCCCCTTTCGCTTTCCGGTATCTTCTCCACAGGTATAGGCACGCAACGAGCGCGATCAAGCCGGCTGCGATCTCGGTAAAGTGATCCCGAAGCACTTGCTTGCGGTAGAGAAGAAACGCCTTCGAGTAATTTTTCTGATCCAAGCTTCGTTTGAAGTAATCCATTGCCTCGGCGTAGTCGACTTGACGAAGCTTCGCTTTGCCGATCCCCGAATAGGCGAAATCCAAGTTCGCGTTCATTTGGGTCGTCTTCTCGTACAACCGGTTCGCCTGCTCCTCGTCGCCTTTGTAATAGCTTCTGACCGCTTCGTTGAGTGCTCGGCCGTACTCCGTCGTTTCGAATACCGTAATTTCTCCCAGGGCCTTATCCAGCACGAGGAAGTCGTCCCCGATCCGATCAAACGCCACCGGTGTACTGAATTCGCCGAGCTGGTTGCCAAGCTCGCCGAACACGTACATCAGATACCCGTCGCCATTGTACGTGAGGATGCGTCCTCTCTTGGCATCGAGAACCGAGTAGATATCGCTGTCCGTGACATCAATATCGGTGAGCCTCGGGCTGCCGACGTAGGAACTGATCCAGACATCGCCCCCCGGGTCGAAATACCCTTCTCTTCTCAGAATATCGTTGCCGTGCGCGTTCAGCTTCTTCACGTCATCGTACCCTTGTCCGTTCGTGGCATAGATGAAGCCTTGATCGTCGATATCGAGATTCGTAAATTCCGTAGGAATGAACATCACCATCTGGCTCTTCTGCGCCTTTGTCGACAGCATCTTCCAGAAGCGCTCGGCCGGACTGAATTGTACTTTATTGGCGCCAATGAAAGAAGTAAAGGTGCCGTCGGCGCTGAATTCCATGAATCCGTCGAAAACGCCTGTCGCCATCGTGTAGATCCGCTGCGCCTTGTCCACGACTAACCGAACCGGCTGAAATTGGAAGTCGTCCGGCAGCGACTCGGACTCCGGGGAATCGACGATCTGGACCAGCTTGCCGTCCGGATCGAGATGGACGATTCTTTGGTTCCCCGTATCGGCCACGTACACTTGACCGTTATCCGTTACGAACAGGCCTTGCGGGTTGTTGAACGTATCCGCTTGCCCATCACGGTTGAAAGAATCGATCGTTCTGACGAGCTTGAATTGTTCATCCAAGACGACAATCCGGTTGTTGCCGGAGTCCATCACGTAAATGTGCTTATCCGCCGTGACATGAAGATCGGCGGGCTCTTTGAATGCGCCTGCGCCCAACTTCTCGCCGGTCAACAGCGTTGTTGCCTGATAAGCCGAAGGCGAAGCGACCGGATTTCCCCTTGCAGAATAATTGTAGGAACCGCCGCTCTCGTCGGCGTAGACAGCATTGCCGCCGACGCTGACACCAAGCAAGCCGCATAACGCAACGAGGATGTATGCTTTAACTCTTTGCAGGCTTTTCGACATCTTGCACGCATCCTTTCTACTCTTTCATCCCGGAAGTCGCCATCGTCTGAATGACGCTGCTCTGGGAGATGATGAAGAGCGTGATCGGAACGATCATCAGCATGAGCGCTACCGCCGCTCCGACGCCCGCCCGGGCAATCCCCCCCTGAGTGATCTGACCGAGCGCATAGTGAAGCGTCTTTAGATTCTCGCTGTAGATGAAATTGCCGCCATCGCTTCCCCACAGAATAGGGAACTGCAAAATCATCAACGTTAACCACGCGGGCTTCACGTTCGGCATTACGATCGTCCAGTAGATCCGGTACTCGTCAGCTCCGTCAATCTTGGCCGCTTCCAAGAGCGCGTCCGGTATTTGCTCCATGAATTGCTTCATCAGAAACAGCCCAAGCGAGAAAGCGAGCGACGGCACAATGATCGAAGCGTGCGTATTGATCCATCCGAGCCAGGACATCACCATATAGTTTGGAATAGAGGTAACCGCCACTGAGAACATCAAGGATAATACGACGATATTAAAGAGCGTTTTGGAGCCCGGGAACCGGTATTTCGCCAGCGGGTAAGCAGCGGCTGACGCGAGCAGAATATGTCCCACGGTACCGACTACCGTAATGAACAGCGTATTGGCGATATAACGGGAGAGCGGCACCCACGAATTTCCCATTAGCGCCAACAAGTCGTAGAAGTTATCCGCGGTCGGATTGTTCACGAACATGCGCGGAGGGAAGATGAACAGCTCGTCAAGCGGCTTAAAAGCATTGTTCACCGCAAAAATCAACGGCAGCGCCATGAAGCAACCGAATACGGCCAGGAGCAGGAACAGCAAAAAGCTGACGGTAAACGAACGATTGAGCTTTCTCGATAGCCGAAAGCCCGAGAGCATTTTGACGCCCAACGTCACTCACCTACCCTTCTCAGCAATTTTTGCGTCAGCATGTTAGCCCCGATCATCATGAGGAAGAGCACCGTTGCGATCGCGGATGCGTATCCCATCTCGAAACGAATCGTGCCATAGTCGATCAAATGGGTAACGATGGTATGCCCCGCGTAGTTGACGCTCGGGAATCCCGCCAGGGCGATCGAAACGTCGGCGACCGCGAACGATGCGGTAATCTGCATAACGGCGCCGAACATCAGCTGCGGCCTCATGGAAGGCAGCGTGATGTACCACAGCTCCTGCCACCTGTTCTTGATTCCGTCCATCGCGCCGGCTTCAACCAGCGATTTGTCGATCGTCTGCAGGCCGGCGATAAAAGCCAGGAAGCTCGTACCGAGACTAAGCCACAGCTGGACGATGATGATGATGGGAAGAATATACTTTTCGGTCGTTAACCATAGAGTCGGTTCCAATTTAAATCCATATTTCATCAGAAAACCGTTCAAATAGCCGTACCTGTCTCCCGAGAAAACGATCAGCCAAATGAAAAACACGTTCCCCGCAATCGACGGCGCATAGAAGACCAACGTCATGAAGGCGCGGACTTTCGGCGACAGCTCGTTAATGATCCACGCGAACAGAAAACAGGCGATATAGCTGATCGGACCGGTGATGAGCGCGAACAATAGCGTATTTTTTAACGCGATCATGAACACGTCATCGTCCAGCAGCAGCCTCGAGTAGTTTTGCAGCCCGACGAATCGCGGAAATTCGAGCATATTAAAGTAAGTGAAGCTCAAGATTAACGAGAAAACGACGGGAATGACGGTAAAGGTGAAGAAAATGAGCATGTAGGGACTCATCAAGAGGTAATGATGCTTGCTTTTCTTCATTTCCTTCCACTTTAGCGCCAAGCGTGATGGCTTATTCGTATGGATGAGGTTCGGTACGGTAGGATGCGATGTTTCGGCTTGCATCGTCTTTCACCCCCATGCTATTTCGGTAAGTTGAATTCTTTTCGCTTGACCGCGATTTCGTTATTGATGTACAGGATATAATCCGACAACGATTCGCGCGGGTTTTGATTGGCGTTGATAACTTTCCGGAACGCGTTGTCCAGATGCCGGCCGGTGAAATAGCCGCCAGGAACTTGCGGGATTCCCTGAACCCATTGCCATTGGTTTTCCAAATTTTTATAATCTTTGACCGGCCAAGGCAATTCCTGAAGCGCTTCGATATTGGCCGTCGGATAACGCGCCGACTCTCCTAACAGCCCTTCCATCTCGCGTCCGTAAGCGACCTGCGTCTCCATGTCCGTCCACCATTTCATGAATTCCCATGCCGACTGCTTGTCGTCCGAATTGTCGAGCATCAAGACGGAGGTCGTATGGCTGGCGACATTATGGTTGACCGTACCGTCTTCCATCTCCGTGCCGGGAACCATCGTAAAGTCCCACAAGCCTTTGATTTCCGGCGCCATGACCGTCAGCATGTTATAAGTCGTATAATCCGCAATGCCGATCGGCATCTCCCCTGTCCGGAATCGGTTTGGGAAGTCCGCTATCACCGGGAACTTATAATTGGTGTAAAATTGCGTCCATTTCTTGAACACTTCCATGGACATGTCGGAATCGAACTCGCTATTCTTGCTGTCGTCCGTGTAGAATTGCCCTCCGTTCTGATAGAGCAGCATAGAGAACGTTGCATTCGGAACGAGCGTCGCGTTGTTCGTCGGATTCTCGAGCGGCAACCAAAAATCCATGTTGTGCTTTTGCAGAACGGGGATCATGTTATAGACGTCCTGCCAAGTTTCCGGAGGCTCCAAATTCAATTCCTTGAGTATATCCTTGCGATAGAACAGCATCGGGAACGTTTGCTGCTCAGGCAGAGCGTAGATGCCCCCATTGTATTTGTATGGCTCCAGCGCGCTATCCCGGAATTGCGCGGCGATTTCCTTGAAATCAGGGAAAACGGACAAATCGGCCGCGGATTTACGCATCGCGTAGTTGACGGGCACGTCTTCGCCGATCTGCATCGCGACGTCCGGGCCTTCGCCGGCGAGCGTCGCGGGAAGCAATATATTGCCCGGAACAAGCTTGAGATGCACCGAAATGTTCGTCTCCGGCGTGAAAGTTTCGTCTATTAAGCCTTTAAGTACTTGCGCCTGGTCTCGTCCCGTCGTAATCCAGACGTTGACCGAACGGTCGCTGTCTCCGATATTGCCGATGCTGTCGTAGTCTTCGGTATACGACGCGACGAAGGCGCCGAGCTCGTGCCCCACCGTATCCAAGAATGACGCTTCCGCCTTCGGAACTTCCCGGTCGGGCGAAGAGACGACAAGGTAGTCGAGCTTAAGCGGCTGCTCCCTGACGGTCAGGATCCATGTGCCAAGACCGCCGATGTTGATTTTGAACGAACCGAGGCGTTTGGCAACCGTCTCCGGTTCGTCGGCCATCTCTTTCAGCTGGCGAACCAACGTGTGAAGAACGGCGACTTTATCGCTACGCTCCCCAGTCGCTTGTTCCAAATAATCGGCAACGCTTTGAATCGTTGCGGCTTGCTTCTTGAACACGTCTACCATGCTGGGAATCCGTTTCTCCAGTTGGTAATCTCGATACGTATCAGGCGTGTTCGATGTAATGATCAAGATCTTTCGGTACATCTCGTTGAGCTCCAGCACGCTCGATTCGATCGTCTGAAGCAACGGAGCGATATCGCCCAGCGTATTCGTCATACGAATGACATGCTTGCCTTTCGTCAAATGGAACAAATAAGGCTCATCGCCGCCTAGTACGTCCATTTGCCAATCCATGCTGAAATCGAAACGAATCCGCTTCATTTCATTGAACGGGTATTCGCCGTCGATCATCAGGCTTCGCGTGGCGTAAATGCCCCGAAGCTGATCCTGCTTCCGCTTTAAGGCGATTTGATACAAGCCGTCTTCCTTCACGTCGACTTCCCACTCGATCCATTGACCGGGCAGCTTCCAGTTGGTTCCTCCGATCGAATTGATTCTGATCTTCGAATCGTCCTGCGGCATGACCGTTGCGCTCGATCGGTCCGAGACCGGATATAGCGTCGGGGAAGACTTCAAGACGGCGTCCTCCGCCTGAACGAGAAGGAATTGATCCTTGGCGGCTCCGATGCCCGCGGCTTCGTATTCACTCTTCGTCTCGGCATAAGTCTTTACGCTTTCATCCTGATACAACTCGATATAATCAATGGCCATAGGCTCTCTAAGCGCCGTCAGCGTAAGGGTTTGAACCCCCTTGCCGAAGTTGAACAGGTACGGTTCGTCGTAATATCCGTCGCTGTCCGCGAACGCTGTGAGCTGCCATGCTGGTTTCTCTACTTGTCTCGGCCGCAGATCGTTGCCCCGGTCGTCCTGATTGATTTCCGCGTCCCGATTGCCCCAAAGCCGTTTGAAAAAAATGATTTCGGCGCCCTTGAAGGGCACTTCCTGATTGATGGAGAACTCCCTCTCGATTGACGCACTTTTGCCTTTGATCGGATAATAGTGGATTCTAACGTTGTACAAGCCAGGGTTATCGATATTAACATCCCAACTGATCGATCCCGTATCCGGCGTTATCACGGATTTTCCATCCAAGCCTTGGTACTGATCCGCGACCTCGAATCCTTCCCCATCTGTCTTAGAGTAACTTTCACCCTCAATTCGAATAACTTGGGCAGGCCGTTCTGCAGTCGAGGCGTTATTCAAATAGGCGCCATACCCGTCCTGTACATCCGAATCAGTAATCGCAACGAAATCAGGCATAGCCTGAATGCGTCCGATACCCGCGCGATCCGAAGGGTAGAACGCCCAAACGCATAGAAAAAAGATGACAAGCACGAGAATGATCGTTCCGTATTTCTTCTTCAAAATCTTCAACGCTTCTCCCCTCCTGCGGCAAGAGATCGAAATTCAATAATAGTCCCCATTATAGAAAGGATCTAAACGGGGACTAGTGGCTGCTTATAGAGGTTGTTCAAAAAGCCATCTTTTGAACTTGCTCTTATAGATTATTTCTTGTAAACTTCGTCAATTGCCGCTTGCGCAGGCGTCTTGTATTTCTCGATTACCGTCGATACCGATTCTCCGTTAATAAGATCGCCGTTGAGTTCCCAATACGGGAATTTCGGGTACGTAAAGTGTTCCAGAACGAGCAAGCCTGCAGCGGACAACTTCGCATTGTTGATATCTTCTTCGGTAGACAGATTTTGTTCGTAACCTGCCTGACCCTGGTAATCATAGATGGAGTCGATATCGTTGTATTTCTCCCAGATATACAGGAGCTTATCCGGATCCTTGACAGCCTTCGGAATCGACAATGCCTGGTAAGCGCCTTCCAGGGAATGGTAGGTATCAGCGCTCGGTCCTTTCGGGAATGGAACGAAGCCGATGTCGTAATCTTTCATGTCCGTCTTCAAACCGCCGATTTCCCACATTGCGCCAGTGTACATGAGCGTGTTGCCTTGACGGTAAAATTGGCCTGCCTCCGTCCAGTCTCCGCCTTCCGTCGGTCTTGCTACCTTCTCGGTCGCGATTCGGGACACGAAATTAAGCGCTTCGACCGTCTTAGGATCATCCAGCGTCTGTTTGTCGCCGACCGTGAGAGCCGCACCGTTGGAATAAAGAGCCTGATCCATTAAGCCTGGGTTCGCAAGACCCCATGTGTCCAGCTTGCCGTCGTTATTCGTATCTTTGTTCGCGTCTTTGGCGACTTGGATGAACGTATCCCAATTCCACGAATCTTCGTTCACATATTCTTGCAACGACTTAATGCCGAGCTGATTCATGAGCGTTCTATTGTAGAAGATGCCCTGAGCCAGGTTTTCACGAGCCTCTGAGAACAAGTAGCCTCTTCCGTTGTACTGACCCCACTTATACGTCGCGTCTTGATCGAACGCATTAGCGTTCTTCGTGTACTCGTCTACCGGCCACAGCAGATCCTGCTGCACCAGCGCTGGAATCGCGTAGTTTCTGCCCAGTCTTACAATATCGCCGATCGGCTCTCCCGCAAGAAGGGATGCTGTTACCTTCTCTTGATATTCGCCGTAGTCGATGTTAACGAACTCCATTTTGAAGTTATGCTTCTTCTCTAGCTCTGCCAGGTTTTGCTTCTTAGCGATTTCGTCCGGATTTCTCTCCTGCGGCGCCATATCCCACCACGATACTACTTTGATCGTTCTGCCACCCAAGTCGAAATCCATGTCGGGCGTGCCTTGCTCGACCTCTTCCGATGCGGAAGCGCTTGCGGACGCGGACGGCTCGGTCGCAGCCGAGCTGCTAGGCGCATCGCTTGGGCTGGCACTGCTGTTATTGCTGTTGTTACCGCCACCGCAAGCAGCCAATACACTGACCATCAACAAGCTCACTAACGTTGTTGCAAACTTCTTGTTACGCATGTTATACCCCCCTAAGATTGGATTACACCGAAAAGTGTAACGCTTACATTTTTTACCCACAACCTGCCAGTATTCAGGTGTTTCACCCGTTGATTTATAGGTTTGTTACCGCTTACAGAACACTTTGTTGAAGAGGTAAACAAATGCACCAGGTGTCAAGAGATGCACATTGTCTCGCTGCCCGGGAGTTGATAATAATAATAAGTGTAGTCATCGCACCCTAAGCCTTCTTCATTCAAAAAGCTGGCTATTTCTTCTGAAAGTGAGGTACTTAACTTGCATAATGTGCTGCTTGTAGATCCGAACATGCGGTCGAGGGAGAACACTCAACAGATGCTCGACTGGGGTCAATTGGGCTTTGTTATCCAATCCTATGCCGATAATGCCGGCGACGCCCTATCCTTTATTGACACGCAACGTTTCTCACTTGTGCTCATAAATATTAAGCGCTTACAATCAGACGGATTACAGCTTTGCGGTCAAATACGGCAATTCAGTCGCATACCTATCATCGTCATTGGCGGCGATCATGACTTCAATCTCGCAAGGAAAGCTTTAACCTATCAAGTAAGTGATTACTTGGCCGATCCCGTTCAGCCGTCCGATTTAGTCGCAAGCCTGCAAGCCGTTCTGGAGGAGCTTAATGGGAAGACGGTAATGAACAGTCCCCTCATCGCCTCTATACAGTGGAAGCGCCAACCGCAATCCTCGATCATCGATGTGGTCAAAAAATACGTGCAAGAAGAGTTGCACCAGAACGTATCGCTCAAAAGAATATCGGATTCCTTGCACTTTAATTGCGCTTACTTGGGCCAAAAGTTTAAAAACGAAGAAAAAATGTTATTCAACGAATATTTGCTTCAGCAACGGATGGAAAAAGCCAAACGGCTGCTTGAACAGACAGACATGCGCATCTACGAAGTCGCTAACCATGTCGGATATATGGAAATCGATTGGTTCTATAAAAAGTTCAAGGAATATACGGGAACGAGCGCTAACGAGTACAGGAAGCAAGCATTAATTACCGCGTAAAACCAGCAAAAAAGAGCGGCAGCCTTGGACGCGATAACGTCCTAGACTGCCGCTTATCGATTTCAACCGATAGGAATTGTATCCCGATACTCTTGAGGAGTCATGCCCGTCTCCTTCTTAAAGAAGCGAGTGAAGGAATGCGCTGCCTCGTAACCGACGGAAACCGCTACCTCTCTCACCTTGAGATCCCCGTCTCTAAGAAGCTCCATCGCTTTCTTGATGCGGCATCGATCAATGTACTCGGACAAATTGATGCTTCGCTCCTGTTTGAAGAAACGGGATAAATAGGTTGGATTGAAATAGTTGATCTCCGCCAATCTTACCAAGGACAAATCCTCGCTAAGATGATCATGGATGAATTGACAGATCTGATCGATGATGCCGGATGCCCTATCCTTCTCGTCAAGCCGCTTAATGCTGAAGATGCTATCCGCGATTTGGGACAAGTATTGGAAGGCCTCTTTTATGGAGAGATGGTTATCGAGACGCATCAGCTTTCCGCAGTCGCAGATTTGCCGATGAAGTCCCCATCGATTGATATATGAAAAGAGCACGAGCGCGATCGAATAATACGCCTCGATCGTTTGCTGCACATTTGCATCAGCTTGCGATAATCTCGTCGTCACTTCATCCAAGCACTCATCGAACTTCACTTTCCTATCGGCTTCAATGTGCGCCGCCATGATCTCTGCCTTTTGGCTGATCGAATGCGTACCCTTTATTTCCGAAGCTTCCGGCTGATCGATGCGGTCCGTGATAATGACGGATATCCCCTCGCTATGCTTTAACTGCTGCAACTGACGCAGCCGTTCGTATTGCGGGGTGATCGCTTCCCAAGCGTTGGATGCGCCGCTTACAGCGAATACCGTCGTCAGTCCCAACGCTATCAAGACTGTCTCCTGGACGAGCTCCAGCGTACCCTCCAAATAACGAATGAAGTGACTGTCGAACTTCTCCGCTGCATGCTGGGATGGCTGAAGAAACCATACGTTATCCCCGTGTTTATCTATGTTACCGACATAACGGGCTTGTTCGGACAAACACGAATTCCATATCCTTTCGGAGGCATGAACGATCCGGCTTCTTTCGCTATAGGAGGTGTCCGCGGGATAAGACAAGCGGCCGATGACCAGCACAACGGGAAAGGTCGGATCCAATCGGATATTCAACGAGCGGAACTCCTTGGCGAGCGTCTCTTGATCCCTGCAAAGAACAGGACTATCTTGAAGCAGGTGCATGAAATAGTCCCTTTGCGCCATCAGTTCAAGGGCGAGCTTTTGTTCGCGGGACTGTTCGACAAGCTCGCTCATTTGATTGCCGCGATTGATCTCGTCTATGACTCCCTGCACGGTTTGCATGACTTTATCGTAACCTTCCGTTTTCAGCAAATATCGGACTTCGTGCATTTGAATCGCTTTATAGGCATAATCGAACTCGCTGTGACCGGTTAGGAAGATCACTTTGCATCTTGGCCAATAGGCATGAATTTCTTCGGTTAATTCCAATCCGTTCATTCCGGGCATGCTTATATCGGTCAAGACGATATCGATTCGGGTACGCGACATCCAATTCAACGCTTCTGTTGCGGAATAGGCTTTGCATACGTCCAATTCGTCCGGCATGAGCTTCGCGAACACCTCATATAGACTATCCGTAATAATCTCTTCGTCATCGACGATCAACAGTCTATACATGGCCTTCAACCTCCCCCAGCTTGATTCGTACCGTGACCTTCAGACCGTTCAGCTCGTTTCTGGAAAGAAACAAACCGCTTCCTTCGCCGTAAATAAGTAGAATTCTCCGATGAATGTTGATCATGCCCGTCATTTCGTGGGATTCGTTCGAATGGATTAACCGTTCACTCAACGCCTCGATTTCGATATCGCTCATGCTGCCATTGTCCTCGACGATAATGCTAGCTTCGGCAGGTGCGCTTTCAAACGTAACACGAAGCTGGCCTTCCTCCGTCATTTTCTCGAGGCAATGCTCATACGCGTTCTCGATCAGAGGCTGAATGATCAGCCTAGGAACGCGGATCGCTTCCATATCCTCGGGCAATTCGTCGAATCGCACACGAATCCGTCTTGAGAAACGGAGCTTTTGGATTTCGGTATACATGCGTGAATGTTTGATTTCTTCCGCCAGCTTCACGTTGTCTTCGCCGTTGCGCGTGATGAACCGAAAATATTCGCCGAGCATGATCGTGAATTGTTCGATCCTCTCCAAATCGCCGGTTTTAGCGAGCGAGTTCAGAATAAAGAAGCTGTTGTACAGAAAATGAGGGTTGATCTGCGATTGCAGCTGCTTTAATTCCGACCTCTGCATCATCAGCTTCTGTTTGAAATCCTGATCGATCAGCGCTTGCAGCTTCCTCAGCATAAGATTGAATCGATTGTACAAATAGCCGAATTCGTCCTTTTGCTTATGTTCGATTTGGATGTCTAATGCGCCGCCCTCCATTCTTCTAAAGCTCTGTACAAGAAGCAATAGAGGCTTATGAACGAACCGGTACGTGGAAAAAGAATAAATGATAATGGCACAAAAAGACGTGAAGGCGAATAACCAAGCCCAGGTTACGAACTTGTTCAATGGTCTTTTGACAGCTTCCTCCGGCAGGTAGGTCGCGACGGACAGAGCCAAAGTATCGGAATGCACCGCGTCGATATGATATCTCTGGCCTTCCACCGTGAATACGGACGCATTCCCGTTCTTCCCCTTCACGGCTTCCATATAGCTTTGAAGCATCTTATCCGATTCCCCGTCGCTTCCTATAGAAAATTCAGACGATTCCAGTAGCAGGAACGACCGGCTTTCGGGATACATATTGACTTGTCGCAACGAATCTTTCAGCTTCTGCGTATCCAATTCAATCTGTACGATGAAAAGAGGCTCCTCCCCTTTTATTCCGCCTTGCTTGGAAACGCCAAGGTGAAGAGCGTTGTTATAATTGATCAGGCGGTTTTCTTTCTTGTAAGCGATAGAACGAAAATAGTTAAAGCTTTCCTCATCGAAATCATGCACGGCGTTGCTGGCCGAAACGTTCTTATTAATGGAACGAATATGCACTTCGACATCTTTAATATAGGCGCTGCTGCTTTTTAAAGTCGTGAGCCGATGCACCAAATAATTCGTGCTCGTTCGTCTTTCGACGCTGTCCATCATGTCCCACGTCACGGCCATTTTGTTCAGATCGCTGTCCTCCAGCAGATCGAACTGCTGAATTTCCATCCAATCGATCTCGCGGTTCAAGTCCCCAAGATAATCGGATAACTGGGACAATGTCGCCTTGGAAAGATCTTGGCTTGCGTTCCTGTAGCTCCAGTTATACAAGTACACCCCCAATAAAATAACCGGGAGAATAACGATCAAATAAGTAACGACCAGTCTTACGAAGAGGGTCTTGCGAAACGAACTAGCAGGAAATTTGAGCAAGTAGACTCCTCCGATGCGAGTGCCTGTTACTTCATATTGCGGCCTCTATTCGAAAACCATTGGTTAACTTCGACTGTAATCCAGTCCCCGCCAAGTCGGCGCCATTCTTCTACGAATCGGTCGAAATCCTCGATCGGACGTCCAAGAATGATGTTGATATAGGTATCGAAAAGCAAATTATTCAGAATCGATTGCTTCTCGATCATCGTCTCCGTCGGACCGCCCGTGAAGCTCTCGTATAACAGCTGGTTATTTTTCTCGTATTGGTCGAGAATCGCGAACGCTCCCGAAGGGCCGTACGTCCGTTCCCAGCCCCACCCCGTTTCTTTATTCGCGCTTCTCGACATATACGTCTCTATATTCTTCTGAATGGCCTTGGCCTCATCCTTTAAACCCGATTGATTGCCGGTACGACGGGCTTCGTCAAGCTGAAGGTACGCCTCCAAGTTTTTCTTGGGCGGAAACGGCGTAACAGGAGACAGCTGCCACGCAGGATACGGGGTACTGTAATAGGTCTGATATTCAGCCGTAGCTCCCCAGTTTTTATCCAAATGCAAATTGATCAGCTTCACGATCACTTCAGGATGCTCGTATCCTTTTCTTACGGCTATGTACTGGCTCGTGTTAAACGGCAGCGGCACCTTTGGCAGTTGGTCCGAGATAGAGACGATCGGAAACGCCTGCCACTGCGCCTTCGGATTTTCGCGGCTCGGTTGCAACCAAAAAGAGCTCCATTGCTCTCCATATGCGATCCCGATCTTTCCTTTTGCCACTTTACTCCGGACTTTATTTCCGTCCATCATCGCGAATTCGCTGTCGATTTGACCGTTGCCATACAATTCCTGAAGCGCTTTTAACGCTGTTTTGACTTCGGGCTGAATGCCCCCGTAGACGAGACTTCCGTGTGCATTCTTCAACCATAGGTTCGGATAGGCACCGTATCCCGCCATGAAGCCCTTTAACCCCGCCACGGGATCCCAAATATAATTCGTCACCGCGAGTCCGAACGTATCCTTCATTCCGTTCCGATCCGGGTCATCCTCTGTAAACGCTTTCGAAATCGCGAGTAAATCTTCCATGGTACGCGGCGGTTGCAGTCCGAGGTTATCCAACCAATCGGTTCGGATCCATAAGTATACCGCTCCCTCAATGGAAGAAGACGATTCCGGAATTCCCATCAGCTTTCCGTCGACTGTAGCAGCTTCGAACGGGCCGCTCCCTTCCTGGCTGAGGATTCTTTTCGTGAACGGGGAGGCGTATTTGACGTAAACATCGGACAAATCTTGTATCAGTCCGGCGTTGCTAAGCTGTCTCAGCTGCTGCGCATCCACTCGCACGATGTCCGGGATTTTTCCGGTGGCAAGCGAAAAGCCAAGCTTTTGACGATATTGATTCCCTTGGGCAACCCAGTCGTACTTGATTTGAACGCCCAGCTCTTGTTCATAAAGCCGGCTCCACCGGTTATCTTCCAGAGTTTCTCCCGGAAACTGCTTTAATAAATCGTCCAAGCCGCCTGTCTCTCTCACGAACGTGAGCTCGATCGGCGGATTATATTTACTTAGCGACGGGTCACCAGATGCGATTTCATCCGTACGCTGCTCAGGAATCGGCTTCATATTCGCGCCGTTATCTTGAAAGCATGTCGTTAGAAGAACAATCGAGGATAAGGCAGTAAGGATCAGCCTAGCATTGGATTTAACCTTTTTCATAGTCGCCTCCTGTACGAATGCAGCTTTAGGATATAACTTTCCTATTATAAATAAAATTATTATCCAAGCTATCCTGCGATAAAACAAGATGCATATCATGATTTCATTACCCGATCTTTACCTATTTGGGTTCAGGCGGCAACGAAAAGAGCCGCACTTTAACGTGCGGCTCCTGCGATCGGAGCTCTCTCTTATTCGCTGAACTGCCAGCTCATAAGCTTGAACAGATTTTCGCCGGTTGCGCCCCTGAAAATAAAGTACAAATCGTGTGTGCCTTCCGCACCCGAAACATTCGTCGTAAATTCGGTCCAGGAGTCTTCGGCTGTCGGCGACACGGAGAGCATTCCGATCAGCTTCCCGTCCGGCGAGTCAAGACGCAGCTCGATGGATGCGGGATCCTTCGCACCGGATACCGAGGCGACGAACGTCGATGCCCCTTCGTCTCCGAAATCGACCTTGGACATGGCGATCCAATCCGCATTGTCGATATCGGATACGACCATCTGCTGCTGTCCGCCTTCACCAGCGAGCTTTTCCGTTGCAACTCCGGCGTTCCAGCCGATCGTAGCTGCCTCGACACGGCGGTAAGGATTAAACGGCTTGACCTGCGGAACGCCTTCGTAATCCGCTTTAATCTCTTGAATGGAGCCGTCTTCGCCGAAGTAAACTTTGTTCAATTGCGTGGAACGGTAGCCCTTCGGAACGCCCATCGCCTTAGACAACGTCTGCGCGTGGTACGCGATATACCAAACGCCGTTGAACTGAAACATCGCGTGGTGATTGTTGCCTCCGACTCCGAAGAAGTGGCCCGGATTTTTCAGGATAGATCCCTGATACGTCCACGGCCCCATCGGATTGTCGCTCGTCATGTACGCGATTTCACCTGCGGGGGGACTGCCTTCCGGGCGGGTTCCGCCATAGAAGTTGGAACAGTACGTATAGTAGTAAGTGCCGTTGTTTTTGTTGATACCGGCATCCTCGAATATGAACGGCGCCGGGATCATCTTTGCTTCGCCCAGCACGCTGGTCATATCCGGGCCCAGTTCCATTACTCGCGCGGTATCCGGCATTTCGTCTTTGCCTTCCGGAATGCCGCCTCCGAAATAGAGATAGGCCTTGCCGTCGTCGTCTACGAGCACCGCCGGGTCGAACAACCAGGTTACGCCCTCAACACCCGGCGTCGATCTGGTTACTAACGCTTTACCGATCGGATCTATCCAAGGTCCGGTCGGACTGTCGCTCGTCAATACGCCGATCCCGCTTGCGTTGTTGGCGAAATAGAGGAAGAATTTATCTTTGCCGTCTATCACTTTGTGCGTGGCCGCCGCCGCCCACGATTGCGTTGCCCATTTAGCCGCGCCTTGCGGACCGGCAACCGGAATTTCCCCATGATCGGTCCAGTTGACCAAGTCGTCCGAGGAAATGACCGATATTTTGTTGATATTGCCGTAAGTATTGTCTTTCACGTTGCTGTCGGCATCGTATTCCAGCACGTCGTTCGTCATGTACACATAAACGCGATCTCCGTATACGAGAGCGTAAGGGTCCGCGCCGAACTTATGGGATACAAGCGGGTTTCCGTTCGGAGGAAGCTTGCCGACCGCGCTGGCAGGCTGCGTGTAATTTACCTTGGCAGCCGCGCCGCTAATGTCATAGGCAGCGGTATTATGGTCGTTGAATTCGATCTCGAAATTACTCATTTTAATCTCCTCCTGATAGGTCTTTGCCAATTCTTTATTCAATCTTATCGTAATGGTCGCCAACTCCTTGCTTGCATCCCGGTTAGCATAGGCTATTGCCGTATCGTCGGCGTTGCGGATCGTAAGCTCCGCAACACTGCCCGTCTGATTGAACGTAGCCTGGGTTGCCTGCAGATTGTTTCGATTCGGAGAGAAGCCGATGACCTCAAGCTCCGCAGGCAAAACTACGGTTGCATGAATCCTATAGACCGGCTCAGTGTCCGGAAGTTCGTCCATCAGTAAATGCAAGTCATAGGTCGTATCCTTTTCCATACTAAGCTGAATGCCTTCTTCCTGCAAATAAGCCATCGACACGTTCGACGTATGGCTTCCTGCCGGTACGCCGTTGCTATTAGCAGAATCGGAATTCGAATGATGAGACGAGATGACCATCCAGAGAAGGGCAGCTACGCAAGCCAGCACGAGCGAGAGAACGATCATGAGCTTCTTCTTGGTTAAAAGCATAGAGCGTCGGCCTCCCTCAACCGATAGAAATAAAAGCTTTCCATCTGCGTTATTTCAGCTTCAATTCTCCTAAGCCAGCAGTACTCTGATACGATTGTCCGGACGTATCGCTCCAGATCGCGACGCTGTCGCGCAATCCGTCTCCGTCCTCGTCATTGTTGACCTGCACGTCGAAGCCGATCGTATCGCCGGCTTTGGGCGCAGTCCCCGGCCATGCGATGGAGGCTTCCACGATATATCCGGTATCCGTACGCTTCACGGCGGAAACTAAATTCCCGCTCATCGATTCGGGATTGACGGTCTGTTTGTTGTCGATGCTGATGCGATACTGCCCGTCGTCCGATTCGTAAGCCGTTGTCTTGGCATTGTTCGAGTCGATGAAGATTTCGACGGAATCCTGCTCCCACGCGTTCGCGCTCTTGTTCGACAGCTTCGAGTCCGTCACGACCGCCAGCACGTACAGATGGTCCTCATCCCATAGCGTTCTGACATGGGCGGTCGAACCGCTGATGCCGGTGACCCAGCGGTCGGTCGCGAGCTCATGCGTACCGTTCCATGCCGTCTCCCTCTCGCCGTCGATGACGGGCGTTCCTTGCTTGGCCGCTGTCTCAAGCTTCGTTGCGGCAACGACCGGCAAATTTTCCTTCGGCATTTTGCTCGGGTCGACGAGCGCCCAGTATGCGTATTTCGCCTGAAGCCGTTCGTCAAATAGCAGCGGCCAGTTGTTGCGTTTTACCGGGAAAGTTCGGAGCCACGTGTTCAAGTCGTCTTTGCCCCAGAAAATAACGGCGCTGAGTTGATCTTTATGTTTCTTGAAGACGTCGAAAATTTCCTTGTACCGGTAAGCCTGTCTCAGCTGCAGGTCTTCCGGGAATGTATCGAACGCTTCGCTATCGTTCGTATAGATGCTCATATCCATCTCGGTTATCTGCTGGTCGATGCCGAGATCCGTGAACGCTAGAATCATTTGATCCAGTTGGAACGCGGACGGGGACATAATCCCGATATGCGTCTGATGACCGATGCCGTCGATCGGAACGCCTTTAGCTTTCAACCGTTTGATCAAATCGTGCAAATATTGCCGTTTGTCGGGCATATCCGTGTTGTAATCGTTAATGAACAGTTTGGCGTCCGGATCCGCTGCATGGGCGTACTCGAACGCTTTCTCGATGAATTCCTCGCCTGCGATCTGATACCACGGGCTGTTGCGAAGTCCGCCAGGCTGCTTGTCGCCCGGCTCGATGACCTCGTTCACAACGTCCCATGCGTATACTTTGCCTTTGTATCGGCCGACCTCCGCCTCGATATGCTTTTTCATCCGCTGGAACAGCACTTCTTTGCTCACCAGGTTGCCTTTATCGTCGTGGAACACCCAATTAGGCGTCTGGCTATGCCAAATCAAGGTGTGTCCGCGGAATGCGATACCGTTGTTCATGGCGAAGTCTACGATTTGATCCGCCCTCGAAAAGCTGAATTGGCCTTCCCGCGGCTCGGTAGCGTCCCACTTCAATTCATTGCCGGCCGTCAGGCTGTTGAAGTGCTTTTTAATCAACTGAGCGTCCGGACCATTCGGATCATAAATTTCATTCACGAGCAGGGCGGTGCCCAACTTGAAGTCGTCATTGTAAATATTCTTAAGCGCCGGAATATCCTGCTGGACTTCAATCTTCTCCGGCTCCTGATTGCGCGCGATCTGAAAGTCGTCCACGTAAAAATCGAGCGTCGGATTGGCGTTCGATTCGAAGTACACGGACAGCTTCTCTGCCTCGAAGAGGAGCTCGTACTTAGCCGTCAGCTTCACCCATTCGCCTGCGGTTACGGTGTCGGAGGTGACGAACTCGTAAGTGTCCTTGCCGTTCGTGGTCCGTTGGATCGTCATCGCCACGGAAGAATCCGGCATTCCGGCAGGAAGCTTGATCCAGGCCGCAAGTGTATACGTTTTGCCTTTTTCCATGATCGGCGTCACATCGAGCTGCGGACCGTTCCAGCCCTCTTTTCTCCCGGTAACCTGCAATCCGTATGTGCCTGAATGAGCCGCCTCCTCAGCCGCCGTCAACGTTTCGATGCCACCGCGTTCATGCCAGCCCTGTACCGTGCCGTCCTCAAAGCCCGTGGCGATCTTGCCGGTTGCTAGATCTACCGCAGGCTCCGTGCTAGCTTCCGCAACGGTCTGTGTCGCAACTCCTGCGGATTGGGTGGGCGCAGACTCCGATTCCGTATGGCTCTTCTTCGGTGATATGCCGAATATTACGTACGTTAGCGCGAGAATTGCGATCAGTCCCAATGGAATGTAGAACTTGAGTCGATTCGTCTTCATAAATTCACCTCAACTGCATTAATGTAGATTCTTCATCTCAGTCCCGGTTCGAAAGAATGGGCGTTAGCCCGTATTAACCCGTCTTCCTCTCTTCCGGCGGATACAGAATAATACGGCCTTCCTCCATCTCGACGCGTACTTTATTGCTGCCCTTGAAGCCATCTGCGTCAAGATAGCCGGCCGGAATTTGCAGCCGACCCGCCTTGTCGATAACCGCGAACTCCATATGGGTTTCCGGATCATTATGGGCTCTCTCCGCATCCATTTGCGCGAGTTCCTCGGCATACGATACCCGTCGGATCATCTCCGCCGACGTCTTTCCGTCTCGAATTTGGACAACGCGGTCCACCTTGCGAGCCAAGAGAGGATCATGAGTGACGATGACGATCGTTATGCCCATCGTGCGGTTCAATGTCCTGAACAAATTCAGCACCTGATCGGACGTTTTCGTATCCAGAGAGCCGGTCGGCTCATCGGCCAGCAGCAGCCGCGGCTCGTTCGCCAGCGCGATGGCGATGGCCACGCGCTGCTGCTCGCCACCGGAAAGCTCGCTTAGCTTGTTTTTCATTCTGTGGCCGAGACCGACCGCTTCCAGAAGCTCCATTGCCCGCAGCCGGCGGCGTTTGCCGCGAAGCAGAATAGGCAGCTCCACGTTCTCCAAAGCGGTCAAGTACGGAATCAGGTTACGCGCGTTACTCTGCCATACGAACCCGACCGTATCCCGCTTATACTTCACCAGATCCCTCTCGCCGAACGTCAGGAGATCTTTGCCGTTAACTAGCAGCTTGCCGGCTGACGGCTTATCCAGGCCTCCCAGCATGTTGAGCAGCGTCGATTTGCCGCTGCCGGAATTGCCGATAATCGCCATCAGCTCGCCGTCCGCGACATGCAAATCCAGCCCTTGCAGGGCGACGACTTCGAGGTTTGCCGTCTTGTAAATTTTGACGAGTCCGTCGCATTGAATCATAGGTTACTCCTCTCCCAGCTTCAGCGCCTGCGCGATCCGGATCCGCGAGAGGCGGTAGCCGAGAATGAGCAGACCGATCGTCAGCATAATGCCGACTATGCTGTACAGCTGCACGTAATCGCTTAGCTGTCTTACAATATCGAATGGCGGCACCTGATCCTGCGTCGAGAAAGACATTTCGAACAGAGGAACGAACATTTCGCTTATCAGATTGCCTATAATTACGCCGATCACGACTGCAGCGCCGGAAGTGAGCAATTGCTCGCTGATAAGCATGCCGATGATCTGTATGAACGGTATACCCATCGCACGCAGCACGCCGTATTGCAGAGTCCGTCCGGATAGAGTCAGCACCCAGAAGAGAAGGAAGCCGAAGAAGCTGATCAGCATAGAGATTACGAATCCAAGCGTCATTACGCCGTTGATCGCCATCCGGAACGGATCGTTCTTAGACTCGATCAGCTCCTTCTTCGCGTCGCGAAATCCTGTAACCGGCAGCTTTTTCTCAGTCAACTGATCATAGATCAACTGGTTAGAGACCCCCTCCTTCAGCTTAAGCCACACCTCGTACGGTTCGACTGCCAACCGGTTCTGAATCGTGGCCAGATGGCCGACGATCAGCTTCGGCTGCTCCGCCTTCTCGTCTTCCTTGTCCGTGCCTGACGGGAGCGGATTCCAGCTTGGCCAGTAATCGATGATTCCGTAGACGGTGAACTGCGCTTGGTCAAGACCATCCCAGGAAACGCGAATCGGATCGCCCGGCTTGACCTTCGCCGCCTCGGCGAGCGAGCGCGAGATGAGCACGGCCTTCGGATCTGGCGCAATCAGATTCAAATAGCCGTTGATGTGGTAATCTAGCAATCCGCTTTTCATCCAGGCTGTTTTGCCAAAAGCCATCGTATCGATCCCGAACAACGTCGTGCTCCCGGACGTATTCCCTGTACTGTATCGGGCTTTTTCCTTCTTGAACACTTTGGCGGCCGTTTCTACCCCCTCTAGCTTCTGGTACGGCTCGAACGGCGGCTCCGTGTACTGGACTCTCTTCGCTTCGGTAGTCACCGCTGCATCTGTCTGGCTCGATTGCCCCTGGCTGTATGAAGACGGCAAAGGCGCATCGTTTTCCCACCTCGTCGACAGCGCAATATCGCCGCCAACGGCATACTCGATTTTGCTCTCCATATTGTCATTGATCGTTCTCGCCGCATTCGCGCTGAAAAGGCCGGTCGCGACGGTCATGATCAGAAACACTTTAATGGTCAAATACTGCCCTGACGAACGGCTGATTTGAATCAAGGTGTGGTAAAGTGCTGGAGACCACCATCGGCGACCCGCCCAAAAGACGAGGCGAATGAACCAGGGATATACCCGCAGCACCAGCAAGCCGCCGCCTAGCGCGAATAAAGCCGGCATCAGGAATAACAGAGGATCGACCTGCAGAGCGGCGGAGTCAAGCGCCAGCCGCTTCAAATCCTCCTGACGGTTGTTGAAGTTGTGAAGAAGATACACGGCCAAGCTGACTAGGACAAGATCAAGACCTGTTTTATGCCAGAACGACATCTTGGTCAATCGCGCCATCTGCTGCTTCTGGCCGACGATGCTGACTCTTGTAGCCAGGAAAGCCGGGATCAGAATGAGCACGATTGCTCCGCATACCGCGATTACCGCTACATTATAGGCACTGCTGGTAAAGCTGACCGGCAGCGCCGACCGGTTGACGAACTCCAGAAAACCGTTCGCGGCACCAAGCCACTTCGTGAACTGCACGCCAAGGAACGGCCCTACGGCCAGCGCGCCTAGTCCGAGAAGCAGACTCTCCATCGTATAGGCGGTCATAATCTGCAGCCGGCTGGCTCCGCGGCTGCGGAGAACGGAAATATCCGTCTTCTGCCTTTCGATGATCAGATTGGCGGCCATGTACAAGTAAAAAGCCAGCATCAGCATGACGGGACAATAGAGGGACAGCAGCATAACGTCAAGCTTATCCTGCTTGCCTTGGAAGGAATTAACGGTCGAGCTCGATGGAATGTCGAACTCGGCAACACCGACCCGCCCTTTATAGTAGCGGCGGATGTCTTTGTCGGCTTTGATATATTGGTCAACGCTGCCGAATTTCATCTGCTCGTAGTTCAAGGCATAGCGCCATTCCATCTCGGCAACTCTTGTCTTGCCGCCTTTCGTGAACTCCCGTTCAAACTGCGCGAACGGGATCAGGAAGCCGTCGCTGACCTCCGACGTCAAATACGGCAAATACGGATCGGCCTTCGGATCCGTTTCGACGATGCCGACCGGAATGACGCGGAACTTATCTCGTTTGTCGTCCGTCGTTTCCGCGACCAGCTCTTCCCCGAGATCTCGCTTCGCTTTAAATAGAAAGCCCTGAGTAACCAATGCTTCGAATATACCGTCCGAACGGTCGACCGGCATCCGGCCTTCGATCAGACGGACGCGCTTTTCCATGCCGGATAACGATTTAATGGCGCCTACCGTTTTCTGCTGCTTCTTCTCTAGCTCCGATGCGTCGGCGCCGTATACCTTCATTAGCTGCGTGAACCGCTGTTGATAGAACGACAGCGACTCCAGCCCCATTCGGCCCGGAATCGATTTTGCGAACTGGTCCGCCCGCTCGATCGCCTCCATCGTCTTGTTGTCCATAGTGGACGAAGAATTGGTCGTGCTAACCCGGATGAAGCCCGGATACACGGAGCTTTCGGATTGCGTCTGTTGTAGCTCTTTAATCAGCGTCCGCTGCAGGATGGCATCCGAGTATAGCGGCATGGAGCTGAACAGGGCCACGCATACGGTAAGCCCGAACCATAGATTCAGCTGCAGCCATTTGTTATTGGCCATCTTGCGAAGGATCATCGTCCATAAGGCCATACGCACACCTCATTCTCGCTCCCGAAACCCAGGCGCTCTTAGTTCGGTTAATTGTTCAGGATAACTTTCTGGCCTTCCTTGAGACCTTGAACGATCTCTACCTGAGTCGGCGTCGTCAGCCCCACCTCTACGTCGACTTCCTTGCGGCGATCCCCTTCGGCGACCTGTACATAAAATCGGCCCATATAGGTACGGACAGCCGAACGCGGCAGGACAATGACGTTTTCCCGCTTCTGGAGCTCGATCGTCACATCCGCAACATCGCCGACATGAACCCCTTCGGGCTGGTTGTCCATACTCAAAATAATTGTCGTCTCGTTCTTTTCGGCTTTCGCTTTATCGTCGGTGACTGGCGCAGTAGATGGGGACTGCAGCACTTTGCCTGTATAATCTTTGCCCTTATACTTCAGGCTGACCGGCATTCCAACTTCTAACGGAAGCAAATCCTTCGCATTCCCGGCCGCGTACGAAAGCTGCATGCTCGAAGGATCAGCGATCGTGATTATGGATTGGTAAGTGTTGACCCCGTCTCCCGTTTTCAGCGATTCGACGAAAATAACGGTCCCGCTGATCTGTGCGTACAGCTGAGCTTGCGAAAGACGACTCTCCATCGCTCCATACGAAATGTTTTCCCGCTCCAGGTCGATTTCGCGGAGGCGCAATTCGGTATCGTTGGCATCCGACATTAAGGCTTGTTTGTACAACAGCTCCGCTCGCTCCACATTGAGCCGTTGCAGCTTCAACTGAAGATCCAGATCACCGGTCTCCAGCTCCGCCAGCAAATCTCCGGACTTCACCTGATCGCCTAGCTTAACATTAATCGATTTCAGTCGCCCGCCGTTTCCCTTGAACGAGAGCGTCTCGACTTTCGCGGATACGAAGGTCGCATTGCCTCTCAGGGACGTTTGAATGTCCCCCTTAGCCGCATCCACGGCGTCGAATTGCTCCTGCGCAGGTTGGATAAGCGGCGGCTGCAACGTCTCCTCGTCAGGTAGCAGCGAGCAGCCGGCAAGCGCCAGCGTCGCGGCGAGCAGAACGGCAGTCCCTGCCGCGCGGGGAACGAATCTATGCAAGCGGTGCTTCGTTGGTCGTGTACGATGCAATTTGTCCATCCTCCAATGCGATAACGTGATCAACTAGCTCCATAATGCCCGGGTCGTGCGTCGTCAGTACGACCGTCGTGCCGGATTGCACGAGATCCCGGAAAACGCGCATCACCTGTAGTCCCATCCTGCTGTCCAGCTCGGCGGTCGGTTCGTCCGCGATCAGCAGCTCGGGCTCGTGTACGATCGCGCGGGCGATCGCCACGCGTTGTTGCTCGCCCCCGGACAGCTCCGTCGGCCGATGATTCATCCGCCCCCGCATGCCGACGCGCTCCAACGCCCACTCCGCAATTTGCCTATTGTCCTTGCCCATCCTGCCCGCAATGCGCAATCCGAACTCGACGTTCTCGTAAGCCGACATTAGCGGAACGAGGCCGAAAGACTGGAAAACCAGGCCGATCTCTCTGCGCCGCAGCGCATTACGTTCCGCGACGGACAACTTGGTGATCTCCCTGCCCCGAAATATCACCTTGCCCTCCGTCGGCTCATCAAGCGCGCTTAAAATATTGAGCAGCGTCGTCTTGCCGGAGCCCGATCGTCCCTTGAGCGCGACCATCGTACCGGCGGGAATGGCTAGATGGATGTCCGCTAACGCGGTAACCGCTGCATTGCCTTTGCCGAAAATCCGTTTAACTCCCGTTGCCGACAAGATCGCCTCGCCGCTCGCTGCCTTATGTCTTTCTTCCCAAGCGGGCATCGCTATCCCCCCAAACCTCACTGTCACTTAGAAAAAACTTTAACGGTTTCATATAGCAGCTACAACCTGCCGATTGCCTTGTAATTACCTGTTGATTTATAGGACTCTCGTTTATTAGAAACAAAAAACCGCCGATGAATCGGCGGCAGCAAAGCTATGATTCGATCTATATCCTGACGCTTAATGCACGGCAGCCCTCGCCGCTTCCCGGTAGTCCTGCGGCGACATGCCGGTCGCTTTCTTGAAGAAGCGCGTGAATGAAAAAATTGTCTAACCAATTGTGAAATCATTCCAACTAATTATGGAATATCACAAGTCCCCGAAAAAAAAGACCCCGAAGGGTCTTTTCTTATTAGTTGCACTTGCTATATCCGCAGTTCCCGCAAGTCTTGCATCCCTCTACGTTCAGCAGCGATGCCGAGCCGCAAGACGGGCACAGGTCCTTGGAAGTGTACGCGATTCTCGACTTCTCGGAGAGAACGTTGTAGCTAGTTGCCGCGATCGGAGTTTCGGACGCTGCCGCGTGCTCGTGATCCTCGATTCCCGCATGCGATTCCAGTGCTTGCGCAACCGCATCGGCAATGGATTCGACGCGGTTAGGACCGAAGCCGACCGCACCGGAGCCGCCGATCCCTTTCAGGTGCTTCACGAGAAGCTGAACCTTGTTGCCGTGATCGCCGTAACGCAAGAACAGCGAGCATACGCGGCCAAGCGCTTCCGCCATGGCGAACACGTCGGAGCCTGCTTTACCGACGTTCAGGAAGATTTCTCCCGGCGTGCCGTCGATGTCGTTAACGGTAATGTACGCCATGCCGAACGGCGTATTGTATTTGTAAGTCGCGCCGCGAAGAATCTTCGGACGGCTCTTGTATTGCTTGTCGAACACTTGCTTCTGTTCAGGAGTGACGCTAACGTTAAGCGCGGCATTCAGCGTTTCCGCTGGGCTTTCTTCCGTAACCGCTACGTCTGCCGAAACCGCAGTTGCCGGCTCTTCCACCGCAACCTTAGCTTCTTCCTTCTTCTCGTCCTTAGCCGTGCTAAGAACTTGAACGTCGCGGCTTCCGTCGCGATAGATCGTCACGCCTTTGCAGCCGAGCTCGAACGCCATCTCGTACAGCTCCGCGGTCTCTTCGACCGTGAAGTCCGCCGGGCAGTTCGCCGTCTTGGAGATGGAGCTATCCACCCAGCGCTGAATGGCGGCTTGCGCGCGGATGTGATCCTTCGCGGACAAGTCCATCGAAGTGACGAACCACTCCGGAAGCGTTTCGCCCGGATGCGCATCTTGCCATTCCTGAGCGATCGGCACGTATTGTTTGTCGTAACCAAGTCGGCTCTGACGGAAGAATTCAAACGCGAAATACGGTTCGATACCCGTTGAAGTGCCGACCATCGTACCCGTAGAGCCCGTTGGCGCTTGGGTAATTACCGTAACGTTACGCATACCGCGTTTGGAGATCGCTTCTCCGACTTCCGGATAGACGTCGACCATGTTTTTCATAAAGCCGCTTTGCATGAATGGCTCCAGATCGAACGCCGGGAAGGACCCCTTCTCAGCCGCGATTTCCGTGGACGCAAGATACGCTTCGCGAGCCATGAAACCATACAGCTTGTCTAGGAATTCCATGCTTTCCGGGCTGCCGTACCGCACTTCCAGACGAATCATTAATTCCGCGAGACCCATCGTTCCAAGGCCTACGCGGCGCTCGTTCTTCTGGTTCTTCTCGTTCTCCGGGAAATGGTAAGGCGTCTTGTCGATGACGTTGTCTAAGAAACGAGTGGAATAGCGGACGACTTTAGCCAATTCATCCCATGCCACATCATGTTTGTCCGCGTCGTAGAACTTGGACAAGTTGATCGCCGACAGATTACAAACGCCCCAAGCAGGAAGGCCTTGCTCGCCGCAAGGATTCGTGCAGATGATCGGGTTGAAATACCAGCTGTTGGACATCTGGTTATAGTACTCCATGAATACGACGCCGGGTTCTGCCGATTTCCAAGCGCCTTCGATAATGCTATTCCATACGTCGCGGGCACGAACCGTGCGATAATGGATAACGTTCTTGCCAAGCTTCTTCCACTTGTCCAAGTCGCCGTCCCACAGCGCATCGTAATCCGGATCCTTGGAATCCGGGAATACGAGATCCCAGTTCGCATCCTCTTTAACGGCTTTCATGAAGGCATTGCTCACGCAAACGGATAGATTGGCGTTCGTTACTTGGCCCATCGTCTGCTTAACGGTTATGAAATCTTCTACGTCCGGATGCCAGTCGTTGATCATGAGCATCAAAGCTCCGCGACGGCTTCCGCCTTGCTCTATTAACCCCGTCGTATAGCTGAACAAGCCGCCCCAGGAAACCGCGCCGCTGGACGAGCCGTTCACGCCTTTCACGATCGAACGGCGAGGACGCAAGGAAGATAAATTAATCCCTACTCCGCCTCCGCGCGCCATAATCTCGGTCATCTCCGAAAGCGTCTGCATGATGCCTCCGCGGCTGTCGTGAGGGGACGGGATAACGTAGCAGTTAAACAGAGTCAGCTCTTCGCTAGCTCCCGCTCCTGCCGCGATCCGTCCGCCCGGTACGAGCTTCCAATCATCCAGCAGCCAACGGAACTTGTCGGACCACTCTTTCTGTTTCTCGGCCGAATCTTCCACGGAAGCCATGGCGTTCGCGAGCCGCGACCACATTTCCTCAGGGGTCTTCTCAATAGTTAACGTCAGCTTCTCGACGGTAGATTGCACTAACTCTCCGTTGCGAAGCTTAACGGTTACGTTCTGTCCTGCGCGCTTTACGACCTCGCCAACGTCCTTGGCAGGAAATTTCGGATCATCCTTCGTCAGAACGAGGACGACATCTCCTACTTTCGTTTCGTTGGTATCGGCATTCTTCCAAGCGTAGCGATCCAAAAATATTTTCTCGCTTAACCCTTCCAACCGTCTTGCCTGCATTGTTTTCAATCCGGTACCCTCCCGAACTTCTTAGTAAGAATCGCATCACATACGGCTCGCAACTCCATTAAGTGTATGTAAATTGTACAATATATTGTGTGCGAATACCATTATACTACACCACATCTGGTACATCCATAGGACATTATGCACAATCGTAAAATTTTGTTGAAAAAGAGAAAAAGCGATCGAATAATCGGGAAAATGCCCGTTTTCCCATCCCTGTTTTGAATCCCTCGCGTTTGCTCATACTAAGGAATGGATGCGATATATTCCGCCATTTCTTACATTACCCTGCGAATCTTCGCCCGACTTTATTCCGCGAGACGGACGCAAGAGATCGCCCAGGAGGACGTTTCGTTGCAAACCCCATTCCCTTCTCCCGCCGGAACGCCGACCGGCGCGGCTTCACCCGCCGTTCAGCTATCGAATGAGCCGCTAGCAACAACCGCTGCCGATGATGGGGTTGCTTATACGGATGCGCCCTTCAAGTCTCCAGCCGGTTTATCCTCCGATCCCGCCCCCCGCAAGCTTCATCCCTTGGTAGAAATGCATGTCGAGCGAGGAGCTTTCGAAGAGTTGGAGCGCCGCGTGGAACGCAATGGCCCTTGGGACGATTGGTCCATGTACCAGCTTGCTCTTGAAGCGGAGGAGGCGTCTTTGGTATCCGATTTCCACGCGCTACGTTGTCTATCCCTGTTGCCGCACTTCGAGCCGCTGCCTCATCAAGTAGATACGGCGCGCAAAGTGCTTCACGAAATGAGAGGCCGCGCGATTTTGGCCGACGAAGTCGGCTTGGGCAAAACGATCGAGGCAGGTCTTATCCTTAAGGAATATTTGATCCGCGGCCTAGTGAAGAAGGTGCTCATTCTCGTTCCCGCTTCTCTGGTGCTGCAATGGGTGCGCGAGTTGAATAGCAAATTCGATATCCCCGCGGTCGCGCAAAGAAAGGCGTACTCCTGGGACAACGACATCGTCGTCGCTTCCATGGACACGGCCAAGCGAGATCCAAATCGCGCGATGCTGCTCGACAACGAATTCGATCTGATCATCGTGGACGAAGCGCATAAGCTGAAGAACAAGCGAACGAGCAACTACCAGTTCATCAACGAGCTGCGGAAGAAGTACTGCCTTCTGCTGACCGCTACCCCGGTTCAGAACGACCTGTCGGAGCTCTATAACCTTATTACGTTGCTAAAGCCAGGACAGCTCGGCGGCGAAGGCGACTTCGCGGCGAATTTCGTCGCCGACCGCAGAATACCGAAGAACGAAGCCAAGCTTCACGAAGCGCTCAGCCAGGTCATGATCCGCAACAGGCGCAGCGACGGCGGCGTGGAATTCACGAAGCGATTTGTCACGAACGTTCCCTTGCGCCTCTCGCCCGAGGAGATGGCCCTATATGAAGGAGTGACCAACTACGTTCGCAATCATGCGACCTCGGAGAGCGGCGGCGATTTTACGAGCATGCTCTCTCTGGTCACGCTTCAACGCGAGGTATGCTCCAGCAGAGACGCGGTATTCCTTACGCTGATTAACCTGGATAAGAAGATGGCGGAGGATTCCCCTCTACGGCCTCGGATCTTGGAGCTGGTCGATCTCATCCGCAGTATCAAAGCGAATACGAAAGCGGAGAAAACGATGGAACTCATCCGCAGCATCGACGACAAGGTTATCGTCTTTACCGAATACCGGGCCACGCAAGATTACTTGATCCGGTTTTTCAAAGAGCATGATTTGTCCGCAATCCCCTATCGAGGCGGTATGAACCGAGGTAAAAAGGATTGGATGATGGATCTGTTCAGGAGGCGCGCTCAGGTTATGGTCGCCACGGAAGCCGGAGGCGAAGGAATCAACCTGCAATTCTGCCACCATGTCATCAACTTCGACCTTCCATGGAACCCGATGCGGGTCGAACAACGGATAGGACGGGTTCATCGGTTAGGGCAAACGGAGGACGTGCAAATCTTTAATCTATGCACTCTCGGAACGATCGAAGAACATATCGTACACCTGCTTCACGAGAAAATCAACATGTTTGAATTGGTTATCGGCGAGCTTGACGAGATCATCCAGCAGTTGGAAAAAGAAGTGTCCTTGGAGCAACGATTAGCCCAGATGGTGCTCGAATCCGCGGATGCAGAGGAATTGCGCAAGCGTATCGATGGGCTCGGAGATGCGCTGCTCGCGACCAAAAATCAATTGCATCGGGAGAATCAACCATGAACACCAAACAAGTTCAGAAATTCGTTATCTCTTACCTGGATTCCATGGACTGCCATTTAATAGAGAAGAGTCCCTCCAGCGTGACCGTGAAGCTATCGCCCGATGCCGACCGGGCATTGACGAACAGGCCTTATTATTGGAGCTTCGTCGATCGGACGGGCGCAGATCCCGAAACGATGACTTACCGATGGTCGTTCGAAAATCCTTCGATGGCCGACAGAGCTTCGGCTACGCCCATCTCCTACATCATGACGGAATCGGGAAGGATCATTCAAGAGGACGTCTACTTCGGCTCAAGGCGGCTTCATCAGCTATTCGGCGCCGCTCAGCAAAGCGGACGCTGCGTCACCTTGTTCGAGGAGCCGCCCAGGGGGAAGGGCGATCCTCTTGGCTCGCAGCCTTACACGGCATGGCTGGGCGTAAATTTCAAAGTCGGTTTCGAATGCGACATGAAGCGCGAGGAAATCTATGGGTGGGGAATCTCGCTGGCTACGGGGGTTATCAACGAGAAATTTATGGAAACACTTAGGGACAGGAGACTCACTCCTCGCCTTCCTTCCAACGTTCATCTGCTAAAGAACGGGTTATCCTTGCGCAAAGGGATGTCTCAGCTTGAGCTCACTATGGAACGCAAGCTTAAGACGACGGATTTCACATGGGCCGTGGAGGCCGAGCAACGGCGTCAAGACGAGCTGGAACGGATCCGGCAATATTATAATCCCATGCTCGAGCATATGAATCACCCTGACCAGCAGGAGCAGAAAGCAACGTTATCCGCACGTTTTCAGCAAAGAGAGGCAGAAATCGATTGGCAGTACCGGCCAAGGGTTTCCGTATCCGTCACGAACTGCGGTATTTTTCATCTCCCCGGCATCCATTAGCGTCCGGAATGAGAAATAACTTCTTTTATCGGCAAAAATAGAACAAAAAGCCCCATTCCCAACCGACAGGTTGCAACAGCCTCGGCAGGGCCTGTCCCTTACAATAAAAGCGCAACTCGACTTTCTTGACGATTTACCAAAACAAAGTACTGCAGGAGGTTCTATGACAGCTCGTCCGCGCAAACCTATGCTGTTGCTAACACGTTCGTTCTTGCTAACTCTCTTGCTGCTGATAACCTTTGCTGCCGTCATCCCTGTTCCTATTTCCGCGGCGATTGGCCAGTCGAAAGCTGAACTCCCGTCCAAGCTGAAGCAACAGGTTAAACAATGGGTAGACAGGCTGGCGCAGCAGAAGCCCTTCCAAGCATGGCAAACCGCCGATCCGCAGATCGAAGCGCTTGGTCCCGGCACGCATAGCTGGTTGGTTCTCTTTACTAAAGAAGGCAAAGACATCGGCTACATGGTCGTTCACGCGGTTACCGACGGCACTTTCCAACTGGGAGAATACGGTGTCGGTCCATATACTCTCTTCTCCCCGCAACTGCTGAAGCAATCTTTGATCGACGATGGGTTCCTTCCCGATGGAAAAGCCGAGCTCATGACGGCTGTCAAACACTATGCGCACCCATTCGCGGCAGCTTGGGAAGTAACGATAGGCAAAGTCACGTATTGGTTCGATGCGAAGACGGCCGAGCAACTTCCCGTGGACGGTATCGGTTGGAAAAGAATGTTCCCCGAAGGCAAGCCCTTTTATAACGGTCCGCCGGCGGGATTACGCATCGTTGATCTGAATCTCAACGAAACTTTCGACGCTTACGAGAGATTGCCGTGGCTCACCAAAGAGGCCCCTTTCCCGGCGAAAGATGCCGCTAAGCTTCGGAGCCACTTGGACAAGAAGCGGCATCTGCGATATGTAACGGAACCGTTCGGAGAGGAAATGCTTTACGCGGAGCCCATTATTGGCTACCAGCGTTGGTCGAACGGCCGTTTGGATTTAGTGATCGATATGTCGGGAACACGTTTTATTCCGGTTGGAGCCCTGTTAGAAAAAGGACTTTTTTATCTATAATGCGTGGAATTAACGGAACGTACCTCAGGGTGCGTTTTATTCTTTTTGTCCGTCTTATTATTCCACCACATCATCAGCCCCATCGGAGCGGCTCCGAACCATTTAGTTAACCAAGGCTCTCGGCTGATCATCTTTTGTTGCTTTTTCTCTTCCTCTTCGCTTGGAATCTCCATGTAACTAACGACCTGCTCCGTCATGTACTTCAAATATTCAGATCCGTCCATTCCTCTTCGCCTCCTTGCCTATAGCATGCCCGGTACGCGCATTCGGCAATCATCTTGCATGAGGATGGCTAATTTGTGCCACGATAACAGGAGAGATTGCTGTGTAGAAAGAAGGAAGGAGTTATAGCGAATGTATCGTGTCCTTTTATTCCTGTGCGCATTATTGCTGTTGACAGGGTGGAAAACGGAGCCGCCTCATGTGCTTCCGACCGCCGACGTTCTGATCGATGCCGGCCATGGCGGAATCGATAGCGGTACCAAATGGAACGACGTTCTGGAAAAAGATATAAATCTCGCCATTTCTCGCAAGCTATATCTGCTCCTTCGGAGCAAAGGACTTAAGGTCATTCTTAATCGTACCGGCGATTACGCTCTTAGCGACGACAATCGTTGGCATCTGACCCGCTCGAGGCATCGCCGGGATCTGTCGCAACGGAAGGGACTTTCCGATGAGATAGGCGCTTCGGTATTCGTAAGCATCCATGTCAATTGGTCGCCCAAGAAGAGAAATAGAGGCCCGCTGGTCATTCACCAATCCGAAGGCCGTAGCGCGCTGCTCGCTCTTTTTATCCAAGATAGCCTTAATCGGCAACAAGGCAGGTACCGATTGCCGCGTGCGGCGGACAAATTCTACTTGCTGAACCGGGTTGAAGTTCCCAGCGTAATCGTTGAGACGGCCTTCCTCAATGATCCGGGGGATCGGGCCATGCTGACCTCTATTCCCGGGCAGAATCGTCTTGCCGCCGCCATTGCTAACGGTATAGTAAGCTATCGTAATTTCTGCCCTTGATCGAACGGCTCCGGCAATGGGAGCAGTTGGGTTAAGGGAACGAACTTCGCATTACTTTGCAGCTCCGGTATCGTTTTCTTTAAAACCCCTGACGTTTGAAGCCCCGAAGGTCCGACATGGCCGATGACGATACATTGATCATTCTTCGAGAGGAATTTCTTTACTTCGGCAATTTGCTTTAGAACATGACGCTTGGTATACACATCATCAAGGAATACATCGTTGTGCAGCGTGATGACCCCAACTTCCTTCGCGATCCTAGGAACGACGGTTCTGTAAGAAGTTCGGCTATCGAGGAAAAAAAGCCCCCTCTCTTTGCAAACCTGGAGCACAATTCGCATGACGCGTTTATCGGCGGTGGCTTTCGAGCCCATGTGATTGTTCATCCCGATCGCGTGGGGTACTGCTGCGATTGCTGCTTCGACGCGATTACGGATTTCTTCTTCCGTCAAATCAGTCGTGATGGAACCAGGCCCGAGCCAACTGCGTTTACCCCTGATAGGCTCCATGGGAAGGTGGACGATGACGTCATGGCCTTTACGATATGCAGCTTCAGCATCCTGCTTCGTTGTCGGCAGGAATGGCATGACCGCAACCGTAAGCTTGATGGGTAACTCCAGCATTTGATCCGTGCCCGTCATGCCGTTGCCGAAATCATCTATGACAACGGCGATTTGGCGGGTTATAAGCTTGTCCGTCTTCGGTCCGGCTGTACGCGCATGAACGGTTAAACCACATAACGCTATTCCAGCGCTCACAAGGATCGCAATTTTCCATGGTCTCGTCCGAATTGTGATTGCATTCATGATCATTTTTCCTCCTGGCAAGGTTTCGATCTCTGTCTCTCGCTCAGTATCTGCTTAACTGGTAAATTTTATGTACCTGCGCGCAGAGGGGTCGATCGCGTATCATTTGCGGCGCATTACTCTATTCGTATCCCCGCTGCTTTGCGTAATTCATTAGCCAGCCTATGGATCTCATCCTTCTGTTCTTGGCTTTTCGCATCCGACCACGCAGGCTTCAAGTATTCATTGATAATCGAGTTGACTTGCTCGACAGTTAGAGTCGTTGGCTTAGGTTTTGCCAGCTGAGCCAGAAACTTCGCTTTGTCGATACCGGAGCCAGGGCAGGTTTTCCCCGATTGCATTTCTCTGTGGAAGCGGATATCCGGCAATCCGAGTTTCCATCTCGTCATGATCCCCCGGCACAGCCCTAAAGTTGTTTCTAATTGCGCTCCGGTCAGAACCTCCGCCCCACGGTCGAAGTTGCCGATCATCTCGAACATGAATGGGTGGACGCCATCGTTGTCGGAGTCGTTGTGGTCGTACGTCGATGCAGGCGAGGTCAATAACGAACGCCCCTCCCAAATATAACCGTCCGGGTCGATCGTCACATGCTGTGCTATGTCCGTAAACTTTCTCGTTCCCGTATGAAATCTCCACATGGCTTGAATGAGCGACTCTTTGTCTTTCGCTTCGCGGTAATCCTGTATCGTCGGCCTCCATGTTGCATGCACGTGGATGCCATTGAATCGAACCTTTTTTACGGATTGGTCAAGTACGACCAGAAATTCCTGTAAAGTATATCTCCTGAATTTACGCTTTCCTCCCATATCGCTCGTTCACCCTCTCGACATGTCATGGTTCAGAATATGAATATGCATGATCTGCGCTCACGGCACACAAAAAACAACCCCTGCACCTTTTTTAAGATGCAGGGGTTGGCTTCATGTATTAGAAGTATCCGATCTTTTTGCCTGCAAATATTTTACGGAGCTGCACTAATGATAAATTCTTCCCAAGCGGACGCTGTATCCCGATTCGCATATAGAACAGCGCCTAAGTTCAGGTCTGCGCTTACGAACTTATTATTGGCCAACGCCTGAAGAGCCACTTTCCCGTCGCCTCGATCAACGATTCGAAACTTCTCCCAATCTTGGATGGTTGTAGCCCTTGCGATAAGTTTGGTACTCTGGTTCAGGTCGGCCGTAACATATTTATTATTGGCTAACGCCAAAAGCGATATCGTTCCATCCGAGTTGTTGATTACGTTGAATTTTTCCCATCCCCCGACTGTGGTACGGTCCGCAACTAATGGGCTGCCCCCCGCATCTTCCGCGCATACATAGTTGTTGTTAACAACTGCTCTAATGCTGGACGCACTCGTAGGAGGGTTCGGTTGGCCACCGGCATATTTCTTAATAACATTTATCAATCCCGTGTTCACCTGGAAATTAGCAGTCGCAAATTGACTCCATTTGGACGCAATAGTAGCGGAACTGTCATTATAAATATCCGGAACCGGGCTCGAGCTGTTATTATAATAACCCCAATTTCCTCCTCCGGTAACTTTGTACGACCAGTTAGACCATGAGGCATTTATCGCATTCAATCCAGCCAACCATTTATCCCACAGGTCAAGTTGCCCAAAAGCGAATTCACCCGCATATACCGGAACATTATAAGACGATTGATATTGAGCCATTTTGGAAAGCCATGTATCAATCATGGAGTTAGTTAAATTCCAGTCGTCGAAATTCGAGAAGTTATAGTGATGCGTTTCATACATGACATTGGTCCAGCCGTATGTCGATGGCGGTAGGGATTGTTCCCAGTCAAAAAATGCCGCGACTACGATGATATGGTTAGGATCTTTGGCTCGAACGGCATCATAAAGCCTGTTATAGTAGTTATATTTTTGTTGAACCTGGGCTGAGCTCTCCACTGCCCCCGAAGTAAGCAGCGGTTCATTAATCAAATCGTATGCGGCTACTGTCGGATTTCCATTGTACCGAGTTGCGATTCGCTCCCAGATTTGCACAGTTCTATCCTGATACGTTGAATTGCTCCATAGTTGATTCGAATTCGATATGCCGCAGGATTGCCATGGGCAAGCTCCGCCTTGGATGCCGTGAAAATCCAACATGACGTAAATGTTTCTTTGAGCGCTCTCGGTAATGACCCAGTCGAGTTTTCTAAAAGAGTGCGAATCGGGTTTCATGCTGCCGTCCGGATTCATGAAATCTTCCCAATACATCGGTACGCGAACAAGATTCAGACCCATGTTCTTGATATTGTCCAGATCGCTGGCCTGAATCCATACATCCTGATATCCGCCTTGCAAGCTATGATTAAGATCTGTTCCGAAACGGTTCCATAAGGTTTGAGTCAAAGTAAACTGATCGGGCGTATTCATGGGAGACATCCACGCTTCTTGCAGCAACCAACCGCCCAGGTTCGGTCCGCGAAGATTAACGATGGCCCCCGTTCCGGAATTATTCTTAATCACTTTACCGCTCGTTTTCAAGAAGTCGGACGCCTCGAACGCCGCATTCGCTTTAGGTTGCTGAGGGACGGTTACCATTAATCCTGATAAGATCATTAAAGAAAACGCGACAAGCAAAATTCTTCTTACAATCATTTCGATTCCTCCTCTGAATTGGAATTCGCCTTTCATCATTTAGAATCCGTTATCACCCCATTTGATTTGTAAGCGATTACACAACATCTGCTGCTTACTTGCGATTTATGAAAAGCCCTTTACTTGAATTAAGGGCATTTTCAACTTTTGTCACAATTCTTCTTATTTCCATATCCGTTGATCCTTGTGAAAATGAAATCGATTTCATTTCCGAATAAATCCAGTATATCAAAAAAATAATTACCCTACAAGAGGATTGGGCGATTTCTGTTGGAGCAGCTCAGGTCCGCTGTTGTTTGAGTTGGTTTAACTACATGTTAGAATGTTGAAAAAGGGGGAGTTATCGTGGAACTGTTGAAGAGGAAAATTTTGGATGAAGGCATCGTCCTCAGCAACCAGGTGCTGAAGGTGGATTCCTTCCTCAACCATCAGATAGATCCCCTGCTTATGCAGGCTATTGGCAAGACATTCGCGAGCCTATTCCGTGAAAGTGCCATTACGAAGATTATAACTATTGAATCCTCCGGTATTGCGCCCGCGGTAATGGCGGGTCTAGAGCTTGGCGTCCCGGTCATCTTCGCGCGGAAGAGAAAATCGTTGACCCTGCAAGATGACTTATACACCGAGAAGGTGTATTCGTTCACGAAGAAAGAGGAGAGCGAAGTATCCATCTCTAGGAAATTAGTGAGCCCGGTCGATCGGGTGCTTCTTATCGATGATTTCTTGGCTAACGGAGAAGCAGCGCTGGCCATGGCGAGAATCGTGGAGCAAGCCGATGCCACGGTAGCCGGAATCGGTATCGTCATCGAGAAGGCGTTTCAGAATGGAGCCCTCAAGCTTAAGGAACAGGGTTATCGGGTTGAATCATTGGCTAGGGTTGCCTCGCTTGAAAATGGATCCGTCGAATTTGCCAATTAAGCAAAAAATCCCCGCGCGATTTATACTCGCGAACGGGGATTCCTTGCATTTGGCGAGATTACCGTACTTCTTCGCGGTTTTTATTGCGCAAGCCGGCCAATCCTATTAGACCCAACAGACCCAGCCATCCCCAGTCGAAATCTCTGTCATTTGTAGCTGCAGCTCTAACATTGTTGTTTGCGCGAGTCGTCATATTCGTGGTATTCGCCCGGTTGCCGTTCATTCTGGTGGCGTCATAAGCGCCATAAGTGCCTCTCGTGCCATTCGCGCCGTTTGTTCCGAACATTCCATTCGTACCGTTATTTCCGAACATTCCGTTCGTACCATTATTTCCGAACATTCCATTCGTACCATTCGTTCCGAGCGTTCCGAACGTTCCATTCGGAGGGCAATTTACGTTGGTACCGTAATTTCCAAACATTCCGTTAGTACCACCCGTACCCATTCCCGCGCCCGTCACGTTGTTGCCCTGTTGCGCGAAGGCGGGAATCATAAGAACCAGCGACAAACTTGCGAGCACCATCAAGCTAACCAAGAACTTTCTCAAATTAAAACCTCCCTAGATAAATTGATTACCCCCATAAGTTGTCCCGACGAAATCAATTTATTCTGCAGAGTTTACCCATTTACGCTATACTTTGAGTAGATTGTTTTTCATTCACTGGAGGTGCCTCTTGAGTCAGCCAACAACTTCTAAACCAACGAATCCGCTTCTCATCTCCGTTATCGGTCTCATTCTGATCGTTTTCGGAATCGTTGATCTCATTACAGTCGATAAGCTGCTTGGAACGATTCTTCTTACGATCGGCATAGTCTTAGGAATCAGCGGTATTCAACGTTACAAAGCATTAAAGGCTCAGTTGCTGCGCAATAAGCAACAATAGAAGCAACACACGACACCTCTGCCCGAAGACGCGGCGATGTCCGTGCAGAGGTTTTTTACGCTGTGCATTTGCCTGATTTTATTGGATCTGGGTGAATGTACTGACCATATATTTAACCCGACATAAGCTAATAACGTGACCGATCGTCATAATAAACGCACGGTGGTGATAGACTTGGGATACCCTGTTGCAGGTGAAGGTTGCGGCTATGGTGGTGGCGTAATGGGTGCCGCTGCATTCGCACTTGTACTTTTCGTCCTCTTGGTAATCATCTTGCGCGCTGGTTATTAATTCATAATAGCTGTGCTACTCCCGCCGCCCTATTTAGGGTTGGCGGGCTTTCTTTTTTGCACAGGATGAACAACTTCATCCTTTATAATGCGTAGGTATATGAAAGATCACATTTTTAGGAGGTCATGTCCTTGCTTCCGTTCGACGGATTTAGCTTAGGCGGGTTATTTGCCTTTTTCTTTGTCATTTCAGCAGTGCTTTTCATTATTCATATTGCCGTTTGCGTTTGGGCTTATCGCGACAGCCGTAATAAAGGAAGAAGCCAAGAGTTTGCGTTGATCGTCTTGATCGGTCTGCTGTTTTTCCCTTTAATGGGCCTTATTATTTACTTGCTAATACGGAACCAAAAATAAGCAAGGACCCCAGCCAATGGGCTGGGGTCAAATTATGAATTAGGGCAATCTAACTTAACAGGGGTCTTACCAAGCCAAGGTCACATTAATTCCGTCGGGCACTCCGGGATACTGGATGAGGACCGTTTCCGACTCCGTATCATAATGGAATTCCGCAGTTGCGTCTCCGGCCGCTACGCTGAGCGGTTCGCGCGCGACGCGAATGCGCGTACTGACTTTCATATCGGACGGGGACTCCGACACGAAGGAGAAGCGTGACTCCTCCAGACGTTCGTCTCTGATCCGCGAGGAACTTACGAGGATCGCCGGGACGTCGGCACCTTTCTCCTCCCAAGTCAGATCATACAGCAGGCTGTCTTCGCCCGGCTTCAGCTTCACCGTCCGCCGCACCGGCAGGTCCGCCTCGAACAAGTCAAGAAATAATCCTTGAAGAACCGCATCTTGCACTGATTCCGTCTCATCCAGCACGTGCGTTATCAGATAAGGACCGCGTCTCATTTGCATCAGTCCGCTCTCCTTGTAATCTCCCGCTTCCCCTCGAATAACGAGTGCTCTACGGACACTATCTCGCACTCGTTTTGCGCCCGAGTCCGAATGGGACAGAACGGACGGGTTGACCCGGTGGAATATAACGGCGCCTCTGCCGACAGGGTGCTCGCCTTCTTTAGGATTTCGCCCGAGTCCCATCGATTCGAACAGATGCTCCTCAGGTCGGTCGTATGCTCCGCGTCCGCTGTTCCACCACTCGCGAACGGAGTGGAACGGATCCGAACCGTCCCCGACATAGAGGAGTACGCCGCCTTCCCTCACCCATTGGCCGATCGCTTGATGAATGCCGGGATGCTCCGGTTTCATGAATTCGTAACTGAGCATCAGCACCCGGTAGACTTCCAGATAACCGGGGAAAGTCAGGATGTTGTCGAACTGCACCGGCCTGAGCGGAATCCCGCTCTTCACAAGCGGCATCGCCAAGCCATAGAACGCGGACCAATCGAGCAGCTCCTGCTGCTCTGCCGTCAGCGAATCGGGGGCTAGGGTGCCGTCATATTTGAATACGGCGCTTTCGTCATCCCCGTCCGCGATGACATCGCCCCGTTGATACATCGCCGAATTGGCTAAGCAAAGACCAATTCCGGTTGTGTAGGCTCCATCCCCGCTATGCTCCTCGTGATTATGCATGTCGCGCAATACATTCATAACCGTCAGCAGGACGGTAGCGTAATCGCCGGGAATAGACTCCTTGCCCTGTCCGTCTTCCGTCGGATAGGTACCCTCGAACACGCGTCGCGGCCACGGACATACTTCGTACTGGTTGACGCCGGGATGCAGCAAGGAGGCAACGACGGTCGACCGGTAATTTTTCCGGTAATCGCTCCAGCTGTAGCGCGGATTATCCTCGATCGGATCGTGCAAAAACCACATTTCGCGCCCCGTGCCGCGAGTAAGCTCCTGCATGATGCCGTATTCCAAATACGCCGTCTCGAACGTCCGCTCGCGTCGAACTCCCTTGTATACGTTCGGCGTCCGTGACGTCCCCGTCCAAATCTGGGCGATGAAGCCATCGCAGGCCGGCATGGAAACCAACAGCGCTTCGGGACTGATAATTCTCCACTGCGTGTAGTTGATGAGACTGTGCGTCGGCACATAGAAACGTACCGTTCTTCCGTAGGTCGCAAGCGAATACTCCTTCATTTGGCTGCAAATCCGGTCGAGCGCCCGGTAATACATCGCAGCCTTCAGCTTGGAAGCCCGGTACTGGGCGTCGGGCGAGGAATGGGGAGGAATCCAGTCTTCTCCGTAATAATTCAGCCACTCCCGCTTGAACGCTTCCGAATACCCTGATGCCGCCCAGAATTCCGGCTCCTCCATATGAATGGCTTCCACGCCGCAGTCGATCGCCCGCTTGATATGGCTCGCCAAATATTCGGTGAACGAAATCGTCGGCACCATATACGGAACATCCTTGCCATGGAGCAAATGTTTGCCGTAGCGGTCGGTCTGGGCTTCATCCCAATGGTCGCGCCCGTCGAATCGGCCGTACAAATAGTCTTGATATTGGCCCCATGAGACGCCCGTCATGAGATGGATCGTATAATTAGCGAGCTTCCAACCTTCGATTCTCTCCGGCAGATCATTCGAGATTCCGTACACCATAACGAAATCCGTACGCAAATCGTATTTCGGTCCGTATGGGCGCGATTCTTGAAATCCGGTCCACTCGGGACCCGCTTTCGTTCTCCGGTTCAAATCGATATACCTCCTTAGTTCGGCATCCCGAACATCACCACTTCTTTGCCTTTCAGGTTCTCGTTCGTGTACTTGATCGCTTCCGAATAGCCCGTATTGTTGATTTGTCCGCGGAGATCGTTAATAACCTTCAGCGCCGCCTCGTCGGATTTCGTGAAGATGGCTTCTTTCCAAACATCGCCGATTCGGTCCATGGAAGGCTTCAGCGTTTCCCATTGCGGCGATTTGGCAATGACGTCTCCGGGATTGTAAGCCGAAATGACGCTGATTCCGTTCGGACGGAGAATCTTACGAGCGTTCTCCATGGCGGCAAGCCGCGTTTGATCGGCCCAGATATCGCCGCCGCCCACAGAGTTGATCCGGTCCATTCCGGTCATTGATTCGAAGCCGATGCTCATACCTTCGTTTTTCTTCAGTTTGCCGGTCGTATCTGCGGTGAATTTGTCAAACCACTCCTTTTTCGCGACGGGCTTGCCGTTTTCCATATCCCAATGTACGCCCTGCACGCCGTAACGGGCGAGCATGAATCCTTCGTCTGACGCGAGGAAGTCTAAAAGCCGAAGCGCCGCGTCTACGTCTTTGCATTTTTTAGTAATAACGGTCACGTTGTTGCCTTGAATCGAGAGATCGGCAGGCCGGTTAGGTTCGGCGCCTGCGCGATCCAGCGGACCGATCGGTACGTAATCGCTGCCCGGATGCGCTTTTACATAGTCCTTGGACGCATCTAGAATGGCGGGATAATGCGCGGCAAGCACGGCGATGCGGCCTTGCTTGATTTTTTCGTTGGCGATCGGGTCCGTCTGGGTAAACGCATCGGGATCAAGCAATCCTTCGGAAATTAGCTTACGGTAGTATAGCGAGTAATCCTCGTAAGCTTTGGTCATGAAGACGTGATCCAAGCTGCCGTCGCCTTTATCGACATAGCTGGTGCCCCAGAACATCGTATCCGCGATACCGACGGCCCAGCCGCCGTGGAATCCGCCAAGAGGGATGACCGGCATGCCGCTCTCGGATAGTTCCGCATCCTTTATCTTTTTAAGGAAATTGTAGAGATCGTCTTTCGTCTTCACCGATTGCGGGTCCACGCCGATTTTATCGGCGATATCTTTGCGCACGTAGAAACCGTACAGCCAATCCATCGCGTCTTTCTCCGTGGCGGGATGATTCTGATACACCAGGTATTTTTTGCCGTTTACTCCGCCGATCGCTTTGTCGTACAGCGCAGGCGGAACATTCTCTTTCGCGAGCGCTTTCGCAAGGTTCGGATATTTGTCCAGCTTATCCGTCAAATCGACCAGTTGGTCTTCCTTGGCCGCTTTGATAATGCCGTCCAGCTCGCCGCCCCATGCCGGGCCGGTATAAATATCCGGGAGATCCTGAGTCGCGAATATCGCGTTTACCTTCTCGACTTCGCTGCCTTTCGTGTAATCCCATTTCACGGTAACGCCGGTTTTTTCCTTGATGACTTTGGACACGGGCGTCATGTCTACGTCCGCGCCGGTGGAGCCGTTCCAGTTGTGAAGAACTTTGAGCGTAACTTCTTTCCCTGTCGTGCTGCCATCGGATGGCTTGTCGCTGCCTGAACTTTCGTTGTTGTTGCCGCTGCACCCAATCAGCGTTCCGCCCATCAAGGCTACTGACAGCAGCATCGAGGCGCTTTTTAACCATTTCTTCGTCATAAGAACCCTCCTAAAAACTGTATTAAGATATGATAAAGTCCCGAAAGGGAAGTTTATCCTTTCACAGAGCCGAGCATGACGCCCTTGACGAAATACCTCTGAAGGAACGGATAGATACAAAGAATGGGAAAGACCGTGATGACGAGCAGCGCCATTCGCATGGATTCGGGCGTAGCTCCGGACACGTTTACGTTGACCGTCTGACCGCCCTGCTGCGCCGCTCGCTGCATGGAAGAGGATAACGCTTCCGCTTCCGTCAGCAATTGCTGAAGCAGCGTCTGGACAGGAATGATGTCTTTATCCGATACGTAGTAAGCACCGGAGAACCAATCGTTCCAATGGGTAACTCCTATGAACAGCGCGATTGTGGCGAGCACCGGACCCGATAGCGGCAGAACGACCCTCAGGAATATTTGGAAATCGCCGTACCCGTCAATGCGGGCCGACTCTTCCAGCTCTTCCGGAATCCCCTGCAGGAAAGTGCGGATGATGACGATATGCAAGAAGTTGAACAACATCGGGATCACGAATACCCAGAAGCTATTGATAAGATGCAGCTTTTGCAACGTGATGAAGTAAGGAATGAAGCCCGCGCTAAAAATGGTCGGCAGGAAAATATAGAAGGTAAAAAAGGTTCTTCCCGGCAGCGATTTTTTCGATAGGGAATAAGCCATCAGCGTACAGAGGGCGACATGCAGGAACGTACCGAGCACGGTGCGCATCAACGTGATTTTGTAGGCTTGCCATATACGGGCGTTGTCGAACACCTCCGCATAATTGTGCAAAGTGAATTTGCGAGGGAAGAAATAGAGAGCGCCCAGCATGGAATCCTCCCCGTCGTTCAAGGAATACACGAGAATATAAATAAACGGATAGATCATCGCGAAACCGAACAAAGATAGGAAGAAGTAATTCAGCAAGGTGAACAACGAAAATTGTCGTGTCGTTTTCATCAGATCACTCCTTAGAACAGGGATACTTCGCTATATTTTCGCGAAAGCCGATTGACCGTCAATATTAGGATCAGGGCGATAACGCTCTGGAAAAGTCCGACTGCCGCAGCATAACTGATCCTGCCTTGAGTGATACCGGAATTAATTACATGCACATCGAGGACGCTGCCGATGGAGGCCGTCGAAGGTCCGTTCAGAAGCAGCAGTTGCTCGTATCCGGCGCTCATCAGGCTCCCTACCGAGAGAATGAACAGAATGACGGCGATGTTGCGGATTCCCGGAAGCGTGACGTGCCAGATTTGCCGAAAACGGCCCGCGCCGTCAATCTTTGCAGCTTCGTAAAGCTGCTGGTCGATACCGGCTATGGCAGCTATATAAATGATGGAATTCCACCCTATGTTCTTCCAGATGTCGGAACCGACAATGATCTGGTAAAACCACGTCGTGTTGTACAGAAACTGAATCCGCTCCATTCCGAATGAAGCGAGCAGATCGTTAATCGGTCCGCCGTATGGCGTCAAGAGTCGCTGCATCAGCGTGACGACGACGATCCAGGAGACGAAATAAGGTAAATAGGAAAGCGTTTGCACGGTTTTCTTAAATTTAAGGTTGCGGACTTCGTTTAGGAGGATCGCTAGGATAATCGGCATCGAAAAACCGATCAGGAGCTTTAACATGCTGATGAGGATCGTGTTGCGGATGAGTTCGTAGGATTGATAGTAATCGAAAAATTGCCGGAAATATTTCAGCCCCGCCCAGGGACTTCCGGAGAAGCCTCCCGAGTACATAAAGTCTCGGAAGGCGATCTGGATGCCGTATAAAGGGACGTAGGAAAAGAGGAAAAACCAGACAATGCCGGGCACCATGAACAAGTAAAAGATTTTGTGCTTCCAGATCCGTTTCCACAGCAGGGATGCTGTCATAAGCGAGAGCCTCCTTCTTATGTCGATTGTCAGAATCTTGATGCAGTAACCAGTCTAAGCGTCTTGATTTCAAATGGAGTGAAGCTAAGCGCAAGCGCGCCGTCCTCCGGATGAAGACGATCGATATCCGTTTCCATTAAGTCGGCCAGCCATGCCTCCGATATTTCAAAGCCCGTTCTCAGCTTCGTTTGAAGACGAGTTCCTGCTGTTTCGTATAACCGAACGATAAGATCATCGCCTTCCTCGGCTTTCTTAACCGTTTCAATCATGACGTTCGAATGATCCAAATGCAGGAACGAGTAAGCGTCCGGCAGTTTTACACCGTGACCGGCGGAATAATCGGCGGCCGCCTGCCGAAGTGAAACATTCAGTTCGTAACCCCGCTTGTATACCTCTGCCTGTACATGGTCGCCCTTATGCGGATAAAGCGAGTAGGTAAACGCATGCTCTGCCCGGTCCGCTTCGGGATCAGGATAAGTCGGGCTGCGCAACAGATTCAGATCGAGAACGTTGCCCTCCGCCCGATACCCGTATTTGCTGTCGTTAAGCAATGCCACCCCGTAATCCGGCTCGGAAAGATCCACCCAATGGTGGGCGCAAATTTCGTCTTTGGCGTAATCCCACATTGTATTGCGGTGCGTCGGCCGCTTCAGGTAGCCGAACTGGATTTCGCAGGCTGCGCTATCCGAGCGGATATCGACCGGGAACGACGTACGCAGCATTTTGTCCGATTCCTTCCAATCTACCGACGTTACGAAGTCGATTCGGCGGCTGCCTTCCGTTAGGACGATCCTCTGCGTCAAGATGGAGTCCCCGAATTCGTATCGTAGAATAAGACCGGTCGTCGGCCCGTCCGCGAATTCGGAGATTTCCGCAAGCTGCAGCGGCTTGCCTCCGGTTTGCCGGTAATCTTGACGAAAATCCCAAGCGTCGCCCTGATCGTCGTACAGACGCAAATCGTTGGCATACTGCCCTTGCGGAATCACTTCCCGTCCAAGCTCCTTGTCCCGGATCGAGACGATCGCGCCGTTCTCGCCGAGCGTCAATACCAGAAGGTCGTTTTCCACTATGCGGTAGCCTGCCGAAGCACGCAACTCCGGGAAAATAGCATCCGCCTCCGTATTATCCGCTTTGTCTATGACGTAACCCATAGCCGGCACGCGCACGCGTTTCCAGCGTCCGTCAGCCTTCAACCATTCTTCCCGCTCCCAAGCCAACGAGTTGAAAATAGCAAGGGATCCTTCGTCCGCTTCCGTAACAGGAAGTCGCCCGGCCACGGCTTTATATGAGTCCCCGATCAATCGTTCAACGCGATTCAGCAGCAACGCGTAACGTTCGAGCGATTCGTCGTATACCCGCTTGATCGAAGAACCCGGCAAAATATCGTGGAACTGGTAAAGCAGCACTTCTTTCCAAATTTCCTCAAGCTCTTCGGACGGATAACGCGTTCCGTCTGCCATTCCGGCCAGCACGGCAGCAAATTCGAGCTCCCTCAGCGCTTTCTCCAGTTGCCGGTTGAAGCGCTTGTTCCGGGCTTGACTCGTGAGCGTCCCTTGGTGTTTCTCCAAATAAAGCTCTCCGCGCCAGGTTTGATACCGGTGAACGCCTTCGCCCAGCTTCTCGAAGAAACGGGACGACGGTTCCTGTACGACCGGGCTTAAACCCAGCAAGTTTTTTTCCCGCGCCAGCCTCTCCAGATGCTCTTCCCCCGGACCGCCGCCGCCGTCGCCAATGCCGAATAGCATGAGGCAATGGTCCGATACGTTTTTATCCAAATATTCGGACTCCGCCTTCAGGACGGAACGGGGCGCAGCCGGGCTGTTGTACGTATCTTCGGGAGGCATGTGCGTCAGCACCCGCGAGCCGTCGATCCCTTCCCACATGAACGTATGGTGGGGATGGCGGTTATAGGTGCTCCAGGACAGCTTCTGCGTCATCATGTAATCAACGCCTGATTTCTCCAAGATTTGAGGGAGGCTGGCCGTATATCCGAACACGTCAGGCATCCAAAGCGTCTTCATTTCCTGGCCGAATTCCTGCATGAAATACCGCTTGCCATATAGAATTTGGCGAACCAGCGACTCCCCGCCCGGAACGTTCGTGTCCGATTCGACCCACATCGCCCCTTGGGGCTCCCATCGGCCTTCCCGAATGCGCTCCTTGATCTGCTCATACAGCTTCGGATAGTGCTTCTTCATCCAATCGTATAACTGGGGCTGGCTCGCGCCGAAAATATAGTCGGGGTAACGTTCCATCATCCTCAGCGCCGTCGCGAACGTTCTCGCGCCTTTGCGGATCGTCTCCCGGATTGGCCATAGCCACGCGAGATCCAAATGCGCATGGCCGACGGCGCTAATCGTAAGAGCCGGGTCTCCACCTTGCTTCGCCAACTGCTCGCCTAACAAACGACGCGCTTCCGCGACTCGCTCGTCCGTCAACTCCGTCAGTATCAGCGAAACGTCGTACAATGCCCGGAAAATTTTCTCCTTCCGCGCCGATCCCGTAGGCAGCCGCTCCGCTGTCTCTAGCAGCACCTCCGCGTCGTAATAGAGTTGTCTAACATCCTCTCGGCAGAGGGCGATGACCGCTTCCTTAAGTTTTCCGCTCCGATACCGCCCGAATAGGTCGTTGCAGCCTGCGTCTCCCCATAAGTCGATCGTTTCCTCTCCGGTCGACGATTCGTTGATGTCCACGACCCGCTTGCCCGGAAGACCGAGCGAGTAGTCGAACTCGGAGTTGATGTTCGTCAATCCCTGCATCGGCGTTCCTTCGTCGTCGACCAGGCATAGCTCCCCATTCACGTCGACGAGCAGTACGACCTTGGCGCCTTTCGCGCTCTCCGGCACCTTGCCGGTAAAGTGGAACCACGCGCAGTCCCACAAATCGCCCCACCTATCGCCTGGCGCCAGTTCCATTCTTCGCCCCGAAGTCTTCTCCTTATAGGAAACCGGCTCCGGCGTCACCCAAGCCGTCACGTTCAGTTCGGATAGCGGGGCATATATGTGCTCCTTCAGACGCTCCAACATCGATTTCAATTGCTCCGGTTTCACCGTTTCGTAGGGCATATCCAATCTCCTTCAGTCGTGTCGTCATGTTTCTCTCGTGAAATATGATCTCAATATAATATATTAATTGTATATATTCAATATTTTTAATATTAATATTATTATTAAAAGAAATTAATGACAACAAAAAAAAGATCCTTTCCTCTTGGGAAAAGATCTTACGGCTAAATATTCGAATGATTATAAAAGCAGGCTGCCGGTCGTTTGCCTGACGACTAATTCCGGTTCAAGCAAGGTTTTGCTGTATTTGACGTTCTGATCCGCACCGCCCTGAATGATTTCCAGCAACTTTTCGGCAGCACGGCAACCCATTTCGAATTCGAACTGTTTAATGTGGGAGAAAAAGCTGAACTCCTCCACGATCGACGTCGGGTCATCGAAGCTGATAATGGACAAGTCTTCCGGTACAGAAAGACCGGCTTGACGGGCCATTTGGTAGATTTGAACCCCGAGTCTTCCGTTGAGCGAAATATATGCCGTCGCCATTTTGTTGCGGATATAGCGGTATAACGGATGCGATTGGGCATCTTTCAGGCTCCCCACGCGGAAGTCGGTAATGATGTGGGCCGGATTGATAAGCGCTCCCTTATTCTTCAAAGCGTTCATGTATCCCTCTATCCGCTCCTGCACCGTCACGGTTTGCAACGGCGAATCGGAACAAATCGCGATTTCGCGGTGCCCGAGTTCCCACAGGTGATCGACCGCAAGACTCGTTCCCTTCCTGCCATCGGCTGCAATGTAGTTGGTTTCCACGCCCGGCAGATAACGATCGATGAGAACGAACGGAAAGCCGGCGAACTTCATGTTTAGTATTTCTTCGTTATATTGCTCCTCGTCCACCGGGAAAATGAGCAATCCTTCCACACCGATTTCCTTCAGCGTTTTGATGGCTTCTTTTTCCTTCTCGACGACGCCGCCCGAGAGCAGAATCATGCTCCGGTAACCTTTCTCGCCGAGTGCCTTCTGAACGCCTTCGATGAGACGAATGGCAAAATAATCATAGATAGAGGGCATGACAAGGCCGATGATTCGTGTCTGGGCGCCAGTCTCGCTTTGCTCTGCGTTGGGAACGTCGGGAGACTTCCGCAATTGGCTTTGATCGCCATTGACGAAGCTGCCCCTGCCGGGCACGCGGTTAATGATTTTTTTGTTCGCCAAGCCGGACAAGGCGTTAACCACCGTGATTTTGCTGACGTTGAAGCGCTCCATGAGCTCCTTCTCCGTCGGGATCCGGTCGCCGGCTTTCAACCCATCCGAGTCGATCTGGCCACGAATATATTCCTGGATTTTCTGATAGAGCGGAATACGGTCAGCTTTGTTCATCTCGATTCACCAGACTTCTGATTGGTTATTTGTAATATATATAATATATCTTTGACTTTCTTTAAGCAATAAGCCTCTATCGTGGCTTAATAGGCAAAGAGGATCAGAAAACCTCAACCCGGCATTTATATCGTCCTGGATTTCGGTTCTAATCTTGTATTTTTTTGATAACATTTGTCGAAAGCATTGAATTATACATGTGTAATATATTTAATATATATTGTGAAGCCTCGCTTCACGGTTAATGATTACCAATCAAAGGAGGAAGGCGGAAAGGAACGTAACACGCGATAGCTCTACCATACCACGAGAAAATGAGGTGTTCCATCGTGATTCGAAAGCTAACGATTTCCTGTCTCGCTTTGATTTGCACGCTGTCCTTTTCATTCGGCGCAACCGCCGATACGGTTTCGAATCCGCAAGCGGATTCCGTCTCTTGGCCGGAACAGCAAGCGCTTCCAAGCTTTGCCGAAACCAAAAGTCTTGAAGTTGCGGACATCTATGATGCGCCCGGCGATATCAAGCTGCTTCTGGCCACTTTGCAGGGCATCGTGAACCGCGCGGAGCCGCGTATCTACCTCCTCGAGAACAAAGAGGAAGGCAAGTTTACGTGGTTGAACGATTTGAACGTTCCTTACAAGGTACGGGACAATTATTGGGATATCGTCAAGAGCTTCAAAAACGAAATCAAAGGCATCATCGTCTACGATCCTAAGATTCCGGACTCGATCAACGTGGCTACCACGCTGGCAGGATTAAAAGACGCCGTAGTGGCTAGTCCCGTGCTGGCGCCGAAATTGACGGCAGCTCCTTATAACCTGAAGGTGCTCGAGGATCTTCAAGGAAAATTCAAGGATCGAATGGACGCCTATACTTGGCAATACGATAATCTTTGGAAGCAAACGACCCATCGGATGCTGATCGGTTTGAGTCCGGATACATCCGTTAGAATACCTTCGGGCCTTCCCGCCTCGTTCAAGGTGGTTGCCGAAGAAAAGACGCAGGAACGCGACGCCAACAACCGGAAGGTCTACGATATCGATCTAACCTCTTCGTTGGGGAAAGAATCCGTCTATCTCCGTTTCGAAGACTCGTTTCCTCAAGACGGCTGGGGATCGGCCGTGCATGAGGTCATCGTGAAAGCCGACGGGCAGACGATCGCCCAATTCGTTCCGGGTACTCCGGAAGAAGAAACTTACCTTTACGACCGTCAAAGCTCGCAGCTGTCTACGGGAAGCGGAGGTCACCGCTTTGCCGACAACGGCCGTTACTTCGTCTACAAATTCACGCCGCCGGCCGGTACCAAGCAGTTGACGGTTTCGGTCGACATGTGGAACCAATTCAAAGTTTACGCCGGCAACGAGCAGCCGCCTTCCTCCGAACAGAGAGAACCGTATGGCTACCTCCGCGATTATGCGGTCGCGAACAAAGCTATGGTTTTCTGGCTGGAAGCCAACGTGCCGGAGCAGAAGGCGCTCTTCGAGAAAATATTGTCGGACGTCAATCCCGGAACTCCGTATTTGGGTTGGTTCAGCAACGACGTGGAGGGAGAATTCAGCGGCGTTGAAATGGCGTCGAGTCACGGCGTTTATGTCCTCGCGGCCGACTGGTTCAGTAATTTGACCGTATTCTCCGGAACGAAAGTGAAATCATCCGCGCCGAAAGCGGTCAAACCGCCGAAGCTGGAGAACAAAATTTATGTCACCTATACTTTCAGCGAAGGCGATAATTTCCAATACAATCAGCACCGCATGCGGATACTCTGGGACGACCCGAACCGCGGCAAAGTACCGATCAACTGGACGTCCAGTCCGCTGCTATACGACGGTGCTCCCGCCATTCTGGACTATTTCCGAAATACCGCTACCGAGAACGACCTGCTCATCGCGGGTCCGTCGGGAGCCGGGTACTTCAACCCGAACGCTTGGCCGGAAAACTCGTTTTCGGATTTCTTGAAACATTCTTATTCGTATCTGAAGAAAACAGGAATGACGGTTCCCTACGTTCTGAACCGGATTGACGGCGAAAACGTCGCTCTCAGCGAATCGAAGGCGGCCGCCTATCAGAAAGAGTATAATGCCCCAGGCTTGTTCCTTAGCTGGGAAAATCGATACGGCGTGGAAATATTGAATGGCGAACTTCCCGTATCGACGATTCAAGGTATCAGCACTGCGCAAGACGGCAAAAATATCCTCGCTGAAGCCAAAGCGAAGTGGGACGGCAAATCTCCGCTGTTCGTCTCCTTGGGGCTGCTCGCCTGGAGCATGACGCCTTCGGATGTCGTTGCGATGACCGAATCGCTCGGGCCGGAGTATCAAGCCGTACGGGCGGATCATTATTTCTCGCTTATCCGTGAAGCGAACGGACTTCCGTCCAAGCCTTAGTAAGGTAAGGGAGGCTGTCTCAAAAATGAGAACTTTTGAGCAGCCTCTTTACTTTATCTTGGAATCGGGCTGTACTTGGTGCCGAATAGTTGCTGCTACTATGAAGAATTCGTCCGTATTTGCGTCGTCCAAACTAAATGGGTGCTCGAAGTCGGCGCGGAGGGTCGTAGTTAGCTTTAGTCTAACTAATTAGGTGCTCGGAGTCACATCGGCGGGGCGTAGGTAGCTTTAGTCTAACTAATTAGGTGCACGGAGTCACATCGGCGGGCCGTAGTTAGCTTTAGTCTAACTAAATGGGTGCTCGAAGTCGGCGCGGAGGGTCGTAGTTAGCTTTAGTCTAACTAATTAGGTGCTCGGAGTCACATCGGCGGGGCGTAGGTAGCTTTAGTCTAACTAATTAGGTGCACGGAGTCACATCGGCGGGCCGTAGTTAGCTTTAGTCTAACTATATTGATGCTCAAAGTCGGCGCGGAGGGTCGTAGTTAGCTTTAGTCTAACTAATTGGGTGCCTAGACCCGTGCGGTGTCTCGCAGTTAGCTTTAGTCAACTAATTGCGTACTGGGGGCTGCCGTTAAGCGCGCGCGAGTACCGAGGCAGGAGCCGCGTAGCGGCAGATATTGCCGTTAAGCGCGTGCGAGTGGCGAGGCAGGGAACGCGTAGCGGCAGATTTCGCCGTTAAGCGCGCGCGAGTACCGAGGCAGGAGCCGCGTAGCGGCAGATATTGCCGTTAAGCGCGCGCGAGTACCGAGGCAGGGGCCGCGTAGCGGCAGATATTACCGTTAAGCGTACGCAAGTGGCGAGGTAGGGGCCGCGTAGCGGCAGGTTTTGCCGTTAGGCTTGAACGGGAGCAGTTGAACCCAATAATTCGGGGCTGCAACTTAGGTATGAAGACCTTTAGGAGCAGCCCCTTTACGTTTACTTAAGCCTTCTTTTCAATGATCCGAAATGACGCGGTAGCCAAGGCACAAAGAGTATCGTCAGCGCTTCTAAGCGTCCCCTGCGTCGTAATCGTTTTGCCGGAGGTATGCAGAATTTCGGCGATCACCGTAACTTTGCCTATCCTGACCGGGGAGGTGAAATGGACATTCATGCTCGAGGTCACCACATCCTCCCCCGGTCTTGCCGCCATAGCTATAATCCCCATTGCAGAATCTAGCAAAGTCGTGTGGACTCCGCCGTGCAGAATTCCTATCAGATTAAGATGATGCTCCCGTACGTCAAGGGTTACGATCACTTTTTTCTCATCCATAAATTCCAGTTCGCATCCGACATACCCCCAGAAGGTATTCCTCGCGATTTCCGACAGGTGTTCCATTCTGCTCCGTCCGTTTGCCGTATCCATTCCGTTCCTCCTTCCGGACGTTCGATCATTTCTTCTCTTCCTCGATAAGCTTTCTTCGGAGTACTTTACCCGCTAAAGTCTTCGGTAAGCTGGTACGGAACTCATACTGATGAGGAACCTTATATGCGGCTAGCCTTTGTCTGCAAAATTCTTCAAGTTCGGACTCCGCAACGTTAGCCCCCTCTTTCAGAACGACGAAAGCTTTAACCGTTTCCCCCCTATAATTATCAGGCACTCCCATGACCGCTGCTTCTTCAATGGCAGGATGTTCGAAAAGCACCTCTTCGATTTCCCTAGGGTAGACATTATATCCGCTTGCGATGATGATATCCTTCATTCGGTCCATGATAAAGAAGAAGCCTTCCTTGTCCATTCGCGCCATGTCCCCTGTTAGAAGCCAGCCATCCCGCAGCACCTTCGCAGTATCCTCCGGAGCATTCCAATAGCCCTTCATTACCTGCGGACCCTTTATCGCAAGTTCCCCGATCTCGCCGACCGAAAGCTCTTCCCCGGTTGCAGGATCAACGATCTTCGCTACCGTATCCGGAAAAGGAATCCCGATGGAGCCGGACTTTCGCTTCTCCCAAACGTTGTTGGCATGCGTGACGGGAGAAGCTTCCGTAAGTCCGTAGCCTTCGATAAGCCGGCCGCCGGACATCTCCTCGAACCGCTGCTGGATTTCATGCGGCAGCGGTGCCGCTCCGCTGATGCACATCTTGATAGATGATAGATCATAATTCTGGATATTGCTGTTATTCAAAAGAGCAATGTACATCGTCGGAGCCCCGGGGAATATCGTCGGCTTCAGCTTCTGAATGATCGTTAAGATTTGGTTAATATCGAACCGCGGTACCAATATCAAACAGCCTCCGAGAAGAATGGCTTGGTTCATGAGAACCGTTAAGCCGAAAACATGGAAGAAAGGGAGCGCCGCTAAGTAACGTTCTTTGCCGGGTAAGCTTTTATAAGCCCATAAGCTCGTTTGAATGGTGTTCACGATAACATTATGATGAGTGAGCATCACCCCTTTAGATACGCCCGTCGTACCTCCCGTGTACTGAAGCAAAGCAAGGTCATTCTCCGCATCCACGTCTATATGAACCGGAGAGGACGAGGAATCGTGCATGAGCTTCAGGAAGGAAATGACGCCTTCTTGATAGTCGACTTCCAGGCTCATTCCGTCTTTCTTAACCTTCAATGGGTACATCAAATTTTTAGGAAACGGAAGATAATCCTTAACCGAAGTGATTATGACATGACGCAGCGGCGTGCTGGGTACGATGTCCTTCACCTTCTTGTGCAATAAATCCAGAGTCAGAATAACCGTGGCGCCAGAGTCCTGCAGTTGATGCTGCAGCTCGCGCGGCATGTAGAGAGGATTCGTCATCACTACGACAGCTCCGGAGAGCAGAGTTCCATAATAAGCGATCACCAACTGAGGACAATTGGGCAGCATGATCGCTACCCTGTCTCCCCTTCGAATCCCCAGCTTGCGAATGACATGCGCGAACCGATACGCTCCCTCCAGCAGCTCGGAGTACTTCATTTCCTTCCCCATGAAGTTAAGCGCGGTATGATTAGGATAGTTAGCGGCAGACTGAATCAGGAAATCCGCCAAATTGGTCTTAGGATACGGATAAGTCGGAGGTACTTCCTTCGGATAGACAGATAACCACGGTTTCGCTGCCATGCCTCTTCACCTCATTGGATTGGACTCGGTGTTAGTACACGAACTTCTCCGACTGAATAACCTGAGCTGCGATCTGGCGTTTGGCTTGTATGGTATTCCATGCCGTGCGACGGGTTAACTTCTTGAGTACCGAGAGCTGCGTACGCAAAGTATCTCCGTCTTCGATGGCCGATAACGTTTCTTTGGCGAACGCTTCGATATCCTCGAAAGCTTCGTGGACAAAAATACGAGTCATCTGGGTAGCCGCGGCAGCCTTCTGTTCTCCCTGCTTGCCGATTCGTTTCTGCGTGCGCAGAAGCGCGCTTTCCATGGCGAAGATCAGGATCATCATATCCGCCAGACGGCTGAGCACTTCTTGCTCATGCTCCAGCTTCATTTGATATTTCTGAACGGCTGCTCCTCCCGCCATGAGGAAAATTTTCTTCGCCGTCGCAACGAGATGCGCCTCTTCCTCCAAAACGCCTTCGAATGCTTGCCCCGGCACGAACTGCAACAGCTCAGACTGAAGCGCTTTGGCTTTCTGGAGCAGCGGAAGCTCGCCTTTCATGGCGCGCTTGATCAGCGTTCCCGGGATAAGCAGCCGATTGATCTCATTCGTCCCTTCGAAAATACGGTTAATACGCGAATCCCGATAAATGCGTTCAATCTTGTACTCCTGAATAAAACCATATCCGCCGTGGATCTGCACCCCTTCGTCCGCTACGAAATCCAGCGCTTCCGAACCGAATACCTTGTTAATGGAGCATTCGATCGCATACTCCGCAATCGCTTTCGCTGACTGGACGCCGGCTTCCGGACTGTCGTGATCTATTTGACCGAGACCTGCGTCCATTAAGCCGGCGGTACGGTAGACCATGCTTTCCAGCACGTAAGTGCGAATATTCATTTCCGCGAGCTTCTTGCCGACCAGCGGAAAAGAGGAGATGGGCTTGCCGAATTGCGTGCGTTGATTGGCGTATTTGGCGCTCAGCTCTATCGCCTGCTTGGAAGCTCCCAAGCAGCCGGAAGCCAGCTTGAACCGGCCGATGTTCAAAATATTGAATGCGATCAAATGTCCTTTTCCGACTTCCCATAGGAGATTCTCCACCGGCACTCTAACATCCTCGAGAATCAGCGGGCGCGTTGAGGAACCTTTAATCCCCATCTTCTTCTCTTCGGGGCCAAGACTCACGCCGTCCATTGTTCTTTCTACGATAAAAGTGCTGAACTCTTTTCCGTCTACCTTTGCATAGACGATGAAAATGTCCGCGAAACCGGCGTTCGTGATGAATTGCTTCGCGCCGTTCAGTACGTAATGCTCGCCGTCTTCCGACAGGATAGCGGTCGTCTTGGCGCCAAGCGCGTCCGAGCCGGAAGAGGGCTCCGTCAAGCAGTAGGCGGCAATCTTCTTGCCGGCCGATAGATCCGGCAAGTACTTATTCTTCTGTTCCGCTGTCCCGAAGTATACGATAGGAAGTGTGCCGATGCCCACGTGGGCACCAATGGTAAGCGCGAACGAGGAGGCTTTGGACAATCTTTCGCTGATCAGCGTAGAGCTTACCTTGTCTAATCCGAGACCCTCGTAAGCCTCCGGCACATCCGCTCCGAGCAGTCCAAGCTCGCCGGCTTTTCTCATCAGCTTAACCGTAAGCTCGTAGTCCAGCTTTTCAAGCTCTTCGTCGACCGGGGCTACTTCCCCCTCCACGAAGTCCGACGTCATCTCCGCGATCATGCGCTGCTCTTCCGTCAATTCATCAGGGGTAACCATCGAAAGAAAATCGATATCGTCGATAATAAAGCTTCCGCCAATCACTTTATCCGCTGTTTTTTCCATCCTGCACATCTCCTCTTAGTCTATTCAGGATATACTTCAAACACGCCAGCCGCGCCCATTCCGCCGCCGATGCACATCGATACGACGCCGTAGCCGCCGCCTCGGCGGCGCAGCTCATGGATCAAGCTCGTCGTAAGCTTCGTACCCGTGCAGCCTAGGGGATGTCCCAACGCGATCGCGCCGCCGTTTACATTGACCTTGCTCTCATCCAGCTCCAATTGCCGAATGATATGCAAGCATTGCGAGGCGAAGGCTTCGTTGATCTCGAACAATCCGATGTCATCTAGACTAAGACCTGCCCGTTCTAAGGCTTTAGGTATCGCCTTTACCGGACCGACCCCCATGATTTCGGGATCTACGCCGGCAAGCGCGAAGGATTTGAAGCTCGCGAGCGGCTTTAGGCCAAGCTCATCCGCCTTTTCCCTGCTCATGACCAGTACCGCTGCCGCTCCGTCGTTCATTGGCGAGGAATTGCCTGCCGTAACGGTCCCGTTAGCCTTAAACGCAGGCTTTAACTTTGCTAAAACCTCGGGCGTAGTATCTGCTCTGACCCCTTCATCCTTCTCCAGGACGATTGGCTTCACCCAAGGTTTTCCGTCGTCGCCGAAGCCTTTAAGCGATGTGCTAACCGGTACGATTTCATCATGGAACACGTCGGATTGCAGCGCAGCCGCCGCTTTCCGGTGACTAGAGGCCGCGAACCGGTCCTGATCCTCTCTGGATATTCCATACCGATCGGCGACATTCTCTGCCGTATGGCCCATTCCGATATAGACTTGGGGCATCTCCTCTACGATGGACGGGTGCGGCGAGGGCTTGAACCCTGTCATCGGCACATGGCTCATGCTTTCCACCCCGCCGGCAATGATCATGTCCGCGCTTCCCGCCAGGATCCGTTCCGCCGCGAAGGCAATCGACTGGAGTCCGGAGGAGCAGAACCGGTTGATGGTTAATGCCGGAACGCACGTAGGAAATCCTGCATACAACGACATGATCCGGGCAAAGTTCAGCCCTTGCTCCCCTTCCGGCATCGCGCAGCCGATGATGATATCCTCCACGTCCTCCTTCCTTACCCCCGGAGCACGGTCGATCACGGCCTGTAATACGACTTTCCCGAGATCTTCGGCCCGCGTATGAATAAGGCTCCCTTTCTTCGCCCTTCCTACCGGCGTTCTCACGGCGGCAACGATAACGGCTTCTCTCATGGTAGTCACCTCTTCTCCAATGAATTAATTACGAAGCGCTTTCCCCTTGGCGAGCATATGCTGCATCCGCTGCTGCGTCTTCGGCTCCCCGCACAGGCTAAGGAATGCCTCCCGCTCCAGATCCAGCATGTACTGCTCGGTCACCATCGTCCCCGATGGAACGTCCCCCCCGGCAATAACATGCGCGAGCTTACCCGCGATCAACAAATCATGGTCGCTAATGTAACCGCTAAGTTTCATGGCATGCGCGCCGAGCTTAAGAACAGCCTTTCCGTCCGCGCCTACCACTCTGATTTTCTCTGCGGGAGCGACCTCATATCCGGATTGGACCAAACGCAAGGCCGACTGCTTGGCCTCGTAAATCACATAATCCCGATTCGCGATTACCCGATCCGTAGGCCGGAAATACCCCAGCTTCTTCGCATCGTGGGCGCTCGAGGAAACCTTGGCCATTCCGATGTTCATGAACATCTCGTTAATGAAGGGCTGCAAATCGATGTCCGGATTCGGGTTTGCTCTGCTTATCCGCAGCGCCATTTCCTTGCAGCCGCCCCCGGCAGGAATAAGTCCTACGCCGACTTCGACCAAGCCGTAATACGTTTCCGCATGGGCGCATACCTCGTCGGCCGGAAGGCAAACCTCTACGCCGCCCCCGAGCGTCATCTGATGCGGCGCCGCGACTACGGGCTTCTCGAAATGCTTAAGCTTCATCATCGTGTTCTGAAACAGCCGGATGATATTGTCGACCTCATCCCATTCCTCATCCTGCGCTTCCATGAGCAGCAGCATAATATTGGCCCCAACGCAGAAGTGGCGTCCTTCGTTCGCGATAATCAGAGCATCGTAGTTCTGACGAACCTCTTCCACGCTCTGCTGGATCATCATCAGAATATCGGAGCCGATCGCGTTATTAGGCGAATGAAATTCCAGACAGGCCACGCCGTTACCCACGTCAATTAGACTAGCTCCGCTATTCCCGCGAATGACCTTGTTCTGTTCCTTTAAGCTTGCAAGTGAGATGATTTCCGGAGACTGATCAATCTCGCGGTATCTCCCATCATTGACATAAAGAAGCCTTGCGTTTTCTTTCCGGTAGAACGAGCTGTTTCCTGCGGCCACCCATTCCTTAACCCAGCTTGGGACGACCGTTCCTTCGGCTTCCATTCGTTCAACCGATTTTACGAGTCCGATCGCATCCCAGAGTTCGAATGGACCGAGCTCCCAATTAAAGCCCCACTTCATCGCCTTGTCGATATCGGCTATCGAACCGGCGATTTCTCCCACTTTCGCAGCGGAATAGACAAGCGTTTTCTTCAAAATCTCCCAAGCTAGCTCAGAATACCGATCTTTTGCACCAAGCAGCGCTTTAGTCTTATTGACGGCGCCTTTGGCGGTTTTCGCGGCTTCCAGAGAGGCGGATGCCGGTTTCTTGCTTCTGGCATACTCCATGGTCGATAGATCGAGCGACAGAATATCGCTTCCCTGTTCGCCCTTGATCTTCTTGTAGAAGCCCTGTCCGGCTTTCTCGCCGATCCAGCCTCGCGATACCATATCCTTTAATACCTGAGGCGGCTCAAAAATAAACTTCTCATCGCCGCTGTCGACCTTGTCGAATACGTTGTTCGCCACATGCACGAAGGTGTCCAGCCCAACCAGATCCAGCGTCCGGAACGTAGCGCTCTTCGGCCTGCCCATAGCCGGACCGGTAACGGCATCCACCTCCTCCACGGTAAATCCTTTGTCTACCATGGCTTGAAGGGTAACGAGCAGCCCATAAGTCCCGATGCGATTCGCTATGAAGTTCGGAGTGTCTTTGGCGATGACGACGCCTTTGCCTAGCCTTTTCTCGCTAAATTCAGCGATCCGCTTCACCAATTCCGGATCCGTATTCTCGCCGGGAATAACTTCCATTAACTTCATGTAACGCGGAGGGTTAAAGAAATGCGTACCGAGAAAATGGGTCTTGAAATCCTCTCCGCACCCTTCCACCATTGCATTGATGGAGATCCCCGATGTGTTGGAGCTGACGATAATACCCGGCTTCCAGTGCTGTTCGATTTTGCGAAGCAGCTCCTGTTTAACAGATAGATTCTCGACGACAACCTCGATGACCCAATCCACATTCCGGATTTGGCTAAGGTGATCCTCGATATTGCCGGGCGTAATCCGGCTCGCAAAGGAATCATCGTATAGCGGTGAAGGCTTAAGCGTCGGAAGCTTAGCCAGTGCGCTCACGGCCAATCTATTCCGGACTGAGGGATGCTCAAGCGTTAATCCTTTGGCTTCTTCATCCGGGGTGAGCGATGCAGGCACAATATCCAGCAACAAGCTTGAAATACCGACATTAGCTAAATGTGCCGCAATGCTTGCCCCCATAACTCCTGAACCGATAACGGCGGCTTTCGTAATTTTGGCTGCCATACGTTTTCTACCTCCTAATATAGAAAGACTAGCCGAATACGGCTTGCTCTAAAATCTCAGCGATATCGCGTGCCTTTACGCTATCTTCCACCTCCTTCTGCTTAGTGCCGTCTTCAAGCATGGTGAGACAAAACGGACAGGCGCTGCTGATCATCGTCGGGTTCGTTAACAGCGCTTGCTCCGTTCTGGCCACATTAACGCGCTTTCCGGAAGTTTCCTCCATCCACATCATGCCGCCCCCCGCGCCGCAGCACATTCCGTTTTCCCGCGAGCGTTCCATTTCAAGCAGCTCTACGCCTGGAATCGCCCTCAGAATGTTCCGCGGCTGATCATACACATTGTTGTAGCGACCTAGGTAACAAGAATCGTGATAAGTTATTCTTTCGTTCACGGCATGCTTCGGATCGAGCTTACCTTCACGAATCAACTCTTCGAGTAATTGGGTATGGTGAAGAACCTCGACCCCCTCCATCCCGAATTCGGGATATTCATTCTTAAGCGTGTTTAACGTATGCGGGCAGGCGGTCACGATTCGTTTCACGCCGTATTTCCGGAAGGTCGCGATATTTTCCTGGCATAATTGCTGGAATAGAAGCTCATTTCCCATTCTGCGAGGGGTATCTCCTGAATTCTTCTCCTCGTTCCCTAGAATGGCGAAGCTGATTCCAGCCTCGTTCAGCAATCGCACAAGAGCTCTGGATACCTTGCGTGAACGGTTATCGTAAGAGCCCATCGATCCTACGAAGAACAGAATGTCGAAATCCGGCCTATCCTTAACGGTAGGAACGGGAATGCCGCCAATCTCCTCCACCCACTTACTACGGTCGTTCCGGCTAATGCCCCATGGATTACCTTGCCGTTCGATGTTCTGCATTGCCCGCTGTCCCTCTTGAGGGATGCTGCCTTCCATCAGAACGAGATGACGGCGGAGATCGATGATTTTATCGACGTGCTCGTTGGCTACCGGACATTGATCTTCGCAGTTACGGCAGGTTGTGCATGCCCATATCTCTTCCTCCGTCATCACTTCGCCGATTAACTCCATCTCTTGCGGCTTTTTATCCGACGGCAGCCAGGTTTCTTTCTGCCAGGCCATCGTTGGGGCGATATCTGTTATCTGTTGAGATTGCCACTCTGGATATGCACTATCTACTCTCACACTGTGTGCATTTCCCGTAGAGAAAGCCATAGCCGGCATCCAAGGCGACTTCGAAGTGATAGATGCGCCTTTCTCCGTCAGATGGTCGCGAAGCTTCACGATAAGATGCATCGGCGACAGTACCTTGCCCGTGTTAGAAGCCGGGCAGACATTCGTGCATCTCCCGCACTCGACGCAAGCGTAGAAATCCAGCATCTGCTTCCGGGTAAAATCTTCGATCTTGCCTACGCCGAACGATTCAGCCTCTTCGTTGTCCAGATCAAGCTTCCGGAGCCGCCCCACCGGTTCGCTGCGTCCCAGAAAAATATTGATAGGCGCGGTAATAATATGAAAATGCTTCGATTGCGGGATATAGACGAGGAAAGTTAGAAGGATCAGAAGATGCGCCCACCAGAAGGTGAAAAAAGCAGCCTTCGCGCTTCCCGCCGAGAGAAAATCGAACAAAGTAGCGATGATCGAGGACACTGGCGCGTAAGCCGACGATTCATGCCCCGACCAAATCCGATGGAAACCAAGCGAGAGCAGAACCGACAACATAAGGAAGAAGATCAGGAACAGCACGATGCTCGGTTTCCAATCCTTCTTCAGACGCTTCAGCTTCTCTCCGTATCTGCGGTAAGCCGCGTACCCGGTTGCTAGCAGAATAAGCAGTACCGTAATTTCCTGCGAGAGCCCGAAAACCGCATACCCGGGAATCGGGAGCGGGTCCCCGCCCGACAGCCCCGTATAGATGAGATCAAGCGCGCCGAACTGCAGGATGATGAAGCCATAGAAAATGACAAGGTGCATGATTCCGCTCTTGCGATCTTTCAGAAGTTTCCGGTGACCTAGCCCCTGCGAGATAAGCTCCTTTACCCTCATTTTCCAATTAAAGGGCCTTTCCTCGGTTTGCCCTAGCTTCACATAGAGGTACCGATGATAAACAGCTCTATAAAACAAAGATAAAGCATACCCAACCACCAGCAAAAATAGGATGTAATGCATCCATGACCAGAACATGAGCAACCGTCCCTTCGCAAAGTCATTGTGTAAGCCCTTACATGGTTTGCATTTAAAAAATCTTATGAATCGATACGTTGACAACGCCAGGTAGATTGCATAAGATTGGATTAGAAAAAATGAATGACTATTCATTCAGTTTTTGATTTGATTCTAGCATCGAGGTGATCGTATGGCAAGTAAAAAAACGGAAAAATTTGATCGGATCATCGATGCTGCGGTTAAAGTGTTCGCCGAAACCGGTTATCATGGTTCGCAGGTTTCCAAGATTGCCCGCGAAGCCGGGGTAGCCGACGGAACCATATATTTATACTTCAAAAGCAAAGAGGATATTCTCGTATCCCTTTTCCGCGTGCGCCTTGGCGAGCTTGTAGAGAAATTTAAGGAAAGCGTGGAGGCATCGGACACCGCGGATGGAGCGATTCGCAAAATTTGCGAGCTTCACTATCGTGAGCTTGAGAGCAATCCGGATTTTGCCTACGTTACCCAGATTGAACTCCGTCAAAGCTCGCTTGAGCTTCGCAAAGCAATAGGCCAAGCTCTCAAGCCATATATTCAATTAATAGAGGAAGTATTGGTTCAAGGAATCGAGGAAGGAACTTTTCGCCAAGGGCTTGATGTCAAATTAACGCGTCTGCTCATCTTCGGCGGAATTGACGAGGCGGTAACTTCATGGCTCATATCAGGCCGCAAATATTCTCTTAGCGCTCAAATCAATAGCACCGTTGAGTTTTTCCTAAAGGCTCTCAAGCCTTGATTGACATACAGACTCGTAAGCAAAGAGAGGAGCAAACCCAATGAACGTGTACGTGATTCTAAAGCAGACCTTCGATACCGAAGAGAAGATCACGATCCAGAATGGTCAAGTTTCCGAAGACGGCGTCAAATTCGTCATTAACCCTTACGACGAATATGCGGTGGAAGAAGCGATACGGATCAAAGAAGCGAGCGGAGGTCAGGTCATCGTCGTCTCCGCAGGTCCTGAGCGAAGCGCTGAAGCTCTGCGGACTGCGCTCGCCATGGGTGCAGACGAAGCGGTACTCCTCTCTAGCGACGGCATTCCTTCCGATGAATATTCCGTTTCCGTCGCGCTTGCAGCCTACTTCTCGGATAAATCTTTCGATCTTATCCTCGGCGGCAATTTCTCCGTCGATAACGGCGCAGGTCAAGTCGCTATCCGCCTGGCCGAGCAGCTCGGAATCCCTCATGTCTCTTCGATTACCAAGCTTGAATTGTCCAACGGAAAAGCGAGCGTAGAGAGAGACGCCGAGGGTGACTTGGAGGTATTGGAAATCTCCCTCCCTTCCCTATTCACTGCCCAACAAGGGTTGAATGAGCCTCGTTATCCCTCGCTCCCCGGCATCATGAAAGCGAAGAAGAAGCCTTTCCATCACATTACATTGAATGAACTCGCCATTGATCCCGATTTGTTGAAGGCAAGAACCAAGCAAACCGAGATTAGCCTTCCGCCGGCAAGGATAGCGGGCCAAATTCTTCAAGGCGATCTGCCGTCGCAAGCTGCCCATCTCGTAGAACTGCTTCGCACGAAGTCTAAAGTCATTTAAATCCGGGCGACATTGATATCTAAGGAGGGATCTACTCATGAGCCATACGTATCTGATTATAGCGGAGCAACGCGATGGGAAAATTCGTCAAGTCACTTTGGAAGCGCTTCAGGCAGTTCGTACAGCTTCGCGGGACGGTGACCGAATCTCGGCCGTTCTCCTCGGAAGCGAGCTTGATTCCTTGGCAAGCCATCTTTCAAGCTATCCTCTATCCGATATCCATCTCATCGATCATGACAGCTTAAAGCATTATAATCCGGAAGCTTATCTTGCGGCGCTTACTCCCCTTCTCGATTCTTTACGTCCGGACGCGATTTTCACCGGACATACCGCTTTGGGACGGGACCTCGCGCCTGCAATCGCGGCGAAGCTTCAGGCCGGCCAGCTGTCCGATGTAATCTCCATTGAGGGCACCGGAGAAGGAACGGTTTTCACGAGACCTATCTATGCGGGAAAAGCCTTCGAGAAAAAGCAATTTCAGAGCTTCCCATGGGTCGTTACCGTAAGACCGAACAATTTTCCCGCAATCGGGCCTTCCCCCTCCGGACAGCATGAACGGATCATTAAGGTGGATTATACTCCTCCTTCATCTCTTCATACTTTAGTAAAAGACGTTGTTCGGAAAACAACCGGCAAGGTGGATCTAACGGAAGCGAAAATCATCGTTTCCGGCGGTCGAGGCGTCAAAAGCGAGGACGGCTTCAAGCCATTGGAAGAGCTGGCGAATCTTCTTGGCGGCGCGGTAGGCGCTTCTCGGGGCGCCTGCGATTCAGGCTATTGCAACTATGCGCTGCAGATCGGGCAGACCGGAAAAGTGGTCACCCCCGAAATCTATATCGCATGCGGAATTAGCGGTGCCATCCAGCATCTGGCGGGCATGAGCCAATCGCGAATCATTATCGCCATCAATAAAGATCCGGAGGCGCCTATCTTTAAGGTAGCCGACTACGGGATCGTTGGCGATTTGTTCGAGGTCGTTCCTCTTCTTACTCAAGAATTCCGGAAAGCGCTGGCTTAGATGATGGGACCCTTCGCGAACGATCTATTACGGGACAAAGTCGTTCTCATAACCGGCGGAGCTACCGGTTTGGGCCGTGCCATGGGGGAAAAGTTTCTCGGGTTAGGGGCTAAGTTAGCCATAACCGGCAGACGCGAGGAAGTACTTAAACAGGCCTCGCACGAAATGAACTCGAACAGAAACGACATTTTCTATAAAAGCTGCGACGTTCGGGATCCCGCACAGATCCATGAGCTTGTAGAGGCGGTCCAGCAGCGATTCGGCAAAATAGATATTCTCGTTAATAATGCGGCCGGAAACTTCATAAGCCCAACGGAGCGTCTATCTCCCCGAGCGGTAGATGCCGTGCTGAATATTGTTCTTCATGGGACTTTCTATACGACTTTAGAGGTTGGAAAGCTTTGGATCGAGCAAAAGCAGAGCGGCGTCATGCTGAACATCGTTACGACCTACGCCTCCTCCGGTTCCGGTTCCGGCTTCGTCGTTCCGTCCGCCGCAGCAAAAGCAGGGGTATTAGCCTTAACCCGATCTCTTGCGGTAGAGTGGGCCAGGTATGGCATCCGCCAAGTTGCTATCGCTCCGGGATCCTTCCCTACCGAAGGAGCCTGGTCAAGACTTTCGCCCACGCCCGAGCTGCAGGAAAAGATGATCAACCGCGTTCCTCTGAAACGCGTCGGCGATAAAGAAGAACTGGCGAATCTGGCTGCCTTCTTGGTCTCCGACTATGCGGGTTATATGAATGGCGAAGTCGTTACCATCGACGGCGGGGAATGGCTGCAAGGCGCAGGTCAATTTAACGACCTTACCGAGGTGACCGGACAACAATGGGATGCGTTGGCGGAGATCACCCGGAAAGGGAAGTGAGAGCCTGGCAATGAGGAAAGCAGGCTCCTGAGGTCAGCAATTCAAGAGCCTGCTTTATTAATAATCCGTTATCTTTTGCGGGTTTTCATTTTAGTCGATTTTGTTCTTCCGAAGCCATACATACACATCTCGAAGATGCTTTATTGTTGTGATTAGAAGGAGCACTAGAAATAGCCACGCCAGCCCCGAGACTGCCTTCGGAAACAGCATCATCAAAGAAAAAAACACAAAAGCTTCCGTTCGCTCCATGAACCCCGGGTTATAGTGGAATCCTTTTGCTCCTGAATTGGTGATGACATTGCCGGTTACAAGAAACGTCGTAATCGTAATAAGGATTGCTGCTAAATTGAGCGCTATCGGCAAATAAGCATCCGGATAAACGAGTAAAAGCGCAATAATCGAAGCCCCTTCCACTACCCGGTCAAACGTGATATCCAGAATATTTCCCCATTTGGAAGGCTTGGTCATTCTGGCAAGCGTGCCGTCCACAGCATCGAGATAGCCGGATATCCAGAGAATCGCAACAGCCGCTATGGGAAAACCAAGAGAAAATACGACCCCGCTTCCTACGCCTATCAACATTGCGATCCAGGTAATCGCATTCGCGGATAATCCGGCTGACTGCAGGATTTTTGCTCCTTTTTCAATTGCCGGTTGGATGGTGTGACGCGCATAAGAATCCAGCACTTGTTACATCACCTCCTTCGGAAGACACCAGACATTCGAGGTTGCCAGGCGGACTCCCGTTTCCATTCCTCGTTCATAATTCGATAAGCCAAGCTGCTTGATTACGACTGATTCCCCGTTTACATTCGCCTTCACTTCCGTATATTCACCGCGAAAAGAGCAGCCCTCTATCGTTGCTTTTATAGATGACGTAAAATCCAGTTGGAGCCACTCCGATCGAAGAACGATACGAACCGGACCATCAGGAACTCTTATACAATGAGGATGGACCTTTAAATCACCTAGAAAAGTTGTTACACGGGTTCCCTTCTTGATTCCATCTAAAACATTGTCGATTCCCATGAAGTCCGCCGTCCAGCGGTTGGCAGGCTCGTAATAGATGTTATCAAGCGTTCCCGACTGCTGTTCAGCACCATCCCGGAGTATTAAAAACTGGTCGCCAAGTGCCAGAGCTTCCTCCCTGTCATGTGTGACCATGATCATCGGAATCTCCCACATTCGCTTTATATCGCTGATCCAGCTGCCCATTTGTCTGCGAAGCAAAGGATCCAGTTGACTGAAAGGCTCGTCCAGCAGCAGAAGCTGCGGTTCAATGACAAGAGATCTTGCCAGCGCCACACGCTGTTCTTGTCCGCCAGATAGGGAAGAAAGCGGACGTTGATAGAATCCCGTCAAACCGACTTGATTCAAGATTTCTTCCGATCTAACTCTTCGTTTATGAGAAGGCATCCCCTTAAGCTTAAGTCCGATCTCCACATTCGCTCCTACCGTGAGAAAAGGAAGCAAGTAAGTTTTTTGGAAAATCATGGACAAATTCCTTTTCTCGGGAGGAAGATGATGGATCGGTTTTCCTCCCATTATGATTTCCCCCTCGTTTGGTCTCAATAATCCCGCAATAAGCTGTAGCAGCGTTGATTTACCGCTGCCTGACGGTCCGAGTATGACAAGCAATTTGCCCTTCTCAAGCGTAAAAGACTGCTTTCCCAGGGAAAAGGATTTCGCAGGAGCGTATTGGTATGTCAAATCCGTTACTTGCAAAAATGGCTCAGACAATCGGGTCAACACGACTCGCCTCCTTTTCTTCGAAGAGATCCTTCTTCACTCCGATAGAGCTAAAAATGACGATGATAAGCGCGGGTAAGACAAACACCATGCATAACGCACCCATGAGCGAGTAGTCGCCGCTGGATAACGTACTGAAAAGCAGCATCGGAAGCGTAATCAGATTGCCGCCGCCAATGAAAACGGTAAACAAATATTGGCTCCAGGAAATCAAAAAACTAAATAAAATGCTAAGCGACAAAACCGAACGCAGAAGCGGCAACTCGACCAGTCGGAACGTTTGCAGTCTGCCCGCCCCAAGCAAACGAAACTGCTTTTCATACCCGATGTCGTATCCGGCATAAAATCCGTATAACAAATATATCGAATACGGAATAGCCGGAATCAAGTGTGACAACAGCACCCCAAGCCATTGATCGGATAATCCCGAATGAAGGAACAAGACATGCACGCCTATCGCAATGGAAATGCCGGGAATCAATATGGGAGCTATGAGCAGTAACCGAATCGTTTTGTTCCATCTCTTCACATAAAGTCCCAAAGCACGAGCTGCTGGATACGCGACTACTTGAGATAGCAAGCTAGTAACGGCAGCCAATCCCAAGCTATTAAAAATCGCATCCTTCACTTGCGAGTGCGTTGAAAATACATAAAGCCAAGCACGCTCCGATACGGTTGGAACCAGATCGGGAAATCTCCATTGCTGCGCGAATGACCAAGCCAGGAGAGGGATAAACGGGAGAAAAAACAGCGAGATCATGATAGCATGCAAAAAAGCGTAACTTTTACCGTGATTAACGCCGTTTCTCCGCATAGCCTTCCCCCCATTTCATATAGAAAATGACAAGAAACATGCTGATTATCGTAATCACGATATTAATGGCCATAGCCTCCGACCGGTAAGTAAGATTCGGATTGAGATAGGCTTGATAAGCCAGGATCGGCAGTGTCGGTTTGCTAATGGAGCCCAAGACATAAGGAACTTCAAACGATCCGAATGTATACGCAAACACGATTATCGAAGAGGACAGTAATGAAGGCAACATAAAAGGAAAAGTAACGAGCTTCCACCTTTGCCATGCATTCGCCCCGAGCAGCTGCAGCTGCTTCTCGTAGGGAACGACCCAGGACTTTAGAATGCTAAGCACGGACACCGCAATAAACGGAACTTCCTTCCACACATATTCCAGCACGATTCCTATGCCATTCTGATCTGTAACCAATACCGGAAACTGCGAGGGCTGCTGAATCATACCTGCCCAGTAAGTCAGCCGGGAGATCAAGCCGCTTTGCCCAAAGAGCAACAATATGGCAATTGCGCCTACAACATGCGGGACCGGCAGATTGAACTGCAGCAAGAAATGCAGCCATCGGCCATGCCTTACATACCGGCGAAGCCAGAGTGCCAATATAACGGCAATCAAAGCCGAAATAAACGTCGCAGCCAGTGATATCCCCAATGAAAAAAAGAGCGAACGATAAAATATGGCGGAATGAAATAGCTCTATGTATACACGAAACGATAAGGTTGTTTTTCCGATTAGCGGGAAGTAATCCAAGCTTTGCACCCCGCTAATGAATATTCCGGCAAAGAACGTTCCCGCCACAAATAAAAGGGAAGGAACGAGCATACCGCTTAAAATCATCAGTCTGATGGGTTTACTTTTGGAATAAAACAAGGTTCTTCCAGCCTTCTTCCAAAGCCGGCGTATATGCAGCCGGCAGATCAGGGAGCTTATGCTTCAAAAGCACGTCTGCTTGTACGGCCGTCTCGCCGCTTTTGGCTTTAAGCTCATTGTACAGCTTTTTGTTTGCTCCCTCCAATTTCGAAGGATCGATCCCGATGCCGTCTCCCCAGCCTTTTGCCGGGTCCGCTTTCTCGAACTGCAGTTTCGGATCTAGAATCAGATTGGCCACTACCATGGCTGCGGCCTTGTGCGCGGCATTGTATGGAATCGCGACATAATGATAATCGCCGATAGTTCCTGTATCGAAGACGTATGGGCGTGCCGTCTTGGGCAATTTCCCTTTTCCGATATCCGTTGCGATGCCTCCGATATCCTGCGTGAAGGCAAAATCCACTTCGTTGTTATTGAAAAGCGCGGCGAGTTCAGCGATCGTTTTGGGATACGTTTCCCCTTTTCGCCATAATGACGGCTTTACCTCGTTTAGATAATCCCAAACTTTCGTTGCTTCGGCATCGAATTCTTGTTGAACGAACGGTTTTGACCACTTCTGATGCCCTCCGCTCAACTCGTAGAACAATTGCTTCACAAAGCGAGTGCCCGTAAAGTCAGGCGGCGCATTGTAGGTGAATCGTCCGGGATGTTTTTCCGCCCACGACTTCAATTCTTTATAGTTATGGGGCAGTTCGCTCGGCTTCATCCGTTCGGAATCATACACGAATTGAAATTGCGCGCTTCCCCAGACCGATTCGTATCCTTCCGTGTCCAGGCCGAAGTCCTTTCCGACGGCAGGATTCGAATAATCGACGTATTTTGCATTCGGAAGCTTGGTTGCGAATGGGCCAAACAAAGCGTCTGCTTGCTTCAAGGTGGCGAAGTTTTCGCCGTTTATCCAAATTAGATCCACGCTGCCGTCTTTGTTTTTGCCTGCCTGCTTCTCGTTCAGCACCTTATTCACCGCTTCCGCGGTATCACTAAGCGGCACGCGGTGCAATGTGATTCCATACTTATCCTTCAATACGGAACCATATTTCCGGTCTACAAATTCATTGATCGCATCGCTTCCGCCCCACATGTACCAATTCACGGTTTGTCCTTTTGCTTCGGCCAGTGCTTGATCCCAACTGCCCGAAAGAAGAGCATCGCCAGCAGCCTTTCCTTTATCAGCGGAATCTTTACCGGAGCAGGCGGCTATGATCAAGCTAACAAGGCATAAAAAGAGAATAACCTTAACAGAACGTTTTTTTCTCATAACAACTCTCCAGATGATTAGGTTTTTGTCACGCTTTGATATTTCCTCATAAATCCGGTGTCGATCTTATTCTTAAGCTTCCAGCACAGGGGTACCGATGATCATATACACCGTTCCCAGACGGGACCGAAAGCCAATCCGCCCGTTAATGAAAGAACTGACGCGGGAAATAAAATGTTTTGAAATAATTTCAATCACTCCGCTTTCATCTAGATATTAGCATAAATGAATATCTTAACCGAAGTGAATATCAAAAAAACAGCAGTCCAATTTAGAACTGCTGTTTTTGATACCGATTCAAAAATTAGTCTATAGTACTGCTGTCATATGCGCTTTCGTAACCGACCAGTGGGAGGCAGTCCAGAATTTGGCTTTATCCTTCATATAAATCATTTGCGGGGATTCGTGTTTGACATTCAAATCCTCAGCAATCTTGTTGGACACCGGACGGGATTCGATAACTTTGACAAAAGCCAAATTTCCAGCCAGAGCGGCAATTCGAGTTTGAGATAAGGGTCGGTTTCGCCCCAGATCAGTTTGACCGGGATATCGTGCGCCCACATTTTGTTAATACGCTTCGATACACACGTGAAATCGCCGAACCGTCAGGTGTTAAAGCCGGCGTAAACTGCAGACGGTTTACCGTCATACATCACCATAAAGCTGAAACGGCCCTCCGAGCATCTGGTAAGCGATGGAGAAAAGCAGCGAATGATACCGCTTATAAAGCACACGGTAATCAAACATTTCGTCTTTTCCATCCTTTATTTCCTGATTCCCATTTCCGTAAGATTCACCTTTACATTCAAACTAACGTTCAAAGTTCGATATTGTTTTTTCCATTCCTCTTCGTTCCAATTTCGCGTTTTACTCCTAACGAAATCCCCTAATCCGAGCGGGTCGATCCCTTCATTTTTAAACAATTGAATGAGATCCATCCCAGTTGCGGTAAGATCACTTTCAAAACGGTCTTTTATTCTCTGCTTCTCTTGCTCTGGAAAGTGAACCCCCATTGAATCAATTATTTGACCGTTTACGATAAGGTTTATCGTCACTTTTGGACTTTCCGTATCTTTCCTGACTAGATAATGCACTTTTGAACCGACAATTTCCATTGCAACGTAAGCATCGTCCAGCTTTACTTCAAGAGTACCGTGCTTCACATTTTCCAAAAGCAGTTTCATGAGCCGCATCTGCTTTTCGTTCAGTGACATTACATATTTGTCATCCTTGAATAAAGCTAAACCGGAAATCTGAACTTGATCATTCTGCAATTTAAGGAGAGGCAAAAAAGGGTCCATTCCTTTGCCCAAATAGGAATACTCGAACTCGTGAAAATTTTGTCTGGGAACAAGCCCGGTCCGTACGTTCGTATCGAGTAAATTGAGCAAAAACATCCCTTTTTCCTCATCTGAACTGAAATTCGCTTGCAGCATCTCCTTTGCTTTTCCATCGACAATGGCCAAATATTTCCTTCGCGAAGATTGAGCGTCACGCAAACCCGCTTCCAATTCCTTTGTCAACCCTTTTGCCGCTAAGTCTTTTCCAAATAAAATCACCGAAACTCTTCCTGAATTAATGGGCCGGTTTAATCGCATGCTCATTAATTCTAGGATATTCATGCTTGTGTGGCCAACCTTTGAGAGCAATATATCTGAAACGGAACCGGGTTTACCGGCTTGAAACTTGGGCGCCGCCAACGTAAATTCGATTTGATCGTTTGGTGCATCATCGTAGGCGCAGACAATAAATAGGGTAACTCTTTCCAAAATTTGTTGCTTTACGCACCCCGTTAACAGGAAAAAGGCGACCAATAGTGAGAAAAATAACCGGTTCATATCGTTCTTCTCACTTTCATTCTGACGATGTCGACGATATACACAAATGGGATATACGCAAAAATAATGTAAAATCCGATTTTGGATAACATGGTTTCAACAACTTCAATAAGATTACGACCTGGAATCAGACATACGGCGGTAAAGACCAGAATTAATAATATCGGTAGGACTGTCAATTGTTTCACAGTGAACATGAATTTAAACATTCGGCTTGAAGCCCAAAGACAAAAGCAAATGATAGGAATAGCCCATAGGATCTGTGAAGAAGCGCCGACAAATTCAAATCGTTCAATAAAAGGAAATTGAACAAATTTATATTTGGTTAATTGCGGCCATATTTCTTTTGATAGTTGTTCGGGTTTGAACAATAACAATGAAAAGAAAGTAACGATTAGATAAGATAATGTTGTAACAAAGTTTCCTAAGTGAGCCCATTTTTGTGACTTTCTTGGTGTTTTGATAAAAGTGTAGCAGAATAAGAGCATCTCCACGCCTAAATAGGGAAATGTCAACTCCTTACCTGCTTGAATAATATCAATCAGCGAATGATCCATAATGGGTGACAAATTGTTAAAATGAAAAGAACCTGCTGTAAAAAACAAGGATAATATGAGAAGATGTCGTACCAAGCTAAACATACAAATGCCCACGATAACTCGAAAACCTCCTGCAACGATGTAATAAACAAGCAGCAGTAAAACCAATGCCAACGCCCATGTTTCAAGATCAGGAAATAACCATACTTGTATAATTTCGATAAATAGCCGTGTTTGAAAACTTGCAACGGTTAGGAAGTAAACAATAAAGATAAAGTTAAGACCCCCGCCCGCCCATTTTCCAAAAAATTGTTGATGAATATGGATAAGATCCGTCTCATTTCGGTTGAGAATTCGATACATCATCCAAATGACGATGTGAAAGCTGATCCCGCAAAGGATGACAGAGATCCAAGCATCTTGGCCGGCCAATTGAATCGGCTTGTTCGCCATGGTGAGATACTCGGGTCCGAACTGCATCGAATGAATCAATACGAAAACCAGATAAGGCGATATGGTAAACCGCGGATGTTCCGTTGACTTCATCTTTGTATCACCCCCCAAAGCTGATTCATTCGTCTATGTCTCTTTTTAGGTTTGCGTTTTTCCTGTCGAATCTTACGGGTTTTGGAGATCTGAAAAAGTTAAATCGATGATGAAATTTGGAATATGGAGGACGAATTACAGTATCATATAAGTCGGCAGAGCGATAAGGATAAAAGGGAACTAGGTAAGGCATCCCGAGAGACGTTAATCGCAACAGATGTGCAACCACGGCAAAGGTGCAGATGAAAATACCCAATAACCCCCATAATTGCGCTGCGAAGATAAATGGAAAACGAAGAAGTCGTATGGTAGCGCTCATTCGAAAAATGGGTGTAGTGAAAGAAGCCAACGCCGATAACGCCACAATGATCAATAAAAAGTTGCTGGTAAGCGCGGCTTCAACGGCGGCCGTACCGAGCACAATACCTCCAACAATTCCGATGGTTTGTCCGATTTTTGTAGGCAATCTGGCGCCCGCTTCCCGTAACAGTTCAATAACAAGCTCCATAATGAGCACTTCCACGACAGGAGGAAACGGTACATTGATCCTCGAAGAAACGATCGTGGACAAAAAAACATTGGAAATGCCCTGACCGTGATAGGTCATAACGGCAACATATAAGGGTGTGGCAAAGACGGAAAACAGCACGGAAAACATGCGAATCAGCCGCACTATCGAGCCGATGATCCATGGCAAATAATAATCTTCAAAAGAAATGAAAAATTGCCCCAGGTTGACCGGCGCAAAAATCGCAATCGGGGATCCGTCCATCAAAACGCAAATTTGCCCCGACGATACGGCCCAAGCAACGTAATCCGGCCTTTCGGTCCCGATCGTCTGTGGAAAGATGGAGTTGGAATTATCTTCGATCATTTGTTGAAGAATGGTCATATTCGTAATTTGATCAAATTGCACATCCTCAATGCGCTGAATGCATGTATCTACATATTGTTCGTTCGCTATTCTATCTATGTAACAAATCGCAACTTTCGACTTGGATACACTCCCCGCAGTGAGCTCTTTTATACGCAACTCAGGAGAGGGAATTCGCTTACGGATCAAGTTAAGATTGATGTCCAATGATTCAACAAAGGCTTCTTTCGGTCCTTCCACGGTGAATTCGATTTCGGGTATCGTTACGTTCCGACCCTTGGATGCGGCGGCATTGACCAAAATACAATGATGGCTTTGCTGGCCATATTGAATAGCGACATTTCCCCGCAAAATTTTGTTTTGAATAAGGTCCCCATCGGAGGATATTTCTTTCTCCGCAACCGGGATCGAATGGTACAGATCATCCAAAGATAGATCCGAATCGTTGCTCAGGCAGCTCAGGATATGCTGTTGCAACACTGTTGGCTCCGTGAGAGATTTAAAATAGCCGATGAAAAAAGGCTCAGAGTTCGTCTGATGTTCGTAGAAAACGAAATCCGATGATTCACTCAGCTCCTTCCATAACCGAGGGACTGATTTCATTTCCAATCACTCTTTTCCCAATTTCAATTTCTCAGTTCATTGTCTCACTTCAAGTGGATATTATACATTTCCGTACGTAACAGCCGAGAAGCATACCGATAAGAACTCATACATACAGCACGTTTGAAGAGCAGAAGACGGCCTCAGTCCCATGGAATTCAGGACTAAGGCCGCCTAACAGGTTTTGCAATTAGCGTACCGACTTGAATGCGGCGCGGAGTTCTTTAACGAATAACATTGGCTGTTCCCACGCCGCGAAATGCCCGCCTTTTTTGAGCTTGTTGTAGTAGATAAGATTGGGGTACGCCTTCTTTGCCCAACTCTTCGGGGCTTGAAAGAGCTCGTCAGGGAAGACGCTCACGGCAGCCGGGATTTTGACGCCCACCGGAAGAAAAAAGGGGGTCTTGTTCTCCCAGTAGATACGCGCCGAAGAAATCGCCGTGTTCGTCAGCCAGAAGAGCGTGATATTGTCCAAAACATCGTCACGCGTAAGGCCTTCTTTTTGTCCGTCAAACGCTCTCGAGATCAGAGCCAGACTCTTCGGGTCATGGTCAAGCATAAAGGCTGCCAAACCGACAGGCGAATCGGCCAGACCGGTAAGCGTCTGCGGACGAGACCCCATTATGTGTGCATAGTCGAGATATTTGAAAGTGAATCCAATTCCCGCGACAGCGGTCTTCTCTTCTTCCGAGAGATCCGGTTGCGGGCTGCCGGCCTTGATCGCCTTAATCACTTCGGGTGGAACCACGGCAGGCAGGTTAGAGTGAATGGCGAGTAATCCCGGAGGCTCCTGCTTTCCCATCAAATCCGTGACAAGCGAACCCCAGTCGCCGCCCTGCGCCACATACTTCTTGTATCCAAGGCGCTTCATTAACACAGCCCAGGCACGTGCCATGCGGACGGGGTCCCAGCCGGTCGTGGTCGGCTTGCCTGAATATCCGAAACCGGGTATCGACGGAATCACCACATCGAATGCGTCCGATGCCTTCCCGCCATATTTCGTTGGATTGGTAAGCGGGTCGATAATCTTCATCTGCTCGATGATCGAGCCGGGCCATCCGTGCGTGATGATGATCGGCAAAGCACCTTTGTGCTTCGAGCGAACGTGCATGAAGTGAATGTCCAGACCATCGATCTCGGTGATAAACTGCGGATAAGAGTTCATCTTCGCCTCGATCTTGCGCCAGTCGTACTCTGTCAACCAATATTGGGCGAGTTTCTGAATCGTTGCAAGCTGCACACCCTGCGATTTATCCGAGACCGTCTCCTTCTCAGGCCATTTTGTCGCTTCTATGCGCCTGCGCAATTCGGTAAGTTCCTCTTCCGGAACATTCACACGAAACGGACGAATGGCTTTCTTGTCTGTAGGTTGCTTCGTTACCTCCTGTTGCTCAATTGTTTGGGGAGGATTTGCTTGGGGGGGATTTGCTTGGGGATTAACTTGCGAATTCCTGCCATTAACATTGGCATTAGTAGCGCAGGCCGTCAATCCTAATGACAGGACCAAAATCATTGCCAAACGAGAACAGAATCTGCTGCTCATAAGTAGTAACGCTCCTTCGGAAAGTTTTTTAGTGATATTCTTGAAATCCTTCCCTTAGGTTCCATCCGAAATGTAGTTCTTATTCCATAGATTCGAAAAAACGATCGATTAAGCCGCTCGCCCCTCCTCTTGCTTTTCGAACCATTACCGGCTTGATTGAGATCGGCCGCCACCCAGGAGTCGTGATTTTTTCATTGCAATAAAAAAGCAAATCACCCTCCACCTTAACAGTCAAGGAAGAAGGTGATCCTATTACATGGGGTCTTTCTTAATACTACTCTCAGAGCTTCTTCAATTCATCGAGGATTTCCTGAGATTCCATCCGTTTCATAAAGTCCGGATCGACATGCGCGCGACGGATAATTCCTTCCTTGTCAATGATAAATGTTCCTGGAACCGGAAGAATCCAACGATCGGTTTTATTGAACTCGGTGAGATCCAGATTGAACGAATCTTTGGAGATGCTCTGCATATATTCGGGTACTTCATACAAAAGTTTGAAGCTCTCGGTGACGCTTCCGTTCGGATCGCTCAACACCTCGAAGGTTAGGTCTTCCTTCTCTTTATGAGACAGCGAGTTGTCTGGGCTTTGCGGAGTGACGGCAATCAGTTGGCCACCGAGCTTATCAATCTCCGGCAGCAACTTCTGGTATGCGTTAAGCATAACATTGCAGAAAGGACACCAGCTTCCACGGTAGAAGGTCAGGACAACCGGACCCTTTGCAAGCTCGTCATACAGATTCACTTGCTCGCCAAGCGGATTAGCTAGCGTAAAATTCGGGGCTTTGCCCCCTTCCTTCAAACCGAACTCGATACCCGACTCTATCTGCTCCTTAATGAACTGAAATTCCACTTGAGCCTCATCAGGCATAGAGGCGACAAATGATTCCTTTACTTGATCTAATTCTTTATTAACTGACATTGTACAACTCTCCTTATCATAAAATATATTTTTAACAATGATTTGCTTTCCACTGTTATTTACGAAATTGCGATTGTCCTTCATTGATAATTCCTCATAAATCGGGAATCGATCTTATTTTTAAGCTTCCAGAACCATTTACTATGAAAGATAACTTTTCCATATATCAAGAACGCCTCACGGTTGCCTGTCGAAAGAAGAGATAAGGAAGGGGTATGCGGATGGTAATTTACCAACCTCTGTCCATTGAAATAATGAAGCAAATTTGCCCATAATACGGGTGCTTCCTTTACAGCATAAACGCCAGATTTCGGCAATGGTGCGTAAGCGTCAATAGCCACACAATCTCCGGCACCGAAAATATTGGGAAAGTCAACAGATTGCAAGGTCGGATTGACAAGGAGATAACCTTGATCCCTTACTTTTAACCCCGATTTACCGAACAAATCCGGGGCCTTAGGCCCCGTCAACCATAATAATCGATCGAAGGATAGGGTAACGCCGGAATTTAATATCACATGGTTTTCGTGTACTTTCATTACAGCTTTGTTCGTATAAAATGTTAACCCCTTACGGGATAAAATATGCATTAGCTTACTCTCGATCCAGCTATTACTTACTCCCATCAGTGCTCCGGAGGTGACAATGGTTATGCGATCGGGACTCATCTCCAACCCGGGTTGTTGGCGTTGTCTAGCCCGCAGCGACAAAGCAAGTTCGATTCCCGATGCTCCTCCTCCAACGACGAGAATCCGTTCCGAGAAATCAAGCTGATTGATAAATTGAATAAACAACTCCATCGGCTTGACCCGGATACCGAACATTTTTACGCCGGGTATATCGGTTGCGGCCACTTCCGATCCGATATTAAAAGACACCGCGTCATATTTCAGCATTCGCCGTGTCCGCTCCGTGATTACCGTTTGGCTGACAGCATCGAGAGACGCAACGCGATCTTCGATAAACGAAACTCCTGCTGCCTCGCAAAGCTTACGAAGATTGACTCCAATTTGTTCTTCTGCATAGAGCCCTTCCACAAATCCTGAAAGCATACCCGAATAATACTGAATGGGGAAAGGCGACAGCAAGTTCACTTCCACATTCGGTATCGGATGCTGCTGCAGCTTCTTTAATATATGCAGGTGTACATGCCCACCGCCTACAAGCAGTAATCTTCTAGGCAAAGCCCATTCTCCTTTTTATCGAAACCATTTTACATATGCCTTCATGATCCGCCCCGCGATACCGCCTTGAAACAACTTATCGCGCCAATATTGATCGGCTGTTTTCAATAACGCTTCGGAGCGGGCAGGGTACGGATGCACCACATGCGATATGGCGGGAAGCTTGTGGCCGAATCGTTTCATAAAAACGGCTTGCTGCATCCAATCCCCCGCTCCATTCCCGGCAGCATGAGCGCCTAAGATTCTCCCTTTACGATCCGTAATCACCTTAACGATGCCTTCCGTATTCCGATCCGTTATAAATCGATCCACATGATCTAAGGTTACTTTGTAAATCCGGACTTCATCCCCGACATGCTTGCGAGCTTCTTCCTCCGTTATTCCCAAATGAAAGATTTCCGGATCCGTATAGATTACCCAAGGAACATGATCGTAGCTGACTTTTCGTTTCAGGCCGAACACGGCGTTTCCTACGACGATCTTCCCTTCCATTCCTGCAGCATGCGTGAACGGATAAGGCTTGATCACGTCTCCGACTGCGTAAATGTGAGGAATGCTTGTCTGCAATGTTTTTTTTACCGCAATATGGTCTCCGTCCATTTGAATGCCGATGGTTAAAAGTCCAAGGCGATCGGTGTTCGGCCTTCGGCCGGCGGCAATCAATATGGCATGCGTCTCCAATTGGAGCTTTTCCCCGTCACGCTCGATCCATAACCGCTTTCTCCCATCAGGCATGGGTTCAACCTTTTTTACGCTTGCTTTGAACACGAAGGACATTTCTTTTTCCAGCGCAGCCTGTGCATATGGAACGAGTTCCGCGTCTTCTTTGTTTAATATTTGCGATCCTCTCTCGAGTACAGTCACTTTAGAACCCAGTCGGGCGAAAGCTTGAGCCAATTCCAAACCGACCGGCCCAGCTCCAATGATCACAAGGCTTTCGGGCAATGCTTTTATATCAAAGACGCTTTCATTGGTCAGAAAATCTACGTCTTGCAAACCATCAATAGGCGGAATAGCCGCTCTGGAACCAGTAGCAATAACTATGCGCTTGCCATAAAGCACTTCGCCGCCCTTAATCTCGATATGATGCTTATCCCGGAATTGACCGTGTCCCTGAAATACATCCACGCCCATGCTCCGAAACCGTTCAGCGCTATCATGAGGTTGAATCGCAGCTTTGGCAGCTTGTACTCTTCGGTAAGCCTCGAGGTAATTGGCTTCGCCCTTCAATTCCAATCCATAGGCTTCCGCAGCTTTCTTGGCCGTATGGAGCTCCTTAGCCGCGGCAATCAACGCTTTGGAAGGTACGCACCCTATATGCAAGCAGTCGCCTCCCGGTTCAGGTTCTTTTTCAATCAATGCCACCTTTACCCCAAAGCCCACTGCGCCTGCCGCTACGGTTAGCCCCCCGGATCCACCGCCAATGACAATGAGATCGTAGCTTTTCAATGTATGCGCTCCTCCACTTTATGATTTATTAGCGACTCGTTTCTTGAGAATAAGCGGAACCAATGTCACAAGTACGAATACAATCGCGGCAATGATAAGGTATGACGTATTTCCCTGTAGAAAACTTGAACCCAGAAAATTATAAGCAAACGTACCCGGAATGATTCCCAGAAGCGTACCGAATAAAAAAGCCCAAAAATTCACTTTGGCCACGCCGGCCCCGTAACTGATCAGATCAAACGGGAATATCGGAATCAGCCGCAAAAGCAGAATATAGATAAAGCCTTTCTGCTGCATATTCTTTTCAAGCTTGCCCCATTTCTCCTTCGACCTTGCGGAAACCAATCTATTACCCAAAAATCGCGCTAACCAAAAAGACAACACCGCGCCAATCGTCGCACCGACGATCGTATACACCGTTCCCCAGACCGGACCGAAAGCCAATCCGCCCGTTAATGATAGAACGGACGCGGGAAATAAAATCAAAGGCCGAACGGTATAAATGAGAATGAACAGTACCGGCGCAGCCCATCCGAACGTTAGAATCCAAGTCCTTATGCCCTGGGGACTGAGATGCAAAACGCTGTGATTGAACCATAATAAGCCTAAGACGACTGAGATCAGCAATAATGGTTTGATGAGTTTAGATAGTGGTTTCATTCTTGTCTCCTTATGCTGTCGACAATCAAAAAACAGCAGTCCAATATAGAACTGCTGTTTTTGATAGATCATTTTCAAAGCTTCTATTCGTTAAATTGCGCGGCATAAGCGCCATATCCTCTTTTTTCAAGATCGGCTTTCGGAATAAACTCCATGGCTGCAGAGTTCATACAGAAGCGTTGTCCCGTTGGCCCAGGTCCGTCATTGAACACATCGCCCAGGAAGGAATCCGCATTCCGGCTTCTGACTTGAGACCCAAAAAAGAATTTGCGTTTAAGGACAACGCTGTTTGAATCTAGAGGCTTTGTAAAACTAGGCCAGCCTGTTCGGGCATCATATTTATCCTTCGAGCTAAACAACGGCTCACCCGATACAATATCTACGTAGATACCCTCTTCTTCATTATCCCAGTATTCGTTATTAAACGGAGGCTCGTCCGCGCCATTCTGAGTTACGTTATACTGGAGTTTGGTCAGCGCCTTCAGCTTTTCTTTTTTGTTAAAAACTCCATTGAAGCCTTGAATTGAGTTATTTTTCACTTCGCGATCCCTCCCCGAGAAGAACTCAATCATCTTATTGCACAGCGTTTTTTTTTGTAATAGCCCTGATGTTCGTCCTCGGCTTTGTAAAACGTTGTTGCAGCACCGATCTTCGTTGCAATCGGTTTATCGAACCGCTTGGAGGCTTCCATTTCCTTTTTGGAGGCTTCAGCCAACTCTTTTTGTTCATTGCTTGTATAAAAGATGGCGGGTTGATAGGGGTTTCTACGATCACCGAATGGACCGTCACCTTCCGTAGGATCAATGTTTCGCCAGAAAACTTGAAGCAACTCGTCATATGAAATCACATTAGGGTCAAAATGAACTTCCACGGACTCGAGATGACCCGTGGTTCCGGAACTGACTTCATGATAAGTCGGATTTTTATGATGTCCATCCGTATAACCGGTATAAACACTCGAGACGCCGTCAAGCTTCTCGAAAGTATCTCCCATATGCCAGAAGCAGCCGCCAGCAAAAATAGCGTTATCGGATTCAGTTCTCATTTTATCAATCCTCCCTTAAAATTTATTTATAGTCTATAACTTCTGCTCGTTAAATTGCACGGCATATTCGCCATATCCTCTTTTCTCAAGATCTTCTTTCGGAATAAACTCCATGGCTGCAGAGTTCATACAGAATCGTTGTCCCGTTGGCCCAGGTCCGTCATTGAACACATCGCCCAGGAAGGAATCCGCATTCCGGCTTCTGACTTCGGACCCGGAAAAGGATCCTTTGCGTTTCGTCACAACGTTTTCCTCTTCCAAAGGCTTTGTAAAACTAGGCCAGCCTGTACATGCATCGTATTTGTCCTTCGAGCTAAACAACGGCTCGCCCGAAACAATATCGACGTAAATGCCCTCTTTTTCGTTATTCCAATATTCGTTATTAAACGGCTGCTCATCTATGCCATGCTGCGTTACGTTATACTGGACTTTAGTCAGCGATTTGAGCTTTTCTTCTTTGTTAAAGTTTCCGTTGTTTGCTGTATTTGAGTTATTCGTCATTTGTCTAACCTCCAAATTTTATTCAAGTAAGAATTGCGACCAGAGGATGCTTCGGCTAGCTCTATTTGTTCATTGCTGTAATAGATGGCGGATAGATATTCGCTGCCGCGATCGCCGAATTGACCGCCCGCATCCGTGGGGTCAACGTTTCGCCAGAATATCCGGAGCAACTCGTCATACCTAATCACATTCGGGTTATAATGAACTTCGACCGATTCAAGATGGTCCGTCTGTTTAGAAACCACTTGTGCATAAGTCGGATTTTCATTATACCCACCTGTATAGCCTGTATACACGTTCGAGACGCCGTCAAGCTTCTGGAAAGTCTCTTCCATGTGCCAGAAGCAGCCGCCTGCAAAAATAGCTGTAGCGGAAAGCGTATTCGAGTTTTCACTTGCCCTCTTCAGAGCGTTAGACTTTGCCACTTTCGCTTTGGGAACCAACGATAGATGAAATAAGCAATTAGACCGATAAGCAATAGATAGATTTCAATTGTCATAGCTGTATCTCCGATTAAGATTTCTGATTGCTAAATTGCGAAACATAAGCACCATATCCTCTTGTTTCGAGATCCGCTTTCGGAATAAACTCCATGGCTGCAGAGTTTATGCAGAATCGCAGTCCCGTTGGTTCAGGTCCGTCATTGAACACGTCGCCCAGGTAGGAATCGGCATTACTGCTTCTGGCTGTAACCCTAGAAAATAGTCCACCGCTTTCTTTAAGCACAACGTTGTTTGACTCCAAAGGTTTTGTGAAACTAGGCCAGCCTGTACCCGCCTCATATTTGTCCTTCGAGCTAAACAACGGCTCACCCGAAACGATATCTACGTAGATACCCTCTTCCTTGTTATCCCAGTATTCGTTATTAAACGGCTGCTCGTCCACGCCTTTCTGAGTTACGTTATACTGCAGTTTAGTTAGTGTTTTTAATTTTTCTTCTTTGTTAAACTCTTTGTTATATTCTGTATTGGAGTCTTGTTTTGCGCTAATTATAACTTCCCGATCATTGCCCCAAGCCTTGTCTAAGAAAGAATCGCGACCGGAGAAGAGCTCACTCATCTCGTAGCTAATTTTACTTTTTTTGTAGTAGTCCTGATGTTCATTCTCGGCTTTGTAGAACGTCGATGCAGCAGCGATTTTGGTTACAACCGGTTTATCAAATCGTTTGGATGCTTCCAATTCCTTTTCGGATGCTTCAGCCAACTCTTTTTGTTCGTTGTTGGCGTAGAAAATAGCGGATTGATAGGAGTGGCCACGATCACCGAATTGACCTCCCGCATCGGTAGGATTAACGTTACGCCAGAAAACCTGGAGCAGTTCGTCATACGAAATCACATTGGGATTATAATGAACTTCGACCGATTCAAGATGTCCCGTCGTTTCAGAAAGAACTTCTTCATAGGTTGGATTTTCCTTATGTCCATCCGTATAGCCGGTATACACGCTCGAGACGCCTTTCAGCTCTTGGAAAGCCTCTTCCATATGCCAGAAGCAACCGCCAGCGAAAATAGCGGTGTCAGAAGGCCCATTCGAGTTTGCATTCAGCTTAGTCAGAACATTTTGAGCCTCGGCGATCTTCGCTTTATTAAGCGAACCGTAAAAGAAATAAGCAACAATGACTAGTAGAGCAATGGATAACGCATAAAATTTACGCTTTTTCAATTTCATTACCTTTACACCTCCGCGGATACTTTTAGGGAATGAGCCATCCCTTTTCCTTACACTTGGATTTTAACAAGAACCGAACGAGCGCAAATCTGTGGGAAGTCATGTATTACAAAAGAAAAGACACAACTTTTGACCGCTGAAGCATGAAAAATTTCATGCCTTATGCCAAAAGTCATGCCCTCGTGATTTTAAAAAAGGAGATGGCGAACCGAAAATACCGCAGCTTGCGTTCTGAGCAATGTAGTTTCAGTTAGTCTTATTAATTGCGTACAAAAAAATCGGTAATAGCCTTAATCCTGCTATTACCGATTCAAAATTAGTCTAGTACTGCTGTCATATGCGCTTTCGTAACCGACCAGTGAGAGGCAGTCCAGTATTTAGCTTTATCCTTGATGTAAATAATTTGCGGAGATTCGTGTTTGACATTCAAATCCTCGGTGATCTTGTTTGACACTGGCCGGGATTCGATAACTTTGACAAGCGTGTAATCTACCTCTTGATTCGGGGTACTCTTCAAGTAATCTTCATATTCATGAATCGCGTTGGCGCTTACCGGGCATGTCGTACTATGTTTTAAAATAACCTGTCCGCGTTCTGACGATTTTGCAAAGATATCATTCCACTCTTCAAGTGTTGTGATTTCTTTCCAGTTCATCCCAGTATGCCTCCTTCGTTACTTCATCAATACTTATACTTTCCCTGGTTACCGGGATAACAATTTTTTGTAAACCGGAATGATCGCGAAATGCAATCCTTCATGATACAGGTTATAACGGAGCGCCTGCTCCGGAGTAAGCAAATCGAGTCCCGTTGACGTCGTAATGGCCGGGATGCTTTCGTTTAAGCGGCTACTCGGCAGCGCCTCGCGAATTCTCTCCGTCTGTTCCTTCAATAGGCTCCCCAACTGCGATAACGTCGGAAGAGGGACCGATTTGGCTTTATCGTCCAGCGGCGACGTCCCGGAAGCAAACCGTTCAATAAACCCTTCCGGGAGAATCATCGGAAGTTTCAATCCCGAAAGCGCTAAGAATTCCGTAGCGGTATAAACGTGACCAAGGTGCCAACGGATATTATTGCGGAAACCGTCAGGAATTCGATCCGCTAACTCCTCCGTCACGCCCTCCATCACTTCCAGCGTTTGTCTTCTGATGTTGGCCATTTGGTCGAAAAGATTTGTTTCCATTTGTATCGCTCCTTTATCTCTATATCATGCTCGAATTGAAATTAATTATATTTTCCCCAGAATTAAATGTTTGTACTCCTCAAACAACCTTCATAAACTATGGAAAATCCGACCGCGACGGAGCGTGCCAAAACCACCATACATAAAAATAAAGACGTTCTTGTTGTCACCCACTTCAGTTCGCGCCTCGAGCACCTCCTTTTGCTTACACTTGGATTTTAACAAGAAGCGAACGAATGCAAACCTGTGGGAAGTCATGTATTTCAAAAGAAAAGGCACAACTTTTGACCGCTAAAGCATGAAAAATTTCATGCCTTATGCCAAAAGTCATGCCTCGTGATTAAAGGAGATGGCGAACCGAAAATACCGCAGCTTGCGTTCTGTCGCGCATTCCAAGCTTGGCTATCAGATTCGAAACGTGGTTTTTCACTGTACCTTCCGTAAGAAAAAGCAAGCCTGCGATTTCTTTATTATTCAATCCTTGCCCCAATAAAGCCAGTACCTCTTTCTCACGTTCGGTCAATAATCCCAATCCTTCCGGTTCATGATGACTTAACGAGTACGTCTTCTCCGGATTCTGTTCAGACATTTTTTTTAACTCTTTTAGCAGCATCGCCGTAATATCGTGTTGAAGCACTGTTCCTCCATTGTAGACCGTCTGAATAGCGCTAATGATCGCCTCCGAAGGCATATCCTTCAATAAATAACCATGTACGCCGTTTTCCAAAACTTGCATGATCAATTCCGCGTCATCGAAAGTGGTTAGAATCAATACCTTCGTCTCCGGAAAATGCTTGAGTATCAATTCGGATCCTTCGACGCCATCCATTCCCGGCATTCGGATGTCCATCAACACCACATCGGGTCGCGATTCAACCACTTTGGAATAGGCATCTCTCCCGTCTACTGCCGTTCCAACCACTTCCATGCCAGGTTCCATGCCGATGATTGTCGCAAGCCCGTCTCTCAAGATCCGTTGATCGTCGACGATAAGAATCCTCAATTCTTTTCACGCTCCGTATCCGTCAAGGAATATGGGAAGTTTACATCAACAGCGAAGCCCATTTTTGGATCCATCCGAAAATGCACCTCTCCTTTCCACTCCCGCACTCGCTCTTTTAAATTGATTAACCCAAACCCCGGCTTTAGATCGTTAGGCATTTCTCCGTCATTGCTTATGCAAAGAGAAAAGCCGGTGTCCGAATAAGACAACGAGATTGCAGCTTTTTTCGCATGTCCATGTTTCTGAGCATTCGTAAGCGATTCCTGCACGATTCGATAAGCGGTCAATTGAAGATCGCTAGGTAGTGCGACGGGTATCCCAGCGGCTTTAAAAACAGTTTGAACCTTTGCAAATTTAGTAAACTCCTCCGACAGCCTTTCAAGACTATCATTCAAAGAAGTGGATTTAATAGGTTCATCTCGAATAGCCCTTACCGACAGTCGGACCTCTTGCAAAGCAGACCTGATTAATCCCTCGCAATCCAGATAGGATTGCTCGCTGCGTTTTAGATCTACCGCACTTAACTTGCGTGCAACTTGCATTTGGACCAACAATGCCGTCAGCTTATGACCAACCGTATCATGAATTTCTCGGGCAATTCGCACTCTTTCCCTTGTTGCAGCCCACTCTTCCGCCTTGATCGCATACTCCTGCAATTGCTCATGGGACTGCTTCAATTGTGCGTATAGCTGCAATGTATCCCTGCGCGCCCTTTGGTAGAAATTAATTAAAGCACTCACGATGCATGCGAACACAATAAACGAGCAGGCAATAAAATAGCCTGTTTCATCAAGTCGTTTGTACAAATACCAGTCAATGCTGCCCATCGTAACAACATAGAGTAACAGCAGTAATATGCAAGCGAGAATGAGAATACGGGTATTCTTTAAAAACATTAAAATGGCTAAAGCCGTTATCCCGATAAACAGGTGATTGGGGAATTTCCCGCCGATAAATAGGTAACCATAAGATGCGGACACCAAAAAATCTAAGATGAGGAGGTGAAAAAGCAAATTCCGCTTTTTTATTTTTGCGTAAAACAGATTAACAATAAGGAAAGCTGCCACTGAAAAGATAACAAAGCTTAAACCCCAAAAAATCGTAATCGAATTTTCAAAATAAAAAATACCTGCTATAGCTAAACCAAAAACGAGCTTTAGCCCAAAAAATAGTTTCCATGAAAGGGGACTCTTAAGTATAATATCCGTTTTTTGAAGCACTATCTTCTACTCCCCTCATCATTAGTCATTCTCCCATCTCCTTAGGATAAGCTGCCCATTTCTTCGTACCACGCATTATGACATAAGCAAGTGTCACGGGCAACAGCGGTCGCGGAATCATGTCATCTAACGGACGGCACCTTTAGTTTAGGCTTTAGAATATAACGGTGAACGACCCATTCGGCAACGGCCTATAATATTGAAATGGTAAATATTTCACCTAGGTTAATATCCCAGTTCATTGAGTCAGAGGCAGCCCATAAAATGAGGAAACCTAAACCGAAATCAGCAAGGGTTGCAATTGCGTTGTTCGATGCTCATAAGATAATTTGATCGCCAACAACATAGGCAATTACCAGTAATTGCCGTTGCTGTAATCGTCGCTTCAATAAAAGGGACATCGGCAAAATAGACGAGCATTAATGCCACGACCGCTCCGTTAATAATCCATTTCAATATAAACTTAAGCATGGTTGACCTCCCGAAGAAAAGAGCAGGAGGGGTGAGCTCCTGCCCTTTATTACAATACTAGCGATTGAACTGGCCAGCTTGGCCTGCCAACTGCTGCTCCGCAATCATGACTAGATGACGCGTGATGTTACCGCCAATACGTCCGGTATCCTTGGTTATCATGTTTCCGTAATAACCGTCTTGAGGGATCTGGATACCAAGCTCCTGACACACCTCAAATTTCAATTGTTCCAAGCCTTTTTGAGCTTGCGGGACAACGAGTTGATTCGAATTTCCACGATTGTTTGCCATTATGTAATCACCTCCAGTATTTACCGAGTATTATGCTTCACGAGGAATCCTCCTATGCACTCCCAATAATCAACTAATGAAAATCTTCCGCTACCCCTTCTTCTTCGGTATCTGCCTGATGAACTTATCGTTGTCGTCATAAATCATGATGCTTAGCCCCTTAATTGCCCCCTTAGTTTCAAATAACAATTTCATTGCTTCCTCTTTAGATAGCAAGATATTAATACGTTTGCCGTTATATCCGAGGTAATACTTCAGCCCAGGACCTCCTTCAACAAAAAAAAGGAGTACCGGTGTTAGCCGCACTCCCAATGTTGGTAGATATTTAATCGGCTCGCTCATGCAGTGTTTTCGACATGAAGTGCCATGTTCCTTTATTTAAAGACATTTTAGATCCATCGCTAAGAAAAACCGTCAGGGCCTGACGGTCTTTTGGGGTGGAGGATATTCGAAACTTTAACGAACAAGACGAAGGTCTCGTGAACGACCCGATACAAAATTAGACGTTTGCCTTTGCGGGAGTTCCAACTTAGGTCATCGTATGCCGTATTACCAACGTTCTAGAGGTGACCGGCTCACCGGTTGCCTAACCAACCGTAACGGCAATTTCTGCCGTTAACCGTTCCGCCGGCTTGCCTAACTCCAACCGTAACGGCAATTTCTGCCGTTAACCGTTCCGTCGGCTTGCCTAACTCCAATCGTAACGGCAATTCTGCAGCTAGAATAAAAAGTGGACACCTCATAAGAGTATGCAGATAATATACAACAAAGAGAAGAAGAGGTGTCCGGTATGGGAGAGATCAGACAAAGGTACAGTGACGAGTTTAAGGAACAGACG